>CAWHBF010000035.1:0-84248 GCA_963827515.1 uncultured Acidobacteriota bacterium | reverse complement strand
GCGTTTCTCAGCCGCCTCCAGCGACACTCCCGACCAGCTCGCCATCCACTTCGCGGCCGAGCCGCACGACAATGTCGACCGTTGCCTCCACGTCCACGCGCGTCGTGTGGAAATTGACGATACACGCCCTCAGCACGTACCGGTCACCGACGACGGCGTTGGAGAGGAAGACCTCGCCGCCGGACTGTACTCGATCGACAAGCCTGCGGTTGAGTGCATCGAGACGATGCTCGATCGCCGGCTCGCCCACCCTCGCCCGAAGCTCACGCGGAACATAGCGAAACGTGGTGATGCTGAGCTCCTGGCTGACAAGCTGCAGATCCTCATTACGACGAACCGCGTCGGCCATGACTCGCGACAGCCGGATGTCGTCGGCGATCATCGTGCGGTACCCGGCGGCCCCCACGTGCCTCAAGGCAAGCCACACCTTGAGGGCACGGAATCCACGCGAGTTCTGCGGTCCGAAGTCGACGTAGTTGGTCGCCTGCTCATTGAAGTGGTAGTAAGGCGGGTGATAGGCGAACGCAGCCCGCAGCAGCTGGGAATCTCGTACCAGTGCGCAGCCGGCCTCGAGCGGCGCATACAGCCACTTGTGCGGATCCACGGCCACCGAGTCGGCCGTCGTCAGTCCCCGCAGATCGTCAGGCGCGTCGGGAAGGGCCGCCGCGAAACCACCGTAGGCGCCGTCAACGTGGAACCAGACATCATGTTCCCTGCACACGGCACCGATCTCCCGTAGTGGATCGACCGCGCCGGTACTCACGGACCCTGCGGTGCCGACCACCATGCACGGCACGTCTCCTGCTGCGCGGTCTGCTTCGATCTGTCGGCGCAGCGCGGAGACGTCCATGCGAAGCTTGTCGTCCGTCGGAATCCATCGGATCGACGCGGTGCCGATCCCGCCGATGTCGGCGGCCTTCTGGATCCAGGTGTGGGTTTCCGCCGAGCCGTAGACGCGAAGGCGTTGCCCGGACGCGCGAGCGACACCGTCGGCGCGCACGTCCCAACCGGCTTTGGCCGCGCGCGCGGCCAGGAAACACACGACGTTGGCCATGTTGCCGCCACTCACCAGCAAGCCCCCGCAGTCGGACGGATACCCGATCAGCGAGGCGATCCAGCGCACGGTCTGCGACTCGATTTCCGTCGCTGCCGGCGAAAGCGTCCAGGCACCGACGTTGGCGTTGACTGCCGCCGCCAGAAAGTCGCCGAGTACGCCTATCGGCGCGGGCGCCGCGGTGATGTAGCCGAAGAAACGCGGGTGTGCGTTGAACAATGAGTGCTCGAACAGCAGTTGAGCGGTCCGCTCCAGAAGCACCCCGGGGTCCGTTCCCGATTCAGGAAGCGGCTCCGACAAGTCGAACGCCTGACGCACCGCCGAAGGGGATTCGGCACGCGTGACGGGACCACGCGGCACCGCTTCCAGGGATGCGGCCAGCTGGTCCACAAGGCGATGCCCGAGCGCGCGGAACGTCGCGGCGTCCATCGCCAGCGGCGCCCCTCTCACTGAGTCGTCTTTCATCGGTCTATCCCTTCAAACAGATCGGTCTCACGTGCCCGTCCGCCGTTGACGGTGCTGAAGACGCGATAGAACGATTGGCTGCCCCACAGCGTCCTGTGGTGCTCCGGCGCCAGGTCCTTCAACCGTTCGTATGACGCGAGTTGCGATTCGTGACACGAGACAGCTCGCCACACGGTGGGCCACAGGTCGCTCGTGTCAATCACGGTCGTGATGGCCCAGTCCGGCCATGGCGTCGCCAGGCGTTCGACGCCATCGACGGTCGTGGACAACGTCCGGAGCGCCGACTGATAGGCAGCCCACGTCGACTTCGGCCAGGCGATGTAGTAGAGCTTCGACACCGAATGCGGTGGTCCCACCGCCGCTGAGCCGTCAGCGAGGAACGAAGCGTCGGCCGCAGCGACCATGGCTGCTGTCGTGAATTGTGAGATCGCGATGTGATCCGGATGCCCGTACGCGCCGTCCGGACCGAATGTGACCACGACATCGGGACGGAATTTCCTGACATCTGCGACGATCTGCCCGACAACCTCGCGTGGATCGGCGCGATCGAGCTGCTGGTCGCGATGGCCGAGCACTGAGACCTCGCGAAGCCCCAGCACGGCCGCGGCCGCCCGCAACTCTCCCTCGCGGGTGCTTGCCACGGCTGCCGGGCCGGGATGCCCATCTTCCCCGCTGCGATAACCGCGGAAGCGCCCGGCGTCGCCCCGTGTTGCGGTCACCAGGCACACGTCCACCCCCTCTGACGCGTACTTCGCCAACGTGCCGCCCACACCCAACGACTCGTCGTCGGGGTGGGCGAGCACCGCCATCAGCCGTCGCGTGGCACTCATCGAATCGTCTCGCTCATATCGTGATCACGGTCTCCAGATACTCGGCGGGGACGACGAGTCCATCTCGTCCGCCCACATCCCGCGACCGCAGCAAGGCGATGAGGTCGGCCTCCAGAGCCGCCCTGCCATCCTCGTCGAGTGCCAGAAAGGCGGTGTGGGTGGGGCCGTAGAAGCTCCGGAACACATGCACCCAATGCTCCGCCGACTCATATCGAAACGCGAACATCCGAGTCGTGTGGTCGATCTTCTTCGCGCCAGCGAAGAGCTCGCGCACGTGCGCCTCGGTCCCCCACAGAAGAGGCGACTGTACCCCGGGTGCCGGGGGCACGTACTGGGCAATGAGCCGCAGGAGCTGTCCGAGGAAACCGGTGGGCGTCCAGTTCGCCAGCCCGATCCGGCCTCCCGGCATGCACACCCGCGTGAGCTCGGCCGCGGCCCGTTGGTGGTCGGGCGCGAACATCACGCCAAAGGTCGAGAGCACGACGTGAAAGCTCGCATCCGGGTACGGCAGCACTTCGGCGTCCGCCACCTCGAAGGTGATGCCGGTGAACCCTTCGGCATCCGCACGCCGGCGTCCACGTTCGAGAAGCGCAGGCACGTAGTCAGTGGACGTCACGCTGGCAAATCGCCGCGCCGCCGCCAGCGTGGCGTTGCCGCTGCCAGCCGCGACGTCCAGCACCTTGTGGCGCGCACGAACATCCGCCGCTTCGTTCAGCAGCTCACCGACAATCTGCAGCGTCGCACCGATCACGGAGAAATCGCCAGACGCCCACATTGCCTGCTGCCGCACCTTGATCGCACGGGCACGCTCCATCGGGATGGCGGTGTCGCACGACATCACGTTCGTCATAGTAGTCATGGTTGTGGTCCTCCCTAGGCGACAGACGACTCGAGCGCGGCACGTATCCGCGCGAGATGATGGTAGCTATGGCGTACCGCGTGATCCTCCAGAAAGAACTGGCACGTCAGCGGCGCGTCGGCATTGAGAGAGACAGTAGCCGCCCTGTCGAGCTCTTCGTCGCTGAGCGCACGAATCGCAGCGGCGGCTGCCGCACTGTTGAGGCGCAGCAGGTCGAGCGCCGCATCCTTCGTCACCGCGGCGTTCGCCTTGGCATGCGTGGCATTGATGTCGTGGACGACGTTCCAGGTCACACCGGTGATCGGCTGCCCACCGGCGAGCACCTGCGCCAGTTGAATCTCCAGCGGGTACATGGTGGCGACGTGGTGAACGACGACGCCGACCGTGCGACCGTCTCCCGGAATGCGGGTCTGCCACTCCGTGTCAGTGAGCACGCTCGCGACGGCTTCGAGAGCACGGGCTCCTTCTTCGAGGCGCTCGGCAAGCGCCCTCACGCGTTTGGTGGTCGCGGTCTGCAGCGGTGCGCCGGACGCGGGCGATACAACAGGTGTCATTGCGCTGATCCTTTGATTCGAGCCACGCGGCATTGCGCGGCACGTCCACGCTATGTGAGATATGGTGTTGCAGCCATGCGCGAGCGTCCGATTTGCTTGGCAGACCATCCAAATGCGCAAACAACATGCTCCGGCGTCCGAATGGGATGCCCAGGCGTCCGGCGCGCCGCGTGCTGGCATGTCGGCTGACGTCCTGTCGGACGTGCTTCGCTCGGTGCGCCTCACCGGTGCGGTGTACTTCGACTTCGACCTGAGCTCGCCGTGGGTGGCGGAGGCGCCGGCATCGCGCGAGATCGCGGCGACAGTGATGCCAGGAGCCCAGCGCGTGATCGAGTACCACCTGATCGCGCGCGGCTCGTGCTGGGGGCACGTCGTCGGCGAGCCGCCGATCCATCTCGCGGAAGGCGACCTCATCGTGTTTCCGCAGGGAGACCCCCACGTGCTGTCGAGCGCGCCCGGCATGCGAGCCACTCCCGACATGTCCTTGTTCGTGAGGCCAACGACGCCATTGCCGCTGGTCTACGAACGCGGAGGCGGGGGACCCGACCGCACGCGGATTGTCTGCTGTTTCCTCGGATGCGACGAACGTCCGTTCAATCCGCTGTTGAACGCCCTGCCCCGGACCATTCACTTGTCGGGGACGGGCCACGAAGCGACGAGCGGATGGCTCTCCGCACTGCTGAACATCGCCGTGCGCGAGTCGGGCACCGCGCGCGCGGGTCGCGACAACATCCTCGCGCGCATGTCGGAGCTGATGTTCGTCGAGGCGATCCGCAGGCATGTCGAAACGCTGCCGCTCTCGCAGACCGGGTGGCTCGCAGGGTTGCGGGATGCGGTCGTCGGGCAGGCGCTGGCCGCGCTTCACGGCGAGCCGGCCATCGCATGGACGGTCGAGTCCCTGGCGCGGGTGGTCGGTGTCTCCCGGTCGGTAATTGCGGATCGCTTCGCAGAGATGGTCGGCCAGCCCCCGATGCAGTACCTGGCGCTGTGGCGGATGCAGCTCGCGTCTCGGCTGCTGCTCGAAGGCCGGCCTGTGGCGGAGGCGTCCGCCGCCGTGGGCTACGAATCGGAGGCCGCGTTCAGTCGAGCGTTCAAGAAGCTGCTGGGAGAGTCGCCGGGCACGTGGCGTCGATCAAACAAGACGGCCTAGGCTGTCGCGGATGGGACTCTCATCGTGCGGCAGAGCTTCGCACATTTCTATATACTTGGCGGGCTCTCGGTGGTGCTTTCTATCTTCTAGGAAGGTGAGAGATATGGCACGCGCGATGCTGATTTGGCGTTCGGCGATGGTTGTTCTTGTAACGATGCTGCTGGTGAGCTGCTCGTCTCAAGCTCCGGCGGGCGGCACAGAAACACAGGGGGCGAGGGACAGGGACAGGCGGCGGCACCTCAGCCGGCAGCGCCCCTTCCGGAGCAGGCTCTCCTCGAAGACCTCGTCCTGGCGAACCGGATTCTCACGCGCGAGGTCGGCATCCTCGACATCCAGGCGCACGTGAGCGCGCGCAGCAAAACGAATCCGAACCACTGGTACATGGCGCGTTTCGTCGCCCCGGGTGGCGCAAGCCTCAGCGACATGATCGAGTACGACCTCGAGAGCACGCCCGTCCAGGGCCCTCGCAATGACAATGCGCGCGAAACCTTCCTGCATGGCCAGGTCTTCAAGGCCAGGCCGGATGTGATGGCGGTCGTCCACGCGCATACCCCGGAGTTCGTGGCATTCGGCATGAGCTCGGTGCCGCTCTACTGGGGACCGAACAGGCAGGTTCCGGTGTGGGATATCAGGCCGGTGAACAACGGCCGCAGCGGCATCGTCAGCGACAACCCCCTTGGCCAGTCGATGGCGGAGAAACTGGGCAACAACGAAGCGGTGCTGCTCTGGGGCCACGGCATCACGCTCACCGCGAAGTCACTGCCGGAAGTCATCCATCGCGTCCGTCGCGCTGCGCAACAATGCCCGGTTGCAAATGGCGTCGCGTGTCGATTGGCAGTGCCGGCACGCCCGAAGCCATCGTGGATGACGCGGCGGCGGATCAGAAGGCGTGGGATCACTACCGGCGCGTGGATCTGCTGGCAGAAAACGGGAAGGTTCCGGTGAACCCGGCACCGATGCCGGCAAAGCCCAGCGATCCGGTCGGCGCGGCGCGGCACGACCTGGTTGTCGCAAACCGCATCCTCACCGACGAGTCCGTCGGGATTCTCGACACGTCGGGCCACGTCAGCCTGCGCAATCCGAGCAACCCGAACAGCTACTTCGTGGCCACCGCGGCGCCAGGCAGCGTGACCGACAAGGACATCATCGAGCGCGATTTCACCAAGCCGGGTCCCGACACGATGGGACTGTCGATTGACGACGAGATCTACAAGGCCAATCCGAACGTGATGGCGGTGCTGTACGCGCGGACGCCGGAGATTGTCGCGTTCACCGAGCGCGTCGCAGCTGCGTCCCGTCGTGAACGGCGCCGCCTTCATCGGCGATGGACTTCCGGTCTTCAATATTTCGACGCTGGATCCGAAGCAGCCCCTGCTGTCGAACCCGGCGTTGGGCAAAGGTGTCGCGGCTGCGCTCGGCGCGAAACAGGGCGCGCTCCTGTCTGGACACGGCTTCGTGATGACGGGCAGGTCCATCTACAACGTTGTGGGCAGCTCGTATCAGCTGCGTCAGAACGCGAGAATCCAGCAGCAGGCCATGGCACTGCGTGGAAGAGTGACCCACCTCAACGACATGCCGGTTCCTCCCGAACCACAGGGTGAAGGAGGCGCCAACGCCGGCGCCGGTCCGCAGGGTGGCGGTGGCGGGCGCGGCGGCGGCGGTGGACAACAGCTCGGACCGCCGGAAGGGCGCGACTGGGTCTACTGGGCGCAGACGATCCCGATTCGCTAGTCAGCAAGTCAAACTCATTGCGTACGTAGAGAGGGCACGGAATGAATCCGTGCCCTCCTTCGTGAAAGCTCGATCGAACGCAATTCACATCTGGGCGCGCCTCCGCAGCGTCGGTTCCGCGAATCCGCAGCGCTGCATGACCTGCGCGAGCACCGCAAACGCTCGACATGGCAAAGAAGCGATCTTTCCGCAAGCCGCTGACTGGATGTGTGGTCCTTGTCGCGGGGGCGACGCGAGGCGCCGGCCGTGGCATCGCACGGGCGTTCGGCGAAGCCGGCGCGACGGTCTACTGCACCGGTCGAAGCGTCAAAGGCAAGCCGTCTCCGTACGGGCGGCCCGAGACGATCGACGAAACCGCGGAGATGATCAAGACGGCCGGCGGTACCGCCATCGCGCTTCGCGTCGATCACACCAATGAACAGGACGTAAAAGCGCTATTTCGGCGCATCAGGCGCGCGCACAAGCGCATCGATGTCGTCGTCGACAGCGTGGCGGGCGAAGACCCGTTGATGGGCGTGTACGGCCTCCTCTGGCAGGCGGACCTGAAGACCGCGGACGCAATCTTTCGGCAGGGTCTCACATCCCGCATCATGACCGCGAAGCATGCGGCACTCGCCATGATGCCCGCCAAACGCGGACTCATTGTGGAAGTGACGGAGAACGACATGATCGGCGGAGGCGGGAATCCGATGTCGCAGGCCGTCAAGATGTCGCAGAAAGTGCTCCCGCTCCTTTGGGCTGCCGAGCTCGCGTCGCATGGCGTCACTGTGATGGCCGTGACTCCCGGTTTCCTACGCTCGGAATCCATGCTGCAGCACTTCGGCGTCACAGAAGACAACTGGCGAGAGGCGGGCAAGAAGGATTCGAACTTCCTGCAGTCGGAATCACCGTTGTTTGTCGGACGGGCGATCGCCGCCGTAGCGGCGGACCCGAAGGTGCAGGACCGCACTGGAATGCTCTTCGGCTCCTGGGAACTTGGACGCGACTACGGAGTATCCGACTACGACGGCCGCCGGCCTGATTGGAGCCGTCACAAGATTGATTTCTCGGTCCTCCCGCAGACGTGGATCGACATCTTCCGCACTGGCACGGACCTGGAGATCAAGTGGTTGACGACGCTCGCCGCGCGGACGAGAAAGTTCAAGGCAAAGATCCCGCCTGAGAACCGGTGAGCAGCATGGCCATCGTCGTGACGGAGTCGTCGTTATGGTGCGGCGGTCCACTTGTTGCCTGCCGTTCCCATCTCGATCGGCGCCGCCACGGGGGGTTACCATTGCGTCATGGACGTCGCTACCGGAGCGGCCCTCGGTGCACTCAGCGCGTTCGTCGTGATATTGGTCGTCGCAGAGCCAGGTTCGCCGGCTGCCCCCGGTGCAGCGGTATTGTCACAACGAGCGGACACCCACGAGCAACGTAGACTAGAGATGGTCGAACGCCAGATTGCGTCACGCGGCGTGACCGACCCACGCGTGCTCGACGCGATGCGCAAGGTGCCACGCGAGCGCTTTGTGCCGCCGGAACTGATCTCGCGCGCCTACGAGGACAACCCGCTTCCGATCGGGTTGGGACAGACCATCTCACAACCGTACATCGTCGCCTACATGACGGAGCTGCTGCGCACGGCGCCTCATCATCGCGTCCTGGAAATCGGGACTGGATCCGGCTATCAGGCCGCGATTCTCAGCAGTCTCGCAAGAGAGGTCTACACGTTGGAGATCGTACCGGCGCTAGCCCGGCGCGCAGCCGCCGTCCTGAAGGAGCTCGGCCACGACAACGTGCATGTGCGGGAGGGGGACGGATATGCCGGCTGGCCGGAGGAGGCGCCGTTCGATCGGATTCTGGTGACAGCCGCGCCGGAAACCATCCCCCAGCCGCTGCTCGATCAGCTCGCTCCTGACGGTGTGTTGGTGGCCCCCGTGGGTTCGACGACACAGTGGATCGTCGTCGCCGAGAAGACGGGCCAGGGGATCATCGAGCGCCGTACGATACCCGTGCGGTTCGTGCCGTTCACGCGGAGGCAATGAAAGGGCCATCAGGCCCTCCTCATGACCGATGACGTTCTCGACGTGGTCTTCTTCGTGTTTCACACGTCATGGATTGCGTTCAACTGCCTCGGCTGGATTTGGCGGCGAACCCGTCGCTGGCACCTTGCGGCCGTGTCGCTCACCGCGCTGTCCTGGTTTGGCTTGGGCCTCCGGTACGGTTGGGGCTACTGCCCCTTCACCGACTGGCACTGGGAAGTTCGGGCCCGGCTGGGCCACCACGACCCGCCATCCTACATCCAGCTGCTGATTCGCGAATTGACCGGAATCGACCTGGGCCCGATAGGGGCGGATGCATTGGCGGTGATCACGCTTGCCGCGGTCGCCGTGCTGAGCGTGGTCTTGTACCGGCCGGGACCGCCGAGCATTGTGCGCACGTCCTCGCAGTTGAACGCGCGACCGATTCGCGCCGATTGGTGAAGCGGGCAAAGCCGGCCGGTTGCTAGTCGGATCGTGTCGAGGCGGGAACGACGGTAGCGGCATTCGAGATCTGTTCAAAGACTGCCGCTACCATGCGGTCGCATCGTGGAGCCTCAAACGAAAAGGCTGCCGCATTCTCGATGCCGGCACGCTCGTACAGGGTGTCGCGCAGCAGCTTTCGAGCTCGGTGCAGACGGGTCTTCGTGGTTTCCTCAGTGATATCGAGACACTCGGCGGACTCGGTCGTGCTCATCCCTTCGACCTCGCGCATCACGAACACGACTCGATAATGCTCCGGCAGCGCCTCGATGGCGGATTCGATTAATGCGCGCAACTCACCGGCGAACGCCTGGCGCTCCGGGTCTGGCCCAGGCGATTTCAACCCGCTCATGGCGTCCCCGTTCCAGTCATTGACGCCCTCCAGTTCGTCGAATCGGCCTCGCCGGCGAGCGCGAGCCAATGCCTCGTGTACCGCGATCTTGGTCAGCCAGGTCGAAAACAGGGCCCGGCCTGCGAATTGGTCGAGGTGCCGGTAGGCGTTCACATACGCCTGCTGCGTCACGTCCTCAGCCTCCGCATCGTCTCGGAGAATCGCGCGAGCGACACGATACAGGCGTTGGTTGTACCGGCGCATGACGACCTCGAACAGACCGGTCTCCCCGGCACGCAGACGCCGCACGACCTCTTCGTCAGAGATCGGAAAATTCTTGGCGTCCTGTCCCAGCAATGTGCGATTCATCGGGCTCATAGAGCCTCTCAGATCGATTTCAGGAACTCAACAAGATCGGCCTTCTGCGCCGCGGTCAGGTTGAGCGCAAACAGCTGGTTGTAGTGATTCACCACCGCGGGGAGATCGGGCGCGCTGCCATCATGAAAATAGGGCGCGTGCTGCCACAGTCCGCGCAACGGCGTTGTTCGGTACTTTCCTGTCGCGGTCCTGGCCGCATAGCCCGGATCCATGCCGACCTCCACCGGTTCGTGCAGGAATGGCACCGTGCGACTGGGGCCACTCAAGACGTCGGTAAAGTTCGGCGACTGATGGCAGGTCGCGCATCCCGCTTCGTTGCGAAACAGCTGCTTGCCGCGCCTCGCCGCTGCCTTGTCGAAGCTTCCTTTTGGAGGATCCGGAACGCGCAAGCTCAACTGATAGTCCAGCAACGCCCGAAGCTTCGGGGTGACGAGGTCCGGTGTCTGCGTGATGAAGAGACCGATGCGTGGATCGCTGAAGCTGCCGTGACCGCCCATTTGCCCGACTCCCACGTAGCTGTTCCAATACGAGATGGGCCCGTCGGCCGTGTACGTTTCGAAGCCGACACCTTTCAATCCGTAGATCGACGGGATCACAATCGGCAGCGATGGCTCGTTCAGCGGAACGAGGTTCGTGCCGTCGAACGCGTGGTGTCGGGGATCGTATTTGCCGGGGCCCCACGTGCGAAGCTCGGCCTTGAGCGCATCGGGCAACGCCGGCGACAGCGCGACGATCGCCCCCACATTCAAGTCGACATTCGCCCAGCCATCCAGCCGCTTGCCGATGCCAGGCGCGAACGAATTGTCGACCGTCGAGTGGCACAACGCGCACGTGACGCCGATACTCGTCAGCTCGTCCGTCTCATTCACCGTGCCTTTGATGCCGACGACGGCGTTGAGCCGTAGCAATTCCGTGGTGACGGCGGGGCTCGTGAGATCGACCTGTCCCGCGCGGAGGGCGGCGATGAGTGCGCGCGGCAAGGCATCCACATCCACCTTGAGACCGACGGCCAGCGCCGTCGCAGGATCGACTGTCGCGATCGGCTCGTGCAAGCGCAATACGTTGGTCCACAACTGTTCGTCGCCGAAGGTGTCGAAGCGAAAAATCGCCTGTCCTGTTCGATGTTTCTGCCCGCCATCTTCCTGGCGCCGTCGGTCGCCGTTGTCGTCAGGATCGCCGGCGCGCTGTTGGGCGGTTGTCGCTTGACCGGACCCGGAGATGACGAATGTCAGTACGAGCGCGAATACAGTCGACGCGCTCCCGATGAGTCTCATCGCTCCTCCAGCCAGGAGCGCGGCGGCGCCGAGTCCTGCGCGGAGAGCGCACCAGGGTGTGGTTGGACAGTCGATATTCATGTCGCCTCCCCTCAAACAGAGAGCTTGAAGCGTAAAAAGGTGACACGAGGCCCTTTCTCGGTGATTTTTCGCCTTCCCAATGAGGTGCCCGAAACTTGCATAGGATCGTCGAAGCCACCGAGCACAAGGAGCACAGGAACATGAATCCAAAGAACAGGATCTGCCTCTGGTTCAACAAAGATGCGCATGAGGCGGCACGTTTCTACGCTGCCACCTTTCCGGATAGCAAAGTGACCGCTGTTCGGGAGGCGCCCACTGACTACCCGGGCGGCAAGAAGGGAGATGTGCTGACGGTGGAATTTACCGTTCTTGGGATTCCCTGTCTCGGTATCAACGGCGGTCCGGCTTTCAAGCACAGCGAGGCCTTCTCCTTCCAGATCGCGACGGACAATCAGGAAGAGACGGACCGCTACTGGAACGCGATCGTCGGCAATGGCGGCGAGGAAAGTCAGTGCGGCTGGTGCAAGGACCGCTGGGGCCTCTCCTGGCAGATCACCCCGCGCGCGCTAACCGACGCGATGGCGGCTGGCGGCGGTGAGGCAAAGCGTGCGTTCGAGGCGATGATGCCGATGAAGAAGATCGACATTGCCACCATCGAGGCAGCGCGGCGGGCTGACGCCCGATGATTTCGGCGAGATGTGACAAGATGCCTCGTGGATCCTGTGCTGTCCGATGCTCGATCCGTCCTGAGGCGGGTGCCCGGGCAGGGCGCCGTCGGACCCATTCTCGTCTCCGCGGCCTACTATCTCGGCGCGCAGATTGGGTTCGCGCTGCAGTCGCCGAACGCACCGCAGTCCGTACTATGGCTGCCCAATTCGATCCTGCTCGCGGTGCTGCTGATCGTGCCGTTCAGGAGGTGGCCCGTGTACCTGGCCGCCGCGTTCCCGGCGCAGATGCTGGTGTCGGTGGGGACCGGGGCGCCGCCGCTGGTGCTGGCGCTGCTGTTCTTGACCAACTGCGCCGACGCCTCGCTCGGCGCGTTTCTCGTCCGACGCATCACACGTTCGCAGCGTCCGTTCGTGTTCGACGGTCTGGCCACTACGATGATCTTCGTCGCGTTCGGCGCCACGCTTCCGACCGTGCTGCTCTCCTTCGCGGACGCGGGCATCTCCGTCGCCACCGGGTGGAGCGACAGCTATTACGCCGCGTTCGTCACGCGCGCGAGATCCAACGTGCTGACGCACCTGATCGTCGTGCCGGCCATCGTCGACCTGGCGGCGCGTGACTGGCGGCGCATTCGCGGGGCCGGCGTTGTCGAAGGAGCCGCGTTGACCGGGCTGTTGCTCGTCACCTGCGGCATCGCCTTCTCGCGATCGGCGGGATCCCAGGCCTTCGCCGCCGTGTTGTATCTGCCGCTGCCGCTGCTCCTGTGGGCGGCGTTCAGGTTCGGACCGGGAGGTATCGGCTGGGCCGCGCTGATTGTCTCGATGGTCGCGAGCTGGAATGTACTCAACGGCCTCGGCCCCTTCTCCTCACTGTCCCCGCTCGAGGAAGTCGACTCCCTGCAGCTGTTCCTGCTGGCGAGCACGCTCCCGCTGCTGTGTCTGTCGGCCGTGATCCGCGAACGGGACCGCGCATCGCTTGCCGTGCAGGAGAGCGAATCGGCACTCCGCGAGAGCTACGGTCGCGTTCGCGAGCTGGCCGGCAAATTGATCACCGCGCAGGAGTTGGAGCGCTCCCGCATCGCGCGCGACATGCATGATGATCTCGGCCAGCAGCTCGCGGCCTTGTCGATCTCGATCAGCGCGCTTCGCCGTCGCTCGCTCCAGCCGGCGGAACTGAATGACGCCCTTCGCGGCTTGCAGGAGCGGACTGGCGTAGTCGTCGACCACGTCCGCGATTTATCTCACGATCTGCATCCCGCAACGCTCGAACACGTCGGGCTCATCCCGGCGCTGCGTACGCACTGCGCCGATTTCGCTCGGCAGAATCGGCTTGACGTCCGCTTCAGCTCAGATGGAGCGCTCGCGCCGCTTCCGCGCGATACCGCCGTGTGCCTGTATCGCATCGTACAGGAAGGACTGCGAAACGTCGCCAAGCACGCCGGGGTCCGAGATGCCAGCGTGTCGCTGACGCAGACACCGGATCTCGTCGAGCTGACCATTGTCGACCACGGCCGCGGATTCGATCGGGACGATGCGGCGGCGCGCGGTGGTCTCGGCCTGCTGAGCATCGAGGAGCGCGCCCGGCTCGTCGGCGGGACTTTCAAAGTCACGTCGGCGCCCGACCGTGGTACAGCTCTTCACGTGCAGATACCGGCTCGAGCACTGGACGTACCCGGATCGTTGCAGGTCCATTCCTTCTCGGTCTGAAGGATTACCGCTCCCAGAACGGCGTCCACGCGGCTTCTGTTGTTAGCAAGTGATCTGTCCGCTTTCGTTTGACAAGTGATCTGGCCGCTTTCGCTAGAGTGACGCCTGTGGGCGCTTGTGGGCCGGCGGCGTTCTGGGCCGACGGTCCAAGCGACTTGTGGGCGCCCGCCGGTCTGTGCGGGCGTCCACAGGCGCGGCAGCGTCCATCGGCTGCCCATCCGCGCGGAACGTGCCTAGCCGGTGGGCGCCGCGCGTGATCGTGTACCGGCGGTCCAGATGCTGGCGGATGAGGACGCGCAAGCCGGCGCAGCTGCGACGGCCGGGCTGTGGCGCGATCTGCAGCGCCCGCCCCCCGAGCGTGACCGTGTTGTCGCGGGCCACGACGCGCTCCTCTTCGTGACAGAGAATCGGGTCGAGATCGACGTCGCCGAGTCGGACGAAGGCACTCGCCGGGTCCCGCGGCGCCCGCGCGAACGTCGCGTTGTGCTGCGGCACGAACTGCTCGGCGAGATATCGATTCGCCGCCTCGGGCGTGACGATGCCGGCCACCCGCAGCTCGTTGACGAGCCGATCCTGGAAGGTGCGATTGAGGCGTTCGCTGCGGCCCCGCGCCTGCGGCGAGTAGGACGGGATGTGTTCCACGCCCAAGCGCGCCAGCGCGCGGCCCACCTGCGTGAGCCGCGTCCGATCGACCGGCCCCTTGGCCTTCGGGGTGTAAAAAGCCCACCCCGCCCGGTCGGTGTAGAGGGCCATCGGCAGGCCCTCGGTGCGCAGGACGGCGGCCAGACTCGTCATCACGGCATGGGTGCTTTCGCTCGGATACAGCGCCGCGTGGAGCACCCGTTTCGTCGCATCGTCGGACACGAGTATCAGGCAGGGCCGTTCGTCGGGCGCCAGCGCGAACCACGCGTGCACGCTCCCGTCCAGGTGCAGCATCTCGCCGAAACACGCGCGCGGCTCGCGCCGCCGGCGATGCCGTCCCCGCGCCCGGTGCTTCTTGATCAACCCCGCGCCCTGCAACGCGCTCTTCACGTAGCTGTACGACAGCGTGCCCGCGTGCTCGCGCCGTAGGATCTGATGAAAGTGCCGGACATTGAACCCGCGATACCGCTCCCGATAGAGCGAGACGATCCGCGCGACCTCGGCGACCGGCGCGCGCCGCGGCGAGGGCCGGCCGGTGCGACGGTCGAGCAATCCGTTATAGCCTTCGCGCTCATACCGCTCGCGCCACCGTCGAAGACTCCGCGGCCGCATCCCCAGAATCTCCGCGGCCCGGAACCAATGAATCTCCCCACTGATCGCCTTCAACATCACTTCCTGTAGCTTCATCGCCTGCTCCCAGGCGAGGTCCGGATACCTCATGGAGTCTCCCTGCCCCATGGTGGTCTCCGAAGCCCCGCCGGCTCCAAGCGGTCAGATCACTTGCTCTCGGGAGCGGCCAGATCATGTACTCCCTACAGGCGTCCACGCGGCTTCTTGCGTCACGTCCCGCGCTGTGCTATCTGTCTGCCTGTGAACACACGCCACTTACCTTACTGGGTGCTGCTCGTGGCGCTGAGTGCAACGCCGCTCCTGGCTCAGGGAGCGAATAGCCCTGCCGACACCTTGGTGGAACCATTTCAGATAGTCGGGAATGTCTACTTTGTGGGTCCAGAGGCGGAGCACTCGTCGTATCTCGTCACCACGCCCGATGGCCACATCCTCATCAACAGCGGCTACGAAAGACAGCTTGCAACCATCCGTGGAAGTGTCGAGAAGCTCGGGTTCAGGTTCGGCGACATCCGACTCATCCTTGGTAGTCACGCCCACGTGGATCACCAGGAAGGCGACGCCCAGATCAAGGCATTGACCGGCGCCCAGGTCATGGTCATGGAGCAGGACGTTCCTGCGCTGCGAGATCTGAAGCCCGGCGGAAAGCCGCACCCGATCGACAGGGTGTTCCGCAGTGGTGACAGGGTGGAGCTTGGCGGCGTCACCCTCACGGCTTTACTGACACCTGGACATACGGAGGGCTGCACGACCTACACCATGAAGGTTCAGGACGGAGGCCGGTCCTACGACGTCGTGATTGGTTGTGGTTTCGGGGCAACTGGGCGTCCTCTCGTCGACAGCCCCGACTACCCCGAGAGGGCCAATGACTTTCGAAGGACGTACCAGCTTGCGAGAACCCTGCATGCCGACGTGTTCCTGGGTTCACATGGACAGCACTACGGCCTCCTCGAGAAGCTGTCCAAGCGCGGTCCAGGCGTGAATCCGTTTATCGATGCGACGACGCTTCCGAAACACGTCGACACCTACGAGAAACAGTTCCAGGACGAGCTGGCCAAGCAGAGCCTGAAAACGCAGCCCAGGAAGTAGATCAACCGAGCGATTGCGCCTCATCGTTCCCCGTGTCACCCAGGGACCTGAGTCCAGCAGGAGGTATTCACGATGTCGAGCGTGCGTCACGTCTTGATTGCAGGTGTGGGCGTGCTGTGTATCAGCGTTCCCCTTTTCGCGCACCACAACGCCGCTACGGTGTATGACGTCGCCCCGGAAAAGGAGGTGTCGCTCGTCGGCAAGGTCACGAAGATCGAGTGGCAGAATCCACACATTCACATCTACGTGGACGTGACAGGCGCCAATGGCAAGGTCATGAACTATGCGGTCGAAGGCGGCACACCGAACTCTCTCTACAGACGGGGATGGAGGAAGGAACACGTGAAGCCGGGAGACATGGTGAAGATCGACGGTGCCGCCCCATCGAAGAACGGATCACCGAGGGTGCACCTTGGATCCATCACAACGGCGGATGGGCGCCAACTTTTCAGCGGAAGAAACTAGGCGTGCCGCCCGGAGAATCGCCATGAGCAGGCTTGCCCCGACGTTCGGTGTGTGGAGTACGGTGATCCTGCTGGGCGCGTCGTGCGCGACGCAGCCTGGGACAAATGGTGCTGCCACGGAAGCCGTCATGGATGCTCGAAACTTCAACGGCATCTGGCAGGGCGCCGCCGACGACCTCACCGAGCATTTGCTTCCGGGCGAGGAGATTGTGCTCACCCCGCACGGAGCGGAACAGTATCGCGCTGTCGACCATTCGAAATTCCCTGGAAACACCTGCATGCCGTACGGACCCAACCGCGGCATGGCCGCCACCAATCCGTACATGATCGTGCAGACCCCCGAGGTGATTGCCGTCGTCACCGAGCACATCGACTACCGCATTTTCTACATGAACGCCGATCATCCCGCCGACATCATGGACTATCCGGAGTGGATGGGGCATTCGACTGGCCGATGGGAGGGCGACACGCTGATTGTGGATACGGTCGGGACCAGACCCGAGAGCTGGCTCGATCGAGGCGGTCTTCAGCACAGCGCGCAAATGCACCTGGTCGAGCGCTTTCAGAAGACCGGACCGGACGCCTTTACGTGGACCGTCACGGTGGAAGACCCGGTGTTCTACACCAAGCCCTGGACTTATCAGCTGAAGGTGGAGCGCCTGGATTTCCCGCGGCTCCTCCCGGCGCGCTGTGCGGACAACGAAGTGGACACGCAGCACATGTTGCCCCTGCCCGGCGCCATTCACGCGAATCCACCGACGCTTCCAAAGAATTAGCACGCTTCTTCGGTGCGTCGAGTCTTTCGGCCGCCTGCACGAAGCCGTTCGATCTGGTCGTCCTGGCAACGAAACGGCAAGTGGCTGGGTGCATTTCACGACGCGTGACTCGAACACTGCCATGAAGTTGCTCACGTGGTCGGCAGTCTATTTTGCGATCGTCTTTGGCGCCGGCTTCGTGTTTGGGACTGTCAGGCTTCTGTGGTTAGTGCCGGCGGTCGGCGTCAGGGTCGCAGAACTTTCGGAACTGCCGTTGATGCTCACCGTGGTCTTTTTCGCCGCGCGCTGGGTCAATCGCCGTTTCCTGGCAGAGCGCGACCAACCGTCACGGCTCATCGTCGGTGTTACGGCACTCGTGCTTCTCCTGCTCGCAGAATTCATCCTCGGTGTCACGCTGCTGGGCCTGACACCGAAGGATGTGTTCTCGAGTCGTGACCCGGTGTCCGGGGCGGCGTATCGCGTGAGTCTCTGCGTATTCGCGTTGATGCCCTGGTATCTCGGCCGCGCTGGCCGACGCACTTCCTGATCCAATTCGGTCACCGGGTGAAAATCCACTCGAACGGGGGATTTTCGGCGGCGGATCAGCTTTGAGTGCCGGAACGCCGGCAGCGTCCTTCGAATTCCGCGCGATCTCAGGGCCACCGAGGCAGGCACGGAAAATGCCTCTTTCCATGGTGCCATGGTAGCCGCGACCTGCATTGCCACGACTCTCGAAAAGCGCCGGGCCCTCCCGGTCGACGCGATAATTCCCGAGCCCATCTTCGCATCGACGCACGCGATCACGATTGACGCACCTCCGGAACAGGTGTGGCCTTGGATCGCACAAATGGGCGCCGGTCGAGCGGGCTGGTACAGCTGGGATGCGATCGACAACGGCGGAACGCCAAGTGCGACGAGCATGTTGCGGGGGTTTCAGACCCTCGCGCGCGGGGATGTGATGCCTGCGGTTCCAGGAGCCAAGGACGCGTTCGTCGTCGCCGCCGTCGATCCACCCCGGGATCTCGTGCTCACGGTTCCGGACGGGCGCGGCAGCAGCGCCGTCGCCTGGGAACACGTTCTCGAGCCGATTCCAAACGGCCGAACACGGCTGATCGTGCGGGGACGTGCGTCCTCGCGCTGGCTCGACCTTGCTCGTGCGACGCCACCGACTGGTCACCGCCGCATCTTCGTCGAACGCGCGTACGCGGTGCTGGCGGCGCTACCGCGCCCGCTGCTGATCGCGTTCGCTCAGTTGGGCCACCGCATCATGGAAGCGCGGCATCTGCGAGGAATTCAGCGGCGCAGCACTGCTGCGTCGGCACCGCGCGAAACCAGCGGCGAGGGGTGGCGCAAGGCACTCCTCGCCAGCGGCATCGCGTCTTCGCTGCTCTATGCCGTGATGATCTGGGCAATTCGATACGAGGGCTACGACCCCATGTCGCAGGTCCCGAGCGAACTGACCGCGATTGGGGCGCCGACCGAACGGCTATGGGCGCTACTGGCGCCGATTTACACATTGCTGGTCGGCGCCTTCGGTTGGGGCATCTGGCGTTCCGCCGGGCGAAATCGTGCGGTGCGAATCATGGGCAGGCCTGATCCTGGCCTACGCATCGCTTGGGATCCTGTGGCCGTTTGCCGGGATGCATCAACGCGAGGTGCTGGCCGCCGGCGGAGGAACGCTGAGCGACACAATGCACGTCGTTCTCGGCGGCGTGACGGTGTTCCTCATGTTTCTCGCGATCGGGTTTGGAGCCGCGGCTTTCGGGAAGCAGTTCCGCCTCTACTCGATTGCCAGCATCGTCGTCCTCCTCGCGTTCGGCGGGTTGACGTTCGTCGAGGCTCCCCGTTTGGGGGCCAATCTGCCCACGCCCTGGATAGGGTTGTGGGAGCGCATCAACATCAGCGTGTTCCTGCTGTGGGTCGTCGTGCTGGCCGCCGTACTGTGGCGGACCGGAACATCGAAGGAGAGACGTCATGTCTCACCCATCTCCGTTCGACACTCCTGAAGGTGAAGCCAGGTTCCGCGCGGCCTATGACGCCGCGCTGAAGCTGTGGCCCGTTCCGTACGAAGAACTCGACATCCCGACCCGATTTGGGGCGACGCACGTCGTAGCGGCCGGCGCGAAGAACGCGCCGGCATTGGTGTTGTTGCACGGATACATGGCGACGTCAGTGATGTGGTGGCCGAATGTCGCGGATTTCGCGAAGAGCTACCGCGTGTATGCCGTCGACATCATGGGGCAACCGAGCAAGAGCATTCCAGGGGAGCCGGTTCGTAGCGCGGCCGATTACGTCGCGTGGCTGACAGAAACGTTCGACGCGCTGCACCTCGACCGCGCGTGTCTCGTAGGAATGTCTGTACGGCGGATGGCTCGCGCTCTCGTTCGTGCTCGCCGCACCGGAGCGCGTTTCGAAGCTGGTGCTGTTGTCTCCCGGCGGACTGTTGCCACTGGTTCGACAGTTCACCCTGCGCGGGATGCTGATGACGTTCGTCCCGACACGTCTGACGGTGAACTCGTTCATGCGCTGGGCGGGATTCACGGACGCACCTGGCAGGGCGGATGCGACGCCCGTACTCGAGTTGATGTATCTCGGGCAGAAGCATTTTCAGATGCCGCCAGAAACGCTGCGTGTCGCGGCGAACGCGGCGAATGCATTGTCCGACGACGATCTGCGCGCCTTGCACGCTCCCGGTGCTGTTGCTCATCGGCGACGGCGAAGTGCTGTACGACGCGCCAATGGCACTGGCCCGCGCGCGTCGGTTGATTCCTGATTTCGAAGGCGAACTGATCCCACGCTGCCGTCATGACATGTGTTTCAGCCAATCTCGAATCGTGGACGCGCGTGTCCTCGATTTCCTGAAGCAGAGAGGCGGCCAGCGAGGCGGGACGGAACGGCGTTCGGTGGCGTAATGCACGTCCCGTCGAGGGCATAGGAGGATGCCATGCTGTTCACATTTCTCGTGATCCTCGCACTCACCTTGCTGTACTGGTTCCCCGTCCGACGTTGGTTCCGTCGTTGGGGAACGACCGACGAGGATCTCACGCGCGTCATGGCGGGTGATCCCGTCATCGCCAATCCGACGCATTCGGCAACGCATGCGCTCACGGTCGACGCGCCGCCGGAGGACATCTGGCCGTGGCTTGTGCAGATGGGCTATCGGCGCGGCGGTTTGTACAGCTATGACTGGCTCGATCGGCTTTTTGGCTACCTCGATCGTCCGAGCGCGAATCGCGTTCTTCCCGAATTTCAGCAGTTGTCGGCGAGGGACGTGATTCCCCTTGGACGAGGCCAAGGGTTCCCGGTGACCGCGATTGAGCCCTATCGCGCGCTCGTCCTGTCCGGCACAAACGACGGGTTCCAATGGGTCTGGCAGTTCGGACTGTACCCGCTCGACGAAGGTCGAACGCGACTGGTGTCGCGCGGCACCCAACGTTTCGCCAACACCATCAGTACGTGGTTATTCATGCGCGTCATGGAACCAGCCGCGTTCATCATGACGCGGCGGATGCTGCTGGGCGTGAAACAGCGAGCGGAAGCGCTGAAAGCGGCGCGCACCGGCCGGAGTCGAGCGAATCGCCAAGCGGCATGATCAGGCCGAAATCCGAGGTCAACCGAGTTCAGACGCGCCATCGTCCTCAGCATCAGTCCACATCCGACAAGAAGCATCACGGCGAACACCGCCTCCACGATCATTAGAGCGCGTCTGAGGCGGCTCTTCTACCTGTGCCGGACTCTGCATTCTCAGCCGGTCCGAGTCGACCTGTGCTCTGCTACTCTAGGCGGTTCGGCCGGACCAGGAGGGAAGTGACTTTTCTCGAAGCGGCGGCGGCGGTCGACAGATTCCTGTTACGGGTGAACCGACCCGTCCAATACACGGTGATTGCCGCGACGGTCCTGCACATGATCGCCGTGGCGATTCCGAACGTCCCGCGGGCTTACGTCGATTACGCCCGTTTCCCGCTGCTCAGCGGCGTTCGCCAGCACGACACCTACGGCACGGACACGATCGGCAATTTGTACGTCGCCAAGGTCGTGTTGAATGATCCGCTCGACATGTACACCAAGGCGCGGCTTGAACAGACACCGCTCGAGAGGGCGACGTGGACCAGGGAGGAATCAGCTCCCTATCCACCGGCGGGCTTGCTCACGACGGCGGGGCTGTATGCCATAGGGGCGGCGACGGGAATCGAGTTCTACGGCATGGTCCTGCTGCTCGCCGCGCTGTTCGTGGCGCTGTCCCTTTGGTATTTCCTGAACACGCGGTGGTACCTCTTTCCCCTCCTGTACCTGAACTTCGCGTACTTCGGAAATCGGTTCGTCTACGTGCAGGACGACTCGTACCTCGCCATGCTCGTCGTGGTCATGATCGCGCTCGTCCTCGCCCGTTCCAGGCGCGAAGCCAGTCACCTCCTGATGGCGCTCGCCATCACGATGAAGCTCTCGCCGGCGGCGTACGCGGGGGAGTTGCTGACCATGCGGCGTGGCACGGCGATGATCTTCGCCGCCATCCTGTTCGCCGGTTTCGTACTGCCCTATTTCATCTGGGACAACTACCTGACCATCTTCACGTTCCACGACGAGGTCAAAGGCAACATCTACGACACGGTCGCGGCGATTCTGCTGGTCGTGCCCTTCACGATTGTGCTGTGGTACGTCGAGACGCGACTCGGGTTCGACATGGAGGATCGAATCGGGTGGTCGCTCGTTCCGTTCGCGATGTTCGTCGGCATCAAGATGCGGGTGGCCCGGCATCTGCTGATCGTGCTCCTGGTGCCGGACAAGCGGGGTCCCCGCAACATCACGGCATCCATCGGCCTCGCGCTCTACGCCGTGGCTCCGGATGTGTTCCGGCTCGGGTCGGTGCTTTACATCACGACCGTTCTGCTCTTCGCATTTCTGGCGCTTTATCTGCGGAGAATCGGCTGGGCCACGGTTCGCGACGACGCGCGGCATCCGCTGCGCACCGTCAGGCTGCTACTGTCGGAGCCCCGACCAGGTTCTCTGGCGGCGTAGTACGCTTCGAAACGAAACGTCCATGAATCCGGACCTGATGCAGGCTATCGACTACTGGGTCAGAATCCCGCTCGTGTTTCTCTTCACTCTTATCTCCCTGCAACGACAACCTCTGCTTGAAGAGCCTCAGCGTCGAAGATGTCGCCGCGCTGGTTCGCTTGCGGTCTCGAGGCGCTGCGACCTGCAGCCGCCGCCGTTGGTCCTTGAGGGGTTGTTCGCATGAAGTCGGGTCTCGGTCGACTATCGCTTGGCGTGGCGCTCTGGTCGATCGGGACCCTTCCGTTCCTGAGCAGGCTGTTCCTGGGGCGTACGTCCCGCGATCTCGAGCAGTACATGGCCTTGATGAACGCCGTGCTCGACGGCAAGCGGGTCTACGTCGACGTGCCCTTCGAGTACCCACCGTATGTCCTGGCCTGGTTTGCAGGCCCGACGATGCTGGCAGAAGACCTCGGCCAATTCCGATTGTTCTTCGGTTTGTTGATTCTCTGCCTCGACGCGCTGATCAAGGCCGCGCTCCTCTGGACCGGCTTTCGCGACCGGCATCGCCCGCCCGATGCGCTGCCGTTTGTCATGTACACGCTGGCGACGGCCGCGCTGGGCCACATCCTTCTGCAGCGCTATGACGTGATTCCCGCGTTGCTGTCGGTCGCAGCCGTGCTTGCGCTCTCGTCGGGATGGGCCGGCGTGGCCGGTCTGATGGCCGCCGTTGCCGTCGGGACAAAGGTATATCCCGCTGTCTTCGTGCCCGTGTTGGCTGCGGTGGCGTGGCGACGAAGTTCGCGCACGGCCAGGCAGTTCGCGATCGGCATGGGCGCGGGGCTGCTGCCGCTGATCGCCTTGTCGTGGTCAGTGCCGTGGTGGCGTTTTGCGAACGTTCACACCCACCGCGGCCTGGAAGCCGAATCGCTGTGGGCATCGGCGCTCTGGCTGTCTCACTTCGCCGGCGTGCCCGCGACGTGGGAACTGGCGAGCCGCTGGTATGAAGTCACGGGTCCCGTCGCGGACAGACTGATCGCACCAGCCAGGGTCGTGTGGGCGACCGCGACGCTCGGGAGCGTCGTTCTCGCCACGTGGGCCGCCTGGCGCCAGAAACTCAGTTCTGGAGCAGATGCCGACTCGATGACGCTCGGGGTCACGGCTACGCTGGTGCTACTGCCGGTCACCACGTTCGTGGCGTTCGGCGTTGTGACTGAGCCCGCAGTACCATCTGTGGCTCGCGCCGCTCGCGGCCCTGGCGCTGTTCGCCCGGCGCCGGCCGGACGCCGGGGTTGGCACCGGCGCGCTGTGGTGCATCTTCTTCAGCACGTTCCTCGTGCCCGCCTTCTTTCCGAGTCCGACGTTCGACGGCGGTCTCGATCTCGGACGGACGTTCGTCCTCGTGTTCAGGAACGTGTTGCTGCTGTACGCGACATGGAGCCTGCTGCGAACGGCTGTGAGGCTGGCTGATCACTGATGCTGGATACAATCGACTGGAAGAACGCCGCTGACACTCCCTAATGCGAAGCTATCGCCAACCCCACCTCACGCATCAACGACTGCACCGCAGGTCAAGTTGGCTACCGCCGCGGTCATCGCACCCGCCCGATCAGAGGCCAGGAATGCGGCCGTCTCCGCGACGTCGGCGAGGGTCGGCAGGCGCTTGAGCATCGTCGTCTGCGCTGCGCCCTCGAGCCATTGTGATACCGACACACCCGCGGCCTCGGCCTTCGGACCAAACAACTCACCGGTGTACGAACCCGCTTCGGGAGCATCGGCGATGGCGTGGGATCGGATGCAGATCACTCGCACATTGCGAGAGGAGAGTTCACCTGCCAAGGCGCGCGAAAACGACTCAATCGCGGCACAGCTCACAATGTGGCCGAGGTGACCAGGTACGGTCATCTTGGACGCAGGCGCGGTCAGCGTGAGGATGACGCCCGGGCGCTTCGATCCCATGTGCTGCGCGACAGCCTTGGACGTGATGAACAGAGGTCGCAGAAAGCCGTCGATGGGTGCCATGAAAGTCTCCATCGAGAGGTCGGCTAGCAGCGTACCCTGATCGTGCATGACGCTGGTGGCATTCAGCGCGATGTCGATACTCCCTGCCTGGGTGGCCACAGAGCTTGCGTGCTTCGCAACCGCTGTTTCGTCGAGCACATCGACCTGCGCAGTCTCGACCTTGCCGCCCGCCGCCGTGATTTCGTGCGCGATCGCCTCGAGTCGTCGCCGCGTTCGCCCGACCAAGAATACGGTGGCGCCTTCGCGGGCGAACACACGTGCAGCGGCCCCACCAATTGCGCCGCTACCGCCGTAGATCACCGCGATTCTGTCCTTCAGCAACATGCTTGGCTGTCCTTCCGATCCTGTGCGCGCCCCATGCGAGCGTCTCGTAGACTATCAAGGGTACGGTCAAGTGGGGCGCAGCCGATCGCGGCCCATCGTGAACGATGGCCAGATCTCCGCTCGTCTTCGAATCGGCACTCTGGATACTCCTCGGCGAGCGATGCGCAAGTAGTCGAGATCAACTGCTTGAGCTGGATTACGAGGTGGCCGTGATCGAGAGCCGTTGCTGGGCTGCTGGGTTCATGAGCCACTCGCCAGCCGGAAGTACATCTTCAAGAACCGCCATCCGGGTTTCGTCTTAATGCGGCGGATCTACGCGGCCACGGTGCATCGACAAATCCATCCGGCGTTTTCGTTCCGGCAGCGGCCGATGACGTGCAGAATTGCTCCGTCATCTCGAGCTCGACACGCTGAAGCCGTCGGTCTGAGTGGCGGTGGTATCACCTTGCTTCACATGGCGACGGCCCGCCAACCCGCATCGAGTCGATGGTGATCGTGAGCGCACCGCCCTACTTTCCGGCTCAGGCTCGGGCACTCCAGCGACAGACATCGGAATCGATGTTCGGTGAGGTCGAAATGGATCTGATGCTGAAGCGTCACCGACATGGGACGCGTCGCTGCCGTAGCTGTTTGCACACGGTCGGGCGTTGGCCGATAGTTCGACGACGTGAACTTCACCCCGCCATACCTTGCAACGATCAGCGCCGAGACACTCCTCGTCTTCGGCGATCGCGATCCGGTCTATCCCGTCTCGCTCGCATTCGAGTTGAACGCGGCGATTCCGGAATCGTCCTGTGGGTGGTTCCGAACGCCGCCATGAGCCGGCCTTTGGCGACAGCGCACCTCGATTCGCCGAAACCGCGACGTCGTTCCTGCGTGGCGGCCGGAAACGCGCCTCCCGGGGTGCCGGCGCTCAGCTGAGTTCTTGGGCGAGTCCGATGAGAAGCCCTTCAGGCCCGCGGATGTAGCAGAGCCGATACGCGTCTTTGTACCGGACTACTTCGCCTACGAGCTGCGCTCCGCGCTTGCGGAGCCTCTCGAGCGTCTCGTCGATGTCGTCCACGGCGAACATGACGCGCAGGTAGCCTAGAGCGTTCACCGGGGCGTTTCGGTGATCCGCGACGGTAGGCGGCGTGAGAAAGCGGGAGAGCTCGAGCCGGCCGTGGCCGTCCGGCGTGCGCATCATGGCGATCTCGACGCGTTGATCGCCCAGTCCAGTGACACGTCCGGCCCATTCTCCTTCGATCGTGGCCCGCCCTTCGAGCTCAAGGCCGAGCTCGCGAAAGAAATCAATCGTCGCTGCGAGGTCATCGACGACGATTCCTACGTTGTCCATCCGTTTAAGCGCCATGTGTCCAATCTACAAAGTGGCGTCTATTCTGACAACGGTAAGCGAGAGCACGTCGGACCGTTAGGCGTGTCCGCGTGACGCCGTCGCTTCGCTTTTCGCGCACCCGGTCGCGCACCCAGAGTCTTCGAACAGGCGCCGATGGAGAGTTCTAGGATGAAATCACCCTATCTCGCAAACGTTGAAAACCCTGTCAATGCGCTCCGCTAAAACCTACGGCGTGTACAAAGACGAAACCGTCGGCACCGTCTATGCCGACTGGGCTTCGACGATGCTCGCGCTGGTGGTTGTCGGAAGCACACGCGTCATCGTCAGGCCTGCTCGTGCGAGCAGCGAGGCAAACTCGCGGGCGGTCCGCTCCGCACCTCCGGTCAACGCCATCATCACCATGTCCGAGCTGCCAAAGCCAGGAGCATTGCCCTCGCGTAACACCAGCTCGATGATGAGCAATCGGCTCGTCGGGGTCATCGCGGCGCGACAATTGCGAAGGATGGTGAGGCACTTATCCTCATTCCAGTCGTGAATCACGTGCGAAAGGAGATATGCATCGGCTCCCGGCGGAACAGAATCGAAAGCGTTGCCCCCCTGAATCGTTACGCGGTCCGCGACGCCGAGGGCCTGTAGCCGCACCGGTGCGTCCGTCATGGCCTGCGGCAGGTCGAAGAGCACACCCCTCGGTTGAGAATGCGCCGCGAGCACGTGCCCAAGTAGGTTCCCGCTGGCACCCCCCACATCTACGATCAACCCGCACGATGAAAAATCATATGCCGCGGCAACCGCCGGCGGCTCCGCCCCGTGAACGGCGACCATCGTTTCACTGAAACGCCTCGCTTCGTCCGGATGCTGTGCGAGCCAGTCGAAGGCCGGCATGCCGAACACCATATCCATAGCTGGCGTGCCAGTCTTGACCGTTGACGGAAACGCCTCCCAAGCCTGCCACATCCACTGTCCCGGCCATGGTCAAGATGCTGCTGCGGACCGAGCCGACCGCATCGCTTCTAAGGGGCTCGCCGAGCGGCGTGAGCGAAAATCGACCGTCGTCGCTCAGTGTCAGGATGCCGAAGTTCGTGAGGGTCCGCATGAACCGGGCAAGCGACACGGCATCGCAGCCCGTGGGAGCGGCCAGGTCTTCGGCGGCCTTGGAACCACATGCCAGATACTCCGCGATGCCGAGGCTGGCGGCGGTGTAGACGATACGGGACAGGATGAACCCCGTCGCCATTTGTGTCAAGCGTGCCTGCGGCGGCCGTTCGGGCGAAGCGAATTGTTCGGGCATCAAGAGTCTCCTAAACGGCCCCAGAGTGTAGCAGTTCGTCTGCAGGAGCCCGCCTTATCGCCCCGGTGTTTCCCGTTTGTCACTCGATGCAAGTGCGTCAACTTTAGCTACCGAGCTCGCATCGTCCCTGAGATTTAGAGACTCAGAATGCCACTCGTGAATGTCACTCGCGGTCGATAGGTTCACCATCTAAGAATTAGCTCAGGAAACACCACGAGATCTGATGAATGGGCTGGGAGAAAACCATTCTCGTTGGCAAGTGGTGCTCGCGGGAACGGAAGTACTTGTGAATCCTGATCTTACGTGTGCGGCCGACCCGGGGTTCGAACTTGGCTGGGTGTTAGGTACGGAATTCGCAACTGGCTAATCCAGGCAGCTTAAGGCGCGAGTAATTAAAGCGACTGCGGGTCAGAACGTTAGCTCGCCATCCGAGAGAGAAAACGTCCCGTGTCCGAAATCTGTATACAGGTTTCGGACTCTCTCACCCGCCACTATCTCCAGCGCGTGTGGCCAAGGCCGAGTCCGGTACCCGCAGCGCGAGCTCTTCTGATCGGTGACGAGGCTGGCGTCTGGCGTCCACGAGCGGCTGGGGATCATCTGTTAGCAGCTTCTCCATGGCTTCCAAGCCCTGCCTCCAGCCGGCTTCCATTCCGCTTTGGACCATGCCGTCACGATCCGCGAGGTCTGGTATGTCGACAACGTTCTGATTCGGTGGTGTGTATGATCCTGACAGGTCCAGCGCTCGATGCGACATGGCCGCGTCAGCAAGAAATCAACGTACATGCTCTGCTCAGCGCGCGACTCTGATAGCACCAGCAAAAATCTCCCCTGCCGATTCCCGTCAGGCGCCAGCGACACCCCTCCTGCGTCGAACTTATGAAAGTCGCGTCGTACCTCGGGCGAACCATGCTTGAACAGGTCAGCATGGTGGCGCCTCGAACACTTTCTCGAGAGGCGCCTTGATCACCGCCACCCCTGGATGTTCTGTGACTCTTCAGGACCGTAAGCAACGGCCACGACTCCCGGCTCAACAGGACGAGCTGCAACGGCCCAGCTCGCTCGAGCGCAAGGAGATGCAGCCAGCTCACGTCCCCAGGACGCTGAGACCGCCCACCCCGCACGCACTTTCGAACGGCGACGGCTTGCAATCGCCGCGAAACAGCACGGTCTTGCATCTCAGTGATGGAGATCGACTGCAAACTCTCTGCAATGTCCCGCCTGGTGAATCGCGAAAGACCTGAAATCATGTCCAGTTCGTCGCATATTCAACCATATGGTTGAATGATAGATTGTGGGGGTCATCGTGTCAAGCAAGGCGCGCTGGTGATCGTCCTCGTTGTTGCCGCGTTCGCGTCCGCTCTGCGCGCCAGCGCGACAGTTCTGCGGCGGTTCAGGGATACGAGGTGGCGCTCGTCGGCATAGCGGCGTTCGCCGTACGGTTCGCCGGCACGTGGCCGGTGGTCAACATTGCGGCGGGGGAAGGTAACGGCGAGGAAGACGACTAGCGGGCGCTCTTTTCCGCGACCAGTATCTCGATGTCGCGATATTCACGCCAGTGCCGATGCGCGGCCTTGATCAGGCCGACGATCGGGACGGCCAGGCACACGCCGACAACCCCGCCCATCGCCGCGCCGGCCCAGATCGCCAGCACCACCGCGAGCGGGTGCAGGTGCAGCGTGCGCTTGATGAGGCGCGGGTAGACGACGTAGTCCTGCAGCACCCGAAGTGCCAGGAGGAACAGCAGGACTCCGACGACACGGTCCGGCGCCGCCGCAGTGGCGACGACGGCGGCGACGATGGGACCGGCCAGCGGCACCACCTCCAGCAGCCCGGCGGCAAGGCCCAGCGTGCCGGGATAAGGCAGGTGGAGTGTCGCGAAGCCGATCCAGCAGAGAGCGCCGACGATGGCGGCCGACAGCGCCTGTGCCCGCGTGTACGCGGCCATCAGTCCGTCGAGGTTGCGCAGGAACTCGTCGCCTCGCCATCGCAGGTGTGGTGTGGGCAGCACGCGCGCCGTCGATCGCCGGAAGCGATGCCACCGTGTCAGCAGTACGAATGCGACCACCGGCACTGTCGAAAGCCATGGCACGAGAGCCCTGATCTCGGCGAGTTCTGCGCCGAGCGAACGAACCTCGATTTCGAGACCGCGAGTCACACGGCGGGTGATGGCACCGATCGAGGACTCGACGGCTGCCGGCAAGCCAAGCGACTCATGCCACCCTTCGGTGGCGTGCAGCTGATCGACGAAGCGGACGGTGTGTTCGGGGACGAGAACCCGCATTCGTTCCAGCGCCGCACCGAACCGGGGCCCGTTGAACGCCCAGACGGGAAACAGGATCGCCGCGATGATCCCGTAGATCACGAGGGTCGTCAGGCCGCGCGACAGTGGCCGCCCGCGTCGCGACAGCGCTGACCTGTGACCCAGCCACTCCGAGGCGGGTGCCATCAGGTAGGTCACGATGACCGACAGAAATACCACCAGCAGGACGCCGGTGGCCGCGAACTGATCGAAGACGACGGCCAGCACGACGAGGGAGACGATGAGCGTGATCGACGCGATGTAGGCGGCGGCGGTCCAGCGCTCGCGGGCACTGATCGGCCGTCCCCAGGGGAGGTCGTCCCGGGTGTCGGCCGGTGGCCGCAGGCCCGCGTCGTTGAACGAGTCGTCCATGGCATCAGCTCGCCCGACGCGCGGAGGCGTGAGACGCGCGAGCCGCCGCTACGGTAGCACTGTTGCCGTATATCGCCGTGGTCTACTGGGCGCAGACGATTCCGGTTCGCTCGGCCGTCGGCCCGAAGTGCCGCTTCGCGAAGGCGCGGCCTGAGCCGGACTTCAGGTAGCGCTCGAAGCGGCCTGCTTGCTGCTCGCTCGAGAACTCATCTGCCGCGTATCCCATCAGCAGAGCGATCCGCCCATCGCCGTTCTCGAAAGACGCTCGCTCGCCGCGGCCTTTGCCAGAAACCATCAGTTGGATTTTGTGCTCGCCCAAACAAGGTGTCCTTTTACCTGACCTCCTTGAGTGATCCCCTCCTCTGATACGCTGAGCCGCGTGGATTTCGCAGAGCCGGTTCGTTCCCGCCTTCGCGTGACGTTTCACGGGGTGAGAGGGTCGCGTCCGACGCCCAAGGCGAGTCATCTGAAGTTTGGCGGCAATACGACGTGCCTGGAGATCCGCTCAGGCGAACACCGACTCTTGATCGATGCGGGAACCGGAATCGTCGGCGTCGCCGACACAGGTGTACGTGAGCAGGTCGATCTGCTAATCACCCACTTTCATTGGGATCACATTCACGGGTTGCCATTTTTTGCGCCGCTCTTCGACCCTGACTCACGACTGACCGTCTTTACTGGCCATCCGGCAGACCTCGCCATGTCCACGCTGGAGCAGCAGATGACCGGCCTGTATTCGCCCGCGCTCGAATTTGCCGCAGCCGCGCGCGAATACGTCCAAATCGATCGGCACGCGTTCTCCCGGGGAGATATGTCCATTCGGCCGTTCCCGTTGCATCATCCGCAGGGGGCCTGGGGCTACCGCATCGAAACGAATGGAGCGGCAATCGTCCACGCATCGGACGTCGAGCACGGAGACGTAGCGCTGGACGCGGTGCTACGGGAATACGCCGAGGGCGCGGACCTGCTGATCTACGACGCGCAGTACACGGAAGAGGAGTACCTCTCAAAACGCGGGTGGGGCCACAGCACCTGGCTCGAAGCGACGCGCGTCGCCCGCGACGCCGGGGTCAAGCAGCTTGTGCTGTTTCATCACGACCCACTGCACGACGATGAGACCATGCAGGGCATCGTCAACCGGGCCCGACGCCACTTTGAGTCAACCGACGCGGCCAGGGAGGGAACGACCATCACGATTTGAATCATTCCTCCCGGCGGCGGGAGGGACATCGTGGTCGGGACTGTGTGGAGCCGATTAGTTCGCGCTCGCCAGAATGGCGTCGGCTGCCTTCTCGCTCACCATGTAGATCGGCGCGAGGATGAAGTAGCCGGGGATCCGCGGGAAGATCGAGGCATCGACCACGCGAAGGTTTCTGGTGCCATGCACGCGGAAGTTGCTGTCGACGACCGCCATCCGATCGGATGCCGGCCCCATCCTGTTGGTGCACGACGCGTGATGGCCCCATGCCTCGTTGCGGATGAAATCCTCGATCTGCCGCCGCGATCGGACTTCCGGTCCAGGCCATACCTGATCGTTCGAGATCCCGGCGACGCGCGCCGAGATGCGCTGCACGAGTTCGACGCCGTCGGCGACAGCCGCGAGGTCATCGAGCCCGTTTGGTGTCCCCTCCTCGAAGTAGTGAAAATTGATCACCGGCGTGTCGCGAGGATCGGCCGACCGCAACGCCACGGTTCCGGCCCGGTTCACCGTGTACACCTTGAGGATTGCCCACGTATGCCGGTTGGAGAATCCAGCAATATCCTGCGTCGCATATCCGGGGTAGTAACCGCGGAACTGCGCCGCCACGCCGAAGATGAACAAATCGGGATCGACCTGTCGGGCCCTGCGCGCGGTTTCCGAGGTATGGAGGATGCCGCCGTAGACGCTATTCGTGGTGTAGGGACCGCTGCCGCGGAACCACTGGGCTGCACAGGGATCGGCGTTGATGTCGTCGAAGAACGTGCAGTCCTTGTTGTACGAGAAGTTTGTGTCGTGCTCGGTGACGATCCCCACCTCATACCGGTCCTGCAGATTCTCACCGACTCCTGGAAGATCGACGATCGTACGAATGCCGTGGCGTGACAGCTCCTGGACCGGGCCAATTCCGGAGAGTTTCAAAAGCTGCGGGCTGTTGAAGGCGCCGGCTGCGAGAATCACCTCGCGGCTGGCGGTCATCTGCTGAGGCGACGGGGCACTACCTGCAGGGTTCGGATCGGCGCGGTACAGACGACTGCCCCTCATGTACTCGACGCCGATGGCAATCGTGCCGTCGAACAGCACGCGCGTCACCAGACTGTTCTTCTGGATGATCAAGTTGTTCGGAAGCGCGGCGGCCGTCGCCAGGATGAACTCGCGCACGCTTCGCCGCTGTCCCCGTGCTGCCCAGAGCACCAGGTTGTAGAAGCCGTCACGGTTCTTCTGCAGGCGCGCGTCGTTGGGATCGAGCAGGCCGCGGACGAAGTTCTGCAGCTTCTCGGTTACCCGGCCAGCGTTCTGGTAAATCTCCTCGAGCGCGGCCCGGATGAAGCGCCCCATCACCGTGTCATTGGCGAACATCGACGAATCGGCCACTGAAGTCGACACCCAGCCGAAAAAGCCATGGCGAGACGGATTGTCCGCTGACTTCGGTAAGTAGGTGCAGTTCTCGATGCGCTCGAAATACGTACGCATGCGGTCCGAGTTCCAGCTCGAATCGCCGGTCAACTGCGCGATGTTGTCCCAGTCGGAATCGCTGGGATACATCGAGATCAGCGCCGAGTGAATCGTGCATCCACCGACTGCACCGACTCGGGGGTACCACACGCCGCCGGTGTTGCCGGGATCTTTGCCCGGCACGTATTTGGTGTCCCTGCGCTGCTGGCTCGTATCCCCGTAGTGCCGGACCCAGTAGTCCCACTGTATCGATGGTTCTTCCGTGACCAGCGCGGCAAATGGCGGAACACTTCCGGTGAACGGGTAGTCGTCGCCGCCGGCCTCGAAGAGCACGACCTTGTGGCCGGCCAGCGCAAGTCTGCACGCGAGAGGCCCGCCTCCCGCGCCGGAGCCGACGACGATGTATTCGACCGGGGCATTGGGCGGCAGCGAAACCGCTTTCGTCTGACCGAACAGTCGACGGACGCCGAGCGCGGCCAACACGGCGCTGAGACCGGACTTGAGGACGTCTCGGCGGCGCCACCCCGAACCAGCCGCTGCCGCTGCACTCGACGGACGGTCCCGCTGCGCGCCGCATACGGCGCATGACGACAGGTGCGCCCGCGCGTCCGCGGAGAGATGCTTCGGATCGCCGTTGTTCGAAACGCGGGCGAACTCGTGACAATTCATGGAAGGCCTCTGTGTTGCATCCAACGGGATCAGGGAGTCGTGAAGCCTCAGTACTTGACGGTGACGCCCATGCTGAGCACGTGGATCGAAAGGGTGTTGGTGACGGAGGAGCCCGGCAGCACCCCCTTCAGAAAGGTTTGCATCGGGCCTGAGACGTCATTCTGCGGGAAGTACGAATACGCCACGTTCAGCGCCGCCTGGCGATTGACGGCGAGCGACCCGCCGATGTGCATGGCCTGCGTCTGCACGAGTGGTGAGGCGATGTTGAGACCCGCTGTCGCCGGCTCGATAGGCGCCTGGTTGATGCCGTAGCCGCCGCGCACGGCCAGCGCCTCGTTGATCCGATACTGGAAGCCGGTGGTCAAACCGTTCACACTGCGCCAGCCGAGACCCTTCAATGCACCATCCGAAGTGAAGCCGACATCGCCGAGCCCCTCGGCATGTCTAAAATCGAAATATCGATAATCCAGCGACCAGATGACGTTCTCGAAGCCCCGGTACGCCGCGCCCACCGAAAGGATCATCGGCAGATCGACGCCGACCTCACCGTAACGGGGTCCACCCGCCGCGTCTTCGGTCGTGTACTGAAACTTCGGCAGCCACTGCGGGCTCTTGATCGAGGCGCCGAAGTCCCAGTCGCCGGCGCCCTGATAGAACAGACCGCCCTGAGCGCCACCGCCAAATTCCAGTTGCGTGCCGCGCCCGGTCGGATAGCCATTAGGGTTTGGCGCGATAAACAGCAGAGGGTCAGCGACGACCGCGCCGAGGGTGACGATCGGGCCGACGGCGACTGCGAGCCGGTCGGTCAGCTGGTACGAGCACGGCCGGCGAGATCTGTGCAAACTGCGCCTCGGAGTAGAGTCGGCCGACACCGTTGGGTTGCGGTGTGAGGATTGGATTCGTGAAGCTGGAGGGGTAGTTTGTCTTAAAACCCGCGACCGAATGAATCCCGAGACCAAACGTCAGCTTCGAGTCGGCGCCGCGGTGCGATCCACCCGATGTTGGGAATCAACGTCCAGCCTGGTGTGCCTTGCGTCGCTCCGGCGCTCGGACCCGAAGAGGAGCTGAGCTCCATTACCGCGGACAGCAGGTCCGCGCCGAAGCCCAGCTCCGAGGATGGCAGCGCGGAAATAACGGCAGGGTTCCAGTACCAGCGCGCCGATGCCTTCGATTGGCACGGCGGTGGTTGCCCCGCCCATTGAACGGCTCACCGGCCCCGCCGATGGAATATAAATCCCTTGCGCGAGCGCTCCTGCAGGGATACAGCAGCCCACGACGACAACAATGCCGAATAGCGCGCGAAAGCGCCTCACCGGTGAGCACAACACTAAACAACCTCCATCGAGTCGTCGATTCCAGAGCTCACGTTCACTACCGCATCTTCGGCCAAGCACGCTTCTTCTCCGTGCATGGTTAGCCCGTGCCCCGGCGGCAGCGCGGATAGACCTTCATCGGGCGCGATGTTCGGCACGTCGTCACGAACAGCGGTGGCACTTGAAGATGATAACCGGGGTAAGGTACACAGTTGGTCGGCGTATCTGTGTCGCACATCCAGTGCGGATGGTTCGCATTTCTCGCATTGCCGGTTCGAACCGTGATACCAGCAGCCTCTCGACGCGGGCTGGATCACAGGCCAATGCAGGCAGCAAGGGGGCCGCATGACTCGTTCACGTTCGATGATCTGCAAGGGCTGCTGGCAGCACATGCATGTGCCGATTCCCATCCGCGGGCCGCTGTCGATCGCCGCTCGTCTCTTTGGCGTGAGGATCAGCCGCATGAACCCCGACTTATGCAATATCTGCGAGACGATGTTCACCAAGGTGAAGCACAGGAAGCAGATCATCGTGCCCGCGACGGTGCTCTTTGCCGACCTGCGCGGCTACACCACGCTCTCGCAGAGCGCCGCGTCAGCCGACGTCACCGACATGCTGCACGGCTTCGCAGACGAGTGCGCCGAGGCGATCTGGGAGCGAGAAGGCGTCGTGAACAAATTCATCGGTGATGCGATACTTGCGATTTTCAATTTTCCAATCGTGCGCCCGGATCACGTGCAGCAAGCGGTGCTGGCCGCACAGGATATTCAGCGGCGCTGGACGGAACGACGCGAGCGAAGCGCGCAGGCAGGCGGGGCAGTAATCGGGCTCGGTATCGGTATTCACACCGGCAACGCGTCGATCGGCGAGATCGGTACGGCGTACAAGGACTTCACGATCATTGGTCCCGTGGTGAACATTGCCTCGCGGATCCAGGGCGAGGCCATGGCGGGTGAGATCCCGCGAGCCGAGAGGTGTACACGCAGGTCGCGGAGATGTTTCCGAACTCGCCCTCCCGTGCCTGTCAGCTCAAGGGCATCGAGCAGCCGGTGCCGGTTCACCTCCTCGCAACGCCATAGCCGTCGATCCGACAGCGGAGGCGGCGTCCGAACGACGCGCCGTGACGATCGGACTCTTCAGGAGACGGTCCGCGGCTCCGTCGCTGCGGCTGCCCACGTCTCGGCGGGCGGACACGCCGGATCGGATACCTTTGCGGTTGGGACGGAGTCCGGCGCGCCCGGCCGGGCGCGCCAGCCACTTCGGCCAGGGCGGCGCGGCCCGTCTCATAGCCCGTCTTGATGATGTCGGCCGACCGCTTCGAACTCGAGCATGCCGAACCGTTGCACCGGCATGCGCACGTAGAGGTCCACGCCCCGCAGAACGCATGCCGCTGCATCGCCACGCTGGCGATCTCGCTCGATCGCTGCAACACGGCGGCCATGCTCGGCACGGGGACCTTGCGCGCAAACGGATTGAGCCGGTTCCAGATGATTCTCCAGCCCGAGATGGATGGACGTAGGCCATGCTCGTTCTGCATGTCGCACTCGGAGCTGACGTCCACCGCCATGGTGGTCCCGCCTTCCGTCAGCTGGCGCATGATGTCGGCGGGGAGGTTGCATAGGAAGCCACCGTCGACGAGCAGGTCTCCGTTGTGGACGAGCGGAGGGAAGATGCCGGGCAATCCGGCGCTTGCGCGCAACCCGATCCAGAGTGGACCGTCCCGGTGGACGACGATCTCCGCGCGCGACAGATTGCTCGACACGCAGAAGAACGGCAGCCACATGTCCTCGATGCGCACGTCACCCATGATGGCACGGAGACGGGACGTGCTGCGCTGCCCGTTCAGAATCGCAATAACGGGCAACGTCAGATCGCGTCTTCCACTTGCCGAAAATCTCCTGGTTGCGCCGGGTCATCCTCTCCGCATCCCACCCGAGCGCATGCTCGGCCGAGATGCAGGCGCCCATGCTCGTCCCACCGATCATGTCGATTGGGATACCGGCCTCGTGAGCGCCTGCAGGAACCCGATGTGCGCAAAGCCGCGCGCCCCTCCGCCGCTCAAGTGATCCCGAACGCGCGACCGCTGATGAAGCGAGCCACGCGTTCGATGTCTGCGGCGACTCCCGAGCTCGCACATGGTGGTGGCGTGCCAGCTGGCGCGGTTCGAGCCAGTCGCGGCGTTCCCGCGGCAGCTCCGTTGCCGGCGGATGCAAGAGCACCAGGCTCGTCGGAAGGACGGCCCGAGTTCCGGCGCTGGCGAGGAGCTCGCGCTCGACAGTTCTGGGTGCCGGGTCGTCGCCGGCGCGAGCCACCAGCAGGATTCGATCGGCGTGGCGCACGCAGCGTCTGCTCCAAGGCAACCCATCGGCGTCCGCCACCAGAACGACGAAGCGGGAGCGGGCCTCCGCTGCATCGATGAGCCTAGCGATTGGGGCGCCCCGGGATTGTCCGCCGGCGTCCGGGCGATTCCCGGCCTGCCGAGCAGATCGTCCACGTCTTCCGAGCAAGACACCGCGACGTGCCGTACGGAGCGAGCGCCGCCGTGAGTTGCTGCGCGAACTCATCGAGGGGAACGTCGGGACCCGCAGGCAGGAGGCCGATGATGCGAACGCCTTGTCCGGAGGGTTATCGCTTTGCGTCTGGCGTAATCGCTTGATCACGAGCTTCGTCAACGCCATGAGCGCCTGCGGATACTTGGCCATCAGACGATCGAACGCTCTCCGTTCGAACTTCGCCAGATCGCTGTCGCGCAGCGCGACGACACGCGCGCTGCGCGGCTCCCCCGTGAACATGGCCATCTCGCCCACGGTCTCGCCGGGACGGACTTCGCCGACCACCCGCGCCGCGCCGGCTGCGCCGCGCACGACCACCTGCAAGCGACCGTTCACCAGGATGTATGCGGCCTCTCCGGGATCGCCTTGCTCGAACAAGACCCCGCCCTGCGGCAGCGAGACCCACTCCGCGGCCGACCCGATGTCTTGCCGCGTGGCTCGTCGAGTGGCCCAAACAGGCGGGACAAGATCGTGACGAGCTGGTTGTGACGCAGGCTCCGGCGATTCGCCTCTGCGAGGTTGCTCATGACGTACGGCCGCTCTCGCGCGAGACGGTCGGTCGCAGCTCGCCGCTCATCACCACGTAGGTGTGGTCCTCGCCCAGGGAATCAATACCCAACGCGGTAGGGAGCACGTCGACCGCCGTCTGCGGCATCCATGGATCGTGGCACGCCGTCATGCTTCCATTTCAACACGACGAGACCCGAGTCGCTTCCGCGCCCTGCGGCCGGTCACGGCCCATGTGTCCAAGCGTCGTGCATTGAACAGGCTTGGAGCACCCTTGCTGGCCTTCTGGATGGAGTGAGTATAGCCCGCCAGCCGGCCAGATTAAGCGCCGCAGAACAGTCGGAGGTGCGTGATGCGCGGAGCGCCCGATCCGGAACGTCGGTGGCCGCCCCGCCCTGTGCGAGTTCTGATAATCTGTGGCGTCACGGCGGCCACGACCGGGCCGACGACCTCTCCCGGGAATCTTCGGACGGAATGCTATCCAATGACTCCTGAAGCCCCTAGCCCGAGGCCACCCGCGGTGCAAAGCCCGCTCACGCTGTCATGCGCATCAAGGACGCGGAAGCGGGCGATCATATCGAGGCGCTGCTGCACCGTATTCAGGCGCGCCCCGCCCGACAAGAATCCGATCTGGCGCGCGCTGGACAAACTCAAGACGGCGCATTTCGCGCGGTTTGTGTTCCTCGAGCAAGACGAAGCTGGCGGTGATCACGACCTACGATGGCTCGTTCGACGATTACATCAACGAATTCATCGACGAGATCGGCGACGTGTTCAACGCCGTGCTTCAGCTCATGGACGGGGCGCCCCCTGTCCCGTTCAGCAGCACCGGCAGGCTTTCCTGGATTACGTGAGGGCCAACGATCTCCGGGGCCTCGAGCCCTTCTACAGCGCCTATCCGACCGCGACGGTCGTGACCATCATGGCGGCGCTGGAGGACCAAGCCTGAATCCAGTCCCTCGCCGCGTACCTCCCGGGCTCTCCGACTTGCCATGACCGCCCTCAGACTTGACGACATCCAGGGGTTCATCTTGCGGAGCTACATGATGCCGACCCTTCGTGTGTTCGTCCTGCCGTGGTCGACCCCGTCCGCGCGCGTACGAGTCTGGGCGCGATGGTCGAGCCAGGAAGCCGGCATCCCCCAGATGACGACCGCCGCGCAATGGGCCGACAAACCCGAGTACTGCGTCAACATCGCCATCACGTACGAGGGGCTCGAGGCCCTGCAGGTGCCAGCCGCGTCGCTGCAGACCTTCCCGTCGGAGTTCGCGGTGGGCGCGGTGGCCCGCGCCAACCAAGTGGGCGATTCGGGCCCGAGCGCCCCGTCGACCTGGAAGGGAGGCCTCGCCGATCCGCGGCGTGCACATCCTCCTGCTGCTGTTCGCCCAAAGCGCGGCATTGCGCGAGCAGGTGACTCGAATACTGGCGCTCGCAGCTTCGCGGAAACGGGCTCGTCAGAGCGGTTCTGCCAGGACGGCGATGCCCTGCCGGGTAACCTCGCCCATTTCGGGTATCGCGACGGCTTTCCCCAGCCGACGATCGAGGGAGGACTGCCCGGCCTGGTTCCCGATCGCCTCCCACCTGCTCCGGCCGGTGAATTTGTGCTCGGCCATCCCAGCCAGTTCCAAGACTTCACGTATCCGGTCCCGCAGCCAGACGATCTCGGGCGCAACGGCAGCTTCGTGGCGCTTGCGGATTCTCGAGCAGGACTGCGCGGCCTTCGAGCGCTTCCTCGCGGAGGCGCCGGATCGCTATGGAATCTCGGGCGAGCTCCTCGCGGCGAAGCTCTGCGGGCGCTGGCGCAACGGCGTGCCGCTTTCGCTCTCGCCCGATACGGACACGCCCGAGTCCGCCGATCGCGCCCGAACAGTTGAACACCTTCGATTACGTCCCCACGCCGGCCAATCCTGACGCATTCGACGATCGCAAGGGCACCCGCTGTCCTATCGGTCGCATATCCGCCGCATGAACCCGCGGCATGCCTCGGTTGCCGGGGGCAGTGGACTCAAACACAGAATCGTCAGGCGCGGGCTCCCGTACGGGCCTCCCTTCGACCTCTCGCATCCCGACGACGGGCTCGAGCGTGGGCTGGTCGGGCTGTTCATCGGCGTCAGCCTGAAGGACCAATTCGAGTTCATCATGCAGGACTGGGTCAACAAGGGTGACTTCGCGCCGGGCATCAGTGGCACACGCGATGTGTCACTCGGCACCAACGCCGACGCCGACAATCGGTTCGTCATTCCACGAGCGGGCGAGCGGCCGATCGTCGTCACCGGATTTCCCCAGTTCGTCACGACGCGGGGAGCCGCCTATGGCTTCCTGCCGAGCATCACCGGGATAAGGCATCTTGCTGCGGGATAAGACTCACCCGCTGACCAAGCCCACGTGCAGCACACTGTCGGACGTCACGTGATCGACACGAACTTCGAGGAGAAGCTCCCGACGGAAGACGTCGACATTGCCGATATTGTGAAGGGAATCCTCGCCATCCAGGCGATGTCTGCGGCCAGGCAGAAGCGGCCGCTTGCCCGTGGCACCCACGCCAAGGGCGTGTGCGTACGCGCCACTTTCGAAGTCTTAGACCTGGCGCGTACAGTTAGAGATTCCGCAATGGTGGAACGCCTTGCACGAGGCATTTTCGCGAAACCCGGCGTGTACGGTGCCGTGGTGCGTTTCGCAAACGGCGCGTCGAGCGTATTCGCGGATTCCAAGCGCGATGTCCGCGCGCTCTCGTTTGCCGTTGACGTTCCGGCTGGCGTCCTGACTGCAACCCCCACACGCCAGGACTTTTCAATGAACAACGCACCGACCTTTCCTATCAACGACTCGCATGCGTTTGCGACGGTGCTGAAGATTCGCGCCGCCGCGAACGCCACGGAAAAACTGAACGCTTTTCTTGGCCTCTCGTTCAGGGACATGTACGGGCTTGCCAAGACTGTACAAGCTTGGAATCCAACAACAGCGCTGTCCGGTGCAACCATACCAACAGACGCGCTACTGGAGCACCGTACCGTTTCTCCACGGACCAGGCGACGCGGTGAAGTACCTCGGCCATTCCTCGGCCTCGCAATGCGGCCCGTGCCATCGGAAGCGGCGCCGACGTCCTGGCCGACGAGCTCGCGCGTCATGTCAATGAAGACCCTGAAACGAGCGCGTTCGACTTTGCGCTGCAGTTCCTGGATACGAACCGAATGACCTTCCGCGGAAAACCGCAGAAAGCCAGCTTCTGGATCGAGAACGCCAGCGTCGAATGGAACGAGGCCCAGGCGCCCTTCCACGTCGTCGGACGGCTCACGCTCGTGGCGGCGTCGCACCTGCCCGCTGCTACCTGCGAGGCCATGTTTATCGACGTCACCCAGAGTGGCACTCCCGATCGCCGTCCACTTGGTAGTATCAATCGCGCGCGATGGGCCGCGGAGTCCGTGAGCCGCAGGGCACGACTGGCGGCCACAAGCGTGGACCGGCGTTCCTGACAGAAAAGCCTCGGGAGAGGATCAACGGCGCCACCTCGGATGTCGCTGGCGGCCTAAGTCCAGTACCTGTAGCTGCCGCGATGACGGGAGGCAAAACTATCGCGCCCACAATGCTTGTCCGTCGGCCCGGTACACGACGAGGTTGCCATCATCCTGGATAGCCGAGCGTGCGCCCGGGTTCCCGACGGTTCCCGTCGACCAGAGTGCCACGCCGCCAGCGTCGTAGACGACAAAGTTACCGTCGTTCTGCATCAGCGCCTGACCTGCAGCGCTTCCCTGCGTGCCCGCCGACCATAGCGCGACCCCGAGCTCGTCGTCGTAGAAAACCAGATTGCCGTCAATCTGCAGGGCCAATCGCCGGGGGCCCGGCGCCGGTTCGTGCTTACCTGCACGAGCTCCTGCCCGACTTACTGGAAGGCCGAATCGAGCCGGACTCGTGTTCGACCGCACCACAAATATCGACGGCGTCCCCGATGGCTATCGTGCGATGAACGAACGCGAAGCCATCAAAGTGATGATCGAGTTCTGAGCATGGCGCGCGCGTCGGCGAGCGGCCGGCTACCAGACGCTCGTGCAACCGTATCGCGGCACCCAGCAACGGTGCGGATCCTGGCGCGTGACGAGTATCGCTCGGTCGAAAAGTTCTACAGTGAAATCACCCTGTGCTGTAAGTCGTTAAAAACACAGGGCTAATTTCGTGGCTGGGAGGCAGGGATAAGCACGTTCGAGTAATCCTCAGGCCATATTATGGGTTCCCGTGTCATCTCGCGTGGCAAGTATGGGTCAAGTGGCTGAGGTAAACGCGAGCGACGAGCGACGAAGACGTCGGCGATCTGATAGGAGTGTGGAGGCGCCGTCAGATTTGAACCGGAGATGGAGGTTTGCAGACTGGATACAGCCGTCGCGGGGCGCTTCACTGGGTCAACGACTTCTGGAGATACTACGGGATTTGGCGGACCTCGCTTTTACAACAATTACGACCGTTTAGGCTAGAGTTACTGGCGACGCGGCAAGTGTGGGCCAAGTGATGACGGAGCATATCGAGTAGCCAAACCAATGGTCATCCAGATCGTCACGATTGCTCTCGGACTTGTGCTTGGCCTTGTGCTGCTCTTCAAACTGTGGGCATTATGGGATCACATAACAACAGGGCGAGCCGAGAGACTTATCCAGCTTTACGCGCAACAGCAAGCAGACGAGATGGAGCGCAAAGGGTATGTATGGTTTCTTGGAGGGTGGGTCAAAAAGCCCTGACTAACACTGCTGACTCCCTGCGGTCCACTGTCAACGCGGATCCGGCTCAAACTGTACTCATTAGACCTTCAAGGCCGCCTTTGGTGACGCGGTGCCACCAACGAGGTAGACCTTACCGCACTGGTAGCACTCCCAACGTCGGCCATTCCAGTCTTCCTTTAGGTGCACCGCACGGCGATCGACTTCCCAACATCTCGCGCAGAAGGGAGTTGGATCTTCCTTTTATAGATAAAAGGGCGCCCTAAACTCTAGCGACCCTGCGAAACCGAGCTTCTCTTCTGCTTCTCTTGCACGGTCTCTCAGGATACGGTTCTCGTCCTGAATCTCTTGCACTCCACCGTTTCGTGGACTACGAGCGGCTTCGAGGTGCGGCTCAATTCATCGATCCCCGCACCCTTTTGATCGCCCTACTCGGTGGAGATGCTGGACTTCGCGTCGGCGAGATTGTGGCGCTTCACTGGAACGACGTCGATTTTGCCCGAGGGCAGATTTGTGTGCGCTACTCAGATTGGCGTGGACAACTCACCGCACCGAAGAACAGTCGGATTCGTCGTGTGGAGATGACCCAACGGCTCGCCGCTGCTCTCCGGGAGCACCGGCATCTTCGTAGTCCGAGGGTGTTGTGCAAGGACGACGGGACACCGTTGACACGGCAGGGAGCATGGTCTCGGGTCCGGTATGCCGCGAGGCGGGCGGGACTTCCGACTGGCGTCCACATTCTGCGGCACTCGTTTTCCTCGTTTTTGGCGATGCGGGGCGCGCCCGGGAAGGCAATTCAGGAGCTCCTTGGGCATCAAGACCTGACGATGACGCAGCGGTATATGCACTTGAGTCCGGCAGCGCGGGAGTCAGCTATTCGGTTATTAGAGCAGCCGATTCCAGCCGCTGAACGTGGCGAAATAGTGGAAACGGTCGAAGCGGCGAAAATAAGTTGAACGACTAGAACAAGATAAGTGGCTGGGAGGCAGGGATTCGCGCCCATTCGCAACGAGGCGAAGCCGAGTTGCGATGTGACTGAAGCCGGGCCGAGCAGACAACGAGCGAGAGAGGAGCGAGCGAAGTTGGCTGGGAGGCAGGGATTCGAACCCCGATAACCACGTCCAGAGCGTGGTGTCCTACCGTTGAACGACCTCCCAGTGCGCGGTCTGCAAAGAAACCAGAGGCAGGAACCTCCGATTCTACCGACAACGCGCGGCCAGGCGCAAACGCGCCGTCCCGGGGCGCCGCCAGCTCTACGTCGCTGCGGTCAGGAAGGCGCCCAGCCGCTCGAGACGCTCGATGCTGCGCTCACGCCCGAGCAGGACGAGCACCTCGAAGATGCCTGGGCTCGTCGTCCGGCCGGTCGCGGCCACCCGGGCCAGGTGGATCAGTGCACCTGCCTTCACCCCGCGTTCGACGGCCGCAGCGCGCACCGCAACTTCCACGCTGGGCTCATCGAAAGGGTCCACCTTTCGCAGCGCTTCAGCCAGTGCCGCGAGATGGCCGCCGGACTCCGGGGCAGACACGTGCTTCTCGAGGGCTTCGGGCTCGTAGTCGACTGTGTCGCGAAGAAACGGCCGCGCCATCTCCGCGAACTCGCTCAACCGTTTCGCACGTGGCCGCAACAGCTCGAGCAGACGCGAGAGCCAAGCATCAGTCGGTCGAGTCGTCGCGCTCAGGAGACCAGCTTCAGAGAGGAACGGCTCGACAGCACGCACCAGATCGGCAATCGGCAGATGCGCGATGTACTGGCCGTTCATCCAATCCAGCTTCTCGGTGTTGAAGACGGCGTTGCCGCCGCTGATCCCCTCGAGCGAAAAGGATTCAATCAGATCCGCCGTGGACATGAGTTCTCGATCGCCCCCGGGCGCCCATCCCAGCAGCGCGAGAAAATTCACCATCGTGTCGGACAGATATCCCTGGCGCTGGTACTCGGTCACGGATGTCGCGCCGTGCCTCTTGCTCAACCGTTTCTTGTCAACGCCCAGGATCAACGGCACGTGCGCGAAGACCGGCGGCGTCGCTCCGAGCGCTTCGAAGAGCAGGATGTGTTTCGGCGTATTGGACACGTGGTCGTCGCCGCGAATCACATGGCTGATCCGCATGTCCACGTCGTCGACGACGACCGAGAGGTGGTACGTCGGGTGTCCGTCTGAGCGGACGATGACGAAGTCCTCGATGCTGTTCGCCTCGAACTCGATTCGTCCGTGGACCACGTCGTCGAAGGTGGTGGGCGTGTCTGGCGCCTTGAACCGGATCGCACGTGGAGCCCCAACGGCCTCGAACTCCGCGACGCGGTCCGGTGGCAGCGTCAGACAGGCTCGGTCGTACCGCCATGCCTCGCCACGTTGTTCCGCCAGCTCGCGTTCGCCGCGCAGGCGCTCGGGAGAGCAATAGCAATAGTAGGCAAAGCCGTCCGCCACGAGGCGGGTTGCCGCGTGTCGATAGCGGTCGAGACGATCCGACTGGAAGTACGGGCCATGCGGACCGCCAACTCCAGGGCCTTCATCCCAGTCGAGCCCGAGCCACCGCAGGCCATCCAGGATGCCGGCGACCATGTCGGTCGAGGAGCGTTCGACGTCGGTGTCTTCGATTCGCAGCACGAAGGTGCCGCCAAGCCGTCTGGCGTACAGCCAGTTGAACAGCGCCGTGCGGGCGCCGCCTACGTGGAGATAGCCGGTTGGCGACGGTGCGAATCGAACGCGCGGGCCCACCGCGGCATTATTCCATGACCACGATGAGCCACCGGTGCTGTGCCGGCGGCATAGGGTCCCCAAAATCGCGACGCGGGTCTATTCACGTGGTCTGCCTGGGGGACACCCTCACGTAGTCGCGATCGATTCTGAAAGCGAGCGCGCTCAACCCGATCATGAGCAACCCGAAGATGATCAGGGCGATCGGCCAGCCGACGGAGTCGGCGAAATGCTCGCTGGTGAACCACCCGGTGTAGGCAAGAATGGCAGCCGTCGCGACGAACAGCAGCGTCCTGCTGTGCAGAGTGACGCTCAGGTACACGAAGCCGGCGGCCGCGATGAGAAAGCCGATCTCCAGCGGCGTGCCCTCCACGCTGTCGAAGACGCCGTACAGGAATCCTATTGACCCAAAGAGATACCACACCGGTGTCATGACGCGGTGGGGCGTGCGGTCCACGCCAATCGAAGCGAGCAGCAGGCTGCCGCCGATCACGAGCGCCACCACCGCGTCGTCCGCGTTGAGGAGGTCGAACAGCGTCCACCAGAAGAGCGCTCCGAACAGGATGCACATGAAGAGCAGCGTGGAACGGGCGATCGTCCGGAACGTCCCGGCGAATTGCAGCGCCATCGTGCCGCAGGTTGCGAGGCTCGCCAGACGCCAGTCTCCGCCCGATCCGAACTCGTCGAACGCGACGAGCATTCCCGTTGGCTGCAGTGCCGCGGCCATGAGGAAGAGCGGGGTCGTGGCCTTGTCGAACCGTGGCTCGCGAGTGGACAAGACCGCGGCGACGAACGCCGAGAGACCTGACCCGAGCGTGATGATCACCCGGGCCGCCGAGTTCATCGAGTCCCATTGGAGGGCGATGAACACCCCCACACCGGCGAACACGAACGTGCCGCCGATGAATCCCAGGACCCGCACCATCACGCCGCGCCGCCGGCCTTCGGCGGTGGCTGCGTGATGCTCCCCAAGGGCGGCCGCAATCTCCACGGCCGACAGCTCGTGCTGTCGGGCGATCGTCACGATCTCGTCGAGCGCGCGCTGCCGGGCATCCAACTCAGCGCGTCCCCTCGTCGAGGATCCAGCCGACGGAGTACACCTGAGACTGATACGGATCGCCGTACGGCGACGGCAGATTGATCCCCACGACTCGCCCTTGATTCACCAGTGCGGCGGTCTGCCGGTACCGACCCATCCCGAAGAGATCGCCGACAATGCCAGGACTCCCGTTGGAACGTGTCTGCAGCTCGTATCCGTCAGGCGCCATCGTCTGAACTGATACCCGCCTCGCCGCCAACGAATCGACCACGATTGTTCTCGGCGGCTCACCCTGGGCCATCGCCGCAGGCAGGTCGATCGCAATCTCCTCGACGTTCCCCGTCTCGTGGTCGTACAGCAGAAGCGCCCACTGCTGCGCATACCCGTTGGGGACGGGTGGGCTCAGCGTCGCCTCAACGCGACCGTTACGAACGTTGAAGTCCACGAGCACCGTCGCGGGTGGTTGAGTATACGGACGGGTTGTTTTCAGGAGCAGATCGTAGGACGGTGGTGGAACGGTCCACCGCGGGACCGCAGAGGCCAGGATGAAAAGACCAGCCACCAGAACCGGCAGCGCGATCGCCGCCACCATGAACGCGTTGTCTCGGATGAACGTGCCTCCGCTTCGCGCCATATCGGCCGTGCTCAACGCAGGCTAAAGGAAACCGTGATTTGCATCGTTACCGATTCAGGCACTCCGTCGCGCAGTCCTGGTCTGTACCTGGTACTGCAGAACCGCCTTTCTGGCCGCCTCGTCGAGCAGCGGATGCACTGGCTATGCACGGTCACGTCGCGAACCCTGCCATCGGGACCTACCTCGGCCAGGAGCATCACGTCCCCTTCCAGACCAGCCGCCTTGGCGATGGCGGAGATAAACCGGACTGACAATTCGTGGATCAGAACCGGTCGTGTGATGACGTCGGGGTCAGGGGCAGCGGGGAGGCACCGGAGGTGGGGGAGGAGGGCCGCCTCGCTCGACGACCTCTGTCCCCGGTTCCGCGTTGGGCTTTCCCCGGTTCCACGGGGCTTTCGTCCGGTTCCCGTCCTTCTCTCCGTGTTCGACTGCAGGAACGCTTCCACCGAGTGCTAGGAGCCGGGTTCCTGAGTCGGCGACCGGTGTTCCTTCCGTCGGCTTGCCGTCCGGCTCGGGATTTCACAGGCCCGGAGCGAGGTGGCGGTACCGGTGGCGTGTCGTCATACCGGTCCGTCATCGGCAGACACGTGCGAGCAGAGCGCTCACGGCCCAAGTTATGACGTCATAAAACTGAGGCGGTGGCGACACAACAGGAGCAGATGGTGCATCCCATCGGCCACAACGATGAGTGCAGCTGCAGCGGAACGGCACCGATGGCGGCGCCTGTCCAAGCCAGCCCGGTCCGGACGGAGTTGTGGTTCACGGGTATCAGGCTACTCGCGGCCTCGAGGCGCGATACGAACTCACCCGCCGAGCGCCACCGCATCGAAGGCGACTTCGCGACGGCCTTCTGAATCACGTCCATCATCGGGCGAGATACGAGGCTGTCGGAGGGCACCGGCAGCCGCTGGTTGACGTGCTTCAGGAGTACGGAAACGGGTGAGTCGGCCGTGAAGGGCATGGCACCGACGAAGATTTCGTAGGCGACGATGCCCAGACTGTAGATGTCGCTGCGATGGTCAGCTGGTTGGCCGAGTGCCTGCTCGGGCGCCATGTAGTGCGGCGTGCCGATCAACGTACCTGTCCGCGTCAGGCCAGGATCACCTTCCAACATCTGAGCGAGACCGAAATCTCCGATGCACACGCCACCGGAGCCATCCAGCAGGATGTTCGTCGGCTTGATATCCCGGTGCACGATTCCCAGCGCGTGCGCATAGTCGAGTGCGTCGGCGACGCTTCGCAGCATACGCACCGCCTCGCCCCTTTCGGGACGGCGGTTCTTGAGCACCGTGCCCAACGTGCCCCCGGCGAGCAGGCGCATGCTCATCCAGGGAATACCGTCATCGATACCGCTCGCGTAGATGGGCACGATGTTGGGATGTTCGAGCTTGGCGACCACGCGCGCTTCCTGCTCGAAGCGCCTGGCGAATGTTCCGTCGTGCAGAAACTCCGGGGGCAGCACTTTCAACGCAATCGTGCGGTCGAGCCTGGTGTCCTGGGCCCTGTAGACAGCTGCCATTCCGCCCCGACCGAGCAGTCCCAGGATTCGGAAAGGACCGACCTGAGTGCCGGGAGGAATCGCGGCGCCGGACTCGTCGCTGGCCGGGCTACTGGCGAGCGCGGCTGTCAAGAGGCAGGCAGGGCACAAGCCTGCCGGGGCAGTGCCTGGCGAGAACTCGACGCCGCATCTGGGACAGGACGGGCCAGTCACGATGTGCCTCGGACACGATAAGCGTGTCCTCGGGGCGCCCTAGCCTATCACTGTGCCGCCAAAGCAGTGTGCCCGGCCTGCGCTCAGAACTCGAAGCGGACTTCGCCTATTACCGTCCGACGAATCACGTCCCCGAAGACGTGCTGCTGGATCGGCTGGTTCAGGAGGTTGGTTGCGCGCACCGCGACGGTCATCGTGCCGTCGGTCGAGTGGACACCAACGCCCCCGTCCATCAATGTGTACGCCTTGGTGGGTCCGTCGTAGCCGACATCCTGCCAGAAGGCTGCATCAACGAAGCTGCCCGAGAGACTGCCAAAGTACCGCCCGTGAGTGAGGCTCGCTCCCGCGTTCAAGCGGTGGGTAGGCGGCAGGTTCAAATCGGAGATATCGAACCCGGTCGGCCTCGGATCGGCCTGCCACGTGTAGTTCGTGAATCCCGACCACCCGGCTCTCACGTTGACGTCTGCCGACAACTCCACGCCATGGTCGCTGATGCGGTCGTAGTTGAGGTACGTGAACCTCGAGGGGAGCCCACGGTCCTGCGCGACGAGTTGGTCCAGGACGGCGGGCGGGCCGGGCCACCCTACCGGCGGATGGCTGCTCGTGTAGTGCTCAGGTCGTGAGAATTGAATCATGTTCTTCGTCTGATTCAGGTAGACGGCCGCTCCGAGCATCACCCGTCCGAAGCCGCCGATGTAGCCTGCTTCGTAAGCGGTGAGCGCCTCCTCCTTCAACTGCGGGTTGCCTTCAGCAAGCGTTGTCAACGCAAACGGGCCGGCGGCGCCGAGGTCGATGTCGGTGAAAAAGGTCGTGTTTAGAAGGGTATTGACGAACGACGGTGCGCGGAAGGCGCGGTTGAACGACAGCCGCACTGTCTGACCGGCACGAGGTGAGAACAGCACGGCCGTGCGAGGAGAGAACACCGCCTTGCTGAGGACGTCGAATCGATCGACTCGGGCGCCCACGATCCACCGCAACCGTTCCGAGAAGAAATAGATCTGGTCCTGCGCATACGCACCCCCTTCGTCACGGCTTCCGCCGTGACCCGCGAAGGAGAGGTCGAAGTTGTTATGACGATAGTTGCCCCCGTAGGAGAGCAGATGGCGAGTGCCCGAGAGGTGCAGGTCCGAGAACTCGATGTCGTACGCCTGGTTCTCGAATCGGAAATCGAGCGGTTGCCCGTTGGGTCCAAGTCGCAGCAAAGGGGGGGACTCGCCGTCGACCGCGTTCACGAATACCTGCAGCTTCAGCCTGTCGCGTGTGTACGTCATGCGGCCGTACTTGAATGTTGACCCGCGCTGGATATCGAGCGGTCCGATGCCGGTGTGAACGATGCCCTCGGTTCCCGAAATACCTCCGGCGAGAACGATCTTCTGGCGTCTGTCCTCGAGGTCGTAGTCCACTCGTGCATCAAGCTTTGGCTGCGTGGTTCCCCTGTTTTCGAACAAGGGATACGGAATCGAGGAGCCCGCAACGCTCCCGACAGGCCTCAGAAACGGCTCTTGTGTCAGTAGACCCGCGGATATCTTGTACGCGAACCTGTCGCTCGTGGCCGCCGCATGTGCGGCGTTGATGGCGAACATCCCGCCGCCGTCGAACGAATCTTCCGGACCGGAGCGGTCGAACTGGCCGAATCGAATCGACAGGCTGTTGCCCTGCATCTCGCGAGGGGTCTTCGTGATGATATTGACCACGCCGGTCATGGCATTCGCGCCCCACACGGCCGACGCGGGTCCGCGGATCACTTCAATCTGCTTGATCTCCCTGGTGTCGATCGGGAGAAAATCCCACGCGACGAATCCGAAGAAGTCCTGATAGATCGATCGGCCATCCAGCAGAACCAGCAGCGAATCCGCAAGCGTGCCCGAGGCGGCACGGCTCGTCACGTTGACGTCTCGCGCTGACACCTGCACGGTGTTGAGTCCCGGCACGAGCCGAAGCAGGTCCGTCACACTCTGAATGGGCGCCCGCTCGATGGCGTCCGCGCCCACGACGGTCATCGTGGCAGGCGCGTTCAGTAAGAGTTCCTCGAGCCGCGAGGCCGTGACGACGATCACGTCATCGACGCTCCCCGCGTCCTGTGGCGTGGGAGGCTGCTCGATCTGCGGCATGGGACCCTGCGCGGCGGCTGGCTGGGCCAGGGCCAACATCAGCACCACAATCCCTATCGTCTCGACCGGCTTCGGCAGGTTCATGTCGCGGTGAGCATATCCGCAAAACCGGTTATCGGCTGCTGGCCTGTAACTGTCCAGCCGAACCGCTTTATCCCTCTCGAGACTGATGAGATGACGAATGGCGCGTTGAACCGATGGCCTTGGGTGTGGACCCTTGCCGTCGTCCTGCTGGCGTCGGGTTGTTCGTTGAAGACCTACGCGATCAACAAGGTCGGGGACGCGCTCGCCGAAGGAGATTCCGTGTATGAGACGGATGACGATCTGGTGCTGGTGGGCGACGCCCTACCGTTCGGACTCAAGCTGACGGAAAGCCTCCTCGCCCAGTCGCCCAGTCACCGCGGACTACTCCTGACGGCGGCTCGCGGATTCGTCCTCTACTCATACGCATACGTGGACTACGCCGCATCGGTCGCAGCAGAAGAGGATCTCGACCGGGCTCGGGAGCTCCGAGCACGAGCGCGCCGCCTGTACCTGCGGGCTCTCCAATACGCCATCCGGGGCCTAGAGCGCTCCTATCCCGGCATCGGCGCAGCTTTGGTGATCGAACCGCGTTCGGCGGTGCGACGCATCACGGCAAAGACCAGGACCGAGGACGTCGGGTTCATGTACTGGGCCGCTGCGTCGCTCGGCCTCGCCATCTCGGTGTCGCCCGGAGACGCCGCGCTGCTTGCACGGCTCCCCGAGGTTGACGCGCTGCTCGACCGTGCGCTCGAGATCGACGAAGCCTGGGGCGAAGGCGCTCTGCATGAGTTCAAGATAGTGCTGGCCGGCGCTGTGCCAGGAGCGCCGGATGTTTCCCTGATCACAAGGCACTACGACCGGGCCGTTGAACTGTCCCGCGGGAAGAGCGCTGCCGTCCATCTGGCCTACGCCGAAGCCGTGTCGGTGCCTTTGCAGAACGCTGCCGAGTTCCACGAGCTCATTCAGCGTGCCCTTGACGTGAATCCAGACGATCACCCAGGGACCCGCTTGGTCAACCTGCTCGCGCACCGCCGCGCGCGATGGCTGGCGGCGCGCGCCGATCAACTCATTCTCGACGATGAATCCATCACCTCCCAGGAAAGGACAGCTCCATGAGACCCCTGGTTCGGCTTGTGATCACGTTGGCGCTCGTAGCGACCGGTGCGAGTCCATGGCTGCAGGCGCAGGGCGTCGTCCGCATCCGGATGGGGACGATCGTGCCGAAGGGATCGCTCTGGGACGAGAGCCTGCAGTACGTCCGGCAGGAGTGGCGCAGGATCTCCGGCGGCACCGCCCAGGTCACGATCTATTCGGGCGGCGTGCTCGGAGACGAGACGGAGATGGTCCGGCAGATCCGTCAGGGTCGCATTCAAGCCGTCGCGCTCTCATCAGGCGGGCTGTCACGGATTGACGCTGGCGTGTCGTGCCTGCAAATGCCGATGATGTTCAGCACGTACGACGAGCTCGACTACGTGCGCCTGCGACTCACACCAATGCTCGAGCGCCGCATCGAGGCCAAGGGCTTCAAAGTGCTGAACTGGGCCGACGGCGGGTGGGTGTACACGTTCACCAAGAAGCCTGCCCGGACCCCCGACGATGTGCGCCGCCTGAAGCTCTTTACCTCGGCGGGCGATCCCGAGACCGAACGCCTCTACAACGAGTTCGGCTTCCACGTCGTCCCGCTCGCGCTCACTGATCTGGTCACCGCGCTACAGACGGGCATGATCGACGCCTTCTCGACCGTGCCTCTGTTCGCGCAGCTCCAGGAATCCTACAAGTTGGCACCTCACATGATCGACGTCCCGTGGATGCCGTTGATCGGCGGCACGGTGATTAGCCAGCAGGCGTGGGAGCAGATTCCGTCCGGATCGAGGGCGGCGATGCTCGAAGCCGCGCACGCGTCGGGTGAGCGTCTTCGAGCGGACATCCGTGGGATGGGAGACCAGGCGGTGCGCGAAATGGAGAAGCGCGGCCTCGTCGTCGTCCGTCCGGACACCGCCACGCGCGCCGTCTGGAAATCCAGCGCGGAAAGCACCTACGGCCGCCTGAGAGGCTCGTATTGCCCCGCAGATCTGTATGACGAGGTGCAGCGCTTCAGAAACGAGTTTCGTCGGTGAAGGCGCTGCTGCGGGACGGGTCCGTCGCGATCGCTCGGCAGTTCGAGGACGCGCTGTCGGTGGTGGTGTTTGCCGCGATGGCGCTCCTTCCGCTCGGTGAAGCGGCGGCGCGCATCATCGACGGTCGCAGCATTCCGGGCGTTATCGTTCTTGTCCAGCAATTGACGCTGTGGGTCGCACTTCTCGGCGCGGCGCTGGCGGGCCGTTCGGATCGACTGCTCGCACTCTCAACGCCGGCCTTTCTTCCTGTGCGACTGCGCGGGCCCATTCGGATCTTCACATCCGCCGTTGGGAGCGGGATCGCGGCGTGGCTGTCGATCGCCGGCGCCGACCTCGTCCGCGTCGAACGTGCCGCTGGTGGCATCACCGCCTGGGGAATTCCCTCATGGATTGCCACGAGCATTCTGCCCGTTGCATTTGCCCTCATCTCAGGCCGCATCGTCTGGCACGCGGCGGACTCGACGCGCGGCCGCCTCCTCGCCGCCTCCGGACTCGCGCTTCCGATCATCTTTGGCGTTGCCGAGGCGTCAGCCGAGTCGTGGGCGCTGATACCGTCCCTGGCGGTCATTGCGGCGGCCACGGCGTGCGGGATGCCAGTGTTTGCGGCGATGGGAGGCGCGGCGCTCCTGCTTTTCTGGGCAGACGGCACACCCGCGAATGCAGTCCCCGGAGAGGCCTATCGGCTCACGACGTCGCCGATGCTGCCGGCGATTCCGTTGTTTGCGCTTGGCGGCTATCTCCTGGCCGAAGGCGGCGCCAGCCACCGGCTGACTCGCCTGTTCACGGCGCTGTTCGGGTGGATGCCGGGCGGGCTCGCCATCGTGACGACCTTCGTGCTCGCGTTCTTCACACCGCTGACTGGCGCTTCGGGCGTGACGATTCTATCGATGGGCGGCGTTCTGCTGCCGGTCCTCGTCAGGGCGGGGTATCCGCAATCAACGTCGATGGGGTTGGTGACGGTGTCCGGGTCGATCGGGCTCCTCTTTTTTCCGAGTCTCCCGGTGTTTCTCTACGCTTTCTACGCGAATGTGCCGTTCGAGCGCTTGTTCATCGCTGGGTTGATGCCGGGGATCTTGCTGGTGATGGTCGTCGCGGGCTGGGCGGCCTCTCAAGGCTGGCGAAACGGAGCGATCCGGACGCCATTCCAACGGCGGGAAGCACGATCAGCCATTTGGGAGGCGAAGTGGGATCTCGCCTTGCCATGCGTCGTACTGGGTGGCCTCGTTGGAGGCTTCGTCACGGTGGTCGAGGTAGCGGCCCTCACCGCGCTTTACGCCCTGGTCTTCGAATGTGTGGTCCATCGAACGCTCAGCCTGACCCGAGACGTCCCGCGTGTCGTTGTGGAGTGCGCCACGCTCATAGGCGGCTTTCTGGTCATCCTCGGCGTGGCGCTCGGCTTTACGAACTACCTTGTGATTGCGGACATTCCCACGCTGCTGCTCGAATGGTCGAAGGCACGCATCGAGTCGCCGGTGGTCTTCCTGCTGGCTCTCAACCTGTTTCTCGTCGCAGTCGGCGCCTTGATGGACATTTACTCCGCAATCGTCGTCGTAGTGCCACTCATTCTTCCCCTCGCGGGCGCCTACGGCGTGGAGCCGCTCCACCTGGCCGTGATCTTCCTCGCGAATATGGAGTTGGGCTACCTGATGCCGCCGATGGGGGAGAACCTCTTTCTGGCCTCATACCGATTCAAGCAGCCGCTGCCGCAGATCTACCGTTCGACGCTGCCCTATACCGCGATTCTGCTCCTGGCGGTGCTTCTCATCACGTTCGTCCCGTGGCTGAGCCTGTGGCCGCTGAGCGTGCTGGAGCAGGGCGGCCAGCTCACTCCGTAACCTTTCGGGCCTCCTCGTTTATGGAGACCCGTGACTGCACATACGGGCGAGGTCGGGCTCAGCGGAGTTGCCGGTTTGCTCGCACCACGGCGACGCGACCTCAGCGAGCTGGCGGCCTCTGGCCTGCTCACCTCCTCACCTGAAGCGCTGACGGCGTTCGGCTTCGAGCGGGCCCATATCTGCGATCCCGATTACCTGCCCGAAGAGATGGCCCTCGATGCTGCGCGCGCCGCACTTGGCGACGCCGGGCTGCAGCCGCACGAAGTGGACGTTGTCGTGTGGGCCAGCGCGCGGCCGGAGGGGCACGTGCGGACGGGCTCGGGCTTCGCCGGCAGTGATCCGATGCGGAGCTTCCGTTACACCTCCGCATGGCTTCAGGACGTGCTGGGTCTCCACAACGCCGAAGTGATGGCAGTGGCGCAGCAGGGGTGTTCGACGATGTTCGCGGCACTGAGGGTGGCCCGCGCGCTGCTCCTGGCCGAGCCGGGGCGGCAGCACGTTTTATGTGTCGGAGTCGATGTCCTGCCCCCAGGGGCGGCCCGCGAGATTCTCTACAACGTCATCAGTGATGCTGCCTGTGCCGTCGTCGTTTCCCGCGGATGTCTTCAGGAAAAGTGGCTTGGATTCACCCAGATCTCGCGCGGCTACTACTGCGACCCCGCCGCGTGCGGCCCGGAGATCGTGGCTGCCTACTTTCCGACTGCCAAAGTGGTCATCGACCAGTTGCTGCGAGAGCACGGGCTAGCACCGGGCGATATCGACGTTGTGGTTCCGACCGGAGTCAATCGATCGAGTTGGGACATTCTGCTGCGGCTCGTCGGCATCTCGTCCGACCGGCTCCATGTCGGCCTGCCGTCGTTTGGACACACCATCATCGCTGATAGCTTTCTGTATCTGGGGGAGCTTCGGCGGCTCGGGCAGGTTCCGCGAGGCTCGCGGCTGCTGCTGTTCACCTATGGATTCGGCTCGAGCTGGTGCGGGCTGCTACTGGAGCACTGAGATGGGCCGCACCATTCTCGTCACCGGAGCCAGTGGAGCGATCGGTCCGCATCTCCTCACTGAACTGCTTCGAGACGAGGACAACCACGAGATCTTCGTGCTGATGCGCCCCGGGTCGGGGATGGCGAGGCGCACGCAGGTCTTGCGGTGTACGGTCCAGGAACTGGCCACGGACGGGCACCCGCAGCGACTCAGCGTGGCTGAACGCCTGCACCCGATGGCCGCCGACATCCGCCGCGACCATCTCGGACTCCAAGACTGCGACCGAGAGCGCCTGCAGAGACACGTGGACGTCGTGATCCACGCGGCGGCGAACACGCGATTCGCGGCGCCGGTGGACGAGTTGAGTGACGTGAACGTCGAGGGGACACGGCGCGTTCTCGAGCTCGCCCAAGAGTGCGCGCACCTTCGACAGTTTCTGCTGGTCAGCACCGCGTGCGTGGCCGGAAAGCGGACCGACACCGTCTGCGAGCAACTCGAGGAAGGGGCCGGTGACTTCATCAACCCGTACGAGCAGACGAAATGGGAGGCGGAGCGGCTCACAGCGGCGTCCGCACTTCCGGTGCGCATTGCACGACTCAGCACGTGCATTGGAGGAGAACGCACTGGCTACGTACACCGCTTTGGCGCGATCCATCAATCGATCCGTTGGCTGACGCGTGGTCTCGTACCGATGATCCCCGCGATCGACGGGTCCCGAGTCGATCTCATCGCCACCGACGTGGCGGCACGGTGGCTCGCGCGCGCCGCCGCGTGTCCTGTCACAGACCTGGACGTGTGCCACGTGGCAGCAGGACCACAGGCGATCCCGATCCGGGAGCTGATCGCCACGACGGTGGCGCACCTTCGTGCCACGGTGTCCGGATGGGCTGATGGACAGATCGAGGCGCCGGTCATCGTCGATACAGCTACCTTCGAGCTCTTCGAACGCTCGGTGGCACAGAGCGGCGATGCGTTGTTCGGCCGGGTGCTCGAGAGCGCGAGGTCCTTCTTTCCCGCACTCCTGTATCCGAAGGTGTATGACACGACACGCGCAGAGGCTCTGTGGGGCGGACCACTCCCACTGTCGGACTGGCGTTCGACGCTTGGCAAGGTCATCGACTTCGGGATCGCTCGCGACTGGAGAACGTATCGTGGCGCGCGGGAGCGAGCGCATGTCTGAGACGCTCACCGTGCGGATCGGCGAGACCAGGGAAGACTTTGTCCACGCGCTGATCGACTTCATCCAGGGGCCGCTCTTTGCGAGGCATGGCGTCGGAGCGGAACGCATCGACGCGTTCACGCCCCTGTTCGAGACGGGCGTCATCGACAGCCTTGGGATCATCGACCTTCTGGCCTTCGTGGAACGGACCACGGGCAAACCGGTGCCCATGCGAAAGGTCGACATGCGGTTCTTCGGCACCATAGACCGAATTGCCCACACGTTCTGGAGCGAGGTGAGGACCAGATGATCGGTCGCTGGCACGAGTCCGGACCGACGAGGGCAGGGGACGATCTACGCGCGCTGGACGGTGTAGACCGTCGGATACGGAGCCTGGCGACGTCGTTCGGCGCCCGGGAGGTTCAGTATCCCGTGCTCATTTCGAGAGAGGCGCTGGAGCGCGCGGAATACCAGCAGGCGTTTCCTCATCTCTTGATGTCGGTGTGCCATCCTGCCTCTTCTGACCCAGGGCAGCCCACGGGCTGCGAAGCGTTGGGGGCTGACAACCACGGCGCGTGGTGCCTGTCGCCAGCGGTGTGCTACCACACCTACGCGCAATTCGCGGGCCAGGAACTCGACGCACCAACCGTTGTGACGGCGCGCGGCCGGTGCTTCCGCGCGGAACGCGAGACGACGCCCGGCGTCCGGCAGATCGAATTCGAGATGCGCGAACTCGTGTGTCTCGGCCCCGCCGACAGGATCGAGACGTTCGCGAACGCCGCGCAGTCTGCCGTCGAGATGATGGCGATCGAGATGGGTCTCCACGGCCGATGGCAAACCGCCGAGGATCCATTCTTTCTTCCCGCAGCCTCAGGAAAGGCACTGCTGCAACGGCTCCTGAAACTCAAGGTCGAGTACCAGTGGCCTGGGCCTGGCGGCCTCGCTCTCGCCAGCGTCAACCGACACGGGACCTTCTTCGGGCAGAGATTCAACATCACGACTCCGGACGGACAGCCCGTTCACAGCGCATGCGTTGCCGTCGGACTGGACCGCTGGGCCCATCACGCGCAGTGGTCAGACGAGGGTGACGACAAGGAGACGACACGATGATCTACGCCGACTATCTCTCGACGGCCGAGATGCAGCGATGGAATCTGGACATCGACATTGCCTGGGATGACGTTGACGTCAGGCTGGCCCTCGGTCAACCGGCCTTGCTGCAGCGAGTGCGGGACTCGGCGCTCATTGAATCGTTCTTCCCGATCTTCACCTGCCGGGCGATGGACCAGTTGTGGGACGACGTCGCGGCCACGGCGGTGTTCAGTATTCAGCTGTACGAGTCGTACAAGCACTTCCACGTGTTCAACCAGTATCTCCATCGGGTCGGATACCACCCGATCGCGGACGAAGAGATCGCGGCGGTCCGTCGTCGAAACCTCGGACTCCGGTACGACGACGGGACGCGCCTGTTGACGCACTACATGATGAGCGAACATTTCGCGGCCTTTCATTTCATGAAGGACGCCAAGATCGCGCGCGAGGCAGTGCTCCGTCGCATCCTGACGCTCGTGGGGCGGGACGAGCTTCGGCACACCCAGTTTGCGTACGAACTGCTGGCACTGCGCATTCAGCGCGACCCATCGGAAGCGACGAAGGTCCACGACGCCGCGCGATCGTTCCGGCACATCGGGTTGCACGTCGTCAACGAGATCCCCGTCGCCGAGAAGAACGAGTTCGCTGCCATCATCACGATGAGCCGGAAGATCCAGAGGCTGACCGGAGAAGGCCTGCACATGGTCGAATGGGAGGCCGGTCATGCGGGGGCGGCGTAGCCTTTACTGGCGGTTGAACTGGTATCGGCAGAGCGAACTTGACGGCGCGCTGCTGCTGGGCCGCATGGTTCGACACGTGACCGACCCGTATTTGGTTCGGCAGCTCACGCAGCATTGCGCAGACGAGGCACGGCACGCGTGGCAGTGGGCGCGGACCATTGACGTGCTCGAGCTGCCGACCGTGCGGATTCGACGCAGCTACCAGTCGTTCTACCTGGACGAGACCTCCGCCCCACGAACAATCACCGAGGTGCTTGCGCTCACCCACGTCTTCGAGCACCGTGTTCACTCCCATTTCACGAACGAACTGAGTCAGGGCGGCTTGCCTGAGGAGGTACGGCGCACCTTCCGCGCCATGTTGCGCGACGAGCAGGGCCACCTTGACTGGGTGGCCGGGTGGCTCGCGTCACGACCCGACGCCACCGCGACTCTGAGCCGGTATCGCGGCGCCGACGAGCGTGTCGTGGAGCGGCTCACGCCCTACGCCGAGCACATGTGGGACATCGAAGGCCTTGGAGAAGAACTGGTCGAGGAAAATGATGGCGAGCACCGAACCGAACAGGAAGAATGCCACCCGGCGGAGTCGCAGCATTCCACGTGAGCTGCTCCGCCGGGGGGCGATCCACCTTCTGCCGCTGTACTACCTGATCAGGCTCAGCGATCTGGGGCGAGAGGGCATCGAGCACTCTGGCAGCTTCCGTTTCGCGGACCACATCTATCGTGGGACGCCTTCGGGTCGGACTCCTCTTGGGCGCTGGATCGACAGACGGCTGCTGGCGATGCCAGCGGCGAGGGCGTTTAGACGGCGCTACCAGCATGCCCAGAGTGCAGTGCGACAGGCACTGGAAACACGTCAGGACGGCTCGCGTCCGGTGCGGGTGCTGGCCGTGCCGTGCGGCATTCCGCGCGACATGGTCGATCTGGCCCACACGCTCCGCAGGGAGAACCCTGCTCTCTTGTCCCGGCTCGAGTATCACGGCGTCGACATCGACCATCGGGCGCTGGCCGCCGCGAGCGCGCTCACAACCAGACACGACCTGCCGTCCGTTCACTATCACCTCGGTGACGCACTCACAGGGGAAGGTTATCCAAACGTGCGGTTCGACGTCGTGATCAGTACCGGTCTCGGCGAGTTCTTGAGCGACGAGGAGCTGGCGGCGTTCTACGGGCGGGTATACGACGCGATGGAACCTGGCGCGACGTTCTACACCAGCGCGACCGTCCGCGACGGTCGATCGGACGCCCTGCTCCAGATGGCCGAGATTGTGACCGCATACCGCACCCCCACCCAACTGGAGCGGATTCTTCGACACGTTCCATGGCGTCGTCTCGACGTGACCTGTGACCCGAGCGGACTTCAGACGTTTGCCACCGCGGTCAGGTGACCCGATGGCAAAACTGGTCTCCTGGGTTCTGCGGCATCGCGGCGCGGTCTCCGTCGGGTGGGTGGCGCTCATCGGCGTATCCGGGATGGGTGCCGTGCGTTTGCCTGGCGTCTTGACGGGTGCATCAGATGGTGTGCCTGGCAGCCGGTCGGTCGAGACGATCGAACACGCGGTGACCAGCGGCATTCCCGCAGGGACGTTCTTTCCGTTCCTGGTGTTGCTGACGAGCGACCACGTCGACGTGAGGGATGCACGGTTTCAGGCCGCTGCGCAGGCGATTGAAGAAGGCCTCCATACCGTGTCAGGCGGGGGCGCTGTGCGGTCGTACTGGAACACCGGACGGGTTGACCTCCTGGGAAGAGATCGACGGACAGCCTTGATCTTGTTTCGCTCGAACGTTGAGAGCCTCAACAAGGCCGAAGTTCTAACCCGGAACGTCCGCAGTGCCGTCCGACGGGTCAGACTCCCTGATGACCTTCGGGCTCTCGTCACCGGCACCGCCCCGATGTACTTCGATCTCAACCAGCAGTCCTCCATGGACCTGCTCCGCGCCGAGCGCGTCGGCCTGCCGATTACTCTCGTGATCCTGCTCGCCACCTTCGGGTCGCCCATGGCCGCTGGGCTGCCGGTCCTCCTGGCGTTGTCAGTGGTGATGGTGAGTGCTGCGGCGCTGTTCCTGCTGAGCGGGGTAACAAGCGTCAGCGTGTTCTCCCAGAACGTGGTGTCGATGATCGGCCTTGGCGTGGGCGTTGACTATGCGTTGTTCATTGTGAGTAGCTTTCGCGCCGCACTGGCCGAGGGCCGTGGCGTTCGCGAGTCAGCCGCGCGGTGTGTCGAAGAAGCAGGACACACGATTGTCGTTTCGGGGCTCGCTGTCGCGATCGGTTTTTGCGCGTTGTTCCTGGTGAACGTGCCCTTCCTTCACTCGATGGCCGCTGGGGGCGTCATTGTCGTGCTCACGGCGGTCGCCGCGTCGCTGACGTTGCTGCCGGTGGTGCTGTCGCACGTCGGCGGCGCGGTGAACTGGCCTCGTCGCAACCTGATGCCGCAGAAGCTCCGGGTTGGTCTGTGGGGGCGCTGGGCTGGCACGGTGATGCGACACCCCTGGACGTGTCTTGCCATGGGGTTCGCGATTCTCGCGACCTTCGTGGCGCCCCTTGGTCGTCTCCAGCCCTGGAACGTAGGGGCCGAGCATCTTGTCACCGAGCTCGAAGCGCGGGAAGGGTACGACGTGCTTGCCAGGGAGTTTGAGCAAGGAGCGATCGGACCGACCATGTTGCTCGTTGAAGTGCCTGCTGGGCGCACGATGTGGGACCCAGAGCTTCAGCACGGCGTCGCCGCACTCTCCGTTCGATTGTCGGAGGACCCCCGAGTGGCTCGCGTGAATGGGTTCCCGGATTTTCTCTCCCTCACGAGCAGTCTTCAGCGTGTCGCGAAGTCATCAGAGGATCTGCCGGAGCACCTGCGGCCTTTCGTGCGAGATGTCCTTGGCGCCGACGATCGGACGGCGATCATCGTGCTGGTGCCGGCGTCGGCGCCGGAGTCACGAGACTCGATGACGCTCGTTGACGAACTGCGCCGCGACTCCTGGCCAGAACTCGAGGGAACCGACGCGCGCGTGAGCATCAGCGGCGCCAGCGCACTGATGCGCGACTTCGACGACGAAGTGTTCGGGCGAATGAGAGTTGTCGTTCCGGTGGTTCTCGCCACAACGTTCGTGGTGTTGCTCGTGTCGTTTCGCAGCATCTTGATACCACTAAAGGCCATCGTGCTGAATCTGCTCTCGGTCCTCGCGTCGTATGGGTTCCTCGTCTACTTGTTTCAAGACGGTCTCGGCGCGGAGTGGATCGGACTGACGCCCCCCGGCGGGCTGAACTCCCTGATCGTCCTCATCCTCTTCACCGTTTTGTTCGGGCTTTCGATGGACTACGAGGTGTTTCTGTTGAGTCGCATCAGGGCCGCCTACGCGGCCTCGGGCGATAACGCGCGCGCCGTGTCTCTGGGCGTACAGCAGACGGCGGGTCCCATCTCGAGCGCCGCGCTCGTCATGATCTCGATCTTCGCCGCGTTCGGTTTCACGCGCCTGGTCGTGACCCGGGAGCTCGGGCTGGGCCTGGCCTTTGCGGTGGCTCTTGACGCGACGCTGGTGCGCCTGGTGCTCGTGCCCGCGACGATGGCGCTTTTCGGGCGGTTCAACTGGTGGTTTCCGGGGCGGCGCGCAAAACGCGACGCTATACTCGCGTCGTGACCGCTGAGGGCAGGCGTGGCCACTTCGCGACGACTCGCTGGAGCCTTGTCATCGCCGCGGGGGCCGAAGGTTCGTCGCCGGCTGTCCACGAGGCGCTGGCGACATTGTGCGAGACGTACTGGTATCCGCTTTACGGCTTCCTGCGCAGCCGCGGCTATAGCGCGGAGAACGCGCAAGACCTCACGCAGGCGTTTTTTGCTCGACTGCTCGAGAAGCATGCCATCCGCCATGCCGATCCCGCTCGCGGCCGGTTCCGATCGTTCCTGCTGGCGTCTCTCAAGAACTTTGCCTCCAACGAACGCGACCGGGAGATAGCCGGCAAACGCGGCGGCGGCGTTCCCATCCTTTCGTTGGAGATCGAGGGAGCCGAAGGCCGCTTTCAGATGGAGCCTCCCACCGATGAAACGCCAGAGCGTGTCTTCGATCGGAGGTGGGCACTGACGCTCCTCGATCGGGTCATGTCGCGGTTGCAGGCGGAAGCCGCAGCTCGCGGCGACAAGACCTCCCCCTTCGATCGACTGAAGACCTACCTGACAGGCGAGGAACCACAGCTGAGCTACGCCAGGACGGCCGCTGACCTCGGCATGTCCGAGGGTGCTGTGAAGGTCGCCGTACACCGCCTTCGCAGGCGTTTCCGAGACCTCGTCCACGACGAGATCGCTCACACCGTGTCGTCCCCCGCGGAAATCGAGGACGAGCTCAGGCATCTCTGGTCTGCCGTCCGCCGCTAGCTCACGAGCTCACTGAGCCCTCTCCTGGCACACACCCTCGTCGGGCGCTCGTAACCAGCAGCCGCGGTTCCGTTACTAGGGATCACGGGGCCCGCACTGTCGCGGGCCGCCCGAATGAACCCGAGGAGGGAACCATGACACGAACAATCAGATTGGCAGCGGCAATGTCGGTGATGACCGTGATGCCCGCGCTCGCCTCCGCCCAGATCAACTTCGCGAAGGACGGCTACTACGTCGCGATGGGCGACAGCGTGGCGGCGGGGGAAGGCGCGATGCCCGTCACGAACGGCTACGCCTATCAGCTCTACGAGAAGTCGGCATTCGGGGCGAAGCAGCAGACCGATTTCGCGAACCTCGCCGTCCGCGGCGGCCGGAGCTGGGAGCTGCGCGACCATCAGGTGGCCCAGGTGCTGTGTGCTGAGCCTGCGCAACGGCCTACGGTCGTCACGATCACCGCCGGGGCGAACGACTTTCTCAGAGGCGACGTCAACGTTCCTGCGATCGCGGCTCGCGTCGTCGAGTCGATCCACCTTCTGCTGAACAACGACAGTGCGCTGACGGGTGCTCCTGCGCTGGATCCAGTCACCGGGATGCCTTGTCGTGCGTTGGCGAACGTCACGATTCTCGTCTCGAACTACTACCACATCCCGCATCCCGTTCCCCAGGTGTCGGCGCAGTTGGAGGCAGCGCTTCAGGGCTTCGATCAGGCGTTGCGCTTCTGGCTCCAGTTCGTGAACGTGCCGCAGGGCTCGAGGGTTGCGCTTGTTGATCTGTACTCGGCCTCGGAGGGGCAACAGGGGCTCGTCACGGTCGAGCGGCGGCTTGGCTATGAAGGGCCGGCTGATTTCGATGTGCACCCGACCAATCTGGGCCACTCGTTTATCGCCCGGGAGTTCGAGGCGGTCTGGAACAGCCTGCCCTAGCACTGCGGCATCTCATACAACCACCAAACCGGGAGGGGAAAAGATGAAACGTCTTCTTCGTGCTATCAGTGCGAGCCTCTACGCCATGTCGCTGTTCGGGTTCGCCTCGACCGCCGCAGCACAGGATCGTCCAAGCTTCGAGGCGTCAGGCGGCTGGAGCCTCCTGCACACGACCGAGGTCGATGAAACGTTGCCTGTGGGATGGTACGGGGACATCGCCGCCAACGTGACGAACACTATCGCGATTGTTGGACAGGTGACGGGCAACTACAAGTCCATCAACGAAACAACGACCGACTTCGGTGTGCCCGTGACGCTCACAGCTGACCTGAAGTTGCACACGTTCATGGGTGGCGTTCGATTCAGCGCCCGCCAGCATCCACGGGTTGTGCCGTTCGGGCAGGTGCTCTTCGGTCTCGCACGTCTATCGGCGAGCGTTGAAGCTAGTGCCACTGCGGGTGGTCAGACTATGACCTTCAACGAATCCGAGTCGGAGAATGAGTTGGCGATCGAGGCCGGTGGCGGGGTCAACATCCGCCTTACGGAGAGAGTCGGAGCGCGGCTCGGAGCGAGTTACGTGCGGTTCGGCGGGGACGATGGCGGCAATGCATTTCGCGTCGGCGCAGGAGTCGTGGTCCCGTTCTAAGACACCCGTGGTCCCAGTGCCCTCCCACGTAGATTCCGAGGCGTGGGTGGGCACCCTGTCGCCGTCGCAGCGCGGTCAGTGGCTACCAGGCGTTGATCAGGGACTGCCAGCCCGTGGGGCGCCAGGTCTCATCCTTGACACGCAACGGCTGCGGTTCGGATGGCCTCGGCGTGCATGCGCCTGTCCTCACCACCTGCAGCGCCTCAGCAAGCGAGGCCTCGGCTACGTCCCCAAGATCGTGCGTGATGTCATCGCCGGCCGTGCAGTCGGCCGGAATGCCGTCGAAGTAGTCGCCCTTGTCGGCGACGTTGCGAATCGTGAACGCCACAGGCGCGATGACCTTGTCGCAGAACGTGATTCCGTACTGTCCTACCGGCTTGCCGTAGGTGCGGTCTCCGACGACCACCACTGGAATGTACGGTCTGAGCGAGTTGATCATGAGCTCGCTGGCCGAAGCCGAGCCCCGCGTCGTGACGACGAAGAGACGGGACAGTCCCAGCGCTGTCTCGGGTGCCTCGAACCTGATGTCCTCGTCGAAGGATCGGTACCTGTCGTTGTGCACGTACTTGGCCAAGACCTGCCCATTCGTGACTGGACCGGCGATCAGGCTTGCCAGGTGCACCGCGACATCCACGAGTCCGCCACCGTTGTACCGCAGATCCAGCACCAGCTCCGACACGTTGGCCTCTCGCAATGTGGCGAATGCTGCGTCGAGAGCGGCGAAGGAGGGTCGCACGAAATTGCGAAAGAACACGTAGCCCACTCGTCGTCCGTCGACCGTGATGACACGCGTGAGCGACACAGTCGGGATCGTGACCGCCCGCTTTGTCAGCCTCCTGCGTCGCGTCTCCCCATCTCGTGTCTGGAAGGCCACCTCGACCTCGGCGCCGATCTGGTTTGGCCCGAACGCGTCGTCCAGCTGGAAGGCGGCGACAAGCGCTTCGATCGTCCGGCCGTTGATCTCGAGAATGCGGTGGCCTCGACCGAGTCCGGCTTCCGCTGCCGGGCTTCCCTCGAAGACCTGCAGCACGCGCAAGTCGCTACCGCTGAAGGCCGTGCTGAATCCCAAGCCAACGAACTGACTGTCCGAGAAGAAGGCCTCGTTCTCCTCTCGAGACGTGATGTAGCTGAACGAGTTGTCGAGCGGCCGGTGCCTCACCGCCTCGAGGTACTCCTCAGGAGAGTTGAACCGAAGGGGATCGAGGGCCGGGACGAAGGATAACCAGTAGTACAACTCCGTCATGACGTCGCGGACATAGAGATTCTGGCCGGACGTTTGACAGTTGATCGGCTGCCGCTGGGCGTGGGCCAGCGCGGGGCACAGGAATGCCGCCCACGCGATGCAGGCCACGACGACTGTTCGTCGAATCGATCGTTTCCGGGGCAACGACGCGGCAGCGTTCATGGCGCCATTATCCGCTTGTTTCGGGGGACCCGCGGGCTCGCGGCTCAGGGTTCCCACGATTGCACGCATTCACTCAGGGCGCGAGTCCCGTTCGCATCCGCTCGTTCGCGAACTTGGCAAGCGTGCCGGCTTCGGCGGCGGACAGAATGCCGTCGAGCGCGAGCATGGATACCCCGTGCACGACGGCCCAGATGAAACGGGCGAGCTGGAGCGCGGCGTCGTCTCGGATGAGGCCCGCCCGCTGCTGTTCGACGATGGCGTCGACGAGCACCTGGAAGGCGCTCGGGCCAGGGTCGTTCGGGTCCTGACGCCGGTTGCCCGGGCGGACCGCTCCGCCGAACATCACGCGATAGTGCGAAGGGTGCGCCACGGCGAACTGCACGTACGCCACTCCCATAGCGTCGAAGCCGGCGCGCCCGCGCCCCCCTGTCTCCCACGCTTCGAGCAGCGAGTTCCGGAGCATCCGAAACCCTTCGGCAGCGACCGCTGAAAGCAGGGCCTGTTTGTCGGCAAAGTGGCGATAGAGCGCGGTACGCGATACCCCCAGACGCTCACCGACGCAGCGGAGCGTCAGGGCGTTCACCCCGTCTTTCTGTATCGTGCGCACCGCCTCCTGAAGCATCGCGTGGGGCAGGTCGCCGTGGTGATAGCGGTTGGCCGGTTTTCGAGCGGGTTTCGTGGGGCGCGGTTTGGGCATGTCGAATCCTAGAGCTTATGTGTTGACATTGTCAACATTGACGAGTAGTCTATGTTGACGACGACAACATATGGTGGTCGTCGCGCTCGACCTCGATACGGAAGGAGGCAACATGACGACATTCGCGCATACTCATCACGCCCGGACTCCGGACCCCGCCACCAGCCAGGGCCGAATCTTGACGATGCCGACCGCTTCGCGCCTGAGCGCTTTCGTGGCCCGCTTGTGGGCGACCGATCGGCCCTTGACCGGTTCGGGGCTGTTCCTGCTTGCGCTGCTCGTTCCGATGGCTTTCGGCCTCTTGCTCGATCCGCGGGAGATCGGCGGCGCCCCCGCGTGGTTGAAGCCGGCAAAGTTCGCGCTTTCGCTGGGCATCTACTCCCTCACCCTTGCCTGGGTGTTCACCTACCTGCCCGACTGGCCACGTACCAGGCGATTCGTCGGGCGCATGACGGCCGCGGTGATGCTGGTCGAGGTCGCGATCATTGCCCTGCAGGCGGCGAGGGGTACCACCAGCCACTTCAACGTGGGCACGCCAGTCGACGCGATCCTCTTCAGCATCATGGGGCTGGCGATCTTCACGCAGACGGCCGCGAGCGTTGCCGTGGCTGTTGCCTTGTGGCGGCAGCGTTTCGCGGATCGTGCCTTCGGGTGGGCGCTGCGTCTGGGCATGACGATGACCATCGTCGGCGCGCTCACCGGCGGACTGATGACCCGCCCCACAGAGGCGCAGCTTGCCGAGGCGAGCGCCAGCGGCCGAATCACGATTGCCGGCGCGCACACCGTCGGCGCGCCGGATGGCGGGCCCGGATTGCCCGTCACCGGATGGAGTACGCAGCACGGCGACCTGCGTGTGGCTCACTTCGTGGGTCTGCACGCCCTCCAGGTATTGCCGATATTGACGCTCGTCGCCTTTCGCGGCCGCGGCGAGCGAACCCGTTTGCGACTGACGTTGGTGGCGGCGGCGGTCTACGTGCTGGTCTTCTTTACGCTGCTCGTCCAGGCGCTGCGTGGTATGCCGCTCGTGGCTGTTGGATAAGAGGGAGCAACGTCGATGACACCTGAACTCGCGTTTTCCGTCGCGAATCTCACGGCGATGTTGTCGTGGGTGCTTCTCGTCGTGCTGCCGCGTCGGCGGTGGGTCTCGGATACGGTCGCCGGCGTCGGCGTGCCCGCGCTCCTCGCGGCCGTCTACGTCGTGCTCGTCGCAACCAACTGGGGCAACAGCTCCGGCGGATTCTCATCGCTCGCCAACGTCGCGTTGCTGTTCGCGAACCCGTGGATGCTCCTCGCGGGTTGGGTGCACTACTTGTGCTTCGATCTCCTCATCGGCTGCTGGGAGGTGCGAGACGCTCGAGAGCGGGGCGTACCCCACCTCCTTGTCGTTCCGTGCCTCGCGGCCACCTTCATGTTCGGACCAGCCGGTTGGCTGCTCTATCGGGCGATCAGGTCGGGACACCGGCGGCCCAGCATCTCCATGTGAGCAACCCGTATATATTTAGCGTTCGGAAACACTGGATCGGGAGGACAGCGGTGAGCACACGCACGTCTCTTCTCGTCCTGGGCATGGCAACCGCCCTGGCCGTCGTCTGGGCGGGGACCGCCCCCGCGGCACGGCAGGCGCCTGCGCCTGCTGCAGCTGGAGCTGCCGCGCCGGCGCCGCCCGAGTTCGTCTGCCCGGACTACAGCCCCATCGCTATTCAGGCCTGCGGCCGCGAGCACGCCAAGACGTTCAAGCCGCCGCGCACAGCGGACGGCAAACCGGACCTCTCTGGGTACTGGGGCGGTTCGCAGGTGGCTCACGAAGACCTGGAAGCGCACCCGAAGACCCCGGACGACAACGGCGGCCCGAGCGCGCTCGTCGATGTGCCGGACGGCAAGGTGCCGATTCAGCCGTGGGCCGAAGCGAAACGACTCGAGAACAAGGCGAAGTACATCGATCAGAACGCGCAGTGCTTCATGTCCGGGGTGCCCAGGCACCTCTACATGGGCGCCTATCAGTTCATCCAGACGCCGACGAAACTGGTGTTGCTCTCCGAAGAGACCAACGCCTATCGCAACGTGTTTCTCGACGGTCGTCCGCACATCGGCAAGGACATTGTGCTGTGGCAAGGCGACTCGCGCGGCCGCTGGGAAGGGGACACGCTCGTGGTCGAGACACGGAATCAGAACGGCAACCCGCGGCTCGATCAGCAAGGCCGATTCCTCACCGATGAGGCCGTTGTCACCGAGCGCTTCACGCTGTTCGAGTCGAACTCGATCCTCTACGAGGCGACGATTGACGACCCGCTCGTCTACACTCGGCCTTTCACCCTTGCGATAGGACTGCGGCGCAACGTCAGGCCGGGGTACGAGCTCTGGGAAGAGTCGTGCTACGAGGGGGAATCGAACTCGAAGTACCTGCGCAACATCGGCTATCGCACGTACCCTGGCTTCTCGGGGAAAGAGGCCCGGGCCGCCAAGGAAGCATTCGAACGGAGGTCGGCGCGATGAAGAACGCGCTCGTTATCGCCCGCGCCATCGCGATGGGCTGCGTGCTCGGCGCTGTCGTGCCGATCGCCGCGCATCATTCTCTTGCCGCCGAGTTCGACGTGAGCAGGATGGTCACCGTGACAGGCACCATCACCAGCATGCGGTGGACGAACCCGCATTCGTGGCTTCACGTCGATGTCAGGAACGCGCGTGGCCAGGTGGAGAAGTGGGAGATCGAGTTCTCGAGCCCGAACTCGCTCTATCGTCGAGGCTGGCGCCGCACCGACCTGCCGCCGAAGAGCGTGGTGACGGTCGTCGGCTACCCGAGTCGTGACAAGTCGGCGAAAGTGCTGAGCGCCAGCGATGTCAAACTGCCGGACGGCAGAACGCTCTTCGCCGGAATGCCGGCCGGCGAGACTCCTTAGGGAAGGACCGGCGTGCAGAGAATCCACCTCGTCACTCTCTTGGCCGCGATCGGGATCGTGTCGGTGTTCGTCTCGAGCGGTTGCCGCACTCCGGGACCGGCACCAACAGAGGCCGAAACCTATCGAGCCCCGCGCACGCCAGACGGACATCCGGACCTGCAGGGCGTGTGGCAGGCGGTCAACACCGCCGTCTGGAACATCCAGGACCACCCCCCGGAGCTTGGCATCCCGGCGGGCCAGGGGGTGGTCGATGGGAACGAGATTCCCTATAAGCCCGAAGCGCTCGAGCGACGCGACGAGAACCGCAAGAATCGCCTCACCGCCGATCCCGAAGCCAAGTGCTGGATGGTCGGTGTCCCGCGCATCACGTACATGCCGTATCCGTTCGAGATCGTGCAGACGGCCAAGCAGATCACGATGCTTTATGAGTACGTGCACACGGTCAGGAATCTGTATCTCGACAGTGTGCACCCTGAAGGCGAGGTCGGCGAGATCGAGTGGTTCATGGGCGACTCACGGGCGCGGTGGGAGAACGAGACGCTGGTGGTGGACGTCACGCATTTCGGCCCGGAGACCTGGTTCGACCGTTCGGGTAACTTCCACAGCAACGCTCTGCACGTGGTCGAGCGCTACACGCGCACCGGTCCGGATCACATGCGCTATGAGGCGACGATCGAGGATCCCAACGTCTTCACGAGACCCTGGACGATGAGCATGCCGCTGTATCGGCGCGTGGACGACAACGTACGGGTGCTCGAGTACGAATGCCAGGCCTACCTCGAGGCCCAGAAGGATGCCGCCCGCTAGCCGCAAGGTGTAATGTCGAGGAGGCCTGAGCGTCTTCAGAGTCATGGCGCCGAATACCTCACCTCCCGCTGCGGCTAGCCGCGACATCTCCTCGGTGCTCGCGGACAACCATCGCCGGTTCCTCGCCTTCCTCCAGCGGCGGGTGCCCACGCGAGAAATCGCGGAAGACATCCTTCAGGACGCGTTCGTCCGTGGCCTGACGAAGGCTCCTCCCTTTGCCTCATCAGCGTCGAGCGTCGCGTGGTTCTATCGCGTTCTCCGCAACGCGATCGTGGACTACTACCGCCATGCAGGAGTGGAGGAGCGCGCGATCGAGCGATATGCCGCCGAGACAGATGATGCCGTTGTCCCCGCGGACCCCGAACTCTTCGATGCCGTGTGCGACTGCGTTCGGTCGCTGGTGGGGACGCTGAAGCCGGAGTATGCGGCGGCCATCACGCGGATAGATCTCGAAGGTGTGTCACCAATCGCCTTCGCATTGGAGCAGGGCATCTCGCCGAACAATGCGGGCGTTCGCCTTCACCGGGCCCATCGGGCGCTGAAGGCGCGTGTACGCGAGGTGTGCGCCACCTGCGCCGAGCATGGGTGCAGGCCGTGCTCGTGTACGCCCCTGCAGGGCCATGGCGCACCCCCTTGTGCATGATCCGCGCCTGTCCACTGTAAGGCTCAGGCATCCTCGTCGTCTTAGGGAATGAAAGGAGTCCTGACATGAACGAGAACAATCGAGTCGAAGACGGCGGATGCTGCGGAGGCGGGTGTGACTGCGGTGGTGGTTGCGGCTGCGGATGCTGACGTAAGTCCTCGCGGGACCGGTGAAGCCGGTCCCGCCTGGTACACAAGGGGCTCAAGCGCGGCCTCTCCACCTCCACAGACGTTGTATGCTGCCCGGCATGGATCGACGTCTTTTCCTCTCGTTGATGAGCGCCTTCCCGCTTGCGCCGCAGGTGACGGATCCTCCGCCTCGGGTCCGGACGGTGGCAACCATCCCGCTTCCTCCCCCGTACGACAAGCAAACGGCAAGCATGGTCGAGTTGTACCTGGCGCCCGGCGCGCCGAGCAGCGCACCGCACAGGCACCCCGGCTTCGTGCTCGGCTACGTGATCGAGGGTGAGTTCCGTTTCCAGATTGCCGGCGAACCAGAGCGAACGATTCGCGCGGGCGAAACCTTCTATGAGCCGCCTGGCGCGCAGCACCTGGTCAGCGCCTCAGCCATCGCGGATCGGCCGGCGCGAGTGCTGGCGATTGTGATCGCCGAATCCGGCCACCCGATCACCGAGCCGCTGTGAACATTCGATCCCTTGCTGCATGGGTAGGGCGACTCGCTTTGGCCGCGGGCTTTCTTTCAGCGGTCGCCGATCGGTTCGGCGCGTGGGGCGCTCCAGGACAACCGCGCGTCGCCTGGGGCGATTGGGCGCACTTTGTCGGCTATACCGGTCAGTTGAACTGGTTCGTGCCTGGCGCACTCGTGCCGGCCGTGGCCATCGTCGCAACCGTCGCGGAGGTGGCGTTGGCGATTCTGCTGTTGATTGGGTACCGCCTTCGTCTGGTCGCCTACGCCAGTGCGGCCTTGCTGTTCCTGTTCGCGGCCGCGATGACCGTCGCGCTTGGTGTGAAGTCGCCTCTCGACTATTCGGTCTTTGCCGCCGCGGCCGCGGCGTTTCTCCTGGGGGCGAACGCGCCCGTGACACGTAGGAGGTAGGCACCCCGCTGTCGGAGCGTCGGCATCTCTCGAGACGTGTGCGCTCCTGCCCGTTCTCCGTGTCACATTTACCGACACTCATAGACCCAGTCGTCGCGATCCAGCGCGATGGCGGGAACTCAGCCCCGCGTCGTACCGTGCGGAGCCGTGGTACGGGAAATGCTCTTAAGTCCGGTGTATGTCACCCCGGCGGCGTCGAGATCCACAACCCCCCAAGGCCAAGAAGCGAGATTCGCAACCCCCTCAGAGCCTCATCATCGCGACCGGCAGTTCGGCGAAGGCCGGTGATCGCTTTGTCGAGGCCATTGCGAAGCATCGTCATTTAAAGCGTGAGACCGATCCACCGCGCGTGTAAGACGCGTACTCGAACCATCACCGAACCCAGGGAGATTCACCATGGCTGCAACAAGCACATTCCACGACGCATTCATCGACGAACTACGCGATACCTACGACGCCGAACGGCAGCTCACCAAGGCGTTGGCGAAGCTCGCGAAAGCTGCGACGTCACCAAATTTGCGCGAGGCGTTCGAGACGCATCTCGAAGAGACAAAAGGTCAGATCGGACGCCTGGAAGAGGTGTTCGAAGGTCTCGAGGAGAAAGTGCGCGGGAAGCACTGCGAAGGTATCGCGGGCATCATCGAAGAAGGCAAGTCCCTCATGGAGGAGGACTTCGATGATGCGACGCTCGACGCCGGTTTGATTGCCGCGGGTCAGCGCGCGGAGCATTACGAGATCGCAGCCTATGGCACCCTGGTCGCATGGGCAAAGACCATGGGCCACACCGACGCGGCGGCGCTTCTGCAGGAAAACCTCGACGAGGAGAAGGCCGCAAACGAAAAGCTGTCGGAGCTCGCCGAGGGCGGGATCAATCAGGGCGCCGCTGACGCTGCCGAACCGGACGAGGAACTCGAGGAAGGCGAGGAGCCAATCATCATTACCTCCGAGGTCGCGAAGGGGGCGGCGAAGGGGAGGGCTGGTCGCCGCTAGGACTATGGGCTCGACATCCACGGACGCATCGTCGTATTGGTCCACGTCGGCAAAGCTTCCGCGCTTTGCCGCACCAATGCGCACCTGACGATGGTGACGGACGTGGGCGCTCCATTCGCTTGTGGATACGAAGCTCCTGTTCGAGAATGCGAAGGGAGGCTACCGCGGGCTCACGGACGTCCGCGTGGTCTGAACCGATCTCGTCTCGGCAGCTCCAGGAGTTTCAACGTTGCGCAGAACCGGCGTCATCATGGCCGCAGCTGCAGGGGCGCTGCTCTTTGCGCTCGTCACGCTGCATGCTGCACCAGTGCGGGCGCTCGTTCTGCGCCAGGTTGCCGCGGCCGTTCGCACGTCCTACGGAATCAACGTTCGAGCCGGGTCGCTGTCGTACAACCTTCTGACGCTCTCGGCGGAGTTACGAGGCGTCGAGTTGGCGTCCGTCGACACGCCGTCCGAGCCGTTCGCGGCGGCTGACGTCCTCGGCGTAACCTTCGGCGCGCGCATCCTGATTGGCGCCGTCACGCTGCAGCGGATTTCGGTCGTCGCTCCTTCCATCAACATCAGACGCCACGACGACGGTACCGACAACTTGCCACGTGTACGCGGCGCACAGTCGGCCGGAGAAGGGTTCGTGCTGCCGCCGATCGTCATCGACGATCTCGACGTCTCGTTTCAGCAGCCCGATATCTCCGCGGTGATCAACGGGGCATCCGTGCACCTGACGAGCGCGGAATCCGGCAAGGTCTCGGCTGCGATCGACGTGCAACGTGGCTTACGGATGACCGTCGGCGATCGAACGATCGACGTGGAGACCGTCGCAGGCGCGTTTGATATCGAGGGGCAGCAGTTGGATATCCGCGATCTGACTGCGGCGCGGCCAGGCACGACGTTGCGAGCGAACGGCGGCGTCGCGTTGCGCGGCGAGGCGAGCACCGTCGATATCAGCGTCAGCGGATCATCAGAGATCGAATCGTGGTGGGCTGCGTTCAGCGATGAAGCCGGCCCGGTGGGACACGTGGAGGGAACCGCTCACGTGACGGGCCTCCTGTCCGAGCCCACGATCACCTTCGAGACCAACGGCCGATCGCTCGCATGGTCTGACGTGCACGTCAGCACGGTCCGGACAACCGGTGGCTATGCCTCCGGCCAGCTATCGCTGAACACGTTCATTCTGGATATTGCCGACGGGACGGTTGAAGGGCACGGCACGATCGCGGTGGACGACAGGCGTCGTCCGAGTCGCATCGAGGCGCGGTGGGCAGATATCGATGCACGCCAGATTCCAGGGACACGGAAGTTCGCGGGAGCGCTCTCGAAGAGCGGCACGGCGATCGTCGAATGGCGCCGCGAAGCGCCGTCGACATCCCCGCTGGTCGGCATCAGCGCCACGACCGGTATTGTCGCGTCCGGCAGGACGACCGCGATCGACGTGCGGGGGTCGGGCCAAGCCGACCGCTGGCATGTCGAGGTGGTCCCTCGTGACATGAGTGCGCTACGCCTCAGAGCCGCCGCCGAGATCCGCCTGGACTCTCGAGCATGGGAAGCCTCGGCCATCGACGGACAAGTCGTGATGCGCACGACGGATCTTCCGACCGCCATCCGCCAGGCCCAGGCGTTCGGCGCGGCCGCCAGCATCGATCCTGCGACCGCAGCCGGCGATATCGACCTCGATGCCACGCTCGACGGGACGCTGGCCGCCGTGCGATCGACCGGACGGATCACTGGTCGGTCCGTGACACTCGCCGGTCTGCCGTCGTCGGATCTCGACGTGTCGTTTGGGGTGGATGTGGCCGGAAGGACGTCAGATGGAACGTTCCGCCTCCTGACGCCAGAGCTTGTGTCCTCGACCCTGGCATCGCAGAGCGGCTTGGCGTTGGGCGGCTCATTGACCGCAACCGGAAGCTGGTCTGGGCCGCTGACCGCTCCGATCGTCGAAGCAGTCGCCACCGGCCGCGACCTCACGTTGGCGAGCGGAGGCTCGGTAGCTGTGACCGCAACGGGTGGTGCGCTCGACGCGACCTTGAAGGGTCCGATCGACGATCTCGGCGGCGAGGGAAAGTGGACGAGCGCGTCAGCACAGATCGGCGGGCGCGAGGCCGGCGCTGTCAGTGCGGACTTTGCGCTGGCGGCGGGCATCGTCCGCGTACGCGCGCGTGCGCCCAAAGTCCACGCGGCTCTCGATGCCTCGATTGGTCTCGGGGCACCGAACACCTTCGAGGGTCAGGGTACGGTTGTCGACTACGACATTCATGCTCTTGGTGAGCTGATGGGTCTGGCCGTCGCCGACGCGAGCGCACTGCGCGGGATGATCTCGAGCTCGTTCTCGTTCAAGGGAGATCTGCAGAACGCGACGTCATTGGCGGTCGAGCTGGACGTGGCCCCACTTGATGCCAGGGTGTTCGATGTGCCAATCGCGTGGGAGCGCGGACTTCGCGCCACCATGACCGACGGTCGACTCCACATCGAGGACCGGACGATCACGATCGGGGGCGTTGCCGTGCGCGCCCGAGGTGCGCTCGCGACCGATCGAGCGGAGGGAAGACTGGTGCTGGATCTGGACGGGGACATCGGCACGCTTCATCCGTGGCTGCGTCGCATTGATACGACAGGGGAATTGGCTGCGGCCGGCCGGGTCACCGGTCATGTGGAGACCGAGCGGTTCGCAACGGGCCTCGCTGTCACCGGCAGTCTGAATGCGATGCTCTCCGCGGCTCTCGAGCCGCGACAAGACGCTGGCACAGGACGTGCGCATCGCGATCGAGCTCACGGGACAGCATGCCGAGGTTCGTGAGATTACAGGGGCCGTGCTCGGTGGCCGGCTCGAGGCCACCGGCGGAGCTCCTCTTGTCTGGCTGAACGAATGGCTCCCCGCAGATTGGCAGATCTCGCCACCTGAGACGGACACGCCCGCAACGCTCGAGGGCAACGCGTCGTTCGATGTGCCGGCACTCCTCGATATGCTCGGACGCACGCCGCTGGAGACCGTCGGCGGCGGCATCGATCTCTCGGCGAGGTTGACGGCATCACGACCTGACTTGATGGCCATCGCCGGTGACTTCCGACTCGAGCGCGCTCAGGTGACGGCAAACGAGCTGACGTATGTGCAGTCTGACGTCACACGTTTTCGATTGTCAGAAGGCGCGCTCACCATCGACAGCCTCGACTGGCGTGGCCCTGGCTCCAAGATAATCGGCCGCGGCAGCGTCGGCATCGCGAAGGGAGTCGAGAACGACGTCCGGCTCGATGTCGACACCGAGCTCGGCATCATAGGGACGCTCATGTCGGGCCGCGCGACTGGCCGGCTCCAGGGAAATATCGAGCTCCACGGCCCATCCGGCGCGTCGCGCCTCGCCGCGGAGGCGTCCTTGAGCGATGCGTCGTGGCTGGTGCCAGGTCAGCGCATTCTCTTCGCTGGCTGGTCCGGCAACCTTCGACTGACAGACGACGATCTGTCGCTGACGAACCTCGGAGGGACGGTCAACGGCGGGACCATCCGCATCGACGGTCAGCTGCCACTCCAAGCCCAGGGCGCCGGCGGCGGCCTGACGATCGTCGCGCGCGACATCCTGATCGATGTGCCGCGCGGTCTGCACAGCCAGCTCGGCGCTGACTTGGTCTGGCGGCAGTCGGAGGCGGCTGCCACGCTACAGGGGAAGGTTGAGATTACGGCCAACCGGTACACCGAGCCGGTGACGCGCATCCTGCAGCTCGTGAACTCGCTCGCTTCGGCAACCCGCGGCTCGGGCGAGTCCTCGCTGCCGCCCTGGCTGGCGCGCACGGCCCTCGAGATCAGTCTTGCGGTCACCGATCCGATCTTGATCGACAACAGCGTCGGCACTGTAGAGTTGATACCGGACCTCCGGCTGGGCGGCACCGTCGACTCACCCTCGCTATCCGGTCGGATCGACGTCATGGACAATGGCCGCGTCCAGCTGGGCGGGCACGCGTATCGCCTGCGAGAAAGCCTGCTGAGGTTCGCTCCCGCCGACGGGCTCGTTCCGACGCTCGACGTCTTGGGCGACACCCGGATTGGGGACTACGAGGTCACCGTCCACGTCAGCGGCACACCGGATCGCATCGAAACCGCCTTTAGCTCGGTCCCGCCACTCGGCGAGCGCGAGCTCCAGACCCTCATCGTCACGGGCCGGGCCGACGATCAGTCGACACGGAACAACCAGTCCGACAACTTCGCGGCCGCCGCCACGGCGACCGATATTCTGGGCTTCGCCGGAAAGTTCGTGGGCCTCGACTCGGTCCGGATTGGCGCCGCGGACCTCGATCTCGTGTCCAAGGACGTCAACATAGCCCAGCATCTCACCGTCCAGAAGTCGCTCGGTTCGTCGTTCGACCTGATCTATTCCGACAACCTCGAAGATGGCTCGGTCACGTGGGTGCTCGTGTGGAAGCCGATCCCGCTCAACGAGATCCGAGCCTCGTCTGTCGAGGACGGCACACGGGCGCTCGAATTTCGTCGCTCCATCGTGTTCGGGCCCGGCTCGCCAGGCGAAGCCGGAAGGGGCCGCCGTTCGGTGGCGGAGCAGCCGCGTGCGATCGTGGACGCGGTTCAGATTACGGGCACCCCGGGATTCACCGACGCGGAGGTCTCCGACCGGCTCGAGCTTGCCCCCGGCGATCGCTTCGACGTGCGGCGGTGGATCGAGGATCGGCGCCGGCTGGAGGCGTTCTATCTGGACCGAGGCTACCATCGCGTTCGCATCGTGCCGACCAGACGCGAGGACGCCGATCGCACACGCGTCTCGTTGACCTACGACATCGAGCGTGGGCCGCAGACCGTGATCGAAACGAGCGGGGATCCGCTTCCGGGCGAAGTGCTCGACGCGATGTACGAGGCCTGGCGCGGCCTGCCGATCGCCGACGTTGTCCGAACGGAGTTCGAACGGATCGCGCGCGAGGGCCTCGCGAGACGTGGCTTTTACCGGCCGACCGTGGAGCTCGATTTCTCGCTCGAGACGTCCGAGCTTGCGCGGGTCACCATCCATGTCGCCCGTGGAGCGCAAACCAAGCAGCTGCTCCTTGCCTGGAGCGGTAATCGCGAGGTGTCGACTGCCGAACTGGAGACGCTGGTCGTCCCGCATCGCGCCGAATCGGCGGTGTGGCTGGATTCGCAGGCGATCGCCTGGGAGGTGCAGCAGCTCTACGCGAGTCGGGGCCTCCTCCAGGCACAGGTGACCGTCGGCGAGCCGGCCTTTCAGGATGCGGATGCCACGCTCCCGATTGCGATCGACGAAGGAGTGCTGTCGCGCCTTGTCGACGTGCGCATCGAGGGCGTCGATCCGGCGCGGATGACTGGCGCGCGGGATGCGCTCGGACTATCGATTGGCGAGCCCTTCGCGCCGTCGACTCCGGTCGACGCCACGCGCAGACTGAACGGGTTCTATCTGGGGCTCGGCTACCGGAATGCGGCCATCACGCACGAGGTGACCACGAGCACGGCTGGATCGGTGTCGATCGCCTGGGCCGTCAAAGAAGGTCCGCTCTACGTCGTCAAGGACGTGAACGTGACGGGGGCCGAGACCACGAATGCCGGGCTCGTGCAGAACGCCGTCACGCTGAGGCCTGGCGCCGTCATGAGCCAGGGCGACATCGACACGACGCGTCGCAATCTGTATGACATCGGGTCGTTTCGGCGCGTCGAATTCGATTTTGGAGACTCGGCGACTTCCGCTCCTGACGCAGGCGAACTGCCGCGGACGCTGACGATCCAGACCGAGGAGCCGCAGCGGTTCCAGCTGAGGTATGGCGTGCAATTGAGCTTCGACCGGTCCGCCGGCCAGACCTCCGGAAGCGCGTTGGGCGGGTCGGTGGAACTGCGGGACCGTAACTTCATCGGCCGAGCCGTCCAGGCCAGCGTCGGCGGCCACTGGGACCCGGACTTACGAATACTCGGGCTCCACTTTTCTTCGCCTCGCCTGTTCGGCAAACACGTGCGCACGAATGTATACGTGCGCGCGCGCCGCGAGCAGGGCGTGGTCGACGACGCATCCCTCGACGGCTCGGCCCTTGATGGCTCGATCCTCGTCGGCTCGACCCTTGATAGCAGGCGTCGTGACCTGACGCTCGAGCAGCGATGGCGGCCGGCGGCCCCCGTCGAGCTCGTCTGGGGATACAACGTCGCGTTCCGCCGGTTTCAACTGAATCAAAACGATCAGCAAATCGACACGGGTGGGCCGCTGGCGGGACCAATCTTCTCCGTCATTTTCGACAAGCGCGACAGCCCGTTCGACGCCAAACGAGGCCTGTTCCACAGCTCGAGCTTTCAGTTCGGCGCCGAGCCGCTCGGCTCCGATCTGAACTACGGCCGTTACCTCTTGCGACAGTTGTACTACCAGCCGCTCGGAAGGCTCACGGCGGCGGGCAGCGTCCGGTACGGGACGATGCGTAAGTTCTCGGGCACGACACCGATCAGCATCCTCGATGTGCTGTTCGAAGCTGGCGGCACGAACACCGTCCGAGGGTATCAGGAGGAGTCGCTTTCGGCGTTTAACGTGGCAGGCTTCGCGCTCGGAGGGACCGAGCTGCTCATCCTGAACGGCGAGCTGCGGTTTCCGCTCAGGAAGCTGTTCAGCGGCGCAGTGTTCGTGGATGCCGGGAACACATTCGCCTCGACCGCCGACATCGCCCTCGACGGGCTGGCTATCGGCGCCGGCCTGGGCCTGCGCGTTCGGACGCCGTTGGCACCGCTGCGGCTCGACTTCGCGTACCCGTTCAGCTCGCAGTACGGACAATCCGGCGTGCGCATTCACTTTTCGATCGGCCAGATGTTCTAAGGTCGCGCGCTCGGGACGTGATCGCACGGCTCGGGATGTGACGTGGCGGCCACTGCCCGGCGTTCCGTGCCGTCCTTGCGGTTGACGCAGATGTATGATTCGAACATCATGCGGGTCACCATTCACTCGTCCGAGGACATCGTTCGCATCGCGGTGTCCGCAAGGAGCGTTCGATCATGAACAAGTACGCAACCGAGTTCATTGGCACCTTCTTTTTGGTGCTCACTATCGGTTGTACCGTGGTCGCCGGAGGCGAGGGCGTCATTCCGCCGCTCGCGATTGGCGCGGCCCTCATGGTCATGATCTTTGCCGGAGGCCACATCTCCGGCGCGCACTACAACCCGGCCGTGACGCTGGGCGTGTTCCTGCGCGGCCGCTGTCCCGCGGGCGACATCGTGCCCTACATGATCGCGCAGGTGGCAGGCGCGGCGGCCGCCGCGGCGGCGGTCATTTTCCTGAAGGCCGGGGCGACGCCCCCCCTCCGTCCTTTCCCCAGGTGATGCCGGCGTTCGTCGCCGAATTCCTCTACACATTCGCGCTCGTGTACGTCGTCCTCAACGTCGCGACCGCAAAGGCCAATGCCGGAAATTCCTTCTACGGCCTGGCGATTGGCATGACCGTGATGGCCGGAGCGTTTGCTGTCGGGCCCATTTCCGGCGCAGCGTTCAATCCGGCCGTGGCGATCGGCGTCGCCATCATGGGCCTCAGCCCATGGGCGGCTCTCTGGATCTATCTGGCGGCCAACTTCCTGGGCGGCGCTGCCGCAGCCGTCGTCTTCAAGGCGTTGAACCCAGCCGACAGATAAGCCGCGCGCTAAACCTGTCCCGTGTCTCCCGATACGTCGTGAGCCGTCACGATCACTGCACAATTTGCTGCACAGGCCGGAGGAACTGCGCGACGGTAAACCGTCAAAGCTGTCGCGCTGTGACCAGACTCAGTCATCAGGATGGAATCTTGGCGGCAGAGTTGTGTGAGGCTAACGATTCTCGGTCCGGGACTTTGTGACCTTGAGCGCCGCCTGCATGCCTTCTTCTGCCTCGCCCCGCACTTTGCCACGGATGACCGACCCGACAAATCCGCCCAGCCCGTCCGATCGACTGCGATTCACGTTGGCGAACCAGAACCCCTCGCCACGCGCGGGGTCGGGAACCAGGATTCGCAGCTCGATCGCCGTCCAGAAATAGTGGCTCGCGTACAGCATCTTCGATACCACGGCGACGTGTGTCTGCTGGTCAGCGATCGTCAGGTGATTGATTCGTATCGTCGACTTCAGCCCGAACTTGACAGACTGCCAGTACAGCAAGGACTCGGACTTTGGCAATGTCACCTTCGGATACTCGAGGAGGTACTTCTTGAGATCGGGCAGATAGGTCGTCAAGGAAGGCATGCGATCGAGCATCGCGGTGAACTCCTGAGCGACGAAGGTCGGGCGTGCCGCGTCCCGGTAGATAGCCAACCGGCTGTTTCCGCCTTCAAGATATGCGGTGACGTAGTCGAACGCCAGACGTCTGATCGATCGTTCCACATCGGCCGTCGCAGTCGGCTTGGACCAATCGGTCTCCTTCTGAATGCGCACCAGCGCCGCCTCGCCCAGCTTCAACTCACAATCGCCGACCTTGCACGTCCTCAAGTCAGCCACGTCATCCGGCGGAAGAGAAAGCCTGTCGAAGTCTTGGACCCTAGGTGGGCTGCTGATGCGCTTCGTGACCAGGAAGTTGTCGCCTTTCTCGAACTCCTCGATGTTCTTGACAGCCTCCACATAGCGCGCAATCGGCGCGGCGACCCAGACCGCGCCGAAGATGGCCACCTCTTTCGCAGGGTCCGACTCGAGCAGCTGTGTCACCGGCTCCCCAGCGAGAAGTCGCTTCTGTTCCTCCGGTGTCAGCTTGACGTAAGACTTGATGTACGAATCGAGTCGCGCCGGCAGCGGAGCTGGGCTCTGTCCACTCTGAGCGCCGCCCGTCACTACGATCAAGATGGCTGCAAGCCCTGCCGCACAAATCAGGTGAGTTCTCCTGGTATCCATGGCGTGACTCCTTACCGGCCGTTCCACGCTCGGATCCGAGATCCTAAACGGCGATTGCGGGTACACATATCAGACGATTCGGATGCCAGATCCGTCCTGTTTGACCTGGCAGCTGCGATCACGTCCCCTACTTGCCGACGCAATAACGGTGCCCGTCGTGGGGCGCTGTCCAGCCGCGCTAGTCTCGGCCAGGAACCACCAACACAAAACGTGGCGCTGAGCCTTACTCGGCACAATCTCGTCGCGAAGGCTGGCACACCAGGGTGCCCAGCATGGATCGCGCAGGTGGCAGGTGCGGCGGCAGCCGCGGCGACGGTCATTGTCCTGAGGCCGGGGCGATGGCCCCCTCCGTCCTTTCCGGTGATGCCGGCGTTTGTTGCCGAATTCCTCTACACATTCGCGCTGTGTACGTCATCCTCAACGTCGCGACCGCAAAGGCCAATGCCGGGATTCCTTCTACGGCCTGGCGATTGGCATGACCGTGATGGCCGGAGCGTTTGCGGTCGGGCCCATTTCCGGCGCAGCGTTCAATCCGGCCGTGGCGATCGGCGTCGCCATCATGGGCCTGAGCCCATGGGCGGCTCTCTGGATTTATCTGGCGGCCAACTTCCTGGGCGGCGCTGCCGCGGCCGTCGTCTTCAAGGCATTGAACCCAGCCGACAGATAGGTCGCACGCGCATATGTGGCGACGTCGCGGTTCCACGAGAACCCGCATAACGCCGGCGACGTGGTGTTCGGGGCAGATCACTCCGGCCCGTCTCCACCCCGGCGGCGCGATTTCAGCTCACCGCTAACGCGACGTCCGCATTCCACACACCCGTCGCGGCGGTGTCCCGAACGTATTCGGCAAATCGCCTGGGTGCTCTTCCGGTCACCCGCTTCACACCGTCGGTGATCGCACTGGCGCGGCCCTCACGAAAGTAGCGTTCCAGGTCCAGCATCCGATCCGCAATGGCTTCCGGCATCCCCCCGGCAAGCATGCCGGCCCTCAGATCGGCCGCCGGAAGACTCACGTGACGGATGACACGTCCCATCACTTTCGACAGTTCGTCCGCCACTTCGTCATAGGTGAGTGCCTCCGGACCGCTCAACGTGTAGATCTGTTCTTCGTGACCTTCGGTCGTCAGCGCCGCCACCGCCACCGCGGCGATGTCACGGACGTCGACGTGGCTGATCCGCGCCTGGCCGCTCGCGCTGTAGAAGGCACTCTCCACCCTGATCGTCGGCGCCATGAAGGTGACGGCGTTCTGCATGAAGCTGTTCGGGCGAAGAAACGTCCAGGCCATGTCGCTCCGCTCGATGGCCTTTTCCACAGGCCTGTGAATGTTCGCGAGGCTGTAGGCTTCCTCCGCGGCGCCCATGACGGACTGCTTCACGATGTGGCGCACGCGGGCGGCGCTCGCAGCGTCGACGGCGTTCAGCTCGAGCTCGGTTTGGTTCAGCGCATTCGGTCCGAGGAGGAACACCGTGTCGCAGGCCTGGAACGCCGCGCGAAGCGTTTCCGGGTGGTTGTAGTCGATCGTCACGGCCTCGATTCCACGGGCCCTGGCGCTCTCGGCAGCCCTCTCTGAGAAATAGGCGCCGCGAAACGGTATCTCTTGTCGTTCGAGCTGTCTGATGACCTCGCTGCTCAGGGTTCCACTGGCGCCGGTGACGCAAATCATGGGTCACTCCTTTCGTGATTGCAGGTCCACTATGGCGCGCGAAATCGAACCGAACAATGACCGGTAGTCGCTGATTCATGCTCGTTCGTCCAACGATCTGGACGCTCAGACACGCGCGGCGCATACTCGCGTTGTGAAGATTCCCTTGGCGCACGATCCGCTAGGCGAAGCCCTGCACTTTCTACGGATGAGCGGCGTCTTTTACTGTCGCTCCGAGTTCACGGCGCCCTGGGCGCTCGATCTGCCTGCGTTCGAGGACTGCCTGATGTTCCATGTCGTGACGTCAGGCCGGTGTGTACTGAATGTGAAGGGCTCCGAGGATCACGTGCTGCAGCCTGGCGACTTCGCCCTCGTGCCGCACGGTGCCGGCCACCGGCTGGCGAGCGAGCCTGGCGTTCTTGGCGCAAAGCTTTTCGATCTGCCTCGCGAACAAGTGAGCGACCGGTACGAAATCTTGCGCCACGGTGGGGGAGGCGCGCCGACGATGGTCGTCTGCGGCGTGGTTCGATTCGATCATCCGGCCGCCGATCGGCTGGTGAAGCTGCTGCCCAAAGTGATCGCCGTCGACGCGTGGAGCTCGCCCGAGGTGGAGTGGATCCAGAGCACGCTGCGACTGATGGCGATCGAGGCCAGAGAGCTGCGTCCTGGCGGCGAGACCGTGATCACGCGGCTCGCAGACATCCTGGTCATCCAAGCCATCCGATCCTGGATTGCGAGCGATCCAGCGGCCCAGACCGGATGGCTCGGTGCGCTTCAGGACAAGCAGATCGGCCACGCCGTTGCTCTCGTCCATCGAGAACCCGCGCGTCCATGGACGGTCGAGTCGCTTGCGAACGAGGTCGCGATGTCTCGCTCGGCATTTGCCGCGCGCTTTACGGAGCTGGTTGGCGAGTCAGCGATGCACTACGTCGCGCGCTGGCGCATGCATGTCGCCTTGACGTGGCTGAAAGAAGAAGATGCGTCGGTCAGCGAGATGGCGAATCGTCTCGGCTACGAGTCGGAGGCCGCGTTCAGCCGGGCGTTCAAGCGATTTCTCGGGTTTCCTCCGGGGGCCGTTCGACGCGCGAAATCAGATC
>CAWHBF010000034.1:0-83492 GCA_963827515.1 uncultured Acidobacteriota bacterium | reverse complement strand
ACGCGATTCGCGTGAACGACCAGTACCGGGTCATCTTCCGGTTCGAGGGGGAGCACGCCTTCGACGTCCGCTGCGCCGACTACCACTGAGGAGACTCCCATGCTACCGACTCATCGCCCCCCGACTCATCCCGGTGAAATGCTGCTCAAGGAGTTTCTCGAGCCCCTGGGCGTGTCGCAGGTCGAGGCGGCGAAGCGGATGAACATCCCCTTCCAGCGCCTCAACGCCATCGTCAAGGGACGTCGGGCCGTCAGCGCAGACACCGCCCTGCTTCTCGAGGCGCTCACACGTTGGGACGCGCAGGTCTGGCTGACGCTGCAGGCCAAGTGGGACCTCTGGCATGCGAGGCACACTCGCGGTCGGCGGCCACGCGTCAAGGCGCTGCCAAAGTTGGCGGCATCGGCTACGGGCTGAGCATTCTCGAGGTGCCCGCTAGGGCAAGGCTCTCCCCGCTGGTGGTGTCGACGACCTCGTTGGATTCGGAGAGCGCAATCACCAGTCGCGACACGCGGTCCGATGCGCCCGCGATGCTCCTGACACCTGGGCCAACGGGCGGTCGTCAGCGCAGCGTCGCCGTTCACCTCGATCGCCATCATCGCGTTGCCGGCGAGGTAGAAGGGTTCTTTGCCGTCGCGACGCCATCGAGGTTGACCGCCACCGGCGGTAGAGATCACTTGCTAACAACAGGGTGCGACGTAGCGAAGGTGCGACGTGCAACGTTGCCATGCTCTGCGGGCGCTGAGGTGCAGGAACTGCGTACTCCGGCGGGGGTCGCATCGGATTTCCTGGCATTCAGGTCGGCACGCCTCTCGCGTCACTGGCAGGCGGAAGCGACGATGCTACGATTGAACCCGCGGCAGCGGGACGTGCTCATCGAGAAGATGCCGGACGTCGCAAATCTGGCTGCAGGCTCGATGTTTCTCGGTCAATTCCTGACCGAGCGACCCTTTTCCGTGGTCCTGGCCGTGGCGGGAGTCGCAGGATGGATCGCCTCCTGGGCATTCACGCTGGTACTCGCTGGGAGAGATGACCGATGACCGGAATGCTCGTGATGTTCTACAGCATGGTCGCGTTCTTCGGCATCATCACGCTGCTCGACTGGCTCGGGCGACGGAAGGATCGGCAGTCGCGGAACCGAGCAGCGAGAAGCTGAGAGGCGTGAACGACGGTTCCTGTGCAGGCTCTCAGTCTGTCGGTACCAGCCGCTTCAGCTCCTCCGCCCAGTGCTCCACGAAGACGCTGCGGTTCTGGGCCCCGCGGCGGCATCAGTGCCGCCCTCCTTGATCACTTGCTAACAACATCACAGGAACATGGTGCCCGCCACGATCCCGACGATCATCACCGCCGCTGACAGCACTGCAACCATACGAACCCGCCTTAGCGTTCCCGCCAGCAGCATCATGCACGGCAAACTGATGGCCGGCAACACAACGAGCAGTGCCGCAGCGGGACCGTCGTACCCGGCGTTGATCAGCTCGAGGGCCATGGGAATCTCGGACCACGTGGAAATCATGAAGAACGTCCCGCCGAATGCCGCCAGCACCACGCTGGGCAAGTTGTTGCCAAACGCGGAGGGCAAGGCCTGAAAGAGCGCAGAAGCGATGACACTCCACAGCCAAAGCGTCGGCACGAGAACGAGCGCCAGTCGGCCGCTCACGCTCAGCCACCGGCTGAAGAGCTGTGATGGCGTTCTCACGGCGCCTTGGCGCATCAGACGGTCGAGATCGAGCAGGCCGAGATAGACGTCTCCGATCCGACGCAGCCAGCCTGAGCGTCGAGCCGGCTCGATGGTCTTGGCGCTCTTCGTGACATCTGAGCGATCCCATCGATCGGCGAGACGGGCCACGAGGTGGGTCACGAGCACGGTGACCACGAGACCGGCCAGGATCCGAGTCGCGGCGAAGGGGAGTGGAAGGAGCGCCAGGGCCAGGGTGATCGTCGTGATGTTCAACATCGGCGCGCCGAGGATGAACGAGAGCAGGAACGTGGTGGACGCGCCGCGCCGAACGAGCGATGGCGCCATGACGGACGAACAGCACGAGCAGAACGGCTGGGGCAGCGCGAAGAGCGCGCCCAAGAGCGATCCGGTGAAGCCGCTGCGCGCAATGTGCGACGTGAAGAACACCGGCAGCATCGTGAGCGCCAGCCCGGACAGGAGCAGGCCGAGCATTGTCGCGTGCCAGACGTTGAGCAGATAGCTCGTCGCCTGCGCGACGGGTTTCCACCACGCTGTGACACCGAACGCCGCCATCCAGTCGAGACCGACGCGGCCCGCGGTCATCGAGCGTGCCGCCAGCACACCTCTGTATACGAAGAGATCGATCACCAGCAACGCGAGAATGACGAACGTCAGCGTTCGGACGAGATGTGATGGCTGCGGGAGGTCTGCCTCCCGGCTGCGTAGTCCACGGTGCGACGCGTACATGCCTGCCACCCCTGCCGCGAGCATCAACGCGTGCGACGGCGCCAACACATAGAAGAGCGTTCGCACGGGATAGTCGACGAACAGGAATCCACGCCGGACATCCAGGAGCGCCAGTAGCGTCAGCGCAAGACATGACATGAATCCGGCCAGCACTACCCGGTAGGACGGAGGGGTCGTCGTGAGCGCGGGGTTGTTCACTAAGGGGTCGTCAAGGGTATTTGTCGCCACGTGTTCGCATTTTCCTTCGAAAGCTCCGCCTCCCGTTCATTGCCACCCGACGCATCGGACCGATATGATGCCAACCCAGGACGACAATTCGTTGGAACCCAAGCGTTACGTCATGAATTCCGGCCGCTCGACCAAGCAGGGCCAGCAGATCAACATTGGCAAGGACAGCCCCGAGTATCGCGCCCTCGTCAGCACGATGAGCATGCATCCGGACGACATGAAAGCCGCTGGAATCGCGCCAGGCAGCACGGTGCGGGTGCGCTCTGAATACGGAGAGGCGACCTTTCAGTGCATCGAGGGCAAGGTGCCGCAGGGAATGGTCTTCTGCCCGTACGGACCGCCGAGCTGTCGGATCATGGGCACCTACACCGACGGGACGGGGATGCCCACCTCCAAGGGGTGGGAAGTCGAAGTCGAGCCCATCGACGCGTAAGCCGACATTTCCGCCCGCCGCCAGCCCCCTCCACAAGGATCCCCTCCGCTCGGCTAGAATGACGGCCCGGAGGTAAGAGGAATGCGCTGGCGCTCCATCAGGGTCGCGGCTCTCCTGGCGAGTATCTGCTCCGTTGCGGGTCCGGATGTGCAGGCCGCAACCGTCGTTTCGGGCAAGTACTCGATCACCTCCTGGTCCGACCAGGACGGTCTTCCACTCAGCCAGATCTGGGGCCTCGCTCAAACGCGTGACGGATTCCTGTGGCTGGCGACGACCGCAGGTTTGGTGCGGTTTGACGGCCAGACGTTCAGGCTTGGCTTGCCTGGTCTACCGGAAGGCGAGGTCACCACGGTCTGCGCCGGACGCGACGGCAGCCTCTGGATCGCGCAGAACGACGGAGGGGTGAGCAGGCTGAAGGACGACGGCACGCTGGTGACCTATGGCCCGGCCGACGGGTTGACCGCGGGCCGCGTGACGGACCTCCTCGAGGATCGGAGCGGCACGGTATGGGTCGGCGCACCAGGCGGCCTGTTTCGTTTTCGCGACAACCGGTGGGAATCAGTCGGTTCGGTTGGAGCCGTCACCAGCTTGTACGAGGATCGCCAGGGAAACCTGTTGATCGGGTCGGCTCGGTTGGGCGCGTTGGCCCTCGAGCCGGACGGCGGCTTCAGAGAGTTGGGGGCCGCGCGCACGGTCAACAGTTTCAGCGAAGATCTTTCCGGAGGACTGTGGGTCAATGACGGGGAGCTGGGCTACCGGTTGCTACGCGGACCGACCGCATCGCGCATTCCTCCAGCCGGTCTGAGAGGGGAGCAAGGCTACAGGCTGATTCACGACGGCGACGGCAACATGTGGATTGGCACGTCCCTCAGTGGGCTGGTTCGCATAGACGGCGACTCAGCGGACGGGTCTCCTCCGGTTCAGCGTTTCATGACCAATGAGGGCCTTGCTCACAACCTCACCCGCGCTCTGTTGCTCGATCGCGACGGGAACATCTGGATTGGCACGCTCGCTGGTCTCAGCCGCGTGTCGAAGTCGGTCTTCTCGTCGATCGGCGCGCCGATCGGCACTGGCACGATCAACTCCCTGACGGTAGCGAAGAATGGCAGTGTCTGGGTGGCAACGACAGACGGTCTTGTACGGTACGCCGACGGCCGCCAACGCATCTTTCGTGAAGCCGACGGTCTGCCGAGCAGCTACGTCACTGTGACGGAAGAAGACGCCAATGGCGTCCTGTGGGTCGGCACCGCTCAGGGCATTGCTCGCCTCGTCGGAGAGCACTTCGAACTGGTACGGCTGCCCGACGGATCATCTGCCGGCTTCGTCCGCACTCTGACGGTTGGCGCTGATGGCACCGTGTGGTTCTGGGGCGTGGATCGTCCGCTCACGCAGCTGCGGCAAGGACGGTTCACTGAAGTTCAGACGCCCACGCCCAATCGAGGGTACCTGGGGCTTCGAGATACCACAGGCGCCATGTGGTTCGCCCTCACCAACAACGCCGGTTTCGTGCGGTTGGCAGATGGACAGGTTCGTCGCTTCTCGTCCGAGCAAGGTCTCGGATCCGGGCGGGTGAATGCCGTCACGGAAGCCGACGGCGTGCTTTGGGCGGCTACCAACGTCGGCCTGAGCCGCCTTGACGGCGATCGCTTCGTCACGCTTGCACGCAGTCGTCTTCCTGGAACGCCGATGTCCGTCGTTGTCGACGGAGACGGATACCTCTGGCTCGGCGCCGGGTCCGGTTTCGTTCGGCTGAGCATTGCCGAGTTCGAAAAAGCGGTTTCGGATCCGACATACAGCATCCATTTCAGCCTGTATGACGCCGCGGACGGCGCTCCCGGCCCGCCCGTGTATTCGATCGGCCGCGGTTCCGTGCGTACCGACGACGGCCGCATCTGGTTTGCGACGCGCAACGGTGTGTCGGTGATTCAGCCCGACGATCTGCCGGAGAAACGATTGGCGCCAGCGGTCAGGATCGAAACCATCGCCGCCGATCAGCACACGCCGGAGAGGATATCCGGTGCACGGCTACCACCAAGAGTGTCGCGGGTGCAGGTCGACTACGTCGCGCTGTCGCTGAGCTCTCCGTGGGTGCGCTTCCGATACAGGCTCGACGGTTTCGATCAGGACTGGATAGATGCGGGCACGAGCCGTCAGGCGGTGTACACGAACCTTCGTCCCGGCGACTATCGGTTCCGAGTGGCCGCGGCGAATAAGGATGGCCTGTGGAGCGAACCCGCTGTGTGGGCGTTTTCCTTGTCTCCGGCCTTTTATGAGACGCGATGGTTCTACCTGCTCTGCGTACTGCTGACCGCGTTGATCGTCTGGGCAGCCTGGCAGCTTCGCCTTCGTTCGGTGCACCATCGTCTTGCCCTCGTGTTCGCGGAACGTGCGCGCGTCGCGCGCGAGATTCACGACACGCTGCTCCAGAGCCTCGTCGGCGTCGCGTGGAAGCTCGATACGATTCGTGAGGTTCCCGACGCGTCGGCTGGCGAGATGAGAAGTCAGCTCTTCTCGCTGCGGACGCAGATGGAGGGTTTCATCCGCGAAGCGAGAGAATCCATCTGGAACCTTCGGTCAACGGCACTGGCCGAGCACGATCTGCCGGAAGCGTTGGACGAAACGGGTCACAGGATCACGGCCGGAAGCAACGTGCAGTTCGCGCTCGTCGTGTCGGGCACGCCCCGTCGTGTCAGTCCGCGTGTCGAACAGCAGCTCCTGCGCATCGGACAGGAGGCGGTGACCAACGCCGTGCGTCATGCGCAGGCGTCGACGGTCCGCATGGAGGTGTGTTACACGGATGAGTCCGTGTTTCTCAGAGTCTCGGACGATGGGCGCGGATTCGATCCGGCGACTGTTGTGCGAAGTGAAAGCAATCACTGGGGGCTCAAGAGCATGGAGGAACGGATGCTCGAGATCGGCGGCCGGCTCTCTCTGGAAAGCAGGGTCGGCGAAGGGACCAAGCTCGAAGCGCGGGCTCCGTTGTCGACAGCAGCATGAGCACGACCAAGAAGCCCGTGATCACCGTGCTCTGCGTGGATGACCATCCACTGGTCCTCGATGGCATCATGCAGAAGATCAACCGGCAGCCTGACATGACGGTCGTGGCGACGGCCACCGACGGCCGGCAGGCGGTCGAGCTGTTCAAGCGCCACCGCCCCGATGTCACCGTCATGGATCTGCAGTTGCCGGGCATGAGCGGGCTCGATGCTATCCAGGCCATTCGGTCCGAGAATCCGAAGGCGCGCATTGTGGTGCTCACGATGTACCAGGGCGACGAGGATATTTTTCGGGCGCTCAAGTCGGGCGCCGCGACCTACCTGTTGAAGGACACGCCGTCGGACGAGCTCGTCCGGGCAGTCCGTGAGGTCCACCTTGGACTCTCCTCGCTGCCCGCCAACGTCGCGCAGCGCCTCGCGACGCGACCGTTCGACGAGGGTCTCACGTCACGGGGAATGGAGGTCCTTCGATTGCTGGCCGCGGGCATGCGGAACAAGGAGATTGCGGCGGCGCTCGACATCAGCCAGGAGACGGTCCAGGGGCACGTCAAGAAGATTCTCAGGACCCTGGAGGTGAACGACAGGACGGCCGCTGTCACCGTCGCCATTCGCCGTGGCATCATTCGGTTGGACTAACCTGTAAAGGCCCCCTATTTGGGGTGCGACCCTTCAACTGGGTTTGGCTACTCGGATTCACCACCCCGGTCACGTAGTCTCAAAGTTCTGGTCCTAGGTACCAGGAAGAAGCGGCGTCCATTCGGAGGGGTTTGATGAAGCGAATGCGGCTCCTGACGGGTTTTGGCCTGTCGTGTCTAGTCTGTCTGGCGACGCTCGTCGGCGTCGCGGCGCCTCGAGCAGCGGAACAGGGCGCGGCACCGGCCACCGCGACTGCGGTACGTCCGGCGCAAGCATCAGCAGCGGCGGCGCCCGAGCGCCCGATCGACTTCAACTGGGACGTTCGGCCCATCCTCTCCGACAACTGCTTCCGCTGCCACGGACCCGACGAAAAGAATCGCCAGGCGGGCTTGCGCCTCGACACAGCCGAGGGGGCGTATGCGGCGCTGCGCCGGCCCGGCACGTTCGCGGTTGTTCCCGGCAAGCCGGCCGAGAGCCAGTTGATCTTCCGCATCACCCACGCGAACGCCGTCGTGCGGATGCCGCCGCAGATCTCGAACAAGGTGGTGACGCCGCAGCAGGTCGAGATCCTGCGGGCGTGGATCGCGCAGGGCGCGCAGTACAAACCGCACTGGGCGTTTATGGCGCCCCAGCGGGCGGCGGCGCCGGCGGTGCCCGCGGGTCCGTCCATCCTCAATGACGTCGACCGGTTCGTGCAGGCGCGGCTCGATCGCGAAGGGCTGAAGCTCTCGGCACCGGCCGATAAGGAAACTCTGATCAACCGCGTGACGCTGACGCTGACGGGGCTGCCCCCGACATTGGCGGAAGTGGACGCGTTCCTGGCGGACAAGACCCCGCAGGCGTACGAGAAGCTCGTCGATCGCCTCCTCGCCTCGTCTGCCTACGGCGAGCACGTGGGCGGGCAGTGGCTCGACATCGCGCGGTATGCGGAGAGCGACGGGTTTCTGGACGACACCCACGACCGCCTGCTCTGGCCGTATCGCGACTGGGTGATTGCCGCGACGAACAAGAACATGCCGTTCGACCAGTTTGCGACGTGGCAGCTGGCGGGCGACCTGCTGCCGAGCCACACGAAAGAACAGTTGCTGGCGACTGCGTTCATGCGCGTTGGCAAGCGATCGACTGAGAACGGCGCGATCGACGAGGAGTACCGCGTCGAGTATGCAGTGGACCGGGCCTCGACGGTCGGCACGGGGTTCCTGGCGATGACGGTCGGCTGTGCGCGGTGCCATGACCACAAGTACGATCCGATCCCCACGAAGGACTTCTACTCGCTGACCGGATTCTTCAACAGCACGGACGAGCCCGGCTTCTATGCGCCGGGACGCTCGGGCGTCACGCCCGGCCCGACCATGCTCTGGACCGACGAGGCGACCGAGAAAGAAATCGCCGGCCAGCGTGCGGCCATCGCGAAGGCCGAGGCGGCCTACGAGACCGCGCGCAAGGCTGCGGCGCACCAGGCAGGGACACGCGCCGACGCCCTGCTTTCGAACCCCGCGCAACTGAAGCACGTCCTCGAGCAGTCATTGACGCGCGATCTGCAGGGTCACTATCCGTTCGAAGCGACCGCGCCGATTCCCGAGAACGTGCAGCCGGAACCGGTGCCGCAGGCTCGCATGTCGCCTCCGCCGCTCGCGCTCGAGTCGCTGTCGCCGCGCTGCTACCGCCACGTGTCGGACGTCGGGTGCCAGACGATGCGAACCGGGATGGCACGCCTGGTGGATTCCTGGAGAACCGAGCCACTGACGATTTCGGCGAGCACGACGGCAGGGGCGCCACCGGCGGTGCTGCTGACGCCGCTCCTGCGCGACGGCGTCGCCGGGAAGGCTTTCTACTTCGACGACAACAATCGGGGCGTGCTCGGCCAGGACGTCGGGTATTTCGAGCGGACGCAGCCGTTCAGTGTTGACCTCTGGGTATTGCCGGCGGCCGTGTACGACGAAGCGCTGGTGTTCAGCCACCGTGAAGCCGACAACGCGGGCAACGCCGGATACATCCTTCGGCTCATCGACAATCGGCTGTGGTTCGACATCGCGCACAGCCGCGCCGGCAATGGCATCGCGATGCACACGAAGGCGCCGCTGCCGATAGGGAAGTGGGCGCACGTCACGCTCACGTACGACGGATCGAGTCGGGCAAAGGGTCTCACGATGTACGTCGACGGGGCACCGGCTGACGTCGAGATCTTCCGTGACAACCTGACGCGCACGATCATTCCGAATGGCGATTCGAACGCGGGCGACGACGTCTATGGCGTCCAGTTCGGCCAGGGCGGGCGCATCAAGACGCTGAAGGATGGCGCGATCGACGAGATGCGCGTGTATACCAAAGCGCTGACGCCGGTCGAAGTGCGCGCCCTGCATCAGCAGGTGAAGCCCGCGGCATCAGAAGCCCAGGTCACCCGGCAGGAGTTGATCGAGCTGCTCGTCGCGCAGGACAAGAAGGTCGCGCAGGCGCTGAACGCGCTCACCGCCGCGCGCAACATCGAGAACGAGACGGTGTCGCTGCTCCCGGAGGTCCTCGTGATGGGTGACCTGCCGAAGCCACGCCCCACGTATGTGCTGGTCAGGGGCAACTACGACGACCACGGTGAGCAGATTCCGCCCCGCGGGCTCAACGACGTGCTGCCGTGGAATCCCGCGTGGCCCGAGAATCGTCTCGGACTCGCCCAGTGGCTGTTCGATTCGAAGAACCCGCTCACCGCGCGTGTCTACGTGAACCGCGCGTGGCAGTCGCACTTCGGCCGCGGGCTGGTGGAGACGGCCGAGGACTTCGGATCGCAGGGATCGCTGCCCACCAATCCAGAGCTGCTCGACTACCTGGCGGTCACCTTCCGGGAATCAGGTTGGGATATCAAGAAGCTGCACAAGCTGATCGTGATGTCCGGTGCGTATCGCCAGCAGTCGGACGCCAATGAGGAACTGCTGCGGAAGGATCCGAACAACCTGCTGCTCGCGAGGTTCACGCGCCTGCGGATGCCCGCCGAGATGGTGCGCGACCAGGCGCTGGCCGCCAGCGGGCTCCTGGTGAGAAAAATCGGCGGGCCCAGCGTCTACCCGTATCAACCGCCCAACATGTGGGACGGGTTCAACGCCTACGACTATCCGACGCCGGACGCGGTGCCGGCCGATGCCCACCATCGCCGGGCCATGTACTCGTTCATCAAGCGCAACGCGCCGCATCCAGCGATGGCGTCGTTCGACCTGCCGGATCGCGGGGCCGCGACGGCACGCCGCCGGACGTCGAACTCGCCCCTGCAGGCATTGGTCCTGCTCGACGACCCGCAGTTTCTCGAGGCCTACCGCGCGCTGGCGGGAAACGTCCTGAAGACGGAGACGGCGCAGGATGCACGGTTGACGAAGGTGTTCCGTCTCGCCACGCGACGTCATCCCATCGCAGCTGAAATGGCCGCGATGCGCGATTACTACGCGTCGCAGCTCCAGCGGTACGCGAGCGACCGCGAGGCAGCCGTGCAGTTGTTGAGCGTGGGTGTGACCCCGGCGGACCAGAGTATCGATCCAGTGCAGCTGGCTGCGCTGACCAACCTGACGACGGTAGTGATGAATAGCCCGGACGCGTATTCCCTTCGGTGAAGGGCTGCCCGGGCAACCATGGGAGCAATGTGATGCAGAACGAATTTGAACGCGCACGGCGGGAGTTCATCCTGAAGACCGGGATGGGCCTCGGCTGGCTCTCGCTCGCCGAGCTGCTGGGCACGCCCGCCTGGGCGCAGCAGTCGCTGATTCCCGGTGACGCGCATGCCGGTCTGCCGGGTTTCCCGCACTTCGCGCCGAAGGCCAAGCGTGTGATCTACCTGCACATGCTGGGCGCGTTCTCGCAGAACGACACGTTCGACTACAAGCCGACCCTCAAGAAGATGCACGGCGAAGAGCTGCCGAGCTCGGTGATGGGCAACCGGCGGCTCTCGACGATGGTCAAAGGGCAGACGTCGTACCCGATCGTCGGGCCGGTCTCGACGTTCAAGCCGTACGGCAAGAGCGGGACGATGGTCAGCGATGCGATGCAGCACGTCGGCGGCATCGTCGACGACATCTGTCTGATCAAGACGATGAACACGGAGCACGTCAACCACGATCCGGCATCGAAGTTTCTGCACACCGGTTTTCAGATCGCCGGGCGGCCGTCGGGCGGTGCATGGGCGACCTACGCGCTGGGGTCGGAGAACAAAGACCTGCCGATGTTCGTCGTGATGAGTTCGGGCAACCCGGGCGGCGTGCCGATCGACGCCTCGACCTGGGCGGCCGGCTTCATGCCTTCGCATTATCAGGGCGTGCAGTTCCGCTCGGGCCAGGAGCCGGTGCCGTACATCGACGATCCGAAGGGGCTCACCAGGAAGGATCGTCGCGAGATGCTCGATGCGATCGGACGTCTCGCGAACGTCCAGCACACCGAGAGTCACGATCCCGAGATTCCGTCGAAGATCAGCCAGTACGAGATGGCGTATCGGATGCAGCAGTCCGTGCCCGAGATCGCCGACATCTCCAAGGAGCCCGATCACGTGCTCGACCTTTACGGTCCGCAGGTGCGGCAGACGGGTACCTTCGCGCGCAACTGTCTGCTGGCGCGGCGCCTCGCGGAGCGCAACGTGCGCTACACGATGGTGGTGCAGATGGGCTGGGATCACCATGGCGGAATCTCCGACCGGCTGCCCGCCGGCTGTCGCGACGTCGATCAGCCGACGGCGGGGCTCATCACCGACCTCAAGCAACGCGGGCTGCTCGAGGACACGCTGGTGGTCTTCGGCACCGAGTTCGGCCGCACGTCGTTCGCACAGGGGACGCTCAAGACCAACTTCGGCCGCGATCATCACGGCGGCAACTTCTGCGTCTTCATGGCCGGCGGCGGCGCCAAGGCGGGGATCACTTACGGCGAGACCGATGACTTCGGGTACAACATCGTCAAGGATCCCGTGCACATCCACGATCTGAATGCGACGATCCTTCACCTGCTCGGTATCGACCACATGAAGCTGACGTACCGATCGCAGGGACGCGACTTCCGGCTGACCGACGTCCACGGCAACGTGATGAAGGGACTTCTTGCGTAGCCCAGTGAACCCGCCTCTCAGAGGAGATCGGCAATGAAACGTGTATTCGTGATCGCGCTCGCGATGACCGTCCTGGGGAGCTTGTCGTCGGTGGTGGTCGCCCATCATGGGGGAGCCGCCTTCGATCAGGATCAGACGGTCACATTCAAGGGGACGGTGACGGAACTGACGTTCACCAATCCTCACGTGCTCGTGTACTGGGAGGTGGCCAAGGACGGGACTACGGAGAAGTGGTCTGGATGGCTGACGGCGCCGAACAAGCTCGCGAGAGCTGGTTGGACGAAGGCGACCCTGAAGCCCGGCGACCAGATCGAGGTGACGGGCACGCCACACAAGGGTGGCAGCCACATCCTGCAGATCCGAAAGCTCGTGGCGCCAGACGGCAAGGCGCTTCCGTTGTCCGAGAATTGAGGCGGAGAGGTCAGATGCGGCAGACCATGATTCGCGCGGCGGCCGCGGTGGCCGGCGCTGTGGCGGTGACGTGCGTGGCGTTGGGTACTCCCGACGTGGCGGCGCAGGGACGGGGCGCGGGAGCTGCGGCCCCCGCAGCGACAGCGTCGAAGCCGGCGCCCGTGCGTGACTTGACCGGCGTCTGGATGAAAGGGCGGGCGCCGCAGGGTGTCAGGCAATTCGACAACGCCGAGTGGACCCCGGGCGTGCCGGCGCCGCTGACGCCATGGGGGCTGGCGGAAAAGGCGAAGAGCAAGCCGAACAACTCGGGTGAGTTTCAACTTCACGAGACCAACGACCCGGTGCTCACGCGATGCTACCCACCCGGTGTGCCTCGCGTGTACCTCCATCCGTATCCCATTCGAGCTGATCCAAACCCCGACCGCGGTGCTGCAGGTGTTCGAGTACGACCATTTCCTGCGCCGGTTCCCGATCGGTCGCCAGCTTCCCGCCGACCCGGACCTGCTCTGGATGGGCACGTCTGTGGGCCGCTGGGTGAATGACACGACGTTCGAGGCCACGACGATCGGCTTCAACACGAAGACGTGGCTTGACCGTGCGGGCACGCCTCACAGCGATGCTCTGAAGGTCACCGAAACGTTCCGGCGGGTCGCGTTCGATCGTCTCGAGCTCACCGTCACGATGGAAGACGCGAAGGCGCTCACGAAGCCGTGGACCGCCACCGGCTATTTCGAGCTACGGCCAGGCTGGGAGCTCGGTGAGATTACGTGCTCGGGGGACTACCTCGAATGGCCAGGCGCCTAGCCCAGCCAGGCGCTTGATCCCGCCCGCCGCCGTGCTCCGTCACGTGGAGTGTAGAGCGCAGGCTTTAGCCTGCGCGGACTTGATGTCTGTTCGAAGGAGCAGCTACCAATGAAGCGTTCTCTGGCTCTCGCGGTGATCGGATGCGTCTGGGTGATCCGCGCGGCGTCACCTGCTGCGCAGGAACGAACCCCTGACGCGCCGACTCCGACGCCGACAGCAGTCCAGAGCAGCAGGCTTCCCGACGGCACGCTGATGTTGACCGATGCCGGAGGCATGACGCTCTATACCTTCCTGAAGGACACCGCCCAGGCGTCGAATTGCAACGGCGGATGCGCGACGCAGTGGCCGCCGGTCGCCGCAACCGGCGCCCCGCCAAACGACGCGTGGACCGTCATCACCCGCATGGACGGGTCGAAGCAGTGGGCGTACCGCGGCAAGCCGCTCTACCGATGGATCAAGGACGGGAGACCTGGCGACATCACCGGCGAAGGTGTCGGCAACGGCGCCTGGAAGATCGCCGTCGTCGACGCGCCGCCGAACGTGGTGAAGGTCCATCTCGCCCACATCACCACCACGTTTCAGGATGCGCCTGGTCACCAGGGCCTGCTCGCGACCGCGTTCGCAGAGGCCAAGATTGCGGCTCAACACGCGGCGCTCGCCGCCAAAGCCGGAGACAACCTGGACGCGATGAAGATGCACGCTGGTCACGTCATGCACGCCGTCGATCCCAGCGTCGAGCCGACGGGGCCCGGGCTCGGCTTTGGCGTCCGCCGAGCCGCGGCGGGTGTTGTCGAGCACATTCAGCTGGCCTCGAAGGCACCTACGGTGTCGATCAACGTGCTCACGTTCGCGGCTCGCATCATCGCGTCAGGCAACACCACGGTCAAGAGAGCGGATGAAATCGTTGTCGTCGCCCGTCGAATCCGGGCAGCGACTACAGTCGCCGAAGCGGCGCCGGATGTGGCAGGTCTCAATCTCCTGGCGCAGCAACTGACATCCGGCCTGGATGTGAACCACGATGGCCTGATTGGTTGGCAGACCGGCGAGGGCGGACTCGAGCAGGCGCAGGCGCAGATGCAGGCGATGCTGAAGGGCGAGAGTCACTGAGGTTGCGCACCACACGTCCCATCGAGTGGTCCGGGGTATCCCACCGCACAATCTGACATCCTGCAGTCGCGACTGTGCCCGGCCGGTCGTGCCGCAGCGCCTTCTTGCCGAGCGACACCAGCCGCGCTACATTCCTCGCATGAGTTCCCTGGCCGGCTTCGTTCTACTGCAGGGTATCTACTGGCCCATCTTGACCGCCGAGTTTCCGAGCCCCGTTTCCCCCAAGTTCCGAACTATCATCGTCGAGCGCCCGTGTAGTCGCCGAGGGGAGTTGCCATGAGCATGTTTTCGCTGAAGGTGAACGGTCTTGTGCACACGGTGGACGTCGATCCGCAGACGCCGCTCCTCTTCGTTCTCAGCGACGATCTCGAGTTGAACGGACCGAAATTCGGGTGCGGTATGGCACAGTGCGGTGCCTGCACTGTGATCTCGAATGGTCGAGCCATACGTTCCTGCGTCACGCCCGTGGAAACGGTGGCGAACTCGGACATCACGACGCTCGACGGCCTTGGCACCCCGGAGCAGCCGCATCCGATTCAACAGGCGTTCATCGACGAGCAAGCCGCTCAGTGCGGGTTTTGTCTCAGCGGCGTCATTCTGACGGCGAAGGCGTTTCTGGACGAGAACCCGAGCGCGACTGAGCCGCAGATCCGGCAGGCGATGTCGGGTGTGTTGTGCCGCTGTTTCACCCACACGCGGATGATTCGCGCCATCTCCAAATACGCGCAGGGGCGGCAGGCCGCTGCCCGGGCGCGCGCAGAGCCTGAGCGACCTCGCCAGGACGCGAGCGAGAGCGGGAGGAACGCATGAAACCCGCTGCCATGACGCCAGACGCCGCGGCCGCGCTCGCGCGCGCAGGATTTTCCCGCCGCGCCTTTCTCAAGAGTTCGGGTGCGTTGATTGTCGGCTTCAGCGTCGCCGGCAGCTGCCAGCCGGCTCGGATTGGCGCCGGTCGAAGCGTTCGCCCAAGCCGCGGCCGATCGCCGGACCCAGCTCGATTCCTGGATCGCGATTGCCGGCGATGGCAACGTCACGGCTTACACCGGCAAGTGCGAGCTGGGACAAGGCCTGTTCACCGCTCAAACGCAGCTCGTGGCCGAGGAACTGAGCGTGCCGATCAACCGCGTCCGGCTGGTTCAATGCGACACCGGCACGACGCCCGACCAGGGCACTACGTCGGGGGCCGGATCGCATCCCGCCAATTTCAATCGCGCGGGTCTTGCGCTCGCGGCGGCAACTGCCCGCCACACGTTGACGGGTCTCGCCTCGACGCGCATGGGCGTGCCGGTGGAGCAGCTGACCGCGCGCGACGGTGCGATTGCCGTGACGTCGGATCCGTCGCGGCGCGTCACATACGCCGAACTGATCGGCGGCCGTACGTTCCAGGTGCCCCTCGATGCCGGCGCCGCGCGAAGGCATCCTCGCGAATGGACGGTGCTCGGACGGCCGGTGCCTCGCGTCGATCTTCCGGACATGGTGACTGCTCGGCTCCAGTACGTACACAACGTTCGCATGCCTGGCATGCTGCACGGACGCCCCGTTCGTCCACCGACCGTGGGTGCATCACTCCTCAGCGTCGACGAGAGCTCGATCAAGGACCTGCCGGGCATCGTCAAAGTCGTCACGCGAAAGAACTACGTCGGGATCGTCGCCGAGAAGCAGTGGCAGGCGGTGCAGGCGGCGCAGCGGCTGCGGGTGACGTGGTCGCCTGGAAGCGGGCTGCCGAATCAGGCGCAGTACTGACGAGTACATGCGAAAGCAGCCTGCGCGCGACACGATCGTGGTGGACTCAGGAGACGTCGAAGCCAGGATTGCGTCGGCCGCCAATACCGTCCGCGCCACGTACATGTATCCGTTTCAGATGCACGGCTCAATCGGGAGTTCGTGTGCAGTGGCCGACGTCCAGAGCGGCAAGGCCACCATCTGGGCGGCGAGCCAGAACGTTTACGGGCTGCGTGGCGGCTCGGCGCAGCTGCTGGGCGTGCCACCCGAGACCGTGCACGTCGTATTCACGCGTGGTTCGGGCTGCTACGGGATCAATGGGGCCGACGCCGTCGCGTTCGATGCCGCGCTGTTGTCGCAGTCCGTGGGCCGACCGGTGCGTGTCCAGCTCTCGCGCAAGGACGAAATGGCGTGGGAGAACTTCGGCCTCGCGTTCGTCATCGACCAGCAGGTCGGCCTCGACGCGCAGGGCAACATCGTAGCCTGGGATTATGAAGGATGGTCGGCTTCGCGTGGAGGCCGTCCCGGCGGGCGGCCTGGCAACGTGGCGAGTGGGTTTCATATGGGATTCGAACCGGCCCCGTTCCAGCCGCGGACGCCGTCGCCGGCTCCCACCGAATTCGTGGGAGACAACAATGCCGCACCGTCCTACGTCGTCGGCAGGGTCGGCGACAAGGCCGGTGGGGCGGGACGGGTGACAAGCGAGCGCGTGGTGTCGCATCGAGTCGAGTCCCCGTTCTTCAACGGTCCGCTTCGCGCGCCAGAGCAGCTCCAGAACACGTTCGCGCATGAATCGTTCATGGACGAAGTGGCCTCGCGAGTGAAAGCTGATCCGGTGGCCTATCGCCTCCGGCATCTGAGTGACCAGCGTCTGATCGACGTGGTTCAGGCGGCGGCGAAGCGGTTCGGATGGGACGCGCGCCCGTCTCCGCGACCAGCCGCCCGCCGCACTGGCGTCGCCGCGGGTCGCGGCTTCGCGTGCGTGGCGCGCGATGGCGGCAATGGTTGGGTGGCGATGGCTGCAGATGTCGATGTCAATCAGGACACCGGGCAGGTCGTCGTCAAACGTCTCGTCGTGGCATGCGACGCCGGTCCGATCTCAAACCCGGATGGCATTCGCAACCAGCTCGAAGGTGCGGCCTTGCACGGCATCAGCCGGACGCTCGCCGAAGAGGTCACCTGGGACGATCAGAAGGTGACCGCCTTCGATTGGCAGACCTATCGGACCTTGTCGCTCGGGACGTCGATGCCGGTCGTGGAATCGGTGCTGATGGACAGGGCCGACGTGCCGGCGACCGGCGCCGGAGAAACCGCGATTACCGGCGTCGCCGCCGCGATCGGCAACGCGATCTTCGACGCCACCGGAATTCGGATTCGACAGGTCCCATTCACGTCCGAACGCGTGCGCGTGGCGCTGGCGGCAAGACGGACTTAAACGCCGCGTCACGTACGAGCTTCTCGAACAAATGTAGCTATAGCCCCCTTTGTGCTTCAGCTTCGCTGTTTCTCAGCGAACCTTTGCTCCGGAGAAACGTTGGTAGAATTCGCCCTCACTGAAGAGCAACTCGCCCTCCGCGATTTAGCACGCGATTTTGTCGCACGCGAAATTGCGCCCGTTGCGGCAGCTCTCGACGCGAACCCCAATCCTGTGGATTGCTTCTCATGGGACCTGATGGAGAAGCTCCACGCGAACGGGCTCCGCAATATCGCACTCGATCCTGAATATGGGGGCGCAGGCGCGGACCCGGTGACGCTCGCCATGCTCGCCGAGGAGCTGGCCGTTGGCGATCTCGGCGTCTCTGTCGTGATGGCGCAGACGTGGAAGATTGGGCAGACGATTCAGGGAGGCGGAACACCAGAGCAACTTGAACGCTTCCTTCCAACCCTGCGCGACGATCCGCGCGGCGTCCTGTCGATTGGGATCACGGAACCGGACATGGGATCCGACTACATCATCCCGTATACCGATCCCCAGGCAGGACCACGGCTCACAGCCGTCCGCGATGGAGACAGCTGGATCCTCAACGGGACGAAGCATTTCATCAGCAACGGCAGCCGATCCGCCCTCTACTTGATCTTTGCCCGGACAGGGCCTGAGGGCCTGCCCCTGACCCAGGTGTTCACGCCCTTCCTTGTTCCCGCAGGCGCACCCGGGTTCACCATTGGGCGTGTCCACGACAAGATGGGCGAACGCCTGTGCAACAACGCCGAGCTCGTGTTCCAGGGCTGCCGGATTCCTTTGTCGAACCAGTTCGGCGAGCTGAACCGCGGCTTCGATGTCCTGCGGACGTTCTTCCCGGCCAGCAATGCGTATGCAGCGGCCTCGGTGCTGGGTGTCGGACGGGCCGCCTACGAGAAGGCGGTGCAGTTTACGAAGAGCCGGGTGCAGGGCGGCCGACCGGTCATCGAGCACCAGGCCATTCGCGTGTTGCTGGCGGAGATCAAGATGCGGCTTGATTCCACCCGCGACTACATCTGGCACGCGGCGTGGGCGTCGCAGTACCCGGAGCAATTTGACCTCACGCTGGCGGCGCTCCCGAAGGTGCTCGCTGCCGAAACCGCGATTCGCGCGACACAGGTGGCTATCGAGGTTTGCGGAGGCTATGGCCTGATGCGCGTCATGGGACTGGAGAAGCTCTATCGGGATGCCGCCATGTTTCTGATTTCCGACGGCACCCAGCAGGCGCTCACCCTGAAGGCGGCGCAGGGGATCCATCCAATGTCCAATCCCGCGATCTAGGCATCTCAGGACAAGGTCTTGATTCCATGCACGCCATCGCCTGCATTCGGCAGGTGCTCGCGTTGGCGATGGACAGGGGTGCATCCCTGCTCCTACCGCGCGGCTGTCGCCGGCTTTGCGGCGGCGTCGTAGACGACCCGGCCGCCGACCATCGTCAGCATCACGTTGATGTCCTTGATCTGATCCGCGGGGACGGTGAGATAGTCGCGGTCGATCACGATGAGATCCGCGAACTTGCCGTTCTGGATCGAGCCCAGGTCTGCTTCGCGGAACAGGAGGAAGGCGTTGTTCCGCGTGTGCCCGATGAGCGCGGCCTCGCGCGAAATCGTATGCGTGTTGACGACCGTGCCGCCCACCATCTTGCCGGTCACCGCCCACCACAGCGTATAGAAGGGCTGGTACACGTTGACCTCGAAGCAGTCGCATTGGAAGCCCCACTTGATGCCGCTGTCCTGTATTTCTTTCAGGGGCGGCATGGCGAACGCCTTGTCCCCGTGCACGCGGTGAATCAGTCCCCCCATGGTCAGGCTCGCAGAGCGCACGCCGACGGCCATGTTCAGCTTTTTCATCCGCTCGATCTGCGCCGGCGTCACGCCTTCCATGTGCATCAGCATCCAGCGGAGCGGCCGGATGGAGATTCCCTGGCTCTGCAGCTTTTCGAGCTGTGCCAGCTTGCCGTCGATGTTTTCGGTTGTCTGCGAATGGTTGAACGCCTGGATGCCCGCCTTGGCAACCTCGCCGGCGAAGCGACCCCACAGGTCCCACTGTGCCTGCGGCACCGGCTGCTGCGTGGCGGAGTACAGGTCATCAGCGCCGGCGCCGGGCCAACCCTCTCCCCAGTTCGTGCGATCGCTCCACTCGTCCCCGTCGTGGTACTTGAGCGTCGGAACCAGCGCCAACTGCTTCTCGATGGCTTCGGCGCCGCGTCCCCCGGGCGCGGTCTGTTGGCAAAAAAACCGCATGCGCTTCAGGTCGCGGTGCAGCTCTTCCCACTGGCAACTACCGCCCGAGGAGGTGAGGCCGGCCCTGTTGAGATCGTCCATCATGACAATGCTGCTGGCGCGGATGGCCTCATCCGACAGGCCCCGCACGCGCTCGCCGTTCGGGGCATCCAACCACTTGCCGGCGTCCCTGACAATGGCACCCCCGCCGTGGACGACCCCAGTCGCCCGTCCGTTGGCATCGCGCACGATCCCCGGGTCGGTCATCTTTTCGAGCCCGGTCATCTCGATCGCCTTGCTGTTGACGAAGGTCTCTGCGCGGCTCGCCTGGATGTACACCGGGTTGTCGGGCGAGTACTTGTCCAGCTCCTCGCGCGTGAACAGCTTCTTGTCGTCGATGAACTGGTCGTTCGACCAGCCACCATAGTTGTAGACCCATTTGCCGGGCCCGACCTTCTGCGCCGCGGCGCGGATCTTCTCGAGCGCCTCCTTGCGCGACGTGATGGCGTCGAACCGGAGCTCGTGAGCCCAGTACGCGCCTTCCTCCTGGAAATGGGCGTGATTGTCGATGAAGCCGGGCAACACGGCGCGGCCGCGGAGGTCGATCCGCCGCGTGGCGGGGCCCGCGAGACGCGTGATGTCGGCGGTGGACCCGACGGCCACGATACGGTCCCCGCGCACGGCCACGGCCTGGGCGATCGAGAACTGATCATCGACGGTGATGATCTTGCCGTTGGTCAGGATCGTGTCGGCAGGCTGCTGCTGTGCGGACGCGGTCTGCTGGACTGCGATGGAAGTCGCGACGGCCGCTGCGACCAGCGACGCCAGAAGTAGTGATCTCATGTCATCTCCTCGTGGTGGCCGAGACGGCCATCGTGTCGTGGAAAATCTTTTCCGCCGACCAGGCTCTAGACCGCTTTTTCGATTCGGCGTAGAGCGGAGGCTTCAGCCTCCGCGGACACGCGCACGCTGAAGCGTGCGCTCTACGGAGAAACGCAAATCGCTCTAGCGTGCGCAGTCAACGGTCCAGCCCAAAGAGGTACGCGGCGCCAGACTGCCCAGCGTCGTTGTCGTTCTGATTGCCATTGACGGTCCTGGCGCCGCCACTCTCCATGCGGGCGCCCACGACCATCGTCCTGCCATCGCCACTGATCGCAACGGAACTCCCGAACTCGTCGAACCCGTCGGTGTTCGACGCTTTGAGATACGCACGCTGGCTCCAGGCGGTCCCGCTGCGCGTAAAGAGATACGCCGCGCCGGAGTCGTCGACCGAGTCGTCATCTTCGCGTCCGTTGACACCCCTCGCAGCGCTGTCCTCCATCGGCGCGCCGACCAGGAGTGCGTTGCCATCGCCGCTCAACGCGAGTCGGACCGCGAACCAGTCCTCGAGATCCGGGTTCGACGCCTTGATGAATGCCTGTTCGACCCAGCGGTCGCCACTGCGCACCCAGACATACACCGCACCGGCCGAGCCGGCCGCGAGAGATTCGGGGAATGTATCGATGTCGCAGTTGGAAGGATTGATGCCACCGTTCAGGCAGCTCTCCTCGGCGGTGCCGCCGGCAATCGTACGGCCGTCGTCGCTCATGGCCACGGAGTAGCCCAGGGCATCGTTACGCTGCGATCGCGATCCCTTGAGATAGCCGGTCTGCGTCCAGACAGTGCCCTGGCGATTGAACGCGTAGATCGCACCGGTCCCGCTCGAGCTGTTGTCATTCGCCGGATCGACACCTCTGCCGCCGCCATCCTCGTCGTACGCCGCCACCGCCAGAGCGGTGCCGTCTGCGCTCAGGCTCACGCCATAGCCAAACAGATCGCCTGCCTCGCTGTTGCTGCTCTTGAGGTACGCCTGTTGTGTCCACCTGTTGGCAACTCTCGAAAACACGTACACGGCACCCGAAGCAGCAGCCGAGTCATCGGTCTGGTTGCCGCCCATGCCAGTCGCGACGCTGTCTTCCGCGATGGCGCCCGCAGCCAGCGTGCCGCCGTCGGCACTCAGCGCAATCGCAAACCCGAACTGGTCCCCTTCGATGTCGTCCCCGACGCCCTTGCGGCCGGTGTTCGATGCCTTGAGATACGCCTGCTGTGACCATCTGTCGCCAGCTCGCGTAAAGACGTACACGGCGCCAGCCTGGGGAATGGAGTCGTCGTCCTGATTGGCATTGACGCCTGTGCCGGCGCTGGCCTCCCACGGCGCCGCGACCGCCAGCGTGTTTCCGTCGCGGCTCAAGGCAAGGCTGAGCCCAAATAGATCGCTCCGCCCTGGATTCGACGCTTTGAGATAAGCCTGCTGCGTCCACGTGTCACCTCGACGCACGTACACGTAGACGGCGCCGGAGTTGTACAACGAGTTGTCGTCCTGGTTGCCGTTGATCCCGCGTGCGGCGCTGCTCTCGTGCGGCGCGCCGACGACGGCCGTGTTGCCATCGCCGCTGATCGCCAGCGCGTTGCCTGTGTGCCCGGGGAGCGAACCTCCGCACGCGAAATGGTCAGCCCCTTCGCTGTTCGACGCCTTGAGATAGGCAATCTGTCGCAGCTGAGGTCCCGGGGACTGCGCCCCCACTCGCACCGCAGACCAGTACGACACTCCAGCGAAGACCGACAAGCAGAACAGCCACACGAAAAGTCGGATGCGAGCAGTCATGGCAGAATCCTCATGGAAGTGCCGTTTTGCGCTGAATTCAGAGGGGTATTTTCATCTGATATGATGCTTCGAGTCAGACGGCGTTCCCATCCAGTGGGACGACGAGGTCAAATCCATTGACGCGTAAGCCGACACCCGCAGCCGAGCCCTCAGTCATTATCACGTCAGAGCGAAGCGCCACGGGCGTTCGCGCGTGGGAGATGATCGAGCCGGGCCGGTACCAGCCTCGCCGCACCCGCGGCAGCTTTCCCGGAAGGGATCTTGGGTGAACGTTCGTGATTCCGCCCGGTCCGGGCGGAGACGAGCCTCGCGACGAGCAATAGCTAGCTTCACTCCAAAGGGGATGCAATGAGCCTGACCGTGGTGAAACACGCCACCTGCACGTTTTGCGGTTGCGTGTGCGACGACATCGAGCTCCACGCCGAAGGCGATCGGATCGTCAAGGCGAAGAATGCCTGCAGCCTCGGCGATTCCTGGTTCCGGAATCACACAGCGGAGCGCCTGTATCCCGACGCGCTGATCGACGGCGAACCGGCCACGCTCGACGCGGCCATCGAGGCAGCCGCCGGCTACCTCCACGCGGCCGACATGCCGCTCGTCTACGGCCTCAGCAACATCACGTGCGAGGCGCAGCGTGAATCCGTGACGCTCGCCGAGTTGATAGGAGGTGTGGTCGACAGCCACACATCCCTTTGACACGGCCCCACTGAGATAGCCGCCCAGTTGGGTGGCAAGATTACGTGCACACTAGGCGAAGTCAAGAATCGGGCGGACTTCATCATCTACTGGGGAGGGAACCCGGCGGAATGCCACCCTCGGCATTTCACCAAGTACACCCTGACGCAGAAGGGGAAGTTCGTGCCGCTCGGCCGGAAGGGCCGGACGATGGTGCTCGTGGATATTCGCGAGACGCCGAGTGCGAAGGCCGCGGACATCTTTCTGCAGATACGGCCCGGCAAGGACTTCGAAATGGCGACCGCGCTGCGGGCGATCGTCAAAGGGAACCCGGTGGACGCGCGGCTCGTCGAAGAGACCGGCCTGACCGTCGCGCAGCTCCAGGACATTGCCGATCGCATGAAGCGGGCGAAGTTCGGCGTCATCTTCTTCGGGATGGGTCTGTCGATGACGCGCGGGAAGCACATGAACTCGGGCGCCATCCTCACGCTCGCCGCCGAGTTGAACGCGTTCACGAAGTTCGTCTGCATGCCGATGCGAGGGCACGGCAACGTGACGGGCGCCGACGTCGTGCTGCGCTACACAACGGGCTATCCGTTTGGCGTGAGCCTGTCGCGCGGGTATCCCCGATTCAATCCGGGCGAGTTCTCCACGATCGACCTGCTGGTGCGCGGCGACAACGATGCGGCCCTGATCCTCGGCGCGGATCCGGGTGCGACGATGCCTCAGCCAGCCATCGATCACCTGAGCCGGATTCCTACGATCGTCCTGGATCCCAAGGTCACCCACACGAGCCGGCTGGCCCGCGTGCACATCACGACCGCGGTGACCGGCATCAGCGCGGACGGCACGGCGTATCGCATGGACGAGATTCCGCTGCCGCTGCGGCCAATCCTGCAGTCGCCGTATCCGACCGACGAAGAAGTCATCCGCCGTATCCGCCTCGCCGTGGCGGCGAAGTCCACCTGGGTGCCGCAGCCCCTCGCCACGATGGCGAACGCCGTAACCACGAAGGACACGAAGGAAACGAAGGCCACGAAATCCCTTATGGAAAAAAATGATCCTTCGTGATCTTCGTGTTCTTCGTGGTTCGGGGAGCACACATGCTGCGGATAACAGGCGGCAAGGTCTACGACCCGACCAACGGCGTGGACGGGGTCATCAAGGACATCTGCATCGCCAACGGCAGCGTCGTGAAGAACGTCGAGGGCGGACGCACGATCGACGCCAGCGGCATGATGGTGTTTCCGGGAGGTGTGGACGTCCACACCCACGTGGCCGGCGGAGCGCTCAACTTCGCGCGCGGGCTCGTGCCGGAGAACCAGCGGGTGGCCCGCAAGTTTCTGCACGGGGAGAATCGCCGCGCCGGCATCGGCGGAATGACACCCACCACGTTCGCGACCGGCTATCTCTACGCCGGGATGGGTTGGACGACCGTCAACGAAGCAGCAGTGCCCATACTGTCTGCGAAGCACACGCACGAAGAGCTGCACGACACGCCGATCGTGGACAAGTCGTGCCTCCTGCTGATGGCCAACAACGAGATGGTGTTGGACCTGCTCGAGGCCGGCGATGTCGAACGGGCCCGTCACGTCGTGGCGTGGCTGATCTCGGCCGCCAAGGTGTACGGCGTCAAGGCGGTGAATCCCGGCGGCGTGGCGGCGTGGAAGTGGGGCAAGAACGCGAGCCAGCTCCACGAGTCGTTCGAGGGCTACTCGACCCTGACGCCCGGGAAGATCATTTCAAGCCTGGCGCAGATCGTGGATGACCTGGAGCTGCCGCACCCGCTCCACCTGCACTGCAACAACCTCGGCGTGCCCGGCAACATCGCCACCACCGTCGAGACGATGCAGGTGCTGGAAGGGCGGCGGGCGCACCTGGCGCACCTGCAGTTTCATGCCTACGATGGCGACGACTGGAGCACGATGCGGTCCGGCGCGGCCGCCGTGGCCGAGGCGTTCAACAAACATCCGAACCTGACGACCGATGCGGGCGCGGTGCTCTTTGGCGATGCTGTCACGATCACCGCGGACGGCCCCTGGCAGCACCTGCTGTATCAGCTCACCGGACGCAAGTGGGGAAACCTGGACGTCGAGAACGAGACCGGCTGCGGCATCGTCCCCTATGTCTACAAAGACCACAACATCGTCAACGCCGTGCAGTGGGCGGTGGGGCTCGAACTGCTGTTGCTCATCGACGATCCGTGGCGGGTGTTCCTGACGACCGACCATCCTAATGGCGGATGTTTCTGGCGGTACCCGGAGATCGTGCAGCTTCTGATGGACGTGAACTTTCGGAAGGAGCAGATCAAGAAGCTTCCAGCGGTGGCGCAGGAGCGGATTGTGCTCGCGGATCTCGACCGGCAGTACACGCTGTATGACATTGCGATCATCACGTCGGCGGGTCCGGCACGTTCACTCGGCCTGTCGCGCAAGGGCCATCTCGGTGTTGGCGCGGATGCCGATGTGGCGATCTATCCCGAGAAGCCGGACGAGGGCGGGTTCCTGTTCTCGTATCCGCGCTATGTGATCAAGGGGGGAGAGGTCGTGGTCGAAGAGGGTGACGTGACGGCCGTCACCGAGGGCCGCGAGTTCATCGTCTCAGCCCGCTTACGACAGCGGGATCGAGGACTTCATCCGTCCGATCTTCGAGCAGTCGTACACGATGTCGTTCGAGAACTATCCCGTGGAGATCGAACGGCTCAAGCGACCCGAGCAGATCACGCTGCGCCCGAAGCCCGAATGATCACGCTGACCCTCAAGGAAGCGCCGCACGTGCCGCTCGAGGCCGAGGCGCTCTCGCCCGATGTGATGGCGACCTTGTCGAATGACGCCATCCGCGCCCTGCCCGTGCTGCTCGGCAAGCGGCAGCGCCGCCTGGACGATTTTTTCACCGTCGAAGGCGCCGCCAGCGACGAGATCGCCATTCACGGCGATGCCGCACGGATCAAGTGGATCGGTCGCGCCATGACGCGGGGGCGCATCATCATCACCGGCAACGCGGGTATGCACCTTGGCGCCTACATGAGCGGCGGTTCCATCGAGGTGACGGGAAACGCGTCCGACTGGGTGGGCGGCGAGATGTCGGGCGGGCTGATTCGTGTCGGTGGAAACGTCGGAGGCCAGATCGGCGCCGCGTACCGGGGAAGTCAGACCGGCATGCGCGACGGGACGATCCTCGTTGGCGGCACGGCTGGTCTCGAAGTCGGCATGCGGATGAAGCGCGGCATCATCGCCGTCCGCGGTCCCGTCCGCGACTTTGCCGGGTTGCAGATGAAGGGCGGGACCATCGTGCTCGGGAGCGGCGCCGAGCTGCGCACCGGCGCCTGGATGATGCGAGGGACGATCATCTCGTTGCGCCCGATTCCACTCCTACCCACGTTCGCGTATGCGGCGACGTACGTGCCGACGTTTCTTCGCATGTATGCGCGCCACCTCGCGGCGTTGGGCGTCACGATTCCCTGCGAGGAGCGTGAAGGCGCGTATCGGCGCTACACCGGTGATACGTCCGTGCCCGGCAAAGGGGAACTGCTCGTGTGGAGGCCTCGCGGTGCGTGAACGGCGCGGGGTCGAGATCGTCGACACGTTCGCGGAGGCGTTCGACATGCGCGCGGCGCGCGTGGTCATCACCGCCGCGTCCGACGCGTGGGCGCGGACCGCGGCGCAGTCGATGACCGGCTTTGCGACATCCGTCATCGGGTGCAAGGTCGAGGCGGGGATCGAGGCCGTACTGGCGCCTGGCGATACACCTGACGGCCGGCCTGGGGTGAGCGTTCTGCTTTTCGCGTTCAACGCCGAAGGGCTCGGAAGCCGGCTCATCGATCGCGTCGGCCAGACGGTGCTGACGTGCCCGACCACCGCGTGCTTCGACGGATTGCCGGACGCCAAGGACCGCGTGACCGTGGGCGGACTGCTGCGTCACTTTGGCGACCGCCTGCAGTCGAGCAAGTATCTCGACGGACGCCGCTACTGGCGCATTCCGGTGATGGAGGGGGAGTTCCTCGTCGAAGAGGCCTTCGGGATGCAGAAGGCGATCGGTGGCGGCAACCTGCTGATCCTGGCGAAGGATCAAGTAGCCGCCCTCGCGGCCGCAGAGGCGGCTGTGGATGCGATGCGTCGGGTGCGCGGTGTCATCCTGCCGTTTCCCGGTGGCATCGTGCGCGCCGGCAGCAAGGTGGGCGCGAAGCGCTACAAGAACATGATCGCCTCCACCAACGACGCGTATTGCCCGACCGTACGCGGCCGCATTGGTGTGGCCAGCGAGCTGCCCGAAGCCGTCAACTCCGTGCTCGAGATCGTCGTCGATGGCCTCGACCGCCAGGCGATCGAGGATGCCCTTCGCGTCGGTATCGACGCCGCGTGCCTTCCCGGGGTCGTCCAGATCTCCGCGGGCAACTACGGCGGCAAGCTCGGTAAGCATCACTTCAAGCTGCACGAGCTCCTCGGCCCGGCCTGACCTTCCCCAATACCCTTTTGGGTCAGGCGGTTGAGTGTCGCCATCTCGCCCTGTGAATGCCGACGAACACCATGCCGCTTGCAGCGCATCAGGCACAGCTCTTCGCAGCCTTTGATTCCCCTGTTGTCGAGGGTCCGGCGTGTTAGCATTCGCCCGCTGAGGGATTCGCGGGAACCTGGTGTTTGTGCGCTTGCCGACACACGCTGCGCGGGCGGGAACATCCCGCGGTCTACTTAAGAAGTAGTTGGGCTGCGAAGGTTATAGAGTGCCGAAACGTAAGCCGACCGCCGAAGACCGTTGGTGCGCCGACAGGCGCAGGCAAGTGCGTGCGTACCTGAAGGAAGAAGGCCTCAAGCACGGGCGGATCGGCACATGGCCTGCCTGGCACGTCGAGCCATATTTGTCACTCTGGGCGATCGAGAGTGTGGCTCGGCCTGGCTGGGTCGGTTGGTGGACGATCTGCGGCGATCTACCCACCGACTATCTTTCCGCGCGCCGCGCCAAGCATCCTCGCACCGCGCTTCTTGGGTTCGCGAAGCGGTGGCTGGCTGTGGCACGCTGCATGGAACGCGGTCGAGCGCATCCTTCAATCCGAATCGGAGAGCGTTCCAGTTGGCCAGAGTTGGCTCCTCTTCTGAAGGCTCGAGCGAAACTACTCGGTAGGTTCGCCCGCACGAAGAGCATTTGGCAGTAGCCAGCTTGGCGGGTTCGCAGCCCAACAAACATTTGCAGCCGACGACGGCCAGTGTGATCATGGGCCGCCGCGGCTGAAATGTAGCGTTGGGCTGACGAGTGAACTACTTGCGAATCCGGGAGAGCCAGTAGCCGGGTTCACGGCTATCGTGCGCAAACGCCAGAACCCGAAAAGCACCTTCCCATGGCAGATACACAACGTGGTATGGGAAGCGCTTGACCGGGACCTTGCGAACGGGCAAGTCGTTGGGCAGTCCAGAAACTCGGCGACCAATCTGCGGCCACCCAGCAATTTGTTCAAGGGCGAGGTCGACTGCTTCGACGAGTTCCAAGCCCAGTCCCTGGCGTTGGCCCTCGTACCAAAGGGCAGCGTCTTCAAGTTCAGCGGAGGCTTCGGGTTCGGGGCGGAACTTCCCGGTCATCGCTCGGTCAGCCGCTGGACAACGCGCGCACGCACGTCCTCCCACGGTTCACCGGCCGATTCACCATTCATCACACGTCGGGCCCGTCGCTCGATTTCATGGGCCCAGGCGGCTTCGACTTCCGCAGCATTCTCTGCCGGTGCCTCGTCGAGGCTGGCCAGCAGCTCAGCGGCTACGTCGGCGCGTTCTTCAACGGGCAACGTCAAGGCTTCTCGAAGAAGTTCTTGCGCTCGGGACGTCATGTAGCCATTCTAGACCCGGCCGGGCAGCCCAACAAGCGGCTGCACCAGACGGCTGTGTGCCTTTTGTGCAGCCGCTGGTGAGCCGCGATCGTTAGCCAGACATTTCTCGAATGCAATTGAATCAGCAACTTCGGCGAGTGGCGGAATTGCTTGGAGGGAGTGCCAGTCCGAAGCCAACCGCAGCCGTCATCAGCGACACGGAGCGGCGCCTTCGTATTACCCTTCCGGACGACGTGAGGACGTTGCTGGCCTCGTTTGACGGGTCAGACGAAGCAACACCCGTGGAAAACGGGTTTGTGCGGTTCTGGCATTTGTCGGAATGGAGGCGTGTTTCTGACGAACCAGCGTCGGCGAAGTCTCGGCTCCCAGAAGCTGTGTTGTTTGCTGATCACAGCATCGAGTCATGGTGGTACGCCTTCGATTTTTCCGGGCAGCCTCTCAATTCGACCGTCTACATGATTACGGGCGACAACGAGGACCGGCTGGTTGCTACCTCTCTCGGCGGTTTTCTTCAAGCAATCATCGACGACTCTGATGCGCTGTATCGGGGCGTCCCAGAAGCTGGCTAACATCGAAATGGAGCCGACGCTTCTCACGGTCTCTGCGCTCATGTCGCCGCGACGCGCGGCTCGTTTCTCGCGTTAGCCGGACAAGGAGTTGCGACAATGCCGCACCTGTTTCAGGGAACGAAGCGATGTCAGCGCTTCACCACGGTGCTTGCTATCGCCGCTTTTCTGACGTTCCCTGCTCACATGGTTGGTCAGGAACGCGTGGACCCAATGGCCACCACCGTCGGGCAGTCGTTCGCGATGATCGAGCAGTCGTTCATCGCGCTCGCCGATGCCATGCCGGCCGCGTCGTACGGGTTCAAGCCGACCGACGGTGCGTTCAAGGACGTCCGGACGTTTGGCGAGCAAGTCAAGCACGTGGCGTGCGGCAACTTCGCGTTTTTCAATGAAATCGAGAAGAAGGAGCCTCCCGCGGCGTGCGAGACCGGCGGACCGCATGCGGCCACGACGAAAACGGAGCTGATGGCCTACTTGCGCGAATCGTTCGCGTACGCAGGGCGCGTACTACGGACAATGACGCCGGCCAATGCGCTGGAACCCGCGGGCGGACCGTACGGCGGTACGAGCACGCGCCTGGGGCTCACGACGCTCGCCGTCTGGCACGCCTCGGACCACTACGGTCAGCTGGTCGTATACCTCCGGATGAACGGTATCGTGCCGCCCGCGAGCCGCTAACACCCGCTGGAGCCGTCGCGCCCGCCTCCGCTGTAACATGTCGCAGCGGCGCGCGGCTCAGCGCGCGTCGTTAGACGGCTCGGTAATCGGTGGCGGAGTTCAATACCGGCAATGGCTTTTCCGACGCAGCGTGAGATTGAAATTCCCTTGCTACAGGCTCATCGGAGAGTCGGCGAGGGGCTACGGCACCGCTGATTCGAAATAGGGGGATTCGCCGACGCGGATGCAAGCAGCGACTTCGGACCAGCCGACCAGCGAAGGGCTGCTCCGCGCCATTCGCCGCTGGGATCTCGTCGCGCTCGCTGTCAACGGCATCATCGGCGCCGGCATCTTCGGTCTTCCTTCCGAAGCCTTCAGCCGGATCGGCGTCTACAGCATTGCCGCGTTCATCGTCTGCGGCGCCGCGGTGGCGCTCATCATCCTGTGCTTCGCCGAAGTTGCGAGCCGATTCACACAGACAGGGGGGCCCTACCTCTACGCTCGTGAGGCGTTCGGTCCCGCGGTCGGCTTTCAGGTCGGCTGGATGATGTGGGTGGCGCGGACGACGGCGTTTGCCGTGAACTGCAACGTGCTGCTCGCCTATCTGACGTTCTTCGTGCCGGCAGCGGGCGGGGGCCTCGTCCGCGCCGGGATCATCACGCTGATTGTCGTGTCGCTCACCGCAGTGAATGTGGTCGGCGTGCGCGACGCCGCCGTCGTCACCAACGTGTTCACCGTGGCCAAGCTGGTGCCGCTCGCGATCTTCGTCGTTGCGGGGATGTTCTTTCTCGATCCTGCGGCGTTCACGCCGGGCCCGCTGCCCGGCTACGGCGATTTCTCGGTCGCGGTGCTGCTGCTGATCTACGCCTTCAGCGCGTTCGAGCAGGCGACGGTCGCCGGCGGCGAGGCCCGCGACCCACGCCGCGACGTTCCCTACGCGATGCTGCTGGCGCTCGCCGTTGTCGTCGTCTTCTATATCGGCATCCAGATCGTCGCGGTCGGGACGCTGCCGACACTCGCGAGCGCAACGCGGCCGCTGGCCGACGCCGCCGGCCGCTTTCTGGGCGCGGCGGGCGCCGCCCTGGTGACCGTCGGCGCCATCGTCTCCATCTTCGGCAACCTGAACGGTATCCTGCTGGTGGCGCCGCGCATCACATTCGCCATGGCGCAGCGGGGCGAGCTGCCGCCGTGGATTGGTGCGACGCACGCGCGCTTTCATACCCCGCAAGCCGCCATCCTGTCCACCGCAGCGCTGGCGCTGCTGCTCACCATTTCTGGCACGTTTGTCTACATCCTGACCGTCAGCGTGATCGCCAGGCTCCTCGTCTATGCGGGGACGTGCGCGGCGCTCCCGACGCTGCGCCGCCGGACCGACGTGACCCCTGCGGCGTTCGTCGCTCCGGCCGGGACGCTGGTCGCCTTCATCGCGCTGGCGCTCATCGCGTGGCTGCTCACCCATGTCACGCTACCGCAGGCCCGTGACGCGGCGATCACCGCGGCCGCCGGACAGGCCCTGTACTGGGCCGCGACCCGGCGGCGCCGGCACCTGAGGTAGGATCCAGCCTCGCCTGAAACTTTTTCCGCCACGTTGTCGATCCCGGGCATCGCGCCTGACTGCGCCGGCCACCAACCGCTGTCGCAGGACAGGCGCCATCGGCCGCGAACGCCAACTCGGCGGCGGATTGCGGATCAAGGGCCTCGACTCTGACTACTTCGATGAGGGGTGCGCTTGAATCCCTCGCCGTCTAACATCGCTTGGAGCCGTCGCACCCACCGTCCTATGCGATCATGTCGCCGTAGCGCGCGGCTCAAGCCGCGCGTTAGGCGGGCTCCTTCAGTCGCGCGAGAATTCACCCGGACAGAAAGAGAGGGGCGGTATGACCTGGTCTCGAACGGGGGCATCGCAAATGCACGACGAGAGGTCTCGGCGGCGGTTTCTGCAGTTCCTTGCGGCGAGTCCGCTTCTGATAACTCCTCGTTTGTTGCCGTCGCTTTTCGCACAGGACCCTGGGCTGATTGCGTCACCGGACCTCGCTTTGAACGTGTTCGACTTCGAGGCCGTGGCTCGTCAAAAACTGTCACCGGCCCACTTCGCCTATATGGCGACTGGCGTCGACGACGACACCACGCTCCGGGCAAATCGCGAGGGGTTCGAACGATACCAACTTCGGGCGCGGCGACTGATTGACGTGCGCGCCATCGACATGTCCGTGACCCTGTTCGGGACGACTTGGGACTCCCCGATCGTTATGGCGCCCGTGAGCGCTCAAAAGGCGTTCCATTCTGACGGCGAGATTGCCAGCGCGCAGGCCGCTCGCTCGCGCAAGCACCTACAGATTCTCTCGACCATGTCGTCGACCGGCGTCGAGGAGGTAATCGCTGCACGTGGTGAACCGGTCTGGTATCAGCTTTACCCCACGGACCAGTGGTCCGTGGGGCGTGCCCTCGTCAAGCGAGCGGAAACCGCTGGCTGCTCGGTGCTGGCGCTGACCCTCGACCTGCAGGGCGGCTCGAACCGTGAGACTCAGGCGCGAGGGCAGCGCCGTGATTCTGGTCAGTGCAGCGCCTGTCACCCCGCCGGTCCGCTTGGGTCGAGCCTCGACAACGTCAACGCGATGGTCGCGCGGAAGCCGATGTTCGCCGGGTTGGACATATCGGCCGTGCGGTCTTCGCAGCCGCTTGACATGAATTGGGATTTCGTCAAGCGCCTGCGCGACACGACAAGCATGAAGATCATCCTGAAAGGAATCGTCACGAGTGAGGATGCAGCCTTGGCCGTGGACCATGGCATCGATGGAGTGATTGTGTCGAACCATGGCGGTCGCGCTGAAGAAAGCGGCCGTGCGACGATTGAGAGTCTGACGGAAGTGGTCGCAGGCGCGGCCGGACGCATCCCTGTGCTCGTCGATGGAGGATTTCGGCGAGGCACCGACATTTTCAAGGCGCTGGCGCTGGGTGCACGAGCTGTGTGCATCGGGCGGCCGTATGTGTGGGGGTTAGCGGCGTTCGGCCGGCCCGGCGTGGAGGCGGTGCTTGAGATTCTTCGCCGAGAACTGACGACGATCATGCGTCAGACCGGAACTGTCAAACTCAGCGAGATCAGCCGTCAGGCCGTCAACGACCGCAGTCGATGATTGAGGGTCCGACTTCAGCGAGCCATGTGCGCGAGGGCCGCCTAACAGCGGCTGCACCAGACGGCGGCCGCATCATCATCGGGACGAGCAGATTCTGAATTGCGCGGCCGCCGCAGGTGAGCCGCAATGCGTTAGGCCTCACTGGAATTCGATGGCGGATCCTCACCAGAATCTCGTGCTACGTCGGAAGTGGTCGGTGGTTAGCGTCGCGACTCTCAACGCGATTCGCACCGCTCCGCCATTTCCTGAGGAGACATTCATCCTGCTTCTCGCAGCAGATGGCCGTGACTCTTCCGATCAAGCATTGCGTGAGCACGCGAGCTGGCTTCTCAGAGCCGGAGCACGATGCGTCTGCGCCTGGGGGCCAGACTGCGAACGCGTTCACGATGCGTTTGATCGAGAAGCCAGCGAGCTAGGACTCAACGGTGAAGACGCAGTGATCATGACCACCTGGCATGAGGAGGAGCCTCTCAAAGAGGCCACTTGGTTCGCGGCCAATACTGCCTTTCCACACGAAGCGTATCGGGATGCCGATGGTGCGCTGGTCGCCATCTCGGTTGGTTCAAAGGAGTGGGAGGCTGAAATCTATGACTATCTGCAGGCTGGCACTCCGATTGAGGATGAGGCCTAACAGGGCTTGCAGCCGTCGGCAGCCGGTGTGATCATGAGCCGCCGCGGCTGAAGCGGCACGTTAGATGGCGTGTGAAGTAGCTCAGGAACGGGGGGCACGACGAATGAGTGGAAAGACCATGGCGGTTGCGGCGGTACTTACGAGCGTAGTGCTTGGCGCCGAGCCAAGTTATGCGGGTCAATGTGAGGACATCGCGACGCGTGTGCTTCCGAATGCCAGGGTTACTTCGGCGGCAGCGGTTCCACCGGGGACGTTTACGCCTCCAGGTTCGCCCGCAGGCGCGCCAGACCCCGTACTTGCCAACCTTCCGGCGTTCTGCCGTGTGACCGCGTCTTTGACGCCGACCACCGATTCTGAAATCAAGATCGAAGTCTGGCTGCCAATGCTGGGGTGGAACGGCAAACTGCAGTCCGTCGGAAACGGCGCGTGGGCCGGTGTGATTCCGTACCCCGCACTTGGCGCAGCTCTGGCGAGCGGATACGCGACGGCTGCGACTGACACCGGACACGTCGGGAACACAGCTTCATTTGCACCGAGCCACCCGGAAAAGCTCGTGGACTACGGCTACCGCGCAGTTCACCAGATGACTGTCGCCGCAAAGGCTATCGCTACCGCGTACCTCGGCGACGGTCCAAGGACTGCTCTGTACTGGAATGGGTGTTCAACCGGCGGTCGGCAAGGCTTGATGGAGGCCCTCCGGTTCCCGGCCGACTACGATGGCATTATCGCAGGCGCGCCGGTCAACTACCGGACCGATCAATTGACCGTGGGAATTATGGGTCGCACAGGCTGTCCACCGTGACGATGCTTCCTACATCCCACCAACGAAGTATTCCCTGATCCACGCAGCCGCACTCGACGCGTGCGACGCACGTGACGGGTTGAAGGACGGCCTGATCGATCGGCCCGCGCAGCGCGGCTTTGATCCGGGAAGGCTCGAGTGCAGACAGGGCGACACGGCTTCATGCTTGACCGCTCCTCAGGTCGAGGCTGCCAGGAGAATCTGTTCGCCTTTGACGAACCCGCAAACGAAGCAGGAGATCTTTCCAGGGCTACAGCCAGGCAGCGAGCTTGCGTGGGCGAGTGTGGCCGGTCCTGAGCCTGCGCGTGAGGCAGTTGAGTTTTTCAAGTATGTCGTTTTTAACGACTCGATGTGGGACTACCGGACACTGACATTCGACAGGGCGTCTGCGCTCGCTGATGCGGCCGCGGGTCAGATTTTCAATGTGACTGATCCTGATCTTGAGGGCCTTCTTCGACCGTGGCGGAAAACTCCTCATGTACCGCGGCTGGAACGATCAGCTGGTCCCGCCGTTGAGCAGTGTCAATTACTACAACAAGATCGTCACGCTCATGGGCGGTGAAGAAAGGGCCGCCACCGCTGTCCGCCTTTTCATGATGCCGGGAATGAACCATTGCCGGGGTGGGGAGGGTCCGAACACGTTCGACAAGATGGATGTGTTGGAACGATGGGTCGAGAAAGACCAGAGCCCAAATCGGATCACCGCGTCGCACAGCACGGAAGGCAAGGTCGATCGCACTCGCCCGCTCTGTCCCTTTCCACAAGTTGCGACATATACCGGCAGGGGCAGCATCGACGATCGGCGAACTTTGTCTGTCGGGTCCCGTAAAGGGCAATGGCGTTCCGCACGCCGTCTAACCGGCCGCTGCAGCCGACGATCGGCGCGGCAGGTCTGGGGTAGGTCGTGACGGTTAGTTGCGCCGCTCGCGGCTGAGCGGCAGGGCGTTAGACGGTCAGGCTGATCACGACGAAGATGCGCAATCCATGGCTTGACATTCCCGAAGGTGGACTACGTTGGCCACATGAGCAGTCCGACGGTCAATCAGCGACCAGTGCTCAGTCGGCTCATGGGCGATGTATTGGAGTCCGTTAGACCGCGGACGATGCTCGTGCTCGGCTGTTCAACAGGGAACGGATTGGAACGGGTCAATCCGGAGGTCACGTCCCGCGTTACCGTTGTCGATCTGAATCCAGCGTATCTGCTTCGGCTTGGCGAACGGTTTCCGAATCCTGGTTTTGCACTTGACGTCCAGTGCGCTGATTTGGCCGACGTCGTTCCTCGAGCCTGAGGCGTTCGATCTGGTTCACGCGGGACTCGTCTTGGAGTATGTGGAGTGGCCCTTGCTGGTTCCACGCGTGGCCTCAGCGCTGAAGCCCGGTGGCGTTCTGAGCGTCGTACCGCAGTCGCCATCCGCCACGAGTCCAGCGGTCACGCCGACCCCATTCGTCAGCTTGAGGTCGTTGGAGTCGCTGTTTCGCTTTGTCGAACCCGAGGCGCTCGTGACTGCGGCCCATGGCGCGGGGCTCACGGTGACTAGTGGCTTGTACCTGACTGAAGCAGTACCTGGTACTGTTTGGCGCCATATGGCGCTGACGTTGACGACCGATGAACGAACCGAGCTCGAACGCCGCGTACGTAGTCTCAAGATCCGCGCGGAGGACGCGCGCCGCGCGCGGGTGATTCTGATGCTGGCCAATGGCGACTCGTACTCGACGATTGAAGCGACGGTCCCGTGCTATCGCGACTACATCAATCGTTGGCGCCGCCGCTTCCTGGCCGATCGGCTGGACGGTCTGCGGCCCCGGTATCGCGGTCAGCCGCCGACGATCCTGACGCCGACCATGGAAGCGCGCATTTTGGCGAAGACGCAGCAGCCGCCGCCTGATGGCAGCACGCACTGGAGTACCCGCAAACTGGGGCGGGTGCTCAAGATTCATCACAACCTCGTGGCGAAAGCGTGGCAGCGCGCGGGCCTCCAACCGCACCGGTTCGAGCGCTACATGCAGTCGGACGATCCCGACTTCGAGCCCAAGGCCGCCGACGTGATCGGCCTTTACGTCAATCCGCCGGACCACGCGGCGGTCTTTGCCGTCGACGAGAAGACGGCGATTCAGGCGCTGGACCGGCTCGATCCGGTGCTGCCGCTGTCGCCCGGGCGCGCCGAGCGACATGGCTTCGAGTACTACCGGCATGGCACGCTGTCGCTCTTCGCCGCGCTGAATACCCAGTCGGGCGAGGTGCTCGGGCAGACCGTGCCGCGGCACACCAGCGCCGCGTTTGTCGACTTCCTCGGTGATATCGTCGCCAGTGAGCCGAAGCGGCGGGCGATTCACGTGATCGCGGACAATCTCTCGACCCATAAGACCCAAGCCGTGCGCACCTTCTTGCTCGAGCATCCGAACGTGCGCCTGCATTTCACGCCGACCTATTCGTCGTGGCTCAACCAATCGAACTCTGGTTTTCGAAGATCGAGCGAGACCTGCTCGCGCGCGGCATCTTTACGTCCGTCGCCGACCTGGCTCGCAAGATCCGTCGATATATCCATCGCTACAACAAAGCCCCGAAGCCGATCCGCTGGGCCTATCGCAACCCGGCCCGTCGAATTGGTAGTACTTCAGTGAGTACGGTCCACTAGCCGGCGCACCGAGTCGCTGCCTGCGGGGAAAGCGTTCGAGGTTCTGCGATTCGTGAAGCATGCGGTCTAACATCCCAATGGAGCCGACGCGTCCAACGGTCCGTGCGATCGTGTTGCCGTGACGCGCGGCTCATTTGAAACGTTAGGCGGATCCGCTACGCGTCCTATGCCGAAAGTGACTAAGAGCAAGCTCTCGAAGGAAATGACCCTTCGCCAGTTCGACCACGGCTATTGGTATGCAACGGAGATCAAGAGATTTGCGCAGTCTCTCGGTCTTCCATCTGCCCACAAGCTGCGGAAAGACGAGCTCGAGAAGGCTATCAGGCACTTCCTCGCCCATGGCAAGGTCATGAGCCCCACGAAACGAGATTTGTCACGGTCGGGCACCAAGGACGTTGACCGTGGGCTCCGACTCGATCTGCCTGTCATCCTCTACACGAACGATCGCGAGACCAAAGCGTTCCTTGAGCGAGAAGCCCGGAGGCTCGATCGTACGTTCAAGCGCCGCTCTGGTGCGCGATATCGGCTCAATCGCTGGCGCGACGCTCAACTGACGCGTGGGGCGCCCATCACGTATCGCGACCTCGTGAAGGAATACGTCTGCCTCAATCGTCCCGAGACGATGTACACGCGAGTGCCGTCGGGCCGGTACATCAATTTCCTTAGCGATTTCATGGCCGCGAACCCCGAGGCAACGATGGCGGCCGCCATTCACGCTTGGAAGACCGTGAAGACCATGGACTCGCCTAAGGAATACCGCGCCTTTGCTCGGACCCGCGACTAGGTGTGCGGCGTTCGGCGAACAACACCGGCCCGTTCGCGACCTTCGAAATCACATATGACTACCGCCTACCAGCGCTTGCAGCCGACGGCGCCCGCTGCGATCATGATGGCGCCGCGGCTGAAGCGCGGCGTTAGGCGACAACTTATCGACGATGTGGAATCGCTTCAAGAACCTGTTCTCCGGCGGCAAGGGCCAATTCTTGCCAGGTGGAGGCGAGGGCATTTCATTCCGATGGCATGAGCCAGGTGCGGGGAACCCCTTCGGTGTCCGTGTTCTCGATTGTCAGCCCCTGACCAGAACAATGGTCACAACGACTTCCGATCGGCGAATCGCTGAACAGTGCGGGTGACTTCGCAGCAGCGACGGAAAAGACTTGATCGGCGGGCCAATCCCCGACGCGACTCACGTGGCTACCTCTCTGCGTTTCCCCCACAACGGGGCATCTCTTGACGGCGTCGTCTTCAAGGCTCCGGAGATGGAGGTGAAGTGGGACATCTATTGCTACGATTCCACCTTCCTCTTTGCCCGCAGTTCGACTGGCGACCTGCGGGTTGCTGCGGCGGTCGTCGGCCACGAGGATATCCACATCACGGACATCGAATGTCGTCGGAGCGATGCCGAGGTGGCCGCGTCCCATGTGTACTATCTCGTCGCGACTCATGCGATGGGACTCGTCTTCCCGCACCGAGTGCCCAGCGATACTCCGAATGATCCGATGGTCATCGCGACCGCATCCTTCAGCCTGTTTGGCAACCGGGGGTGGTACGCTACCTTTGAGGACGTTACGCGTATCCCGATTCCACGACTGGGGCTTCGAAATCTCATCCGTAACATCCATGCCGCCTAAGATCCAACGGAGCCGGCGCGCCATTCGTCTCGTGTGATGATGTCGGCGAGGCGCGCGGCTCATTCGTCGGCGTTAGACACCGCAACGACCAAGTAGCTTGATGACCAAGACGACGAAGCCGAGACGGGTCACGAAAGTCGACCACGTGTGCCATTCCTGATCGTCCTTCCGAGGACGGGATCCGTTGGTCTGGCGTCGAATTCAGGTGCCCGAGGGGTACTGATTCTGGGATCTCCACGTCGCAATTCAGGATGCGATGGGCTGGCTGGACTGCCATCTGCACGAGTTCATCCTCGTTGATTCGAAGACCGGCAAGGTGAAGCGAATTGGCATTCCCGATGACGAAATACCAGATGAGCGACCCTGCCTGGCCGGTCGGAAGATCCCGATCGCGCGGTACGTGACGTATGGAACGGACCCGGTCAGATATCGCTACGACTTCGGTGATGATTGGGAGCACACGCTGGAATTGAAGAACTGCTTCCTTCCGACGAGGGTTCCTATCCGCGCTGCGTCGGTGGCGCGGGTGCGTGTCCGCCAGAAGACGTAGCGGTACGGTCGGGTACGCGGAGTTCCTCCGAGCCATTTCCGATCGCCGACATCCAGAGCGAGCGGCCATGCTGCAGTGGGCGGGCGGTACGTTGAATCCTCGCGCGTTCGATCACACGGCCGTGCGATCTGACGATCCAGCGGAGCGTTGGAAGACTGCTTTTCAGCAACGAGGCAGCGCTGTCTAACAACCAATTGGAGCCGACGCGCCCGCTGCCCCGTGCGAGCGTGTCGCCGTGGCGTGCGGCTCAATTGGAACGTTAGGCGTACGAGAGGGTGCCGTGACGCGGGGAATGTTCGCGGGCTTCGATCTGGGACAGTTCTGGGAACCGTCGGATACGCATTGGCCGAGTACGTCGGTGCCTCGCTGACGGACGAGGCGGTAGCGAAGGTCGAGCGCGAACTCGGTTACACGTTACCCGCGTCCTACGTCGAGTTGATGCGGTATCAGAACGGCGGCATACCGCGCCGGAGGAACCACAGGACCAAAGAGCGAACCTCCTGGGCGGACAACCACATCGCCATCACGGGCATCTACTCCATCGGCGGTGAGAAGCGGTGCTCGCTCTGCGGCGACGTCGGGAGCCGGTTCTGGCACGACGAATGGGGCTACCCAGACATTGGTGTGTACTTCGCCGCCTGTCCGTCCGGTGGGCACGATATGGTCTGCTTGGACTACCGGACGTGCGGGCCGACCGGGGAGCCACAAGTGGTGCATGTCGATCAGGAGTGGGACTATAGGGTCGTCTTTGTCGCCGAAACGTTCGAGGCGTTTATTCGCGGCCTCGAGGACGACTCGGCATTCGACACCGACGCCTAACTGGCCGCTGCAGCCGTCGAGCGGCGCGGCGACAACGAGCTGATTCGAAGCGGTTGTGAGCGTCGCTCGCGGCTGAGCGGCGAGACGTTGGGCCGACCCAGGATCGTGGAGCTGGAGCTGGTCCAGGCCAATCAGGAGGAAAGTGATGCGATTCGCTAGAGGTGCTCTACTCTTGGGTCTCGTGTTCGCTGCGGGCGCGTTCACGACGTCCGCTCAGAACCGGTTACCTCCAGACACGCCTCGACCGATCGACGCGGCCGATAGCTTGTGGGCCGAAGAGCTCACATCGATGGAAATTCGAGATGCCATTCGCGCGGGCACCACGACGATCATCATTGGGACTGGCGGGGTTGAACAGAATGGACCATACGTGGCGGGCGGCAAGCACAACTACGTGCTCCAGACGGTCCTGCCGCCCATTGCGCGCGCGATCGGGAGAGCGCTCATTGCTCCAATCGTCAAGTTTGTTCCAGAGGGAAGCATTGAGCCGAGCGTATCAGGTCACATGGAATACTCGGGCACCATCAGCCTCGAGGCGGCGACATTTGAGGCCCTTCTCGGCGATATCTGCCGGAGTTACAAGGCCCACGGATTCGTCGACATCGTTCTGCTCGGCGATAGCGGCGGCAATCAGACTGGCATGGAGAACGTAGCGGCAGCGTTGAACCGAAGGTGGTCCGGTGAGCGCGCTCGCGTTCATTACCTTCGGGAGTACGACTTCGAGGATCAATGGAGCTACAACTACCTGAAGTCGTTGGGTATCACGCAAATCGACGGCACGCCTCCGCCCGGACAGCCACAGGATCGGCCGGCAGACTGGCGCAATGGTATTCACGACGACATCTACTACGAGGCTCAGATCGCGGTGCAGGATCCGAAGCTCATTCGAATGGACCAGCGCCTCAAGGCTGGCCTGTTCTCTCTGCATGGCGTTGACCTGGCGCCGATCAGCAAGACGATCGAGATCGGACAGAAACTTTCCGATACCGCGCGGGCATCACCGCGAGGGCCTTTCAGGCATCCCAGCGGCGGTTGCGTGGAAACTGAGCCTGCGGGCAGCCCAACATCCGGCTGCACCCGACGCCGCCCGCGTCGCTCGCGCGCCGCAGCCGGCGCGGGTGAGCCGAATCGTTAGGGGAGGGAGGGAGTGGTTCAGAGGGGGGCACACTACGATGGGGGTAAACCGAACAACATTGGCTTCAGGCTCGGACTTGTCGAGGCCTGCTGATTGCGATGATGCGACAATTGGTGGACGGCGCGTTCATCCGCTCAGAGGCATCCGATCGAGGTCGACTTCTCTAGCACTGCGGGTCTGGGGGGTGGGGGGGGGGGGCGGGAGGGCGGGGGGAGGGGGGAGGGTCCGGGGGGTCTAGGAGGAGACTCTGCAGCCTAGAGCGTTCCACGAGTTGATCCCGTACTCGATTTCGTCGTGGTGCTGCAGGAACCCGGGGGGGGGGGGACACCATGCCTCGGATTCTCGAGCAAGCGTCTCACCCGCAGGCCCCTTAGTTCACGAGATCATCCAGGGGGGAGGGGGGGGGGGGGGGCCGTCCAAATCGAAAAGGGTGGTCAGCGTGAGTCCTGAGTCTTCAGATAACTTTCATCCGGACTTCTCTTCGTCTGTGGGGGGGTCGGATGGGCCCCTTGAGTTGGTCGATAAGTTGATGGCGAAGGGGGTTCTTAAGTCGTTGGTTCAGCCAGGCCCGTCCCGGTCCTCGAGACATTCGGCTGAAGCTGACGGCGCGGCGAGAAGTCCGGGCGCGATGCTGACGCCATTCGCGCTGCTGCTTGGCCGAGTGCGATTAGACGGCAACGGATTCAATCATGGTGTTCAGATGTGACAAGTTCGAGTGGGCGTCAGGTGGTTCCTCCCAAGGCCCATCTGCGAGTTGGCGTTTCAGCAGGCCATCGAGATGGGGGGGGAGGAGGGGGGGGGGGGGAGGGGGGGGGGGAGCCGCGAATCCTTGGCGATCCTCTGCACGCATTAGACGGCACCAGCTACTCGTAGTGTCCGCCTTCAGGCGGACCGTCGTTCACTGATCGCTTCCAGACCGGCGTCAGGTGACGTCACTCTCAACAAGCCACAGAGGCTCAGAGACGCAGAGGACGGCGCCTCTGCACGCATTAGGGGGCTCCTTCCTATTCGCAGTGTCCGCCTTCAGTGTCGGGTTGGCTTGGACTGGCGTTCTACTCGACCTGTCCGATTGGGTGAGCCGTTCCTGGTTCAGTTTGCGCATTGGCTGGTGAGAGGAGTTCAGCCATGCGTCAGCACAATCGTCGTAGGAGGCAAGCGTTTCGGCTCGGGACCATCGCGGTGTTCGGTCTGGTCGCCAGCACTTCTTCAGCGTCGGCTCAAGACGATCAGGCTGACCTCTCGGTCGGGTATCTGAACGTCAGCGGGTCGAGACACGGCGTAATAGTTCAGGCGAGCATGGCCCTGACACCACGGTGGAGCATCGTGGGTGAGTTCGACATGTCCAACGGTCCCGATTCGGGCTGCTCCGTAGGCTGCGGACCCAACTTTCGGGACATCGCGGGTCTCGGCGGTTTTCGATTCGCTTGGCACCCTACGGTCCGGTTTGCGCCGTTCTGGCAAATCCTTGCTGGTGGTCTGCACTCGAAAGCAGAGGACTACTACGTGGACTACTGCTGCGGCCTTGGCCGTCGCCTTCAACCTGGGTTCACCGTGGGCTACCTCGCCCTTCAGCCAGGTGGTGGGGTGACAGCGATGGTGACACCGCGTTTTGGCCTTCGGGCGCAGGCGGATCTCCAGCTGGCCTTCCCGACCAGAGTCAGTGGGAGGGAATGTCGATCTTCCCGCGAGTTGCGGTAAGCGGGGTGATTCGGCTTGGAAGTATCAGATAGAGCGGTAGGATTCGCGCATGCGCGTGGGGCTCGACTCCAATTGAGGCGGTGGGCCTTCGCACGACCCGTCGGAACGAATCCTTAGCATCGGTACGGCCGCATCGGTGGCTCACCGTTCGGCCTACGAGGAAACCGATCCTCGTCGCACTGCGCGGTCCAGGAGTTACCGACCCGGCCTGACCTTCCCCAACGGGCCACCCGACTTCGCCTGCGGCTTCGTCGGGCAAGCAAGGCACAGAGGACGGTTCCTCGTGTTCGTAGTGTCCGCCTTCAGGCGGACCGCGCCCGCCGCCGACCTTCTACGCCGGAATCCGGTCACGCAGCGTCGCCAGTGCAGCGCATAAAGACGCTGTTTCACAGCCTTTGATTCCCGCGGTTGCCGAGGGATCGGCGTGTTAGCATTCGCGCGCCGAGGGGTTTACGGGTAACTGGCCCTTATCGGGCGTGCTGACGAACGCTGCGAGGGCGGGAAGCTCCCGCGGTCTACTTAAGAAGTAGTTGGCCAGACATCCTGGGGTCGATCGAGCGACTGAAAGAGAGGACTCATCGTGAGCTTGACCTACCGTCCCATCCAGATTGTCGCGAAGGCGATGTTCCTCATCTGCCTAATGATGCCGTGGTCAGCCGCCGGCCAGCAGCCAGAGATCGCCACGATGGTGGCGTTCACCGAAGGGCCCGCCGTGGATCGAGAAGGCAACGTCTATTTCACCGACATCATTAACCAACGGATCATGAAGCTGAGTACGGACGCCGTGCTCTCAACGTATCGTGAGAACAGCAACGCCGCCAATGGTCTGCTGATCGATCCGCAGGGGCGGCTCATTGCGTGCGAAGGCGCGACGTTCGAGCGACCAGGAGTGAAGGTGACGGGCAAGCCCCGGCTGACCCGGACAGACTTGAAGACAGGCAAGCTCGAGGTGCTTGCCGACAGCTATGAGGGCAAACCCTTGATAGGACCGAACGACGTCACCATCGATGGTAAGGGCAGGCTTTACTTCACCGAACTAAATGGTGCCGCTGTTTATCGGATTGACGGGCCGGGTAAGTTGGCGCGCATTCTCGCCGCGCCGGACATCCAGCGCCCCAACGGCATTCAAGTCTCCCCGGACGACCGGAGGTTGTACCTCGTCGAATCCAATCAGGCGCAAGACGGCGCGCGATTGATTCGTAGCTACGACTTGCAGCCGGATGGTACGGTCCGCAACATGCGGGTTCTCTACGATTTCGCTCCTGGTCGAGGCGCGGACGGAATGAGCATCGATACCCAGGGGAATCTGTACGCGTCGGCCGGCATGAACCAGCTTCGCGGCACTTCCGAGACGCTCGATACGAAAGCCGGCGTGTACGTGATTTCGCCTGAGGGCAAGCTGCTCAGGTTCATTCCGATAGCGGAGGACCTCATTACAAACAACGCTTTCGGGGGGGCGGATATGAAGACACTTTATGTGACCGCCGGCAAGACGCTGTACAAGGTACGGACTGACATCGCTGGGCTACCTCGATAGCGACAGTGATGTCTCTTCGGCTGGCCAACAAGCGCTTGCAGCCGTCGGGCCTTGATGCGCATGTGAAGCGCCGCCGCTGAAGCGCAACGTTAGACCGCAGGACTCGCGGCAAGATTGGACTTGCGTATGGAGGTTGTGATGAGGACCGGAACGTCCTGGGCGCTGCTTCTGATTTTGCAAGTCGTGTTCTCGACCGAAGTGCTGGCTCAAAGCAATCCCCGATATATCCAGTTCTCGCCAAGGTCAGTGAAGGGCGCTCTCTATGCGCCAGATTCTGGCCAGGCGCCACACGTTGCGATTCTGGCAACTCATCGCACCTCGAACTACTTGGGATATCTCGGTTGCACTGAATTGGCGAAAAGGGGATTCCTCGTGCTGTGCATGAATCCTCGCTCTGACAACAATGAAGCCCTGGTACGGTGGGAAGACAATGCGTTAGACGTCAAGTCGGGCGTGACCTTCCTGCGAGGACAACCGGGCATAACCAAGGTTCTCTTGTGGGGATGGAGCGGTGGTGGCGCCACGACCAGTTTCTATCAGGCGGTCGCGGAGAACGGCACGAGCTACTGCCGAGGCGCCAAGAAGTTGATCCAATGTGGGGACGCGCTCGACAAGCTCCCCGCCGCTGACGGTCTGATTCTGGTCGACACCAATCCAGGCAACGCCGCCAGTGCCCTTCGTCGCGTAAACGGCGCGGTGACAAACGACGCCGCGATTCTTGGGCAGAACGCTCGCGCGCAGATCGACCCGGCCCTCGACCCCTTCAGCGTCAAGAACGGATTCAATCCGAATGGGGCGTCGAAATACACCGAGACCTTCCAGAAGGCGTACGCTGCCGCCCAGGCCGCAAGGATGAACGGCCTGATCGAGCTTGCCCAGGCTCGACTACGCGAGGTCGAGAACGGGGCCGGGCGGTTTTCCGACGACGACGCGTTTGTTGTCGCAAGAGCGGAGAGCGCCGAACTCATGCTGCTGGACCCAAGCATCCATCACACGACCGCGCATCCTCAGAAACTGCTCAGGAACGACGGCATGATCGTTCGTCAGGTCGTGGAGAGCGTGCGGCCCGCACAACCCGAACTGCTCGCCCAGAGTTCGAGTCTCGCTCAAGGCGCACTGTTCTTGACCCTCCGCTCCTTCTTGAGTGCCTACGCGATTCGGGCGAAGGACTCCATGGTCGGCATCGATTGGTGCTCCACCAACAACTCTGTCCCGTGCGCGGTGCAGGCCATTTCCGTTCCCCTGCTGGTCACAGCCATGGGAGGCAACAACTACCTTCGCTTCAACGAGACGCACTATGAGCTGGCCAAGAGCAAGGACAAAGACTTCGTCGTGATTGAAGGCGCGACTCATGGGCAGACGCCATGCATCCCGTGCGAGACAACTCCGGGGCAGTACTCGAATACCGTGAAGAACTTCTTCGACTACGCTTCGGCGTGGATCAACCAGAGGTACTGACGGCCAAGGACTTGGACGTGCGGTCCAACACGTGCTGCACCGAGACGGCCGCCGACGCGATCGTGCGCGGGAGCCGCGGGTGAGCACTGACGTTGGGCTGCTCGAGTGAAAATGTGGTTCTGAACAGTTGGAGGTAGCAATGAAACAACGACCCTTCGCCGTGGTTTGTTTCGCATGGGGATTCCTGCTTGCTCTCTCGGCTGCTGCCTACGCGCAAGACCCCGGCGTGGGTTCATGGAGAGTGGATCTCTCTCAATCGAAGTACAACCCGGCAAACCTAGCGCCTAAGAGTGTCGCGGTCAAGGCGAGTGCTGCCGGCAAAGGCCTCAATGTCGTTGTCGATGTCGTCGACAACACGGGGAAGCCGCTGCACTACGAATACACCGCGACCTACGACGGTCAGGACGTCCCGGTCAAGGGCGATCCGAGCCGCGACACCACTGCGATGAAAAGCATCGATAACCTCACCTTCGAGCAGACGAACAAGAAGGACGGAAAGGTCACCACGGTCTCTCGATGGGTGTATGCCAAGGATGGGAAGTCGCGAACCCAGACGACGACAGGCATGAACCCCCAAGGTCAGAAGATCAACAACACGGTCGTCTGGCTTAAACAGTAGGACTGAATTGCTCGAAGCACGTTTCGGCGGCACAACCAGCCCAGCAGCCGAACACCGTGCTGCAGCCGTCGGCCGGCACGCGAACGAGTCAAAGAAACGATTCGAATTCGGCCGCGGCTGAGCGCGAGCGTTCGACTGCCATTGGAGGACCAATGAATTGTTTCGTCCACGATCGTTCTGCGGCCGTGGGCCTCTGCTCCGTGTGTCAGAAGGCTCTCTGCCGCGAGTGTGTGGGCAGCGACACGCCGCGGCTTGTGTGCCGGACGTGCTCCCAGCAACGAGCGGTTCTGGGATTTGAGTACCGGTCGAGTATCGCCATCGGCGGGTGGCCGCTGGTTCACGTTTGCGCAGGTATCGACCCGGTCACAATGCGTCCGAGAGTAGCCAAGGGAATTATTGCCATTGGGAACGTGGCGGTAGGGGGTGTGGCGATCGCTGGTCTCGCGTGTGGTCTTGTGACCATCGGTGGGGCTTCCTTCGGTCTATTGTTTGCGTTGGGCGGCGCCGCAGTGGGGTTGGGTTTCTCGGTTGGCGGGCTGGCCGTAGGATCCGTCGCGCTAGGCGGCGCGGCCGTCGGGTTCGTCCATGCCATCGGGGGCGCCGCGTTCGGTCCATCGATCATCGATGGACAACGATGTGACACGGCGGCCGTCGACTTTGTGCGTCAGTGGATCGGGTCCGGCGTCTTGCCACCGAATTGCCGGTGAGTTGAAACGATTCAGCGGGGTAAGCGGCAACGAGGCATGCGGTCGAACAAGCGTTTGCAGCCGACGAGCGGCGCGCTGGATCAGGCGAAATCGTGACTCGGCGCCGCTCGCGACTGAAACGCAGCGTTAGACAGCGAAAACACGTCAAGCAACCTCTCGGCTCGTAAAGTTCGCGTTTGTTTCATGCGCCTTCGTTTTCCGCACCCATTCGTCCTTCTGCTCAGTGGCGTCCTGGTGGCCGCCGTGCTGACGTGGATCCTACCCGCCGGCGAGTACGAGCGCCGCACCGATCCCGCGACCGGGCGCGCGGTGGTGGTCGCCGGAACTTACCAGGTGGTAGGCGCGTCGCCAGTCGGCCCAGCCCAGGCCGTGCTTGCTGTTCCGCGCGGGATTGTGGATGGTGCCGAGATCATCATCACCATCCTGCTGGTGGGTGGCGCGTACGCGCTGCTAGAGCGGACAGGTGCGCTCGGCAGGCTCGTGGCCGCCCTGGTCGGCCGGTCTCGTTACCCAGTGGTCGTGATCGCCGGGGTGAGCGCGGTGTTTGCGACGTTCGGTGCGCTGGAGGGTATGCACGAGGAGATCATTGCGCTCGTGCCAGTGCTTCTGGTGCTCAGCGGTGGGCTCGGCTTCGGCGCGGTGACCGCCCTCGCCATGAGCGTCGGCGCAGCGGTCGTGGGTGCGGCGTTCGGGCCGACGAATCCCTTCGCGAGTGGCATCGCCATGCAGTACGCGGAACTTCCCCTTCTCACCGAGCCGGCCCTCCGCGTCAGCATGTTGCTTGGTGCGACGGCCGTGTGGTTCGGGTGGACCATGTGGCAAGCGAGGCACGATGACATACACCTGGACCTCGGAACGTTATCCGGCGAGCCGGTCCGGTATCGCGACGGCGTGCTGCTCGCGCTCGTAGTGCTCCCGTTCGGCCCGTACGTGTACGGTGTCCTCCGGCTCGACTGGGGTTTCAACGAGTTGTCCGCCCTCTTCCTCGTGGCGGGATTCGCAGTCGGGCTCATGGCGGGGTTCGGCCTGCGCGGGACCGCAGTCGAGTTCCTGAAGGGAATGGAGACCATGCTGGCAGCGGGATTGTTCGTTGGCGTTGCGCGGGCGATTTCCGTTGTGCTGACCGACGGGCAGATCATCGACACCATCGTCCACAACCTTTCGCAGCCACTCCATCACGTCCCTGGGTATCTCGCTGCCGCCCTGATGGTCCCCGTCCAGGCCGCATTACACGTCGCCGTGCCGTCGACCAGCGGCCAGGCCGTGCTCACGATGCCGATCATGGTGCCGATGGCAGAGCTGTTAGAGATACCGAGCCTGAGCGCGGTCATCGTGTACCAGACAGGCATGCTGATGGACATGCTGACTCCGACCAACGGCGCCTTGCTGGCGATGTTGCTCACTGCTGGCGTTCCGTACGCGCGCTGGCTGCGGTTCGCCATACCTGGGGCACTCTTGGTCAGCGTAGTGGGATTCGCTGGACTTGCCCTTGCGTTCTGACGCCTCGCTGTCGGTCGGGCGGCGGTGTGTGAGCTGTCTAACACGCGTTGCACCAGGCGGCCGTTCGTGCAATCGTGAACGGCCGCTGGTGAACGCTATTCGTTGGACGGACAACAAGACGAAGAGCGGCGAATCGGGAACCTACGAAGTTACGCGCTCAGACCTCGTGATTCATAGGACGGTGGCTTTCATTCCAGCGAACATGGTCCCGAACAACGCCGCAAGTTTTTCGTTCGATGTGCGGGGCGACACGCTCTCATTGACTCCGCGCACCCGCGCGGATGGGGACGCTCTTCGGAACAACGCTACCTTGAAGTTCCGGCGGGTCGAATAGGCGCGGCCTCGATGTCGCGCTGGAGCCGCGCCCATTGTCTTATGGGATCATGTCACTGTGGCCCTCGGCTCAGCGCCGGACGTTGGCCGCGACCTGAAGCGACTTAGTGTCTTGTCCTCTTGGACCGCTTGACGGTTCATGAAGTGGGATGGCTAGGAGAATTCATGCCCTTCGAATACGCCGACGCAAGTCGAAACCTGCAGGATCGGTTCGACACCCGCCGTCTCGCCGACCGCCTCGCTGAGGTCAAGGTCCACCATGAATTCACGGATGCGGACCGGCACTTCATCCAAGCCCAGGACATGTTCTTCCTGGCGACGGTTGATCAGCATGGCCAGCCGACTTGTTCATACAAGGGTGGGGACTCCGGTTTCGTGACGATCCTCGACAAGGCAACCCTGGCGTTCCCCAACTACGACGGCAATGGCATGTACCTGTCGATGGGCAACGTTGCCCAGAACGGTCGCGTTGGCATCTTGTTCGTCGATTTCGAGCGACAGCGTCGCATGCGTGTGGAGGGCGTCGCTGAACTCGTGTTCGAGCGCGATCTCATGGAGAGGTATCCGGAATGCCAGTTCGTGGTGCTGGTGCGGGCGACGGCCATCTACCCGAACTGCCCACGGTACGTGCATCAATACAAGCGTGTCGAGCGTTCGCCCTTTGTGCCGCAGAATGACGTGACAACACCGACGCCAGAGTGGAAGCGTTCGGACTGGGCACGTGATGTCCTCGCGGCGGACGATCCGGCCACGGCTCGCAGACTGGGCGAGCGCAAGTAGGTGAGGCGAGCAACGGGAGGCACCACGAACATTCGATTCGCGGTGGCACTGGCACACTGCTGGTGGCATGCCCTGCCGCGGCACCGTTCGTCCTACGAGGAACCGATCCTTGTCGCTGCGCGGTCAACAACTGGCGACTGACTTCGTGGTCGCGTTCGCAGCGGTTGTAACGGTGTTCTCTCGCACTTACTGGAGGCTCGCATGAAGGTTCTCTTCGGCCTTGCAATCGGACTGCTGGCAACCCAGCTCGGCGCGCAGACGGCCTCCGACGAAACCGCCATCCGCAGCATCATCCAGGACGAAGTCGCCGCCTGGAACCAGGGAGACGCCGTCGCCTACTCACGCCACTTCGCTTCGGACGGCACCTTCACCAACATCACGGGACAGTTTTTCACCGGATACGACGCGTTCCTCAAGCAACACGAGGTGATCTTCGAAGGCCGTTTCAAGCAGACGAAGTTGCAACAGGACATCGTGTCGCTCAAGTTCCTGCGGCCCGATGTTGCCGTGGTTGAAGTGCTCACTTCTGTGGCTGGCGTTGTTGCGGCACAGTTGGCGCCTGGCACGGGTGGCGATGCCAAGGGGCGTCTGCGGACGCGGTTGCTACAAGTTGTCGTGAAACAGGGTGAGGAATGGAAGGTTGTCGTGTATCACAACGTGGACGTGAAGCCCGGGATCCCTCTCCCTGAACCCCGTTAGCGCCGGTGGCGGCACCGCAACCTTTACCCAGGGTGCCGGCTAGGATTCCTGGCCGCCGGGCGGGCTGTGTCTGCCGCGTCGTGAAGCCGGGTTTGAAGTCTGAGCGCAGACGACTACCAGCTCAGCGTGATGAGCAGCCACACCAAGCCGGCAAGTAGCAGCCCGTTGATGCCCACGGCCGATCGGGCTAGCCAGGAGCGGCGATCGTTGTGCCACGCGAGGCCACCCAGCAATGTGCCGGCGAGAAGCAGCACGAGAGCCCAGCCGAGCAGAAAGCCCATCGCGTTGAAGCCGGTGAAGTCGTCGCGAAACGTGATGATTCTCAGGCGCACCACGAGAAACAACACGGGTAGGCCTGCCGTCGCCACAAGAGCGAGAATGGCGAGAACCTGTCCGCGGGTGCGATTCACCCGGCAATGCTATGTCTAAACTTGTGATCCAAGAGCTGCCTCCGATAGAGATCGAAGGTCACGCCTCCTCCCGTGCCGGTGGTCCAGACCATCCGATGCGCGCGGCCACGCGTCGGGCGGCCGGGCTCGACACCGTGGGCTGGACGGGCGAACTACGCGATGAAGTCGAAACCTATTTCGACGGCCTCGCGGGTGAGTGGAACACACGAACCTCTCCGCAGCGGACGGCCATCGTGATGGATGCACTGACGCGAGGGTTCGACGCCGTGCATCCCACCGCGCGGACTCGCGGTGGAAGTCGGCAGCGGTACGGGCGCCTATTCGCACCTGCTCGCGGAACGCTTTGCGCCCGTCGTCGCCATCGACCTTTCGCTGGCCATGCTGCAGCTGGCGCCGAACGCCCCCGCCCGCCGGGTGCAAGGCGATGGTGCCAGGCTGCCCCTGGGCGACGTATCAGCAGCGGCGATCGTGCTCATCAACGCCTTCCTGTTTCCCGGCGAAATCGAACGCGTGCTGTCACCTGATGGCGTCGTGGTGTGGGTCAACAGCAGCGGTGAGCACACGCCGATCTATCTGTCGGTCGAGGATCTCGTCGCGGCGTTGCCCGGTGAGTGGACGGGCGTCTCGAGTCGCGCGGGTGAGGGTCACTGGTGCGTGCTGCGGCGCGCGTGAGCTAACCTGAGCGAAGCGTCGACGATGACCGAACAGCGCACCCGGTTTTACGACGACTTCGCGGAGTGGTGGCCACTGTTCTCACCGCCCGAAGAATACGTAGATGAAGCCGCCGATCTGTTGGAACGTTTGGGACGGCCCTCACCGGCAGAGGCGAAGACTCTCCTCGAACTCGGCTCCGGCGGGGGCAGTCTGGCCACGCACCTCAAGCCCTACTTCACCCTTACGCTCACGGATCGCTCGCCCGGAATGCTGGCGGTCAGCCGGCGAGTCAACCCCGACTGCGAGCACCTGCTCGCAGACATGCGGACCCTGCGCCTCGGGCGTCAGTTCGACCTCGTCCTGGTCCACGACGCCATCATGTATGCAACAGAACCTGCTGACGTGCGTGCCACGTTGGCCACAGCGGCCGCGCATTGCCGACCCGACGGCGTTGTCGCCGTTCTGCCGGATGTCGTCCGCGAGACATTTGCCCCAGGAACGGACGAAGGAGGCCACGACGCGAGCGATGGGCGCGGCCTCAGGTACCTCGAGTGGTCCTGGGATCCTGACCCGACAGACCATACCTACGTCGTGGACTATGCCTTCCTGCTTCGAGACGCCACGGGTGTCGTGCAGGTTCTTCACGACCGGCACGTGGAGGGCCTTTTCCCACGCTCGTCCTGGCTGGGCTGGTTCGAGGAGGCCGGACTAACCGTCGAGAGCTCAATCGACAGGTGGAATAGAGAGGTGTTCATCGCCAGACCGGCAGGGCGTTGATGGCCTATACTCCTGGTCGTTCACCAGTGCGTCGCCACGGGACGTGGAGACGCCTTCTCAGAAAGGAATCTCCGATGCGCACATCAGTCGTGTTCATTACCGGGTTGCTCGTGGGGGTTGGACTTACGGCAGTGGCAGCTCAGCGCAGCAATACGCCCAATACCGGGCTCGTTCAGGTGAATCACATCGGAATGAACGTTCCGGACCTCAACGCAGCCGTTGCCTTCTACACGAAGACGATGGGCTTTCCCGAGGCGTTTCGAGTCAACGATGAAAAGGGCCAGGCTCGGCTCGTGTACGTGCAGGTGAGCCAGAACACATTCTTCGAGATTCAGCCTCGTGCGGACGCTCCCGCTGCCATCAACCACGTCGGCATCCACGTTGAGAACATGGCTGCGGCGACCGACATGTTCAAGAAGCGCGGTGTGAATATCGGGGAAATTCGCAAGAGCGATACCGGGGCGGTGCTGAACAACATCACGGACCCGAACGGCATTCGCATCGAGCTTGCCGAGCTCGGCCCGGACTCGATGCACCGTAAGGCAATGAACAGGTGGTAGCGATGGACGTCCGCGCCCTTGTTGTCGGGACCGCTGTCGCGCTGGTGGTCCCTGGCGTCGCATGGGCCCAGGACGTCTGCGGCAGCGTTGCCGCTGTCGCGTCCCTGCCCGGCACGACCATCGTCTCGGCGAAGGCCGTGCCGGCGAATGCGCAGGATCGCTTGCCGGCATTCTGTGAAGTACACGCGACGATCTCTCCGGTCGTGGGTTCCCGCATCGGCGCCATCTACCGGCTGCCGGCCAACTGGAACGGGAAGGTGCTCGGCATCGGTGGCGGCGGCTTTGCGGGCAATCTCACGATCGCGGCCGCGTCGAATGGTCTTTCGCGTGGGTATGCCGTGATCCAGAACGACATGGGCCATGAGAGCACCACGGGGCTCGATCCGTCATTCGCCATCAAGGCGCCGGGTCAGCCCAACGTCGAGGCCATCATCGACTTCGGTCACCGCGCGACACACGTGGCAACCGACGTGGGCAAGGCGCTCGTCGCGAAGCACTATGGCCGGCCGGTGCAGCGTGCCTACTTCCAAGGGTGCTCCACGGGCGGCCGGCAGGGCCTGGCCGAAGTGCAGCGTTATCCCGATGATTACGATGGAGTGATTGCGGGAGCGCCCGTCTACACGCCGCTCGTCTACTCGAACGCCATCCTCAGGGTGCAGGCGTTTCACGCGAAACCGGAAAGCAATCTTCTTCCCGCACACGTCCCTCTCATCCAGAAGAGCGTGCTCGCCGCGTGCGACACGAAGGACGGAGTGGCCGATGGCATCCTGACCGATCCGCGGGCGTGCACCTGGGACCCGGGTGAGCTGGCGTGCACCGGCGCGGCATCGGAGAGCTGTCTCACGCCGCCGCAGGTCGAGACGGTTCGTCGTGTCTACTCAGGTGTGAAGACGAAGGACGGACAGTTCGCCGCCATGCCGCTCATGCGCGGCGGCGAGAGCGACTGGGTGGCACGCATGGTGGGAACGCCGCAGCAGCCGCGCGGTGTCAACTCCGTGCTCGGCGCACCGTTCATGTCCTACATCGTGAAGAACGATCCCGCGTACGACATCATGCGCTTCGATCCCGAACGCGACATGGCGGCGCTTGGGAGTGGTCTCGCCGCGCACGTGCACCAGCAGAATCCGGATATCTCCGCATTCGTCGGCCGCGGAGGGAAGCTCCTGTTGTGGCACGGGTTCAACGACCCCGGTCCCAGCCCACTCTCGACCATTGCGTACTTCGACGCGGTGAGGGAGAAGGTGCCTGCGGCAAAGGACAGCGTGCGTCTCTTTCTCGCGCCGGGTGTGCTGCACTGCGGCGGCGGCGCCGGGCCGGATCGGTTCGACTCGTTGACGGCCATGGAGCAGTGGGTCGAGCACGGTACGCCGCCTGCTTCGATGATTGCGACGAAGGCCAACCAGCCGCTGTCGCGTCCCCTGTGTCCCTATCCCCAACTCGCGCGATACAAGGGCGCTGGCGACCAGAACGACGCGGCAAGTTTCACGTGCGCGGCGCCCTGACGGGGCCCGCGCCCACGCTGGGCACGGTGGATGTGAAGCACACCGCGGCTGAGGGCTTCTCATGCCTGCGCATCGAAGGAACCAGGCCTACGAATCGCGGGGCTGAAGCCCCCGCGCTACAAGTATCTAAATCCGTGTAGAGCGCACGCTTCAGCGTGCGCGTGTGAAGTCCTGCTTCCCAGGCCGCAAAGAATGATGCGAATTTTCGTGCACGAGTTTGTGACCGGCGGCGGCTTCTCCGGACGAGCTGTGCCTGCATCGCTCGCGCGCGAAGGTCTGGCAATGCGCACGGCGCTTCTCGAGGATCTGGCCGCGCTCCGCAGGCATGAGATCGTCACCACCACGGACATTCGCTTTGCCAAGCCGGCTCCCGCACGCGTTGAGGTCGTCACGCTGGCGCTTGGAGACACGGCGACCTTCGACCAACTCCTCACCTCCGCAGACGCCGTATGGCTCGTAGCGCCGGAGACGGATCGTTGCCTCGAGCGTCTCGCGGCGCGCGTCGAGCGAAAAGGGAAGATCCTCCTCGGCTCCGGCGCCGCGGTCGTTCGCGAGAGCTTCGGACAAGGCAGGTCTCCCGCGTCGTCTTGCCCGCATCGGCGTGCCGCACCCGGAAACGGTGATACTCGAGCCTGGAGTCGATGCGCGCACCGTTGCGCGTGAGCTCGGCTATCCGGTTGTCGTGAAACCGCGACGAGGAGCTGGCAGCCGAGGAGTACAGCTCGCGCACAATGCTCGGGAGCTGCAGAGTGCCCTTGCCGTTCTTCGACGCGTCCAGGGTGCGGGCACCGGACCCGGACCTCGGGCGACAAAGGAGACCGAGGCTTCGTCGTGCAACGCTACGTGCGCGGCATACCCGCGAGCGTGTCGCTGCTGGCCGACGGCCACGGCGGCGCCGTCGCGCTGGCCGTCAACGCTCAGCGCATGAATACGACGTCTGGCTTCTCGTACCGCGGGGGACGGACTCCATTCGACCATCCACTCGCTGCAGCAGCCGTGGATGCCGCGACTCGCACGTGCGCGGCGCTGCCAGGCCTTCGCGGCTACGTCGGGGTCGATCTCATACTGACGGACACTGGTCCAGTTGTCATCGAAGTGAACGCGAGGCTTACGACGGCGTATCTGGGTGTGCGCGCAGTGCTGGACGAGAACGTGGCGGCGATGGCGCTGGCCGCGTGTGACGGAACCCTACCGGAGCAGCCCATCGCTCGCCGCCGTGTGCGATTCACGGCATCGGGGCTCGTGGCCGCGGCATGAAGAGTCCGATCATCGGCTGGGATATCGGCGGCGCCAACATCAAGGCCGCTCGCATCGAGCAGGGGCAGCCGAGCCCTGCGATGTTCGAGTGCGCGCTCCCGCTCTGGCGCGATCTCCATCGCTTGCCTGCGGTGCTTTCGGAGGCGGCTGAGACGCTCGGACACACGCGAACCATGGCGGTGACGATGACGGCTGAGCTGGCGGATTGTTTCGCCAACAAGCGAGAGGGCGTCGCGGGCGTCCTTGACGCGTTCGGCCAGGCGTTTCCAGATGTCGAGCCGTGGGTGTACGGCACCGATGGCGTCTTCCGGTCTGCAGCGGCCGCGCGGCGTCAGCCGTACCGGATAGCGGCCGCCAACTGGATGGCGAGTGCGACGCTCGTGTCGAAGACAGTTCCCGACGCCCTCTTCCTTGATGTGGGCAGCACGACGACCGACATCATCCCGATCGTTGGGGGGCAGGTGCTGGCGAAGGGCAAGACCGACCCGGCCCGATTGCGGAGCGGAGAGCTGGTCTACACCGGGGCGCTGCGGACGCCTGTCGCTGCGATTGTTCGCCGCGTGCCCGTTCGTGGCCGTCGGGTTCGTGTCGCCGCGGAGTATTTCGCCGCGTCCGCCGATGTGCACCTGTGGCTCGGTCGGATCGACGAGGGCGAGTACACGTGCGAGACGCCAGACGGGCGCGGTCGAAGCCGAGCGGAGGCGGGCGCGAGGTTGGCCAGGATGATCTGTGCGGATGCCGATAGGATTGGCGCCGCCGGCATTTCGGAGATCGCTGAATATGTTGCGCACGCGCAGGTGCGTCAGATCGTTTCAGGCTTGCGACAGGTCATGCGCCGCCTCGGAGCGCAAAGCCCTGGCCTCGTCGTCGTGGCCGGGCAGGGCGCGTTCCTGGCCAGGGAGGCGGCTGCCGAGGTGGGGCTTACCATCATTGACCTTGCCGATCGGATGGGTGCTGGAGCCGCGCGCGCCACACCGGCCGCCGCGGTTGCGTACCTGTTGGACGCGATGATCGAATCGCGAGATCCGAGGCTCGAGGTCCACGAGCCGCAATTGAATCTGGTGCCGTAACGTGACATGACGAATCTCGGGATGAACGATCGGGCGTGGGCCCTCGGCGACTGGGTCGCGGAGAATGCGGCCGAGCTGCGTGCAGGCGTACACACGCTCACCAGTGGATCGCGCGTGCTGGATGTCGGCATCAAGACGCCAGGTGGCCTGGCCGCGGGTCGGACGCTCGCCGAGATCTGCATGGGCGGACTCGGGCACGTCACGTTCGTGCCGCTGACAATCGGCGGCGAGACGTGGTCCGGCGTCCACGTCTGGACCGACCATCCCGCCGTGTCTTGCATGGCGTCACAGTACGCCGGATGGATCATCAACCCCGACGGATTCTTTGCCATGGGGTCAGGGCCGATTCGCGCGAAAGCGCGAGTTGAACGCGAACTGTTCACCAAGCTCGGGTACTCAGAGGATGCCGTCCGTGGCGTGCTCGTTCTGGAAGGGCGAACCTTTCCGACCGACGAGATTGCGGCGTGGGTGGCGGCGAAAGCCGGCCTCTCCCCAGGCGCGACGACGTTTGTCGTTGCGCCGACGGCGAGTGTGGCTGGAGGTGTGCAAATTGTGGCGCGCGTGATCGAAACCGGGCTGCACAAGATGGACACGCTCGGTTTCGACGTGACGCGGGTCGTGAGCGCCTCGGGCACCGCGCCGATTCCGCCGGTGGCCAAGAACGACCTGCGGGCAATCGGCCGCACGAACGATTGCATCCTCTATGGTGGCCAGGCGCGCTTCCTCGTGGATGCGGCCGACGAGGAACTGGCGGCCCTGGCGGAGCGGCTCCCGGCATCGACGTCGCCTGACTACGGCACCCCGTTCCGCGACATCTTCAAGCGCTACGACAACGACTTCTATAAGATCGATCCGATGCTCTTCAGTCCCGCGGAGGTGTGGCTGACCAGCACGTCGAGCGGCCGAACCTTCCATGCGGGACGACTCGACCCGGCTGTGCTGCGGGCATCCCTCTTCGAAAGCACGTAGTATTCGTGACGCAGCATTCGTATGCGGTGTCTGGTCCGGCTAAAGCCGGACACTACGTACGTGATGATCGCGGCACTGGTGATCGAGCGCGCCTCGGTATTCGTAGTGTCCGGCTTTAGCCGGACCTGCATCGACGCATGAACATCGTCATTCTGAGTTCCCACACAGGTTGGCAGACCGACGAGCTGTGCCGTGCTCTACAGGAGCGCGGACACACCGGATCCGTGCTGGCCTACGAGGGTCTCCTGGCGCGGCTGGGCAAGGGTAAGGGGCAGCTCTCCAGCGCACGTACCTCGATCCTCGACGCCGACGCCGTGCTCGCTCGAATCATTCCCACCGGCTCGCTCGAACAGATCATCTACCGCGTCGATTCGCTCCACTGGATCGAAGAACGCGGCGTCCCGGTGATGAATTCACCGCGCGCGATCGAACGTTGCGTCGACAAGTTCTACACGACTGCACTTCTCCAAGAGGCTGGTCTCCCCGTACCGGAGACGGTTGTGTGTGAAAGTGCCGCGGACGCGCTCGCCGCGCTCGGCGCGATGGGCGACGCGATCGTCAAGCCGATCTTTGGTTCGCTTGGCCACGGCATGGTGCGGATCACCGATCCTGACGTCGCCCTTCGTGTTGTCGAGCCGCTCGAACAGGTCAGCAGCGTGTTTTACGTGCAGCGCACCGTCGATCACGGCGGGCGCGACATTCGCGTGTTCGTCGTCGGTGGGCGAGTCATCGGCGCCATCGAGCGCACCGCGCCCTCCGGAGAGTGGCGCACTAATTTTTCGCGTGGCGCATCGGTGATGCCGTTCGATCTTCCCGCAGCGTGGGAGCAGATGGCGCTCGCCGCCACAACCGCTGTCGGTGCTGACTATGCCGGTGTGGACCTGCTCCCGTCGCGCGATGGTCAGGTGTTCGTCCTGGAGGTGAACGGCATCCCGGGATGGAAGGGACTGCAGCAAGCCACCGGGACCGACGTGGCCGGCGCGATCGTCGAGCACCTGATCGGCCGGGTGCGCGCCAGTGAGGTCGCGCGCGACCTCGCCACCGACGTGGAGCTTCCGGCGTGACGCGTGCGCAGGTGGAGGCCACGCCAGTGCGGCTCGCCACCGCAGCGGATGTGGCGGCGGCGGCGCAATTGGCTTGCCTGCTCGAGGCGAGCGCACCCAAGCCGGGCAACGTGTCGCCCGGTCGCCATTTCGCCGACACGCGGTACGAAGACTTCCTCGCGAGCGCGGCTGCCATTGGCCAGACCGCTCGCCGATGCCGGCACGCGTTCTGTTGGCGCCACGGTCCGCTTGGCCGTCGAGTCAACGAGACGCTGGACGAGCTCCAACACGAATCTGGGTATCGTGCTGTTGCTGACGCCTCTCGCCCGCGCGGCGTTGGGGCTAGATCGTTTTTCGATTCGGCGTAGAGCGGAGGCTTTAGCCTCCGCGGACACGCGCACGCTGAAGCGTGCGCTCTACGGCGAAACGCAAACCGCTCCAGGTGCAACCCCGGCTTCGAGTCCCGAGTCCCAAGCCGCGAGTCCCGAGGAGGAGTTCAGTGCAAGCGGCCTCCGGGCGGCCCTGCGCCAGGTCCTCGATGCGACGACGATCGAAGATGCGCGCGACGTCTATGCGGCCATTCGGTTGGCGTCTCCAGGTGGCCTGGGACAGGCAGACTCGCAGGACGTGGCCAAGCGAGCCGGATGTGACGCTTGCTCGCAGCCATGCGGTTGGCGGCGCACCGCGATGGCATTGCACGGGAGTACGCCACAGCGTTCGAGGTAACGTTCGAGACCGGGGCGCCGGCGCTCGAACGGGCGCGCCAGGATGGCCTTTCCTGGGACGACGCCGTCGTCGAGACATTTCTCAGTGTGTTGGCGTCTAATCCTGATACGCACGTGGCTCGCCGTGCCGGTATCACGGCTGCAGAAGAAGTGTCCGCGCGGGCCAGACAGACGCTCGCCGCCGGCGGCGTCCGCTCGGCGGCCGGACGACGAGCAATTGACGAGATGGACCGTGGGCTGCGCGACGCGCGCAACCTCAGGAATCCAGGCACCACGGCGGATCTGACGACGGCGGCCATTTTTGTGGAGCTGCTCAGAAGTAAAAAGTTAAAAGTTAAAAGTGCAAAGTGAAACGCAAATCGCTTTAGGGAGGCGGTGATGCAGGGTCGGGGTGAGTTCCGTGTGTCGGTGGAGAAGGACTATCTCGTGTTCGCATCGGCGCACTTCATCACCATGTCGGGCCACCGCTGCGAGGGGCTGCACGGTCACAACTATCGCGCGCGCGTCACGATCGAGGGCGCGCTCAATGAAGAGAGCTGGTTCGTGTTCGACTTCGTCGAGATCAAGCGGATCATGCGGAAGCTGTGCGACGAGATCGATCACCTCGTCTTGCTGCCGACGGAGAGCTCGAGGATCCAGGTCGTCGAAGAGGGTGAGAGGGTCACTGTGGCCGTCGATGGACAGCCGCGGTACGTCTTTCCCCGCCGCGACTGCGCCCTGCTGCCGATCCCGAACACGACCGTGGAAATGCTGGCGAAGCTGCTCACCGACCGGCTGTGTGTTCAGCTCCAGGCGACCGGCGCCAGCGGTCTGACGGCGGTTGAGATGGAAGTGGAGGAGAACTTTGGGCAGTCTGCGATTTACAGGCTTTTGCTCACGTGACGAAGCCCGCGTACATCCTCGGCCCCAATCCGGCCGTCATGAAGCGCTGTCGCGACGAGCGCACCATCACACCCCGCCTCAGCCAGTCGAACCAGGTCCTCGAGACCACGGATTCCACCACCTGCGATGAGTGTCGTTCCAGGCGCCGACGCTCGCACGCGCGTGACCACGGCCACGTCAGGACCGATCGCTTCACCGACTCGTGCGAGGTCGAGCACGATCACCGCGCTCACACCGGCGTCAGCGGCGCGAGCCGCGAGATCGCCGGGTTGACTGGAAGGGATGTTCAGCCTTGGCGCGATCGGAACCCCATCACGCAGGTCGAGACTGAAGGCTACCGGTGTCTTGTCCAGCGCGGCGCATATCGCCGACAGGACATCGAACGACTCGAGCGTTTCGAGACCGACAACGACTCGCGTGGCGCCGAGAGCGAGCGCTTGACGCGCGCGCGCCGGAGAGGAGATCGCGGCGTCCAGCCAGAGCGGCGCGACCGTTGCCAGGCTGGCGATGAGCGTCTCGTGAGTCAGAGAATCCGCCGATGCTCCAGGCTCCTGCGTCCGCGGTTCTGCCGCGATCGCGTCGAGGTCGGCCACGTACAGTTCGGCAAGGCCCAGCCGATCGACATACGTACGCGCGAGAGCGATCGGATCCCCATCGATCGGGCAGCCGGCTGCAACCCCGACCGGCGCATAGCGGGCACGCACTCCGCGTCGTGCGTGTACCGCTCTGCCGCCGGCCAGATCAATGACGCCGATCAGTCGCAAGGTCGTACCTCCTGGGCGTCCCTGGAGCCTGCTCCCCCGCCACGTAGTGGCCGGCTTCAGCCGGCCCTCTCCGGTCCGCCTGAAGGCGGACACTACGTACGTGAAGCAAACGCGCACAGAGGCGCATCCCTGACGTCTCTATTCTTTGGTCTTTGGTCTCTGGTGGTCTTTGGACGCTCATGACAAAAGACCAAAGACCAAAGACTGAGACCTCGTCGACATCGTCATCAAGCTCGGCGGAAGCCTGCTCGCGTACCCAGCGCACTTGGAGACCGTCCTGACTGCCATTCGGGACGCCGCAGCCGATGTGCGCCTGCTGATTGTCCCTGGCGGTGGTCCGTTCGCCGACACGGTTCGGCGGGTGGACCGTGACCTCGGGCTTTCTGATCACGCGGCGCATTGGATGGCGGTGCTGGCGATGGATCAGTACGCGCACCTTATCACCTCGCGGCTGACCGGCAGCGCGCTCGTGGAGGACGTTGCTGAGATTGGCTTCGCGATCGAGGCCGCCCAAGTGCCCGTGCTCGCGCCCTCGCGCTGGATTCGAGATGCCGACCCGCTTCCACACACCTGGGACGTGACGAGCGACAGCATCGCCGCGTGGATTGCCGGCGCCGTTGGGGCCGAGCGCCTCGTCGTCATCAAGCCGCCTGGCGCATCAGCGCCCGATGTCGTGGACGAATATTTCCATCGTGTGTGCCCGGAGAGTGTGAAGCCGGTCATCATTCCCGTGGATCGGATTGACGAGCTTCGATTGGCGTTGCGTAAGTGACGCTCGTGCATGAAGGCGACCGGGCTGACGTTCCGTTGCGGTATGATCCGCGCTCGTCTAGAGGCTTTTCGATTCGACGTAGAGCGGAGGCTTTAGCCTCCGCGGACACGCGCACGCTGACCGCCTCCGCCAAGGCTACAGCGGTCCGCCGAAGCTTCACGCGAAGGCGGAAGCGTGCGCTCTACGACGGAACGCAAAGCGGTCTGGGGCACGAGGGAATCGTCAATGTGCATGAACTGCATCCGCATCACTTCGGTCCGCGCTGCGGGCTTCCTGCTGTTCTTCCTGTGCGCAGCCGCCGCCGCCGCGCAGTACGGCCACCCACTCACCGGCTCATGGAGCGGCGACTGGGGCACGACCAAGGAGACTCGGAATCGCCTGCTGCTCGAGCTGGACTGGGACGGCAAGTCCGTCACCGGCACGATCAATCCCGGTCCCAATGCCGTGCCGCTCCAGAAGGCGTCGCTCGATCCCTCGACCTGGATGTTTCGCTTCGAGGCCGAGGCGAAGGACCGATCCGGCCAGTCGGTTCGTTACGTCGTTGAGGGCAAGCTCGAGAATCTCGGCGCCTACAACCGGGTTCTCAGCGGCAGCTGGAGCCAGGGTGGTGTGAAGGGCGACTTCAGGCTGGTGAGGAACTAGACTGGCAGGTCCGCGCACGCTGAAGCATGCGCTCTACCAGTCCGCGCACGCTGAAGCATGCGCTCTACGAAATACGGACCGTCATCTCTGCGGACCGAAGATCGGCTGTCCCAGGTCGTCTGTCAGGTTCCACAGGTACCGATTGTTCTCCTGACAGATGTACTCCGTGAGCTCACCGGTCGCATTCCACGGCACATTCCAGCGTACGGTCCACGGTCTCGTGTATGCCCCGGGGTCGTCTATCGTCGCCTCGTAACGCAGCGTGGCCTTGTCAGGTCTCGCGATCCGTTCGACCACGTGCAGCATGCGGGTATGAGGGTGTCCGTAGTAGTCGATCCACGTGCCTTCGTTGAAGCCGACGACGTCTACGACCAGCGTGTCCTTGTCCCATCGGCCCACCGAATGACCTAAATAGGTCGGGTTCAGCGCGTCCCCTTGCGGATGCGGTCGCTGATCCGTGTAGATCTCGCGCCAGATGTGCGTGGCCCCCTCGAAGATCATGAAAATCCGTTGTTCGTTGGGGATCTGCAGAATCTCCATCGGGTAGGGCGTCGCCATCATGCGCGGGCCGCCAGGCGGCAGACAGTACCCTTCGGGGTCGTACTTCGAGGCGTTGGCCGAGTTGTAGTCGTAGACCGCGGCCGCCCACGGCATGAAAGGGACGTGCGGCTCTGAGCGCGCCCCGCCGCGGCCGCCGCCGGCACCGCCACCCCCTGCGCCACGCGGACCGGCGCCTCGGCCCTCTCCGTCAACGACGTAGTCGGCCATGTTCTGTATGTAGGGCACGTTCCACACGCCCTTCTCGCCGGGCACGCGCCCGAGATTCGGCGTGCCATCAGCCAGGCGTGGGGTGGGAGCGGGCTGCGTCCGCGGTGCGGACGCGGGTTGCTGGCCGGACAGTGGCAGCGATGATCCGCATACGACCGCCGCGATGACTCCCGTCAGACAGAGCAGAGGTCGCACGTCGGATCTCCTCGCGTTACGTGTCCTGCGCGACTAGGGCGTGGCGCTCGACGCGGCGAACAGGCGCTGTCCCGTGCTGGTCAAGATGACGGTCCGGGCGTTCCCGAGCGCACGGCCGCTTCGCGCGAGACTGCCTTCCACGGCGACGACGTCGCCGACCTTCATCGTGTTTCGCGTCCATCCCGCGCGCATCAGACCGTTCGGGCTGCCCATCTCCATCGCCCAGTTGGTCACCTTGCTGGTCGCCTGGTCGGTAACGTCGATATAGAAGAACGTATGCGGGTTCTGCCATTCGACCTTGGTCACGACCCCCGTCATCTTGAAGGGCTTGTCGGCGTCGAACTCCGCGGCAAATGAGTGATGTCCGAGCAGGGGCCGGGCGCCCGCCAGCAGGATGGCAACGCCGGTGATCAGCGTGATGGCGTGGGTTCTCGTGTACATCCTGGACCTCGGTCGCCCGAGGATAACCCAAATTTCACGGGTTCTTGCCTGATTTTGGGTGTGTTCCGGCACTTCCCGAGAGCAATGAATCAGGGGTAAACTAGCCCGTTCGGGGCGTACGGATACCGCCATGGCGGCGTTGGGAGTTATGAGACTGAAGACACGCTATCTCTTGATGCTTCAAGCGGTTGTGCTCGTCGTGGTCGTGTTCGGGGCCTCGCGTGGCGGCATGACCGCCGGCGCTCCGCAACAGGATACGACTGGTCGCACCCCAGCCTCGACGCCGCCCGCCGCGTCAGCCCCAGTTCCTGCGTCGTCTTCGGTTCCGAGACCCGCCGTGACGGCCGCCACCGAGCGACAGTTGCTCGACAAGTATTGTTTGGCTTGCCACAACGAAAAAGCGAGGGCGGCCGGCGTCGATTCCGCGCGCAAGCTCGCGGTGGACACGCTGGATGTAAACCAGGTCACTCGCGACGCCCGCACGTGGGAGAACGTGGCTCGAAGGTTGCGGGCAGGCATGATGCCACCTGCGGGAATGCCGCGGCCCGACCCCGTGACCTACGCGGGCATGGCGTCATGGGTGGAAGAGGAGCTCGACCGCAAGGCGTCACCGTACACGCCGGCTCCGGGTCTCCATCGGCTGAACCGGACCGAGTACGCGAACGTGGTTCGCGACCTGCTCGACCTGAGCATCGACCCGACGAAATACCTTCCGTCAGACGACTCCACCGCCGGCTTCGACAACATCGCCGGCGCGCTCGGGCTTTCGTCCACGCTCGTCGAGGCGTACGTGACGGCGGCTCAGAAGATTAGCCGTCTCGCGGTGGGTGCGCCCGAAGATCCCACGCTTGTCGTCTACAGAACCAAAGAGGACACGACTCAGGACTACCACATCGAGGGGCTGCCCTTCGGCACGCGCGGCGGCGTGCTCGTGGATCACTTGTTCCCATCCGACGGCGAGTATTCGATCACGGTGACACCAATCTTTGGTGACAACATGTCGCCGGCCGGGTTCGGCTCGGTTCCTTGCGAGCGCATCCAGATTCTGCTCGACAGCGATCGTCTGGGACTCATGGACTGGAATGGCGGCGGTCGCGCGCCCGCCGCGAACTGCGGAGGCCGTCATGTGGCCGAAGGCGAGTCCGGACAGGCGGGGCCAGAGGCGTTCTTCGGCGGGAGGGGTGGCAACCCGATGCGCGTGCGGTTCTCGACCACCGCGGGCGTGCACAAGGTTGGCGCCACGTTCCTGGCCACGCAGTACGCCCCGCTCCTCGACCTCGATCGGCGCTTCATGCGATCGACGATTCAAACGGGTCCCACGCCGGGCTACTCGTTCTTTCCGCACGTCGGGACGATTCGCATCGAGGGACCCTACAACGCGACCAAAGCGGTTGATTCCCCGAGTCGCCGCCGGGTGTTCGTGTGTAGTCCCACGCCTCGCGGTGCGTCACCCGCTGCCGTGACGGCTGCCGAAACAGCCTGCGCCAGGCGAATCGTCACCAACCTGGCGACCAGGGCATTTCGTCGTCCGGTGACAGCGGTTGACGTCGACGACCTCATGAGCGCGTATGAGTTTGGTCGTGCGGAGAAGGACTTCGAACAGGGCGTCGAGATGGTGGTGGCGCGTGTCCTGGCTTCGCCACAGTTCATCTATCGGATTGAAGAGGAGCCGACGGCCTCGAGGCCGGGTCAGGCGTACCGCATCAACGACATCGATCTGGCATCGCGTTTGTCCTTCTTCCTGTGGAGCCGGGGGCCCGACGAGGCATTGATGGAGGTCGCGCGTCAGGGCCGCCTCAAGGATCCGGCCGTTCTCGAGCAGCAGGTCCGCCGGATGCTGCAGCACCCGAATTCGAAGGCCCTGGCGGCAAACTTCGCGGGGCAGTGGCTGAACCTGCGAGGCCTGGACGGCCTTGCCCCGGTGGCCTTGATCTATCCAGATTTCGACGACCCGCTGCGTCAGGCCATGCGGACCGAAGTGGAGATGATCTTCGACGGCATCGTGCGCGAGGATCGCAGCATCCTCGATCTTCTGGACTCGGACTACACGTTTGTCAACGAGCGACTCGCCAGGCATTACGGGATCCCGCAGGTGACCGGCAGCCAGTTCCGCCGCGTCACGCTTGGCCCAGGCATGGAGTCGCGCAGGGGACTGCTCGGCAAGGGCGCGTTTCTCATGACGACGTCCAAGCCCGAGCGGACGTCGCCGGTGACGCGCGGCAAGTGGGTCTTGACGAACGTGCTGGGAGTGAGTCCGCCGGATCCGCCCGCGGATGTGCCACCACTGCCAACTCGGGCGGTTGACTCCAGGGGCAACGCGCGGGAGCCGACGATGCGTGAGCGCATGGTCGATCATCGCGTGCGCGCGGACTGTATCCAGTGCCATCGTCTGATGGACCCGATCGGCTTCGCTCTCGAGAACTTCGATGCCGTCGGTCTGTGGCGAAGCCTTGATGGCGGCAGCCCCGTCGACGCGTCGGGACAGCTCTTCGACGGCACGACGATCGACGGGCCGGTGGCGTTGCGCAAATGGCTGACCGGGTACTCGCCGCAGTTCGTTCGCGTGACCGTGGAGAAACTCTTGACCTACGCGCTCGGTCGCGGCGTCGAGTATCAGGACATGCCGCTGGTGCGTTCGATTGCGCGCGATGTGAGTCCGAATGCGCGGTTTTCGGCATTGGTCATGGGCATCGTCAAGAGCCCACCGTTTCAGATGAATTCCAAATTCCAACAGGATGGCGAGCCGGCGGGAACCACCGCGAGCCGCGTCGTCACCGATGGAGGGGGTCAGTAGCCATGTCGTTCATCACGAAGAGACACCTGCCGCGCCGAACGTTTCTGCGAGGAGCCGGCGTCACGCTCGCGCTGCCGCTCATCGAGGCGATGGTGCCTGCCAGCACGCTGATCGCTCAGACGGCCGCCGCGCCGAAGACCCGATTCGTCGGGGTGTTCTTTCCGCACGGCATGGCACCAGGGCAATGGGAACCGTCGACCGTTGGCGCGCTGCCCACGCAGCTTCCCTACATCCTGGAGTCGCTTCAGGGCGTGCGAGACAGGACGACCGTTCTGAGCGGACTCTGGTCGAAGTCGGCGGAGCCGCCAGAGGGGACGACGGGATCCGACCACTGGGTAGCGGCGGCGTTTCTGACCGCGAACAAGCCGCGGAAGACCGCCGCGGCCGATGCCACGGTGTTCAGTCCGACGATCGATCAGATCATCGCGCAGAAGATCGGCGGCGACACGCTGCTGCCGTCGCTGCAGCTCGCTCTCGAAGACCCGAACTCGAGCTCGAGCAACTGCGGAGAGGGCTATAGCTGCTCGTACACCAACTCGATTTCGTGGGTTGGGCTGCCGACGCCCGCCACCGAAGCGGAAATGCGGACGGCACCGCTCCCGATGGAGCTCAATCCGCAGGTCGTCTTCGAGCGCCTGTTCGGCAGCGGCGCCACGCCGGAAGTCCGCGCGGCGCGCATGAAGCAGACCCGCAGCATTCTGGACTCGCTGACCGAGGAGCTCTCGCGGCTGAGGAGTCAGGTGGGCGCGGCGGATCGGCGAACGATCAATCAGTACACCGATGAGATTCGCGAGATCGAGCGGCGCATTCAGCTCGCGGCCAAGACCTCGACGAGCCTGCCGGAGATGGATCTGCCTCCGGGTGTTCCGGAGCAGTTCGACGAGCACGTCAAGCTGCATTACGACCTGCTCGCGCTGGCATTCAAGGCCGACGTCACTCGCGTGGCCACGGTACTCGGCGCACGCGACCTGACGAGCCGCGTCTACACCTTCCCACGCAGCCCGCTGTTCCCGGACGGCGGCACGAGCGTGAGCTTCCACGGTGGATCGCACCACCAGGACGATCCGACGCAGATGAAGCGCTACGCGCAGATCAACCGCTATCACGTCTCGACGCTGGCATACTTCGCGGAGAAGCTCCGGTCCATCCCCGAAGGCGACGGCAACCTGTTGGACAACTCGCTGATCATGTACGGCACGAACATGGGCAACTCGAATCAGCACCATCACTTCGACGTGCCGCACATCCTGGTCGGGGGCGCCGGCGGGAAGCTCCAGGGCAACCGCCATCTCAACTACGAGCGGAAGACGGTGACGACCGGCAACCTGCTGCTGAACGTGTTGGACATGTACGGCATCAATCAGGACAAGCAGGGCGACAGCACAGGGCGCCTCGCGAACCTGTGACCGACGCGATGTTAACCACGAAGATCGCGAAGATCACGAAGCTCATGAAGGTTGCGAAGGTCCGCCATAGATATGGTGTTCTTCGTGGCCTTCGTGGTTTAGCAGTGCTGCTGCTCTGGATCGGCGTGGCTGCCGACGCAGCCGCGCAGAGCGACGTCGCCGACGCGATGATGCGCGGCGACGCCGCCGCGGTTCGCACTCTGCTGCAGAAGAAATCCAACGTGAACGCGTCTCAGGTGGACGGCACGACCGCGCTCCACTGGGCGGTCTATCGTGGCGACCTCGAGGCTGCGAACCTGCTCATCGCATCTGGCGCGAACGTCAAGGCCGCAACCCGCGAAGGGGTGACCCCGCTCGCGATGGCGTCGCTGTACGGCAGTGTCCCGATGGTCGAACGGCTGCTCAAGGCCGGTGCGGATGCGAAGGAGCGTGGACCCAACGGGGAAACCACGATCATGTTTGCGGCGCGCAGCGGCAACCCTCAACTCGTCAAGATTCTGGTTGCCGCGGGCGCCGACGTGAACGCGACCGAGACCCTCCGCGTGACCACGGCGCTCATGTGGGCCGCCGAGCAGCGTCATCCTGAAGTGGTCAAGGCGCTGCTCGCCGCCGGTGCGGACCCACGCGCGAAGTCTGGCGGGGCGGGCCTGCCTCGGAACTACGTGGCCAACCGCGTGAACACCACCAATGTGAAGGCGGCCCAGGATCGGCGCCGGCGCGCGGCGGCCGCGGGGAGGACGTACGAGCAGCAGCTCGAGTGGGAGCGTCAGCAGCAGCCACCCGCTCCGCCACCCGCGCGCGACACGCCGGCAGGCGTGCAGCCGAGACAGCAAGTCGTCGAAATTGCGGCAGACGACTCAGAGGTGGCGGTCGCCGGTCTCGTGGGCGGTGGAGGCGGCGGGCTGAGCGCCCTGACGTTTGCGGCGCGTGAGGGTGATATCGAATCCGCCAGGGCCCTCCTGGATGCCGGCGCCGATGTGAATCAGACGACCGAGTATTCGTGGACGCCGCTGCTCACGGCCGTCAACAACCGGAACTACGGCCTCGCGGCGTTGCTGCTCGATCGGGGTGCGAATCCCAATATCGCGAACAAGGGGGGCTGGACCCCGCTGTACCTCGCGACCGACAACCGGAATATCGAGGGCGGCGACTATCCGGTTCCCAAGCCGGATCTGGATCACCTGGACATCATCACGCGTCTGCTGGTGAAGGGCGCCAACCCCAACGCCCAGGTCAGGGAGAACACGCTGACCCGGACCATCTTCACCATGCAGTGGTTCTTCGAGGACGGCGCCACCGCGTTCATCCGCGCGGCACAGTCTGGCGATTCGGAGTTGCTGGCGCTCCTGCTCAAGCACGGCGCGGATCCGAAGATGGCGACCGCCTACGGCGATACGGCCCTGACGACCGCGGGCGGCATCGGGTGGGTCGAGGGTGTGACCTACGAGCGGTCGCCCGAGGACAATCTGAAGGCGGTGGGGATGCTGCTGGATCTGGGTCTCGATCCAAATGCCGCCAACATGGACGGGCGCACGGCGCTCATGGGTGCGGCGCTCAAGGGGCGCAACGAGGTGGTGCGGCTGCTGGTCGAACGTGGCGCCCGGCTGGAAATGCGGGACTACGGTAGCCGGGACACCGACAAGACCGGCTCGGCCGCCGCGGGTCACACCTGGCAGGCGCTCGACTATGCGGACGGCCTGGTGCGAGCCGGCGTGCAGAGCGCGATCTCGTACCCCGAGACGGCGAAGTTCATCCGTGAGCTGATGGTCGAAAAGGGACTCCCGGTGCCGCCGGTGAACCGGAATATTCTGTCGGTCTGTGTCGTGTCGCTCTGTCAGGGTCAGCAGTAGAGCCACACAGTATCTGCAGCGCGCGCACGCGTTCAGTGCGGTTCGACCCCTTCTCGACGAGGCGAAGGCGCGAATCACCGCGTCCATATCCTCACCCAGTTGCGGCCAACGTGAGGTCTCCCTCATCGCTGATGGCTCGCGGGTAACCCGCGAAGCACCGCTATGCGACCAGATCGAACGCGCAGGCTGGCAAAGCGTTTCACAGCCCCACGTCCACCATGACCTTCGCGCGTAACCACGCGGTAGAGCCGGTGGGATTTCGGCTACAATCGCCACCGACTCTGGAGATTACGACCGCCAACGAGGGTGCGAGGTGGCCGCTGGTTAGGCGCGAGCTGGCGGTCTACCTGGCTCGTGACGCGGCCTGCGCGGCCGTCTACGTTCCATACCGCAAACACGTCGCGATACGCCCTTCTCGGTTCTTTGGCTGACGCGGCGGGATTGTGGCTCCGCTGCGTGCCTTCGGCGCACCTCTGTCGTGGCGCCGACGGATTCTGCGTGCTGGAGCGATGATCCCTCGGCTGGTATGTGTCTGGCGCGGGCAGCTCGACACGGTCTGCCCGACATCGGGCGGAACCCGTGGTTGCCGCCCTCCTGGCACGATACTCGCGCTCACTGGTCTCATGGACGGCGGCAAGACACCGAGGCTGCTCGATTGGGTTCGCGAATAGGCGATCCGCGTGCGCCACTACAGCCGGCAGACCGACGGCGTACCGTCCACTGGATCCGGCGCTACGTCGCCTCTTCACGGCAAGGTTCATCCCGAGCGGTTGGCCGCGGCCGCCTCTCGGCGTTTCGGAGCTGGCTGGCGGGGCACCGAGAGGCGAGCGCCCGACACAGAACCAGGCACTCAGCGCGGTGCTGTTCCTCTACAAGGCCGTGCTTGTGATCGAGATCGGTGACGTTCCACCGGTTGTGCGAGCGCGCACGCCTGAGCGGTTGCCGGTTACGTGTCAGCCGGGACGAGGTGACGGCGTGCCGAAGCCGCTCGCGGGAGCGTGCGGCTCGTCGTCACGCTGCTCTATGGCGCGGGACTCAGGCTGGAGGAATGTCTCACGCTTCGCGTGAAGGATCTCGATTTCGATCGCCACCGGATCATCGTGCGGCAGGGGAAGGGGCGAAAGACCGGATGACCATGCTGCCCGCGGCGGCGAGGGAGGCGCTGGCGGCCACACCTTGGCAGATGTACGCCGGATCCATCAGGCGGATCTGGCGCGCGGGTTCGGGCGGGTGGTCCTGCCCGGTGCGCTGGCTCGCAAGTTCCCCACGGCGGCGACGGAGTGGGGGTGGCAGTTCGTGTTCCGGCAACGCGGATCTGCCGGGATGTGCGTTTCGGGCCGCCGTCGCGGTATCACGTGCACGATCCATCGTACAGAAGACGGTGGCCCACGCGGCGCGGGTGGCCGGCATCGCGAAGCGGGTTGGGCCGCACACCCTGCGGCACTGTTCGCCACGCCCCTGCTCGAAGCCGGGTCTGACATTGGTACGGTGCAGGACCTGCTCGGCCACCGAGACGTGCGGACGACGATGACTATCTCCACGTGCTGGAGCGTGGTGCGTTGGGCGTGAAGAGTCCGCTGGACCGGCTGTAAGTGGATACGCACGGGGGCCCGCGGGTAACCCGCGAGGCACCGCATATGCGACCAGCTCGAACGATCAGGCTGGCAAAGCGTTCACAGCCGCACGTCTTTCTCAGCCCGCGTGGTTACGCGCCAACCTTGGCGCGTAACCACCCAGAGCCGCTCTGTGGCTGGCGGTTTCCACCATGAGCTTCGCGCGTAACCACGCGGTAGAGCCGGTGGGATTTCGGCTACAATCGCCACCGACTCGGAGATTACGACCGCCAACGAGGGTGCGAGGTGGCCGCTGGTTAGGCGCGGGCTGGCGGTCTACTAATCGTTGATATGGCTGGATTCTGTCAAGTCGGCAGACTCCTCCCGACCTCACGGTTGTGAGTCCCTTTCTCAGCACGCTCTTTCGTGCTCTGGTTCGTCAGGTCCGTCTGGTCGGCGGCACCGCGTTCTAGCGACGGTTGACGCTGCTGATATCCGCGGGTTGGGTACCGCCCAGACTGTGGTTCGTCGCGGAGCTGCCTCGCCCTAGGCACGGACGTATCGATGGTGCTGATGTCCATAACGCTTCCGAGGGTTCTCCACCTGGCCGCGATGCCGCCGGCCTGACGGACCTGATCGCCGCATGGCTACGCCGGCGGTGGCGGCACCTCCCGCGCGATCGCCCAGATGAATCCGGTCAGCTCGCGCGCAATCGCCGTGGCGACCTTCGGCTTCGCCTTGCCGCGGGCCACCAGCTTGCGAAAGCGTGACGTCAGCCGGAGCTGCGCTTTCCACGCGATGTCATAGACGGGCTTCGGCAAGGCTTCTTGTCGGTACAACATCTGGCGGCCAATCCGCGGCACGCCCTGATACGCCCACGCCGCTTCGGCGAGCAACCGCCGCGCATGCGGGTTGCCCGCTTTGGTGATCCCGCCGCGGCGGACACTCGGCCCGCTCGAGTACTCCGATGGCACGAGGCCCAGGAACGCCATCAGCTGCCGTGGATGATCGAAGCGTCGGATGTCGCCCACTTCGACGACCAGGCCGACCGCGGTGACGAATGAGACACCACGCAACGCTTGCAGCGCGTCCACCACCGGCGCCCAGCGCCACGCCGGCGTCTGCTGCCGGAGTTGGTCGGTGAGCCGTTCGACGCGGCGTTCGGTTTCCTCGATCGTGTCGCGGTATTCCTGCAGCGCGATGTGCTGGGGGGCGAGCGGGAAACTGAGGTCGGCCAGCCAGCGACGATACGGGCGCGTCCATCCGGCGCGTCCCGGATAGCGGCGCCCCTGACGAAGCAAGAACGCTTTCAATCGATGCTTGGCTTGGGTGCTCAGGCCGACCGCGTCTTCGCGAGCGCGCACTAGGTCTCGCAGGGCTTCATCCTCGGGTGTCGGAATGTAAATCGCGGTGAGCTCGCCGGCGCGATGCAATCGGGCGAACGCGTCGCCATCCCGCCGATCGGTCTTGATCCGATCGCCACTCCGCTTCGGCATGCTCGAGGGATTGACGACGACGCAGTCTTCCCCCTGCCCGGTGAGATAGCGGTGGATGCCAAACCCGCACGGGCCGGCCTCATAGACGAAGCGCAACCGACGGCCGGCGCCCGCAGCGCCCGCACGACCTTGGCCACCGCCTCGAGGTCGCCCGGAATCACCCCGTAGTGACGCACCTCGCCGTCTCGCCCATCCTCGGCGAGGGAGACGTCGATCGATTCCTTGTGGACATCCATCCCCACGAACATGCTACGTTTCGCCATGACCCGCCTCCGTTGTATGTGGCGCTGCGCGGCACCCTCATCGGCGTCGCGTAATCCACGATTTACTACGTGAGGCAGGTCTCTGCTCCGACAGCCATACTGTCTAGGCCGTTATTCCCATCGCGACGAATGAATAGCCAAAGCACATTCGACGATCCGTTTGGGATAGCCATATTGGTCGTGGTCGTCTGGCGTGACAGCGTTGCTCGTCTTGGGCCTTGGCCGCCTTTGGGTCACCTATCGAAGCGTGCGTCGACCACTGCTATTCCTAGCGTTCGGTGCTGGAGGTTTTGCCGAATAACGTGTTGCGGACTACCAGCGGCTATCTCGCGGGTCTGGTCTGGCAGCAGGCCGCATTCATGATGCTGTTGGTGGGGTCGTCTCCAAGTTTTTGCTGCTATTCCGCGAACGCGCCGTTACGGGCTCATTGGCATCACGGGGACAACCTGCTGTGTTCGCGGGACTTCTTGCGGTGTATCTGGGAGGCTACTATCTAGGATTCAATGCATGGGCAAATGACCGTCCAGTCCCAATTAAATAGCCACCCGGCATTGAGGCTCGAGTGATGAGCGGCCTCAAACAAGCCGCTGCAGCCGGCGAGCGGCGCCGCGACGTCGAGGTGGTTCGAAGTGACCCGCTAATGCCGCTCGCGGCTGAGCGGCAGATTGTTAGCCACATGGAATTTTCCATCACGGAATACGATGCAACCATCATTTCGCCACGACGACATTCCGATTATCGCCCGTTCGATCATCCGATTCCAGGGCGACGCAAACGGATTCGTCGGACACGATACGATCGTGGCCGCCTGTCTCCGGCTATCTGGAGGCGGCGGCAATTGTCGCGAATGCGAGGAGGACGGCCGGCATGGGACGACGACCGCGCTGCGGCCTCCAACATGGTCGCTTGGTTCTCTAGTACATTACGGTGGTAGTTGCCTTGGGCCATCTTCGATTGCGAGCAACAACATGGGGCGTGGGCCTACCGTCCGAAGACCGCAGTTCGATTGCCCATCGCTCCCGATCCCGGAGCTGCAGCGATTCAAGGCGATCCGCCTCGTTCTTCCACTTCAGACGAGAACGCGATCTAGAGGTCTAGCACGGAGCGAAGCGGGATGCGATGCGTCGCCCAGATGGGCAGCTTGTCTGCGAGGCGTGCGGTTTCTTGGTCCGCGAGGTCTATCCAGGCCTTTCCGGCGACGTCTGCGAGGTTCACCACCGTCGGCCGCTCGCGGATGCTGTGAGCCTGGTCACAACCCACCTCTAGAATTCCCTCGCTCTTCTTTGTCCGAATTGTCACCGGGCGATCCATCGAACCGCGCCGTTGATGTCGGTCGAGGAGTTTCGAACACGGTCTTCTGGATATAAGGGCGGGCTAACCCTGCGATGGAGCCGACGGCGCAGGTCTGACGCGGCCGCCGCGGCTCATCCCGACGTTAACCCGCTACCCGGTCAGCCGCTCTTGAGAGCTCGGTCGGCATGATGAACGTAACCGGTCCCGCACCTGCCGTCTCACCGCTCGCTCCTGTGACGTTGCTGCGCGAGCTGGGAAAGTGGGATCTACCGCAATCGGGATCAATCAAGTGATCGGCAGCGCCATCTTCATCTTGCCGTCCCAGATCGCGGCGCAGGTCGGAAGCTGGAGCCCGATTGCCTTTGTGGCGGTCGGCGTGACCTCGCTCCTCATTGCGCTGTGCTTCGCCGAGGTGGGCAGCCGGTTCGAAGCGACCGGCGGTCCATACCTCTACGCGCGCGCTGCTTTCGGCCCATTCGTCGCGTTCGAGGTGGGATGGATGCAGTGGGTCACCCGCGTCACGAGCCAGGCTGCCGTCGTCAACGCGATCGCCCTGGCTCTCGGCTTCTACTGGCCGGCGGCGACAACCGGCATCGGACGAGGAGCACTGATCGCGGCCATAACCCTGGCGCTGGGATGGATCAACATACGGGGAGTCCGGCAGAGCGCGTTCCTGATCAATCTGCTTACTATCTCAAAGCTCCTGCCGCTCGGGGTTTTTATCATCGCGGGTCTTTGGTACATCGACTCTGGCCGACTGACAGCATTCGGTACTGTCTCCTTGACCGAGGCTTCAACGGCAGCGCTCTTACTGGTGGCGGCCTTCGGTGGCTATGAAGTCATCAGCGTACCGGCCGGAGAGGCGAGGGACCCACGCAGACATCTGCCGTTCGCCTTCGTTACTACCATCATCGCTGTCACCATCATCATGACGCTCGTGCAAGTGGTCGCATTAGGGACCATCCGGATCTGTCGCTCGCGACGACCCCGCTTGCCGACGCAGCGTTGCTGTTCATGGGAGGGGCCGGGGCCTTACTTATTAGCGCGGGTGCGGTGATTTCCATGACCGGCGGCAACGTCGGCCAGGTCTTGACGGGTTCACGCATGCTCTTCGCCCTGGGAGCGAACGGTCAGCTTCCGCGTTTCTTTGGCGCGATTCATCAACGGTACCGACTCCAGCGAACGCGATCGCTTTCACCACGACTGTGGCATTGGGTCTCGCGCTGTCTGGATCGTTTGTCGTGCTGTCTGTTGCGAGCGTGATCGCCTGGCTCGTCGTGTATATCGCTGTGTGCGCGTCGACTCTCCGGCTGCGTCAAGCGCGTTTCGCGGGTGCAGTCAAACCAGCGTCGTTCATGATTCCCTTTCGCGCAACGATACCGTTGCTGGCCATCGCCGCATCGATGCTGATGCTCGCAGGAGCGACCGGACCCCAATTAGTCGGTGGTGGAGCATCGTTGCTGGCAGGCGCCGTGTTATTCATGGCAAACCACAGACTACCGCGTGGGCGATTGGACACGCGATTGCCGGTCACTGATGTTCGGATCGGCACTGATGGCGTGTGAGCGGGCTAACCGCCGATTGGAGCCGTCGGTGGCGAGCGCCTCCGATCATTGCAGGCTCCAGTCGCCGCGGCTCAATCGGACCGTTAGCCGGACACGAGCTCACAAGGAACGAGACCTTGCGCATCGACATCGTGAAGCATCCTTCGCATATCGCCTTGTTTGGGCCTCTCCGCCTTCATTTGGTGGTTGCCCCGACAGTGTTCGGCCAAGCTGCGCCAGCGTCCTTCTCCTTTCGAGCTATCGAGCGGTGGGCTCAGTTGCCGACGGCAGGCAATGGGTACGACCGACGGCGTGGAGGTCGATCTGCAATGGAAGAGCGTGGTTTGGCCGAACGCCGCGGCGGCGGCCCTACCTGTGAGGAATCACTGGTCGTTGTTCTCGGGTTCGATGCCGCCGGTCGTATTGTCAGAAGCTGGGGCGCAGGTCAGTTTGTATCCCCCCATGGAGCACATGTCGATTCGTCGGGCGACATCTGGGTCGTGGACCAGGGCGCTCACCAGGTAATCCGCTTCCGATTGGATGGCACTATTACGATGACGCTGGGAACGAAGGGTGTGAAGGGAGATGGGCCGAACACGTTCAACGAGCCGTTGGACGTTGCGGTCGCCGCGAACGGGGATATTTTCGTGGCAGACGGGCATGAAGGCAGTTCCATGCTTGCATCGTGAAATTCTCGTCGGATGGTGCGTACCTTGGCGCATGGGGACAGAAGGGCACGAATCCCGGTGAACTTGACACGCCTCACGGCCTCGCGATCGATTCACGCAGGTCGGGTGTTCGTCGCAGATCGCGGCAACGAACGTGTACACGTTTCCGATCGAGACGGAACCTACTTGGACAGTTGGCGACAGTTCGGTCGGGTAAGCGGGATTCACATCTATAGAGGGCGCGACCTGCTGTACGCGACTGATTCAAACGTACCAAGCGACCCAATATGGGTATCCGTATTGCGCGTGCTCTGGACGGGGAGCGTGGTGGGATTCATACCGGATCCGGAGCAGGGAACTGGTGGTGCGAAGTCTCGCGGTCGACCGCGAGGGCAGCATCATAGACCTGAGGTGCGTATGGGCCTTGCCTTGTGAAGTTTGTAAGACAGTAACCGTAGAGCTGGCTAACCCCGCGCTGGAGCCGACAGCGCGGCGGTGAGCGCGGAGTTCGCGCTGCGGCTCAGCGCGAAACGTTGATATGGCTGGGATCTGTCAAATGGGCAGACTCCTCCCGACCTCACGGTTGTGAGTCCCTTTCTCAGCACGCTCTTTCGTGCTCTGCGTTCGTCAGGTCCGTCTGGTCGGCGGCACCGCGTTCTAGCGACGGTTGACGCTGCTGATATCCGCGGGTTGGGTACCGCCCAGACTGTGGTTCGTCGCGGAGCTGCCTCGCCCTAGGCACGGACGTATCGATGCTGCTGATGTCCATAACGCTTCCGAGGGTTCTCCACGTGGCCGCGATGCCGCCGGCCTGACGGACCTGATCGCCGCATCGCTACGCCGGCGGTGGCGGCACCTCCCGCGCGATCGCCCAGATGAAGCCGGTCAGCTCGCGCGCAATCGCCGTGGCGACCTTCGGCTTCGCCTTGCCGCGGGCCACCAGCTTGCGAAAGCGTGACGTCAGCCGGAGCTGCGCTTTCCACGCGATGTCACAGACGGGCTTCGGCAATGCTTCTTGTCGGTACAACATCTGGCGTCCGATCCGCGGCACGCCCTGATACGCCCACGCCGCTTCGGCGAGCAACCGCCGCGCATGCGGGTTGCCCGCTTTGGTGATCCCGCCGCGGCGGACGCTCGGCCCGCTCGATACTCCGCTGGCACGAGGCCCAGGAACGCCATCAGCTGCCGTGGATGATCGAAGCGTCGGATGTCGCCCACTTCGACGACCAGGCCGACCGCGGTGACGAATGAGACACCACGCAACGCTTGCAGCGCGTCCACCACCGGCGCCCAGCGCCACGCCGGCGTCTGCTGCCGGAGTTGGTCGGTGAGCCGTTCGACGCGGCGTTCGGTTTCCTCGATCGTGTCGCGGTATTCCTGCAGCGCGATGTGCTGGGGGGCGAGCGGGAAACTGAGGTCGGCCAGCCAGCGACGATACGGGCGCGTCCATCCGGGGCGTCCCGGATAGCGGCGACCCTGACGAAGCAAGAACGCTTTCAAGCGATGCTTGGCCTGGGTGCTCAGGCCGACCGCGTCTTCGCGAGCGCGCACCAGATCTCGCAGGGCTTCATCATCCGGTGTCGGAATGTAGATCGCGGTGAGCTCGCCGGCGCGATGCAACCGGGCCAACGCGTCGCCATCCCGCCGATCGGTCTTGATCCGATCGCCACTCCGCTTCGGCATGCTCGAGGGATTGACGACGACGCAATCTTCCCCCTGCCCGGTGAGATAGCGGTGGATCCCAAACCCGCACGGGCCGGCCTCATAGACAAAGCGCAACCGACGGGCCGGCGCCCGCAACGCCCGCACGACCTTAGCCACCGCCTCGAGGTCGCCCGGAATCACCCCATAGTGACGCACCTCGCCGTCTCGCCCATCCTCGGCGAGGGAGACGTCGATCGATTCCTTGTGGACATCCATCCCCACGAACATGCTACGTTTCGCCATGACCTGCCTCCGTTGTATGTGGCGCTGCGCGTCGCCCTCATCGGCGTCGCGTAATCCACGACTTACTACGTGAGGCAGGTCTCTGCTCCAACAGCCATACTGTCTAGGCAGCCGAGGAACGAGATGGCTTTGAACTTGGGAATCGACCAAGAGGATTGGCGGCTATAGCCTGGACCTGCTTCGTTGCGTTTGCCTGTGCCAGAGGGTCTCGGCACAGGTACCCGTTCATCTCGAACCTCGACATCCAGTCGTCTTCGAGAACGAAGCGCTCCGCGTCCTGAACGTCAATATTGAGGGCGGTGACACCACCCTTGATCATGTTCATGCGAACGACATCGCGATCGTGTGCATCAGCGGCTGCGATATCCGAACGCTGCCCGTTGGCGGAGATTGGGGCGATTGGCTTTCACGCCTATCCGGTCAAGTTGGCGTGAACGCGAACGCTGGTCAACCCAGTACCACCGACATCAAGCTGGGACGAATCTCTATCACGTGATCAGCGTGGAAAATCTACGACAGAGCGGTTGGTCGCGGGTCGCACCGGTGTCCTATCCGGCTACCAAATTGGTCAACGAGACACGGGCCTTCCAGGTCTACGACGTGCGCTTCGACGGCGAGACCGAAGCCGGCCATGTTCCAAGCACCGACGGTGGTCGCGATTCTGGTGTCTGGCGAGGTCATCGTTGATAGCCAGGGCCGGCAACCCGCGAAAGCACTCACGCGTTCTGGTGAATGGGCTTTCATCTCTGCCGGCGGTCTACACCGCGTTGTGAATCGTGGTAGCACAAGCGAGAGTGCTCGCGGTCGAAGTCGAGGTTCGATGATGCGCCGCCTAACAACCAAATGGAGCCGTCGCGCCTGACGGTCCAGTGCGATCCCGTCGCAGCGGCACGCGGCTCATTTGGAACGTTAGGCCTTACTAGTTTGAAATGAAGCGCATCATCAAGATCAGTCCGAAGTTCACGGTCGAAAAACTCCAATCGGGCACGCCGCTGATTTTTGGATCGACGTCTACGAGGACCGTGTGCGTGGTTGGCTCATCGATTGCGGCCACATTCTCAATAAGCACGAGCACGCGGGATTCGGAGGACTTCAATCAGGTTTGGCGGCTTCCAGGGCTGCGCGGTGTTCTATCGTGGGGAGGACAGCCGTAACCGGTCAGAAAGTTCTTCCAAGTTGGATTCGAATCAGTGTTTCCCTGATGTTTGCGCCTTCTCGGCTGCGATTCGTGAGGACTTTATTGATGTGATGTATCGGGACGGGCGATGGGGGCTCTTCCATCTGGGGATGGGCACGCCGGCGAATTCTCTGTCGGACGGCGAACCTGTATTTCGATTCAGGGTCAATCAGGCGAGCGAGTCAATCGACGCTATTTACAATCCATATTGATATGGGTTGTCATCTGCACTATCGACGAGCACCTCTCGCTCTCACGTCGCCCGACTTCGTGATACTTCCGAAACCGAGCTTCGGGCAGAAATTCGAGCTGGCCTGGGCGCTAGCGCATCAAGAAGATTGTTCACGGTTGTGGATACAAGGCCCAGTAGGCCGCCAAACGGCGGTCGGCATCATCGTGAGCGTCCGCTGATGAACGCGGGCCGTGCGCCAAAACGAGACGAGGCATGGACAGTTTCTGGTTAATCGTCGCTGCAGGAATTGTCGTATTGCTGATCCTGCGTCTGCAGTCCGTAAGCTCGGAAGCACGGGAGGCGAGGATACTCTCATTTCTGGACTGGGACATTGCCCAGGCGCGGTCGGACGCACAAGCCGAGCTTCGACGCGCACTGGACCCTCTCCTGCACCAGGTTCAAGAACTGTCGGGACGGGTAGAGGACAAGGCCAAGACTCAGTTCGACGAATGGCGGCAGCGTGAGATTGACACTATTCGATTGAACGCTATTGAAGAAGACGTCCAGGCTCGGCTGCTGGTCGACTCTTGGAAAACCGAGGCCGAGGACGGCATTCGAGCAGACGCGCGCAACAGCGCTCGCAGTCCGTGATCGCAGGAAAGGTGACGGAACACATTGCACCATTCTTCCCTGCTTTCGAATACAACCCCTCGCGACGAAGAGTCTCCTTGGGCACTCCGATTGATTCTAGTCGTGTTTGACGGTTTGGATCAGGAAAAAGCCCTGAGAGAAATTGTGTTCGTTGAAGTCAAAGCTGGCTCAGGGACATTGAGCGCCCGAGAGCGGCTAGTCCGAGATGCCCGTCCGGTCCTGCAAGGTTCGCTGGGAAGAGCTGCGCGTTGAGATTGAACCGACAAACAAGACCGTGGTGGGTTCCAGCGCTGGGAAGAGTCAGCTTCCAGGCGACCTTGAGTCAGTCTCCACACCATGGCGAGCAGCTGGCCGCGACACAACAGCAAGCGCCAAGGTTGTCGCTGTTCGACCGAACGACGACCTCTTCTGTGTCGACAGGGACGAGCAGGGCCGTCCGGGGTTCTGTGCACAAATTGCAGGGAAGTCGTTTCTCTGTCCGTGCCGCAGGGGTGTCAGCAGGCGAATTGTCCGAGGTGGCTGGCAGGTACGGAGATGTAAAAATACATCCATTGGAATGCAGCAACGGCCTAACCTGGCATGCAGCCGACGGCGCGGCTGAACGTGACAGCGCCGCGGCTGATGCCCGGCGTTAGACCGCTTGATTTGAAACGATGGCGAAATCAAAGAGCTCCGTCAAGGCGCCCCAGTTCGTTCGCTACTTCGGTCCGGCGATCGACGCCCTCCAACAGCTTGGCGGGTCCGGTCCGACCTAGGAGGTTCGCGACTGGATCGTCCAAGCGCTTGGCCTGTCCGAAAAGGAACAGGCGGATCCCATGGCGAGCGGCATTCCCCTGTTTCGAGAATCAAGTGCACTGGCGAAGGTTCTACCTGTTGAAGGGCGGCTTTATCCACTCGTCCCGTCGCGGCGTGTGGAGCTTGACTGACAAAATTGCGTTCCCATCCCCTCGCTCTACGCCCATTAGATACTTAGAAATATTTCGGGATGTTTCGTCGATGTTCCGCCAAGAAAGAGCCTGACGAGACCGACCAGGGCACCGCGGCTGATCGAGAGCACCACACCGGAGCAAGTCGAAGAGCCCGCAGCTCTCATGCATGCGCAGGAAGTCTCCGGCGAAGCTCATGGCTTCGCCCGCGGCAGGCTTCGAGCGGTTCTGCCAACGCCTACTGCGAGAGTCCGGGTTCAAGGAAGTCACCGTCACCGGGCGGAGTGGAGACGGTGGTATCGACGGAATCGGGATATTACAGGTCAACGCGCTCGTCAGCTTCAAGGTCTTGTTTCAGTGCAAACGATACCGAGGCACCGTCGGTCCTGGGCAGGTGTGCGTGACTTCCGCGGCGCGATGATGGGTCGGGCGGACAAGGGGATCTACCTCGACAACCGGCTCGTTCACGGCGGACGCTCGAAGAGAGGCCGTTCGTGACGGGGTTCCGTTATTGAGCTTGTTGACGGCGAGAAACTGGTGGCGATGCTCGAGCAACTCGAACTGGGCCTCAAGCCTCGCCGAACCTTCGAAATTGATGCGTCGTTCTTCAAGGATTTCGAAGAAGAGCGCAATGAGCGGCCGGGGAGATAGGTAACAGTATCAGTCGGGGGACATGGGTGACACTTGTCTTTCGGACAAAGCGGCCCTTGTGCCTCGATTTGCTTGCGCCCTCGTCCATGCTCCCGAGTTTGAGGGCCGGAAGTATACGTCCATAGTCGATCGTCGACTTCCTCGAGTCCGACGTACTGCTCGCCAGCGTGTGGGTGACGCAGACCCAGCGCTTTTCCAGCGGATGCCGCTGTTGCGACTGACGAGGCGGACTTCGAAGTGGCCGGGATATTCGATGGGCGGCAGTCTGCCGGGAGCCGCGCGGCGAGGGTAGATAGGGCGTCGCGGGAGTCTTCTGGTCGAGTGCTTCGTGAGGGCGGTCGTGGTTATATTCCTGGCGGAACCGATTGAAGCGGCTTTGTTGCGCGCGGAGATTGCCGCTCGGAGGTCGGGGTCGTTTCCGCCTTGAGAGTCCGGTGCATGCGCTCATGCCGCCCGTTCTGTTGGGGTGACGCGGTCGATGAGCTCGGGATGGATGCCGAGCCGAATCCACCAGACGGACAGCTCCGACAACCGTCCCGAGCGCCGTGTTGCGAAGGGCACTCCTTGTCGGTTCGGATGATCCGCGGCACCCGGACTCCTGGAACAGGCGGAGGAACATGGGCCGAGCGCCGGCGATGGCAGTCGAGAGCAAGCCGTGGCATGCCAGGAGGTATCGGCTGCCGCCATCGACGATGGTCAGCGGATAGCAGGACTCACCTCGCGGGTTCGGAACTGCCCCTTGAAGTCCGCCGTCCAGGTCCCATTGGGAGCCGTATCGGCATTATCGGGCGACCGGGGTGGCCGGGACAGGTCGGCGTGCCCTCGGCCTCGCTATTAACCCGGCGCGATCCAAGAAGTCACACACCTGTACTCCGGGCCGGGAGCGTCCAGGTCGGCTGCCGCGTGGCCACCACCTTCAAGAGCTTCTTGGCTCCCCAGGTTGGATGGTGCCGTCGCACGTCCAGCAGGGCCGCGACCTGATGCGCCCGGGCGTGGCGTGCGGCGAACACGCGGGGCGCCGCGATCGATCGACGAGGCCGGCGGGGCCGCCAGCCGCATAAACGGTCAATCCACTTGTAGGCTGTCTTTCGACTGATGCCGCATCGCTGTGCCAGATCCGCGACGTCGAACACGTC
>CAWHBF010000033.1:0-211091 GCA_963827515.1 uncultured Acidobacteriota bacterium | reverse complement strand
GCTGTGTCGGGGGGCGCACAACGCATAACGGGTCATCCGTCAACCACGGGGATGCCCTAATATCGCCTATCGTCACCCTGCTCCTCGCGGTCGTTCTGTTCGCATTGCCGTACCGCGTGGTAACCGCCCACGCGTTCTCGCCTGTCTACGATGGGTCGAAGACGGTGACGATCGTGGGCACCCTCACCGATTTCAGGCTGGTCAACCCGCACGCGATGATGACCGTCGATGTGGTGGACAAGGCTGGCAAGCATGTCGCCTGGACGGTGGAAATGCCCGGCCTGCTGAGCCTCACCAGGCACGGCTGGACGGAGAAGACGGTCGCCGTTGGCGACCGGCTGACCATCAGCGGGAATCCCACGCACACCGGCTCCGCCCGGGTTGCGTTCAAGCGCATCGTGCTGCCCAACGGCAAGGAAATGCTGGACCCGGGTGAGGCCACCGACAACACGATCGAACAGCAGCGCCGGGACCGCGCGCGACAGCGGCAGCAGAAATAGGCTGCAGGTTCCATTCGAACCGCGTGGCATCTTCGAGCAGCCGCGCAGGACTCTGCCCGGCGGTGTCGAAGCGTAGCCCGTGTGGCTTCGCCGTCAGGCGAAAGGCGCGGAGTGCCGGCTCAGCTGCACGGGCTATTACTGTTATTGGACGGGAAGCAGGGCGCCAGATCCGCCCGTACAGGAAGGAATAGCTCAACAAGGTCCCATCGTTCGGGCGCGGACACGACGCCAAGGATTTGAAAGTAAGAGCCGTCCAGCCGAAGGCCGGTTCCAATCACCGCCGGGTCCGCCTGGAATCGACGCGTCCAGTATGGCTCGTTGAGAAGAACGAAGTTCGGTGATCCCTTTGGGCTCCACGACACCTCTTCTGGTGCGAAGAAGCGCCCGAGCAGGACTCGCGGCTTGACGACCGTATGGAACCAGGATGACGCGTACAGGGCCTTGACGTCTTCACCAGGCGGGTTGCCCTCGCCGATTTCCGCACGAAGCGACTTCCATTGATAACTATCTGTCGGTGGATCGGAGGACGGCGGGGGATTTGCGATCCTCATTACCACCACTCCCGCCGCTGCCAGGATTGCCACATTTGCTGCGAGCGCCACAAGGTATCTTCGCCTCGAGAACCTCCGGGCTGCGTGCGCGGTATCTCGTCCGCCATCCGATACTTGCGGCGCGCCACTCTCTGGTTCTGCCAGCTTGAGTGCAGGCCCCGTGGGCTCGGTCGCCACCTTTCTGTAGAGTTTCTGTCGCGACAGGGTCTACGCGCCCAACGAGGTTGTGCGCCGTCGCCAGACTCCTGCCGGATGGCGGCTGTTGTTCGGTTGGACTCAGAGGCTGTTCTTCGGCCTTCACCGGCCGAGGGACGAGGCTTGCGACTGCGTCGACCAGCGAGATGAACTCAGCGTCGAGAACGCCTCGCGATCCCACGGATCGCCTCCTGGCAGCAACGGCCCGCGAATACGGTTATCGCCTGATGACCCATGACACACCGCTTCTCACGTACGCCCGCCGAGGCCATCTTCAGGCGGTCGCCTGCTGATTTCCAGGCACGATTAGATGAGCGGTCTTTTCGGAAGATCCGTTATGCGACGGTCCAGCCCTGACGACGTTCTGAGTGACCGCAGTTCTACAGCGTTGTGCCTTGTGACTTATCTTGCAGGCGCCCGCCCCGTCATCTCTAGAAACTTCTGGTTCTCGTGGCAGATGAACTCGGTCATCTCCCAGCCGTCGGCGACGATCCGGTGCTCGACCCTGACCGTGAAAGGTCTGGTGTACGCCTTCGGGTCGTCAATCGTGACATCGATCTCCATGTTGCCGAAGTTCACGCGGCGGAATCGCTCTGTCAGCTGTAAGGCATCTGTGTACGGGCTGCCCATCTGGTCCAACCACGCGTCGGCGGCGTTGCCGCCCTGCACTCCGCGGAAGTTGTTCGATTCCACCACGAAGGTGTCGCCCTCCCAATGGCCCACGGAGTACCCGTGCCAGGTCCGGCTGCGGCTCCCCCTGCTTCGGAAGGCGCCGGCCATCGGTGTAGATCGTCCGCCATCCGTAATTCGACTCGTAGACGATCAACGTCTTGCGAGGCGTGTGGATAATCTTCGAGGCTGCGGATCCAAGTGGTACTCAAGCGGGCCCTGCGGGAGGCACAGCGCGTCCGGGTTGTTGTACCGCTGATTCGCGACGCGCTTCCTGGAGAGCTCCGCCGCCCACGGTTGGAACGGCAGACCCTCCGGGACATTCACGCCGATGTTCGCGAACACCGCCAGCGGAGGACGCCCCGGCGGCGCGGTGCCCGGCTCCTCGCGCCGCGGCGACACTTCCCAGATGCCTCCCATGTCCGGTTTGCCGTCGGGCGCCCGCGGCGCCGGCGCAGCCAGATTCACCCTGCCGTCGGCGCCTTTGGGAACCCCCGGCGGCTCACGCCTGGGCCACTGCGCCGACACTGAAACTGAAAGGGCGGCGATCATGACCGCTGCACCGGTGAATCGCCGCATCAGGTCGGCCTCCGTTACGGTTGTGGCGCGTCGCCCGCCCCCGCGAACAGACGTCGACCGCTGCTCGACACGACCACCTGGGCGTTGGCGTTCGTCGAGCCGTTCTTGGCGCGCAAGCCTTCGACAGTGACGATGTCGCCGGGTTTCAACGAAAACCGCGTCCAGCCGTTCCGCATCAGTCCGTTCGGGCTCGCGAGCTCGAATCCCCAGTTCGCGACTTTACCAGACGCGTCCTTGACGTCGAGGTAAATCCAGGCGTGCGGGTTGGTCCAATCGAGCTTTGTCACCGAGCCTGTCAGCTTGACAGGCTTGTCGGCGTCGAATTCGGCGGAAAACGCGTGGTGCGCATCAAAGGGCCGCGACCCGGCGAGCAAGCCTGCAAGGACGAGGACACGAGCGGCCTTCGCGGTCATGCACACCTCCTCGTGGACTGACGCCACACGGGGCAAATCCTACTACCTTATCGTCCTGGCTGAACAGCTATAAAAAACGGCTCTCTTCAGCTGATCAGCGAGCCGATTTCGAGGAGCGCGCGGCGATCATGGAGTTCGAGGGTAGACTTTCTCGGTCACAGGCCGAGCGTCTCGCTCTCGCCCGGATCCTAGGTCTCGAATGACTCCAACCGCTGTCCTCTACTGCCGCGTATCCACGAAGGAACAGACTCAGAATCTGAGTTTGCCGACTCAGCTGAAAGCCTGCTCTGAATACTGCGAGCGTAACGGCTACGCCATCGGTGAGACGTTCATCGAGGAGGGAGAGTCGGCGAAAACTGCTGACCGTCCAGAACTGAAGCGACTCCTGTCCCCAAGCATCCCGAGTTGGAACCACATCCTGTCGTTCCTCCAGCAAATGAGCCAACTCCGCGAACACGCGGGATCTGCGGCCTAGTGACTCCCACCTCCGTCTGTTCAATCGGTGCTGGCTCGGTGCTAACGTGATCCCCTCTCGACATGGAACCAGATCTAGAGACAAGGTCAGAACGACCGGACGAGCATCCGGTCAGCTGAACCCGAGATAGTCCCGCGTGGCGGGACGCAACAATTACATGGTAGATACCTCGCCTTCTCCGCCTGGCCTCAGCCGCTCGCAATACGAGTTCTGCCTCAACTACGTCGCGAACGGCTTCAACGCTTCCGCCGCCTACCGGGCAGCGCATCCGACCGCTTCGAAGCACACAGCTCGAGTCGAGGGCTGTCGCACCCTGATAAAGCCTGCCGTCCAAGAATTTATGGCAACGCAGATCGGAGATCGCTGGAAGGGCCTTCAGATGGATGGGGACGAAGTATTGGCGCGAGTTTCGATGGATGCCAGAGCCGACCCGCGGCTCCTCTTTGATGAGAAGGGCAAACCCTTTGCGCCGGCAGACTGGCCGGATGAGATCGCCAACTCCATCGAGAGTTTCGAGTTGCACGAGAACGGCTGCATCAGGCGCGTAAAGTTCGCCAGCAAGGCCGCGGCACGACGAACGATCCTGGAGATGTCTGGCAAGCTGAAGGGCCAGCCCATCGACAGCGCCGATGCACTTGCTGATGCGATTCGAGCGGATTTGGCACGTCATACAAAGCCATGACCACGTAGCTTCGGCAAGACGGTTGCCTCGAGGAGAGATGTGCGCTAGGTCAAGCACGCAAGAGCGGTATTGCGAGATGGCACTCCCGCCACGGCGGGAGTCGCGATTGCCAGAGAACGGCGACAGATTCCGCCGTTGAGATGATCGGAATAGGAGGCCCGCTGACGTGGGGCTGCTGGACGGAGGCGGGACAAAAGCCGCATAGTTTACAAGCCCGAAGGAGGATTGGCGCGATGTCGCTCAGGCAACCCCTTCAAGTTCTCGTCTACCCCGTTCGCGTCATTGACTCGCACCGCGAGTATCTTCTACTCCATCGAGTCGCCATGCCCCACTTCGGACTGGGTGCGTTTTGGCAGGGAGTGACTGGCGGTGTTGAACACGGCGAAAGCCTTGCTGACGCGGCAATTCGGGAGTTGAAAGAAGAAACCGGCCTCGATCCCCAACGGGTTGAACCGGTAGGCTTCTCATACTCGTTCGGTATTAAAGACGAATGGCGTCCGCTCTATCACGCAAGCGCGAGCGAGATCGTGGAGCACGCCTTCCTTGCTCACGTTCATTCCTCATCGCTGCCCACGCTGTCCGACGAACACGACGGCCACCAGTGGTGTCCTTTAGATGCTGCTCTCGCTCTTCTTAGTTACTCCCGAAACATCGATGCTTTGAAGCACTGTGACGATCTGGCTAGTGGATTGGCAATCTGACCGAAAGTTTGCGTGGTTGGAAAGGATAAGAGGCGGGGTCGTCTACAGCGTTCGAGTGGCGATGCCCCTCTGGGTCGTCTACTCGCGCTCAGGGGATAAACCCTTCGCGGTAGGTCGTTACGTTAGGTCGATTCGGTAGCGCAGGCCGGGCACGCTTCCGAATTGCGGGGGCTTGATGAACCGTTCGATCAGCTTGCCGCCATTGGCTTCGATGACTCGTTGCGACGCCAGATTGTCGGGGTCGGTCGTGAGTTCCACGTAGTCGAGACCCTCGGCACGCGCCTCTGGGAGAACAAGCGCCAACGCCCGCTTGGCATACCCTCTGCCTTCCTTCCAGGGCACCACTCCGTAGCCGATGTGCCCGAGACACCACGGCGGGAGTGCGGACGTCCCAGCCTGCCACCGGAATCCAATACTCCCGGCGAACTCGTCGTCCCACATCCAGCGTTGCCATCCGGGCAGGCGCTGAACATAAGAGCCGTCTGGCAGTGTGAGCAGCGGTCCCTTCGCCTCGCGGTCGTCCATGCTCGCGAGGAAGGCGTCGGGGTCGGCGGCAATTCGCTGAAGCTCCTCTCGTGTCCTCTCGATTCCGCGGGTGTGATCCGACGACCAACCGCGTTCGAGCGCAGCCGTATAGCTCGCCAAGTGTTCGCGCGACGGTTGAACCAGCCTCATCGTGGTATCTGCCGTCCAGTCCAGGTTTGACTCAGATAAGAAATGTTATTTCATCGTGAGTCTGGGCCGACGTGCCGGGTCGAGGGGTTCATACCCCGAGACATAGCCCACGAGCTGCACCACGGCGTTGGGGGCGGTGTTCACAGACCCAACACGCGCCAGATACCAGCGGCGATCAACACCACCAACAAGACGGCTATGTAGACGACTGCGTCGAGGGTGATCACGGAGACCCACGGCTGGCGTAGCCATCGCGTCATCATCGTCGTGCCCTTTCGTTGAACGGTGAGTCGATTGTAAGCCCGTGACACCCCCGGCACCCGGGGTAGCCGGAGTAGCCGGAGTAGCCGGAGGAAGCCCGTATTCATTGGGTGAAATGGCCACCCGAACCACGTTGCTAGCGTGTCACTGGACCGAGAAAATAGTAGCCTGTCGGATCGCGAGCATCCACTTCCCATTCACCGGCTTCCACACGTCCGTAAACCGGCGACGAATGCGCTTGCCGGCGAGTGGCGCGTTGCCTGTCGGTGTCAGCACCTCTTCGCCCATCATCACCACAGAGTTATCGCGGGCTGCGACGAGTTCCATGATCACTTCTGCATTCTCGGGCTCGTAGGCAATCGCTCCGCTCCGAAACCGCTCCATCACGTTGGCGCGCGTGACCGCCTTATTGATCGGCGAGTTCACAATCATGTCGGGCGCGAACAGCTCCTCAAGCTCCTTCAGATCAGGCGACGCCTCCATCCGCTTCCGCGCTTCCATCGCCGCGACGATACGGGCATCAGTGGGGACGGGTCGAAGACCTGGGCAAACGAAGGGGCAGCAATCACGAGCAGGGCCGCAACGATCAACGCTGTCTTCATACGATGCCTCCCGCTTCATCCGGCCGCCAATCGGCCAGCGATAGAGTGGCATTCTATTCCTTTGTCATCCCGAACTTCAGCCCAAACGGAATCCAGCCGGTGAGGATGGTCTAGGGGCTTGCAGCCCCGTCGACCGAGTTGTTAGAGGGTTGTTTGCGGGTCGGTGACGGTGACTCGCGAACCGGATGAACTGTTACAGAGCGAGGTATGGCAGGCAGCGGTAGGGTTGAGGGCGGGCGACTATCACCGAGTTACCGCTTTATGGGTCAACTGGATCTCCGATGATGTCACGGTGATTTGATCCTCATAGTCGACACCGGATGCGATATAGCCACCGTCCATCTCAAGACGTTTTCCAGATCGAAAAACGACCTCGACCCGGTATTCACCTTCCCTGACTCGATAGTTGATCGTAGCGCTCTCTGAGGGGTCGAGATCGATCACATCGAATGTGTCTCCCCATGACATGGTGAGGGTCGCACGAGAAATCGGCTCTTCTGCTTTATTGAACAGCGAAACGGTCCCTGTGTTGCTGCTGCATGAAACCGACACGAGCAACGTGAGTAGCAACGCAACGACCGCCCTTCGTCGCCCCTGACTCACGGGCGGTTGAAACAGGGGTATCGCGGCTGGTGACATGCGTTCGAGCGGCGATGCCTCTCTCACGAGGAGGTAGCGGCAGGCGGTTGCGTTGTGGCCCGTGCCTCCTTCAGAAAGTTGGCTAACCACGTCGCGACGTTTCGAATGGCTTCTTCGCGATTTTCGCCGGTGTCGCCCACTACCGCCGCTTCCGCAAGCCACCCGATAGAGATCCCGTTCTGTCCGACCGATATGACCGAAACCGAAGCGTGGACCCCTCGCGGTGCTGTGGGTAAATGAACTATGGCCCGTGGTGAATGTCACTCGGAGGGTATATCTCCCCACGCACGAATTAGAAAAGTCTGGGAGTTCGCGAACTAATACCGAGACCGCCACTGCAGTCAGATCCGTTCCTTCCTCTTGGTCCAGGGCACTCACGCAGATGGATCGGTAGTCGGCGAAGTCCTGAAGCGTGCCGGATTCGACCATGAAAGCGGGAGGAGGTCCAGGTGGATCGAAAGGAACGGGAGGCTTCGCGCAACCGGCTACGACAGTCGCCCCAAGCAGCGCAACTACAGTCAGTTTCATGTCCGCCTAACTAGTATCGGTTGCTACCGGGTCGTAGGGTTCATACCCCGAGACAGGTCAACGATCCTAAGGCTCCCCCTGACGCTCTGCCGTACCCCACAGCACTTCTGCTCGAAATCGAACGCGGTCACGGCTGCCCAGCGAAACGAAAAAGTGGAAAGGGTGAGCTTCGTCCGATAAAGAGAAGTGAGGAGCTTCGATGGTCGGGGATTATCCAGAGTGGCAAGCCCTCGTCATAACTGTTGTCTGTGGAGTCGTCGGGGCTCTGATCCGGGCGCACCCTACGTCTGGCAACGTTGGCGCAAGGGCGAGCCCCTCTTTTGGCCCAAGAACCCGCAGAAGCTCACGTCGTCTGACATCCCCTACTTCTACGCTGGCATCGTCATGTGCGGTATTATGAGCGTGGTGGCGTTCGTCCGTGGTCTTCCGTTATTTGGAGCGATGATCCTCGTGTTCGGCGCGTTGTTTACGGTTGGGCTCGTCGCGTTCAAGCGGGGTTGGAGGGGTTGAGCCAAGTTTTACGCGAAATCCGTCGACGCATGGCCCGCAACCTGCCGTTCAGCCCGTGGGTATGGATCGGGTTGTTAGCCCTTGCGCTATTGGTGTTCTTCCTCCCCGAGCTTTACTGCTCGATCTTCGATCCCGAGTTGTGCGCGCCGTAGGACCGGATTGTGCCAATCTGCCCCTTGTGCGACACGGCCTACTTAGCGAGCGAGCAGCACACCTGCGAGCCTAGAAGCGGCGCTATGAGCGAACTGGGAATGACAGCCGTTGGCCTCATTGCCGGAGCGGTGGTAGGGAGTTTGTTAGCGACAGTTCTTTACGGCCTTCTTACCGGCAGCAACTTGTCAGGTATTGTCGGCTTCGGTTTCGGGGCACCCGTAGGCGGCGTCGTCGGAGCCGTTATAGGCGCACGCGCCGTGAGACCAAAAAGGAAGGCGGCGAAGAAGCGATGAGAGGGTGGTCGTCTACAGCGTTCGAGTGGCGTTGCCCCTTTAGGTCGTGAACTGCCCTCAGGGGACGGAGACCCTTCGGGGTAGTGAGTCTAGCCAGGGACGCCGAAACACTGAGCGAGCCGTGATGTCATCCAAACCAAGTTCGAAGCGTGCGCGGGATTTCGCCAAGGTCGAGGAGAACAAGGAGCGATTGCGCCTCATTTCTTCCGAGGAGATTAGGGCTCGGCTGGCACGCGGTTACCTCACCAAGGACGGAGCCATCGCAATGCGTCAGGTGCTAGAGGAGCGCGGCGAACGACAGAAGGATTGAAAAGCGGTATCGCGGCTGGTTGAATGCGTTCGAGTGGCGGGGCGAAAAAGAAAGCGGAGATGAAGCGGTGAAGAAACGGTGGTCTCGGCGGGATACCAGCGATCCAATCGCTGAGTATCAGGAGTGGGCAGAAAACCGCTACAACCCCGGATACTGGACCGGGGCCAAGACCCCGCCAAACGTCAAGAGCCTCTGGTCCACCAAGGACCGGCACTGGTTAGGGGTGGTCTTCATTGCTGGCGGTGCCTTCGCTGTCGTGAGCACGGTCCTGTGGGCTCGCTCACCTCACGAAATCGTCGTGCCGGTTGCCATGGGATTGGGTGGAGTGGTGGTCGGTTTCATCTTGCTGTTCTCGCGGGACAACCCCAAGAAGAAGGCGAAGAAGCTAGGCGGCCCAGGGTCGTCTACAGCGTTCGAGTGGCGTTGCCCTACCGCCTGCACCAAGTCATGCACTCGGGGGCGGGTTTCCAGATTGTCTACTGCACTCAGGTGCCAAGGCCCTTCGTGGTGGTCGTGAGCGTGGGGGTGTCAGACTTAGCGGCCCTAGTTCTCAATGACCACGAAAATATTGGACCGATTGTCTGCAAAACCCCCCTGCCAGAAACAGGACGCGAGTTCGTAATCCTTGCCCTCGAATCGAATACGGCATCCGCCTTCCATTTGACCGACGCTGCTGATCATTTGGAATCGCTGACCCCTACGAATAACAACCTTCTCCTCATCGTTGAAGAACTGGAGGATTGCCCTGAAGCGCTTGCCCTCCCGCTCATATTCGTAGGGTTCGAGCGATACGTCTTCCGTGACTTCGATTGACGAGGGGGTCGGTTCACGCGGATCAGAAGGAGAGGGAGCCTTCGCGCAACCAGCCACGACCATCACCCCGAGCAGCCCCACGGTAGTAATCAGCTTCATGTCCGTGTAGCTAGTATCGGCGGCGGTTGCGATCCGGGTCGAGGGGTTCAATCCCCCGAGACAGGTCAACCCATCCAGACCCACCTCGTGCGCTGCCTGACTCTCGGCAGCACTCAATCGGGGTACCCGTGTGCATCCGTGCTTTCGTAGCATGTTGCATGCGCAACACGACCGCTGCTACTTCGGATCTTGTCCTCACGTCCGAGGCTGCCCGCATCCTGGGCGTCTCGGCTCAATCCGTTCGTCAATGGGAGCGCATGGGCCGACTGAGTGCCACCAAGACAGCCGGCGGTGTCCGTCTGTTTTCTCGCTCCGACGTAGAGGAGATGTGTCGGTCGATCGAGGAGCAGCGCAACCCTGTCGATCCGACGTCAACGCTGCAGGGCCACCGATGAACATCGCTCTGATGCGTATCGCGCCCGTCAGATCGCGGCAGTCACTGTCGAGGCGAGCGAAAGGTCCGTCCCATAAATGACCGGCCTGTCGCAGCTGTCGCTCACGACTTGCCGGCGTCTCCTTGGCGCGTCGGGCACCGATCTTTCGGATACGGAATTGATTCGCCTAGTGGATCAGATGTCTTCCTATGCCCGCGTCGCTCTGACGCACTACAAGACGGACGGCACCCAAGTGGAGTCCGCAGCTCTTCGCCTGCTCCCCACCGACGATCGAGAGGCAATCGAGGAGAGAGCAGCCGTGTTAGAGTTCGACGCAGGCATGACTCGCGGAGAGGCAACGCGGACCGCTCTAGCATCCTACCTGCCAGCAGCCAGGCGGCGGACGCGGTCACGCTAAAACCGGTGATGAGAGCCGTTATCTATTGCCGCGTCTCTACGAAGGAGCAGACTCAGAATCTAAGTCTGCCAACTCAACTCAAGGGTTGTCGCGACTACTGCCGCCGCGAAGGCTACGCCGTTGCTCGGGAGTTCGTTGAAAAGGCTGAGTCGGCGAAATCTGCAGACCGGACCGAGCTGAAGGCGCTTCTCGCGTATTGTCGGGAGAACAAGGGACACGTCCACGCGCTCGTGGTCTACAACGTGACCAGATTCGCCCGGGACAGATACGACCATGTCGTTCTGCGAGCCCTGCTCCACAAGTTGGGAGTCACGCTGCGCTCGGTGACGGAGCCGATCGACGACTCGTCCACGGGAAAGCTGATGGAAGGCGTTCTGGCTGCCTTCGCGCAGTTCGATAACGATCAGAAGGCCGAGCGCACCGAGGCGGGAATGCGAGCGGCCTTGCACTTAGGCCGCTGGACCTTTAAGGCGCCTCTCGGCTACCTGAACTCCAGCGCAGAAGTCGGTCCGAGCCTTGTTCCTGATCCTTCGCGGGCCGAAAGCCTCCGACTCGCCTTCTCCCTCGTCGCTGACGGGGCGCCAGTTGGCAACGTCCTTCGCCAGATCAACGCAACCGGGTTCAGAGCATCCAAAGGTGGCCCCCTGTCGCTGCAGTCTTTCCGCACGATGCTTCGCAACCCGATCTACGTCGGCAGGGTCGAGGTTCCGAAATGGGGAGTCAACCGGTCGGGAGACTTCGAACCGCTCGTCGGCGAGTCGGTGTTCCGGCGGGTTGAGAGCCGTCTCGCTGGCAAGCCTACCGAGCCCACTACTCATGCTCGGGATCGCGCAGATTTCCCGCTTCGTCGGTTCCTACGTTGCGGTCAGTGCCGTAGGCCCATCACCGGGAGCTGGTCGAAGGGTCGAAGCGAGCGCTACGGCTACTACCACTGTCCTAAGTGCTCCGGGGTGCGGGGACGCAGGGATGACGTCGAAAGCCTCTTCGTAGCCTACCTGGAACGTCTGAAACCGGCCCCCGGCTACATGTGTCTCTTCCACGAGGTCGTGCTCGATGTGTGGCGGACAGAACAAGTGCAAGCCAGAGACCTCGAAAGGCTTCGGACCGAGCATGTCTCGGGGCTCAGACTGCAAGTTGGAGCGGCTGGAGGAGGCTTTCATCTACCAGCGTTCGATCGACAGCACCACCTACGAACAACAGCGCGATCGGATGCGCGAGAAGCTGGCGCTTGCGGAGCTGGAACTCCACGAAGCTCGCATCGAGAATGTCGATATTGAGGGCGTTCTCGGCTTCGCCGAGCACCTACTAGAGAATGCCGCGCAGATGTGGGTGGACGCGGGTCTGGAGCAGCGGCGGCAGCTTCAGACGGCGATCTTTCCCGAGGGCCTGCCTTTCAGCGGGCAAGGATTTGGAACCGCCCCAACGTGCTTAGCTTTCATGCAGTTGGAGAAATCTGGTGCTTCAGAAAATGGAATGGCGTCCTCCCCACCGGGATTCGAACCCGGGTTTCAGCCTTGAAAGGGCCGCGTCCTAGGCCTCTGGACGATGGGGACGGGATGAGTGCTCTGGGCGTCACATTCGCCGACAGGCGAACGCACTATTGTGACACAGCGACAGGAACTCGCGCCCGCGCTCGCATACTGGGCGACGGGGCCTCTTCCCCACTCCCCTACCAATCTACCAATAGCCAATCATCCGCCCCGCGCTGACGGCGGTCAGCCAGCAGCCGAGCGAGATGCCACCCATGACTGCGAGCTGTCGCAATTCTGATCCCGAAAGCGCGCGTTCTCCCCTCGCGCGCCACGCGCTCGTCCGGCCGAGCGCCCACACGTTGAGCAGACCCAAGCCGATCGCCGGGAACTTGATCAGGAAAAACGGATTGCCGAGGTACTCAGTGGCATTACTCGACAGCAGTGCAACGCCCGTCGTCGCCGCAACGGCGAATCCCGCCCTCGACACGGGAACCGTCGCGCGAGAGAGCGCCTCGAGCGGCACTCGACGCCAGCAGCCCAGCAGACGGAGATCGAGGACGAGGATCGAACCGAAGAGCGTGGAGACGCCCAGGATGTGCGAGAGGTTGACGATGGCGTACGTCCAGGGGCCGGACTGCCGCATGAAGACCCCGAGCGCAGACGCCTCGATCCACGCCAGGAACTCAGGCAGGCCGGCCACCGGACGCGGCTAGATCAGTGCAGGTCGGGATAGACAGCGAAGACCTTGTTGTTCCAGGTCACCTTTTCGGTCTTCATCTCGAAACGATTCGCCGTCTTGTTCTTGTGACCGACCACCGTCACGGTCGCACCAAGCGGAATGATGCCTTCCTTGAGACCCGCCCCGGAGGTGCGTCCCGACGGCGCCAGCGTGATGTCCCAGACCTGTCCGTCGACCCGCATCTTCATCGTGGCGTGCGGCCCCGCCAAGCTCACCGGCGCCTCGAGCGTCCCGGTCATCGAGGTTTCCTGCTCCGAGTTGCCACCCCAGCCATGGTGGGCGTACCCAGGAATCGAAAGAGCAAGCGCCAACGCGACGCCAGCCAGGATGCCAACGGACGCGCGCGTAGATTGCTTGTGCATGAGCTGTCCTCCTTTCCGAATTCCAGTCTATTCTAGCGGATCTATCGGGATCCCTCCGGCCAATGGATGGACAGCCTCTGGATGGTTGTGTATCCTCGGCTTCGAACTCGACCCACGGCCCGCAGAGGGCTGGAGGCACAGATGATGCACTTGATCCACTTTCGCCGGTTCACCATCGCCGCCGCCACGCTGGCGCTGCTCCTCTCAGCACTCCTCCTGGTGTCCAACGCCCAGCAGGGCCGACCTGCGGTCGCCATTGATCGACGACGACATCGGAGGCGTGGTCGCAGGCGCGAGCGGCCCAGAGGCCGGCGTCTGGGTGATCGCGGAAACGCGCGACCTCCAGGTGCGCTACATCAAGAGCGTTGTCACGGACGACCAGGGCCGGTTACGTGGTGCCCGATCTGCCGAAGGCCAACTACACCGTGTGGGCGCGCGGCTATGGCCTCATCGACAGCCCCAAGATGACCACTGCGCCGGGACGACTGGTCAATCTGTCTGCCACGAGAGCGCCCACGCCCGCGGCGGCCGCTCACTACTACCCCGCGATCTACTGGTACTCGATGCTCAAGATTCCCGCCGCCGACGAGTTCGGCGGTAAGAATCCCAGCCTCCCTGCGGCCTTGACGCAACCGCAGTGGCTCGATTCGATGAGGAGCAATGGCTGCATCGGTTGCCACCAGATCGGACAGCAGTCCACGCGAACGATTCCCGCATCGCTCGGCACCTTTGCGTCAACCGAGCAGGCCTGGATGCGTCGCGTGCAGTCCGGACAGGCCGGCCAACAGATGGCTGGACAGATGGCCGCCCTCGGCAGCGTGGCATTCAAGAACTTCGCGGACTGGACCGATCGCATCGCAAAAGGCGAGCTCCCTCACGCCACGCCGCAGCGGCCGCAGGGCGCCGAGCGCAACATCGTGGTGACGCTCCGTGACTGGATGAACGAGAAGCAGTATCTGCACGATCTGATTGCGAGCGACCGCCGCAACCCCACGGTCAACGCCTACGGCCCGCTCTACGGCGCGCCCGAGGTACAGCTCCGACGAGATGCCAATCCTCGACCCGGTCAAGAACACCTGGACGTCGTTCCGGTTGCCGGTGCGCGATCCCCAGATGCCGCTGAACCTCGGACCCGGGCATGCCGCGGCGCTCGACCCGATGGCGCCATCGCCGTACTGGGGCGCGGAACGGATCTGGGAGACCAGAGCCAACAACCACAACTCGATGCTCGACAAGACAGGAAGGGTCTGGCTTGCCGCTTCGGTCCGCGGCGCTGAAACGCCGGCGTTCTGCAGGGCCGGCTCCGATCACCCGTCGGCGAAGCTCTTCCCGATGGAGCGCTCGGTCCGGCACATTGCCGTATTCGACCCGAAGACGAAAAAGTACTCGTTCGTCGACACCTGCTTCTCCACGCACCACCCGCAGTTCGGCTACGACGCCAACGACACGCTCTGGACGAGCGGTGGTGGGCCGGTGGTCGGTTGGGTGAACACGAAGATGTTCGATGCCACGGGCGACGCGGCGAAATCACAGGGATGGACGGCGATGATTCTCGACACCAATGGCAACGGAAAGCGCGACGCGTACGTCGAGCCGAACCAGCCAATGGATCCCACCAAGGACAAGCGCGTGGTCGCCGGTTTCTACGCTGTGATGCCGAGTCCGGTGGACGGTTCCATCTGGGGTTCGTTCCGCTCCAACCCCGGCGCCGTGGTGCGGATCGCCCCGGGTGCCAACCCACCCGAGACGACGCTGACGGAGGTCTACAACGTGCCGTTGCCGGGATTCGGCCCCCGTGGCGCCGACATCGACAGCAAGGGTGTGGTGTGGGTATCGCTCGCGAGCGGTCACATGGGCAGCTTTGATCGACGGAAGTGCAAGGCACCGCTCAACGGCCCGAAGGCCACGGGCGATCACTGCCCGGAGGGATGGAGCTTCTACAAGTACCCCGGACCAGGCTTCCAGGGCATCGGCGACAACAGTGCCGAGTCCAGCTACTACTCGTGGGTCGACCAGCACAATACGTTCGGGCTCGGCAACGACGTACCGATGTCCACCGGTAACCTCAACGACGGCTTGATCGCGTACAAGGACGGCCGCATGATCGTCCTGCGGGTACCCTATCCTCTGGGCTTCTACGCGAAGGGCTTCGACGGGCGTATCGACGATCCGAAGGCAGGTTGGAAAGGCCGCGGCCTCTGGGCCGCCAACGGCGATCGCACACCGTGGCTGATCGAAGGCGGCAAAGGTACCAGGCCGTTCGCCGCGCACTTCCAGTTGAGGCCTGACCCGCTCGCGAAGTAGACAGCGGTGGTTGACGCGCATTTAGGATCCGCGCACGCTAAAGCGTGCGCTCTACGAGTATCCGTGCCAAGTCATGTAGAGCGCATGCTTTAGCGTGCGCGATCGCGTGCGCATGCTACCGCGCTACCGGCTACCGGCTACCAGCTAGTCAGCGTGCGCTCCTCGGGTGCCAGTGATGCGACTCGTGTGCCGCCACGCGGTCCCGGCGCTCGAACACCTTGACGAGCACCACGCCGGCGGCGAATCCGCCGAGATGGGCCCAGAAGGCAACCCCACCCGACTGTTCCGACGCGAGGCTCGTCAGACCTCCCGCAAACTGCAGGAAGGCCCAGTAGAGCAGCATCCCCCAGGCAGGCAGCGTCATCTGGTGCAGATAGAATCCGAGCGGCACCATGGTGAACACCCGCACGCGCGGAAAGAGCACCAGATACGCCCCCATGACACCGCTGATCGCGCCTGACGCACCGACCATCGGCACGGCCGACGCCGGCTCCGCTGCCACCTGCGCGAGCGCGGCCGCGAGACCGCATAGCAGATAGAAAGCCACGAATCGAGGACGCGTCATCGAGTCCTCGATGTTGTTCCCGAACAGCCACAGAAACCACATGTTGCCGAGCAGGTGCATCCACGAGCCGTGGAGGAACATCGACGTGACGAGATGCGACATCTGCGAGCCAGGGTCGGTGAGACACGCGATTCCCTCACCCATCGGGAACGACGTGCCCGGCGCCAGCGACATGGTCAGCTCGCCAGGTATGAGGCCCAGGTTGCACACAGACTCAGCCAACGCGAACCCGCTGCCTGCGCCCTGTACCAGCAGCCACGCCAGTGTGCTCGCCGCGACGAGCGCCATCGTCACGAACGGCGTGCGCTGGGTCTCGTTCTCATCGTGATAGGGAAACACACTACCTCCCGGCGTACGCGATCGGCACAGTGTCAGGGACCGAGAACATCTTAGACCGGGAGGATCACAGGCAGGTGACGAGGAGATCGTCGCCTGGAAGTTATGGGGAAACGGACAGCTGCGCCGCCACCGGGTCCGACCCCTCAGGTCCGGACCCGGTTAGTCTCACGACGGCTACCTATCCCCAACCGATCTTGCGATCCACGCTCATCTTGCCCGCGCCGAGGATCAGCAATGCAAGCGTGCCCGCTGCGAAATCGATCGGGTGCGACCGTCCGCCCTGAAGCCCTGACAAGCCGCCCGCCGCCACCACGTTATTGAGCGCCGCGACGAACATGATGAACAGAACCATGAGCGCTCCAGGCCTGACGGCCAGGCCGATCAGGAAGAGGATGCCCACAGCCAATTCGCTCGCCCCCGCCATGAAGCCCCAGAAGACCGGCGCGAAAGTAATGCCGAGATTCGCCATCGCCTGTCCTTCGCGTTCCCACCGATCCGGCGCCATGATCTTCGGCAGACCGTGCGAGAAGATCAGTGTCAACCCAAGCATGATGCGGAGCAACAGGGGGACGATGTCGCGAAACTTTCCAAGGAATGTCAGCATGATGAACTCTCTCACCTCTCCGGTTGGGGGGACCAGGCGACTTCAGAGCGGGCATTCTGCCAGCATCAACTGCCAAGGTCAATGGCAGTTGAACGACGAGCGCGCCCGGCGGAAGTGAGAAGTCAGAAATGAGAAGTCAAAAGTCGGAGAAGGTGCCTACTGGAGTGGCGCGCCGTCTGTCATGTCTCCCAGTTGCTCGAGATCCTGCCTGGTATGGCCGGTATGGTCGACGGCGAAGTGGCGGATGCCTGAAAAGCCCGGCGCGCTCGGATCCCCTATCGAGAAGAACTCCGACTCGGAGCCAGTGCCGTTGCACGCATCGCCGTCGGGCAGCACCGTTGCTCCGGTGCCGCCGGTGATCGTGAACTCGTACCCGCTCTTCGGTATCCCTCCGGGAAACGCTCCCGACAGGTCAGGGGGAACAAATGGATCCCCACCGCTCGACGGAATCGCGAGATCGGCCAGGGAGATTGCATATCCACCGCCGCCGCACGTCGCCGCGTAGGTCGCCTGGGCGGTGCTGATCGTCCGCATCGACCCGATTCCGGACGCCTCGTTTGCTGAGATCCTGGCCCGCAGGAGTGCCGGAATGGCAATCGAGGCAATGATGCCAATGACGGCCACGACGATGAGCAATTCGATCAACGTGAAGCCTCGATTGTCTTCCCGCACCTTGGTCTCCTGATGTCTGGGCGCACGCCCTGTCCGAACCGACGCCGCGGATACTCGCCGCGCCTCTGTCATCACGTCAATTGAGCAATCCCCGTGCCTTCGCGGGCTGAGAACCGCTACCGCTTGTGTTGACAACCACTTACAGAACCAAAGCCGGCTGGGAAGCATGACGAGATGATCGTGAACCTGCCGCCGAGACCTAAAATGTGACACTTGGGCTGACACTTAGTGTCATGAGTGGAGTTGGGCGAGCCGGCCCTGCTTCCAGGCCGTCTTATCAGCCGCAAGGACCGGGGATCGTAATATCGCGCAATGCCTCTCACGTCGTTCCATCCAGCCGTCCGGCAATGGTTCTCGAGCCGCCTCGGAGAACCGAGCCTGCCCCAGAGAGAGGGGTGGCCCCTCATCCGGCAGGGCGGCCACGTGCTCATCGCTGCACCCACGGGATCCGGCAAGACGCTCGCCGCCTTTCTGTCCGCGGTTGACGGCCTCTTCACGTCCACGATTCACGACGACACCTCTGTCTTGTACATCTCGCCGCTGCGGGCGCTCGCCAATGACATCCAGAAGAACCTCCTCGGGCCGATCGAGCAGATTCGTGCGCTTGACCCGAGCCTTCCGGACATTCGCGTGCTCGTCAGGTCTGGGGATACACCCGCTCGCGATCGGGCCCGTATGTCGAAAGCACCACCCCAGGTCCTCGTGACGACTCCGGAGTCGTTGTACATCCTTCTCACGAGCGACGGCGGACGGAAGATGCTCCGCTCCGTGCGTACTGTCATCGTGGACGAGATCCACGCCATGCTTCGCGACAAGCGGGGCTCGCATCTCGCCCTCTCGCTCGAGCGGCTCGAGGCCCTCGCCGGGCCGTATCAGCGCATCGGACTGAGCGCTACACAGAACCCGCTCTCGGATGTCGCCCGCTTCCTCGTCGGCGCCGGTCGCGAATGCGACCTGGTGGACGCAGGACACCTGCGGACGCTGGACCTCGCGATTGAAACCCCGGCGTCTCCTCTCGAGCACGTGTGCTCGCACGAGCAGTGGGACGTGATCTACGCCCGCCTCGCGACGCTCATCGACGAGCACCGTACGACGCTCGTCTTCGTCAACACCCGGAAGATGGCAGAACGCCTGTCGGCGCGACTCGGCGAACGGATCGGTACGGACAACGTGACATGCCACCACGGCAGCCTGGCGCGGGCGCGTCGCCTCGAGGCCGAGGAACAGCTCAAGACCGGACGGCTTCGCGCGCTCGTCGCCACGGCATCACTCGAGCTGGGTATCGACATCGGCGACGTGGACCTCGCGATTCAGGTCGGCGCCACGAGATTGATCGCCACGTTCCTGCAGCGCATGGGTCGGGCCGGACACGGTCCGTCGCGTGTGCCCAAGGGGCGTATTTTCCCGCTCACGCTCGATGAGCTCGCCGAGGCTGAAGCACTGCTCGATGCCGTGGACAGACGGCTGCTCGACCGCACGCCGCTCCCGCGGGCGCCGCTCGACATTCTGGCGCAGCAGATCGTCGCGGCGTGTGTCCCTGAACCATGGGAAGAGCGAGAGCTCTTCGATCGACTCCGACGCGCATGGCCGTATCGCGACCTCACACGCGACGATTTCGACGGCGTTGTCGCCCTTCACAGCGACGGCCGGCGCGCGCTCCTTCACAGGGACGGCGTTCATGGCCGTCTGCGGGCCACGAAACGTGCTCGGCTACAGGCCATCACGTCTGGCGGAGCTATCCCCGACACGGGCGACTATCAGGTGCTGCTCGAGCCAGACGGGACGCACGTCGGCGCTCTCAACGAGGACTTCGCCATCGAATCGCAACGCGGCGACATCGTCCAGCTGGGCGCGCACTCGTGGAGGATCCTTCGAGTGGAGCCCGGCGTCGTGCGGGTGGCCGATGCGGAAGGCGCTCCCCCGACAATCCCCTTCTGGCTCGGCGAAGCGCCCGCTCGTACGCCGGAACTCTCCGCGCTCATTTCGGAGGTCCGGGAAGAAGGCGGGTGCCACCCCGACCTGCGCGCCTACATCGCAAACGGCGTACGCGCGCTCGGAGCGGTTCCTACCGTGGGGCGGATCGTCATCGAACGATTCTTCGACGAGAGCGGTGGCATGCAGCTCGTCGTGCACGCGCCCTTCGGCGGTCGCATCAACCGGGCCTACGGCCTCGCCTTGCGAAAACGGTTCTGCGTCGGGTTCGGCTTCGAGTTGCAGGCCGCCGCCAACGAGGAGGCGATCGTCCTGTCGCTGGGACCGCAGCACTCGTTTCCGCTCGAGGACGTCTTCAGCTATCTGCACTCGGCCACCGCACGTGATGTGCTCGTGCAAGCGGTGCTGGCGCAGCCGATGTTCGAGACGAGATGGCGATGGAACGTCACGCGCGCGTTGCTCGTCGAACGCGCGCGTGGCGGACGCGCGGTGCCGATTCGATTCCAACGGATGCGCGCACAGGATCTCCTTGCCGCGGCCTTCCCTGATGTCGTGGCCTGCGGTGAAACGCTTCCACCCGGCGACATTACCGTCCCGATGGACCACCCCCTCGTCCGGCAGACCATCGACGACTGCCTGCATGAGGCGATGGATGTCGAGGGCTTCCTCGCGGTGCTGCGCGGGCTCGAGAACGGCACGATTGCACGAGTCGCCGTCGATACGCCCGAGCCGTCCGTGTTCGCGGGCGGGATCCTTGCCTCCCAGCCCTACACCTTCTTGGACGATGCCCCGCTCGAGGAGCGCCGTACGCAGGCGGTCATGAGACGACGAGGCGGCGTGGACTCACGCACCCTCGATTCACTTGGCGAGCTCGATCCCGAGGCGGTAGCCCGCGTGCGAGAGGAGGCCTGGCCGCGCCCCGAGCACGCCGAGGAGGTCCACGAAGCGCTGACGTGGATGGGCTACGTCACGGCCGACGAAGCAGCGCCCTGGCGGCCGTGGTTGGACACGCTGCGCGCGCAGGGACGGGTGACGTTCGACGGCGTCCGCTGGCAGGCGATCGATGCATCGCACGACCCCAAGGCCGTGCTGCGGGGACGCCTGGAAGCGCTCGGACCGGTCGAGTGGGACGATCCGCTGCTGCTCGAGCTCGAAGGCGAGGGCGCCGTGCTGCGTGTGCGGCTTCAAGGGCGGCAGGCCTGGTGCGACCGGCGTCTGCTCGCACGCATCCATCGCTACACCCTCGATCGGCTGCGGAAAGAGATCGAGCCGGTTACCGCGACCGACTTCTTGATGTTCCTTGCCTGCTGGCAACACGCGGACGAGGCGCACAAGCTGGAGGGCCCCGCTGGTGTGTTGGAGGCTCTCGGTCAACTGGCTGGATTCGAGGCGCCGGCGGTCATGTGGGAGGCAGGCATCCTTCCCCGCCGCATACGGGGCTATCGTCGCGAGTGGCTGGACCAGGCCACGCTTTCGGGAGAGTTCGCCTGGGGACGCCTGTGGGGGTCTGGCGCAAGCGCCGTGCGTGTGACACCTATCGGCTTCTATCGACGCGAAGAGCTGCCGCTCTGGCTCGGCCTTACGGACGAGGTGCCGCCTCCGGTCGAGGGTTACGCGGGCCAGGTGTTCGCGGCCCTCTCAACCCGCGGCGCCGCCTTTCCCCAGGAGCTCGCTGCCGCGACGAGGCTCATCCCGACGCAGGTCGAGTCAGGCCTCGCCGAACTCGCCGGGCGCGGACTCGTCACCGCCGATGCGTTTGCGGGTCTTCGCGGCTTCATCGTGCCGCCCTCGCGCCGATTGCGGCGCGCCCTCACGGTGGGACGCTGGTCTCTCCTACGACGCGACGCGGTCACCTCGTCGTCGTCCGACTTCGTGGTGCGACAGCTGCTGCGACGAAGTGGCGTGGTCTTCAGGAAAACGGTCGAACGGGAGCGCATACCGATACCCTGGTGGCGTCTCGTTCGTGAGCTACGGACGCTCGAGGCCAGGGGGGAGGTGCGCGGCGGCCGCTTCGTGGCCGGCTTTGACGGTGAGCAGTACGCCTTGCCAGAAGCGGTGACGTTGCTCAGGGCGGTACGCAAACGCGGAGGTCGTGTCGAGGACGTGCCTGCGAGTGACCCTTTGCACTATCGAGGCGTACTGACGCCGGTACCAGAGGCAAGGACGGCGTGAGAAGATGAAGCCGTCGTTCACGCTTCTGACTTCTCGGTTCTCGGTTCGTGTTCAGGTTCGGTTCGAAGTTCGAGCTTCCGGGTTCATGGTTCGTGGTTCGGGATCGAAGGTACCGAGCGCCGAACTTCTGAACTTCGAACGTCGAAGCGCGAACGAGGAACCTGAACCGAACTTGAACACGAACCGAGAAGCGGAGAACGTCAGAAGCGTGAACGACCATCGCTTGAACTACACGATCGCTTGACACTAGGTTTCCCCTGCGATAGCGTCGCGCTCACACCCCACGTGCCGTAACATCAGGAGAATGTATATGTCTGCTTCCTCAGTCCTTCGAGCGTTGATCCTCATGGCCAGTGTCGCCGCGATGCCGTCCCTTGCGCTCGCGCAAACCGTGGAGGATCGAACGCAGGATAGGGTCGCGTTCCCTTCGCACAAGGTCATCGGAAACGTCTACTCGGTTGGCACGGGCACGCTGAACTCCTACCTGATCACGACGCCGCAAGGCCATATCCTCATCAACACCAATTTCGAGGAGACCGTGCCGCTGCTCCAGGCGGCCGTGGAGAAGGTCGGCTTCAAGATGACCGACATCAAGATCATTCTTGGCAGCCATGCTCACGCCGATCACATGCAGGCCGACGCCGTCGTGAAGGAGCTGACCGGCGGCGCCATGGTGATGGCCATGGAACAGGACGTGCCGGCGCTCAAGGGCATGAAAGCGCCCAGCGGCAAAGCCCATCCGATCGACCGCGTGCTCAAGGATGGCGAGACGGTGGCGCTTGGCGGCACGACGCTGACGGCGCATCTGACCCCTGGGCACACGCGAGGCTGCACGACCTGGACGATGAAGGTGGCGGACGGCGGCCGGATGTACGACCTGGCGATTGCCTGCGGCGGGCTGCAGGAAGATGCGCGCCTCGTCAACAACAAGAACTATCCGGAGATCGCCGACGACTTCGCGAAGAGCATCGCGGTGTACAAGAAGCTTCCGGTCGATGTATTCCTCGCCTCGCACAGCTGGTTCTTCGATCCAGCCGGCAAGTACAAGCGGCTCGGCGGCGCCACAAACCCGTACATCGATCCCGCGGGCTTCAAGGCCTGGGTCGCCAACATGGAGAAGAACCACGCGTCTCTGCTGGCGGAACAGCGAAAGAACCCACCGGTCAACTAGACAGACTCCGTTCCCGCACACGCCCCAGCGCAGGCTCTGGCCTGCGCTGGTGTCGTCGCGCAGCCCTAGTAGACCGTTTTTCAATTCGGCGTAGAGCGGAGGCTTTAGCCTCCGCGGACACGCGCACGCTGAAGCGTGCGCTCTACGTCGAAACGCAAACCGCTCTGAGGCACCCCGATACATCGACCCGAAAACGTAGAGCGCAGGCTTCAGCCTGCGCGTCTTGCCGCACGCGAAGCCCGCCACAGCCGATTCCCACGGGTGCACCGGTTGGCACCATACGCATTCTGCGTGGAGTTCAATGGCGTCCTCTCCAGGCATCACTCCTCGGCACGGGGAGACTGCGAGTTCCTCGTAAGTACAACGCTTCCAAGAGACTTCCCCTCTGGCAAGCGCCTTGCTGCCTCGGCTGTCGGGCTACCAAGCCCACCTGGAGGTGAGTGATGAGAACCGCACTCTGCGTGATGGCGGCCGTCCTGCTCGTCGGGATTGCCACGTCGGACGCGGCGCAACGACGGGACGACCGTCGCGATGACTACCGGGACTATCGCCGCGACGCCAACGGAAACGTCCAGATTGTGTTCTCGACCGGCGACCGGCACGTCGTGCGCGAGTACTACGAGCCCCGGTATCGCCGCCTCCCACCGGGGCTGCAGAAGAAGTACAGCCGCACGGGCCACCTCCCTCCGGGCTGGCAGCGCAAGATTCAGCCGCTCCCGTGGGCGGTCGAGCGCCGGCTCATGGTGCTGCCGCACGAGTACCGGCGAGGCGTCATCGATGACCATGCGGTGATCTATGCGCCGCGGACGGGCATATTCATCGACGCGACCGTGCTGTTCTAGCAGGCACGGGCCACAGAGACACAGCGGTTGTTGCCGCGCACGCTAAAGCGTGCGCTCTACAGGTGCTGCCTGCGCTGCGAACAGTTAGATTGAATGTAGAGCGCAGGCTTCAGCCTGCGTGTGGTGTTACGTGTGTGGGTGTTTGAATGTAGAGCGCACGCTTCAGCGTGCGCGTGACAAGAGCGTGACAGAGAAGGGAACCGACGCGGAGGAGCGATGCTCCTCCGCGTCGCCATGAGACTCGAGACCTAGAACAGCGGAGTCTTCGACAGCTGCTGTAGCACCTTGCCGCGCGGGCTGTTTGCCGGCACGAAGCGCTGGACGCGCTCTCCCGCAAAAACCTCACCCGTGTAGATCGTGCCACGTGAATCGGTAGCGATCATGTGGAGCCCGTAGAACAGTCCCCCGTTGTCCCCCATGTTCCCGAGCGTGCCCACCACCTTGCCGTCGGCCCGATTCAGAAACCAGACCTTGTTGTTCGTGAGGTCCGAGATATAGAGATACCTCTGCTCCTTGTCCGGCGAGAACGCCACGCCGCCGGTCGAACCACCGCGCCCGGTGTACGGCGCGAGGATGAACTCCTTGCCCTGATAGTTCCCTTGCCGGTCGGTGACCTGAATGCGGTTCGCGACGCGATCGGCGATGTACACCATCCCGTCGTTGGAGAAATTGAACGTGACGTGCCCGGCGAACTCCTTCGGCATGGGACCGTTGGGCTTGTACTCGCGGTCGGCCTCGCTCGTGCTGATCTCGTTCAGCTTGTGGCCGTACGCGCCCCAGCCCCGCTTGAACTCGAACTTGTCGAGCGAGAAGACGAGGATGCGGCCGTTCAAGTAGTTGTCGAGGACGTAGATCTCGTTGTTCGCCTCGTCAACGCGAATCTCCTCCAGCCCACCGACGATCATCGGTGTGGTCGGCGGATACTTCGCACGGAACGCCGCCCGGGCCGCCGCCTGCGCAGCCGGGTCTTGCGCGTTGCCTCCGCCGCCACCACCGCCGCGTGCGGCAGCGCCGGGAGGCGGCGGAAGGAATCCTGCGATCGGTCCCTGGCCGCCCACCCCAGGCGTATGGTTGGGCAACTGCGGCATCATGAACTTCTGGCCGTTCTCGGTCTCGGGCGCGTGCGGGATCTCAGCGACCATCTTTCCGCTGCGCGTGTCGTATTTGCGGACGTTGTTCTGCCCGAGATACGCAAACCCCTTGCTGTCGACGTCCATCCCGTGCCCCTGAGGCGCGGCAAAGGACCCGATGACATTCCCTTCCTTGTCGAAATGAATCATCGATGGGGGCAAGCGTGCAGCAGTCAGACGTCCCGGTCTCCTTTTCGAGCTCGAGATTGGTCAAGTCGTTCGGCCGGTTGTATGCCCAGACCGTGTCGGTGCCAGGCACCACGGCAAGGCCGGTCACGCCTCCGATCTTCCAGTTGTTCGGCAGCGGCTTCGGCCAGCCCGGATCGAAAACATAGTTCGGCACCGCCGGTGCCTGCGCGCCCAGGGCCACGTACGCGGCCACGACGCAGAGGCCGATCGGGCAGGGCCCACATCTTCTTCTTCGCGCTCGAGTCAACACGCCTTCTCATGGCTCTAGCCTCCTAATAGCAGCGCAGATGATACCTCACCGCACGCTGAAAAATGGCTCTTCGGGATATACTCCCGCCTTCACACATTTATTCGAGGCGGGCGCATCCCGCCGAGGGCTGGTCATGAGATTACTACGTCAGATTCGGGTCGTTGTTACTACCGGCTTGGTCCTCGTCTTTGCGGTCACGGCCCTCGCCCAGGGAACACAGGCACCGGCCAAGCCGTTCGAGCCCCAGGTCGGGCAGGCCGGCAAGGACGTCGTCTGGGTGCCAACGCCCCAGGCGCTCGTCGACAAGATGCTCGACATGGCGAAGGTGACACCAAAGGACTTCCTCATGGATCTCGGGTCCGGTGACGGCCGGACGGTCATCACCGCGGCCAAGCGCGGTTTGACCGCCCAGGGGATCGAGTACAACCCGGACATGGTCGATCTCGCCACGCGCAACGCCGCCGCCGCGGGCGTCACCGCGCGCGCCACGTTCATCAAGGCCGACCTCTTTGAGACCGACTTCTCGAAGGCACAGGTCATCACGATGTTCCTGCTCCCCACGATCAACATGAAGTTGCGCCCCACCATCCTGAACATGAGGCCGGGTACGCGCATCGTGTCGAACTCGTTCACGATGGAAGAGTGGCAACCTGACCAGAGCGAGACGATCCCCGAATGCAACAGTTGGTGTACGGCGCACCTGTGGATCGTGCCGGCCAAGGTGGCTGGAACCTGGGAAACGCCTCAGGGAGCGCTTACGCTGACCCAAACCTTCCAGATGATATCGGGCACACTCGGGTCCATGCCGATCACCAGTGGTCGACTGAACGGCGACGAGATTACCTTCACCGTCGGCACCACGACCTATACCGGGCGTGTTCAGGGCAACACGATTCGCGGGTCGGCCGGCGGGGGCGCAGCGTTCACCGCCACGAAGAAGTAGGGCTCGGACCAGACCTTCGGCAATACCCTCGCGCGTGCCTGGCGGGCGGCCTACTCGGAGCCGTCGGCACGCGCGAGGTCAACGAAGCGCTCGCCGTCGGCGCGCACGACGCGAACCCGCCACGGATTGCAGCAGACCTCGCAGTCCTGTATGAAGCTCCCGCTCACGTCAGGCTCGACGTAGATCTCGACCTGCTCTCCGCAGTAGGGGCACGTCACGTCGAAACGATCGTCCATCTGAGCGTCGTGAGCCTACCACGCCGGTGAGAACCGGTACTCCGACGCGATGGCGCCAATCTGCTCACGAATGAGAGTCCGATTGACCGCTCGCATCACGTCGGTGACGGTCTGCCGCGCCATCTCGCCATCGGGTCCCATCTCATACGCAAAGTCCCGCCCCTGCACGGCATCGGCGATGTACAACGTCCGGCCATTGTGCCGCAGCATCGCATATCCAGGTCCGTAGCTCGACGAGAGGAGAAACGACTCACGGCGCCGTACCGGGAGAGGCTGGTCCTTCGGCGTGAAGAGCGGCTCCCCGTAGAGCGCACCACGGCGGCGAGGCTGATGACCTGCAAGCGCATACAGCGTCGGCGTGATGTCAGTCGAGAGCGCGACCTGTGAACGATCGACCGTCAGACTCGATGCTGCATGTGCCGGCAGGTGGATGATCAGCGGAACCCGCATCAGCTCAGGATGCAGCACGTTGCCGTGACCCCAGCGTCCATCCTCCCCGAGCGATTCGCCGTGATCGGCGGTGAGTACGACCACGCTGCGGTCGTAAAGACCGCTCCGTTTCAAGTAGCCGACGAAGTCACCCAGACAACGATCGACGGCTGCCACCTGGGCGGCATACCGTGCAACGAACCCAGGGTATACGGACGCTTCGATTTCTGGGTCTCGCACGAGCCGCGCGGTATGCAACTGCAACGGACGCGTCATGGCGAACACGGGGCGCGGATCGCTCATCGTCGCGTCGAGCTTCGCCTGTAGCTCGCGGGTCGTCGTACACATGGTGTGGTCCATCTCCTGAATCCCTTCATCGAGCAGCGTCGTCGAGGACGAGGCTTGAAAGAGTTGGGTCACAAGGTGGTCGTCACTGAGAAACCGTCGATACCCCGCACCGTCGAGCAGCTTCTCCAGTGCGTTCATGGGTGCGAAGGGCTTGACGTACTGCTTGTGCAGGAGCATGCCGCCGGTCCACAGCGAGGGCACCGACAAACCAGTGGCTCCATAGCGGGTAAAAGCCCGCTCGAAGACCACTGATTCGTCGGCGAACGCGTGCGTCGCGGGAGTGAACGTGACCTTGGGGTTGTACGGTGACAGGTAGTCGCGTCGCAGGCTGTCCACGATGAAAAGGAACACGTGAGGAGGTGGCGTTTTACTCTCGAACGAGTCCACAAAGCGGACGTCGACGGGGTCGGCCGCGACGCGACCGAGCGTCGAGTGCCCCTTCAAGAAGGTGTAGAACGAGGCGTGTTCGCCTGCGCGTGTCTCGAGCAGATCGCGAACGAGTTGGTAGGAGGCGTCGAACGCCGAGTACCCGATCGAGGGCGAAGTCCGGATCGAACTTCCCGACGCCGCTCCAGGCCGACAGCCGCGATGCCGCCGGCACGCCCGCGAGTCCGATGACAATCATCATCACCGCGACGGCGCCGCAGGTATCGCGACCGACGCGCCAGACTCCTCCGAGCCGGCGTGTCACAACGCTGGCCCCGACGAGTGCCACCACCCAGACCACGAAGACACCGAGCTTCTGGAGCAAGAAATTCCAGTCGAAGTGTTCCACGGTGGTTCGCAGTGCCAGCGCCAGGACTGGCAGCAGGAGAACGCCGACGAGGGCGATCGCGTGAATACGTCCGGTCAATGGCATGAACCAGATGTCGAGGGAATCGGCTTCGACAGCTCCCGCGTCGACGGACGTCGCTCCAGGGACGTTCGTGCGCGCAACCCGCTGCCAGACGAGCCCGGACCACACGGCGACCACGACCACACTGAGCCAGCCCGACAGGATCCAGGACTCGGCGCTCCCGAACGACAGCGTTGCGGCCACGACGCGTTGAAGCACCACCGCCAGTCCTACGACTGACAATGCCGACAAGGCCCAGTACCTCGGCCAAGGGATGACGAGCAAGAGATGCGACCGACAGTACCGCGCTGACCACGAGGTACACGAGGGCGAACAAGAGCAAGTGCGACACGAGTGATACGCCGATGGCAACGGCAAGTGCAGCGGGCGCCAGATCAACGCCCGGCATGCGCGGTGCGTACCAGGCGATCAACAGAACATACGTCACCCATACCAGAACCGCGGCGGTCGCCAAGGCAACAAACAGGCGTCGGTCGTCGATACGCCGGACAACCGGCGGCGGCACCGTGACATGGTCGACGCCAGCGAGCGCGAGAGGAGGCAGGAGGCACAGAAACGCCAGCGTCAGAGTTCGGCCGTCCGATCCCACCATCGAAAGCACGGGATTGGCTGTGAGCCAGAAACCAACCGCCAGGTTGAGTCCGAGATACGTCGCCGTCACGAGGCGAACGCGCGGCGTACCACGCCGCAACATCGGCACCAGCGTCGGCAGTGTCACGACCACGGTCAGCCAGAAGAGCTCGTGATGATGGCCGACCAGACCCGGCAGCCACTCGATGAGCTGCGGTCGAATGAACTGTTCGTTCGCGAACGAGCTGTAACCCAGCAGGCAATACACGCTGCTGCCGGCGAAGTAGAGGGTGTTGAGCGCCCGCGCCACGCTGTGCGTGAGCGACATCATCGCGAAGACTCCGAGGCGCTGATCGAGACGAGTGCGCGAACGACCGGATCGTGAGGCCGGAGTTCGGCGGCCAGCGCCCCCTCTCGGCGGGCACCTTCCACGTCACCGAACTGGCGAAGCACTTCGCCGAGCTGAATTCGCGCCCCCGCGTCACGCGGATCCGCCTCCACAGCCCGGCGATAGATCGCGCGCGCATTCTCGAATCGGCCGGCCGCCTCGTACGCCATGCCGAGGTCGAGTAGCAGCTCGACATCCCGCGGCGCCCGCACGATACAGGCCTCCAGTGCGGATACGTCCCGCGGGGGATCGAGCTCGCACCGGACTGTTTCATTCGAAATGTCGCCCGCGGTCGGCGGAGTCTGGTTCGGTAGTCCGGCCAGGGCCAGCAGGACGCCCGTCAGGAGAAGGCGCGCCAAGGGGACGGTCGCGGACGCACGGGTCCCGATGACGGACATATTCGTTTCATATATCGGCTGTACCGACCCTCCTGTTGCCGGGGACCGCGAACCCTGAAGACTCCCCTCCCTGGGGCCGATAACACCACTGGAAAGCCATGTCCGACTTCCCTGTGCTGTTCGCCTACATCGACCCCGGAACCGGCAGCTATGTGCTGCAGATGGCGCTGGCCGGCCTCCTCGGCGCGGGGTACACCCTCCGGAGGTTCTGGGCAAGCATTACGAGGCGCTTGGGGCGGTCCGCTGCTCCCCTCGCCGACGATGCCAACCGCTGAGGCTTCCCCTGGCCTGACCGCCCCCGACTCTTCGGCGCGTTGGGTAGCAGCGACGCTTCCCCTGGCGCCTCTCTCGGCAATCGCCTACTTGTTCTCTGAGTGGCTGTTCGTCATCACGAAGCCTTCGCCTACGTCGGCTCTGCCCTTCAGCTCGCAGCTCATGGTGCTCCTGGAGTCGCCTCTTCCGGCGCTGCTGCCATTCCTCGCGGCACAGGCGGCAGCGAGCCTCTTGTCGGCGATCGCGTATCCGCGCGTCCGCGGTATCGCACTCGTTCCCGCAGCAGGCGTCTGCGGGTTCCTGCTGCTCGTCCTGATCGACAACTTCACCTATACCGTGTTCGGTTTTGGCATCGCCCGATCCGACGAGATCTTTCGGGTGGCCTACACGATGCTGCTCTGCCTCCTGGCAGCCATCGCTGGTTGGAAGTTGCACGAGTGGGTGAGCCAGGGGTTTCGCCGGCCCGGTGTCATTCCAGCAGCCGTCGGAATCGCCGCCATCGTCTTGTGCGCGTCGCCCTGGGTCATGTCGCGGCGGCTGCCACGCGACCCGGACGCCAGCGTCCTGCCGTCGCTCCAGGGAGCGAAGACAGCGTCCAGTCGACCGAACATCCTGTTCCTGGGGGCAGACGGACTCGATGCCTCGATTCTCTCCGCCTACGGATACTCCCGGCCCACGACGCCGTTTCTCGAAAGCATCAGCGAAGAAACGCTGTTCTTCGAAAATGCATTCTCGAATGCCGCCCGCACGCACGGCTCCCTCGTGACCCTGCTCACCGGCCGTTCACCGTTCACGACACATGTGACGTTTCCGCCGACGGTGCTCCAGGGAGAAGACTCGAACCGCACCCTTCCCGTCCTGCTCAAAGCACTGGGGTATACCACCCTGCAAATCGGAATGCGGCACTACGCGGATGCGGAAGATACGAACGTACGAGGCTTCGACGCCGCGAATTATCGTTGGCAGAGCCTCGAGGAAGTCGATCCGGATGCCCCGCCCGCCGATGAGACAGATGTCTTTCGCTCGGCGGTTGCCGAGCGAATCGACGAGCGACTCGGGCGCCTGCTCGCCATTTCTCCAGCGGCGGACACCTTCGCACACGTCGAGGGCCGGCAGGTCGTTCCTCAATGGAGAGACGAACGCCGCGTGACGACGCTCGTTCGATACTTCGAACAGGCTCCGGAACCTTGGTTCGTGCACCTGCATCTACTCGACACGCACTGCTGCCAATGGGTCCCCGATCGCACACATTTCTCTGGGGGCCCCTCCCCCGACATCGATGCTCGAGACAGCCAGGTTCGCGAGACCGACGATAACATCCGTAAACTGGTCGAGGCGCTCCAGTCGACGGGACGGCTCGAACGCACGATCATCGTGATCAACTCCGATCACGCGTCGCAGTGGAAGATAACCGAACGTGTACCGCTGATGATTCGGTTCCCCAAGCAAGCCGTGAAGGGTCGGGTCGCTGCGAACGTCCAGATCGCCGACGTCGCGCCCACGATGCTGTCGTATCTGGGCGTCACCGTTCCCACGTGGATGGACGGTCAGTCTCTTCTGCCTGGGACCACGCTATTTCCGAGCCGCCGGATTTTCGGTGTGTCAGATGTGAAGCGGCGCGACGGCCCCTCGGGGCGACGGCTACTGCGTGAAAGCGGTCCGCCGAACTACGGCGTCTTGTCGGTGATGATGGTATCGGGGAACCAATGGTTCGACGTCAGTCTGCGCGACGGCGAAGTCGAGTCGGGCCTTGTGACAGGCCACACGGGCGCCGACACACCGTCGGTCCCCGAATCGGAAGCGCGTGCGTTGCTGCACGAGCGCATCCGCTCTGCCGGCTTCGAAATCGAGGGGTCTGCGACGCAAGCCTCGGCCGGTCAACTCGGCGGTCGCTGACGTGGAAGGCCATCTGTGACGTCGGACGCCTCCACCGGATCCTTTCGCGACCCGAGCGGTCGAGTCTTCAAGAGCGACGGCCGAATCTTCCGTCAAGTCAATGCATGCTACGCCACCACCTACGATCGACTGCTGCAGGGCGGGCTGTACAGCACCCTCGTGGCGCAGTCTCTTCTGGTGTCGCACGTCGAAGTTGCCGAGCCGTTGGGCTGGCCGGACGAACGCTACAAGATCCTCGAACCCGACCCGATTCCCTTCATCTCGTATCCCTTCGAGTGGTCGTTCAGCCAGCTGAAACAGGCCGCCATCGCAACCCTCCGCATACAGCGTCTTGCCATCGGTCACGGCATGACGCTCAAGGACGCGAGCGCCTACAACATTCAATTCAAGGGTACGAGTCCGATTCTGATCGACACCCTCTCGTTCGAGGAGTGGCAAGAAGGGACACCCTGGGTTGCCTATCGGCAGTTCTGCCAGCACTTCCTGGCTCCCCTCGCACTCATGAGCCGCACCGAAGTCCGTCTCGGGCAGCTGTCGCGGCTCTTCATCGACGGGGTCCCGCTCGACCTCGCCAGCCGGCTCTTACCGCTGCGGACGCGACTTCGGCCCTCTCTGCTCGTGCACGTACATCTACACGCGCGGGCACAGTCTCGACACGGATTGAACACATCGAAGATCCGGGCCGCGGGCTTCAAGCGCCACGCGATGATGGGACTCATCGACCACCTCGAGTCAGCGATCGATTCGCTCACTGACGGCGGCGCTGGCGGCCCATGGGCCGACTACTACGATCGGACGAACTACTCGCCAGACGCCATGGCGGAAAAACAGCGCGTGGTCGGTGAGTTCGTCGAACGCGTACGACCCGGCACCGTCTGGGACCTGGGCGCGAACACGGGCGCCTTCAGTCGGATTGCTTCCGCGCAAGGGGCGTACACGATTGCCTTCGACGGCGACGCAACAGCCGTTGAGCGTCACTTCCTCGACTGCCGCACACGGCAGGACCCACACGTGCTGCCACTGGTGATGGATCTCGCGAACCCGAGCGGCGGCATGGGCTGGTGTCATGCCGAGCGGCTTTCGCTCATCGAGCGTGGCCCTGCGGATCTGGTACTGGCCCTCGGTCTCGTCCACCATCTGCGCATCACCAATCAGGTGCCGTTCCCGATGGTAGCCGAGTGCTTCGAGCGTTTCGGTCGCGCGCTCGTCGTGGAGTTTCCCTCACCGGCCGACTCACAGGTCCGTGACATGCTGGCCCGCGTACCCGCCCATGCGGCGAGCTACACCCGTGAGGCCTTCGAATCCGCGTTCGCCGACCGCTTTCAGGTTGATGCCGTCCATCAGATTGCCGGCGCCGAACGGCGGCTCTACTTGATGCGCAGGAAAGGCACCATCACCTGAACGTTCCGCGACTCAGGTAACGCCCGACCTAGCACCGCTCACCGTTGGCGCCAGCACGGAACCGCGTTCCTCGCGGCCTCTGGCGTGATATGTTCGAGACGAACAGGTGCTTTCCATGATGTCCTGGGTTCGTCGGCCGCTCGCATTCGCCAACGCCCTGCTCCGGCTCCCGCCGGTCCGGTGCGTCGCCTTGGCCAAGCTTCCCACTGACTACGGCGAGTTCGACATCCACGTCTTCAAGAACGTCCTGTCGGGCGAGACCCACGTGGCGCTCGTGCGCGGAGAGATCGGCGACGGCGAGCAGGTGCTCACGCGCGTGCACTCCTCCTGCCTTACGGGCGACCTCTTCCATTCGTCGCGGTGCGACTGTGGCCGACAGCTCCACTCGGCGATGGAGCAGATCGTAGCCGAGGGGCGCGGCGTGTTGCTGTATCTCGATCAGGAAGGACGGGGTATCGGCCTGATACACAAGATTCGCGCCTATGCCCTGCAGGATCAGGGCGTGGACACGGTCGAAGCCAACGAACGCCTCGGCTTTCCCGCCGACGGCCGCGACTACCGTGCCGGCCTTCAGATCCTCCGGCGCCTCGGCGTCAAGACCATGAGACTGCTCAGCAACAACCCCAGCAAGCTGCTGGCCGTCACCGGCGCGGGGCTCTCTGTAAGTGAGCGGCTGCCGATTGAGATTCAGCCCACGGCGTCAAGCGAGCGCTACCTCCGGACGAAGAAGGAGAAGATGGGCCATCTGCTCTCGTCGGTCTAGTCACGGATGATTTCTGCGTCCTTCACCGGCTGGCGGACCGTGGCCGCGCTGGCCCTGCTCAACGCCTCCCTTACGTTCGAAAACGTCTGGCCCACTCCGAAAGTTCGATGGAGCAACGCGCTGTCGCTCGAACTGGCGGCGTGTGTGCTGCTCATGGCGTTCGCCCATCGATGGTCGGGACGCCTGACACGTCGAATACTGCCCATCGCCTGGGTGCTGCTCGTGGCCGGCCACTACCTCGATGTGACCGCCCCCGGGCTCTACGGACGTGACTTCAACCTGTACTGGGACTCCCAACACCTCGGCAACGTAGCCGCCATGCTGGCGCGCGACGTGCCGTGGTGGCTCCTCGCCAGCGTCGCGGGGGTGGCGATCCTCGTTGTGGCGGCCGCGTTCGTCCTATCACGTCTCGCCCTCAGGCAGGTGGCGGAGGCAACTTCCCAGCCCATGTCACGGCGCGTGCTCGGCTCAGCAGCGGCGATCGTCATCGCGCTCTTCACAGTCCAACAGATCAGCGGCGCGTCTCTTGTGCCGTTCGCCGATTCTGTGACGCCGGCCTACGCGCGGCAGGCGCGCTACGTGCTGGCCATGATGGGTCCTGGCGCCGCGGCACCTATCCTCGGTGACAGCCCGGCGTTCGACAGCCGATTGCGGGGTATCGCGGGAACTGACGTCCTGCTCGTCTTTCTCGAGTCGTACGGCGCGGTGACATTCGAGACACCCGGCATGGCGGCCGGGCTTGCGGCCAGTCGAACGGCTCTCGAGACGGCCATCCGCGATTCACGACGCCAGGTCGTCTCGGCGTATGTGGACTCGCCGACCTTTGGCTCGTCCTCGTGGCTGGCCCACCTGAGTCTCCTCTCTGGTGTCGAGGTGCGCGATCAATATGCATACACGTCGCTGATGGCATCCACCCGCAAGACCTTGCTCACGCACGTCAAGAGCCGAGGCTACCGGACGGTGGGCCTGATGCCTGGCATGCGGCAGGCGTGGCCGGAAGGCGTGTTCTACGGCTTCGATACGATCTACGGCCACGACGCCCTGGGGTACAAAGGACCACAGTTTGGTTGGTGGGCAATTCCCGATCAGTACGCGCTCGCGAAGCTCGATGCGCTCGAACGCGCATCCTCGGTCCGGGCGCCGGTGTTCGTCGTGTTCCCAACGAGCACGACGCACGCACCCTTCGGTCCGGTGGCGCCGTATCAGCCCGACTGGTCGAGAGTGCTGACAGACAACCCGTATGACGCGCCGGACGTCGAGCGCGCGATGGCGGCAAACCCAGACCTGACGAACTTGACGCCGAGCTACGTGCGAGCGATGGCGTACGACTTCTTCACCCTGGCGGGCTATCTCCGCGAGCAACGAGACGACCCAGTCCTCATCATCATTGGCGATCACCAGCCCCCGGCCGCGGTGAGCGGCAGGGATGCGCCGTGGCGTGTCCCTGTCCACGTCATCTCACGCAAGGAACATGTCCTCCGGCGCCTTCTCGAACAGGGATTTCGTCCGGGGCTCGTGCCTCAGCGTCCGCCGATTGGTCCAATGCACGCCCTCGCACCCGTGCTCCTCGAGGCCTTCGACGCGACGGAGCACCTCGTCGAGGCCGACTAGCACCTTCACGTAGCCACAGAGGCACAGAGACACAGAGAAGACCTGGCCTAAAGCCGGTTTCACAACCACGTACTGGCCGGCTTCAGCCGGCCCTCCTCGGTCCGCCTGAAGGCGGACACTACGTACGACAGGAAAGTGCTCTACTAGACCTCCGTGTCTCTGAGTCTCTGTGGCCCGTGCAGATGAACATGCCTTCGCTAACGAGGCGTGCTCGATTTGAACACACTGAACGGCAGGTGCCTTCCGCCGATCGGCCAGCGCGGCGAGCGCGCCGAGCACCGGCGGCCCATAGGCGTTCCAGAGGTACTCGTACCTGAACATCACGTCGGCGGCGATGTGAAAGTTGACCACCATCAGTAGCGCGAGCGCCGCCGCAGGACGAACACCAACGCCGAGGATGAAGCGCCGCAGCGGCCGCGAGTTCCGCGGCCGGTACCACGCGCGCGAAATACCGGCGCCGCCGGAAGGGCGATCGCCTCGAGATACCACCGGGCCAGGGGCCTTGCCTGGCCGCGCCACTCCTGAAGCTGCTGCGTCAGGAGGCCTCCGTCCAGGAACCATTCCACCTTGTCGAGTCCCATGAACACGAGAAACACACCCATCGCGAGCGATAGGATTCGAAGAGCGACGGCGTGGGAACTATGCGTCATGGCCCGAAGAGAACAGGTCGGCCTCACGACGCAGCCACATCACGTCAACAGCAAACGACCATGCGAGGGCCGCGAGCGTCACGGCGGCGACGACTGTGCTGAACGGCGGCATGATGATCGGCGCAAGGGCGACACCGAGGCCGATGTACTGGACGACGGCGATGGTCTTGCCTCGTCGTGTAGACCGTAGCGGCGCCGCGAGCCACGGCAGCAACCACCCTGCCCCAACGAACGCATACCGCATCAGGCCGCACATCAATACCCACCCGCCAGCCTTGTCGTGGCGCCACACGAGTACCGACAGCACGAGGATGAGTGCGGCATCGGTCTCCATGTCGAACCTCGCGCCGAAGCCACTCTCCATTCCCGAGCGCCTCGCCAGCCAGCCGTCCGCACCGTCGAGCACGGCCACGAGCGTGACGATGCCAATCGTGAACCAGAGCAGCCGCGCTGATCCCGATTCACCGATCAACCCGGCCACGAGTGCCATCGCCATGGCACGGAACATGGTGACGTAGTTGGCCGCCCCGAAACGTGGGAATGGATGGTCATCTCTGGCAGCGTAAGCAACGACGGCCATGAGAGCCAAGCATGCGAGCGTTGCATCGACAGGGTAACGACTACCGAGCCCGGCTGATGCAGAAGCGGCCGTTCCCACGGCGGCGGTCGCCACCAAACCACACGCCATCACAGGTGCCACGTTGTAACCGCGTCGCTCACGCATCAGAATGTCCACGGATGCAGAACGACGCGAGAGCCTTCTGGGTGGCGGCGCCAGGCCGCGGAGAGATTCGGAGCGAGCCGCTGGCCACGCCGTCCGAGGGGCACGTGTTGGTGCGGACACTGTACAGCGGGATCAGCCGCGGCACCGAGTCCCTCGTGTTCAACGGCCGCGTCCCAGAGAGCGAATGGGCCCGCATGCGGGCCCCGTTTCAGGTGGGCAGCTTCCCTGCTCCGGTCAAATACGGGTACTCGTGCATCGGTCATGTCGAGCAAGGTCCTGCCGACCTGACGGGTCGTACCGTGTTCGTCCTCCATCCCCATCAAACCCGTTTCATCGTCCCGGCCGAGGCGGTGCACCCTCTTCCAGACGGCGTTCCGCCGGCGCGCGCGGTGCTGACCGCGAATCTCGAAACGGCGCTCAATGGACTTTGGGACGGCCGACCGCACGTGGGTGATCGTATCGCGGTCGTTGGTGCCGGAACCGTCGGCTGCCTCGTGGCCTGGCTCGCCGCCAGAATTCCGGGATGCCGCGTCGAACTGATGGACATCAATCCAGCCCGAGCGACCGTGGCCGCCGCGATTGGTGTTCGCTTCACCTCGCCAGCTGCCGCCATCAGGGATGCCGATCTCGTGATTCACGCGAGCGGCAGCCCGGCGGGCCTGGCCCTCGCCCTCGAACTCGCGGGCCACGAGGCGCGCATCATCGAGATGAGCTGGTTTGGCGACCAGATGGTGGCGTTACCCCTGGGCAGTGCCTTCCATGCGCGACGCCTGACGATTGTCTCCTCACAGGTCGGCACAGTAGCCGCGTCGCAACGCGCTCGATGGGATGCTCGACGCCGCATGCAGCTGGCCCTCTCGCTGCTATCCGATCCATCCCTCGACCATCTCATCACTGGCGAGAGCAGTTTCGACAACCTGCCGGACGTGATGGCCGCGCTCGCCTCCTCACCTGGAGACGCGCTGTGTCATCGAATCACCTATCAATGACGGATCATCGTCCTCTGGTTTCGACGCCACGACCCACCGGGTTCGGCCATCGGTCGTCACCCGCCGCGATCTACAGGAGTGCTAAATGTACAGCGTGACCGTACGCGACCACATCATGATTGCCCACAGGCTCAGGGGCGCGGTCTTCGGTCCCGCGCAGCGCCTTCACGGCGCCACCTATGTCGTGGACCTCGAACTGAAGCGCTCCGACCTCGATCCGGACGGCATCGTCGTCGACATCGGCCGCGCCGGGGACGCCCTGCGTCAAGTGCTCGCTGGCCTGAACTATCAGAATCTCGACGAAGTGCCGGCGCTCGCCGGGCGTAACACGACGACGGAGTTTCTCGCACGGTTCGTTTTCGATGCCGTCGTTGCGGCCATTCGGCGCGGGGACCTCGGGTCCGGTGCCGCCGGAATCGAGCAGATACGTGTCACCCTGCAGGAATCGCACGTGGCGGCGGCGTCGTACGAAGGCCGCGTGAACGGACCGGCCTGACGTGCGTTCGATCTCGCTGGTCGTGCCAGGACCTCTCGACCAGCGCACCGGCGGCTACATCTACAACCACAGGATGGTTGAAGGGCTGCGGAGTCGTCGATGGCACGTGGACGTCGTTGAACTCCCCGGCGACTTCCCTCATCCAGCGCCCGCCACCCTCGAACACGCCTCACGCGTATTTGGGCAGATGCCCGCCGGTGCGATCGTCATGATCGATAGCCTGGCCTTTGGCGCGATGCCAGACCTCATCGAGCGCGAATCACCTCGGCTGCGAGTCGTCGCCCTCGTGCACCTCCCCCTCACAACCGCCGCCCGTCTCGAGGGGCGCCCGACTGATGCCGTGATGGAGGCCGAACGCCGCGCGCTCCATTGCGCCGCACGAATCATCGTGACGGGCAGAGCCGCTCTGCCGCTCCTCGCGCAGTACGTGTCCCCGTTCGATCGGGTGGTCGTCGTCGAACCTGGAACCGACCGCGCTCCTCTCGCACGCGGTTCTCGCCATGCCTCTGAGGCGATGGCTCCGCTCGAGTTGTTGTGCGTCGCCAGCCTGAATTGCATCAAGGGCCACGAGTTGTTGCTCGAAGCGCTCGCAGCGACCCCGCACGAAGGATGGCGGTTGACCTGCGCGGGCAGTCTGACCCGAGACCCCGGTACGGTCGCGCGCGTACGCGCCGCTATCACCAGACTGGGGCTGGAGAATCGCGTGTCGCTTGCCGGCGAACTTCGCGATGACGTGCTGGAGTCATACTTCGATCGCGCGGACGTGTTCGTCCTCGCCGCCAAACAGGAGACCTACGGGATGGCAGTCGCCGAGGCGCTAGCCCGAGGAATCCCGGTAGTCTCCACTAGGACCGGCGCGATTGCCGAACTCGTGAACCACGAGGCAGGGCTGGTCGTGCCCGTTGACGACGGGCCCGCCCTTGCGTCCGCTGTTGCGCGCGTGATTCGTGATGACGATCTCCGCAGGCGTCTGGCCGAAGGGGCTCGCCGCGTGCGCAGGCGTCTTCGAACCTGGGATCAGGCCGCGGAACGAATGAGTGCTGCGCTCGAGCCGCTCACATATGGATGATTCCCTCGCTCACTGGCTTCGGCTCCGCGAAGCATCAGACGTCTCGGCGCGCTCCGAGGCGCTGACTCTGGACATCACTGCGACCTTGCCGGTAAATGAGCCGCTGTACGCGCTCGACCTGGCCACCGGCGCCGGGTCGAACATCCGCTACCTGGCGGAGCGCCTTCAGGGACAGCAGCATTGGCTCGCCGTGGACGAGAGCCCTGAACTCCTGGCCGATCTCCTCGAACGGATGCGTTCGTGGAGCACTGCCCGTGGATACGATGTGGAAATCGACGGTGACACCTGTAAGATTCGTGGTCCTCGACTCGACTGCCACATCGAGACCCTGCGATTGGATCTCGGCGTACTCAGCGACCGTGTGCTGTTCTCGGGACGACATCTCGTAACCGCCTCGGCTCTCCTCGACCTCGTGTCCGAGTCGTGGCTGCGCTCCTTGGCAGCCCACTGTCGCGCGGAAGGGGCGTCGGCGCTCTTCACCATCAGCTACAACGGTCACTCGTCCTGCGAACCCCTGGAGCCCGAGGACGACCTGGTGCTCGATTCTGTTCAACCGTCATCAGCGAACGGACAAAGGACTCGGCGGTCCGGCCGCCGGCCCGGACGCCGCGGAAGCCGCCGCGCGATGTTTTGCGGAAACCGGTTTCCGTGTGCAACGTGTGCCAAGCAACTGGGACCTGGCTCCGACCGAGCGAGACATGCAGCGCATGCTCATCGATGGATGGGCGAACGCGGCCAGCGAGGCCGCCCCCCGTCGTGCACGAATCATCGCGGACTGGAGAGCCCGACGGCTTGCGCACGTCGAAGCCGGCATCTCCCACGTCATGGTCGGCCATGACGACCTCGCGGCATGGCCCCCGCGCACCCCGTAGCCATGCCGTACTTCGACGCCGACGACATCCGTGCCTACTACGATCGCCACACGGCTGGATTCCTCACGCATGGCCAGGGTGGCGAGGTCGGGGCGATACATCGCGCTGTGTGGGGTCCTGGCACGACGACACGCGCCAAAGCGTTTCACTATGTCGATGATCTGATCGCCGCCCTCGTGACGTCGCTCCCGGATCAGCCTTCCCCGCGTCACCTCGTCGACCTCGGCTGCGGCGTGGGCGCCAGCCTGTGCTATCTCGCCGAGCGCCTGCCGATTCGCGGTACCGGGGTGACACTCAGCCCGGTTCAGTGCCGCATCGCCAGGACGCGCATCGCTGATACGGGTCTGTCCGACCGCGTACGGTGCATCGAGGGCGACTACACAACGCTGCCCGCAAGCGTGGACACGGCGGATCTCGCCTACGCCATCGAGTCGTTCGTGCACGGACCCTCGCCCGAGCGCTTCTTCGCCCAATGTCAACGCCTCGTGCGACCAGGCGGCCTGCTCGTCATCTGCGACGATGTCCGGCGACCGGCCACGAGTCCCGCCGCGTTACGGGCCATCGATCGCTTCACGCGCGGCTGGCACATCAATACGCTCTTGCGCCTGGATGAACTGCTCGAACTGGCCAGGTCGGCTGGATTCCAGCAGGAGTCGATCATCGACCTCTCCCCATGGCTCGAACTGCGCCGCATGCGGGATCGCGCGATCGCCTTGCCGGCCGCGCTCATCGATGGGTTGCGCCGCGGCCTTCATTCGATTCTTCGGTCGGACCAGACGCTCGTCCGTCACGTCGACAGGCGCTACGGACATCTCCTCGGCGGCAGCGCCCTGCAGGACTGCCTCGCCCGCGGCTGGATCGGCTACGAATTCGTGGTGTTTCGTCGGCAGTAGCCTGCGCGGACATCGCGCCTCACCCTTTGTAGAGCGCAGGCTTCAGCCTGCGCGGACATCGCGCCTCACCCTCCGTAGAGCGCAGGCCTCAGCCTGCGCGGACAGTCAGGCTCGCTTCTTGCGAACTGTTCGGCATGGGTGCTCACGCTGCGACTCGACTCCCGGCATTCCGATATCGAGGGTTTCAGGCCTATTTCGTGACCTGCTGCGCGGGTCATCGGCGTGCGCATTTCGCCGACGCGGGATGCGTCGATGCCGTGACACGGCATTTATTGCATCTCGCCGCGTCACGTGACTTTGAAGTTTCTGCGTACTGTTTCATGCCGGACCATGTCCATGTGGTTCTCGAGGCCACCTCTCCCGAGAGTGAACTCTGCCGCCTGATGAATAGTTGGAAGCAGCAGACCGGCTATGCACACGCGCGCGCGACCGGGTCCAAGCTGTGGCAGAACGGGTACTGACGATCACGTGTTGAGGAAAGACGAAGACCGGCTCGGCATCATCGCCTACCTGCTATCGAACCCGCTGAGGGCAGGGCTAGTGTCGGACCTGCGCCGGTATCCGTTCTGGGGCTCAGGTGTATGGAATCGCGATCAGCTCCTGGAGGCGGTGCAACACCTGATTGCCGAGCGTACCCGCCGTTGACGTCCGCGCACGCTAAAGCATGCGCTCTACGAGACGTGAGCAACGCGCCGGCCGCGCACGCTCAGAGCGTGCTGAAGCCGCGCAGCCGGCCATGCACGTCAGACGTCCGCGCACGCTGAAGCCTGCGCTCTACAGGTGCTTGTAGAGCGCACGCTTTAGCGTGCGCGGACAGCTACTGGGAATACACGGCGGAATGTCGCGACGACGGGACTATGGTCTGACACTTCGCCGAGGCCGAGTGTCACCGTGTCGATCACCTCCACCGACTCCAACACCAGGTCCGCCCTCGGCACGTGCAACACGTAGTCGATACGCGACCGTCCATTCGGGCGTGTGGCCCCGTTCGGAACGCCGCGTGTGGTTCCACTGGCCGCCGAAGCCGGCCATCCATCGACGTAGTTCGTCCAGAGCGGTTCCAGTTCGCTTGCCTGTGCCTCGGCGTTGAGATCACCGACGAGTATGCCCGGCCCCAACTGCTTGGCCCATGGGAGGAGTATTCCAAGCTCGCGCACCCGATCCGCCTGATTCTGCCGGTTGGCGGCAAGGTGCGTCACGACGACCGGCACCTCCGGCATGCGCGCCAGCCGCACCGCCAGCCCCACCCTTCCTTCGTTGAGTCGCACCACACTCGAGTCAACGATGCGCTCGCGCGTGAAGAATGCCAGCCCTTCGGTCGCAACCCCGTCACCCTTCCTGGCCTCGACGCAGTCGGTCTTCTCTGTGATCCAGGCTTTGGCGTGCACGTAGTTCCACGGCAACCCGCTGCGACGACGAAGGCCCTCCGCGATCAGCGCCGGCTGATCGTCGCACTCGAATGCCGCGTCATTTCGCATGACTTCCTGGACGCCGATCAGATCGACGCCGAGACGGTGAATCGCATCGATGGTCCGTTCGAGGTCGTAGGGGCCTCGCCGGCTCTCTCCTTTGTGAATGTTGAACGTGGCAACCCGGAGTGTCGGGCGGGCGTCCTCTGCCGCGGGAATCGCTCGGATTGAGGCCACGGCGAAGACCACCGTCGCAGGCAGGAGGAGCGCGATCAACGCCCGTCGCATATGTGGCTAAATCACCCGACTGAAGCTTCCCGTCGCGCGACCCTGTACTGTCTGGGTCCGTGCGTTCAGCTCGCAATCGAAAAGCACGTCACCGCCCATGCGATAGACGCGATAACCAGGACGCAGACAGTCTCGTAGATGTGTCTGGGGCGCAAGGCGAATCGCGGGGCGCCCTTCGCCGATGAAGACCGGAGCGATCGCGATCTGAAGACGATCGAGCAGCTCCGCCTCGAGGAACGCCGACACTGTGACGCCACCTCCTTCTACCAGCACGCGTGCGCAACCCCTTGCCCGCAAGAGCTGCATCACCTGTGCAGCCTCCGTGGCTGCGTCGCCCTCGTCGATATTGGCGACCATCGCGGCGCCGACGTGGCTCTCGCCAGGTGAGAGGCGCGCCTGCCCGCAGACATACAGCGTGGGCGCTTGCCGATCCATGAAGACTCTGAACGTCGGTTCCAGGCGTCGGCCTGGGTCGATTACGACGCGCAGCGGGTTCGGTCCAGGCACATGGCGGGTGGTGAGCTGCGGATCGTCGGCGGCCACGGTACCCGCACCAACGACGACGGCGTCGCACAGCGCGCGCATGCGATGGACGTGGACCAAGTTGTCGTCCCCGGTCACGAACTGCGAATCACCTGAGGGCGTGGCGATGAACCCATCGAGACTCTGGCCGAGGTGGCCGACGGTTACCGGGTGTTTGAGTGTCGCACTACAGATTGGTAGGTAGAGATTCAGCAGCTCGCGTCGCGTATCGTTGACAGGCAGCCGGCACTCCCACCCCCGGCCGGGATGCCAGGCCAGGTCGGCATCCGAACTGTTGGCCTGCAGCCTCCGAAGCCCCTCCCTGGATCCTTCTGCGAACAGCTGCGTGTGGTTCTCCTGTTCGAGTGTGGTCGCCATGGCACTCGCGGCCTGGAGCATACGCCACGCCGAATCCGAGGCCAAACCACGCTGCCGAACAGATTCGGCGATCACCTGCGAACTCATTCAATCGCCCACTATACAACTGCGGCTCCCAAGTCCTAAGTGCTAAGTCCTGAGTTCGAAGTTTGCGCCCCAGTCCCACCCCTCCGCGCCCTACACGTTCGCGGCCAGGGCCCGGGTCAGCTCGCCTGCCGGCACCGCCTTGCACCCGCTCGCGTTCTGACCTGCCCATAGCGGTGAAAACTCGCCGGACCCCTGCCGTTCTGCGGCCGCGCGCAGCGGAGCAATCGCCGCCGTGGCGAGTGGGAACGCCGGAACGGCGTCCGAGATCGGGCCGCATTCGCGGATCAGACGGTTGACGATTCCCCGAGCGGGTCGACCAGTGAAGAGATTCGTGAGCACGGTGTGGCGAGCCGCGTCGCTCGTCAGTGCGGCGCGGTGCACGGCGCTCGTCCTCGACTCTGGGCACAGCAGGTAGGCCGTTCCAACCTGCACACCCACGGCGCCAAGCGCCATCGCCGCGGCGACTCCGCGGGCATCCGCGATGCCGCCTGCGGCGATCACCGGTATCGTCACGGCCTGCACGACCTGCCGCACGAGCGCCAACGTGCCCATTTGTGTTGTGAGATCGTTCGACAAGAAGAGGCCGCGATGCCCGCCGGCTTCAAGCCCCTGCGCAACGATCGCGTCCACGCCGTGCGACTCGAGCCACAGGGCTTCGTCGATCGTCGTGGCTGACGAGAGAATCCTGGAGCCCCACGCCCGCACCCGCGCGAGCAAGTCCGGCGACGGCAGGCCAAAGTGAAAGCTGACGACCGGAGGCTTGAACGCCTCCACGACGTCAGCCACCTCCAGACTGAACGGAGCACGGCCCGGGCCCGCCTGGATCGTGCCGACGTCGATCCCGAACTCTCCGTAGTACCGCGACAGCGTCTCTCGCCATAGCGCCTCCCGCTCCGGGCTTGGCTCCGGCGGTGTGTGGCAGAAGAAATTGACGTTGAAGGGCTGGCTCGTCCCGGCCCTGATGGCTGATAGTTCTTTGCCGATCGCCTCGGGACTGAGCATCGCGCACGGCAGCGACCCCAGACCACCTGCGTTGGACACCGCGACCGCCAGTTCGCTACCCTGAACGCCAGCCATCGGCGCCTGGATGATTGGCAGATCGATACCCAGGAGTTCCTGCAGTCTTGTCAGCTGAACCTCCATGATCTAGACCGCTTTCGATTCGGCGTAGAGCGGAGGCTTTAGCCTCCGCGGACACGCGCACGCTGAAGCGTGCGCTCTACGGCAAACCGCTCTCAAATAGGCCGCCACGCATCCAGCACGCCTCAGGCAAGCGCAGGCACCTGCGGCGGACGAGCGACAGGCGTCGCCCGCTTTTCGCCGATTTGTTGCCGCCACATGGCGTAGTACAGCCCGCGTGCCTCCAGGAGCTGCGCATGCGTGCCGGACTCTGTGATGCTTCCGCGTTCGAGCACGACGATCCGGTCGGCGTGCATGATCGTCGACAGCCGATGGGCGATCAGGATGGTCATCACCTCCTGATTCTTCCCGACCTCCCGGATGGTCTGGCCAATGTCTTCCTCAGTCAAAGAGTCCAGCGATGATGTCGCTTCGTCGAACACCAGCAGGTGGGGTCGGCGCAGAAGCGCACGGGCAATCGACAGCCGCTGTTTCTCACCGCCAGACACCTTGACGCCCCCTTCACCGATGACGGTGTCCAGCCCTTTGGAGGCTCGGGCCAACAAGCTGTCGCACGACGCCTTGTGCAGCACATCCAGACATTCCGCGTCGGTGGCGCCCGGCCTCACGAACAGCAGGTTCTCCCGAATCGTGCCGGAGAAGAGCTGCGTGTCCTGTGTCACGAATCCAATCTGCTCCCGTAACTCGTTCAGGTCGACATCCGACGCGGAGTGACCGTTGTACAGAATGTCTCCGCCCTGCGGGCGATACAGACCCACGAGAAGCTTGACCAGAGTCGTCTTGCCGGCGCCGGAGGGCCCGACGAAGGCAATCGTGTCACCGCGGGTCACCGTGAAGGAGATGTCGGTCAACGCGGGTGACGAAGCCGTCTGATGCTGAAAGCCGACGTGGTCGAACGTCAGTTGGTGCAGCTCGCGCAACGGTACCGGGTGGAGCGGCCGCGGCTCCTTCTTCATGTCGAGAATGTCCTGGAAGTTCTTCAAGGACACTTCCGCCTCTCGGTAGATGTTGATGATGTTCCCGAGCTCCTGGAGCGGACCGAAAATAAAGAAGGAATAGATGAAGAGCGAGAAAAATTGCCCGACCGTGATCGCCTGCACGTAGATCAGGTAGAGCATCAGAAACATGATCGTGGTGCGCAGCGCGTTGACGACCGTCCCCTGGATGAAGCTGAGGCTGCGTATGTAGCGGACCTTCTTCAGCTCGAGACGAAGAATCTTGTCGGTGGTGCTATTGAGACGCGCGATTTCCTGCGGCGCCAGGCCGAGGCTCTTGACCAGCTCGATATTGCGGAGTGATTCCGTCGTCGCTCCCGCAAGGGCTGTCGTCTCCGCCACGATCGTCTTCTGGATGACCTTGATCTTCTTGCTGAGCACAGAGCTCAGCACGCCGAGCACGGGGACCGTGAGGAAGTAGATCGGTGCGATCAGCCAGTGGACACTCCAGGCGTAGACCATGACGAAGACAATCCCGACGAGGGACGTGAACAGCACATTTATCGACGCCGAAATCAGCTTCTCGACGTCGGTGCGAACCTTCTGCAATTTGCCGAGCGTCTCGCCGCTCCGCTGGTCCTCGAACACCGAGTACGGGAGCTCGAGCGAGTGCCGGATGCCGTCCGAATACAGTCGCGCGCCCAGACGCTGGGTGATCACGTTGATGAAGTAATCCTGAAAGTTTTTGGCGACACGTGAGACGAAGGCAACTCCGACGGCCGCGGCAAGGAGGACGCTCACGCCACGGAAGAACTCAGCCGTCGTGTACTCCGAGAAGCGCGTCGCATATTCATCAATGACGTGACGAAAGATCAACGGGTCGAGGAGGGAGAAGACCTGGTTGATCGCCGCGAGGACCAGGGCGAGCGCAACAAGCCGCCAGTAGTCTGCGAGATACGTGGCAAGCAGCTTCATGGTTCGATAATAGCGCCCACTGTGGCATGGCACACGCCATTGACCGGAGCGGTGGCCTTTTGGCCGGTCGCGACCGAATGCAGCGACGGGTACACTGTAGGCTGCCGGTGCTTATCTTCGAGCTCTTCCCACTGGTTGTCGCCCTTTTGTGCGTGATCATTGGCATCTGCCTCTGGGCGGCTGATCGCGCTGGGTAGGCGAGGCCTCCTCGCACCCATTAAAGCCGTGTTGACTTCGCGAGCGGAAGAAGTCTAATCAGTACGGCGAACCGAATGCACGTTGTCGCGGGATGGATCGGGCGTACGCATGGGCGCGCGCGCGCCGTGCGGGGACGTGGACGGTGGTGTGCCTTGCTCCTGGGTGCACTTCTCTGCCCCGCGTATCCCGCCGGCCAGACCGCGGAGGCAGAGGATCAGCTCAAGGCCGCGTTCGTCTCGAAACTTCCCCAGTTCACGGAGTGGCCCGAGTCAACGCTGGATCGGCTGCAGCGGATCGAGCTCTGCGTGGCACGGCCAAACCCTTTCGGATCGTCGCTCCGGGAATTGATCGCAGGCGAGCGCCTGGGGACGCACCCCCTGGTCGTCCGCGAAGTCGACAGTCCCCAGGACCTCGACGCGTGCCAGTTGTTGTTCGTGCCGAGCCAGTCGCTTCACGACCGAAGCGGTCTTCTGGACCGCGCGCGGGGACTCCCGATTCTCACCGTCGGTGATGCCCCGACGTTCATCGACGAGGGCGGAATCGTGGCCATCCGTGTGATCGACGGGCGTGTGCGGTTCGACATCAACGTCGAAGCCGCGAATCAGGCCGGCTTGCGACTCAGCTCCCAGCTCTTACAACTGGCCCTCAGCGTTCGGGGAGGCCCCGCATGAGGCGCTGGTTCGCGAAACTGCCTATCCATCGCAAGCTCGTCGCAATGGCGCTGGTCGTGACAGCGGCCGCCCTCGTGTTGGCGACGACCGGCCTCATCCTGCTCGACCTGTGGCGCTATCGTGAGACCGCGCTGGGCGAAACCGCCGCGTTGGCCGAAGTCATTGCTGAGAACACGGCGGCCGCTGTGACCTTCAAGGACTCCGCCGCAGCGGCCGGGAGTCTTTCGACCGTTCGCGTACGGCCGACGGTGATGCGCGCCTGTCTGTATCTACCGGATGGTGGCCTGTTCGCCGGCTTCGAGCGTTCATCTGTCTTCGTGTGTCCTCCGGCCAGGCCGGCTGTCGTCCCCTGGCAGGTGATCGCTGGAAGTGCGCCGATCCGAAGGAACGATCGTGTCATCGGGCTGGTGTACGTCGAGAGAGACCTCACGGAAATCAACAGCCGGATTGCCGTGACCGGTCTGACCGGATTCGGGATGCTGCTGATCGCCGGCGCGTTCGCGTTCGTGCTCGCGCACCGGCTGAACCGCAGCGTGTCCGCGCCGATCATCCAGCTGGCCAACGCTGCGCGTGCCATTCAGCCTGATGCCGACAAGCTCATGCTGCCCGACGTCCCCGCCTGGCAAGACGAGGTGGGAGACCTGGTGCGATCGTTCACAGAGATGCTCCGGCGCGTGCACGAAGCGAACGCCCGTCTGGTCGAGTCCAACGACAAGCTGCGTCGCCAGGAAGCTGAGCGAGAGGGTCTTCTGGCTCGCGAACGCGAGGTCAGCCGCTTGAAGGACGAGTTCCTGGCCGCCGTGTCGCACGAGCTCCGGACGCCGCTGAACGCGATCCTCGGCTGGGTGCAGATTCTCACCACGACCACGGTCGACGAAAAGACCGCGGAGGACGCCCTGGCGCGAATTGCGAGGAACGCGAAGGTTCAGGCGCGGGTCATCGATGACCTCATTGACGTCTCTCGCATCGTTACGGGGAAGGTGCACCTCACCTTCGACTCCATCGATCTCAGAGATGTCGTCAAGGGCGGTGTCGATGACATTCGCCCAACCGCGCAGGCGAAAGGCATCGAATTGACCATCGACGTGCCATCCCAGCCCTGTGTCGTGCGCGGCGATCGTATCCGGCTTCAACAGATCGTGTGGAATCTGCTCTCGAACGCCATCACATTCACGCCCCCGGCCGGCGCTGTCTCCTTGAGCCTCACGATCGCCGGCGACATGCTGGAACTGAACGTCCGCGACACCGGGGTCGGAATATCCGAGGCGTTCCTGCCGCACGTATTCGACAGATTCCGGCAGGCGGACGGCTCCATCACGCGCGAGCATGGAGGGCTGGGCCTCGGTCTCGCCATCGTGAAGGAACTCACCGAGCTCCACGGCGGAACGGTCGCAGTGTCGAGTCGCCGGCGCGGACCTCGGCGCCTCCTTCCTCGTCCGCCTGCCTCGACTTGTGGCGTCACTCTTACCTTCGATAGGAGACGGTCGCAGGCACCAGGGCGATCCAGTGCCCCGACTGACGGGGGTTCGCATCCTCGCGGTCGACGACAATGCCGATGCTCTCGAGGTGCTTTCAGCCTTGCTCGTGAGCCTCGGTGCCGAGGTGCGTGTCGCCGCCAGCGGCGCCGAAGCGCTCCGGGAATGGAGTCGAGAGTCGGCGGACGTGCTGGTGTGCGATCTGGCCATGCCGCACGTGAATGGATTCGACGTCTTGAGGGGCGTCAGGCAGCTCGACCTGGCGAGCGGAGGCGCGACGGCCGCGATCGCGCTGACGGCACACGCCTCGGCGGACTACCAGACCAGAGCGCGTGATGCGGGCTTCGATGGCCATTTGTCAAAACCGTACGATGTCACCGAGTTGGTACGTTCCATCCTGACGGCGCTGGAGCGGTGCAAGAGGTCTCCATGCGTGTAAGAGGATGCCTGGGACAGAACTGAAGTCGCATTGGTTGGTACCTGGAGTCCGGAGGTGCATTCAACTCGGAACTTTGTAGAAATGACAAACCATGGCTGCGTGCGTGCGGGCCGGCCAAGCCGGCACTTCGACGGGCCGAAACCTGTTTCAATTCCTATCGCGCCGGCATCGCACCAAGGACCAGATATTCGGCGTGTTCACTTTGCGGATGCTCACGGGCTGTAGCCCGGCCTGCGAGAGGAGAAGGTCAAGGTCGATATCCGCCCGGAAGCCCATCCGTGCGGTCATCGGCGAGATCAGCCGCTCCAGCTTCGAAACGACGGGATTGTCGCTGAGAAAGTGATTGAGCAGCACGATGTGGCCTCCTACACGACAGACCCGGCACATCTCCTTGAGTGCCGCCACGGGATCAGGGACCACACTGATGACGTACGCCGCGTACACGACATCGAACGATTGGTCGGGAAACCTGAGGTTCTGTGCGTCCATTTTCCTCAGGCGGATGTGACGGTGCGACTCCACGTGTCTGGCCGCCTCGCGGAGCATGGCCCCCGAGGAGTCAATCCCCGTGACCGTACAGGTGGCCGGATAAAGCGAGGCGGTGAGACCCGTCCCGATGCCGACCTCCAGTATGCGGTCGCCCGTTCGGATCTGAAGGTCTGGCATGGCCTGACGACGCCCCGCGTGGAGCAATCGTCCCCAGACCCGGTCGTAGACCGAGGCGAACGTCGTATAGCACTGATCGACGATGCGGCTGTCGAGCGCGGCGACTGAGAGCGCTCTCCCGGCATCGTTCGTGCTGTTCTGCATGAGCCCCATGCCACACGTCCCGTCTCGTTCTGACGTTAACTTCGGACTATCGGCCCTGTGTGTGCCACTTGATCACAAGAGGGTTGAACGGGGCGCCGACATTTTCTCTGAGCACGTCACCCTGGCGCGGATCTTGGTTCTCGACCTGCGGGTTTCCATGCTGAGAATTACCCTCGCGTCGCGGCTCTCGGCTTCGCGGTTCATTGGGGCCGCGAGGGATTTGCTGGTGTGATGACCGAGGCCCCCTCCACTCGTCCTGGTTGGGCTGCCGTTGTGTCATGTGCGCCAGTTGCTCGTCGTGGTCTGCCATCTGAATCCTCCGCAGTGCTACCGAAGCAAAGAACGCTCCACCGGCGGGGAAGAACGTCGTGGCTCCGGAAGCCCGGCAGGTAACATCAACGTATTGGCCACCAACATCATTCGAATGGCGGCGATTGGCGATCTCCACTGCAGCCAGGCCTCACAGGCGGCGGTCCAGGCCTCGTTCGCACAGATCGCCGAGTCCGCCGATCTCCTGCTCCTGGCGGGAGACTTGACTGATCACGGCCGGCCGGAGGAAGCCCACATGGTGGCGCGCGCGCTTTCGACAGTGCGGATCCCTGTTGTCGCCGTGCTCGGGAACCACGACTTCGAATCCGATCAACAGGACCAGGTCCGTGACATCATCGCCGGCGCCGGGGTGACGATCCTCGACGGAGATGCGTGCGAGGTACGTGGCATCGGCATCGCCGGGGTGAAAGGATTCGCGGGAGGATTCGGTCAGCGCGCCCTGGGCCCTTGGGGCGAACGAACCATTAAACAATTCGTCCGTGAGGCGGTGGACGAGGCCCTGAAGCTCGAAGCTGCGCTGGCCCGTCTGCGAACGCCCCAGATCGTAGCGCTGCTGCACTACGCGCCAGTCGAGCAAACGGTCGAGGGCGAGCCCCTCGAGGTCTACCCCTTCCTCGGCTCGAGCCGGCTCGAGGAGCCTCTCAGCCGCTATCCGGTCACCGTCGTCATTCACGGACACGCGCATCGGGGTCAGCTCGAAGGCGTGACCGCCGGCAAGGTACCCGTCTACAACGTCTCTCAGCCTCTGCTCGTGCGGATGTTTCCGGACCGTCCTCCCTTCCGTATCATCGAACTGCCCGCGACGACGACGGAGACCGTTCCTTTATGACTCAGGTCCCACAGAGCCATGGCGCAGGCGGCGAAGATCCGCGGACCGGCTTCTATGCCGATGCCCTCGGTCTTCTCGCGTCGAGCGACATTTCGTTCCTGGTTGGCGGGACGTTTGCGTTTGCGCGCTATACCGAAATTCAACGCGAGACGAAGGACCTGGACATCTTCGTGCGCCGTTCGGACTGCACACGAACGCTACAAGTGTTCGAAGCCTCTGGCTACCGAACGGAGCTGTTGTACCCCCACTGGCTCGCGAAGGTGCGACGCGGCGAAGATTTCATGGATGTGGTGTTCGCCTCGGGCAACGGCGTCGCGGTGGTCGATGATGAGTGGTTCACGCATGCGGCCGAGAGTGAGGTTCTCGGCCTGCGTCTTCGACTCTGTCCACCGGAAGAGATGATCTGGTCGAAGGCCTTCGTTCAGGAACGCGAGCGGTTCGATGGCGCCGACGTCCTCCATCTGCTGCGGGAGGCCGGAAAGGGTCTCGACTGGCCCAGACTCCTCACTCGCTTCGGCGACCACTGGCCTGTCCTCCTGAGTCACCTGGTGCTGTTTGGATTCGTGTATCCGGACCGCCGCGACTGCGTGCCCCCCGCTGTTGTCGATGCGCTCACGAAGCGGCTCGCCGAGCAGAAGCAGGAACCTGCCAACCGCGCCTGTTTCGGAACGCTCCTCTCACGCGAACAGTACCTTCACGACCTCGAGTCGGGATATGTCGACGCCCGGCTGCCACCCCACGGCAGCATGAGGCCCGACCACATCAAGCTGTGGACCGACGCCATCGGAAAGAAGACGTAGGAGCTCAGCCTAGGCACCTGCGCGGAAACTGTCACCGGCCTCCGCGACCATAAGGCCCTGTGCGACCTTGGCCTTGATCTTGGCTACGTAGCGACGTGCATGGTCATCGTCGTATCCTGCGGCTCGGAACGCGTCGTGCCATTGGCTATCGGAGAGCCGTGTCATCAATCGGCACGTCCACTCCACATCAGCCACGCTCAATGTGTCGACGAGCGACTTGTGGATGCCACGGTAGTGAAAGTCGACTTTCGTGCCCTCGACACCCTTGATGAAGCCCTGAGACTCGAAGTCCTCGAGGTCATTTCGCGATCCCTGTCCAAGCCCCCGCATAGGGAGCCAGGCGAGAAGCACCGGATACCCGGTCTTGCCCAGCGACGCCCCAAGGTCCTGAACGATCGCGCGCTGTTGGACGCCTCCGCCGCTCGGTCCCGTGACTTCGTACACCTTGTTGTTCGATGTCTTCCAGTCCCAGTTGTTCAGCAGCACGTTGGCCACGACGAGTCCCTTGAACGGCTGGGTGTTCAGGAAGTCGTTCTCGTACCACGACCATTCGGCGACCACTTTGGAATCCGGCAGCTTCGGTCGGAAACGCCCGGCCTCCTGTGCTCCGGATTGGGTGCCTGTCAGCGTCCAGCGAGGCAGATAGTAGGTCGGCGGCTGGTGATAGCCGAGGGCCCAGAGGATTCGGGACATCACCACCTCTGTCTGCGCTTCGGGCCCCAGCTTGACGCTCCACTCCAGGCCATCGGAGTCGCGGACGTCGTAGCCGCCGCTATACCCTTTGCTGTCGACAGCCACGAAGGTGAAAGGCTTCTCGGCGTCGGGCATGAGCGCCTCGCCGCCGGGGCCGTAGATAAGGTCCCGCTGTTCGAGGTCGGCAGGCGCCTGCCAGAGACGCGCGATATCTGCTTCGGTAGGAACTTCAAGCGTGGGCCGAAGATTACCGCCCACCAGGCAAGCGCTCGTCGTAAGCACCAGCACGACGGCGGCGGCGCTTGTGAAGACCGTGGATTGCGGCCGATCTGAGGCGTGCAAGGCAGAATGTGTCATGGCAGGCTGAACTTTTGCATGAACGTTGCCACCTGCCTCGTCAGATATGGCGAACATTTGATTGAAAAAGCAAGGAGGCGCGATGAGCCTGAACCCCATCTATCCCGCCGCTGCGGTCCCCTATTTGATGATCCGAGGAGCCGCGGATGCCCTCGGGTTTTACAAGACGGCCTTCGGTGCTGAAGAGACCATGAGGTTTCCGATGCCAGACGGCAAGATTGGACATGCAGAGGTCCGCATCGAAGGCGCACCGGTTTTTCTGGCGGACGAGAGTCCGGAGGCCGGCATGCAGAGCCCCCCGCAACTCGGTGGGACGACCGTGAGCGTGTCCATCTACGTTCAGGACGTGGACGCGTTTGCGAGACGAGCCGAGGACGCGGGCGCAACGGTGCTACGGCCGGTCGCGGATCAGTTCTATGGAGAGCGGGCCGTGAGCTTGAAAGATCCTTTTGGCCACGTCTGGCACTTCGCCACCGTGAAGGAACAGCTGACGGTGGAGGAAATCACCAAACGTGCGCCGAGATAGGCAGCGCGACGCGCGCCGACGCCAATCGCCGCGCGCTGACTCGAATCAGTCCATTCTGATATCGGCGACCACCGGAAAGTGATCCGAGGCGGCAGCCGCGTCCTCGGAGGCGATAACGTCGCAGCTCAGAATGCGATCCGCGAACTCGTGCGGCACGAAGACGTAGTCCAGTCGTACGTGCGGGTCCCAGGTCGGCATCGTCCATCCCGTCGCATCGGGATGGAAGTGTCGGAACGCGTCTTTGTATCCGGCGTCGAGCACCGTTTGAATCGTGCGCCATCGAATGCGCCCGCCCCCCAGCCACACGAGCGGCCTGAGGCGCAGCGGCAGTCGGGAGACCTGCAGGGGCTCATTGGGCGCCAGCGTGTTGAAATCGCCCGCGAGGATGTGAAACCCATGCTGATGCCGTTCGATGCTCTGAAGCAGCGCGCGGAGCTCGTGCACTCGCCGCCGCTCGGTCCACGACGAGTGGACCGCGCTGAGGTGGACGCCAAACACCCGCGTCTCGCCGTCCCTGGTCACAATCTCGATGAACGCATGCCGAGACACACGTGGTCGATGCCATGACACATCCACCGGCTGCCGGCTCAGATACCCGAGAGACTGATTCGCGAAGGAGCCTGACGCAGCCATCTGCGTCAGGGAGGCAAGGCTTCGTATCGTCGCAAGATTGCTGGCTTCCTGTAGCAGAACGATGTCTGGCTGACAGTCGTTGATCACACGCGCGATGCGATCGACGCGATCGACACCTCCACGTTGGATGTTGTAGGTGAGCAAACGAAGGCTCACGACACCTCATCGGGCTTGTCGCAGAGCGTCAGGTACGGCTGATCCAGGAGATCGCCGCGCACCTGTATGACGATCTCCCGTGACGCCTGGATATTGACGGGACGTCCAACAAGTCGCATCAGCGTTTCGCGGAGAGGCACCAAGTCGGGCGCGATGTCCGGATCGTCCTCGCTGATGGGACGCGAATGCACGCCCGGGATGAAGAATCCGGTCAACTTGAAGAGCGCCACGGCCCTTTCCCCGACCAGGGTCAGATCGAGGTCGCTCGTGCCTGGTCCGTCCGCATCAAACGGCGCATGATCTCGCCACCGGTACCCGGTGACACCGCTCCCGCGCAAGACCACCTTGGTGCCGGGCGGAATCTGGTCGAAGACCAGGCGGCGAAACATCTCGTAGCGGTCCGTCTGACCGGCGAAGGCGAGCCGTATCAGGTTCTCGCGCTTCTCCTCGTCAGTCAGACCTCCCTGTGCCTCTCCCGCGGCATGAGGTGACTCACCGCTGATCATCACGCCATCCTCGAGTCGGCGTCCCAGGGCTAGAAGCGATTCTCTACGTGCAGCCCCTCATCAGGAAGATCACGAAGAGAACCGAGGCCGGAACCCCCAGGAACCAAAGAAGGCCATACCCGACGATACCCTGTTCCGACTTGTTCGAATTCTGCATGTCCATGTTGTCTTCTCCTCGTGGGCTTGTGTCTGCCCTATGCTCCTACTCAGAGCAATGGTCGTGCCGCGTCTGGTCTCGGCGTGCGGCCGTAGGCGCGGACAGATTCTTTGAGAAGTTCTTACCGTGGACATGTACAAACTGCAGGCGTCCGATCGAGTGCGTACGACGGGCGCTGCGCCGCATCGTTTGCGCCGGCTGCTGCGCGCCACGCGGCCTACGGTTTGAGTAGATGCGAGGGACCGCGGCTTAGGGGAAGCGCTCCGCGAGGAGCTTCAATAGCCTGTTCATCTCGACCGGCTTCGTGAAATGGTGATTGAATCCGGCGGCGATGGCCGACGCCTTGTCCTCCGGCTGACCGAGACCTGAGAGCGCGATCAAGAACGTCGACGATGTGGATTCATGTTCGCGAACCTTGCGTGCCAGGCTGTACCCGTTGAGTCCAGGCATGCTGACATCGAGCACGCCGACGTCGGGCTTGTTGGTGGTCATAGCCGCAAACGCCTCGTCGCCGTCTGCGGCGGTCACGACCGTGTGTCCCTCCTGGGTCAGGAGGTACTTCAGCATTTCACGCGATCCTCGTTGTCATCGGCGACGACCACGCGCAGACTTCGTGCGTGCTCCGCTGTGCTCGAACTGTCGACCTTGGGAGCCTCCTCGACCAACGGCTCGAGCGGCAGCACGACCACGAACTCGCTGCCACGGCCCACACCGTCACTCCAGACGTCGACGCGGCCTCCGTGAAGGGCAACGAGACTGCGCACGAGCGTGAGTCCAACGCCCAGCCCACCACGGCTTCGTTCGAGCGAGCGGTCACCCTGCATGAACATGTCGAACACCTGGTTGCGCATCTCAGGAGCGATTCCGATGCCGGTATCGCGAACACGGATGCGCACCTGGTTCGGGCGTTCTGGCACTTCGCCGGTCCGCTCGGCGATCAACCAGATGTGCCCGCCGGGTGGCGTGAACTTGATGGCGTTGTTCAACAGGTTCACCAACACCTGCGCCAGCCGCACCGGATCACCGTTGATCACCACCGTCTCGTCCGGCAGGGACACGGTCAAGCGTGTGCTGGGCGGCATCGAGGGCCGGGCGAGAGAGCTCAACCGCCGAATGGACAATGTCTGAGAGCCTCAGAAGCACCTTACGCAACTCGACTTTGCCTTGCGTGATCCGTGACACGTCCAGCAAGTCGTCCACGATCCGCACCATATGCGCGATCTGACGTTCGAGCACCTGACGAGCGCGATCGGTCTCCGCAGGAGTACCGATGGATCGACGTAGCATCTCCACCGCGAACTGCATTGGCGCCAGCGGATTCCTGAGCTCGTGCGCGAGGATACCGAGAAACTCGTCCTTACGCCGATCGACGAGCCTCAACGTTTCGGCGTCCACCCGTAGATGCTCCGCCTGCCTCGCATCGGTCACATCGTCCACCGCGAGGAGGAGCAGCCCTGGACGCCCGGCACGAGAAATCGGACGGGCGTTGAGCACCAGCGTCCGCAGGCCCATCGACGGAAGTACCCGCTGGATCTCGAAACCCGCGATCGCCTCCTTCCCAGCAGACGCCGACTCGATCAGGCGGCGCAGGGCAGGGTCGCTCCAGACGCCGCGGCCGATCTCCCAGAGCGCACGTCCCTCCACCTCTGCCGGTGTCTCGCCGAACAGCCCGTAGAACGCCTCGTTGGCCAGGCCGACGCGACAGTCCGGATCCAGTACGACCAGAGGCTCGCGCACCGTCCGCACGATCGACAACGCGTAGTCGCGGGCTTCCATGAGATCGTGGTGACGCTTGACGGAGTCCACGTCGACGGCGACGAGCGTCGCGCCGTCGATGCGGCTGTCGGCGGTGAGAAACGGCCGCACGCGGAGCATCCACCACCGCCCCTCTCGGTCCAGGACTTCACGCTCGCTGGGCAGCCCGGAGCTGATGACGGACTCAACCGTGCTGCCGATGTCGTCAATGGCCAGGAAGAACTTGATATGGTCGATCGAGCGCCCGATGTCAGTCGCCAGCAGGTTGAATGCCCGGTGCGCGGCGGGCGTGAGTCGACGAATTGACAAATCGCGGCCGACGGTCACCATCGGCACGTCGGCGCTCCCGATGAAGTTGGACAGGTCGTCGGTGAGGACGTCGAGCTCGCGGTTCCGATTCTGGAACTGTTCGTTGACCGTCGTCAGCTCTTCGTTGGCCGACTGAAGCTCTTCCTTCGTGGTTTCGAGCTCCTCATTCGTGCTCTGCAGCTCCTCATTGCTCGAGAGCAGTTCCTCGTGTGCCGCCCGCAGCTCCTGATTCGCCGTCTCCCTGACGTCGAGCATCGACTGCAGATACTCGCGGCTGGCGCCGAGCTCCTGCCAGAGCCACGCCGTGTCGTTGTCCCCATCTGGCGCTCTCGCCACCGCTGAGGACCATACGGCCCAATCCTGCGGCTCGAAGAGCACGAGCAGGTGGAGCTGTCGAGAAGAGCCGATCGTGATCGGGAGAATTCGTAGCGTGAACTCGAGATCCCGGCCCGCGTCCGATACGTGTAGGTGCTCACGCACGACCGGCGCCCGAGTCGCTTTGGCCTCGGTCAGCGCGCTGCGTAGCTCCAGAAAGAAGCCCGCACGCGCCATCCGCAACAAGTTGGTGGTCGGCTGACCGGACGGGGCTTCGAGAAATGGCGCGCTTCGGCCACGAAACTGCTGGACTTCGAACTCTTCATCGACGAGAACGGATGGCGGTGCGTAATGACTCAACGTGACACGATCCGCCTCACGCTGAAAATCCGGAGGCAGCCCTGGCTTGCCGTCCGACCTCACGGCCATGCCCGGCAACCATTCGTTCGCCATGAACGTCAACTGCGTCCGGTGCGACGAGTCTCTGCGTTTGTAGATCTTGTGTGCGGGGCTGACGACCTGGAAGAGATCGACGTGTGTGCCGACCGTTTCCGCCGCGCCAAGAATGAGGTATCCGTCCCGGTTGAGTGCGAAGTGGAAGATCGGCAGCAGCCGCTCCTGTAGCTCGTGCGACATGTAGATCAGCACGTTGCGGCAGCTCACGAGATCCACTCGTGAGAAGGGTGGATCGACGGTGATGTTCTGGCGTGCGAACACGCACAGATCCCGCACGCTCTTCTCGATGCGGTACGTATCCCCTTGCTTGACGAAGAACGTCTCCAGCCGTTCAGGGCTCACTTCAGACTCGATGCTCTCCGGATAGACGCCGGCCCGTGCGCGTTCGAGAAAAGTTGGATCTCCGAGATCCGTCGCGAAAATCTGGATTTCACGCTTCACCTGGACTCGGGCAAGGAACTCGAGCAGCGCGATGGCAATCGAGTAGGCCTCCTGGCCGGTAGAACACCCTGGAACCCACACACGGATGGCTTGCGAGTCAGACTTGTTCTTGAGAAGTTCGGGAAATACGACCTGCTTCAGTTCCTCGAACATGGCCGGTTCACGGAAGAAGCTGGTCACGTTGATGAGAACGTCACGGTAGAGCGCTTCGGCTTCGGCGGAATCACGCTCGAGCAACTGTGCGTATTCGCTCGGTGACTTGAAGCCGCGCAGCAGCATCCGCCGCGCCGTCCTCCGTCTGATCGTCGTATCGCGATACTGACTGAAATCGACGCCGCTCCTGTTGCGCAGGGCGGTGATGACCCTGTGAAAGTCCCCTGCCTCGTCGGAGATGGCGCGCGCCGGATTCGAGACGTCCAGATACGGATGAACCGCGAGGTCGCCAAGATGCCGGGCGATGTCTTCCGGTGACAACACGAGGTCCACCGACCCGCTTGCGATGGCGCTGCGCGGCATCCCATCGTGTTGTGCCGTGTGCGAGTCCTGTGCGAACGTGATGCCGCCTGCGGCCTTGATCTCGCACACGCCAAGGGTTCCGTCGGAGCCCGTCCCCGACAGAATCACGCCGACCGAACGAGGCCCTTGGACGGCGGCGAGCGAACGTAGGAAGTGGTCTACCGGATAGTGAGGACGCCGATCGTTCGGACGTGCGGTCACCGACAGCACGCCGTCGGCAAGGGCCACGCTCGTGTTGGGCTGAATCACGTACGCGTGGTTCGGAGCTACCTTGATCCCGTGCTCGGCATCCACAACCTCGAGCGACGACTGGTTGCGAAGAATCCCAGTGAGCTGGCTGTCGTGGTGTGGATCCAGATGCTGGACCACCACCAGTGCAACACCGGCGCGTCGTGGCAGCGCCGCAACCAGCCTCGTCAGGGCGTCGATCCCGCCGGCAGAGGCACCGACGCCGACGATGGGAAAGGGATGTTCGACGACCATGACGCGTCTACCGCGATACCCCTCGGACGATGAGAACCGGCGCCGTAACGTTCGTGAACGTGCCATCGTACAGCGGACGGAGGTTGTCGTAGGCATCCCGCTGGGCGGCGCGCTGATCCTCGTCCGACAGTGTGGCCGCGAGGTTCCGAAGCGGCGCGGCGATCTCCATGATCGCGGTGAGCATCTCTTCGGGCGTGCCTCGGTAAGGAGCCGGTAGCGTCAGAATCGTTTCACGCACCTCGTGATATCCAGCCCCCTCGACAAGCCGGACCAGCTTCCCGGGTTCCGCAAAACGCATCGGCCCAGGGCCGTCCGGATCAGGCTTCGTCGCCAGCCGCCGCACGTACGGCATCGTCGCAGCGCCGAAGTAGCTCGAAGGCAGTGGCTGTCCCCACACCATCAGCGCGAGTGATCCGCCGCGCTTGAGGACTCTTTTCACTTCGGCCAACGAGCGCTGGACGTCGGCAAAGAACATCACGCCGAAACGAGATGTGACCACATCGAAGGTAGCGTCAGAAAACGGCAGTTCCTCAGCGTCGCAGACCTTCGTCTCGAGATTCGTCACGCCCTCCGCAATGGCGTTCGTGGTCAGCGCCGCCAGCATGCTTCCGCTGAGGTCCGTGGCGGTGACCCTCCCGGTGGGCGCGACGCGTTGAGCCAGGGTCAGCGCCGGCTCGCCGGTGCCAGATGCAAGATCGAGGATCGACATTCCGGGACGCGGGGCGGCAGCCTCGACGAGCGCCTCGGTTACCTGTGCGAGCTGTGCCCGCATCTGTGGGTAGTGTTTCTGCCAGGCCGCTGCCGCGTCGTCGCCGGCCCACTCCTTCTCGACGCGTTGCTTGAAGTCCGTGACCTTCCGGTCGGCATTGTCCATGTGGTCCCCCTGAAGCGCGACGGGCGACGGCTACTGCTCGAGCATCAGACGAGAGGGATCCTCAATGTATCCCTTGATCGTGACCAGGAACTGTACCGCCTCTCGACCGTCGATCAAACGGTGATCGTAGGTCAGTGCGACGAACATCATCGGGCGGATCACGACCGCACCATTCAGCGCAACCGCGCGGTCTTGGATCTTGTGCAGGCCCAGAATGCCGACTTGTGGCAGGTTGAGGATCGGCGTACTGAGCAGCGACCCGAACACGCCGCCGTTCGTGATGGTGAACGTGCCGCCCCTCAGGTCCTCGAGCGTGAGCGTGCCTTCGGCCGCACGCGACGAGAACGATCTGATGCCCACTTCAATCTCCCCGAAGCTCATCCGATCTGCGTCACGCAGCACCGGGACCACCAGACCTCCCTCGCTCCCCACCGCCACACCGATGTCGTAGTAGTGCTTGAGCACGATCTCGTCGTCTTGAACCTCAGCGTTGAGCTTCGGGAAAGCGCGCAGTGCAGCGATGCTTGCTTTGACGAAGAAGGAGACGATGCCGAGGCTGGCGCCGTGGCGTTCCTTGAACTGCTCCTTCACCCGCGCCCTGAGATCCATGACTGACGTCATGTCGATCTCGTTGAACGTCGTCAGCATCGCCGCCGTTCGCTGCGCCTCGAGCAAGCGGCGGGCGATCGTCTGACGACGCTTCGACATCCGTATGCGTTCCTCGATGCGCCCGTGAGACGCGGCAGACGTCGGATCCGGAGGAACCGCCCGCTGAGCTGGGGGAGCCTGCGGAGCCGGAGGAGCCGCCTTGCGCTGCCGTGGGTTCTCGAGGCGCTGCAGGTGATGCTTCGCCCACCTCACCGGATTGACTGGGCTGAACGGTTTGCGGCGCGCGTGGGGCAGACTTCCGGGCGTGGTGCAGGCGGGTCCTTGACGGCGGGCTCTGGAGTAGCCGGGGGCTCGGCCGGCGGCGCCTTCGCAGGTGGCGTCGGAGGACTCGTGGCAGCACCCGCCTCGTCGATGACTGCCAGCACTTCCCCGACCTTGACGTCCTCTCCCTCCTTCCGATCGATCCGTGAGAGGACTCCCGCTTGCTCGGCCCTGACCTCCAGGTCCACCTTCTCGGTCTCGAGCTCCACGACGGGATCACCCGCTTCCACGCGGTCGCCCTCCTTCTTGAGCCAGCGCGCAACGCGGGCCTCCACGATCGACTCACCCAGTTGCGGTACGACGATGTTCGGCACGGAACCTCCGGAGTCAGGCCGGTTTGGACAGCACCAGCGGTACGTCCGGTGATTGGCGGTCGTTACTGAATACCTGATCGACGAGTGCCGTCTGGTTCAGGTGATGCCACGCAGCGGAACCCTCCGATGGGCTCGAGTTCCGTACGCGGCCGATGTAGCGAAGCGGACAACGACCCGCGATCACTTCCTCGAGATTGGGACGCATGAATTCCCACGCGCCCATGTTTTCCGGTTCCTCTTGAAGCCAGACGACGCTGGTCAGCGCTGGGTAGCCACTCGAGTAACTCCCGCAAGGCGGTGCCAGGAAACGGGTACACCTGCTCCACGCGGCAAATGGCGATGTCGCGCGCCGCGGACCGGTGGGGGCTGCTCGCCACGTCTACGTAGACCTTGCCGCTGCACAGCACGAGCCGTGTGATGGACGCTGCCCGCTCCCGCGCCTCGACGTCGTCGATCACCGACAGAAAGCGGCCCCCCGCCAGGTCGAGTGGTGTGGAACGCACGGAGGGGTGCCGCAGCAGGCTCTTCGGTGTCAGCACGAACAGCGGGAGCGGATCGCTCGCGAGCAGATGTGCCTGCCTCCGAAGCAGATGGAAATATTGGGCCGGTGTCGTGCAGTTGACGAGGCGGAGGTTGATGTCAGCCGCAGCCTGAAGAATGCGCTCGGGTCGAGCGGTCGAGTGATCCGGTCCCTGGCCTTCGTAGGCATGTGGTAACAGAAACACGAGCGCGGGCTTCAGACCCCACTTCGCTCGACTCGAAGTAACGAACTCGTCCAGCACCACCTGGGCTCCGTTCAGGAAGTCGCCGTATTGCGCCTCCCAGATGACGAGCGTGCCCGGGGCCTGCAGGCCGTACCCCAGCTCGAAGCCGATGGTGGCGTTCTCGCTCAACGGGGAGTTGTGCACGTCGAATGCAGCGCGTGCCTCGGCAAGCTTCTGGAGGGGAATGAGCTGGGTGCCGTTGGAGGCGTCGTGAAATACCGCGTGACGCTGGCTGAAAGTGCCCCGCTCCACGTCTTCACCGGTCAGGCGAACCGGGATGCCGTCCGCCAGAATCGTAGCGAGCGCCAGCTCTTCCGCCGTCGCCCAATCGACAGTCCGCTCCGACTCATTCGTAAACGCCGCTCGCCGCCGCTCCATACCCCGTTGGAGCTTTCTGTGCAGCGTGAATCCTTCGGGGAGATCCAGCAGACGAGCGTTGATCTCCCGCAGACGATCGACCGGAACGCCAGTCTCCACGCGGCCAGCCACACCGGCTGTCGCGGGGGTCGGCACCGGAGCCACCACATCCTGTTCCGGCCGGAGGGCCGCAAGGGTCTTCTCGAGCACCTCACGATGCTTGCGCACCAGGGCGTCCGGTACATCGGCGGGACACTGCCCGGCGGCGACTTGCGCGCGTGCGAAGGTCTCGCGCACGGTTGGGTGAGTACCGATCGCTTCGTACATTACCGGGCTGGGTGAAGGCCGGCTCGTCACCTTCGTTATGACCGTATCTTCGATATCCGACCAGATCGATCAAGAAGTCTCGGGCGAAGCGACTGCGGTACTCGCTCGCCATTCGCGCTGCCTCGAGACACGCCACCGGGTCGTCGGCGTTGACGTGCACGACGGGAATCTTGAAACCGCGCGCCAACCCGCTCGCATAGCTCGTGCTGTAGGACTCGTCCGGGGTGGCCGTGAATCCAAGCTGGTTATTGACGATGATGTGGATGGTTCCACCGGTGTCGTAGCCAGGCAATCGTGAAAGGTTGAGGGTCTCCGCGACCACGCCCTGGCCGGGGAAGGCCGCGTCCCCATGGAGCAGGATGGGAAGCGTCACTCTGCCTTGGAAAATCGATGCACCCGGCTGATCGGCACGCGTACCCGCGGCACGTGCCATACCCGCAACAACTGGATTCACGGCCTCAAGGTGGCTCGGGTTGGCAGCCAGCGTGACGAACAGCTGACCTCGAGGGCCCGAGGTTCGAGCACCAGCGTGATAGGTCACATCGCCCGTCCATCCCAGATCCACCCGCCACGACTCGGCCCGCACCGGGTCTTTGAACTCGGCCAGGATCTGCGAGTAGGGCTTGTCGAGCACGTGGGCGAGCACGTTGAGCCGCCCGCGGTGGGCCATCCCGAGGAGCGCATGACGAACCCCCTGGTCGGCGGCGTTGCACAGGATCTCGTCCAGCATGGGAACGAGCATATCCACGCCTTCAACTGAAAAGCGGGTCTTGCCGGGGAAAGCGTGATGCAGGAACCGCTCGAACACTTCGACTTGCGTGAGCCTGTCGAGCAGAGCCTCGGCGCTGTGCGGTTCCATCGCGGGGAGGAACCGCCCCGACTCAGCCGAGTGGCGCAGCCAGTCGCGCTCCTCCGGCACGAACACGTGCGCGTAGTCGAAGCCGGTCGTCGAGCAGTAGACCCTCCGCAGCTTGTCAATCGCTTCAAACGCATTGCGAGATCTCTCGGCGACCGGTCCACCCACGAGGGAGGCGGGCAATTGTTGAAGATCGCCGTCGGTAAGACCGTGTGCCGCTGGCGACAATGTCGGGTCACCGCCGGGGTCGGAACCCAGGGGATCCAGCTGCGCGGCAAGATGCCCATAGCGCCGAATCGATTCCGCGAGGTTGGCCGCCCCCACGATTGCGCTGACGCTCGCAGGCAGTGCGGGGCCATCGGGCTCCTGCGAACGGAGTTCACGCGGAGTCCACGTTTCAAACGCCGCGCGCGAGGCCGGATCAACCGATGCTGGGTCCTGCCGGTATCGCTCGTACAGTTCGAGCACGTATCCGGCATTCAAGCCGTGAAACTGATCCAACCTCATTGCCCCTCCGCCGATCCTACTTCACGTCCGGAGAGAGCCTGACGGACAGAACCACGCGCGTGCCTTCAGCAGCCGCCCAAACGAGCGGTCCTCAATGTGCAAGAGTGGGTCCGGGATGACCAGGCCTCGCCATCTCTCGATGTTGCGGTCTTACACGCCCGCGGATGCGCTCACGATTGGGAACGCAGCCTGCGGCGCCATCGCGATTTTCTTGTGCTTGGACTACCTGGCGACCACTGACCGCCGGTTTCTCTGGGCTGCCTTCGTATTGCTCCCAGCGGCGCTGGTGTGCGACATGCTCGATGGGTATGTGGCCCGGTTGAACAAGACGCGTCAGTCTCGTATCGGCGCCGATCTCGACTCGCTGTCTGACGTCATCTCGTTTGGTGTCGCTCCCGCCGTCCTCGGATTCACGCTCGGCCTGCGCGGGGGATGGGACATGCTGGTGCTCACGTACTTCATCGTGTGCGGCGTCAGCCGTCTGGCGCGATTCAATGTGACCGCGGATGCACTCGCCGACAGCGAGACGGGCAAGGTGAAGTACTTCGAAGGGACGCCGATTCCGACCAGCATCGCCATCGTTGCCGTGCTCGGAGTCGCATTCTTCTTCGGACGCGTCGGCGAGGAGGTCTGGCTTGGCTCAACTCGCCTGGGACCGGCCACACTGCACTACCTGTCATTGATGTATGCAGCCAGCGGAAGCGCGATGATCAGCGCCACCTTACGGATTCCAAAGCCATAGAACGCCAGTCCAGTGGGTCCCATTGCCGCCCTCGGTCATTCCTTCCGCTAGCGTGTAGGAATTGCAACTCGTACGGTCATTGGGACGGCGTCGCGGCTGCGTGGCGATGGGTGGTGACTGGCGGGCAGGTTGCACTTGTCAGGGACATGCAATCACTGATGCACGTGATGAAGGGCGTCGTGCTACTGATTGGGCTTGGATTCGTGACGTCTTCGCGTCCGGCAGCTCAAGCACCGGCGACAGCCCCTACGACCGGTTCGCCTTCAAAGCTTGCGCGGGCAGTGTTCGCTGACGCACAGGGCCGCACCATCGGAGAGGCGCGTCTCCAGGAGACGCCTCACGGGGTGCTCCTCAGGCTCGACCTTCAGCAGGCGCCGCGTGGAGTTCACGCGATCCATTTCCACAGCACAGGGCGCTGTGATGGGCCGACGTTCGAATCCGCTGGCGCGCACTTCGCGCCGGTCAGCCAACGGCACGGGTTTCTGAAGGCCGACGGTCCTCACGCGGGCGACTTGCCCAATATTGAGGTGCCCAGCAGCGGGCAATTGACTGTCGAGTATTTGGTACGGGACGTCACGCTCGGGGCAGGTCCTACAACCCTGTTTGACGGCGACGGTTCCGCTCTTGTCATCCACGAAGGTAAGGACGACTACCTCAGCGATCCCGCCGGCGATTCTGGAGACCGCGTTGCCTGTGGCCGACTGGTCCGTTAGGCTGTCCGCTCATCGCGATGACGCGCACGGCGATAACGTCCGAAGGCGAACAGCGCATGATCGGCGGACTCAACGCCCTGCACCCGTTCGAGAAGCAGCCGGGAGGCGAGAAATCCGAAAGTCATCCCGTTGCCTCCGTACCCGAGCGCAAAGAGATGACGGGGATAACGGTGATGGGGGCCGATGTACGGGAGCCCATCCGGCGTCACCGCGAACACGCCTTCCCACGCGTAGTCGATGCTTACGTCCGCCAGCGCGGGAAGCAGTTGCTCGAAATACGCCTGTAGCTCGCGCGTGGCCCTCGTAAAGACCGCAGCGCGGCGCCTGCCAGACACGAGCGGGCGATCTGCTCCACCTATCAGGAGACGCTGATCGTCGGTCCAGCGCGCGTAGTGATACGGTCGCTCCGTATCCCACAGCATCACATCGCCCAGGCCGAGCTCCCGTTTTTCCCGGCTGGTCAGGGGTTGCGTGGCCATGACATACGTGTGGTGCAAACGAAACATTCCGACCGAAGGTTGAAACCTCGGTGTTGCGTACCCCGTCGCAATCACAACCTGACTTGCCCGCAGCGTGCCTTGGGGGGTCACGATCCGGACCTGACCCCGCAAGTATTCGATCCGTTTCACCGGAGAACGCTCGAAGACCCGGGCCCCCGAGACCACTGCTGATCGGACCAAGCCGAGACACGCCTTGTAAGGGTCGAATTGCGCACTATGCCGCGTCCGGATGGCACCAGACCCTGAAATTGCTGTCAGTCGGCGCAGGGCGCCAGATGTCAACCAGTCGCCGGCGAAACCAGCGGTCCGCCTGCAGCCGGTACTCAGCCTTTAACGCCTGCACCGCGTCCGTCCGCGCGGCGTAGTAGATAGCATCCTGCGCGGTCAGGCCGCAATCGACATCCAGGCGGCGAATCATACGGACGAAATCGCGAGCGGCGTCCGAACTCAACTGCCAGATACGTCGCGCACGCCGCTGGCCATATCGTCGGCTCAGATCTGACAACCCCAGATCGGGCTCTCGCAGCAGCAGGGCGGTGCTCGCCACCGTACTCCCGCGGCCGATCAACGCCGCTTCGACGAGCGCCACACGCACGCCGGCGTCCGCGAACGTCGCCGCGATCGTGCTGCCGGTCATGCCTCCCCCGACGATCACCACGTCGGCTTCCTGGTGCCCGGCCAGCAATGGGTAAGTATTGGCAGAACGGTGCGAGTTCAGGTCGAGCCACAGGGGGCGACCCGCGCGCAACGCTCTCATTGCATCGGAACCTGCTCGCGGCGGGTCATCTCGTACGAGCGTCGAAGATCACGTCGGCCCGTCAGGGTCGTTCGAGCGCCTCGTCTTCGTCCTCGCCCTCTTCGTCAACGTTCTTGCGCTCGCCGTCATCCTGCACCTGCTCCACCTCGGTATCGCGCCGTTCTGGACGCGCCTGCCTGTCCCTCGTGGGAGCGTGGTCGCCGCGCGGGCTCTCCGTTTCCGGTCTGCGAGTACTCGGATCCTGGTTGCGATTGTGTTTCTTCATGCCCGTAGTAATAAGCAGATCGCTTGCCACCCGCAGGGCTGGGAGATATCGCCGCTGACGGGGAATCGGGATGGTACAGCCCGTGCTTCGTAGTCGCTGAACCCCAGAGAACCCCAGGGAGACCCAAGGAGAACTGTTATGGATACTTCTGACGTGACGCTGGTGCCAGTCAGCGATGTCGAGCGTTGGGGGGCCTTGACGGGCGCAGCTTTGCTGTTCGCCTACGGGGTGAGCCGGCGTTCGGTGCCCGGAATGTGTGTCGCCACGATGGCGATGCCGCTCGCGTACCGAGGGGTCGTAGGTCGCTGGCCCACCTCCGTCTTGTCTCTCCTGAGGGCCGGCGATGACACCCGCGTCGCGCTTGCTGGCGATCGCGGGGTGCAGGTGTTCGAGGCCGTGCGGCTCGAGAGGCCGATCGGAGAAATCTACGCGTTCTGGCGAACGCTCGGCAACCTCCCCCGGTTCATGAGCCATCTGGAAAGCGTTACCGAGTCGAGCGATGGACGTTCTCGCTGGGCAGCAAAAGGACCCGCTGGTCTGCGCGTCGAGTGGCAGGCAGAGATCATTCATGAGGTCCCGAACCAGGTGATCGGCTGGCGTTCGTTGCCGGGATCCGACGTGGTGACCGCGGGGTCAGTGAACTTCGACCGGGTGCGCGGCGGGCGCAGCACACAGGTATCCGTGAGACTTCAGTACGCCGCCCCGGCCGGGCATGTCGGCGCCGTGGTGGCGGGGGTGCTCGGCCACGACCCCGCGCAAACGATCCGCGAGGATCTGCGCCGCCTCAAGCAGGTGCTCGAAGGGGGTGAGGTGCCGCGTGCCGACGCGGCAATCCGCGGAGGAACACGATGAGAGCCGTCTGCTACCACGGAACGTCCGATATTCGCGTCGAAGACGTGCCGGACCCCCGCATTCTGAATCCGCGAGACGCGATCATCAGGGTCACGGCGACCGCCATATGCGGCTCCGATCTGCACATCTACGGCGGCTATATCCCGACGATGCGGTCCGGTGACATTCTGGGCCATGAGTTCATGGGCGAGGTCGTCGAAGTCGGCCAGGCCAAGACTCGGCTCCGAGTCGGCGACCGTGTCGTGGTGCCTTTTACAATCGCCTGTGGTCATTGTTACTTCTGCAAGGAAGAGATGTGGTCGCTCTGTGACAACTCAAATCCCAACGCGTGGATGGCCGAAAAGATCAGTGGCTTCTCCGGGTCGGGACTCTTCGGGTATTCGCACATGTACGGCGGATATCCTGGCGGGCAGGCCGAGTACGCCCGCGTCCCGTTCGCCGATGTCGGACCGATCAAGGTGCCGTCCTCGCTGTCCGACGAGCAGGTGCTGTTCCTCTCCGACGTCTTTCCAACCGGTTACATGGCCGCGGAACGTTGCGGCATCAGGCGTGGCGACACGGTCGCCGTCTGGGGATGTGGACCTGTCGGCCAGTTCGCAATCAAGAGCGCTTTCCTATTGGGCGCGGAGCAGGTGATCGCCATCGACCGTTTTCCAGAGCGGCTGGACATGGCCTCTGCGCATGGGCGCGCTCAAGTGCTCAACTACGAAGAGATCGATGTCCTCGATGCGCTCCGCGCATTGACCGGCGGCCAGGGTCCCGATGCGTGCATCGATGCCGTGGGTCTCGAGGCACATGGCACGACGCTCGACGCATGGTACGACCGGGTCAAGACGTCTCTGTACCTCGCGACCGACCGCCTCCATGCATTGCGGCAAGCCATCTCTGCCTGTCGGAAAGGCGGAACGGTTTCCATTCCCGGAGTCTACGGCGGATGGCTGGATAAGTTTCCGCTGGGCGCCGCCTTCGCCAAGGGTCTGACGTTGAAGATGGGGCAGACCCACGTGCACAAGTACATGCCGATGCTGCTCGAGCGGATCGAACGGGGAGAAATCGACCCGTCGTTCATCGTGACGCACCAGGTAAGCATCGAGGATGCACCGCGCATGTATCAGACGTTCCACGACAAGCAGGATGAGTGCATAAAGGTCGTGATGACTCCCGGCTGAGTCACACCCTCTTCGCGGGTCAACTCCCCTGCGGCACCTGGTTGTTCTCGAGGCTCGCCCGATCCGAGAGCCTGGTCATGGGGGACGGCGCAATCCGAGACACGCTTTGCCAACCAGACCGCGCTTCGTCGCCGCCTGCCCCTGCTGCGGACGGCAGCAGCCAGTTGCTGAACACCTGAGCCCGAGCCATCAAGCCTGGACTTACCGCTTTCAGGAGAACCGCCATTCGTGCGGCCGGCGTCAGAGTGACCTCGGGATCGCCGTGACGACACGCGTCGATGATCTGGCGTGCCGCTCGCGTCGCCTCGATCGAAAAACCCGGGACGGAGTCCGCAATATGGAACCATGCGAACTCACGCCGCTGCTGGCCCTTGAACCAGGCGTTGTACGTTGATCCGGTTCGCATCAAGCCAGGAGACACCGTCGTTACAACGAAGCCGCTGCCCGCCAACTCCGCGTGAAACCCCTCCGACAGCCCAGCCAGCGCGAACTTGCTGGCGCTATAGGGGAGCAGGTGTGGCACGGCAATCCTGCCACCTATGGAGGCGATGTTGACGATCCTCCGCGCCCCGGCACGACGCATATGAGGTAGGGCGGCGAGCACCGTGAAGAGCGGCCCCCAGAAGTTGGTTGCCATCGCCTCCTCGAAATCAGCAACGTCCATGTGCTCGAGCGGTCCGACCTGAATCGTGCCCGCATCGTTGACCAGGACATCGATGGTGCCGTGTTCGCGAATGACGCGTTCGATCGCCGCGTCCACCTGCGTGCGCTGTCGAACGTCGCACGGGACTGTCGTCACCGCGATTCCGCGGTCCCTGAGGTCGGCCTCCGCTCGCTCGAGGTGGTCCTCGTTTCTTGCGACCAGGACGATCCGGGCACCCTCTGCCCCGAGTTCACGCGCCATGACGAGGCCCAGGCCTCGCGAGCCACCAAAGATCACAATAGTCATGCCAGCGAACTCGATCGCGCGCGTCGCCCTCCACACCTTCGCCGCCACGACAGTTCCCGCCGCCATGCCCAAGGCCATACCCAGTGCGGTTCTCGAGGTCATCACGCCTCCCCTCTTCTTCCGTACGCCACTTCGCGTTTCGGTGTCATCTGTGCCTTGCAACCAGTGAGCCGCGCCGCATGGTCGCTTTCTTGCTTTCGACAATAAGACTCCATGAGGAAGTACCTGGCTCGGTTCACAGCTCAGGGCACTTCCCCACGGCGATCTGTGAGGTGAGTTATGGCACTGAAAGGTATGTACGCATACGCCGCGAAGGTGGCTCAAGGGAAGTTTCACGGCACGATTGAGGAAAAGGACGGCAAGCTTGCCTTCAAGGGAGACGTTGCGACCGAAGCCGACAAGAACGAGATCTGGGACGCGATCAAGACAATCCCAACGTGGCGCAACGACATCGTCGCCGACATCCGCGTGAAGGGTGGACCGAGCGCATCGGCCAAGCCCGCACAGGCCTCGCCGCCTGCCACGGCGAAGACCTACACCGTCCGAGCCGGAGACACGCTCAGCGCCATCGCCAAAGAGCACCTGGGGAGCGCGGCCGCCTATATGAAGATTTTCGAATTGAACAAGGACCAGCTCACGGATCCGGACAAGATCAAGCCCGGACAGATTCTGCGGCTGCCTTAGGCAGCGTGATGCGCGACCGTCAGCGTCCTCGTCGCGACCGTGATTGCATGTTCAGCTGCCGGGGCACAGGTCGCTGTCACGACCGTGCATGTCAGCACACCTTGCCTGTGTTCACCTGGAGGGTGTCATGGCGAAGTACGGAAAGTCTGCATCCAAGACCGTCGCGTCGGCGATGCGGCGCAAGAAGAAGGGAACCCTCAGGAGCGGCTCGGGTCGAAAGGTAACGAGCCGCAAGCAAGCCGTCGCCATTGGACTCAGCGAGGCCCGTAAGAAGGGCGCCAAGGTACCAGCTTCAAAACCATCGCGCAGAAAATCCAGCAAGACCACTCGTGCGCGGGCGAAGAAGATGTAGCCGTCAGAGCCTCGACTGCTCTCACGCGCGGAGTGCCAGACGAAGTGCCAGCAGGTGCAGGCGCGCGCAGGAACGGGCGACGGGACGCGCCGACTGGTTTGAGTCCCGGCGGCACCCGCCGCCCTTCGCGGGACCCCACTATTTCCGGCTTCGACGCCACCCGATACCTCTACAAAACGCCTGTAATGACGCACAGTTCCCTCCGGGCTCCCGCCAGCCCTCTCGTCCGCCCACGCCCCAGACGGTAGACCGCATGCCCATCGGCGTTACCGTTGCAACGCCGTCCATCGGCGATCTGATCGAATCGAACGGCGTCACGGCGCACTTCCAGCCGATCGTGTCGGCTCGCCAGCGAAGTGTGATGGGCTTCGAAGCCCTGGCCCGTGGTGCGAATGGACGCTCCTCGTCGCTGACGGCCGCGACGCTCTTCAGGATGGCGGCCGACGCCTCGCTCACCTCCACGCTCGAACGCCTGTGCTGCGAGGTGTCGATTCAACGCTTCTCAGCCCTGACACGATCGAGACCGGACTTGATCCTCTTCTTGAACCTGGGGTCGTGGGTCGGTGCGGACCCGTCGGCCTGTGTCGACGAGCTCAATCACTTCGTCGAACGCGCGCACCTCTCGCCGCACAGAATCGCTATCGAGATTCTCGAGACGGAGAGCGAGAGTCTGGCGCGTCTCGTCGCCGTGTCCGACGGCCTGCGCGCCTCGGGGTTCCTGCTGGCGCTTGACGACGTCGGGGTCGGGCACTCGAATCTGGACCGCATCGCGCTGGTGAAACCTGACGTGGTCAAGGTCGACCGCGGTCTCATCACCGGCATCGACGGGGATTTCTTCAAGCAGGAAGCGCTCAATTGCCTGAGTAGCCTCTGCCGCAAGATCGGCGCCCTGGTCGTCGCCGAAGGTGTCGAGACCGCGGAGGAGGCGATCGTGTCACTGGAACTCGGCGCCGACTTGCTCCAGGGGTTCTTCTTTGCGCCTGCCACCCCAGACGGGGCGCTCACGCGAGACAACGGAACGGTCGCGGATATCGAGATGCTCGCCCATGCCTTCAAACGTCACATGATGGGCAAGGTCGAACATCGCCGGAGCCAGCAGCGACAGCTCACGACAGTAATGGACAGTCTGCTCAGCCGTCTCTCGCTCGCCGACGCCGGCGAATTCGAGAGCCTTCTGCAGGACGCCTCGAGCGAGCACCAAGATGTCGAATGCGTCTACGTGCTCGACGGGGCCGGCACCCAGATGACTCCAACGATTGTCGCCAAGTACTTCTCCAGCCGCGCCGGAATCCTCTTTCAGCCGGCGCCCAAAGGGGCCGACCATTCCCTCAAGGACTATTACTACGTCCCTCTCGAGGCGGGTTTGGTTCACTACACGTCCGACCCGTACGTGTCCCTGGCGAGCGGCCACTTGTGCAGGACCCTCAGGTACCTGCGTTCAAAGACCGTCGCGCGGAGTCGTACGTCCTCTGCATCGACGTTCTCTGCTAGTCAGAGCGGTTTTATCTCGCTGGTCCGGATCTGAACCGGTCTAGTTCTTCACGTACTTCGTTATGCCTCTCAGCTGGGCTTCAGCCGTATAGACGTTACCGGCGGCGTCGATCGCAATGCCCTCCCCCATCGCACCTTCGGCGGCATTTGGCGACGCATGGGGCGGAATGAACGTCGTGACCTTCCCATCCTTGAGACTCCCGATGCGGACCCCTCGCTGCCAGCCTGGATGCACGCGTTCGGTCGACTCCGAGTCGGCCGTGTAGATGACGTCGTTCCCATCGATCGCCAGACCGCTCGAGCGGCCGAACTCGTGATACTCGCTGATGAACTTCCCTTCCTTGGTCAGGATCTGGATGCGATGGTTGTGACGGTCGGCCACAATCAGCCGATCCTGGGAATCGAACTCGAGTCCGTGTGGCGTCCTGAACTCGCCAGGCCCCGTGCCCGTCCTGCCAATGAAGCGAAGGAACTTTCCAGTCCGGTCGAACACCGAGATGCGGCCGATGAGATTGGGCGACGCCACGTCGGTGTGACTCTCAGCGACATAGACATCACCGTTCCTGGGGTCGGTCACGACGTCCGTCGGGTCGGTGAGCGCCTCGGGCGGATTGCCTCTCACGCCAGGCTTTCCCAGACGTCATCAGGACCTTGCCCTCGGGGCTGAACTTCACGACCACGCTTCCCTTACCGCCCTCTCCAGGGAACTTGGCGAGGTCCTCCGGGCTCGGGGCGCGCGCGTCGGTCACCCACACGTTGCCATCCCGATCGACATGGATGCCGTGCGGCCACACGAACATGCCGCCGCCAAAGCTCCTGATCTCTTTCCCTGACTGATCGAAGTGATGCACCGGGTTTCCCTTGCTGCCGAGGCAGCCCGGCGAGGTACCGGGTGAGCACCGGTCGGTCGCCCACACCGATCTGCCGTCCCGGTCGATCGCCACGCCGTTGGAGCCCCCCCACGGTCTCGCCTCTGTGGTGAACTGCGCCCAGTCCCGAACCACTCGATACGGATTGGCGCCGCTATTGACGGGCGGAAGCTTGTCCGTCTGCGGAGTACCTCCGCGCTGCTGACCCTGCACGCCGCTGACCTGCAGCGCGACACACACGACCGTCAGCGGGACGAACCAGAACTTGGCGAAACCTGAAACGGACATCTCCATGCTCCCTTCTGTATAAAGACTTGGACGTGGCCGGGCATCACATGGCCGCGTTCGGTTCACAAGAGTACACCGCCAGCGGCGAGTTGCGCCGTCCCGCCACCACGGAAGCCACCGCGGCATAAGGGGTATTCTGAACGACATCGTGACGCCGGACATGGTCGCGCAGGTTCGCTACCGGATTGTCGACAGCCTCGGCCAGGGGGGCATGGGTGAGGTGTGCCTCGCCGATGACCTCATGCTGGATCGGCAGGTCGCCCTCAAGTTCCTCACCTGCGCTGACGAAACCGGCTCGGCGGATCGGTTGCTCGCCGAGGCCCGTGCGGCCGCTGCCCTCGACCACCCCTTCATCTGTTCGATCTACGAAGTTACCGTCATCAACGACCGTCCCTGCATCGCCATGGAGTTCGTGCGGGGCGAAACACTGGAGCGTCGGCTGCGACGCGGGCCGCTTCTACTGGTCGAAGGGTTGCGCATCGCCGAGGAGATGGCTGAAGCGCTCGAAGCTGCGCACAAGCGACGAATCATCCATGGGGATCTCAAGCCGGCGAACGTGATGCTCACGGAAGACGGGCACGTCAAGGTGATGGACTTCGGCCTCGCGACACGCTTGCCAGGAGATGACCACTTCCTCGATGTCACGGGAAATACGGTGACGGAGGTCATGTACGGCACCCCGGCGTACATGGCGCCTGAGCAGATTCATGGCGCGCCGTCCGATCGCCGATCCGACATATTCACCTTCGGCATCCTTCTGTATGAACTGCTCTCAGGGGTGCATCCGTTCTCTCGGATTGGCGTTGAGGCAACCCTGGCCGCGATCCTCGGCGAGCACATCCCAACCCTCCACGCTCGGCTGCCGTCGATTCCGGCCACGGTGGGAGTCGTGGTCGAACGGATGCTGACGAAAGATCCTGACCGCGCGGTACCAGTCGTTCGGCGACGTCCGTCGGGATCTCCGACGGGTCGCGGTCGAGCTGTCCACGCCTGCGATGACCGCACCTGCGGTCGTCGTCGATCGCGCGCCGAGAGATGTCAGCGCCAGACTCATCGGTCGGGAGACTGAGCGCACGTGTCTCCTCGACTGCATCACGCATGCGGCGTCCGGGCGTGGCGGACTGGTCGTCCTCTCCGGCGACGCCGGAATCGGCAAGACGCGACTGGCTGAAGAGGTGATCGACGTGGCGCGAAGCCGTGGCTGGCAGACCCTTATTGGGCGCTGTTCCCAGCAGGAAGGTACGCCACCCCTCATTCCGTACATTGAAGTGCTCGAAGCGGCCTCGCGCCTCATGCCGGCCGCGATATTCCGGCAGGCTATCGGTTCCAGCGGACCAGAGATCGCAAAGCTACTGCCCGAACTGCATCACCTCCTGCCCGAGATGCCACCGCCCCTCGAGCTCCCGGCGGAGCTGCGACAACGATTCCTCTTCACCAACGTCCGGGAGTTCTTCACGCGCTGCAGCCGTCTTGCCCCACTTGTCATCTTTGTCGACGACGTGCAGTGGGCCGATGAAGCGACGCTGCAGCTGACGCAGCACCTCGCGCAGCACCTTGCGACGCTGCCCATCGTGGTCATCGCGTCGTACCGACAGGCAGATAGCACGACGCCGCCTGCCAAAGGCGCCCTGCAGAACCTCTTCGATCGCGCGCGCGGCCGGCCGCGCGGGTCGATCGATCCGGATGCGATCAAGGCAGCGCTCGACGAGCTCGTCGGTCAGGGACGGGCACGTGCGATATCGCTCAAACCCTTTGTGGAGAGCGACGTACGCAACATGCTCGCGATGCTCGCCAACGAAGACCCTCCGGCGAGGGTCGTGAGGACGTTCTTCCAGCAGACCGGGGGCAACCCGTTCTTCATCGCGGAACTGTTTCGTCACCTGAACGAAGAAGGTCGGCTGTTCGACCCCGACAGACGGTGGAGACGCGACCTCGACTTCAACAGTATCGACGTCCCGGAGTCGGTACGAGCCGTGCTCGAACGACGCGTACAACGTATCTCCGTCGAGACCCGCCGTATCCTGACGTTCGCTGCAGCGATCGGCGACCAGTTCGAGCTGGAGTTGATCGAGGCCGTGGCCGGCGTCGACAGCGAGACGTTGATCTCTGCCCTCGATGAGGCGGAACGCGTGCGTCTACTCAAGGGACCGTCTGGACGTCAGGACGTGACCTGGCGCTTTGCACATCAATTGATCTGTCAGACGCTCACACGCACGCTGTCGACTGTCCGGCGCCAACGCCTTCACCTGCAGATAGCGGAAGCGATGGAACGTCTCGACTCCTCATCTCGCGCCTATACATCCGGTATTGCACATCACCTGTACAGCGCCGGACCCCTTGTGAAGGCCGCCCGCACGGGACGCGCCTTGACCACAGCGGGGGAGGCCGCGCACGCGGTCTATGCCACCGAGGAGGCCGTTCAGCACTACCACCGCGCACTGGAGGTGCTCCAGGACGCCGGCGACAACGAAACAACCCGATGTGCCGTCCAGGAGGTCCTGGCGGACTTGCTCGGGCTGCTTGGTGATCGCGCAACGGCGATGAGCCACTACGTGGCGTTGAGCGCGGTGCATGGCTCCGCGGGAAATCAGATCGAACGCGCGCGAATCTCGAGAAAGATGGGTGCGCTTCACTGGCATGCCGGTGACCGCAAGGAGGCCATGACCTGCTACCGGTGGGCACTGCAGGCATGCGAAGGCTTATCAGCACACCTCGAAACGGCGCAGCTGTATCAGGAGCTGGGATGGTCAGCATTCCGGAGTGGCGACAACGGCCAGGCCGTCGAGTGGGCGGAGCGCGCGGTACATACAGCCAGGCTAGCGCTCGTCGAGAACGCGTCCGCAACCCCTGGCGAGTACAAGGCCGCGATGGCGACAATCGCGCATGCGACCAATACGATGGGCGTGGCGCTCGCCCGGTCGGGCGACCTGGACGGTGCCCGCCAACAGGTCGAAGCCAGCGTGACGGCTGCGCGTGAGTTGGGTCTCCTCGACGTCGCCTGCCGCGGCTATGCCAATCTCGGCGTGCTCTACAGCACCGTCGAACCGAAGCGCGCCATCGACGTGTCGCTCACCGGTCTGGAACTGGCGTCGAGGATTGGTGCGGTGTCGCTCCAGTCCTACATCTACGCGAACTTGGCCACGGCGTACTGCGCGTTGACGGAGCGGTGCGAAACGGAAGGGCTTCAGGCCGCCCAGGCGTCGGCGGACCTCGACCGCCGACTGGGCCAGCTCGACCATCTGGCGGTTCCCCTGATCGTGATGGCGCAAATTCACCAGTGCCGCGGCGAGCTCCAGACGGCACAACAGAGCTACACTGAGGCTCTGGCGCTGGCCGAACAGGCGGGAGAACCGCAGCTGATCCTGCCCTGCTACGATGGCCTGGCGACAATCTACCTGGACCGTGGCGACAAGGTTCGCGCCGCGCAGTACATGGAGAAGGCGCGTGACCTCTGCGAGCGCACCGGGCTCGATCCCGAGGCCCTTCTCCTGCTACCGTTCTTGTCTTGAGACCATGGACGTCGGACCATCGACATATCCGACCGTGTTCGGCTTCCGCTGGACCAACGAAGGAGCATGAGGATGACGCAGGTAATGCAGACGCCGGTCAAACCGGGAGCATCGGCGCCCGAATTCACCGTGCCGGCCGTGCACGATGAGCGCATGATCTCGCTCGCCGACTATCGAGGCAACGCCCCGGTGCTGCTCGGGCTGTTTCCAGGCTTGTACTGCCCGTTCTGTCGTCGAGCGATCGCACAGATGGCGGTCACATCCGAGAAACTCAAGCCGCTGGGGGTCGAGTGCGTGGCGGTGGTCGGCACGGAATTGGACAACGCACGGCTCTACTTCAGCTTTCGGCCGACTCGACTGACCCTTGGCGCCGATCCTCAGCTGACAACGCACAAGTCGTACGGTGTCCCGCGACCCGAGCCCACGCCCGAACTCTTCGAAATGGTCGGGAAGACTCTGATCAACCCGACGGGTGAGTTGCCCGAGCCACTGCCGGTGCAGATTGCGGCGGCGACACTCAATGAGAAGGACGGGTTTCAATTCACCGAGACCGACCGACGCGAAGGCGCGTCAACCTTCACACAGACGAAGGGTCACTTCCTCATCGACCGTACCGGAGTCGTCCGATGGACGAAGGTCGAGTGTGAGAAGGAGGGCTTGCCAGGCCTTGGCAAGTTCCCGACGCACGAGGAGCTGATGGCCGCCGCGCGTCTCGTCACCTGATCGAGCGCCCCGGCGGACATCAATACCCCTGCCGGGGTTAAGATACGGCGGGATTCCGGGAGCGACTGCCATGGCTGAAGGCGACCACGACCAAGCGTTCGGTCTCGAGGCGCGCGTTCCTCAAAGGAGGCGCCATCGCGACCGGAGCACTGTCTTCCTCGATACTGCCGAGCCCTGCCGACGCACAGCTTCCGGAAGCGACAGCTCTCGACGCTCGACGGACGACGGTCTCACTGACGGTCAATGGGACGCCGTATCGCGTCTCCGTCGCCAACAATACGACGCTCCTCGAACTGCTCCGCAACGACCTGGCGCTCACCGGCACCAAGATGGGGTGCGATCGCATGCAGTGCGGGGCGTGCACGGTCATCGTTGACGGCCGCAGCATGTATTCGTGCACGCAGCTCGCCGTGCAGGCTTCCGGCGCGAGCGTCCTGACGATCGAGGGCATGGCGAAAGACGATGCGCTGCACCCGATCCAGCAGGCGTTCGCCGAGCACAGTGGCTTCCAGTGCGGGTTCTGCACACCAGGACAGATCATGTCGACCAAAGCGCTGCTCGACCGGCTGCCGGCCCCGACAGAAGATCAGGCACGGCTGGCGATGGCTGGCAACCTCTGCCGCTGTTCCGCCTACAAGCGCATCCTGGACTCGGTCATGGCCGCGTCGAAGCGGATGTCGCAGGCGTAGGAACATGCCATGACGCAACAAGCAGATCCCCTGAGCGTCCTCGGCAAGAGCGGCCCGAACCTCGACGCCTACGAACGCGTCACCGGGCAGGCCAAGTACACGGGAGACCTCGAGCTGCCCGGCATGCTCGTCGCGCGCGTGCTCCGCAGCCCCCACGCGCATGCACGCATCGTCAGCATCGATACGAGCCGGGCCGAGGCGCTGCAGGGCGTCAAGGCTGTCGTGACGCACAAGGACGCGCCGAAGGTCATGGTCTGGGGGAGCCGGCAGTACCTCCTCAACGATCGCGTCCGCTTCGCCGGCGAGGCTGTGGCTGCTGTGGCTGCCGTCGACAGCGCGACCGCCGAAACAGCGTTGGGCCTCATTCAGGTGCAGTACGACGTGCTCCCGTTCGTGCTCGATCCCGAAGCGGCCATGGCGCCGACGGCGCCGCGGCTGTTCGAGGACGGCAACCAGGAGGGAGAGCCGCGCCTGCTCACCCGCGGTGATATCGCGATGGGCCTGGCCGAATCCGATCGCGTTATCGAGCGCGAGTACCACTGCCCCACCATGTGGAGCGGCGGCATGGAGCCGCGCGTTGCCATCGCGCAATGGGAACAGAATCGCCTGACGGTCTGGGCCTCGACGCAGGCACCCTATCGCATTCACACCAGCCTGGCGGCACAGTTCAACCTCCGAGATAGTGACGTGCGCGTGGTCGCGTCGTATGTCGGCGGTGGCTTTGGCACCAAGAGCGCACCGCACGCCGATGAGGGGCTGGCCGCCATGCTTGCGCGTAAAGCACGCCGGCCCGTCAAGCTCCAGTACTCGCGCGAGGAAGAGATCCTCGATTCCAATACCCGCTTCGAAACGAAGATGTACGCCAAGGTCGGGGTGAAGCGTGACATGACGCTCCACGCGTTGGACGTTCGAAGCATCACGAACCTCGGCGCCTATCACACGCGTCTCGGTGGGTTGGGGAATCAGGCGACGCACATCTATCGCATTCCCCATCTCAGAACCGAGCAGTTTCGTGTCCACACCAACGTGCCGAACACCGGGCCGACCCGGGGCGTCGGCGACCCGCAGGAGTGTTTCGGGATCGAGTCGCTGATGGACGAGATCGCCAGTGAGATGCAGTGGGATCCCCTGGCGTTCCGACTGAAGAACATCAAGCGCACCGGTGACCCGATGGCGCGCGGGAACGGCGGCACCGAAGACGGCCGGCTCGTCACGCAGGTTCTCGATCGCTGCATCGAGCAGGGGGCCGCGGCCATCCAGTGGACGCGCCGTAACGCCGAGCCTGGCGGACGTCGGAATTCAGTCCTTGCACGCGGCATTGGCGTCGCACTTACCGAGCGATCGGGCGGCGGCGGACAAGGCGCGGCCACGGTGAAGGTCCATCTCGACGGCTCCGTCATCGTCTTCTTCGCATCCACCGACATCGGCCAGGGCACTCGCACAACGATCCCGACGATCGTCGCCGAGACCCTCGGCGTCCCGCTTGCGACGGTGCGCGCGGTCGCCGGCGATACCGAAGCGGCGCCCTACGACCCTGGCAGCTTCGGCAACCGGACCCTTCAGGGAACCGGCCGGGCTGCGGAGGCCGCCGCCCGTGATTGTCTGGGACAAATCCTTGCCGCGGCGGGTCCGGCGCTCGACAACGCGGCAGCCACGGATCTGGAGTTGCGCGAAGGTGTCGTCCGGCTCAAGGCACAGCCGGAGAAGGGCGTCACGCTCCAGGCGCTGATGCAACGCCTGGGGCGCAGCATCGTCGGCGAAGCCACCACGCTTCAACCGCAGACCGGGACGAACGTCGAACGGACGTCCGCGGCGCACTTCGTCGAGGTCGAAGTCGATCGCGAAACCGGAAAGGTGCGGCTGCTCCGCTACATCGCCGCCCATGACCTCGGCCGCCCGGTGAACCTCACGATTGTCCAGAATCAGATCGAGGGCGGCGTGATTCAAGGACTCGCGCTGACGCAGGCCGAAGAGATGCGGTTCGACCCGCGCAACGGCCGGTGTCTCAACGCCAACTTCCTCGATCTGAAGCCGCCGACCGCACTCGACTTCGACCCGCGTGTCATCGAGGCGATCGTCGTGGACAACATGGGCGAAGTTGGTCCCTTCGGCGCCAAGGGACTTGGTGAGAACCCGACACACCCCGGGATGGCCGCGGTTGCAAATGCGATTTTCAACGCGACCGGTATTCGACTGCGACGGGTGCCATTCACTCGCGCGTCCATCCTGCGGGCGCTGGATGAATCGCGCGCAGCGACAGCTCGGACCGTATGAGTCCCGAAGGAGCGACGCGGTGAAGAACTTCGGCTTCAGTCGACCGTCGACGCTAAGAGAAGCCAGCGCTCTGCTTGGCAAAGAACATGGCAGAGTTGCGCTCCTCGCCGGCGGGACGGACCTGCTCGGAGAAATGAAGGACAACTTGGCCGTTCCAGAGCAGCTGATTTACATCAAGCACCTCAAAGAACTGCAGGGGATCCGTCGTGACCGCACGGGCGTGCGTATCGGCGCCGCCACCCCGCTCGTCGATATCGTCGAGAGCTCGATCGTGCAGCAACAGGTGCCGCTTCTCGCCATGGCGGCCGGCAAGATCGGCACGCCGCAGATACGCAACATGGGGACCATCGGCGGCAATGTCTGTCAGCGACCACGCTGCTGGTACTTCCGCAACAACTACCCGTGCTTCAAGCATGGCGGCACGACATGTTTCTCGGTCGTCGGCGAGAACGATTTTCACGCGATCCTCGAAGGCGGTCCCTCTTTTATCGTGCACCCCTCGGACTCCGCCCCGGCGCTCGTCGCGCTCGGAGCCATCGCGCACATCACCGGGGGTGCAAAGGATCGCCTTGTGCCATTCGACAAGTTCTTCGTCACCCCCAAGCAGAACCCACAGCGCGAGAACGTGCTGCAGCCAGGTGAGATTCTTGCGGAGATCGAAGTGCCGAACGCTCCGGGCGGGGCGAAGGCGATTTACGTCAAGGAGATGGTGCGGGAGACCTGGGACTTTGCGCTCTGCAGCGTCGCCGCCATGGTGACCGTCACGAACGGCGTGGTGCAGGACGCGCGCATCGTGTTGGGCGGCGTGGCCCCGATTCCCTATCGCGCGTTCAAGGCTGAGGCTGCCCTCAAGGGCAAGCCGATTGACGAGACGACGGCCGCTGCGGCGGGCCTGGCGGCTGTCGACGGCGCGCGCCCCCTCTCGAGGAACGGATACAAGGTCGCGCTGACACAGGCAGTGGTCACACGCGCGCTGCTGTCGCTGGTATGACGACCGACGATTGGACGGCGCTCCTGCGCGAGTCGGTGCCTGCTTTCAACGAGTACCGGCGGGTCCACCCCGAGCAGCCCGTCTCCCTCTTCGAAGCCAACCTCGCCTGGATGGATCTGGCGAACGTCAACTTCGAAGGCGCCGATCTCCGACGCTCGCTCATGGAAGGGTGCAATCTGGCCGGCGCCAGGTTCGACCATGCCCAGATGGACCATGCGAATCTCCGGTCGGCCCGATTGACGGGTGCCAGCCTGCGAGCGGTGACGCTCACATCCGGCGTCTTTCAGGGCGCTGACCTGCGCGGGGCCGCGCTCCACGACGCCAGACTACGACGTGTGATCTTCTGCGACGCCAATCTGACCGGCGCACAGTTCACCGGCGCCAACCTCGACGAAGCGGACCTCCGCTGGGCCACGTATGCGCTCGATGAGATGACCGACGCGGACCTGTCGTCGGCGCGCATCCGATAGAGCGGTGTCGTCCGGCTGAACAGCCGGACGACTGAAGCCGTACACAGCAAAGATGTAGAGCGCAGGCTTCAGCCTGCGCGGACATGTGGGACTGGACCAATGTAGAGCGCAGGCTTCAGCCTGCGCGGACCGATGTAGAGCGGAGGCTTTAGCCTCCGCGGACACGCGCACGCTGAAGCGTGCGCTCTACGGCGAAACGCAAACCGTTCTAACCTGTGCGGACATCCTGGAGCAACTCACGCACACGCGGCGCGACCTTCGTGCCGAACAGCTCGATGCTCCGCATCAGCTTGTCGTGCGGCAGGGTGCCGTTGCTGTACTTCATGTTGAATCGCGAGAGACCCAACAGCCGCGCGGTGTTGGCGATCTTGACGGCCACGGTCTCCGGCGATCCGACGCACAGTGCGCCCGTCGGGCTCGCTTCCCCGTCGAACTGTGCGCGGCTGGGCGGCGGCCATCCGCGCTCGCGACCGATGCGCGAGATCATCGCCTGGTAGTGAGGCCACGCGTCGGCCTTCGCCTCGTCGTCGGTTTCGGCCACGTGGCCAGGCGAGTGCACGGCGACGGCTTGTGTCGGCTGCTCGTATCGCGCCAATGACTGGTGATAGAGGTCGACGTAGGGTCGAAACCGCTGTGGATTCCCGCCAATGATCGCGAGCGTGAGCGGCAGGCCGTGCCGGGCGGCTCTCACGACAGACTCTGGACTGCCACCAACCCCCACCCAGGCACGGAGCCGGCCGTGTTCGATTGGTGGATAGACGACCTGGTTGGTGAGCGAGGTTCGCGTGCGGCCACTCCAGGTTACAGGATCGCCCTTCAACAACTGCGCGAACAGTTCGAGCCGCTCTTCGAACAGCTCGTTGTAGTTCGACAAGTCGAACCCGAACAGCGGGTACGACTCGGTGAACGACCCGCGCCCGAGGATGACCTCGGCACGGCCGTTCGAAATCGCGTTCAATGTCGAGAAGCGCTCGAACACTCTCACGGGATCGTCTGTGCTGAGCACCGTCACCGCGGAGCCGAGCACGAGATGCTCGGTCTTGCCGGCGATGGCCGCAAGCATCACCTCGGGCGACGAGATCGCGAAGTCGGGACGATGGTGCTCCCCCACCGCAAACGAATCGACACCGACCCGCTCCGCGAGCACAGCCTCGGCGACCACGTCACGAAGGGTGTGGCCTTGGCTGTGCAGGTTACCGTCTGGGCTGACGGTGACGTCACCGAAGGTGTCGAGACCAAGCTGGAAGGGATGCGACATGTCTGGGGTGGGCGCCGTAGGGACCCCATCTATTGTGTCAGCTCTGCTTCCCCTCCGGTAGCTGAGCCGCGCGGGTGACGTGCGCGCGGCGTGATGGCTACGCGCTATTCACCTCGCGCGCCGCACGACTGCCGGATTCGATGGCACCGTTCATCCATGCAAACCAGGTTGAGGTGTGTTCTCCGGCGAAATGGATGCGCCCCTCCGCCCGACCGGCCTCGGCGTGAAACGCTGTGACTTGGCCGACGTCCATGAGCCGTGTCGCACCGCCGCTCCATCGATCGTTGTCCCAGCACTGGGAGGTGGCGTACTCGAGGTTCGCACGCAGCCCTGGAAACACGCGTTCGACTTGTTCAATCGCGTAGCGAATGCGCTCATCCTCTGACATCTTCGACGCCCGTTCAGATGATGGACCTTGGAGATAGAGCTGCAGTAGACCTCGCGACCCTGGTCTGTCGTGAGCGCTCGACCAGATCTCGCCAGCAATGTCCGTCATCGCAAAGCCGCTCAGACCATTCGCCAGCCAGTACCGCTCACGAACCTGGAAGGTGATACGCGACAGCGACCCATAGGTCATTTCGCGAACGGCGCGCGCTTTGAGAGTGGAGAGCCGTGGTGCAATCTCAACGCGTCGCAACGCGGGAAACGGCACGGTACAGATGAGCCTGTCCCCCATCACGCGGCGACTCACCCCGTTCTGCGAATAGACCACAGCCACGCCGGAGGTGTCCTGTTCGAGACGCGTGACCGGCGCGCCGTAGGTGATCTTGTCGGAGAGTCGCGCGGCAAACGCCTTCGGCAACTGGTCGTTGCCGCCGACAATCTTGAACAACTGCTTTGCCGAATGTCCGCTATTGATGAGCGTGAGCCCTTCGAGCGCCGACGTGCGCACGAACGGCTGGAATCCCAGCGCTTCGACTGCGTCCGGCGACAGTCCCTGCTCTGCCAGGAACTCCCTCACTGTCATCTGATCCGCGCGAGCCAAACCTGGGGGCGGCCAGGTCAATCGATTGTCAGCCATGTGCACCGACGGCAGCACGGCCTTCTCGAACATCCCGCCTGCACCGAGGGTCAGTTCGTCCGGTGTGAGGTTGAGGCGAAACTGCCGAAGGTCTGGCGATCCTCCTGGATCCGAGTCAGCGCGAATATTTCGCAGAAACGTCGAGGATTTTCCCTGTGCCGGATAGAACGGCGCCAGCGGCAACCCGAACAGCTTCACGTACTTCAGCGTCCATTCGTGGTTGTCTGGAATGCGAGCGGCGCCCAGTTCGGCGTACAGACCATCCGCAAGGGGATCCCGAAGCGTCCGAACACGCCCACCAGCATGCGCTTGGGCCTCCAGCACGGTGACGTCGTGCCCCGCCTGCGTCAGTTCGTATGCGGCCGTCAGTCCCGCCAGACCGGCTCCGACGATGATCACCCGTTTCGGCGGGCCTGCGCGCACGATCTCCTGCGCAAAGCCCGAGAGAGGCGTCGAATAGAGGGATGCGGTGGCAAGGGCCCACAGCTTGAGGAATTCCCGGCGACCACTGCGACTATCCATGGCGGAGAATATTAAACTAGACTCCGCCGCCACTGGTGACTTGGTTCCACGCTCGGGAGCATCCTTATGAAGAAGCTACAAGTGCAAGGTGTTCATCACATCACGCTCGTCGGGTCCACGAAACAGAGCGCGATTGATTTCTGGCAGGGTGCGTTGGGGATGCCGTTCGTCTTCGAACAGCCCAACCTTGGCAAGCCGGATGAGAACCATATCTACTTCGATCCTGGCGATGGCCGACTGCTCACGGTATTCACCAACGAATCCCGCGACGATGCCAAACGGCACGCGCCACGGGACATCGGCTGCGTCGAGCACATTGCGTTCAATGTCTCGCGGGCAACCTTCATGCAGGCGCCTGCGCGACTGCAGGCCCGCGGCATCGACTTCATTCAGCGGGATCGGGGTTTCATGGATTCGATCTATCTCCACGATCCCAACGGCCTCAAGGTCGAGCTGGCATGCTACAAGTTTGAAACGCCCGAAGGCTTCCGGGCTGTGGACGTGCTGATGAGGGCTCACTACCTGCGCGTGGAGCGCGGTGATCATCACATTACGGACGAGCACCTGGCCGACGCCATCGAACTGCTGCTGGCGGATCGGCCCCGCCTGCCGGTCGAGGAACCGGTTCCCACGGCCGGCTGACGGACGCCCTTCCCTACTGCGACTTCGTCTTGCCCGCGACGTCGTCCTTGAACTCCGTCACTTCGGAGGCGGCGTAGATCTGCTCGAGGAAATCCGCGTTGTCGGACAGCCGTTTGAGCGGCAGCCGGGTGCGGGATTTCCAGGGCTTCGTATAGATCTGCGGATCGTTGATGGTGACGGTCAATTCGATCACCGTCCGGGGCCACGGATTATCCACGAAGTGAGCTTTGTGAACAATGAATCGTATCGCGCACCAGAACGAGTGACGTTCGTCCCCTCGTTACGGCGGATTCGATGCGGGACGAAAGAAGTTGACTGACGATAACGGACAGGGTACAGAAGGCCCTAATTGCCGCTCCTCGGTCAGTTCTCTACAGATGTCATCTGGTTTGACATCACTAGGAGGCACTCATGATCGCACGGCGTCTGATAGCCCTAATCGTCGCGGCTTGCCTGATCGGTGCGAGCGGTCCGGCCTTCGCTCAAGGAGGTATTGCGGAGATCAACGGGGTCGTCCTCGACCAGAGTCAGGCTGTACTCCCGGGCGTGACGGTCGTCGTCACCAACGTCGGGACCAGCGCCGAGCGCACAGTCGTGACCGGTCCCGATGGGCGATTCATTGCCCCGACGCTGATACCGGGCGTGTACCGCGTCTCGGTGGAACTAGCCCGGCTTCCAGCCGCAGGTACGCAACAACGTGGAGCTCAGCGTCGGCCAGGAAGTGACGCTCAGCTTTGCGCTCTCGGTTAGCGGCCTCTCTGAGGAAGTCACAGTCACGGGTCTGGCCCCGGTCGTCGAGGTGACGACCAACCGATTGGCCACGCAGATCGGCACCCAGGAGATCGACAATCTTCCTACCCAGGGCCGCAACCAGATGGCGTTGCTGTCGCTCGTCCCGGGTGTGACGCCCACTCTCGCGCCCGGCGGCTTTGGGATGGGGGAGGTCACCGCAAACGGGCGCGACCGGGGCAGCAACACATTTCTCATCGACGGTATGTCGAATCAGCAGGCGCTGCGCGGCGGCGGGCTGGGCGGCATGGCGCGCATGTCACTGGACTCGATGGCGGAGTACCAGGTGCTGACCCACAGCTACAGCGCGGAGTACGGCGGCCTCTCCGGCATCGTGGTCAACTCGGTGTCGCGCAGCGGGACCAACCAGTTCCGAGGGCGAGCCTTCACCTACTTCCAGGACGACAAGCTGAATGCCGTCGAGCACTTCGCCAAGCTGGCGGGACAGGAAAACCCCGATAGCGGTAGCAAGGTGTTCGGCGGCAGCGTCGGTGGCCCCATCGCCCGCGACAAAGCCTTCTTCTTTGTCAACTACGAACGCAACATGTTCGACGAGGCCGTGTCGCTCACGTTTCCGCCCGAAGCCGCGCCGCTGGCCACCGATTACACCGATACGGCTATCAACCGCACGCACAACCTGTTCTTCCGGGGTGACTTCCTCGCCACGCCAAACAACACCTTCAGCGGCAGGTTCCTCCAGGAAACCGGTTGGGAAATCGGCGACGGCTGGCAGGCGAATCGCAGCCTGCCGGAAAACGTCGAGTACGAACGCAACGGCGGCGACCGCACCTACAACGTCTCGTGGACGTCGGTGATGGGCGGCCGGGCGACCAACGAGATGAAGGTCGGCCACATCACCCAGGACACGGTCGGGGGGGCGGCGGCGTTTTTCGATGAGGATGTGAACTGGATTGCGGGCGATACCAGCGCGGGAATCATCGATCTGGGCGGGCTCAGCCAGTTCGACATCGGCTCGGGGAACGCACACCCGGATTTCAGTGCCGGCCCGGCCACGGCGCACGGCTCCTCGCTCGAGGACAATTACACGTGGGACAACACGTTCACATTGGTCCAGCCGGGCTGGGGCGGCGACCACACGTTCAAAGCCGGGGCCGGCTACTTCCTGGGGCAGGCCGCCCCCAAGATCACGGGTGGCAATTACGTGGGGTCGTTCGTGTTCCCCTCGAACGTGCCGTTCGATCCGGCGAATGCCCTCGACGTACCCGTCGCAGTTCTCCATCCGGTTGGGCTCCATCTATACGTTCGCGGAAGACCACCGGTGGTATGGGTTCGTGCAGGATCGCTGGCAGATCGACAGGCTGACGCTGAACCTGGGGCTCCGGTGGGACTATCAGACGCTCACGCCGAACACCAAGGCGGCGCTCGGGCCCCGTGTCGGCGTGGCGTGGGACCCGATGGGCACTGCTCGGACGGTGATCCGCGGCGGCTTCGGGAAGAACTACGAGACGGAGAACCTCATCCTCAGGACCGGCCTCATCGAGGGCGACGTGGCCGCCAACTCGTTCATCTTCCAGACCGACCAGGACGAGTCGGGCCTGGCGGGGCGCATTCCGGCCAATCCATGCCTGCAGCCGTCGATGGGCGCCCCCGGCATCGCCGTCATCGGCCCCACGTGCCGCGCGCAGCTGACGCAGATCAGTAACGCCGTACTCGCGGACCAGTTCGTCAACACCGAGCCGCTTCTGGATAACCCTGATCGCGTGATGCCCTACGTCTGGTCGTTCAGCGTCGGCGTCAAGCACGAGCTGATGACCGACCTGGCGGTCTCCGCGGACTACATCGGCAACCGGGGACGTGATATCACCGCGGTCGTCGACATCAACGAACCACGGGTGCTGCCCAACGGCACCCGAGGCCGTCCAGGCGTCAACGTGTTCGACCCGGACGGCACGCTGATTCCCGCGCAATTTCGCGGCGCCGCGTTTCAGCGGGTGCTGCAGTTCCAGAATCTGGACGCGTTCAACACCGACCACAACGCGCTAGAGCTCGGTCTCGAAAAGCGGTACTCGAACCGCTGGAGCGGACGGGTCGCCTATACGCTGTCAGAATCCAACGACGTGCAGGGCGGAAACACAACGGGGTTCAATCTTAGCCTCAAGCGATTCTCCGACGACCTCGACCCGCGCAGCGACTACGGCCGCGCGGTCTTCGACAACCGCCATGCGCTCAGTTCGAGCGTGTACGTCACGGCGTGGCGCGGGCTCGGGCTCGGCGCCGTGTACCGCTTTTACACGGGGCAGCCCATCAACGAGCTGGTGGGCCAGGACGTGAACGGCGACCGCGACAACTTCGATCGGCCGGTGAAGGGAGTGCACGACTTGGCGAGGCCGATCGTGTCTGAAGTGGACGCCTCGGGCCGCGCCATCCGCAACGGGATCGACGGTCCGAATATCTGGAACGTGGACCTCAGGTCCCAGTATTCGTTCTCGATCCGCGATCAGAGCACCCTGGGGGTGTTCTGGGAGATCTACAACGTGACCAACAAGGTCAACTACGCCGCGCCGACTGGGAACCGGCGCAGCAGCAATTTCCTCGTGCCGACCGCGGCCTTCCCTCCGCGCACGATGCAGATCGGCCTCCGGTTGGATTTCTGAGACCCGGGGGGAGACGTATGTGCGTGCGGCGGAGTGACGGCTCGGCCGCACGCGATCGCACGGGTCTCTGAAACCCGGCCAACCGGCGGGCAGGAGGATATCGCGACGAACCGCAGGCATCGAATCGTGTACGGGACCGACCTTCCGTACGTCTGGCCGGTCACCGTGGACCTGGTCTTGAACGCATCCTTCCTCAGCGATGCGGACAAGGAAGCCATTCTCGGTGGCAACCTCATACGACTGCTCCGCATTCCGGCTCAAGCGTAAAAGACATTCAGGAGACATTCAGGAGGGGTGATGCCGAATCGGAGAGAGTTCATCAAAACCGGAACCGCCGCCACGGCCGGGATGTTCGCAAGCCACCGATTGGCGTTCGCTGGGCTCGCGCAGGCGCCAGCGGCTCCCATCGTGCGACGTCAAGTGTCGCTGGGCGGTCGGCGCATACGGGTGGTGGACGTACATGCCCACGCCTACTTCGTCCCGCCGGTTGTGGACGTCGTCCGAGGGACACCTTTCGCCAGCAGGGTCGCCATCAAGCAGGAAGCGCTCGGACCGCAGCGCATCCACCCGCTCGACCAGCGGGGCATCGACGTGCAGGTGCTGAGCGTCAACGGTTTCAGTATGGGCTTCTGGTGGTACGCCGCCGATCGCGACCTCGCCACTCGAATCGTCCGAACCCAGGATGAATATCTCGCGACCTTCTGCAGGTCCTATCCGGATCGATTCGTGGGCCTGAGTTCACCGTCCCTGCAGCATCCCGACCTCGCCGTGCAGCAGTTGGACTATGCCGTCAAGCAACTGGGCCTGAAGGGCGTCGCAATCGGCGGTCACGTTGACGGTGCGAGGCTCTCGGAGCCCAGGTTCCATCCGTTCTGGGCCAAGGTACAGGAACTGGGAGTCGTGGTGTTCATGCATCCCAACGGGTCGGAGAATGCTCTCCGTCCAGGTTTCTTTGAAGGCTCGCGGGGCGGCTTGACCAACATCATCGGCAACCCCCTGGAAACGACCATTGCTTTGACCCATCTGATCCTGGAGGGCACGCTGGATCGCTTCCCGGGCCTGAGGGTATGCGCGGCCCACGCTGGCGGTTATCTCCCGTCGTACTTGGGGCGGACGAATGCGGCTTGCGACCGGGGCAACGCCAACTGCGCCAACACCAAGGCGCCGGGTGAGTACTTCAAGCAACAGATCCTGGTCGACACGATGGTGTTTTCCGACGAAGGCCTGCGCCATCTTGTCGCTGAAGTTGGGGCGAACCAGGTCATCTATGGGACAGACATTGGCTCGAGCAGTTTGGGAGACGGCGGCTGGCCAGACACTCTGGATGTCGTGCTTCGCTCACGACATTTGAGCGATGCCGACAAGGAAGCCATCCTCGGCGGCACCGCGGCCCGTCTGTTGCGAATCTAGAATCCGAAGTCGCCGCCGATGATCAAGGGGTGGCTGACTTCGTCTTGTCCGCGACGTCGTCCTTGAACTCGGTCACTTCGGAGGCGGCGTAGATCTGCTCGAGGAAATCCGCGTTGTCGGGCAGCCGTTTGAGCGGCAGCCGGGTGCGGGATTCCCAGGGCTTCGTGTAGACCTGCGGATCGTTGATGGTGACGGTCAACTCGATCACGTTCGCGCTCGTCCGGGTGTAGCGCTCCTGGACACGCAGCGCTTCGCTGTGCGGGTAGCCGCCGCTGTCCACCCACGTGCGATCGGTCATCCCGACGGTGTCGACGACGAAGTTGAAGTCGTCGACCCAGCGACCGACTGAGTAGCCGAACCAGCGGGGATCGGGATCCTCGGGCAGCGGCCTGCCGTCGGTCCAGATGATCCGCCACGTCTGATTGAACGAGTACATCATCAAGACCGCGCCAGGGATCTGGACGACTCGTATGGGCCTGAACTCGTAGTTCACAATCCGCGGAAACCCGGACGGATCGCCGCGTGTCGTCAGGGGATCGTTGCCCTCGAATACCTTCGCGGACTCAGGACCGTGTCCCGGCCTGTTTCGCGACAGCATTTCCTTGCCGAGCGGCGTCAGCGGCGCCATGGTTCGACCGGTGAAGTAGTTCTCGCCTCCCGCAATGCCGGCCTGGCCCGGATCCCACGCGCCGGTGAGATCGCGCGCCGGCGGCGGGCCTCCGGGCTGGATCGCCTTGAACTCCGCGTTGCCCAGTCCTGGAAAACTCCACGACTGTGCCAGGGCCCCGGACGGGGAGAGCGCCACCGCCGCGGCGATCATCGCTGCGATCGCAAACCGAATGCACATAGGGATCCTCTCTAGCTACTGAAGCTTCGTGCCGTCGGCCAGAACCACGTTCCGGATCATCCCGACCGGCTGACCGCTCTTGGCCGGCTGGATCAGCACAGTGACCTCTTCACCCGGCTTGAAGGTGCGCCGTCCCCACCCACGCTTGGAGAGGTCAGCCACGTTGGCCGTGGCGACCGACCACTGCTTGACGGTGCCGTCCTCGGCCTTCACGTCCAGCTTGAGCACGGAGTGCGGGTTGGACCACACCCATTCGGTGACGGTTCCCTTGAGCGTTATTTCCCCAACGGTGTCGAACGTCGCCGCACCATGGTGCGCCAGAACTGGCGCCGGACCCATCAGAAGCGCAACTCCAGCCAGGGCCAGCACAACAATACGTGTAATCACACATCACCTCCGGAGCCACGAATTATCTACCAAGAGGGGCCAGACGCCAATGAGCGCCACGCTAGCTACCCCCACCAAGATATCGAACGTCGAGACGCGACTCGACAGCTTGCCCTTCAACCAGCGCCACCCGATATGCCCCCGCGCCTGGCCGTGAGCTGACCGCCTCGACCAGCTCTGTTCCCCGAAAGTACAACGCGGCGCCGTCGTCGGCCGCGAAGCCACCCGGAAACCCTTCCGCCACGAGCCGGTGGTAGGTAGGGCGCCGCTCAGCCTCACCATCGTAGTGCGGACACGCCGTGGCGTCGATCAGGCCAAGACCGTCGTTCAGCGCCGCGAGGCCGCCGAACGAGTCTGTCACTCCCCCTCGAAACCAGCACAACATGCCTGCGCTGACACCGGTCATGACGACGCCTTCGAGCCACGCGTCCTTCAAAATGCGATCGATACCGTGCGCACGCCAGATCGCCAGCAGGTTCGCGGTGTTCCCGCCACCAACGTAGATCACATCCTGATCCGCCAACACACGAGGAAGGTCTGCCGTCAGCGCGGGGTGACGCGCGAAGGCCGTCGGGTCAAAGGTGGTGACGTCCGTCGGAATGCTCCGTCCGGCGAACGCCCGGTAGAACTTCGCGACGTACGCGGGCGAGTCGGCGCTTGCGGTCGGCAGGAAACAGACTCGAGCCGGCTGACGCCGGGACAGGGATAGAACGAAATCATCGAGTAGTGAATTCTCGGGCTCCATCGAGAAACCGCCACCGCCCATCGCCACAATCTGTCCCTGGTGCGCTGACATTGTCATGTCTCCCACCGAGGTTACACTGAGCCCATGTTCTCAATGCACTGCACTCGATCGCTGTTCTGTGTTGCCGTCATGGTCACCTGTGCCGCGTGCGCACCTCCGCCTGCCGCTCCTCCTGCGGCGCCTCCTAGCCTCGGAGCGCTCGTCGACCTGTCACACGCCTATGACAGTCAGACCTTGTTCTGGCCCACAGCCGAGCGATTCGCACTGAAGCCGGTGGCCGGCGGGATCACGCCGGGCGGCTATTACTACGCGGCGAACTGGTTCTCCATGGAAGAGCACGGGGGCACGCACATTGACGCGCCGCGGCACTTCGCCGATGGCCGATGGACCGTCGATGAGATACCGCTCGACCGGCTCAGCGGTAATGCCTCGATCGTGGACGTTTCGGCTCAAGCGGCGCAGGACGCCGACTACCAGGTGACCGTCGCCGATCTGCAGGCCTGGGAAACCCAGCACGGCATGCTGCAGGACGGTGCGCTGCTGCTCTTGCGAACAGGCTACTCCGCGCGGTGGCCGGACGCCGCGTCGTATTTGGGCACAGCCGAACGAGGGCCCGCGGCGGTCGCCAACCTGCACTTCCCCGGGCTGCATCCAGATGCCGCACGGTGGCTCGTCGAGAATCGCAGGGTGGACGCTGTCGGCATCGACACGGCCAGCATCGATTTCGGCCAATCGACGATGTTCCAAAGCCACCGCGTGCTGTTCGCGGCCAACGTGCCGGCCTTTGAGAATCTCACCAACCTGGACCAGCTGCCCGCGACGGGGGCCACCGTTATCGCGCTGCCGATGAAAATCGCCGGCGGCAGCGGCGGCCCACTCCGCGCCGTCGGTATTCTCCCGACGGCGCAGTGAGAGCATTGCGGCTCTGCCGCGTCACTGCGTATTCACGCGCGATGACGCGGCGCGTCCGTGCTCAGGCCAGCGCCTTGCCGTAGAGCGCGAGCAGGCGAGCCCACGCCTTTTCGGCCTGTGGCTCGTTGTAGACCCCGGAATCCGGCGGGCACCAGCCGTGGGCAGCCCCTGCGTACACTTCGATCTCCGCCGGCAGGTTCACTTTCGCGAACGTCTCCTTCAGCACGTTCTTGTCGTTGGGCGAACGCATGTCGTCGTTCGCGGCGATTGCGACAAGGAGCTGCGCCTTGGTTCGTGCCGCCTGCAGGTGCGGACTGTTCGGCATGTCGGTGACGAGTCCGCCGCCGTGAAATGAGGCGATGGCGCCCACGCGATCCGGCATGGCAGCCGCGGTACGAAACGCGATCGGTCCACCCATGCAGTACCCCTGCGTACCAATCTTCCGGTTCTTCGCAACCGACGCCTGTCTGTCCAACCACGCGATAAACGCTTTCGCATCGGCCATGTGCGTCGACTCGTTGAGTGCTTGCGCGAGCGGCATCAGCTGTGGGATTGGGGTCGCGGCGCCGGCATCCGCCGTCGGAGCCTTCTTGACGCGGTAGAACGGATTCACCACGAGCACCGAATAGCCTGTTTCGGCGAGCCGTTTACCCATCTGACGGAAGGCCGGCCGCAGCCCGAAGATGTCGGGCCAGACCAACACGCCTGGCGCCGTGCCGGTCGACGGGTACACGAAGTAACAATCGGCGGTGCCGTCCGGCGTCGTCACCGTCACCTCTGACTCCGTCACCGCGACCGCGTTGGCCACCTTCGGCAACATCATCACCATCCCCGCTCCCAGGAGGGCGCCGAACTGGCGCCGAGTCACCTGTCCGCCCGCTTCGTAATCTCGTCGATCGTCTTCAAAATGATCCTGGTCGCACATAGTCGCTCCTTCTCTTCTGACCCTTGTGGGTGTGCGACGGAATCTTAGCGCGTTGAAGTCGTCCGACGCGAGGCAGTAAATACCACCGGCCGTAACCCACCCCGATGGCGGCAATAGCCCGAGGGAGGGCCAGGTTCCAGCTCGACAACGTGTGGGATCTCGCGCGGTCCGACGGTCCTGTGTAATCATCTGGGCGCCATTTCGCGGGTCGTCTCGCGTCGATGGCCGCATCATCCGTGGTCTTCGTTTTCTTCGCCAAAAGGACGAGAAGCTGTGTTGAAAACACTTTCTGCCATCGCCGTCTGCCTGATTTTATCCGCGAACGCCAACGCGCAGGATGCTGCCGCCGCAATCGCCACCGCGAAGAAGGCGTTGGGCGATGTGACATCCATCACATATTCGGGATCCGCCAGGGATGTGGCCTTCCAGCAATGTGGCGCCAACGCCGCCGACGGGATGTGCAGGGGCACGCACGATCCGATGCGGCCGATCAACAACTACGTCCGCGTCGTCGACCTGGCTGGCCCCGCGTCGCGCCATACGGGAGCGACGAACAATCCTGCCGGAGGCGGCGCAACCACCCCAATGCCCGGGACCTTCTTTCAGCAGGTCACACCCCAACAGGCGAACATCTCACAGCCCTGGGCTGGCTCCCTGGAGTTCTACCTCACGCCCTGGGGGTTCCTGCACGGCGCGGCTGCGAACAACGCCACGGCGACACGCCGCAGGGTCGATGGCAGGGACTACACCGTCCTGACTTGGAGTCCCGCGGTCAGAGCGGCTTCCGGCAAGAGCTACGTCATCAACGGTTACGTCAACGAACAGAACACCATCGATCGAGTCGAGTCGTGGCTTGGCGACAACATCATGGGCGACATGCACGTTCTCGCCACCTACACGGGCTGGAAGGACTTCGGTGGAGTGCAGGCACCGTCGAAGATCGTGCAAACGCGTGGCGGCTTGCCGTTCTTTGAGGTCACCGTGATGACGGCGAGGGCAAATCCCTCGGATGCCGCAAGCCTGGCGCCTCAGCCTGCGCCGGCCGGCGGCGGTGCTGGGGGCGGCGGCGGTGGCGGCGCACCGGCCCCTCTGACGGTCACGTCAGAAAAGCTCGGCGAGGGCCTTTACCGGCTCACCACCGGGGCCGGCAGCTACGATTCGCTGGTCGTGGAGTTCACGGACCACATCATGATGATTGAGGCTGGCCAATCCGAGGCCCGCGGCCTCGCGTACATCGCCGAGGCGAGGAAACTCGTCCCCAACAAGCCCATTCGCTACGTCATGAACACCCATCCGCACTCCGATCATACGGGCGGGTTGCCGTCGCTCGTCGCCGAAGGCGCAACGATCATCACGCAGCGCAACAATGTGGCGTTTCTGGAGAAAGCACTCAACACTCCTCGAACGCTACTGAACGACACGCTTGCGAGGCGCCCGATGAAAGCACGATTCGAAGCTGTTGCAGAGAAGAGGGTCTTCTCGGACGGGACGCGCGTGGTCGAGATGTACCACGTCTCTCCAGTGCCTCACTCGAATGGGCAGCTGATCGCGTACCTCCCCAAGGAGCGGGTTCTTTTCCAGGGCGATTTCTCATTACCCGCGGCGGGGCAACCGGCCAACGATCACGTGAGGGCGCTCGTGCCGATTCTCGAGAAGCTCAACCTGAACTTCGATCGATACATCAATGTGCATGCCCCGGCCACTCCCCAAACCAAGGCGGACCTGTGGAAGGCTGTGGGGAAATAGGCTGGGACGGCTCACACACCCTCTCCGATTGCTGAGCCCGGTCAGATCGTCGATCAGCGACAGGTTCAACAACCCGAGCTGCACGCCTCATGGACCCACTTGACATGTTATTTTTATAGCAGTATGTTATGCCCGTAACAGATGGCGACCACTTCACACACCGCCCTCACCCGCCGCGAACGTCAAATCATGGACATCCTCTACCGCCGTGGCCGTGCCACGGCCGGGGAGGTCATGGCTGACCTCTCGGGACAGCCCAACTACTCGACAGTCCGCACGCAACTACGGGTCCTCGAGCGCAAGGGACATGTACGCCACGAAGAGTCTGGCCTGCGATACGTGTACCTGCCCGCGGTCTCGCGCCACACCGCTCGGAAACCCGCTCTTCGGCACCTCGTCGACACGTTTTTCGATGGCTCTGTCGAGAGCGTGGTCGGAGCCCTGCTCGGCGGTGAAGGTGCCCGGCTTTCGGCCGCGGAACTCGATCGGATTGCCGAACTCGTGAAGAAGGCCAAGAAGGACGGCTCACGATGAGCGGCCTCTTTGAAATCACGCTCAAGGTGTCCAGCGTCCTGTTAGTCGCCCTGCTCGTCTCCGTCCTCCTGAGGAGGCGGTCAGCGGCACTCAGGCATTGGGTACTCACGGCCGCCATTGCCTGTTCGTTGTCGATCCCGTTTCTTCTGCCAATCGTTCCCGGCTTGGTATCGCGTTCCCTTTGGGAACATCCGGTACTTCCCGGGAGATTCGGTGCGACGTGCGGAGGTGCAAGGCTCGGCACCGTTGACCAGTGACCTGGAGACGACCACAAGAGAGACGTTCTCTGGTCTACCGGATACGTCGATGCCGTCGCGACGCGTGGACTTCTCGATGCTCCTGCAAGGCATCTGGCTGGCAGGAAGCATCAGCGCGTCTCGCGGTGTTGCTGGTGGGTGTGGGACGCCTTTGGTGGCTGGCGTCACGCGCGCGGAGCATCGAAGGGGGTCGATGGCAGAACCTCAGCGAGGAGGTGCGTCACTCCTATGGACTTCGATTCCCCGTGCGTCTTCTCCACAGTCGCCACAGGTCCCTTCTCGTGACGTGGGGTTGGCGGCGAGCACGAATCCTGCTGCCGGCGGTCGCCGACGAGTGGTCCGACGATCAGATCCGCATCGTGCTGGCGCACGAACTGGCGCACATCGCTCGTGGAGACTGGGTTGCCCAGCTGGCTGCCGAGGTGCTACGGGCCATCCACTGGTTCAATCCCGTTCTGTGGATCGCGTGCCGCCGTCTGCGAATTGAAAGTGAATGTGCCTGTGATGATGCCGTGCTGGCGAGGGGCGTCGAGGGATCTGAGTACGCCACCCACCTGCTCGCGCTCGCTCGTCGTTTGAATACCGAAAGCCAGCCGTGGCTGCCCGCACCTGCCATGGCCCGTCCGTCCAGTCTAGAAGGGAGAGTTCGCGCCATGCTCAACGACACGATCAATCGCCGTCCACTCACCTGGACCGGCCGCGTGGCCATCGTTGCCGCCCTGGCGGCCCTCACGCTGCCGATTTCAAGCGTGCGCGCACAGTCCACCTTCCACTCGCTCACCGGCACTGTGCTCGACTCCACCAATCGTGTGCTTCCGCAGACGAGAGTCGTCCTCACCGACGCCGCGCGTCAGGCCACATATGCGATTCGGACGGATGCAGCAGGCCGATTCGAGTTCGTGGGACTTCCGCCAGCCAGCTACGAGCTGACGGCGACGCTCCCGGGATTCGCGTCGTTCACAGAGGGCCTCGTCATTGCCGACAGTGCCGAACGGCAGATCCGTCTGGACGTCGGGACGCTCGAAGAGACGATAACAGTCACGAACCAGCCACCCGTGCCTGCCCCATCAGACCCGGCGGCCATTCAGCGGCGGGAGGAGGGGCGCCAGCGCTTTGCGAGCATGCGCCAGAAAGAGATGGACCGCTGCGCCGCCGGTGGCGCGGGCGCCGCGACAGGCGGCCGCATTCTTCCTCCGGCCAAGGTTCAGGACGTGCGGCCCCTATATCCGGCGACGTTGGTGGCATCCAACATTGGAGGAACCGTCACGATGGATGCCGTCATCGGCACCGACGGAACGGTCCAGGAGGTCAGGAACGTGAACGGACCGCATCCTGACCTCGAGACGGCAGCCGTGGCCGCCGTCCGTCAGTGGCAGTTCACTCCGACCTTGCTCAACTGCGAACCGATCGACGTCTCGATGAAGGTGACGACGACATTCGGCGTCGAACCATAAGCGGGTTAAAGGGCACCGGGGCCGCCGCACGAGCTGCCCCGTTGTTCTCGAAAGACATCGGTGTAGAGTGGGGACATGCCGCCTGTGAACGTTCGTCTCCCTGTGCTCACTGCCACCGAGGTGATCGCCAACCTCGAGGCGCTACGCGCCCGCCAGCCAGTCAAGTACGCCGCCTTCTACTCGAGCCAGCTCGGGGGCATCGTCACGGATCCCTCGCTCATGGTGATCCCGTTCGACGATCACATGGTCCACCGGGGGCACGGCATCTTCGACACCGCAGGCATCGTGCGGGGGCGTATCTACGATCTCGAGGCGCACCTCGACCGGTTCATGGGCTCTGCCGAGCGCTCCAAGCTCACCCTGGCGGGCTCACGCGATGAGATGCGGAACATCATCGTGAGCACAGTGGCCACCAGCGGCCTGCGCGACGGGGCCATTCGCTATTGGCTCTCGTCAGGCCCAGGCAACCTCGACCTGAGTCCAGCCGCGAGCGCGCAACCTGGCTTCTTCGTCATTGTCTTCGGCGGTCTGTCGTACCCGGATCGGTGGTACACGGAAGGACTCCGGGTTATGACAACGACCTATCCAATCAAGCCTCCGCTCTACGCCATCACGAAAGCGACGAACTACCTTCCCAACGTGTTGATGCAAATGGAAGCGAAGGAGGCCGGGCTCGACAACGGTGTCTTCATCGATGAGGCCGGCTACGTCGGCGAGAGTTCCAACATGAACGTGGCGTTCGTCACGAGCGACGGGGTGTTCCGGCATCCAAGGTTCGAGCGCGTCCTTCCCGGCTGCACGTCGCTCCGTCTGTTGGAGCTGGCACAGTCACTCGTCGGACGACTCTTCACTGGGGTCGACGTGTGCAACATTCCGGTGGCAGACGCGCGCGCCGCCCGCGAGATGTTCTTGATCGGCAGCTCCGTCAAGGTGGCGCCCGTCGTCGAGTGGGACGGTCAGCCGATCGGCGATGGCCGGCCAGGACCAGCCGCCCGTGCGCTGCTGGCTTTGCTCGATGAAGACATGCGCACAGGCAATCGGCTCATCGACGTGCCCTACTAACGGGCGCCGTCACGCGGGCCGATGTGCCTTCAGAAATGAGCGTATCTGTCGAACGGCGAGGGGGATTCGCTCCTTGGGCTCCTTCCACGGGTACATGCTCACCTCGGCCCTCGGGGCAAGCATCGCGGTCTCCATGGCGACGGCGTACGGATGCGCCGGAACGTCGTCCGGCAGGATCAACACAGGCGTCTGGCATGTGCGCACGAAGTCGCGTGTCACCGTGAACACGAAATCGGGGTTCGTGCGGTACATCTTGGTCAGAAATCTCTCGACCATTTCCATCGTGATCTCGGGCCGGCGCTTGACGAACTCCGGCCCCCAGCCGCTCATGCTGCCATCGTAGAGGACCGTCGGCAACTCCGGACGGAAACCGACCGGCTGCGCCAGCACGCCGGCGACCACACGATTGGGCGCGCGCTTCAGGAGGTTCCAGATGAACGGGCCGCCAATGCAGAAGCCCAGCACCATGAACCTCTCGACACCCAGGTGATCCATCAGGGCAAGGTGGTCGTCAGTGAATGAATCCCACGGTCGATCGATTTCGAGCGGACCGGAGGACTGACCGGTATTCGCATGGCGAAGATCCGATGCGATGCAGCGGAATTCTCCCTTGAATGCCTCGATCGGGTTGAAGGGCGCGGTCGCCAGCCCGGCGATCGCCGAGTTCAGTCCCCCACCCGCAATGAGTAGCAACGGAAAGCCAGAACCCGCCTCTTCATAGCGGATGCGAAGGGGACCCTTTTCATAGAACGACATCGCAGTGCCTCCTTGCCCTGGCGACACACCTCAAACGGCGACTGTAACGCGCAGGAACGTCGCAGGAATGGACGTAGCGTCCTTGTTTTCGCTCTTGTTCTGGCGCTCGAACAGGGCCTCGAGTTCCTGCTGAAGTTCAGCGGACTTCCCGTTTTGCTCTGCCGCTGCGAACGCATTCATCGTCGGGCCGTAGAAATTCCTGAAGTCAGTGACAAATGCCGCTGGCGAGCGGGACGACTTGAACGTGTACGTATCTCGCAGGAATGAGACGGCCTCGGCCGGAATCCCTGCTGCTGCGAATCGCTCGATCACGTTGCTCTCTATCCCCCACGTCATGGGGCTGACGAATCCCTCGGGCGGCGGCGGTGAATAGGAAGAGCTGATCTTCAAAATCTGCGCGACGAGCGTGGGATCGCCGGGGATCCAGTTCCCCATCACGATCCGGCCGCCGGGCCGGGTCACACGAACCACCTCTTTGGCCACGTCAAACGGTTTGGGCGCGAACATGGCGCCAAAGATGCTCACGACAAGATCGAACGAGCGGTCGCCGAGCTCGTGCAGGTTTGAGGCGTCACCCTCCTGGAACGAGCAGTTGGTCAGGCCTTCCGCTTTGGCGCGAGCGTTCCCGGCAGCCACGAGATTCCTGGCGATATCGACGCCGAGGACGTCCGCTCCACGTCGCGCGGCAGGTAGCGCCGTCGTGCCATCACCGGAGCCCAGGTCCAAGACCTTGAGCCCTTTGCTGACTCCGATGCTCTCGATCAGCGCATCGCCGCTTTCTCGCATGGTCCCAGCGATCCGCGTGAAGTCGCCTTTCTCCCACAGCGCCTGGTTCGGGTTCATTGAGGTGTTTTCCTCCTGGCCGTTCGCACGGCGTCCCGTATCGCGCTCAATGGACAGCCGGATGGGCCCGTGCTCCTCGGTGATGCGCGCAGCTGACTTTTGGGTTGAATACCGCGAAGACGCCGTTCGGATTGTCACGGTAGATCCACACGTGGCGATCGAAGTGCGGCTCGAACATGTGTGCTTCGTCAGTGGCAGTCGCCGGATTGTCGGTCATCAGGTCGTAGGGCACGCCGTGAAACGTGGGTGGGGCGGACTGCCCTTTCTCGCGCCACGTTCGGATGAACACGAGGTTCTCGACGGCCACGAGTTCGAAAGAACCGTCCTCCTTCGGCTCGTAGATGAGGATGCTCGGTCTGCGGAAGTCGGTGTGAGTGCCAACGCCGTTGACCCGAGGCGCCGGTGGCGCCGTGATGCCCAGGAGATCGGGACGGAAATAGTGCACGCCCATCGCACCGAGCGATGCGGGCTGGCCCATCATCTCGGCGGTATCACACAGGTCGAAGGGATCGCGGATGTAGCCCTCAGCGAGAGCCGCCTTCACGTCCCGGAAACGCTCGGTGGCGGCGCGAACCTCGGCGAGCGTAGGCTCGTTCGGCCCCGGCCCCACCTGGGCACGAACGACGGCGTGACCGCTCCAGGTGACTACGAGAAAGCCGGCAATCGCCAGAGTAACGAGTGGGTTGGTACGCACAGCTCCTCGTGCTTTCATGTTGTCCTTCCAGACATGGTTGGGCGACGTGCTCATTGGCGACTCTCTTGAGCGCCAGTCGCGATCGACCAAAAAGCTTACACCACCGCCCCAGACCCACGCACACGACGACCCAGGCCCCGGTTTGACCCAACTGAATAGTCGATCGTCAGCGCGCTGCGGTAACAATGACTTCACTACTTTGCCGGTGCCTGGCGGAACCATTCGCGAAACGCGGCCGGAACGCGCTTTTCAAGCTCGTTCGCAGAACTGGTCCGTGACTTGCACCTAAGTTTGGCAAGGAGAAACCCATGTCTGTCAAGAACTTGTCTGTACGTCGTGCGTTAGGAATCCTCACGTTTGTCTCGGGCGTGATGGCGGCGGCCGGGACGATGTCGGCGGCCCAACAACCCATCAAAGACGGGTGGGTCACCATGAAGATCCACTCGATGTTCGTCCCCGAAGATGCACTCGAGGGCAGCAACGTCGATGTGGACACGGACAAGGGCGTGGTGACGCTCAGCGGAACGGTGACCAGTGAGGCCGGCCGAGCGCGTGCCCTGGCGATCGCCAAGGGTACTGACGGCGCAAAGAGCGTCGTGGACAAGCTGCGAATCGGCCCCGCGGAGCGCGAGTTGGAGGACGTCGCGCACGATGCGGGTGAAGCGACGACGAGCGCCGCGAAGGAAGTCGCCAAGGACACCAAGGCGGTCGCGAAAACCGGTGAGCGCAAGGTCACGGATGGCTGGGTGAAGTCGAAGATCTTCGCTCAGTACCTCACCGAGAGCGCACTCGAGGACAGCGACATTGATATCGATGTCGCCAACGGCGTCGTGACGCTGAACGGTACCGTGAAAACCGCTGCAGGCAAGGCGCGTGCGGTCGCGATTGCCAAGGATACCGACCGCGTGAGCGGCGTCAAGGACAACCTCAAAGTGGGATAACGCACATCCGCATCGAACCTCGAGCCTCTACGGCCTCGGGGTTCGATGCTCCTGGGCCTTGGAGAGGGATGACGAAGCGCTGCGATTTCGTCGATATGTCTTGGGCTTCAGGTCTGAGATAATTCGTCCTCTCTATGGCCAATCCGCTCCTCCGCGTATTCAACGTTCTGACCGGCGTTCGGCGGACGGTTGACACTGTTGTTCCCCGTCGGACGTTTGAGGATGTCATCCTTCCACCGGCCACGCGGCTGGCGCTCGACCAGGCGCTGGTCCACGTCACCAGTCACGACCTGATTTTCAATCGCTGGGGTCTTGGTGAGCGGCATCCGTCGGGTCTCGCGCTGGCCTTCAACTTCGCCGGACCGCCTGGGACGGGGAAAACAATCTGTGCCGAGGCCATCGCGAACGCGCTCGGACGTCAACTGCTGGTCGTGCGCTACGCGGAACTGGAATCGCTCTGGATGGGCGAAACACCGAAGAACGTCTCCGCGCTCTTTCGGCTCGCGCGCGACGAGAATGCTGTCCTCCTGTTCGATGAGGCTGACGCCATCGCGTCGCGCCGTTCATCGTCGGTCGAACAAGGTTACCTGCGCGAGACGAACACCGTCGTGAACGTGCTCCTCAGGGAACTCGAAATGTTCAGCGGGGTCGTCATCTTTGCCACCAATCTCGCGGCGAACTTTGATCCTGCGTTTGAACGTCGCATCCGTACGCACGTGCTGTTCGAAATGCCTGGCGTGGACGAGCGCGAACAGATTTGGCGCGTCCAGATGCATCCGACGCTTACGCCGCTCGCAACCGACGTAAACTTCCGCGCGCTGGCGCAGAGGCACGAAGCGAGCGGTGGCGACATCCGCAATGCTGTCTTGAAGGCGGCCATGGCCGCAGCCGGCGAACCCGGCCGCGACACGCTCAAAGCCATTCAACAGCGTCATCTCGAGGACGGTATCCTCCAGGTGCTTGCCGCGAAGCGAGTGATGCGACAGTCGTTGTTTACACCAGAAGCGCAGCAGCCTCTGGGGAATCAATTGACGTTCTGGCACATCCTTCAGGCGGGGACCAGAGCGCCCCTGACCATCAGCATTCTCGCGATGGCTCTCGCTCTTCTGGCGCTCGTCGTCGCCATGAACCGATAGCGCGACGGCGTCGCACCTCTGTGAGCGGCACGGCGGCTACCGAGCAGTGGTCTACAATGCGGACGTTGCCGACGTCCCACCGTCTGTGGGCTCCCTGTGCCGCCGCGGTGTTCGGTGCCTGCACGTTCGTCTTCTCGCTCGCGACGTACCAGCTCCAGAACGACCACTTCGACCGCATTTCGAGAGGCCGCCAGATCGCCCAGTACGGCGAACTGCCGTTCGTCGACTTCTTCGATCCGGGCTACTTCCTCACCGAGTTCAGCTCCGCGGCGGCCCAATGGATCTCTGGTGGCACGCTGACCGGCGAACTCGTGCTCAATACATCGTTCATGGCCGCGGGCGGCGCGCTCGTGCTGCTGTTAGCGCTGCGACTGTCGCGGTCGTACGCCATCGCCATTCCGGCGGCGCTCCTGTCGATCCTGGCCATGCCCCGGGCGTACGACTTCGACAAGGTGCTCTTCTACCCGCTCGGCCTGTGGCTCATCTGCCGCTACGTCGCGAGTCCGACCGTCCGGACCCTCGGCGTCCTCGGCAGCGGAATTGCGGTTGCGGGATTGTTTCGTTACGACAGCGGCTTCTATGTCCTGTGCGCTGCGGTGACTGCGCTGATTGTGGTCCACGGAGGCGACTGGCGTGCGCTGGCCACACGGCTGTCCCAACTGCTCGCCGTGCTGCTCGTGTGGGGGCTTCCGTTCCTGGCCTTTGTCCAGATTCAGGGCGGGCTCGTCAATGCCGTCGATCAGATGGTGACCTACGCGAGGCGGGAGGGCGCACGCACCCGCATCGACAGCTCTCCTACGCTCAACTGGAAAGAGATCGCAGAGCTCCAGCCGCCGGAGTCCCCGGGTATCTCCATTCAGCTAAAGTGGTCTGCCGCAGTGGACCCGTCCGGCCGAAACGTCCTCGCCCGCCGCCACGGGCTCCATGATGAGCAGCCTCTTGGCACCCCCGAGGACGGGTGGTGGTCCTACCGTGTCGTCGACACTTCAGAAACACACATTCGAGCGCTCCAAACGAGCGCCTTCGTTGAAGAGTCCCGGGGTCTCGAATCCACGACTCTCACGTCGCGTGTGTGGGACCACCTACGGCGAGCCGTGCCCCTCTTCCGGATCTCCCTGCTGCCTGAGCCGGGACGGACGCGCAACAGCGTATCGCTCGTGTACTACGCCCTCGTCGCGCTCCCCGTTCTGGGCCTCCTCACCCTCGCCGTGGGCGTGCATCGAAGAACCATCGGGCGCGAGGTGGTCGCGCAGGTCTTGCCGCTGATTGTTCTGACTGGGCTGCTCGACATGTTCATCCTGCGCGATCCAGTCACCGCGCGCGTCGGCGGCATGGCTGGACCTGCTGCCGTGCTGGGCGCGTGGCTCGCGGGCACGCAGCGCCCACATCGTCGAGTCGGCGTGTTGACACGGCCCACGCGTCTGAGGCGTGTGGTTGCGTGGACGACGCGCGGGGTCGGCGTCGCTGCCCTCGGTACTGCTGATCAAGGCGATGTCCATCACTGGGGAATGGGAGGAGCGCCTGCCCCCCGACATCCTGGCATGGTCACACGTGACTGGTACGTTCGACAGGCTCTCGTCGGCTCCCGCCGACTGGCCACGATTCATCGAACCCCGATACACGAAGATCGTCGAGTACGTTCGCGAATGCACCCGCGAGAACGACAGGATCCTGGTGTCGTGGTTCTTTCCCGAGCTCTACTATTTCGCCCAGCGCAGTTTCGCTGGCGGCCACGTGGTTGTCTTCGGTGAGCATTGGTCCGAGGATCGATTCCAAAAGCGCAGTATCGAGGAGCTGGCCGCACGCCCGGCTCTGGTCGTCATCCTCGAAGGACGGGGCTTCGCGATTCACTACGCAGAGCTCGACGAGTACATTCGCGGGCGATACCGTACGGACGGTGTCACCAATTTCGGCGATTCAGGGCTCGCGCCAGACCACTATACGGTTCTCGTCCTCAACGACCGCGCGCCGACTCGTATCCATCCAGCGACGGCGCTGTCCTGCTTCACGTGAGAACGCCGACCGCTACCGTCGGCGCGGCTGGGCGTAGGCGTTGTCGAAGAGAATGTTCATGTTGATGTATAACGGTGCCATCCTATGGCCAAGAGGGAAATCCCGGTTTGGCAGAGGGAGGTAAGACATGGCTTGGCAGCTTTCCGGGCGAAGCATTGAACTCTGCAATTGCAGGATGCTGTGCCCCTGCTGGCTCGGTCCGGATGGACAGCCCGATCAAGGCTGGTGCGGCGGCACATTCGCTTTCGACATCCAGCGCGGCAGCTCAGACGGCGTCGATCTTGGCGGAACTAAGGTCGCTCTCTCATTTGTCTGGCCGGGAAACTTCTTCGGCGGCAATGGAACGGCTCGCTGTTACATCGGCGACGATGCACGGCCCGAGCAGCGCCGGGAGCTGGAGGCGATCTTCACGGGGAAAAAAGGTGGGCTACTGGCCCCATTATGGGGAGCTGTCATTAGTAGTTGGCTGCCCACCGAAGCGCCGCGGATCGAGATCGCTTGGGGCGATTCACCGTCCCTGCGCGTCGGAACCATCGCGGAGGTGACACTCACACCGTTGAAGGACCAGGCCGGACGCCCCACACGCGTGGAAGGTGCCGCCGCCCAGGCCGCATTCCAACTCGCCAGCATGGAATTGGCCAGCAGCAAGGGCAGCCGGTGGTCGGATCCGCAGTTGCGTGAGTGGCAAGGCGATTCTGGGACCCTGCACCAATTCAACTGGAGCGCCTGAGCGGCACGAAGCAGTTTCGCGGCTATTCCTTAGGCCGCCAATGTGGCTCACGATCCATCAATGGTCGATCCGATAGGCCCGGAAGCTCGTCCGCCCACCATGATCGAGTCTGCGTTGCGATACAACCGCACGCCTGCCGTGCTGTTACTGATCGTCCTGCCGCTCGTCTCCTGGATGTGGATTGTGGTGATGGCGCGCGACATGTACGGCCCAATGACGGGCGCCAGCGCGTGGATGATGACCGCTGTCTGGGACGTCCGGCATCTGACACTTCTTTGGGCGATGTGGGCAGTCATGATGTTGGGCATGATGCTGCCCTCGGCATCACCGATGCTGCTGCTGTTTGGTCACGTAGCACGACGTTCCGCAACAGGACCATTCGCGGCATCTGGTCAGATTTACGCATTCGCGGCAGGTTACGTCGTGGTGTGGGCCTTGTTCAGCCTCGCAGCCACTGCGCTCCAGCGTTTTCTGGCAACGCTTCTGCTTGTCTCGCCGATGATGGAGGCGACCTACCCAGCCGTCGGGGCGGCCCTGCTGCTGATCGCGGGGGTGTATCAATTGACGCCGTTCAAGCAAGCCTGCCTGCGGACGTGCCAGTCGCCATTTGGATTCCTGATGAGCCGGTGGAGAACCGGGGTCTTGGGCGCGTTCCGTATGGGCCTCGAGCACGGCGCTCTGTGCGTGGGTTGCTGCTGGGCGCTCATGCTGCTGCTGTTTGCCGGCGGCGTCATGAATCTTGCGGTCATTGCGGCGCTCACGGCGTTGGTGGCGTTCGAAAAATTGACGCCGCTCGGCACGCACGGCGCACGGATAGCCGGTGTGTCGCTGATTGTCGCAGCACTCTGGATGCTCGTGCGCTAAGAAATCATGATCAGGATCGCTTTCTCCCACTCGCGGCGATAGGAGGCCTAGATGACAGATATACCGAACTGGAAAGTTCAAGGCGACTGGTTCGACACGTGCAACTGTAGCGTTCCCTGTCCCTGTACCTTCGCCCAGCCGCCCACCAATGACACATGCGAAGGCGTTTTGGCATGGCATATCCGCCAAGGGAATTATGGCAACGTGCGCCTGGACGGGCTCAGTGTGATCGCGCTCGGCACCTTCAACGGGAATATCTGGGAAGGGCAGACGAAAGCGACGATGGCGATGTTCATCGACGAACGTGCGGACGAGCGGCAACGGGAAGCGCTGCAGATGATCTTCGGTGGGCGCGTCGGCGGCTGGCCAGGGACATTCGCGAATTTCATTGGTGAGGTGCGCGGGATGGAGTTCGCTCATATCGACTTCCACGTCGATGACGACTTGACATCATGGCGCGCCGAGATTCCCGGCAAAGTGAAGTCGAGTGCGGAAGCGCTTGGCGGACCGACGACGCCTCCCGGCAAGCGGGTCCAAGTGCACAATGCCGGTGGTTGCGAAACGGGGCCTGGCGGCGTGGCCACCTATGGGAAAGCGACTGCAAACATGGCAGACGCTTTCGGCTTCAAGTGGGATCGCCGCGGGCGCTCGAGCAAGCACATCGGATTCGACTGGTCGGGCCCCGATGCCTGAGGGTATCTGAATCAAGGCGTCAACGAGCGTCGTCACCTTGGTGATCGTCGACGCCGCTACCGCGTCGGCACGACCTCGGTGAGCCTCAGGTCTTCGGGTCGCACACGGACCACCCGGCCGTTCTCGAAAAACGCATAAAACAACAGGATGCCGTTGGCCGTGGAGTACTGCCAACGCGGGCCGGCGATTTCGACGGGCGCACCGAACTGTTCGCGAATCTCCGCCTCGGTCTTTCCGAGGAGCGACTTGGTGATCTCCGAATCGGGCAACCTAGTGGTCACCCCTCGCTGGAGCGCCAACTGCGCGCCTCTCATCGAGTTGCCCATGGTGTTGTTCCCCTCGTGACAGGCGTACCTGGTACATCTGGTAGGGCTCGGTCGTGACGGCGCCGAGATTGTCGGCGTAGCGCAGCACGCGGTCCTTCTCCCAGGGCTGCATGAACGTCCACGGCCTGCTCCACGTCTTCGAGTCCGTGATCGTGACGTAGTAGTGGATCCGGTTTCTGGCGACGGGGACGAAGCGCTCGACCACGTGAAAATTGCCGAACGGGATCCCCTCTGGCGCGAACGCGCCAACGGATCCACCGCTCTGCTTGTTGGTGTAGCTCTTCGTCTCGACCACCAGCGTGCTGCCCTCCCAGTGGCCGCGTGAATCCCCCATCCATCCGCCCATCGTGCCGCCGAGATGCGGTCGTCCGTCGAGCGGAATGATGCGGGTGTTCAGCCGCTCGTGCGCGAGCATCACCCATCCGGGAGACTGCATGAGGTACTGCGCGCTGTTATAGCCCATCGTCGACGTGGGCACCTGTGCCGCGATGCATCGCTCGGCGAGGTCGTAGTCCGTCCAGTGCCGGATCTCCACGGCGTCGGCACTGTTGGGGTCCGTGGGCGGGTGCAGACGGATGTGCTCTCGTTGTATCGCGATGGCCTCCGGCGTCATCGCCGGTATGCGTCCGTCAGCCGGATCCTCGATGAGCGCGGTCCGGTTGTCGTATACGAAGTCTTGCGGTGTCCAGAAGCCGTTGTAGGTACCGAGCTTGTCGAGATCGGCAACGGTGGCGTTGGTGCACCGTTCGTCGTTCTGATTGCACAGCGGTTCGTTGCTCGCCCGAGCCTTCGCGCGTGCAGCCAATTCCTCATCGGTGAACGTCTTCTTGCCCGCCAGATTTGCGGGCCGCTGCATGGGCACCACCGTATGGTTGTCCCACACACCTTGCAGGTCTGGATCACCCCATGGCGTTTTCGGTGGTGTGAACGTTGACGCCGGCACTCTGAAAGTCGTTTCGCTGCTCGACCCCTGATCGGCGCTGACGTTCGTGGTGAGCCAGCCCGGGACGCCGACGGCAATGACCGCCATCAACACGCGAGAGCGCATCCACCCCTTCACGACAGCCTGACGATGCGGTCCAGCCGGGAACGACTTCTCACTGGCGTGGCGGAGAGACGAATTCACCATAGAAGAACTCCTCGACATACTCCTGGCACCTGAACTGGAGGAGCTGCACGTTCTTTTCGATGCGTCGATAGAGCGGCAGGCTGATGGTCCACGGCCGCGTGAACACGTTGGGATCCTCCATGGTCGCCTCGTACATGATGTGATCCCGATCGATCATGCGGTAGCGCTCCACGACGTGAAGAGCGTCGGTATGGTAGTTGCCGGCCCGATCGAACCAGGTCTGACCGTTGAAGCCTCGAACGTCGATGACCAGCGTGTCGCCGTCCCACCGTGCGTTCGACCAACCCATCCACGAATCGATCGGAGCCTCGGATTTGCCGTTCATGAAGATTTCACGGCGAGCATAGGAGAACTGATAGACCATCCACAGCCGATTCGGGCTCTGGAAAATCTGAAATGGATGGGGAAGATACGTGGCTCGAGGGACGCCTGGAAGAAAGCAGTTCAGCTCTGGATCGGCACTCAGGTTTCGTCCGGGCTTACCAGGAAGCGCGTTTTTTCGGTTCTCCTCTCGCTTCGCCAGGGCTTCAGGCTTATAGGGAATCGTTCCGCCCTCGACGACGCCGAGGCCAGGAAGCGTGGCACCCCAAGCGCCTGTGACGAACACGGGCGATGGCCCCCCTTCGTGATCTTCGAGATTCCAGTTTGCCGTCGAGAGGGTTTGCCAGATGCCGTTCAGATCCGGCTTGCGGTCCCACGTGGTCCGCGGAATCGAACCACCTTGGGAATGCACCGGCTGCTGGATGTCTGCGCTCAACCCGAGAGCCATCACGACCGCAGCCATGCGTGTGAACGTGTATGTCCGCCGTGCGCGTGTGGGGATCATCTGTTCTCTGGCGGGGCCCCGCTGCCAACGGATCCGATCGTCAGCGCACGCCCATCCGGTAGCGTCACGTTGACGCCGTTTGCCTTCGGCGTGCCGTCTCTCGCCTGATAACCGGACACCTTGAGTGCGGTACCTGCCGGGAGGTCATTCTTCTTGAGGCCGCGGCGAAGCAGCGTATTCGGTGTGCCGGTCTCGATGGCCCAGTTTTCGATCGTGCCGTCCGGTTTTTTCACATCGACGTAGATCCAGGCGTGGGGGTTGATCCATTCGACTTTGGTCACCGTCCCTGTCAACTGGATGGGCCGGTTGATGTCGAATTCGGATGCGAAGGAATGGTGCGCGGCGACGTGCGGCGCCGCACCGAGAAACAGAACACTGCCAACCGTCAACGACAGCGCAATGCGCATGGCTCCAATACCTCTCTCGATGCGTGTGTTCGACCGAGCAACAGTGTATCAACCCCCGCCCGTCCCACCCACATCGAGAGGGCTACCGACTTTTGAGGCAGTTCCGTCCTCATTTTCGGGGCACTCAGGGGGTGACTCGGGCTCCGCGATCTCCTCCATCTTGTGTGTGAGACCACGAAGGTCGGTCTGCTTTGGCGAGATCTCGGAGCTGGTCGGGTGTCACTGTCGTGCTCACGTTGAGATGTCGGGCGATATCCTGCAGCATCCGTAGCACCGCGGTCATTTCGCGCTCGGCAAGAAGATCTATCTGCAGGTTGAGGTGGCTGCGCTTGTCGGATTGACGAGCCAATCTGCTTTGGCTGGCAAGGACGAACAACGACAGGAAGATCGCCTCGAGAGACACCGTGATGGTCAGCAGCGGAAACGGGTACGGATCGAACGGCGCGATGCCAGGAATCAGAGCCAGGTTGGCCGAGATCCAGAAGGTGAACAAGAGCACGTGAAGCAACAGCACAGGACCGCTGACCGCCGTACTCGCGATCCAGTCCGCCAGTTGCTCGGATCTCGACCGCGCCAGTAGTACCTCACGCTCCCAACTCTTGATAACTTCGACGTTTTCGTCGAGTGCGGCCGGCTCCTGCCCCACCTGTCCCGACGGCGTCGGGTCCTGGTGAACCGCCGATGTCGTGTTCTTATCCACCCTGTTCCATCGTTTGATGACTGACAGCTGGGGCTCATCGGTATTTCCAGGTAGCCCGCTGTCCCAAACTACAAATCCTCGGTGATGCACGGTCAGGCATTCTCATTGCTCCACGGTCGGGCACTCAATTAGACTCAGCGCGCCTCAACTCCCGGCGCTTTGTCCGGCAGCGCGCTGCATCAACATGTCCAAGCAGGTTCCGAGCCATCCCTTGAACACCTCTGGGCTGGCGCTCGTCAGTGCCATGAAGCGGTAACGCCCTCTGCGTTGATGTGGTACCGAGCCGGAAGACCGGTCTGGATCCGCACAATTCTCTAGGTAGACAGCGACGTCGCGCGTCGCAGGCTCTTCGCCCTTTAATTCGTCGGCACGAGCCGGCGGAGATCCTCGAACCAGTTGAGCACCACGTTGATCTGCGTGAGGGCCTCCTCTTCCGGGGCGCTGGCTTTGAGCATCAGAAACCGTCGGCCATCAGGTCACACATCGTAGTTTGCACTGCCCACCAGGGACGGTTCGTAGAGGCCCTCGAAAAGAACCTGCGGCTTGCCCACGGAGAAGCCCTGGAGTGTCGTGACACCCACCGCCATCATCCTGTTGCCGCTACGGTAAAAAAGCTCGCGGCCGTTCCGGTTCCATTGCGGCTCCGTGCCTCCATCCGTCGAAATCTGCCACTTGCCACCTGGACGCGGATAGGCTTGGACGTAGATCTCCGGGCGGCCGGTTTCGTTCGAGGAATACGCGATCAGGCGCCCGTCGGGCGAAAACATGGCGGCCCCTTCGTCGGACGTCGTCGTGGCCAGGACCTCCGCGGCGCTACTTCCCTTCCTCAGCACATACAGATCGCCGGTATTTCCACGCGCTACGCCGCCGACGACCAACCGTCCATCCGGCGATACGGACGTGGCGCCTCCAAAACTGGCGTCACAGCAAAAGCGCTCCCGACCTCCAGCACCGTCTACGGACTGCACAAAGAGGCCGGCAAGCGCGCTTCCATGCGAGTGATAGAGGATCTGTCGTCCGTCGGGTGTCCACACGGGGTTGTAGTTCGTGCTCCCATCGCCCGTCACGCGGCTCAACGCGTCGCGCGTGAGGTCGAACAGCCAGACGTGCATCTGCTGTTCGTCGATCGCCACCGCGATCCGCCGGCCATCCGGAGAAATCCGCGGATTGCGGTATGGACGCATCTGGGCCTTCAATGGCTCTTCCGTCCCGTCACGGTTCACCCACACGAGCGTGCGCCGGAACGCCCCGGCACTGGCCGGCAGATACACCAGCGATCCATTGTTGGAAAAGCTGTACTGCGCCATACCATTCAACGGGGACGTCAGCATCACACCCTCGACTACGGGCACCGCGGGGCCGGTGAGGGTCAGTCGGTCGATGTCGAACGGCACAGCGAAAAGGGTTTGCCCGCGGACGTACACCAGATGCCGTGTCGCCGTGTATCGCGGATGCGATCCGCCGTCGACCAGGTCCCGTCGTTCACCTGTATCCAGCGAGTGGAGCGCAATCGTCGCGTCCTCCCAGTTGAAGCCGCTGCGGAGCCCGGCAAACAGCAGCATCTTCCTGCCCGGCAGCATCTCCGGCCAGCGATGGCTGTCTTCCTTGTCGCCAAAACGAGTGATGGTCGCCGCCGCGCCTCCCGCGTCGGAGACCTGCTGGAGACGTGCCGCTCGTGTGGGAGCGAATACCACCGTGCCGGCGCCCCAACTGGCGCCCCGTGGGTCGCTGGCATCGGCAAGTGTCACGACACCGCCACTGGTCGTTGACACCTTCTTCAGCTTGCCGTCGCTGTAGAAACCCAACCATTGGCCATCCGGAGCAAAGAATGGGGCAAAGCCGCCCTCTGTGCCGGGGACACGCATCCCCTCCAGGCCTTCCAGTGGTCGCAAGTAGATGTGTTGCACACCTCCAACCTCGCTGGCGACATATGCCAGGCGAGTACCGTCCGGCGATATGGCGACTGAGGGACCAGCGGCTATTCTCGCGATAATCTGGCCAGGCGGCAGAGCAATCGCAATACGGGAGGGTTCAACACCGGCTTCCGGCGCCGACCTCCTCAGGACTCAAGATTCCGAAACCGATCGCACCCGCGAGAGCCACCGATGCTGCGACCCACGCCATCCTCTGGCGACGGGTTCGGCGTCGCTCGACGTCGTCGCCGACGCCGGCGCGTTTGGCATCTGATTCCTTCGCCGCACCCAACTCAACCCCTGCGTCGCCGATGTCGCGAAGCCGCCGCTTGAGATCTCTCTCGAGCATGCGGCGTAACAGGCTTCGAATAGACGCTGGCGTTGTAACCGGCAGCGCCGCCCAGTCAGGGTCCCGATCGAGCACGGCGGCAATCGTGTCAGAGACTGTGTCGCCCCCAAACACTGCGCGTCCGGTGAGCATCTCGTAGAGCACGCATCCAAAAGCCCAGATGTCGGTGCGTTTGTCGACCGGCTGTCCGCGCGCCTGTTCCGGGCTCATATAGGCGACGGTCCCGACAATGAGCCCCTCGCGCGTACCGCCGATCGTGACGGTGGGCCCGTGAGAATCTCCCCCCGTGGTGATGGTCTTGGCCAGGCCGAAGTCAAGCACCTTCACCGTGCCGGCCGATGTGATCTTGATGTTGGCGGGCTTCAGATCCCGATGGACGATGCCCCTTTCGTGGGCGGCATCGAGTGCGTTAAACGATTTGCGTGCCGATCGCCAGCGCGTCTGCAACGCGCAGCCGTCCGCGGCCGATCCGCTCTGCGAGCGTTTCCCCATCCACGAGTTCCAGTACCAGCCCGTGAACGCCGTCGCTCTCCTCGACGCCGTGAATCGTGGCGATATTGGGATGGTTGAGCGACGCCAGGACCCGTGCTTCGCGCTCGAAACGTGCCAGGCGATCGGGGTCCGCCGTGAAGGCGGCCGGTAGGATCTTGATCGCGACGTCACGTCCGAGTCGCGTGTCGCGCGCGCGATACACCTCCCCCATCCCGCCGGCGCCGATCCGCTCCTCGACCTGATACACGCCGAGCCGCCGGCCCGTCAGCGCAGGCGGTCCTGCGCAGGCCGCGACCACTTCCAGCGCCGGTGTGTTCAGAAAGCCGGCCGTGACCGGCGTGTCGAGCAGCGCCTGCACTTCTCGCCGCAACGACTCATCGCCTGCGCAGGCCTCGGCCAGAAACGGCACGCGATCGCCAGCAGCCCGTGCCATGGCCTCGTGATACAGCCGTTCGATCTGCTGCCACCGCTCGGGTGTCATCTAGAAACGCGCCAATTCTACTCCCGCCGGTCGCGGGGTCACTCCGCGGCTTTTCGTCAGTTTGAGGTCCTTCTACAGCCGGTGCCAGTTTTCGGCTCCGGTTTCCGTCTCTGGAAGCGAGGCCCGGAACGACCCGGGCCGCCAAGGAGGCGACCATGGCGACTTTCCCTCGGGTTTCCAGCATTCTTCACCTCAGCCTGGCCTTTATCCTCATTTCTTGGGGCGCCTCGGCACAGCCCGTACCCCCCGCCGACCGGCAGCGTATGAACCGGGTGCGGTCGGACAATCCAGCCATCGCCGCCCTGATAACTCAGGCGAGCCACCGTTCGCCGACCTTCCGCGGTTGTCGAGACGATCAACACTACCGACGGCATCGTCTATGTAAAGAAGGCACATGTGGACGCGGCGTCCGCGCCTGCTTCAAGCACCAGGTCATCATCGCCGGGCCAAATCGTGTCCTGCACATCCTGGTCGACCCTCACAGGCCCGATTGGGACCTCATGGGAGCGGTAGGCCACGAGCTCCGGCACGCGATCGAGGCGCTCAGCGATGCTACGATCACGAGCGATGCGGCAATCCGCTCCTTCTACAAGCAGAACGGAGTCGAGCTGAATGGAGTGATCGAAACCCGTGCGGCGATCGCAGCGGGCGCCAGTGTCCGCGACGAGCTCCGACAGGCGTTGCGCGAGAACCGTTGAATGGCGTGAGCCTTATTCCCCTGACGTGTGACCGCGAAGCTCGTGGAGCAGCCAGGTCCTGGCCATCTTCCAGTCGCGCATCACGGTGTCAGTCGACACACCCAGGACCAGCGCTGTCTCTTCGACGCTCAGGCCGCCGAAGAATCGGAGCTCGATCACGCGGCTCTTTCGCTCGTCGAACGTCGAGAGCGCCTGCAACGCATCGTCGAGCGCCACCAGATCGTGGCCCGGATCATCGGACACCGCGAGCGCATCGGTGAAGGTGACTCTCAGTGCGCCACCACCCCGCTTCTGAGCGTGCTTCGACCGCGCGATATCAACAAGGACACGACGCATGAGCCGCGCGGACATCGCCAGGAAGTGCGCGCGATTCTGCCACTTGACATATTGAGCGTCGACCAGTCGCAGGTAGGCCTCATTCACCAGGGCCGTGGCCTGAAGGCTGTGGCCGGGCCGCTGTCCCTGCATGCACCGCCGGGCGATGCGGTGCAGCTCCTGCTCCACCAGCGGAACGAGCCGCTCCAACGCGGCCTCGTCGCCCCGTCCCCATGCCAGGAGAAGCCCGGTTACGCTGCCAGGAGCGGTCACGATGCATTCTAAGTCGGCGGTAAACAGCGCACCAGCGAGCGAATCAGCGGAAAGTTCGCAAGGGCGAGCTTCCCCCCTCAGGCGCTGTCCGCGGCGGTGCGCCCTCAGTGCCGTCGCGGTGACCGCCCTGTCGCAAAGGACTCAGGTGCCGCAGAACGTTTGGTGGATGACTTCGTCTGGTCGCGGAGGCGCTTCAAGATCAGCGTATTCGACCTGTTCAGCGTAGGGCGCGGCCAGGGCATCGACGAGCCGGTGAAACGGGGCAAAGTCGCTGGCATAGGCGCTCTGAATGGCTTGGTCCACTCGATGATTCCGCGGGATCAGCACGGGGTTGGCAGCGCGCATGTCGGCAAGGTGCTGCGTCGGGTTGGCTTCCCTACGCCACTTCGCGAACCATTCTTCAAAAGGCTCGCGGCTGGAAAACATCGTCGCGAGGTTTTGAGGGTCGTCTCCACCGGCGACTCGTGTCAGGCGGCGGAAGAACAGGGTGAAGTCAACCTCCTGGCCGGCAAGCAGATCGAGACACTCCTGGATGAGTTCCACCTGTGCCTCAGGTGGGAGACCGAGTTTCGCCCGGAAGCGGGCGGCGTATTGGCTCCGGAATTGTTCTGGGTATCCGGAGAGCACCGCCTCGGCGATCCTGGCCGCTTCGATCGGATCTCCAGACAGCAATGGCAGAAGCGTTTCCGCAAAACGGGTGACGTTCCAGAGTCCGACGTCGGGCTGGCTGCCCCAGGCATAGCGCCCACGCGAGTCAATCGAGCTGTAGACACAGCGCGGGTGAAAGGCATCCATGAACGCGCACGGTCCGTAGTCGATCGTTTCCCCGGAGATCGCGGTATTGTCCGTGTTCATCACGCCGTGGATGAAGCCAAGCGCCATCCACCGCGCGATGAGGCTCGCCTGCGCCGCCGCGACCGACTCGAGCAACGCCAGATACGCATTTGACGCTCGAGCCGCGTCCGGGTAGTGCCGGGCGATGGCATGGTCAGCGAGCAGCCGCAGGGCATCGATATCGTTGCGAGCGAGAAAATACTGAAACGTGCCGACGCGAATGTGACTGGCTGCCACGCGGGTGAACACAGCGCCGGGAAGCGTCCCCTCCTGCCGCAAGACCGTTTCACCGGTGGTCACGGCGGCGAGCGCGCGAGTCGTGGGAACTCCTAGCGCCGCCATGGCCTCGCTGACGATGTACTCGCGGATCACCGGCCCGAGGGCGGCCTTGCCATCGCCTCCGCGCGAGAATCGCGTGCGCCCAGAGCCCTTCAGTTGCAGATCGTGACGTGCGCCCTCGGTGTCGAGGACCTCACCGATCAGGATGGCGCGGCCATCGCCGAGTTGTGGCACGAATCCACCGAACTGGTGGCCCGCGTAGGCTTGGGCGATCGGCTCAGCCCCTTCGGGCATCACGTTACCTGCGAGCATCGCAACGCCGTCAGCCGATCTCAGCCAGTCGGCATCTATCGAGAGCTTTGCCGCCAGTCCGAGGTTGAGCCGAATGAGCTTCGGTTCCGGAACCCGGACGGGATGCTGTCTGGCGAAGAATCGTTCCGGCAGTTGGGAATAGGTGTTGTCGAAGAGAATGCTCATGGAATCAGTGTTCGCGGTCGGTGGTGGCAACGAGGTTCGTCGCCCTTACCGATCGTACCCCGAGACTGGGTAGCGCTGGGGTCTCCGACGGGCGGGAGTTCACGTGGACTGAGGTCGCGGCACCTCGTAGTGCAGCTCCGCGAATCCAGTACCGACTGCACGCGCTGAAATCAGCCGGAATGGAGGGCTCGTAATGGCTCGCGGCAAGAGCGGTTTTCCGGCGCCGAGCGTCACTGAACCGATCTGCACGAACAGCTCGTCAAGCAACCCGTGGTCATAGAAACGGCCTGCCAGCTCACCGCCACCAACGATCCAGACATTCTTGCCGCCGGCCTCCTTGACCATCGCTTCATGCACTGGCCGAACATCCCCTCGGTACGAAGCGAATGTCCGCGCCGGACAGTGACGGGAGCCTGCGGGAGCTGAACACCCAGGCCGGCTGCGTGTACGGCCACGGTTCGGGCCGCGTGGCCCCCGGGCCCACGACATGACGCAGCATCCACTCGTAAGTGGCCGAGCCCATCGCGAGGGCGCCGACGTCACGGATGAAACTCGGATAGCTCGTCGTCTCGATGTCGCCGAGCGGGAAGAGCCACTCCAATGAATCGTCTGGGGTGGCGATAAAGCCATCGAGGCTGGCGGCCGTGTAGTATTGCGTCCTCACGCCATCAGTCTACGGCCAAGATAATTCTCTGCGATGTGCCCACACTGAGGCCATCGCCGATGCCTCCGCTCGGAGAGACGAGACCCTTCGACGCCATCCACACATACGAAAAGCCGCTTTCACACGAACGGGCGAATCTACGCCTTCTCCCTGAAAGATTCGCTGGACCCGTGCAACTGGGCAGTCTGGTCCGACCACGACGGCCTGGTCTACGCCGCGACTCCGCAGCCGAGCGAACCGCTGGTCGTGCCAGCCGTGAAATAGCGGTCATGGACCATCCTGTCGATCTACGAAGATTTTCGTATTGACATCTACGAAGATGTTCGTAGATAATCCCGGCCATGCCGTCACCGACTGGTAAGAAGCCGACCGATGCCGAACTGGCTATCCTTCGCGTCCTTTGGGCGCGTGGGCCTAGCACCGTGCGCGAAGTGGCGCGGGAGATGGGTCGGGAGAGTGCGTATACGACGATCCTGAAACTCCTGCAGATCATGACGGAGAAGCGCCTGGTTCGTCGTGACGAGTCACCGCGCACGCATGTGTACGAAGCCGCGTGGACCGAAGGCCAGACCCAGCAGCAGCTCATTACGGATCTGCTCGAGCGGGTGTTCGACGGGTCGGCCGCCACATTGGTGATGCAAGCACTGGCCGCGAAGAAGACGTCTCGCAAAGAACTGGCCGAGATTCGGAAACTCTTGGATCAACAGAGGGGAGGGCGCCGATGAATCCCTGGACGCACGTTGTGGGCTGGACTCTGATTCATTTCTTCTGGCAAGGCGCGATACTGGCGATCGCTGCCGCCGGCGCGTTGCGGTTCTGTCGGCACCGATCGGCCAACACGCGATACGCCATTGCCTGTGGCGCTCTCGCGGCCATGTTGGCGGCACCGATCGTGAGCGCACGCGCGCTGATGATGCCCGATCCGGTCATCTCGCCCGTGGGCGACCTGTCTCACGCAACCCCGGCGCCTGGAATGGCATCGACTGCGATTCGCAGCTGGACGATCGACAACACTCTTTCGATGGACGCGATGGGGGCCGGCGTTGATGCCCTGCTGCCGACGATCGTCGTCGTCTGGCTCGTAGGCGTCGCGGCGCTCATGGTCCGCATGGCGGGCGGTCTGTGGCACGTGCGCCGCCTCCAGATCAAATCTCTCGCGACCGACCCGTCGCGCTGGCAGACGACGGCCACTCGAATCGGATCCCGGCTCGGCCTGCGCGTAAAGGTGCACGTGGTGGAGTCGACGCTCGTTGACGCACCGGCCGCGGTTGGCTGGCTCCGGCCGGTGGTTCTGCTCCCAATTGCAGCGCTCGCGCATCTGACCCCCTCTCAAGTCGAGGCGATCCTGGCTCACGAACTCACCCACATCCGGCGGCATGACTTCCTGGTCAACCTGGCCCAGTCCGTCGCCGAGACCATCCTGTTCTTCCATCCGGGTGTGTGGTGGGTCTCGGGCCAGATCCGCGCGGAGCGCGAGCACTGCTGTGACGACTTCGCCGTGCAGGTCTGCGGCGACCCGGTGGGGTATGCGTCAGCCCTGGCGGAGCTGGAAGCGTGGCGATCCAGAGGCACCACGCTCGCGCTCGCGGCCACGGACGGATCGCTCAGCGGTCGTGTTCAACGGGTGCTGCGCGCGCCGATTGGACACGAACCGCGGTCGCCGATCTGGGTCGTAACGTTGGGGTTCACCGCCGTCTTCGTCGTGGCGATGAGCAGCGTCTACATGTCCTCGCCTGGCATGGGCAGCGGCGTACGGCGTTGCTTGCGGCCGGGCAGGTGCAGACGGTCGAGCCGATCGCCTCACCAGATACCTTCGGCTGGCAAGTCCACCGTACCGACCATTTCGACATCTACTACTACCCCGCGCTCTCACAGAATCTCGGACAGGTCGCGGAGTCAGCGGAGCGTGCGTACCGGTGGATCAGCACCGAACTACCGTACAACCTGTCCTTCAAGGTCCCGCTCATCCTCTTCAAGACCCGCAGCGACTTCGCGCAGCAGACCATCGTGCCAGAGGTGGGGGGGGTGGGAGCGATCGCTCAAGGAAAGGTCATAAGCTTCTCGGAGCCGAAGCGCAACCGTGTCGTCATCCTCGTCGAGGAAGACCCGGAGCGGCTGTATCGCCTGATTACCCATGAGCTCACCCACATTTTCGCGTTCGACGTCATCCCGCGATCGAGGCCCTACGTTCGTCGCGTACCGTCATGGATCGACGAAGGGCTCGCTGAGTACATGACCGACGTGTGGGATCCCGCAAACCTTGCGAAAGTGCGCGACATCGTCGCAGCCGACCGCGTGCCGAGGATGACCGCTGTCGCGGGACCCATTCACATTGACGGTTCGTACGGCGACGCTCATCTCGGTCACGCGGTCTTTGAATTCATCGAGGCCGAGTATGGCAAGCCGGCCGTCTGGCAGTTCCTCCTGGAAGTGCGAAGGAACGTCGTCGATGGTGCCGGAGACCCGTATCAGGTCGCGTTCAATCGAACGCCCGAGGAATTCGATTCGGCCTTTGCACAGTATCTCCGGACACGGTTCGGTCTTTGAGGGCCGAACCGTCCTCGATTCATCGGGCGCCGGTTGACCGTTCGGGAGATGCCTCATAAGGAGATGAGGAACCCCTGCGGTGATCGAGGACATAGAAAACGCCAGTGCCCAGGGCGACAGTAAGCCCGACACCCAGGAACGACTGCCCGTATCCGATGCGCTCGATGGCGTACCCCACGATCGGTCCTGCGAGGAGCAGGCTGAGCCAATCGAGGGCCATGAAGAACGCCGTGGCGGCGCCACGCTCCCGATTCGGTGAGCGCGTCACGACAAGGCTAAGGAGCACCGGAAAGGCGTAGCCGTGCCCGGCGCCCAGCAGGAGTCCGGCAACCAGGACGTCGAGCGGCGTGTCGGCCCACGCCAAGGCGATGAACCCGCAGGCGTAGCATGACATCGCGATACCGACCATACGCCGAGCTCCCAGCCGATCCGGAAGCCACCCCAAGAACACCCGGAGCAATACAGCCGTCGTGGCATAGGCGCCGAAGAAGCGGCCCATGCTGCCGATACCGGTCGTCACGATGAAGGTCTTGACGAAAGTGAATACGACGACCACGCCCACGAAGAACGTGAATGCCGCAAGCCAGACTGACAGCAGATGCCTTTCCGAGGCGGTCCGCAGGATGCCACGGGGTCGGACAACGTGCTCGGTGCGTACGGGCGGAACATCCCGCAGAGGTAGACACAGGATGAATCCCAATACGGCGAGCGCAAGCGCTCCGATGAACATTTCCCGAAAGCCGGCATGCGCAAGAATGACGTCGCCGGAGAACGCGCCAAGACCGAGCGGAATCAGACCCGAGACACCAAAGACCGCAAGACCCTCTGCTCGCCGCCGCTCCGGCACAAGATCCGCCGCATACGTGAACAACGCCGTGTACCACATCGTCCAGGCCGCGCCATCGATCAGCCGCACGGCATAGATGCGCGGGCCGAGAGTTGAAACTGAGAGATACGATCCGACCGTGACGACAAAGAGCGCAACGCCACCCAGGATCACCACGCGTCGTCCCCGTGTATCCATGACGGTTCCAACGAGCGGCCATACCAGGATGGCGCCTATCGCCTGCATGGCCATGATGCGGCCGATCTCCCCCTCGCCGGCTCCAATCTGCTGCAAGAAGCCAGGCAGGTGCACGAACAACGAGCCGGACAGGCTCAATATCGCATTGGCCATTGCGGCCAGAACGAACGCGCGCGTGAGGAGCGGCGGGTGAAGCGGATCGTGATTTCTGAATACCCGCAGACCCGTCCGGGTCACTCGCAAGCCAGGTGCAGTCATAAGAGGAGTCGACGCGACAGTTCGATCTGGAAGCGATTATTGCGATTTGGAGCTATAGCCACGCTCAGCGTCGGCGCGGACTGCTAGGAGGTCGAGTCGGTGGGCCTGACCACGACTCCGCTCTCGCAGACGGTTCCAAACGCGAACCCACGCGCGCGCAGCTCGGGAACAAGGCCGGCCGTCGCCTCCACGGTCTGCCGCTGGTCCTTCCGCGGCGCCGATTCGTCCCCGTCGTGCATCACGATGATGTCGCCTGGCGACACGCGCGCGGCGATCCGCGCCCGTGTGCTGTCCGCTGTTCTTGCGCGGAACCAGTTCCAATCCCAGAGCATCCAACCCCAGCCGACCAGCGTGTAGTCGATCTTCCTGAGTCCGTCGTACATCTGACCGCCTCGCCAACCCGCATGCGGCCTGAATGCGCGGCACGGGGGCGTGCCGGCCAGCATCTCTAGCCGGTCGGCCTCGGCCGTTAACCTGCCCGCCAGCTCATCGGGGGACAACAGCATGTAGGTGCGAGTCGCCGAGTGCAGGCCGACCGCGTGTCCCTCGGCGAATATTCGACGCACGATCGGAGCCGTTTCCTCGGTGAGATGGTCATCGATCAGGAAGAAGGTTGCATGCACCTGCTCGCGCGCGAGCACATCGAGCAGGTCCGGAGTTGTCGTCGGGTTCGGCCCGTCGTCGTAGGTAAGATACACGGTCGAAGGGGACCCGCGAGGCATATGCCATACCGCTCGATCCCCGGCCATGGCATCCAGGACGAAGGGCGCCGGCGCCACATGGGCAAGGGCGATAACCGCAAATCCGATGAGTACCGAGTATCAGCATCAGACCTCCCGGCGATCACGATTGGACGCTGCCACATGACATTACCAAACGCGTGCCCATCCACCTTCGGTATATAGTCTGCGCGATGTGAATCCCCTATCGAGCAAACCAGTCCTGAGCTGCCCGCGGCGACGACCCAGGGACAGGAGAACCGTGAAATGACGTCACGACTACTGGCATCCACAGCGCTACGGATCGGCGCCGTCATGCTGATCACCGTCAGCTCCGTGCAAGCCCAGAGCAACCCTCGCTACGTTCGATTCTCCGGCGTACCGGCGTCGGTCAAGGGAGCCTTCTACCAGCCCGATGCGCCGAAGCCCGCGCCCCACGTGGGGATTCTCGTGATGCATCGGACATCGAACTTCATGAACGCGCTGGCCTGCAGCGAACTGTCGGCCCGAGGATTCGCGGTCCTCTGCATGAACCCTCGATCCGACAACAATGAGGCAGCGGTTCGCTTCGAGACGATTCCGCTCGACGTGAAGGCCGGAGTCGAGTTTCTCCGGAAACAGCCGGGCATCACGAAGGTCCTCCTCTGGGGCTGGAGCGGCGGCGGCGCGACGATGACGTTCTACGAGAGCGTCGCCGAAAACGGCACGTCGATATGCCAGGGCCCGAAAAAGCTCGTCCAATGCGGCAAGGAGCTCGCCGGCCTACCTCCGGCCGACGGCCTGATCCTTGTCGATGCCCATCCCGGCAACCCGGTCAACGCGTTGAGAAGCCTGAACCCTGCGGTCACCGACGAGCGCCGGCCCGATCGGCTCGATCCCAACCTCGACCCGTTCAGCGCGAGAAACGGCTATCGATCGAGCGGTCCATTCACCTATTCCGAAGCGTTCAAGAAGGCGTACTTCAAGGCGCAGGCAGACCGGATGAATCGCTTGATCGATGCAGCGCTCGACAGGCAGGCTCGCATGCGGGCCGGAACCCACCTGTATGCAGACGATGACGCCTTTCTGATTCCAAGGGGCGTGGGAGGGCGGCTCATGCAACTGGACCTTGGAGTTCACCACAGTACCCAGAAGCCCGCCAAACTGTTGAAGAACGACGGAACCATCGTGACGCAGATTGTCGAAAGCGTCCGGACCGCCAGTCCACAACTGGCCTCGCAGAATGCCACGTTCGAGGACGGTACCCACTTCCTGACCGTCAAGTCGTTTCTGAGTGCCAACGCCATTCGTGCGACCGACTCGATGGACGGCATCGATCACTGCTCGAGCAACAATTCGCCGCCCTGTCATCTGCCGCAGATCCGTGTGCCGCTCCTGATTGCCGCCATGGGAGGGCACTATTTCGTTCGCGACAATGAGATTCACTATGACGTGGCAGCGAGTGCCGACAAGGACTTCGTAGTCATCGAAGGAGCCGAGCACGGACAGACGCCCTGCGTCCCTTGTGAATCGGTGCCAGGGCAGTACTCGAATACCGTAAGGAACTTCTACGACTACGCCCGCGACTGGATCAACAAGAGGTACTGATCATGCACTCGCTCATCGCGCTCGTGGTCGTCGCGGTCGTAATGACGGCCGGCATCGCCTCCGCTCAGGAATGGATGGAGTTCATCAGCGCGAGGGACGGCTTCCGCGTGAATTTTCCTGGACAGCCGAAAGTGCAGGAGACGACGTACAGGTCCGAGTTCGGCTACACACTGCCCGCCCGCATCTTCAGCGCTGAGCGCGGCCGCGAACGATACGTGATGACGGTTGTCGACTACAACGGTATCGAGGCGATGGGCAAGGAGCGCGTCAAGACCTGTGCAACGGGCGACGAGCGGTGCCTGGGTTCGATGAACACCGGCGAGGGTTATTGGAAACTGGATCTCGGTGGGGCCATCGTCCATGCGGCGTGGACGTTTCTACGGCGCAGCGTGACGCTGACCCACATGAACTGGAGCTGGAACGATCTGGTGGAAGGGCAATCGCTCCAGTTCAGCAACAGCGCCGACAAGTCACAGTCGTTCGTGCACATCGCCCTGCACACGAACAGGCTGTATATCCTGGAGGCCACCGTGCCGGCCGGCGCTCCCCCGCCGGGATTGTTTCAGCAGTCGATGGGGTACGTCGACAAGGACGGCACGAGCATTCGCTATCAGTCTGTCTACAACAACCGGTTTCCCGCGCCTCCCAGGATTCCGGCCGACACCGGCGTCGACCCTCCCCTCTCCGGCACCGCCGGCGCCAGGTAGCATCGCCGCGAACAACAGTCGGCGATCCTCGCTCTGCCTGCCGGCCCCGGCGTCTACCGGCGATGGTCGGCGAGACGGCTCAGCAGCCACACGGGGAGCAATCCCGCGCTGACGATCAAGAGAGCCGCAATCGCCCCGTTCTCATAGGTACCTCTCGCGGCCTCCCCATACAGGAGCGTTGCGAGCGTCTCGACACCCAGTGGTCGCAAGAGGAGTGTCGCGGGCAACTCCTTCATGCAGTCAACGAAGATCAGTACGGCCGCTGCCGCGATGGCCCGCTGAATCAGCGGAAGGTGGATATGCCAGAGGCGCTCGCGAGGCGGAGCGCCGAGTGTCGCCGCCGCATCGTCGAGCGCCCGCGGCACCTTGGCCAATGCCGACTCAGTTCCTCCCACGGCGATCGCGAGGAACCGCACCACGTAGGCGTAGAGCACGCCGACACCGCTACCCAGCAGCAGCAATCCAGTGCCCTGGCTGACCAATGCCTGGGCCGCGCCGTCGATCAGGCGATCAACTCCTGTGATGGTGGGCAGGAGGGCAATGCCAACCAGCGTGCCGGGCGTGGCATATCCAATCGAGGCAAAGGTCACAACGCCGGTGGCTGTCCGAGGTCTGAATCGTCGAACCGAGTACGCGAGTGCGAGGCCAATCACCGACGCCACCAGCGTCGCGACAACTGCAAAGATGACCGTCGACCGAAGCGCGATGAACAGGGACGAGGGCAAGCCGCTGAGCTGAATCCGTTCGATCGCGGCGTGAACAAGATATGCGGACGGGATCAGGAACCCGATGACCACCGGAACCGACGTCACTACAATCGCCGCGGCGGCGGACGTCGCGGACAGGCGGGCGGGAACGATCGGCCGTGGGTTCTGCGCATCGTTCGCGTAGCGCTGATGCCGCCGCGCCCAACGCTCCAGCAGCACGAGGGCAAGCACAAGAGCCAGCATCGCCAGCCCGATCTGCGCCGCCCCGGCGAGATCCGAGCGCGTCACCCACGTCGAGTAAATGGAGACGGTCAGTGTGCGCACCCCAAGAAACTCTGAGGCGCCGATATCGTTCAACGCCTCCATGAGCGCCAGGCTGAGCCCCAATGCGATGGCTGGTCTGGCAAGCGGCACAGCAATTCGCAAAAACGTCTGGCCGCGGGTCAGCCCAAGCGTCCGCGCGGTTTCGAGGAGGCTTGCCGACTGCATCGCGAACAGCGCTCGTGTTGGAAGGTACACGTAGGGATACAGCACGAAGCCAAGCACCACGATGCACCCCGGCATGGACCGAACGTCTGGCAGCCGGAAATCCCTGGGTCCTTCGTAGCCGAGGATCCACCGCAAGGTCTCTTGCACGGGACCCACCGGGTGCAAGACGTCCAGGTAGGCGTAAGCAACGATGTAGGTCGGCACCGCCAACGGGAGGAGAAGGCAGCCGTCGAACAGCCGGCGGCCCGGAAAGTCGTAGGCGGTGACGAGCCACGCCAAGCCGGCTCCAACGGTCACGGTAATACCGGCGACACCAACGAGGAGGACTGCCGTGTCCACGAAGGCCGGCAGCAGCACGTAGGCAATCAGATCTGTCCAGAGCCCCGACGAGCCCTGCCACGCGGCATTTGCGAGTGAGACGAACGGCGCCAGCACCGCCAGCAGCACTGCCCCGACGGTGATGACGCCGATCTCGACGGACACCCGCCGCCGAGGGCGGCGAGCGCCGAGGCTCAACGGTCGAAGCCGACCTTGTCGACGAGGCGGCTCGCCGTCGCTCGATGGCGGACGATGTCACCGATCGGGAGCGCGTCCACTTTCAGGGGCCCGAGCGCCGAAATAAGCGGGTGGATGGTGGCTCCGGCCTTCACGGGATACTCGTAGTCGACCTCCGCGTAAAGCTTTTGTGCCTGATCCGAGACCAGATATTCCAGCAACTTGACCGCGTCGGCGCGGTGCGGCGCGTGCTTCGCCACGGAAGCACCGGAGAGATTCACGTGCGTGCCGCCATTCTGAAACGTCGGCAGCACCACGTCGATCGCCTGACCCCATTTGAGTTGGTCCGGCCCACCGGCTCCGCTCCGCATCAAACCGACGTAGTACCAGTTCGCGATGCCGACATCGCAGATTGCGCCCATGATGTCCCGTGCCACTTCCCGGTCGCCGCCGGCAGCGGCGCGGCCCAGGTTCGCCTTGACCCCGCGAAGCCACGTCTCCGCAGCGGCCTCCCCGTGGTGCGCGATGTAGGCGGCGATGAGTGCCGTGTTGTACGGATGCTGGCCGGAACGAATGCAGACTTTGCCCTTCCATTTCGGATCGGCCAGCTCCTCGTAGGTGAAGGCCTTCAGACCGAGCGTCTTCGAGGTGTACGCCACACGAGCGCGGAGCGACAGGGCGAACCATTCTCCTTTTCCGCCGCGCAGGTTGGCAGGCACGACCTTTTCGAGCACGGCGGACTGCACGGGATGCGTGAGGCCCTTGTCGGTCAGGTCGAGGAGATTGCCGAAATCGACCGTCATCAGGACATCCGCAGGCGACTGTGCCCCCTCGGCGGCGACCCGCTCGGCCAGGCCGTCTTTGATGAAGATCGAATTCACCTTGATGCCCGAGGACTTGGTAAATGCGTCGAGGAGGGGCTGAATCAACCCCGGCTCGCGTGTGGTGTAGAGATTTACCTCCTGAGCCCCGGCCATGACGGGAAGCACGAACAACAGCGCGCCAAAAACGGCCGCGCGCACGCCAAGCATCGAATTGCCCATCATCTTCACTTCCTCCTCGTTACACAGCGGCGAACGTAGACGTTGGCCGGTGCGGAAACACCAAAAGTCGAGACGGATCCACGCACACGCGCGGGTCGTCTCCAATGTCGAACGCAGCGCGATCCGGCAGCCTGGCGACCAGTCGCAGATCATTGACCCGGAGTTGCACTTCGGTGACCTCGCCGACGCAGGTCACGTCCGTGACGATCGCTCGAATACCCGACCCACCAGTTTCGAGCCGGAGATGTTGAGGCCGGAAACAGATGGTGGCCGGCCCAGGGGTTGCGCTCGCCGGTGCCGAGAATACCCCCAATGGAGTCAGGAGCGATCCGTCCTCGACCTCGCCCTCGACCGTATTCACGTGCCCAAAGACCGACGCCATCTGGGGCGAGCATGGACGCTGATAGATATCCGTCGTCGTGCCGAACTGCACGAGACGGCCTTGCGAGAGCACTCCGATTCGATCGGCCACACGCATCGCCTCGATTGGATCGTGAGTGACCAGAACGGTTGTCGTGCCGGTACGCCGCAGAAGATCGACCGTCTGTTCTCGAACGTGATCTCGCAGTCGCGGATCCAAGCTCGAGAACGGCTCGTCCATGAGCAGGATCCGAGGTTTCGGCGCCAACGCTCGCGCTAGAGCGACCCGCTGCCGCTCGCCGCCAGACAACATGTGTGGGTAACGCTCCGCGTGCCCGGCCAATCCGACATCACCAAGAAGGCCTTCGACAACGCCCTCGACCCGCGCGCGATCGCCGTTTCGAATACCAAAAGCGACGTTCGCTTTCACCGTCAGATGAGGGAAGAGGGCAAAATCCTGAAACACCATGCCGACGTGACGCCGTTCCGGCTCCACGTGCTGACCATCAGCGGCGACCAGGCTGTCGTGGATCGTGATCTGCCCTGACCGCGGGCGCTCGAGTCCCGCAATCAGACGCAATGCTGAGGACTTTCCCGAACCGGAAGACCCAAGCAGACAGAGGATGGAACCTTGCGACACGTCGAATGAGACGTCATCCAGGGCCTTGACTGCACCGTAGTGCAGCGACACGTTCTCTAGACGGAGGGCGGTCTCGCCTCCCTCCTCCCGTATCGCCGTGTCCTGACTGTGAGATGCCATCGACCTATCCGAGAAAGCGGACCCGAGCCTGACCTGCGCTCGAGTCCGTTCTCTTGTCAGAAGAGTGTCGTGAACGCGATTCGAACCGCTCGCGGCGAACCCGGCGTGATGTTGGTGTTGCTGTGCGCGTTGAGATAGTAGCCCGTGTCGAACAAGTTCTCGATGTTGACCTGCGCGCGCAGTCTGGGGGTCACGTTGTAGTAGACGGCGGTATCGAAGCGGGTCCAGTTGGGAAGCACCACCAGATTGTCCGTCGAGGTGAACACGTCGCCGCGGGAGATCACGCCGAGCGCCGCCGCGAACCGCTGGGTGAAGTCGTACTTGTTCCAAAGCGAGATGGAGTGCTTGGGCAACTGGGCCAACACCGCTCCGGCCTGTGCGGTCGCGGAGATCGATCGTGTGATTTCACCGTCCTGATAGGCATAGCCGCCGGCCACACTCCAAGCGGGAGTGACGTAACCGTTGACACCGATCTCCAGTCCTTTCGTACGCTGCGCGTCGACCAGGATCGAGATCGCTGGATCAGTGGGATCGGGCGCGATCACATTGCTGCGGTCCAGGCGGTACAGCGCGGCCGTGAACGAGAACGACGGTACCACGTCCCACTTCGCCCCGACCTCGTAGTTCCGGAACTCTTCCGGATCGAGCGCTTGATTCGTCAAAGACAACGATGAGAGTTGTTCACCGGCGCGCGGCAGGTAGGTGAGACTGTAGCTGCCGTAAAGCGACACAGGCTCAATCGGCTTGTAGATCAACCCGACGCGCGGTGACATCAAGTGGTCGTCGCTCCTGAACTCCGTCGCGATCCGATTGTTCGTGACGTCTGCGTTGAAGCTGTCGAAGCGCAGGCCGACGACCGCTTCGATATGCTCCGACAAGGCCACCTGATCCTGCGCGTAGAGCGACGCGATCGTCGTCACGCCCTGGTTGTCGGTATCCGTCGCGTTCTGTCGAAACGCGAGCGGCAGCGAGATCGTGGGCGATGCCAGCGGTGCATTGAAAGTCGTGACGTTGACGCCAAGGCTCGAGAAGAAACCGGTCTCCCGGAAGTTAACCGTTTCCTGGCGTCCGAACTCAGTACCAAGAAGCAGCGTATGGCCGAACCGACCCGTCTGCGCGGATACGATGAGGTCGGTCTGATTGAAGACGTTATGACGAGTGGTCGCGTTGTTGTAGGCCGAGATCGCCACCGTGGTGCCTGCCGCGTTGACAGCGCCGGGGAACACGTTCTGGTAGAACTTGTCGTAGTCGCCGTAGCTGAGTCGATTCCGAAGCGTCACGCGCGGATTGAAGCGGTGTTCGAGCAGTCCGGAGACCAGGTTAACCGTGGCATCGGTTGGGCTCCGCGTCGGGTCGCCGAAGAAGGTGCCGGGGTCGGTCTCGACCGGTAGTCCATTGAACGACGAGACGCCTCGATCGGCAATTCGCTCGTCGTGAAAATACTCGTAGCTTCCGCGCAGTGTCGTGTTGGGGCCGAGCCGGAACGCCACGGTCGGGTTGAAGCCGTAGCGCTCGACGTTGAATCCGTCACGGTAGGAGTCTGAGTGCTCGTAAAGGCCCGTCGCACGCACGGCCACTGCCTCGTTCAGGCCTCGGCCGAGGTCGGCGGTAAACCGCTTGTTGTTCCAAGAACCAAACTGCACGGACGCTTCACGCGCCGGTCCCCAGTCGGCTTGGCGGGTCACTCGGTTGATAACACCACCCACGCCGCCACGGCCGAAGATCATCGCATTCGGACCCTTGAGTGCCTCGACACGATCGACGTTGTAGACGTCTCGAAAGTACTGAACGTCATCGCGGACACCATCGACGAAGAAGTCGGACGTCGAGCTATTGCCGCGCAGGATCGGCGTGTCGCGGTTTCCTTCGCCCTGGGCAAAGCCGACACCAGGCATGTATCTGGTCACGTCCGCCATGCTGGCCATCCGCTGATCGGCGATCAGCGCGCTCGTGACGACGCTGATCGACTGCGGGACATCGCGCAGCGGGGTCGTGGTCTTGGTCGCAGACGAAACGACTGGCACGGAATAGCCCACGGTCGCGCCAACGCTGACGGACTCTTGAATCCCCGCGACTTCAAGCGTGAAATCAGCGGCCATCGGGGAGTCCGCCGTCAGCGTCATGCTGCGCGAGCTCTCGACAAAGCCGCTGGCGGAGACCAGAACGACGTAGGCGCCAGGCAGAAGCGTGAGTTCGTATTCACCCTGCTGGTTCGTCACTGTGGCTGTTGGTGCCCCCGCTCGCTCGGACGTGGCCGTGACCTGCGCGCCCACGATCAAACCGTTGCTCGAGTCGACCACTCGCCCGCGAACGACGGCCTGCGACGCCGCTTGCTGGGCACTCTCAGGAGATGCCGGAAACGCCGCATAGGCGGTCCCGACGGGGACGAATAAGCACAGAACTGCCCACAACATCCGACGGCGCATTACTTCCTCCATTACTTGGTTGCGATCCTCTGGCGCGCCTGAGAAATTGAAATTGAGACTTAGTCTCAGTCGCGTTATGGAGTGTAATGGCGACCGATTCAGTCGGTCAAGGGGTTTTTGTGTCCGCACCCCCTATTCCTTACGATTTCACGCCACACCTACGCGTGCAGCGTCCGTCCGTGGAGCTATATCAAGAAAAGTGACCGGCCGTCGGGCCCGCGGCCGCTATAGAACGATCGCGAGAATACCCACGATGATCGTCACGACGACAGAAGCGACACTCACACCCACGGCCACTCGTGCCTTCCGGAGGGCAGCATCGTGCGCCGCGGCAAGCGCCTGGATCTGCCGGGCCATGTCCTGAGCCAATTGCGCAGACTCGTGAACGTTCTTCTCCAGGGCCCCCAGTCGATCTTCGATGCTTTTCGTGTGAGCGTCTGCACCGCTCGTTTTCGCGCGAATGAAGAGGGCGTCGGCCGCTGCCAGCACCGCGGGAAGGTGGCTCAAAATTGTGGTCCAAGGAAACATGCGCTCTCCCCTTTGCCTACGGACGACGGATGGACGCCCTTGCGAGTCGATTGCAACGATTGTCTCCGATCACGCGTCACTCAGATACCCGTGGCCGTATCCGAGCGAGCCAGAGCCCTTTCGATTAGAGTTCTTTGGCATACGTCACCAAGCCCTGTTCTCGGCCGGAGCGGTACCCTCCTGCCGGTCACGTCTTCCGTCGGCGCGTGTCTTACGGGATGAGTATCGAGTCAGAGATGGATCCTCTCGGCACCCTCGTTCGTCGTGCTCAGGGCGGTGACCTAGAAGCCTTCGGCCAACTCGTGCGGGCCACGCAGGCCATGGCACGCGGCGTGGCCTTGAGCGTGCTCCGCGATTCGGAACTCGCCAAGGATGCGGTGCAGGACTCCTATCTCCGTGCTTTCCGGCGTGTTCGAGATCTTGATGACCCAGCCCTGTTTTCCGGTTGGCTGCGCCGTATTGTGGTGACGGTCGCCATCAACCTTCGCCGCTCGAGACGTCGGACGTTCTTGCACCTGGACGAGCTTGATGTGCCGGTACTCGACGAAACCGAAACGCGCTGGTCAGACTCGCAAAGAGAGCGACTCGCGTCAGCGCTGCTGACGCTCACGCCAGACGAACGACGCCTGTGCGACCGGCGATACCACGGCCGATGGAGCGCGGCGCGTCTTGCCACGAACGCGGGGGTCGACGAGGCGACGATGCGCAAACGCCTGCAGCGCATCCGCGACAAGCTGAGGAAGGAGATCGAAGTGACAGAGCAACGTAGCATCCGCGCCGACGACGTCCGGTCAGACTTCCCCGCCAGGATTGCCGAGCTCCTGGCCCGCCCACGTCTGACCGACCTCCCGGAGAATCCCGTGGGCCTGACCCTCGAGCAGATTCGATCCGTCTACGCAGACCACAACGAGCTGACGCTTCCTGAGATCATCGATTTCACGGAGGCGAGAAACACGATCGGTGACGATGCGCTGTATATCGATGCGTCCGAGCTGCATCGAGTCGATGACCACCGCATTCTGCGGTATGACTTGACCCTGCCGCTGCTCCTTACGGTCCGTTACGAGGGCCAACCGCTACGTCTGTGGGCCAGCGGCAAGGCGTACCGGCTCTGCCAGGTTGACGCGACGCACTTGGAGGCCTTTCATCAGGCGGAGGTGTTCTGCCTTATTGAGCGCCACGAGCTCGATCGGTGGAGCATGACTGCCAGGGTCCTTCAGTCGATCGATGTGCTGCTCCCGGGTCGTGCGGTCAAGATCGTGCCGACGTCCTACCCGATGTGCTCGCAGGCGTGGGACATGGAGGTCGAGGACGATGGCCAATGGTCCGAGGTGTTGGCGTGGGGTGTGTTCACCGACAAGATCGTGCGGCACGTGGGCGGCGACCCGGCACGCCACGTCGCACTGGGCGTCGGCTATGGCCTCGAGCGCGTAGCCATGCTGCGGCATGGCATTGACGATATGCGGAAGATCGATGTGACCAGCGCCGCATAGGGAACGGCGGCCCACTGGTCCCTCGACCGCTTTTCGATTCGGCGTAGAGCGGAGGCTTTAGCCTCCGCGGACACGCGCACGCTGAAGCGTGCGCTCTACGGCGAAACGCAAACCGCTCTGGCCCACTCAGCTGCTCGGTCCGGCCGCGCCGCGATTGAACACGCGCCAGAGTTTGCCTTTGACCGAATCCACGATGAACAAGGACCCGTCAGGACCCTGGGCCAGGCCCATCGGCCGCGCGTCCGCTTCCTCTCGCTTCATCGGAATCTTTCCGGCGAAACCATTCGCAAACACCTCATAGTTGCCGGCGGCTTTGCCGTCACGCAACGGCTGGAACACGACGTTGTAGCCGCCCTGCGGCAGGGGCGTACGGCTGCCAGATCCGTGAAACGCGATGAAGACGCCGCCAGAGTACTTCTGGCCGAACTGCGATCCGGTGTAGATGAGCAGGTCATTCGGCGCCCAATGCGCGGGAAACGCCGCCACGGGGAGCGGATACTTGGCGCAGTCACCCACCTTCTTGCCGTCGCCACCATACTCAGGCGCCTGCACGCGCTTGCCTTGTAGCTGGTCGTAATAGCAATACGGGAAGCCGTAGTTCACGCCCTCATCGACCCGCTGGAGCTCTTCGGCCGGCGTCTCGGTAAATTGCGCCTCGCTGAAATACTCGGGCCAGCGGTTCAAATTGTTTCGGCCGTGCTGCGCCAGGAGCAAGGCGTTGACGGTCGGATGCCAACCCATGGCATTCGCTTGACGAAGGCCGGACGAGTACCGCGTGCCATCCTTCCCGTGAACCTGGCCTGTGCGATTCGCATCGAAACGCCATATCCCCCCGCCCGTCGCCTGGTCCGGGCACGGATTCGGAGCTGGAGTCCTTGTCTGGTCCGCGTCGGCACACACGTTCGCAGCGTTCCCGATATTCACGTAGAGACCGCCGCGGTTGTCGAACGCGAGCGTCTTGGTGGGATGCACGCGCTGCTGCGGGAACCCGCTGACGACGACTTCGGCAGGACCCGCAGCGGACAGCTGTCCGTCCTTCATCGGGAATCGCACCACGGCATCGTCACGCGAGACGTACAGATAGTTGTTGTAGATCTGAATCCCGGTTCCACCCGAGTCGCCGAACCGCTCCCGGACATCCGCGCGGCCATCACCGTTGGTGTCGCGCAGCGCCACAACCCCGCCCGGCGTGTTCGCCTGGTTGCGTATCGCGACGTAAATGTCACCGCTACGTGAGACGACAAGATGCCGCGCCGCGCCCACGTCATCCGCGACGACGACCGCACAGAAACCGGTGGGCAGCGTCAGGCCTCCGTTTCCCGGCTCGCATCGAACGGCGGACCGGTCTCCTTGTGCAGGTAGTGCGACCGGCATGACGAGCGCCGTGAGGAAGATGACAGCAAGAACACGTTTCATCGGTGTCTGACTCCTTGATATCGAGGACGCTTCATTCTATTACTGATGGTCGGCCGGATCATGACGGTGACTGTCCAGTTCACCCTGACGTAGGCAAGAGAACTGGCGCCGGTGCGTCAGAGAGCGACCAGGTCCGTCGTCGGGTGGCTTTCCTGGGGCAAACCACACCTGGCGTCCCGAGCGCGACCCTACGTGGCTGAGGCGCGTGTGGAATAATTCTGCCGGCCATGATCGTTCGTCGCAGCTGTCCCTTCCTGCTCGCGGCTCTCCTGCTGGCCCGCTCGGCCCAGGCTGCCCAGGTCCCACTGGGCTCGGACGACCCGGCTCCTGCCACTGTGGCGAGTCCAACGCTTGCCTTCAGCGGGCCGCCGCCGCCGGCGCCTCCCGACGTCATCGCACGTGACGCCGAAGGCCGGACGACCATTCGAGCCGTGCGCGTCTCGGGGCCGATGCAGATCGACGGCGCCCTCGACGAACCGTTGTACGACGTGCCGGCGATGACCGACTTCGTGCAGGTAGAGCCGCAGCAGGGCGAGCCTGCCACCGAGAAGACGGAGATCTGGTTTGGATTCGACGGCGATAACGTCTACATCTCGTTCCGCTGCTGGGACAGTCGGCCGGAACGCCGGGTGACCAAGGACATGCGCCGCGATGGGTCGGCGATGTTCTCGGGAGACGACGTCGTGTACTTCTTCCTCGATACGTTCTACGACCGGCGGAACGGCGCCACGTTCACGGTCAACTCACTCGGCGGCCGGAGCGACGGCCAGGTGACGGGCGACCAGTACAACGGCGACTGGAATCCAATTTACGACCTGGCGGCGGGCAGGTTCGACGGAGGATGGACCGCCGAAGTCGCGCTGCCGTTCAAGTCACTGCGATACCGTGCCGGAGAGGCGCAGATCTGGGGGTTCAACGCGTCGCGAACCGTGCGATGGCAAAACGAGATTTCGGTGCTGGTGCCGGTTCCGCCGTGGCGCGGGCTCAGCTCGGCACGCCAGCCGCAGCTTGCCGGAACGGTCGTGGGCATCGAAGCGCCATCGGGGTCGAAGAACCTCGAGATCAAGCCATACGCCGTCTCGAGCGTCACCACCAATACGAATGTCTTACCGCGCATCGTCAACGACGTGACGGGCGAGATCGGCGTGGATCTGAAGTACAGCGTGACGCCAAACCTGATTGCGGATTTCACCTACAACACCGACTTCGCGCAGGTGGAGGCCGACGAACAGCAGGTGAACCTCACGCGCTTCAGCCTGTTCTTTCCCGAGAAGCGGGAGTTCTTCCTCGAGAACCTGGGGACGTTTACATTTGGTGGTGTTGCGCCTACCGCAGGCAGCGACACACCGATCCTCTTCTACAGCCGGCGCATCGGCCTGGATGGCGGGCTTCCCGTCCCGATCGTCGGAGGGGGGAGGCTGACAGGCCGGGCCGGACGCTACACCGTCGGACTGCTCGACATCCACACCGAAGACGCACCCACCTCGCGAGCGACGAACTTCTCGGCCGTGCGTCTGAAGCGGGACGTGCTGCGTCGCAGCAGCGTGGGGGTGCTCTACACGGGACGCTCGATCAGCCAGATCGGGACGGGGCGCAACGCGGCGTACGGCGTGGATGGCGTTTTCAACTTCTTCAACTATCTGACGATCTCGAGCTACTGGGCGCGTACGGAGACAGAAGGGGTCGCGAGCGACGACGACACGAGCTACCGGGCGCAGCTCGACTACGTTGGTGACCGGTACGGTGTGCAGCTCGGACAACTGGCGGTCGGTAGCCGCTTCATCCCGGAGGTCGGCTACGTGCGGCGAGCCGACATACGGCGCTCCAACGCGGAATTCCGATTCAGTCCCCGCCTGGAGTCGAGCCAGTCCATCCGGAAGCTGTCGTGGATCGGCGGTGTGACGTACGTCGAGGACGGCTCGGGGCGTCTCGAGACACGCGATCAGGAGGCCGAATTCGCGATCGAGTTCGAGAATGCCGACCGTTTCGCCGTGGCGTATCTGGGCGCCTACGAGCTCGTTCCGCGTCCATTCCGGATCTCGTCGAACGTCATCGTTCCCGTCGGCAGCTACAACTACGACACGGCATCGCTGACCTACACCACCGGGCCACAGAGGCGGATCACTGGGAATCTGCGCGTCGACCACGGGACGTTCTACAGCGGGCACCGGACCGCGCTCTCTGCGACGCGAGGGCGGCTGTCGTTCGGACCGAAACTGTTCGTCGAGCCAACCTATTCGGTGAACTGGGTCGATCTCGAGGAAGGCTCCTTCACGACGCATCTGGCCGGCGGGCGCGTCACCTACACGGCAACGTCGCAGATGTTTGCGAGCGCGCTGCTCCAGTACAACTCGGACAACAACACTGTCGCGACCAACGTGCGCCTGCGATGGGAGTATCTCCCCGGCAGCGAACTGTTCATCGTCTACAACGACGAGCGTGATACACGTGCGCGCGACTTCCCCGCTCTGGCCACTCGCTCTCTGATCGTCAAGATCAATCGTCTTGTCCGATTCTGATTCGGCGCGCTTGCGTCCTCACGGCCCCTGGCCTGTTGGATCGCATCATCGCTTGGAGCTAAACTCATCTCCGTGCGGGTCGACATTGAAGAGGAGGCGCCTTCCGACCTCCTGGACTACTCCACAATCTCCACGGCTTTCCTGGTTGAGAAGATCTTGAACTTCGAGGACGACGGCGATGAGCTAAGAGTGTCCGAGCGCTTCGTGGACGAACCCTTCTGGAAGGACTACGACGCGCTTGAAACTCCCGTGGCCTGGGTGGAGAGGTTTGACATCTCACGTTGGGGCTTGCTTGGAGCGTTCGTTGACAATCGCCGCGTCGGAGGAGCGATCATCGCTTTCGACTCTGCGGGAGTCGAGATGCTCGAGGGACGGAAAGACCTGGCGGTCCTGTGGGATCTGCGCGTGCATTCTGAATATCGGCGCAAAGGCATAGGCGCGGCTCTCTTCCGCGCGGTCGAGCACTGGGCGGCTTCAAAAGGGTGCATCGAACTCAAAATCGAGACGCAGAACACCAATCTACCCGCGTGTCGATTCTATGAGCGTCAGGGCTGTTCGTTACGAGAAGTCAATCCAGGTGCGTATCCAGCGCTGCCGGATGAGGTGCAATTGATCTGGTCGAAGACGCCAAGAGCGTTCTGACTCTAGGCGCCCACCGCCGTACGCACCGCGGTAACGATGTCGTCTTCGGCGCCCGTGAGATCGACGGGGGCGGGCAATGCCGGCGGATCGTACTTGAAGCCGGCGCCCGTGAGCACGAGCACGACTCGCGCGTCGGCGGCCACGGCGCCGCTCCCCTTCATGATCTCGAGCGCAGCCACCAGCGCCGCGCCTTCGGGCGATGTCCACACGCCTTCGAGCCGTGCCAGTCGTCGCTGCGCATCGCGGATGCCGTCCTCGGTCACCGCGATCGCGTCGCCCCGCGTGTCGCGCAGGATCTGTAGCATCTGCCGACCTGCGAAGGGCGAGGGCACGCGCAGCCCGGCCGCGTGCGTCGTCGGACTCTCCCAGGCAGTGGTCGTCTGCGCCCCGGCGTGGAACGCCCTGACGACAGGCGCGCAGTGCTCCGCTTGCACGGCCACGAACCGGGGCAACGAACCCGATAGCCAGCCGATCGCACGAAGCTCCTCGTAGCCTTTCGGAATACCGACCAGCCCCGTCCCGCCGCCTGTGGGATACAGAAGGAAATCCGGCATCGTCCAGTCGAGCTGTTCGGCAAGCTCGAGGCCCATTGTCTTCTTGCCCTCGAGACGGTACGGCTCCTTCAGCGTGGAGAGGTCGAACCAACCGAGCTGCGGCGCCACCTTGGCCACGACTCTACCGGCCGTCGCGATCGATCCTTCGATCGTGAACACGGTGGCGCCCGCGAGGGCAGCCTCCGCGATGGCCGCGGGCGGCGTGCCGCGTGGCACGATGACCGCGCACGGCAGCCCGCAGTGCGCAGCGTAGACGGCGGCCGCCCCTCCGGCGTTGCCCGCCGACGGAATGATGAAGCCGCGCGCGCCGAGCGTGCGTGCCCTGGTGATTGCCATTCCGAGGCCACGCGCCTTGAAGGAGCCGGTCGGGTTCGTTCCTTCATCCTTGCCCCAGACGTGACGAAGGCCGAGGTCCGCAGCGAGGCGTGGTAGCGGCAGCAGCGGCGTCCCTCCCTCACCGAGGGTCACCGGCTCCTCGTCCGTCGCGAGCGGGGTGAGCTCGCGGAACCGGTACATGCCCGGGGACCTCGAACGCAGCACGTCTTTGGTGAGACTCGCCTTGACGCGTTCGAGGTCGTAGCGCACGGCGAGCATCTGACCGCACTGCTCGCAGACCGACAGCATGCGCGTGGGGTCGTGCTTCTGACCGCAGACGGTGCACTCGACGTGGCTGACGAAGCTCATGGTGGGGAGTAGAGGCTCACACAACTCCACGCGCCCTACGAATACCGAGCAGATGCGCGGGTGACAGGACCACGTGTTGAGTTAGAACGATACCGACACGCGGCACACCGTTCGTTCACCCGCTGGCGCGCGCGCGCACGTGCCACTTCGCCAGGCTGATGAAGAGCGCTGCGAATGCGACTTGAAGTCCCAGCGTGATAGCCGTTGCTGATGGAATCGCGATCCGCATCGTGAGGAACGGATCGAGATCGCCGAAGGAACCAGCCTGCCAGACTCGGAAGAGCCACAGAACGCCGCCAAGCCCAGCCGTGATGAAGACGAGTCCTACGCTGAGACCATGTTCAAGCTTGAGGTTGTCCCCCACCCGCCTCGCGAGTCCTGCGTCGGGAGGAAGCAGTCGCGCCGCGACCATCAGGAACCGGAGAACGATTGAGTAGGTGACCAATTGAAAGCCCAGGAGCACGGCTGCACCACAATAAAGCAGCGTGTGCACGTCGAAGTGGACATCGTAGATGGTGATCGGTCTCGCGACGAGTCATTGTCCCGACCACCAATCCAAGCGTCATGAGGACGGCGCCTGGATAGAGCAGAAACCCAGAGGGCATGCTCGCAAAATACAGCAACAGGCTGCGGCGTCCATCGCGCCACGTATTGAGGTGAGGTGGCCGGCCTCGACCGTCAGGTGAGAGCGTGGTCGGGACCTCGGAGATCCTCATCTTCAGCAACCGCGCCTTCACAATCATCTCGAGCGCGAATTCCATTCCAGAGCTCTGGAGGTCGAGCTCGGCCAGGGCGGTACGCCGGAAGCCGCGCAGCCCGCAGTAGACGTCGCCGAGAGGAACCCGGAAGAAAATCCGCGCGAAGAGACTCAAGAGCGGATTGCCGAAATACTGGTGCATCGGGGGCATCGCGCCGGGGGCGATGCCTCCCCGAAAACGATTGCCCACGACGAGGTCGTCGCCGGCGCGCAAGCGCTCGAGAAAGGGGGCAAGCGCGGAGAAGTCGTAGCTGTCGTCCCCATCGCCCATCACGATGTAGCGACCGTGCGCAGCCTCGAAGCCGGCCCTCAATGCAGCGCCGTACCCTCGTTGCGACACCGACACGACTCGCGCGCCAAGGTTGGCCGCCAGCTCTTGCGAGCCGTCGGTGCTCCCGTTGTCGGCGACGACGACTTCACCAGACACGCCGTCGCGGCGAAAGAACCCCTGCGCCTTCTGAATGCACGACGTGAGCGTTCGGACCTCGTTCAGGCAGGGGATGACGACCGACAACTCACACGCCATATCAATACCTTGACTCTCAGAGTCTCTCATGGCCGCACAGAACCCGGTGCCATCGACATGGGCGGCAGCGGAATTTCCCTGTTCACACGGCAATCGAGCAGAGCAAACCCGCTCGAGTGAAGATACGTGTGAGCTCGGGCGCGGCAGGCGCGGTAGTTCAATCCAGCACCGGTTCGCAAGTGGGGGTTCGAGAACCAATAGAAGAAGGCAGCTCGCATATCGTGCCAATCGGCCAGGGTCTGCCCTCTGCCGAGCGGCGTGCCGCTCACCCAGCTCATCACCTCCCCACGAGTCACCTCGTGCACAAGGTCAATCAGCGCTTGGTCGAGCCCGTCAGGCATCCGGGGAGGGGACACGACGAAGGCGCCAGACGTCTGCAGGTCGAGCCCGTTGGCGAGTTGAAACGCATCCAGCGCGCGAGACTCCGCCTCGATCTCGTTCATCATGCGACCCTGACGCCTCGCGATCTCCTGAACCTCGGTGACCCCGGGCACTATGTAACGGGGGGCCTCGACGATGAGCAGGTCGCTGGCAAAGCGGTCGAGCCATTCTCGGCGCACAGGCGCGATGCTCTGCACGGGTCTGCCTGAATAGTAGGTCAGTATCAAGTGGTCATTCGGACTCGCGAAGATCCGACCATCGGGAGCCAGGGGCCAGCCTCGGAGCACGCTAACCAGATTCAGGAAGGAGTCCTCATAAGGGGTAGGGGAAGGGCGGGGCAGGTTCGGTGGTAGCTGCCCGGTTACGACCAGCAGGGCGGCAAGGCCGGCGACTGGCAAGTAGTTCGCCGCCGGCCGCACGGCACGGCTCAAGGCAGCCGCGAAGAGTGTCATCACGAGCAAGCCAGGCACGGCGACGACGAGCTTGAGCCGATATGGGAAGAAGCTCGCTGCCGGCATCAGGAGCAGGAAACAGAGGTACGACACGGTCATCCAGGCGGCGGCGAAATAGATGCCAGCCGACGCGTCCATAATCGGCTGCCGCCAGCGGTCACTCACACGGCTGCCCCGGCGCGTCGCGACCGTGAACCACACAAACCCGACGACCAACTCGGCCCACACGATGGGATTGGTATTAGGCAACGACCGCAACACCAATGAAAGGTCGATGTAGTCGCGAGCGGGGGGCAGCCACGAGGTTTGGCTCAACAGCCCCGACCATATGGCCCAAGGGAACACCAGAGCCGCCCCCGCGCTCCCGGCCGTCAGCACGCGCAGCCAGAGCCGGGACTGGCGTCGGCCCAGTGGAGCAGCGGCGACATAGAGAGCGCCCATGGCAACGGCGCTCACTGAATGGATATGGAACAGCACCCCCACTGCAAGTCCCGCAAGCGCGTGATCGGAGAGACGTCCGCGACGCCACGCGTTCCAGATGGCGAGACCGCAGAGGGTGCTGCCGGCAAGTGTGGCCGAGTAATACCGGGAAAGGCGGCCGGAATACACGAAAAAATTTGACGTCGCAGCCGCAAAGGCAAGGGCTATCGCCGCCGAATAGCTGTACATGCGCAGCCCCAGATACCAGACCGCGACGACAAGTATCGCGCTGAACACGACTGCTGGCATCCGAGGCACTGCGGTCCAATAGTCGAACTCGGCCCGACTGGCATCACGGAGCAGTGTGCCGTCACGCGCGACATCACTCGTGACGCCGGCCAGACGAAAGGCCCCCGCGATCGAGTACAGCGGAAGCCACGAGTGGTACACGGCCAGTCCCCGGTCCGAGTAGCTGATGTCACGAAACTGGTACTCGGCGTTCTCCGGCCACGGGCGGACGAGCGTGTTCTCGTACAACGGCTGACCGAGGAAGTGGTCCCCTGGCACCCCATCGGCGACGATCGTCAGTGCGTTCAGCGCCGACTCCGCCTCGTCCACCCCGAGAACCGGCGAGCCGAGCCGATACCCTCGCAATCCGATCGCGACGAGGACGAGCAGACCGACCGTGACGATTGTGCCAAGCCGCTCAGACATGTGATTCTGTCAACCTCCCCGTTCGTCCGGCGATCCGCCACCACAAGAGACCGTTTGCCAGCGTAAGCAAATCAGCGGCCATGCTCAGGGCGTCCGGTATCCGAGCCGCCCCGCCGTCCTCTGCCCAAATTCATCGCTCGATTGACCGCGTACCGTGAGCTGACCCGAGAATTGCGAGCAGCGTGGCTTTTCGATCCGCGGATCGGAATCGCCGATCGCCTGGCCAATTCCAATGCAACCACGCGCGCGCGGAGCCTCGCTAGTTCCGCTGCAGCCAGCGCAACCGACGCGACAGCGTGGGGGGCATCAACATCAGCAAGTCGGAATCGACCTCGCGAGCGAGCCACAGGACAGCCACGTAGACGACGACACACGCGGGAATAGCGAGGATCGGGACGTCCCTCAACAGCAGACCGGTGGCGGCCATGGCGGCCGCCGCAGTCAGGCAGCGTAGGCACGTACGGCCGACCGCACGGTCGACGATGCCGCGAGGCAGAATCCACAAACCCGAGGAGACCATGGCGATCTCGGCGACGGCGATTGAGATGGCGACGCCGAGGCCGCCATTGCCGAACGTGCGCTGAGCCCAGGGGATGAGCAGGGGGTCAAGAACGACGCTCACGAGCAGACAGAGACTCTGCGCGGCGGACCACCACCACTGGAGACCTGCCGCCGCCATCGACGGGCCAATCACGATGCTCCCATAGACCAGCAGGATGAACACCGACATTACGCTCAGGATCGAGGCGGCCGGGGCGTACGCTTCGTTGCCATAGATCAGACCGACGACCACTGGCGCGAAGAGCGCGGTGCCGGTCCCCGCAAGAAGACCGAGGATCGCCACGGTCCGCAGGGCCAGCCGCACGATCTTGTCGTACATGGGCCGGTCCGCGACCCACAGCCGCGCCAGCGTTGGAAAGAGCGCTAGATTCAGCGTGAGAGCCGGGAAGATCAGGACTCCCGAGATACGGCTCGCCGCACCATACCAGCCGAGAACCTCGGGCGGAGCGAGGCGGCTCAGAAATGTCGCGTCGATGAAAGGCTGCAGTCGGACCACGACATCGAGGATGAGAAAGCTGAAACCGCCCGCGAGTATCGCGCGCATCGTTCCCCACGCGGGACGCCACGCTCCAATGTCGAGACGCAGGACGAGCCAGAACTGGACCGCCAGTGCGATGGCCGCGGCCACCACCTGGGCGATCAGGGCTTCCCGCAGTCCACCTCCCCGCAGCAACGCCGTGATGACCAGCGCGGCCTCAACCACGTTGGCGAACACCGTCGCGCCGGCTTGCCAATGTACTTTCTCGAAGCCACGGACCACGGTCAGACACAATGCGCCCAAGCTCTGAAGCGCGAACTTCATGCCGACGAGCCACAGCGCAAGTCTCACCGCATCGCCGTAGCCCATCCATCGGCTCAAGGGCGGAACCACGATCAGCACGACGCCGGCCAACGCCACACGCAAGACCATCCCGGATGCGACGAACTGGGCCGCCGCCCGACGATCTCGGGCAATCGCCGCGGCGACGAGCGCGTGTGCGCCCCATTCGACGAACAGGTACCAGACACCCAGGGCTGTCATGGCGAAGTAGATGGCGCCGAAATCACTGGCGCCCAGCGTGCGGGCCAGCAGGGCGTTCACCACGATTGAAATCGGGGTCGTGATGAGCTGCGACAAGACCAGCGCCAGCATGCCGCGCCCGACGATGTGGCCGGCGTGGGGCTGATCGGCGCTTGGCCCGCCCGCGGCCGGCGTGGCGGTTACAGAAGCGTTCAGAGGGTCCACCGAACACCACCGCGGCGCTGCGCGCCCTGACGCTGCGCCCGCGCCCGTCTCTGTTTCACTTGGCGGCGTATCCGGGTATCCGGGGGACGGGTGGCAATTGAGGAATCAGGAGAGATGCGGGTAGATGAAGCGCAACGCCAGCATGTACAGCACATTGAACGCGATGAAGAGCGCCAGCGCCTTCTTCAGACCGCGCACGGGGTTCGGATCGCGCGCGGCGATGAACGGAATTGTCAGCAGCGCGAAGATCACCGAGCGCAACAGCAGGGTCCGCATCGAGCTACTCGACGACCAGTATGTCACCGGCTCTGAGCCTGAGCCTGCCCGCGCGGCCGAGCCCGGCGGTGACCGCCTCATACGTCATCCGGATGCGAGCAGGGCTGAAGCCGCCCCTGAGCAGATAGATCCGATCCTTGTGCGCGAAATCCCTCAAGCCTCCTGCGACGGCCAGCGCTTCCGCCACACCAGCGCCAGACATGAGCTCATGTAGTCCCGGGTTTACCACCTGGCCGAGCACCGACACGTTCAGACGAGCGGCTTCCTCGACCGCCACCGTGACCTGCGGCGAGACGATGAAGCCCTTGAGCCGATCTTCGAGAACGCGACCAAAGGCGGCGGGTGGCATCCCGGCAGCGGGCACATCACCGAGAAACATGAGGGTTACCTGCCCATCGCTACGGACGCGAACCTGTGTCGAAAGGTTGTCCTGCGCCCAGACCTGCACGTTCAATACGTCACCGACCGCGATGACATACGCGTTCGCGGCGGGTAATTCGGGTTCCTTCCACTCATCGACCCAGACAAACGGGATCTGGGCGGTTGCGCATGCCGCGCCCGCCACCATGAGGCAGGCGACCACGATCGCTCCCCGCATTGTCACGAGACGATCGCATCACATGACATACATTTCACGCTCAGCCTCCCTGATCCATCGGAGTCGTGGTCACCGCGCGCATCAACCCCGTGAACTCGTGAAGTATACATTCTCACCGGGAACCGGACTCGATCGGACCATTACGCAGCCGTCCGTAGAATTCCTCGAGCTCCTCCGTTGCCGTTTCCCAGCGGTACCGACGCAGCATCAGGCCACGTCCCTCAACGCCCAGCCTGCCGGCCATCTCCGGCTGCGTCATGAGATCGAGCACGGCGTCGGCGAACGAGTTCGCTTCATCGGCAATCAGGAGATGCTCCCCAGGCACCAGATCGATCCCTTCGCATCCAAGCGATGTGGACACCATGGGCTTCCCCATCGAAAGCCCCTCGAGAACCTTCAGCCGTGTCCCACTGCCCATGCGCAGCGGCACGGCAAACACCGCCGCCCTGTGCACGTAGGGCCGCACGTCGTCGACCGATCCTGTAACGACCACGTTCGCTGAGGCAAGACCTGTGACCTCTGGTGGCGCCTCTCCGCCCACGATGTAGAACACCGCGCTGGGCCGTTTCGCGAGAATGCGCGGCATGATGTCGCGGACGAAGAAGACGGCGGCATCGACGTTGGGCCGGTAGCTCATCAACCCAGTAAAGACGATGGCGTCTGGATCGACGGGCCCCGCGGCAGGCATGAAGAAGTCGGTGTCAACCGCATTGGGCACAACCGTCGCCGGCGTCCCCGGGGAGAGCGCGTGAAGAATCTCCATTTCGCGCCGCGACGACATCACGCAGCCGGAGACCGTTTGCCAACTGGCTATTTCCTCTCGCCTGAACTTGTAGTACTCGAGCCAACTGAACAGCCGGCGCGCGGCCGATCGTTCCGACTGGTACATGCGGTAGTACAGCTCGTACTCGATGTTGTGCTCGTCGAGCACCACCAGCGATCGCCGATCGAATCGGAAACACGCCATCTGACTGCTTTCGATTTGGATGATATCGAACGGTTCGCGGCGAGTCAGTTCATCCAGCTTCTGCTGCATCTCCAGGTTGTAGCTCGTGCGTCTCTGAAAGGACTTGGCTGAAACCACCGAGAGCAACTGCGCGATCCGCTTCCCGAATCGCAATGGTCGGGTCGGCACTGTGTGCACGTCCACGCAGAAGGCCCTGAGCGCCTGGATGCTCTGTGCGTCGCGATCGTCGGCGTAGGTCAGCAGCGACACCGAGTGTGATCTGGAGAGCACCTCCAGCAGGTGATAGACCCGTTTACCAAAGCCCCAGTTCGGCGGATGCGGCAGGAACGGCGAAAGAATCAGGATATGCATGCGTCAGTGTTCGACCGGTCCCAACGGAGGCGTCATGGCTGGGGATCGAACAATAGCAAATTCGTGCCGACCGCTCCCCCTGGGTATTGCGACGTCTGCGTGGTTCGTGACAAGTGAAGTCTGCCGAACAGAGGACTTCGAGCCACCGCGATCGATATTTTGAACCGGCAGATCGCACGTTCGCGAGGGAATGAGCCGTCGCGCGGAAGTGACAGCGAACAGCGAGGTACCGCCGTCGGAACTTCTTGGCTCTTGCACTACTATTGGGACTGGGTTTGAGGATTGAATTGAGTCCCGGCAGGCGCGCCACGCACGGGCGGTTCAGGTGGAACGCCCCGTGCATCTCGATGTCACCTACCTTGCGGGCGATCATTCATTCATGGACCGAATCCAACTAGCATCGGAACCGCCAGGCCCCGTCCTCCGTCCTCCACACTCGTCACCGTCAGGTGACCCCATGCACTCCGAGGTCCCGGCCGACAGTCTGGTAGATACCCAACTGTTGGTCGACTGGCTCGGGTTTGTCGCTCGATCCGTGTGGCGCCACCGAATCCTCGCAGTCGCGACCTGCCTCGTGGCGTTCGGCGCCGTGTGGATCGCTGCGGCCCAGTGGCCCAAAACCTATGAGTCGTACGGGAGACTGCTGGTCACGCGAAACGACTTGATGTCGTCATTGGTCAACCCGGGACGAACGATTCCCCGGGAGGACGGTGCCCCGACGTGGGCCGCCCAGGAGATCGTGCGTAGCCGACAGAACCTGCTCGCGATCATGAAGGAGACCAACCTGCTCGAGGAATGGGAGCGAAGCCGCACACCGCTACAGAGGCTGAAGGATCGGATGGTCGGCTGGCTCCGGGGGCCGACCACCGAAACAGCGCGCGTCGACGCGCTGGCCGGTCTGATGGAAGCGCGTATCCAGGTCACCACGGACGACGAGGGTATTGTGAGCTTCAATGTGCGCTGGCCGAACGCGAGCATGGCCTATCAACTCGTCGATAAGGCGATGCGCAATTTTCTGGAACACCGGCGGGTCAGCGAGATCTCCGCAATCGAGGATTCGATCGCCATTCTGGACCGCTCCGTGGGAGAGATCGAAGCCCAGGTGAACATGACGATCGCCGAACTGCGGCGCCGCGAAAGAGGTGCGCCGACCCCAAGGCGGCAGGTGCGAACGCCGCAGCCGGTGCCGGCCGGTCAGGCAAGCCCCCCCCTGCCGACGGGCCCCTCAGCGGAGTCCACGGTCCGCCTGGCACGCCTGAAATCGGCGCTGGAGCTCCGCCAGCAAGAGATAGTTCGGCTGTCCGAGGCCCGGGCACAACAGATGGCCGAGACTCAGACCAGCCTCTTGGCAGCGCAGACCGTTTACACCGAGGGCCACCCGACTGTGCTGGCTCTCCGGCAGACGATGGCGCAGTTGTCGCGTGAATCACCGGAATTGGCCGCAGCGCGGCGTGAGGCCCAGACCCTGGAATCGGAGTACGACTTACTAAGCACCAGAGTCAGCGTCGAAACCGAAAACGCGGAGCGAGCGCGAGCGGAGATGTCTCAACTTGCGACCGCCACGCCCGCACCCACGCCTACGGTCCCAGCAGTCGACGTGCCCAGCCTCGTGAACGGGGGCGATCCGAGCGAACCGGTCAGTCTGCGCCTGAGGGTCGAAATGGCCCAGCTGGCAGGTGTTCGAGAGCGCGCGAATGCGGCTCGGGCGGAACTTTCGTCGTCGCAGGAGGGATTCAAACATCAGTACAGCATCTTGCGACCGGCACAGCTCCCACGCCAGCCAGTGGCCCCAAACATGCCGATGATTTACGGCGCAGGGTTCTTCGCCAGCGTGCTCCTTGCCCTCGCCGTCGCCCTCCTGGCCGACCTCGCCAGCGGTCTGATTCTCGAAGCCTGGCAGGTTGAGCGTCAGGTCGGTGTTCCCATCTCGCTACGGATCCCCAAAGTGTGAGCCTCGTCGCCCACGCTCCAACGGCGGGGCCCCGCCTCTCGGAGACGGGCATTCAGTCTGGCAGTGCCCTCGCGATAGCCGGTGCGGTCGTCCTCGGCATGGCGACCGTCGTCCTCGCCGTACTGACGAACGGCAGTTTCATCGCGTTCGCTGCGCCGGTGTTGGTTGTGGCGCTGGTCGCAATGGCATGGGTCGCGCCAATTCGCATGACGCTCTGCGTGGCGATGTTCGTCAGCCTTGCCACGGACCGTCCGGGCGATAGCGAAGGCCGATGGGCCTCGCCCTTCGTCGCCATCGGCGGCGTGATGTTCCAGAACCTCAACAATTTCATCACCGTCGAGGCGTTGAAGTTCAGCGGCGTCTTCTTGCTGCTGGCCTGCTTGCTCGTCGTTCGAGGCTACCGCGTCTTGAGCGGCCGGGCCCGAGATACCAAAGGCAGTCTTCAACCAGCAGCCCCCGTCATCTGGTCTCTCGTGCTCGCGGTCTTGACGATTGTTGCGTGCGTGACTTTCGGGGCGCTCCGCGGTGGCGATCTGGAGATGGCGAAGATCCAGGTTCAGGCGTACCTGCAGCTCCTGGCCGTCGCCTACCTTTTTGGTATCAGTCTGCGAGGTGAGCGCGACTACCGCCTCCTGGCCACGGCCATTGTCTCCGCAGCCTGCATAAAGGCCGTAATGGCCCTGTGGGTGCGCAACACATTGACTCCCATCTTTTCGGATCAGTGGGGCCAGTTCCGGGAGATGGAGTACGCGACCAACCACGGCGACTCACTCCTGTTCGCCTGCGCCATTGCCATCCTCGCGGCCCCGCTGTTCTATAAACCGACCGCACGTCACGTCCGGGGGTTCCTGTTGCTCGCCCCCGTCATCGTGACCGGGCTCGTGGCCAACGACAGACGTATCGCCTGGCTGCAGGTGGCCATCGTAATGCTCGTACTGCTGGCGATGAATGGGCAGAGCCTGTTCACCCGGAGGGCTGTTCACCTCGTGAAGCTCGCCTCGCCGATTCTGCTTGTCTACGCCCTCGTCGGGTGGGCCTCCCCGTCTCGTGTCTTTGCGCCGGTTCAGCTTGTTCGCAGTGTGGTGCAAGCCGAACGCACCGATGGCAGCATCGATCGGTCCACCCTCTACAGAGATATCGAGAACTTCAACCTCGTGTACACCTTCCAGTCGAATCCCCTACTGGGTACCGGGTTCGGCCATCCCTTCCAGGAACTGGTCCGGGGTGATGACCTCTCGATTTTCGTGGAGTATGCCTTCCTCCCGCACAACTCGATGGTCGGCCTCTGGACGTTCACCGGCGCCGCGGGTTTCACCGGGATTTTCTCCATCATCATCGTGACCCTGTTCCTCGCGGCGCGCGTGCACGCGCGCGCGGTATCGCCCCATCAGGGCATGGCCGCGGCCGCCGCCATCGGGTGCATCGGCTCGTACGGAATCCATCTGTGGGGCGACATCGGCTTCACCGAGCAGCCCACCATCTTTCTCGTGGGCCTGGCCATCGCGGTGACCAGCCAGCTCGCGGTGTCGACCGGGGCGTGGCCGGCGCGATGGCGTCAGTACGTTCGTTCATCGACCGCATCGGGACCGAGGAGGATGTCTCGTTGAAAAACGCGACTGACGCCGAGAAGGGGGATTCGGTCGAGAAAGCGGATTCGCACGTGGAGTGGGAACCCCTGTGGCTTTCCCTGCTGACACGACCGTGGAGCGCGCTGGCCGTCATCGGCAGTGACACGAGCACCGACGTGAGTCGAGTGGCGGATGTTCTCACCTCTGTGGGCAATCGCCATGGGGAACGGACCGTGCGCGTCGTCTCCGCGCTCGGTGCGTCGCCTCCCGAGGTCCCTGACATCGTGAAGCAGTTGTCCGACACGCCGCTGGCTGGCGACCTGATCCTTGTCCCCTGCGACCCGCTGCAAGCCAATCCCGCCATGCTCCCGATCTTGCATGCAACCTCGGGCGTGGTGTTGGTCGTGCGTCTTGGAGAGTCGCGGATCGCGTCGGCGAGGAAGACCGTGAGCACCGTCGGTCGCGACAAGGTTTTCGCGTCCGTGATCGTCGGCTAGGTGCAGCTAGGACCACCATGTCAGCCGCCCCCGATCCTCAACGGTCCGCCCCTCCCGGTGCCGCCCACGGCGAACCGCCGAATACCGGGGTGTCGGGCATCATCTTGGCCGGCACGTACCCCTGGACCAACTCGAGATTCGACCGGCTTCTGGCACGCGCCCTGGTTCCGGTGGCACACCGGCCGTTGATCGCCTATGGTCTCTCGGCGCTCCAGAGGGCCGGTATCGCGCACGTGACCATCTGCGGGAACCGAAACACCCAGGCACTGGCGGCCTGGCTCGAGTCCCGTCGCCAGGAAGAGCCCCACCTCTCGTACCTCGAGGATGCGATGCCCAGAGGCTCGGCCGGCTGTGTGCTCGACGTCGCGGCGGCTGACGACAGCCAGACGTTCGTGGTCACCGACGGCACCTCGATTCCCAACGTCGATCTGGCCCGGCTTCTCGAGAGACATCGGAACTCAGGTGCCGCTGCGACCGTAGCCGTCTACCCCGAACGTCGAGCCTCGGGAGAGCACATGCCGCGTATACCGGTGGGGGTCTACATCTTCGAGGGTCACGCGCTCAGATCCGTTCCGCGGCGAGGGTTCCTGGACATCAAGGAACACCTGATTCCCGCGCTTGTCCGCAGCGGCGAACGGGTCGCCACGTACGAGGGTTCGGGCATGACGCTTCGCGTCTGGAACGAGCAGACCTATCTGGCCACCAACGAAGCCGTGATGGCGGCCATGGCGTCGAGTGATAAAGCGCCGGAAGGGTACCAGCGTCGCGGCGACGCCTGGATTCATGCCGACGCATCGGTGGCCGATGACGTGGTTCTCGCGGGCCCGATTCTCATCGCTCCGGGGGCCATGGTTCGTCCCAAGGCCGTACTGATCGGTCCCACGTCGATCGGCCTCGATGTCACGGTTGGAGCAGGTGCGCTGGTGTCCCGATCGGCCGTATGGCGACGGTCGAACATTCGGGCTGGAGCGATGGTCGATCGGGCCGTCATCGCAGACGATTCAGTGGTTTAGCCGGATCGAGTCAGCGTAAGAGATGCCGACCGATTGCACAATCTACTCGATTGAGCCGTCTATTTAGATCCTCAACCCGCCGTCAGCATTCACAATCCGCCGCGACCCCCGGGACGCGCAAGAACACCCAAACAGGAGATGGAAGCCCGCGTTCCGTCCGCGGCGTGTCGCATTACGCCGCCAAGTGCTCGAGATGCGACGTTCAGGTGTCTTGATTAGACATAGTCAACATCCGAAGGGCTTTTGTTCGCCGCGCAGGGAGGAATGTCTGAGGCTCAGATCCGGGCCCGAGTCTTGCTTAGGCCCCTGACGGAATTGATAGATGAGAGCCTGGCCGGTGCTGCTGGATTCAACACCACACTACATGTGTCGCTCCGCGCAGCGCCCGTCGCTCCTCGGCACGCGTCTAGGGGCGGACTTGCTCGTGTCGCAGATCTGCCGGCGACTACGGTTCGTGACCACGGTCTCCCCGACGATTCTCGCTCCGCACGGAGCAGACGATGGATATCGAGCGGCGATGACGGCTGCCTGCCCGTCGGCCGTGGTGGTCACAACGACCGAGGCGCTCGCCCAGGCACTGTCCGCTGCGACATTCTCGGATGTGATTCTCTTCCTGGACCCGCGGTGCCTGCCGATCGATGAAGCCGCGCTCGGATTGCTGCGCGGCTGCTTTTCCGCCCGGCAGGTGGCCCACCACTTGGTGGCTTCCGAACCGAGCGTTGCCGGCACCAAGGATCACCTCAACATGGACGGCCAGGGGCAGGTGCGGGGCGTCCATCGATACTATGAGCCAGCGAACTGGCCTTTCATCGCGGGCGTGGCGGCGAGCGTCGTGCCGGTTTCGGGCAACATCATCCCCTTCGAGCTCATCCCTGCGTCACTCGTCGAATTGAGGCAACAGCTCGTATCGCGCGGCATGAGCAGCCGCGACGTGTTGATTAAAGGTGGCGCCTTCGATTTGACCAATGAGTACGGCCTCTTGGCGGCCATGGAACGGTCGGTGTTCACGGTCACGAATGCGGCCCCCGTCGCGAGGCGCGCCTCCGTGGTGCGGCTGGGCGGCGGCCACGTCATAGACCCTACCGCTCGCCTGATGGGTCCGGTCATCATCCACCCGAACGTGCGCATCGACAGGAACGCCGTCATCGTTGGTCCGGCAGTGATTGGCGAGGGGTGCCACGTGTCGGCCGACGCGGTGGTGGCGTACACCCTGCTCGGAGCGCAGTCTCGCGTGCCCCGGGGCCACGTGCTGCGTGAACGCGCGTGGTTCGCGGACGTTGAGGACGACGCATGCGACGTGGCCGGGCGTGGGGTGCCGCCCAACACCGAACAGGTAGCCCGATTCGGGGTCGAGCCGTACGAAAGGCCTGCCGGGGTGCTCGAAGAGGCTCCCAACCGGCGCTACCTGGCGTGCAAGCGAGCATTCGACGCGACCGTCGCCGCGGTAGGCCTCATCGTGCTGTCCCCGCTTTTCGCGTTAGTGGGCTTGCTTGTCTGGCTCGAGTCGGAGGGCCCCCTGTTCTACAGCGATGAACGGGAAGGCGCTGGCGGACGGTCCTTCAGGTGCCTGAAGTTCCGAACGATGCGCAAGGGCACCAACGAGCGTCAGCACGAGCTCAAGAACCGTAACCACGCCGACGGCCCGCACTTCAAGGTGACGTCCGATCCGCGGATTACGACTCTCGGTCGTTTTCTTCGTGCGACGAACGTGGACGAGTTCCCACAGCTCGTGAACGTGCTCCTTGGAGACATGAGCCTGGTAGGACCGCGCCCCTCACCGTTTCATGAAAACCAGGTTTGCGTACCATGGCGCCAGGCGCGTCTCTCGGTGCGGCCCGGCATCACCGGTCTCTGGCAAATATGTCGGCGCGATCGGGCCTCCGGCGATTTTCATCAGTGGATCGAATACGATCTGCTGTATGTGCAACGTATGAGCATGCTGCTCGACCTGAAGGTGTTGGCGGCGACCTGTCTGACCCTCGGCGGCAAGATCGAGGTGCCCATTTCGTCGATGCTTCGCGTCATGGTCGGACCCGTGCCGCGGCCGGGCCACCCGCGCGCGGCCACCCGCGCGTGCCACCAGGGCGCAGGCACCCGCGCAGCCACCAAGGGCGCGGAGGGCGTTCTCGCGAGCCGCAGCGTGCGCCGCGTGCCCGAGACCTTGAGACGATCGCTCCGGCACAGCTGAAAAGGGCCGCGTGCAACCCGCGGCATCAGAGGTCTTGACCGCTCCATCCGTTCCGCCTCAGTCGGCGATAGGGACCGACGCGCGCGTCGCGAAACACATACCTGAACTCGATGGTGTGAGGGGAGCCGCTGGCGGTCTGGTTCACTCGGGTGGCGAACGTGCCCAGTGAGAGGGCACATTGACAACATGCTCGAGCCCATCGTAGGGAACGTCGAACTCCGGAAGCACACCGCCGACGAGCCAACGGGGGGGCTGCGCCCTCGATCGGCGAGCATCATCATCAACAACTACAACTACGGCCAGTTCGTCGGGCAGGCGATCGAGAGTGCCCTCGAACAGACACACCCCGCGCAGGTGATTGCGGTGGACGATGGCTCGACAGACGATTCGCGAGAGATCATTGCGCGCTTCGACTCTCGTGTCCTCCCCATCTTCAAACCGAACGGCGGACAAGGCTCCGCGATGAACGAAGGCTTCGCGATGGCCACGGGTGACATCGTCCTGTTCCTGGATTCGGACGATCTCTTGAACACCAACGCGGTCTCGACCCTCCTCAGCCAGTGGCAGCCAGACACCGTGCTCGCTCAATATCCGCTCAAGATCGTGGACCGAGACGGCACCACCGTACTAGGCATTCATCCTGACCCGCCAAGCAGCCTGTCGCAGGGAGACGTGCGGGTCGAACTGCTGAAGACTGGGTCGTTCGGGGTGAACGTCACGAGCGGTCTTGCGTTCTCGCGCCTTGCCATGGCGTCGGTGATGCCGATGCCGGCCGACGAATTCTGGGATGCCGCGGACGGCTACCTCGTGCGCGCGGCGGGATTCATCGGACACGTACAGCGGCTGGACGAGCCCCTGGGGTCCTACCGGAAGCATGGCCAGAACGATTCAGCTGTGTTTGCGACCGCTGGCGGACTGGCCGAAGGACTGCGCAAGAAGATTCGATGGACGCAACGTGAGCTGAACGTCACGCGGCAATTTGCGCTGAAGCATCGGTTGGAAGTCGAATCCGACCTCGGCGAACACAATCCGGACTACATCGGATACCGCCTGTTTCTGCTTCTGATCGACCCCGCATCCCATCCGATGCCAGGAGATCGACGATTCGATCTGCTCCGACGCTATGTGATCGCTCGATGGCACTCGCCATGGCCACGCAAACGACGCGGGATCGCCATCGGCGTCGCGGTCGCGGCGGCGCTCGGCCCGGCCCCGATGGCCGTCACGCTGCTGCGGTGGTTTAACGACCAGAAGAGCCGGCCGCGATGGCTGCGAGCCTTCACCCGTCGCTCGCACAGACCATCGCTTTCGTAGGTCCGCGTCCTACTTTTTTAATTGACCAGGGGCACTCCCCGATTTACCAGGGGCACTCCCCGATTTACCAGGGGCACTCCCCGATTGACCAGGGCTACTCCCCGATTGACCAGGGGCTACTCCCCGATTGACCAGGGGCTACTCGATTGATCGGGTACTCTGATTGATCAGGGCTACTCGTGGATTGATCGGGGTTACTCGTGGATTGATCGGGGTCACTCGTGGATTGATCGGGGTTACTCGTGGATTGATCAGGGTTACTCGTGGTCCCCAACGCCTCGTCGAACCGTCTGCGCGCGGGGAGGACGCCCAACTTCGTGTCTCCGGTCGGATCGACCCACGGCCATGGAGTGCTGCCAAAAAACGCGGGCTTCGCACGCAGATAAAGGGAAGGCGGCAATGTTTCGGGAGCCCGATCCCACCGCACCTGATTGGTGAGGTAGTCGAAATTACCGTCCCGGATGGTCGTGCTCTTCACCTTGGGATCGGCGGCCTGCTCCCAGTGGGTTGGATCGTAGCCCAGCTTCCAGATGTAGCTACCGGGTCCCCACGGGCTCGCCGTCGTGCCGTAGGTGCCGTCGCCGGGATCCTCATACACCCATCCGGTCATGCGCCCTTGCTCGCCGAGCACATTGCCGATGAACGAGTGCCACCACGATCCGACCATCAGGCCAGCGCCACGCACGTTCCCCAGGTCAGAAAAATCGCGGCGTCGTCCTGTGAGGTGATTGCGAAAGATGGTCATGGCGATCGCGTTGCCGTGGGTGTTGTCGGAATCGTAGTTGAACGATTCGTTGCCTTCGAACAGGATGTGATGGCTGCCAACCATATGGCTGCCACTCAGCCCGACCTCCACCCAACCGGGCTGGTTCGCTATGAAACCGTTGTCCATATAGTTGTAGCCGACAACAGAGCCCGCACCGGCCGACTTGCGCGACCATCACCTTGTTCATCCTATTGACAATGTTGTTCTCGATGAGCACTTCCGACGTGGCCCCGGCAAGGCCGATCCCGTAGCCGCCGCCTCCAGGGTACGGCCATACGCCGTCATGGATGTACGAATCTCGAATCTCGATACGGAAGGACTGGTTGACGCTAATGGCCTCACCCAGCCAGAGCGTGTTTTCGATGTTCTTCACCCACGAATACGCTGCGGCTTCGAATCGGATGTTACCGTCTCCCCCGCCGGACACGCTCAGATCCTCGATGCCAGCGTCGCGAATGTGGGCATGCTCGCCGGTGTAGCGGGTCAGTTGCGCGATCTTCGATGTCGTGTACGTGATGTGGATCGGCGTCGAGAAGGTAATCCTGTTCTCGCTGACCGCGACGATCTCCTTGATCTCGTTGAGCGGCCGTCCTGGGCGGCTGAACCACGACAGCGAGGCAGGAAACGCATCGTCGAAACTGTCAGGGGGATTGTGCTGCTGAAACACGATGCGATCGGAGGCCCAGATCATGGAATTCATCGTGGCGCCGAGTCGATTCGGGAGGGGCATCCATGCCGCGGTGTTGTAGTCGTCTTCGTCCAGCAGCACGAACTGACCGGGCGCGAACCCCGCGGCGTTCGTCACCATCACGAAGGTCTCACCCTGCACCGCATCAGCCATCAGGTTGACCGACGTCGTGCTGTCTGGCTTCGGCCATCGGTTGGGTCCCACGACGATGATCGGCGAGGCATCCTCCGCGCGGTAATCGTTGACGCGCGCGCCGTTCGTCTTCATCAGCTTCGTCTGATTAGGTCCGGCGCCACGAAGGGTGATGCCCTTGTTGAGCAACATAGGGCGATTGACGAGGAAGGTGCCCGCAGAGAGCGCGACCGTACCACCGAGCGGACACGAGTTGATGGCGGCCTGAATAGCCGCAGACGCCTCGAGCCCACCGTTGCCGAAGTCCGCCGCCATGAGCGTCGCGCAGACCGTGGAGCGGGTGGGGATACCTCCTTGCACGCCAGGCGCCCATGTGGTTCGGCTCTCCAAAGGGACGATCCTCGTGTCGACCTGCGCACCTGCCACCGCAGGCCGTACACACACTAAGAACGAAAAGGACTACTACCTTACGCATTCAACAACACCTCACTGAGACGGGATACAGGCCGCGCAAAGCAACAAACGAGCCAAAGCCTGGGGAGAGATTTATTGCGTCGCGGGTACGCGTCCAGCGTTCACGGACAGAGTATTCGGGGTGAAATTCGATCGATGTAATGTCACCCTCGTATGCCCCGCACCGAAACGACCCTGCCATACGCGCAATGAGCGTGTCATTTTTTCATCATCAATGACGTTCGTCGGGCAGGCGATCGAGAGTGCGCTCGAACAGACGCACCCGTGCAGGTGATTGCGGTGGACGATGGCTCGACAGACGATTCGCGAGAATCATTGCGCGCTTCGACTCTCGTGTCCTCCCCATCTTCAAACCGAACGGCGGACAGGGCTCCGCGATGAACGAAGGCTTCGCGAAGACTTGCGTTCTCGCGCCTCGCCCTGGCGTCGGTGATGCCGATGCCGGCCGACGAATTCTGGGATACTGCGACGGCTACCTCGTGCGCGCGGCGGGATTCATCGGACACGTACAGCGGCTGGACGAGCCCTTGGGTTCTACCGGAAGCACGGCCGGAACGATTCAGCTGTGTTTGCGACCGCTGGCGGACTGGCCGAAGGACTGCACAAGAAGATTCGATGGACACAACGCGAACTGAGCATCACGCGGCGATTTGCGGTGAAGTACCGATTGGAAGTCGCCTCGCCGTCGGGGCGACGCTCAGCCCCGCCCCGATGGCCGTCACGCTGCTGCGCTGGTTTTACGACCCGAAGAGCCGGCCGCGATGGCGGCGAGCCTTCACCCGTCGCTCGCGCAGACCATCGCTTTCGTAGGCCGCGTCTTACTTCCGCGATTAACCAGCGTTACCCTTACCAGGGTTGTCCTTACCAGGGTTGTCCTTACCAGGGTTGCCCTTACCAGGGTTGCCCTTACCAGGGTTGTCCTTACCAGGGCTGCCCTGATCAGGGTCACTGTTGGTCGTCCCCAACGCCTCGTCGAACCGTCTGCGCGCGGGGAGGACGCCCAACTTCGTGGCTCCGGTCGGATCGACCCACGGCCATGGAGAGCTGCCAAAAAACGCGGGCTTCGCACGCAGATAGAGGGAAGGCGGCAATGTTGCGGGAGCCCGATCCCACCGCACCTGATTGGTGAGGTAGTCGAAATTACCGTCCCGGATGGTCGTGCTGATCACCTTGGGATCGGCGGCCTGCTCCCAGTGCGTTGGATCGTAGCCCAGCTTCCAGATGGACGGCGCGTTACTCCACTTCATAGGTCCAGCCGGTCATCTTGCCCTCGTTCGCCCAGCACATTGCCGATGAACGAGTGCCACCACGATCCGATCATCAGGCCAGCGCCTCGCGCGTTCTGCAGGTCAGAAAAATCGCTGCGTTGTCCTACGAGGTGATTGCGAAAGATGGTCATGGCGATCGCGTTGCCGTGGGTATTGTCGGAATCGTAGTTGAACGATTCGTTGCCTTCGAACAGGATGTGATGGCTGCCAACCATGTGGCTGCCATTCAGCCCGACCTCTACCCAACTCTGCGCGTTCTCTATGAAACTGTTGTCCATGTAGTTGTAGCCGACAACGGATCCGGCTCCGGCCGACTTGGCGACCATCACCTTGTTCATCCTATTGACAATGTTGTTCTCGATGAGCACTTCCGACGCGGCCCCGGCAAGGCCGATCCCGTAGCCGCCGCCCCCAGGGTACGGCCATGCGCCGTCATGGATGTACGAATCTCGAATCTCGATACGGAAGGAACTGTTGACGCTAATGGCCTCACCCAGCCAGAGCGTGTTTTCGATGTTCTTCACCCACGAATACGCTGCGGCTTCGAATCGGATGTTACCGTCTCCCCCGCCGGACACGCTCAGATTCTCGATGCCAGCGTTGCGAATGTGGGCATGCTCGCCGGTCCAGCGGGTCAGTTGCGCGATCTTCGATCTCGTGTACGTGATGTGGATCGGCGTCGAGAAGGTAATCCTGTTGTCGCTGACCGCGACGATCTCCTTGATTTCGTTGAGCGGCCGTCCTGGGCGGCTGAACCACGACAGCGAGGCGGGAAACGGATCGTCGAAACTGTCAGGGGGATTGTGCTTCTGAAACACGATGCGATCGGAGGCCCAGATCGTGGAATTCATCGTGGCGCCGACTCGATTCGGGAGGGGCATCCATGCCGCGGTGTTGTAGTCGTCTTCGTCCAGCAGCACGAACTGACCGGGCGCGAACCCCGCGGCGTTCGTCACCATCACGAAGGTCTCACCCTGCACCGCATCAGCCATCAGGTTGACCGACGTTGTATTGTCTACCTTCGGCCATCGGCTGGGTCCCACGACGATGATCGGCGAGGCATCCTCTGGGCGGTAATCGTTGACGCGCGCACCGTTCGTCTTCATCAGCTTCGTCTGACCAGGTCCGGCGCCACGAAGGGTAATGCCCTTGTTGAGCAAGACATGGCGATTGACGAGGAAGGTGCCCGCAGAGAGCGCGACCGTACCTACCGAGCGGACACGAGTTGATGGCGGCCTGAATAGCCGCAGACGCCTCGAGCCCACCGTTGCCGAAGTCCGCCGCCATGAGCGTCGCGCAGACCGTGGAGCGGGTGGGAATACCTCCTTGCACGCCAGGCGCCCATGTGGTTCGGCCCTCCCAAGGGACGATCCTCGTGTCGACCTGTGCACCTGCCACCGCAGCCGTACACACACTAAGAGCGAAAACGACTACTACTTTGCACATTCCAACAACACCTCACTAGACAGATGCAGGCGCAAAGAGCAACAAACGAGCCAACAGCCGGGGGAGAGATTTGTTGCGTTGTGGTACGCGTCCAACGTTCACGACATGGGTATCGGCGCGAAACTCGATCGATGTAATGTCAACCTCGTATGTCCCTCACCGAAACCATACGCGCAATGAGCTCGTCACTTTTTCATCATCGCCGCATGCTGGTCGGGAGTGCAATCGTCCTCGGCATCATCGTTCTGAGCGCCACGCTCGCAGGCTGGGGACCAGTGGCCCTGGCACGACGGCTCATCGTCTGGGCCGTGGAGTATCCGATACTGCAGGAGCGCGCCGCCACTGAGCGCGACCTGCCTCAGTTCACGCATCTCGCGGCATCTCAAGTTGGCTATGGACCCACCGCGGAGAAGGCCTTCACCTCACCGCTGCCGTTCGCGTCGTTCGCCATCGTCGACGAGGACGATCAGTCCATCGTGTGGCGCGGTGTCGGCCCCGGTCGCCAAGTCGCAACCGACCTGCTGGGTTCCCTCAGGAACGTGTGGGTAGGTGATTTCACGAACTTCGCAACATCAGGCCGCTATCGTATCGCGGCTGACAACGGCCTGACGAGCCACCCGTTTGCGATCGGTACACAGGTGTTCGATCCAGCGGTTCGGGCGGTCCAGCGAAGCTTCTACTTCCAGCGCGCCTTCACGGAGATCCCTGGAGCACACGCAGAGGGTCCGTGGACGCACGACAGCGATGCACACGCCGCTCCTCCGGGCGAGCGGCGCGGATGGCACGATGCAGGCGACTTCTCCCTCTACAACATGACCGCCGCTTCGTCACTCTTCTGGCTGTTCGAAGCCCACAGCGACTTCGCACCCGACTCCGACGACACCAATATTCCTGAATCTGGCAATGGCGTGCCCGACCTCCTGGATGAAGCTCGCTGGGAACTCGACTGGCTGCTCTCCGCGGAGAGCGGCACGGGTGGCTTCCGGAATACGACATGTCTCCCGCAGTACCGGGCCTACGGCGACAACGCCCTGGAGCGCACAGGACGCTACGTGAGTGGCGAGGTCGGCACGCTGGCGACGGCTCGCACGGTGGGAATCCTGGCATACGCATCGACCATCTATGCGGCTTTCGATCCGGTCTTCGCGCAGCGCTTGCGCGACGCGGCCTGGCGGGGCTGGCGTTATCTCGAAGCGCGACCGAGCGAACATTCCGATGGTCCCACGTGCCCGGCGTTCCGACAGGATGATGATCTCCAGTCCGGCCGAGCCGTACGGATGTTCGCAGCTGCCGGCATGCTATTGGCGACAGGTGATCGGCGCTTCAATGACGCCTTCGAGGCGTACTTCGACGATATCGAGGCCGATCCCAGCGCGTTTCGATTCACTGTCTATGCGTCCCTGGTCTACCTTCGGGCCGCCACGGGTGACCCCGCGCGGCAAGTCGCCATTCGATCCCGGTTGCGTGAGCACGCGGATCGCGCGCTCGCCGACGCGCAGGCACATCCCTTCGAGTGGGCGGGTCGGTACTTCTGGGGTTCCATCGGCGCAGGCTTCGAGCGCAGCGGCGCCTTCAACGCGAAGCTCTGCCTCACCGATCCGGCCCAAGAGGCGGCGCATTGCGACCAAGTGCTGGCGAACCTCCACTACATGTTCGGCCGCAACTACTACCAATTCGCGTATATCTCAGGCATTCCAGGCGTAACCCAGGGACGACGGCGAGCTTTTCACCACTGGCTGGCGACGTTGAACGCCACGCCGTACCTGTTCCCGGGAATGGTGGCCGGCGGTCCGAGCGAGAGCCCCAGGCCCGACGATCGCTCGCTACCGCGCGCTCGTCCGGTGGCCGTCTGGGGCTACTGGGGCGATCCGGCGATGCCGCGCGACACGGCGACGCCGATTGACGGACGCTACACCGACAACGACAGCTGGTCGACGAACGAGATTGACATTGGCTGGCAGGCGGTCACCCTGTACAACCTCTACTTCGGACAATGGTTCTCACGAAGAGACCAGATCCCCGACGCAACTCTCCCTCGGTGAACCTCATCCGGCGCCCGTGAAGTACTTCCGGATGCCATCGACGATCCGGCCAGCCGCGTGCCCGTCGCCGTACGGATTCCGTGCGGCGACCATCTTTCGTAGACGCGGCTGTCGGTCAGGAGACGCGTCGCCTGCAACACGATGGCGTCCGCTCGAACTCGAGGCCGAGCAGCTCCGAGACTTCAGCTCCCGCCATGCGCCGTTTCACTGGCGAGGGCGTCCGACGGGTGTGCGGCGTGCCAGATGGATGCTTGTCGAGCGTTCAGCTGCGCTGTGGCAGCGGCCTTCCCTCGCAGCAGGCATGCGTATTGATACCGACGCAGAAACTGACGGAAGGCTGGATCGTCGTACCTGGGCAGCCTCCTCAAGACGCTGCTCCAGTAACCCCAGAGCATCGCCATGCTACCGACCAGCATCGGATGCTCAAAAGCGCGAAATACGGCACTGGCGAAATGATACAGCGGCGCCGCACCCATGAAATATTGGCCGAAGCCCGCCCGTGTGCGCCCGGTCCACATGCCGTGATGGCTGGCGCCCTGCGGCCGGAGGTGGACGAAACGGAGAGACTCCTCGTTGACACTCTCCGCCAGCCAACCCAGCATCCGCGCGCGGTGGCAATCTATTCCATCCCACATCACCTGTTCGACAAACCCTCCGATCTCGGTGAAACACGATCGACGGTAGAACTTCGTCATGCCCACCGACATCTCGTCGCCGCATACTTCCGGTTCGAGTGCTCCTGTACGCGGATGGACGAACCAGGGTTTGCCCGACGTAGTACCGAGGCGAGGCTCCGCCTCCATGCGACGCACCAGCCCTTCGAAATATCCGGCCGGCAGGTCGAGGTCGAGGTCCAGTTTGCAGATGTACTCGAAGTCGAGGGGGTTGATGGTGGCATATCCCGCGTTGAAGGCCTCGATGACGCCTGGTCCTACCTTGCGGCGACCACGATCGCCTCTGCGCACCAGGCGCAGATACGACAGTGTCGCAGCGTACTCCTCGACAATCTTCGGCGTCTCGTCCTTCGACCCATCGTCAACCACAACCCACAGCGCCGGGGTGAGCGTCTGACGAGCGATGCTCTCGATGGTGCGCCTCGCATACGACGCCTCGTCCCGACAAGGTGTGATCAAGCAATATCGGCGGGATCGCGAGCCATCACGTCCAGACGGCAATACGGTCACGCGAGCACCCGGTGGCGATGGCACCAGCGGATCAGGATGTACAGTGCCCATACCCTCGACCAGTACAACCCGGGCGCTCCATCCTGGTACGCGGACCACAATCGTTCGACGGTCTGTCCATTCAGACCCACAGCGCTCGACAACTGCGCGTCACGCATGGTGTCGTCCATATCGCGTCCCAGCGATTTCCGAATCCAGCTGTCGAACGGCAGCACGAACCCCTGTTTCGGCCGTTCGAAGAGCGCCGGGTCGAGACCTTCGAGTCCCACGCGCCGCAGCAACTGTTTGCGGCCCAGCGGCTCGAATCGCGTCTCATCCGAAAGCCGATTCACGGCCTCCACAACCACGCTGTCTACCAGCGGCAGGCGCGTCTCGAGCGATACCGCCATGCTCGCCGCGTCGGTATCGCGCAGAAGTCGCTCCCCCAGGAACACACGCTGCTCGAGAACGGCCACAGCGGACACGGGGCTTCGCCCGGCCGTCTCGGAACGGAGTCGATCCGACAGCACGGGTGTCAGACCGGTACTCCATCCTGTCGGCGTCGGCCGAAAGCAACAGTCGTCCCTGAAAGTCCGGCAAAAACAGTGCATACGCGAGTTGGTACAACGCCGTCATGTCCTCCCCGGCACGGACCATCTCAGGCAGCTTGGCCCAGCGCGTTTGGGGAGGCGTCGCGCCTCCGCCGCCAGCGAGGAACCGGCTGATGACGCGCGCTCCGAGCATCCGCAGCCCCGCCGGCATCATTCGCGTACGGCGCGCCCATGTCTGGAGCGTTGGCATCGCATGAAAGGTCGGATACCCACCGAAGAGCTCATCGCCGCCGGTCCCCACCAACGCGGCCGTCAGCCCCGCCTCGCGGACCGCCCGGGAGATGTAGTAGGAGTTCAAGCCGTCGAACGTCGGCTGATCGAGCGTATCGATGGCCGTTTCCAGAGCCGAGGCGAAGTGCGATTCCGTGAGACGGATCTCTCGGTGTTCGGTACCAATCGCCCGGGCGATCGCCCGGGCGAACTCTCCTTCGTTGTACGCCTGTTCCTCGAAGCTGAGCGTAAACGTGTGAACGGGCCCCTCGTTCGCACGCTGCGCAAGGGCCGCGACGGCACTCGAGTCGATCCCGCCAGACAGGAACACGCCGAGTGGTACGTCTGCGATGAGGTGACGGGCGACGCTGTCCTTGATGACGTCCTTCAGCTCGGCCTCGTCAATCGGCGGCCGTGCATCACGGAGCGGCATCGTCCAGTAGGTCCGGCGCTTCACCGGGTCCGCGCCGTCGATGACCCATAGATCACCGGCACCGACGCACTCGATACCTTCGACCGCTGTCGCGGGTCCTACCACGAATCCGTTCCAGAGAACCGACTTGATGGCTTGCTGATCCAGACGGGGCCGCACCAGGAGGCCGGACGCGAGAATGGACCGCACCTCGGACGAGAACATGAGCGACCAGTCCCCTCGCGGGTTCGGGTTCTGGCACACGTAGAGCGGCTTGATCCCGAGGGGATCGCGCGCCAGTACCAACCGACGCGCCTGGTCGTCCCAGAGCGCGAACGCGAACATCCCGCGGAGTCGCTGCACCCCGTCAGGTCCTTGAAGAGCGAGTAGACGCAACATCACCGCCGTGTCCCCGCTCGACGCGAACGTCTCCCCTGCGCTTTCGAGTTCGCGCCGCAGGTCCTTGAAGTTGTATATCTCGCCGTTGAACACCATGGTCTGCGTCCGTCCGCCCGCGGAGTCGCTCATCGGCTGATCGGCGGCGTGTGACAGATCGATGACGGCGAGCCGTCGGTGTCCGAGCAAACAGCCAAAGCCTCTGGCGTCGGGCGAACTCCTCCAGAAGCCGGCCCCATCTGGACCCCGATGCGCGATCGCATCGGTCATCCGCTCCAGAGCCGACTGATGCTCGTGAGTGATGCGACCGACGATGCCGGCTATGCCACACATGTGGTGAGTCCGCGCGCGTTTTTGGGAGATTCCACGTCAGGGCCGATGGAGCGGTAGCCACAACGCGAGCCCTGCTCGCACGCTGTTCCGCCTGGCGCGCGGAGCCAGTTCTGGCGCCAGTTGTGGAATCTTGCTGAAGTCATAGAAGTAGTACAGGTACTCGGATGTGAAGGCCCACCTGGAGGACAGCAAGACCCGGACCCGTACGTTGGCAGTCGTCGTCGCGAACGTGGGCGCGGTGGTCACGAGCGACGGCACGCCGTTCGAGTACGAGAGCGACGCCAGGAGATCCGTGCGATCGTTGACGAATCCGTTGGTGGATATGGATATCGCGTCCGTGAACACCGGAGCACTGAGTCCCTCGACGAACGCCGTTCCGCGCTCGAAGGCTCCCGTCAACAGCCATGTGCGCCCCATCTGGTGCAGCAGGGACACATCGCCGATGAGGCGCAACTGGCGGCCTATCACGAAGACATTGCTGGCGGAGGGCGCTTGCACCAGCGAAGTGCCGGCCTGGAAGGTCAGCACCGTTCGCCGAGCGTCGGACAACATCGGGTGAAACTCAAGCCCGGCCAGCACAACGTGCTCGTCCGGGTGTCAGAGTCGTGGTGACAGGCTCGGCCCTTGAATACCTCGCCCTCCGGTAGGTGTAGCCGAACACGAGATCCCCGTCTTCGACGAGCCGGTACCGATAGAGTGCGCCTGCATCCACACTCGTGAAATCCGTTCCATTCGGGCTCGCCACCTCCGTTCCATTCGGGCTCGCCACCAGATAGTGGCTCCGCCGAAAGGCTCCGACGAAGCTCACAAGGGCACGGTCTGAGAGGCCGCGTTCGACCCTGACGCTGCTGTTCCCGTTCAACGCCTGATCATCGGTGACCGCGTAGTCAGTTGCTGGCGGCGGGGCCTCACCCAGCAGTGGTGGCTCCGCCGTGGCGAAAAGGCCCAGCAGAAGAACCGGGGCATACGAGAGCGTCTGATTGACCTCCAACGTCGTGAATGGCGACATCCTTGCAGACAGCCCGAAACCGACGTGATAGTCGGGGGCGATGAATTCAGCGAAAGGACTGCCGTAGTACCGGGCGTTCACTCCGCCCGTCCCGGCCACCTGCAGACGAGAACCGCGACGCACGAATCTCAGGTCGCCTTCAAAATTCGTGTACTTTCCGCTGGTGTCGAGGGCGGTGGACGGTGCCACCACACCGAAGTCAGCCAGCAGGTTCTCATCGTAGACCCCGGATACTGAACCGGTGAAGTCCACGCCTCTGGACAGCTCGGGCTCGGCTCGGGCGTCTCCAAAGATCGCACGAAACGGCCGTCCACTGCGGATCGGCGCCTCGGGTGGACCTTCTGGCGGTGGCTCCTGGGCCGCCACGCCGCTGGAGCTGCACAGGACGATACAGAGCAGAACGATGCCCACCCGGTCATGTCTCGTTTCGCATCTCTCTGTGAGCATCGGATTCGTGAGCAGCGCCCGACGCATCGACATTCTGGCTGGGACGTCGCCAACATGGCACTCGTGCTGCGTTTCACCACATATTCTCCCGGAACGCCTCTCGAAAGAAAACAAGTTCCGACCAGGCATGGGCCGGAGCTCCGAGATCGATGCCTTCACCCCGGGCGTGCGCCGATTTCGTGGGTCCCTTCCGAAAAATGGATACGATAGTCGGAACGTGAGAATTCAAGGCAGGGCGGCCGTTGTCCGAGCGGACCAGATGCGTCCATTCACGCGGTTGCCCAATCCCCCTGTCGTCTGCGGATTGGCATGAACGAGTCGCGTTACGGCAGGGCTGCGGCCTCACCCACGTCTGCGCCCGAACATGCGATAGGTTTGACCGAGTCGCAACAAGAAGTGTGGCTCGCGACGCAGACGCAGCCAGAAGCAAGCCTCGCGTACAACGAAGGGATCGCGCTGAGCCTCACGGGGAAGGTGGATCCCAACGTGCTGCGATCCTCTGCACAGGAACTGGTGCGACGCCACGATTGTCTACGCGGCACCGTCAGCGTAGATGGCCAATGGCTGTACGTGCGCCAATATACGCCGTTGGACATCCCGATCTCGTCGGGGGATCTTCGAACGGCGGAGAACATCGAGATGGGGACCGGGTTCGACTTGGAGCATGGTCCCTTGATTCGGTTTCGGATCGTTCGCGAATCGGACACGCTCCACCACCTGTTGATCGTTGCCCACCACATCATCCTCGATGATTGGAGTGCGTCGGTGCTCGTGCAGGAGCTCGTGAGTCTCTATTCGTCTCTGCGTGACGGCTGTGAGTCCGACCTCCCTCCCCCACCCACGTTCGCCGACTACGTTTCAGTCGAGCGAGAGTTTCTGTCTTCTGCGCAAGGTCAGGCCGACACCGCGTACTGGTTGCAGCGACTGCAGGCCGCGCCGCAGCCGATCGAGATGCCGATGGACCGGGCGCGCCCACCGCGACGAACGTACGATGCCGATAGCGTTCAGCACCCCATCGACGCCGCCCTGGCTGGGCGCCTGGCCAGGCTTGGCACTGACCATGGGGTTGGATCGACAGCGACCGCTCTGGCTGTATTCGCGGCGCTGCTCTACCGCGTCACGGGATCGGGGGACTTCGTCATCGGTCTGACCGTCCCAGGCCAGCCATTTCATCGCCAGCAGAGGCTGGTCGGCCATTGCATCAACTTTCTCCCGCTGCGCTTTCTCCCATCCTCCGATGTGTCGTTTGGACAGTTTCTCAAAGCCGTCGATGTCACGCTGAACGAGGCGTTGAGACATCAGGGGGTAGCGCATGGCTCCCTTTTGTCGCAGGTGAAGATCAAGCGCGATCCACAGCGGCCCCCGCTGGTGTCGGTCACCTTCAACACCGAGAACCGGGATGTAATCCCCGCGCTCTTGGACGTAGAGGCAAGCTATCGCCGCATTCCTCGCACCTGTGAGACCTTCGATCTCCGCTTCAACCTGGTCACCCGGAAATCCGATCTCGTGATCGAGTGTTCGTACAACACCGATCTTTTCAGTCGAGCGCTGATTGAAGCCAGGCTGGAGGAGTTCGAGGAGCTACTCAGGTCAGCGTCCGCAGACCCCGACCGTCCGCTCGATCGGCTGAGCGTACTCAGTGATTCACGCCGCCATGAAATGCTCGATCACTGGAACGACACGGCACGAGCGTATCCGCTGGAGTCGACGCTGCAGGATCTGCTTGCCGCCGGCGCCCAGCGCTGGTCAGACCTAACAGCGGTCGTCACCGAGAAGGGTACGCTCAGCTACCGCGAGCTTGATGAACGAGCCGAAGTCGTGGCGAGCCATCTCCGCGGACGAGGCGTCGGACCCGACGTCCTGGTAGGCGTGTGCGCCTATCGTTCGGTCGAGATGCTGATCGCACTACTCGGAATACTCAAGGCCAATGGCGCGTACGTGCCGCTCGATCCTGACGATCCAGCGGACAGACTCACGTTCATGGTCGAGGATGCGGACTGTCGCATCGTCCTCACGGGCCCCCAACTTGGTGCAGCCACTTCCATGTGGCTGATTGGAGTCGGGTGCGAGGTGCTCGCGGTCGATTCCATGACACAGCCGGCAGCCGGCGTTGCCCATGGACAGGCGGCAACGGCGGACTCGCTCGCGTATGTGATCTTTACCTCTGGATCGACTGGCCGCCCCAAGGGCACCATGCTCACGCACCGCGGTGTGGTGAATCGTCTCCTGTGGGGCCAAGAGCGCTATCCCATCGGACCTGGCGACAGGCTGCTGCAGAAGACCCCGTACAGCTTCGACGTGTCGGTGCCCGAGTTCTTCTGGCCGCTGATCAACGGAGCCACTCTCGTGATGGCGCGACCTGGCGGTCACAGGGATCCCGATTACCTGGTGGAGCTGATTCAACGCGAGGGGATCACCGTCTGTCACTTCGTCCCGTCGATGATGGGTCCGTTCCTAGACCATCCCAGGTCGTCCGATTGCAAAACCCTGCGCCACGTGTTTGCTTCCGGGGAGGCGCTGCCGTACTTCCAGACGCGACGATTCTACGATCGGTTACCGTGGGCGAAGTTGCACAACTTGTATGGGCCGACTGAAGCCAGCGTCGAGGTCAGCTATTGGGATTGCCCTGCGACCGGAGACCCTCGGGGGTTGGTACCGATTGGTCGTCCCGTGGCAAACACGCGGCTTTACGTGCTCGACGGGCGGGGAGAGCCAGTACCCCCTGCCGTTCCGGGCGAGTTGTATCTCGGCGGCGTTCAGCTGGCTCGCGGGTACCTCAACCGACCGGCGCTCACGGCCGAGCAGTTCATCACGCACCCACAATTCGGACGCTTGTATCGCACCGGTGATGTTGCACGCTGGTTGCCGGACGGCGTCGTGGACTTCCTCGGTCGCGCAGATGGTCAGGTCAAGCTGCGGGGATTCCGAATCGAGATGGGGGAGATCGAGGAGCAACTGCTGGCCCTGCCCCAAGTCTCGGAGGCGGTGGTCGCGCTACGAGAGCGAGTGCCTGGCGATCCCTGGCTGGTCGCCTGGCTCCTTCCGCGTCTCGGCGAGAGGATCCTGTCGAGTGAGGTCAGCACCTCCCTTGCTACTCGGTTGCCCGCCTACATGATTCCGCAGGTGTTCATGGCGGTCGCCGAGCTTCCTCGGCTCACGAGCGGAAAGATCGATCGAAACAAGCTGCCGTTTCCGTTTGGCAATCTGCCTACCGATCGACCCGATCGACAGGCCCCAGCGACCCCCCTGGAGACCCACCTCGCACGTCTGTGGCAACAGCTACTGGGCCCCGGCGCCGTCGGCCGCACTGATCGCTTCGTTGACCTCGGCGGTCACTCGCTGCTCGCCGTGCAGCTGGTCGCCAGTCTGGAACAGCACTACGGTGTGCGGCTTCCGCTGCGGGCAATCATGATGGAGCCGCTCTCCGTGCTGGCGCAGCAGCTGCCGGGCAGCGACCGGGCAGAACCCGCCGGCGCAGCTCTCCGGACAGAGGCGAGAGGGCTGCAGCGGGACGCCTTCTTTTTCGGCGATCGGACGAGGCATCTGTTCGGAGCGCTGACGACGCCCGCGGTCCAGACGAGGCAGACCGGGATCTTGATCTGTCCGAGCTGGGGCACGGAATACATGCGCGCGTATCGGGGACTCCATCGATTCGGTGAGCGACTCGCGGGCGATGACTACCCGGTGCTCCGGTTCGACTACGCATCGACCGGCGATTCGGCAGGAGATTCCTGCGAGGCGCGCATGGAGGAATGGCTGGAGAACATCGCGACGGCTGCGGCCGAACTGCGCCGGCGGGCATCGGTTGACCACCTCTGCATCGTCGGACTGAGGCTCGGAGCGCTCCTGGCCCAGCGCGCGGTCACGAATGGTGTGAAGGCGTCGCACTTGTTGTTGTGGGACCCGCCAACGGACGGATCGAGTTGGCTCGAGACTCTGCGCGGTTTCGACAGCGCTTACCACGAGATACTGAACAACCAGCGCGTCCCCTCCCAGAAACTGCCGCCCCCGCCACCCACGCAATTGCTCGGGATGCAGCTGCCGGACGAGCTGAAGACCGCGATTGAAAGCCTTACCTTGACGTCCGCGCCTGCCGGTGTCGAGCAGCTCATCGCGGTGTCAACGGACGCATCGCCCTCGGGGCTCGGCAGCGACGTACTGCGTCTGCCCAGCCCGGGCGAATGGTCGTTGCTGTCCAGAATGACGACGCCCTGGAACCCGGCTCCAGCAATCCACGTCGTTGCCAGCACGCTTCGCGAGCGGCTGCCATGAAGGAGGTCGTGCTGCAATTCGGCGAGCAGGGGCGACTCATCGGGATCGTCTCGCTGCCGGATCGGCTTGATCGCGACTCTCCCGTGGTATTGCTGCCGAATACCGGGTTGGAGCACCGGGTGGGTCCCAATCGGCTGCACGTGCACCTGTGCCGGGCGTTGGCGGACGCCGGTTTTGCAACCCTGCGTCTGGACCTGGGCGGGCTCGGCGACTCGGTAGCCTCCGACGGCTCGGCGGATCCGAGTCGCGACCTTTGTGCCGCGATGGACGTCCTGCAGGCGCGTGGCTTCGGTAACCGTTTCGCCGCGCTTGGTTTGTGCTCGGGAGCGCATGACGCCCATCTCGCCATGCGCGCCGATCGCCGCCTGATCGCTGGCGCTTTCATCGACGGCTACCTCTTTCCCACGCCCCGTTTCTATCTGACGTACGTTCTACAACGCGCCACCGATCCTGCACGAATCCAGCGGAAGATCTTGAAGAGCCTCGGCGTCGGCTCGAACGCCGATCGTTCCGACCGGTCGCCGATCGATTTCGACTATTTCAGACAACCCACGAAAATGGAGATGCAGCGCGACCTCGCGGCCTTCATGGCCCGCGGGCTCATCCTCAGCTACATCTACACAGGGCAGATCCAGCACAAATACAACTATGCCGACCAAATGGAGGATGCGTTCCCAGAGCTGCGGCGCTACCCCAGCGCCGAAGTTCGCTACCTCATCATGGCGGATCACACCTTCTCCCAGGCAACCATGCGTTCCGAGCTTGTTGATGTCGTCGTGAGCTGGATACGGCGGTGTGCACTGGTCGAAGGGGGCCTAGAACACTCATCACGTCATTCCCTTCCTGCTTCACAGTTGCCTGTGTCGTCGGAATAGACTACAAGACTGGCGCGCCCAGCCCCGCAGTAGGGGCGCAGCGCACGTGCATGAGGAGTCATATGGAGAGACGTACTGTTGTCCGTGCCCTGGGCGCCGTGCTGGTGCTGCTGCTGGCCAATATTGTCAGCCTTGGAGCCGCAGACCCGAACAACCCCACCGGCAGCAAGGGCTTGATCCTGGTCGACAAGCGCGGCAAGTACGTCCGGTTCTTCGACCCGAAGACTCAGAAGGAGCTGTCCGGCTTTCCCACAGGTCAGGGCGCCCCGCACGATCTCGCCATCTCGCCGGATCTCAAGACCGCGTACATCCCCATCTACGGTGATGGCATCTACAACAGGAACCCGAACCCGGGGCAGAGCATTCTGATTGTCGATCTCGCGTCCCAGAAGGTCACTGGTACGATCGACATCTCGCCCCACCAGGCGCCGCATGGCATTCAGATCGACGCCCGCGGCAAGTTGTATGTCGTCTGCGACATCAGCAAGAACCTGCTCGTGATCGATCCAGCTACGCGCACGATTGAATCGGTCATCGATGTACAGGGGACAGGGCACTGGATTGCCGTGCTGCCGGATGCCAGCAAGGCGTACGTCTCGAACCAGTCGGGCCAGGAGTACATCAGCGTTGTCGATCTGAGAACACGGACGATGATCGGCAAGATCCCCGTCACCGGCGGCGCACGCGGAATCGTCGCGTCATCCGATGGCACGCGCGTCTTTGCCATACAGGGCCGGGCGCCACACCTGGTCGTCATCGACCCGGCTTCGGACACCATCCTCGATCGGATCGCATTGCAGGGCCACGACGAGGCTGGCTACAAGCTTCGAGTGAGCCTCGATGGGCGGACCCTGCTCGTCTGCAGTGGCATCGGTGGAATAGAGTCCTACATCAACATCGTGGACCTCGGCGACCTTCGTGGGAAGCAGCACGTCCTGCGGGCCGGCAGAAATTCGATGGGCTTCGCGTTTGCGCCCGACGGTCTGACGGCACTCGTGTTGAACGACGGCGACGGGACCGTCACGGTGATCGATCTCACGTCAAAGACCGTCAGGAACACGTTCAAAGGCGGAACCGGTATAGAAACGGCCAGCTACTATTGAGACGCCTCGGCCGACGGTCGATCACGCCTTGGCGGGATCGGACAATCAAAGAATGACTTTCTCGGTGACTGAGGCGCTTTGGCGTCCAAGGCCCAGCGAGTGATGAATATGCGATTCGATGGTATTCGGCGTGTCACCGTCGCCCTGGCCATGACGACCCTCGTCGCGTGCGCTCAGAGCGCGCACGCGCAGCGCGCATCTCTGCCGTCTGCCGCAGAGGCCATCGTACCGTTCACGATCCGCATTCCGGACGATGTCGTGACGGACTTGAAACAGCGGTTATCGCGGGCCCGATTCGCAGACGAGTTCGCGGACGCGGGCTGGAACTACGGCACGAATCTCGCCTATCTCAAGAGTCTCGTCGAGTATTGGCGTGACACCTACGATTGGCGGGCCCACGAGACACGATTGAATACCCTCGACCAGTTCAAGACGAACATCGACGGCATCGACATTCATTTCGTCCATCAGCGATCGAGCAACCCGGACGCCAGGCCGCTGCTGCTCCTCAACGGATGGCCGAGTTCGATCGTCGAGTACACGAAGGTGATCGGTCCGCTCACCGATCCAGCCAGGAATGGTGGGCGGATGGAAGACAGCTTTCACGTGGTCGTCCCCTCGATGCCCGGATTCGGCTTCTCGGACAAACCCCGGAACAAGGGTTATGACACCGAGCGGATCGCCCGCATGTGGGTGACGTTGATGGCGCGCCTCGGCTACGACCGGTACGGCGTCCACGGCAGTGACTGGGGCTCCAACATCGCGACACGGGTGGCGCTGAACGATCCCGCACACGTCGCGGCGCTGCACCTCGCTGGTTGCGGCGGCGCACCCACAGGTCCAGCGGCGAATACCGCAGGTCAAGCCCCCAGACCGCCGGCGCCGGAGGCCAACAGCGCCGTCAATGCCGCTCACAATCTCGGGTATCAGGAGATTCAATCGACGAAGCCTCAAACACTGGGACAGGGGCTGAGCGACTCGCCGGTCGGTCTCGCATCCTGGATCGTCGAGAAGTGGTTCGGCTGGAGCGATCATGACGGCGATCTTGACAAGGTCTACTCGAAAGACGAACTCCTGACGAACATCATGATCTACTGGGTGACGAACTCCAGCACCTCGTCTGCGCGCTTGTACTACGAGAGCCGGCACATGCTTGGCGGCCTTGCGCCCACGCCCTTTCCGCGCCCTGAGGCCCGAGTCAGCACTCCAACTGGTTGCGGAGCATTTCCCACCCAATACGATCGTCGGGGGGCGCCAAACACGGACAGCGCCGAAGCGCGCAGAGGCGCCGACACTCGATACAACGTCGTGCACTTCACAACCATGCCGCGTGGCGGCCACTTCCCCGCTTTCGAGCAGCCGACGTTGTGGGTCAACGACATCCGCGAGTTCTTCCGCGGCCAGCGGTGATCGCCTCAGGCCGATTTCCGCTGTAGGACCGGAGCGATCTCTTTCACTCTCCTCCTCAGCTTCTCCTTCAGCTCTTCCTGTCCGCTCCAATACAGCACGGGAATATCTGCGATGTCGAACGGCAGTGTGGTGTTCTTCTTGGCACTGACAATCACCGGTCGGCCCATGCCTTCAGCAAAGCCGATTTCGTAGAATACATTTGCACTTGGCTGGGTCACGTCTGCGATGACAAACGCAGCTCCACGAATCCCAGCGAGAATACGCGGGATGATCCTTTCGCCGGAGTCGGATTCGTCGGTTCTCTGGGCGTTGAAGCCAAACTCCTTGCACACGCTGGCATACGACGCATAGACATCGCGAAACTCCTCGGTGAACGGCATGATGGTGAACACCGTGTTCGACGTCACTATCCTCTCGCACAGCGTCAGGACATCGCTTGCGAGCTGCGCAACGTCATCCGTGTCCTGGTTGAGAATGTCAAAGTCTTGTGCCGCGACGCGCTGGGCGTAGCGTTCCTGGAATTGCCCCCTCTCTTGCTCGAAGATCTGGCTAGCGGCCCCGCCAAACTGCGCAACCCCAAGAATCGGCTTGCCCGCGATCCGCGCCCAATTCGCCGCGGAGAAGGTTCCGTCGCCACCGGCAATAAACACGGCCACATCGGCCTCGGCGATCTGTTCTGGTGGGCTCAGGTCCGGATGAGAGAGATCCCAATCGGCCCTTCGCGACACTTGGATTCTCCCCAGGCGATGCGCGGGCGTGTCATTCTTCAGTCGGTAGCTGACGAGTTGCTGCCGCTCGTTGTGAGCATGGGTCACGAGCCAGTTATATGCGGCTTCGGCAACTGCCTTGTCCAAGGATCCGCTGCACCCGGTCAGTAACGTGTGTCCTCGCTCAACGATGTGCTCCCCAAGCCGTTGCACGAACCTTTGACAACCTCGCCATACAGGGGGACATCCCTCAGCGAACCTCCGACGAATATGTTCATTCCTGTTCCTCAGCGCCTCATGACCTGTTCCCGCAGCGTGCGACGATACTCCTGACTGGCACCGAACCGTGGTCCCGATCCTAGAATACGGGATGCAGAAAAACACTGTCTCCCATTTCGAGATCTACGCCGGCGACCCGAAGAAGCTGGCCGACTTCTACACGAAGATGTTTGACTGGAAGGTCACCGAGATGCCCCAGTCGGACTACATCCTGGTCCAGTCCGGCGATACGGACGAGGAGGGCATGCTCAAACACCCGGGGGCCATCAATGGGGGCATCGCGAGGCGCCCGGAAGGGTTCACGATCAACGGCGCGGTCAACTACTCGATGGTCGACTCGATCGAAGAGACGGTCGAACGTGCCGCGTCGCTCGGCGCCACAATGACAAAGGGAAAAACGGCAGTGCCCGGCATGGGGTGGTTCGCCATGTTCACGGACCCCGAGGGCAACAATTTCGCCGTCTTCAAAGCCGACGCCGCTGCGAAATAGCCGCCACGGGGACGGTCCGCTCTCCTAGCGTCCGGTTTCGGTATGCCGCGGCGGCTGGCGGTGCAGCGCCTCGTCGGGCACGACCACGTGAGGGAACTGCTCTTTACTCGTCGCGGGCATCAACGGTAGCCGAACACGAGCGGGAACACGACAACCACTAGCGCTGCCCACACGCCGTACACCGGCAGATACGCCATCTGCCACCGCTCCAGAGCGGCAAACGAGCCCCGGTGACGCAGGAAGCGCGCATAGAGCCATGCCGACCCTGCCAGGTTGACGAGCAGAATGAGATTCTCGCCAAGAGCCGCCACTCGGTTGGGAGTGAAGCCAAACTCGGAGATGCGGGCCGCGATCGCCGCGAGCGCCACCCCATCGACCACGAGTGCGCAGATCACGAGCAGCAACTGCAGACCGTCGAAAAAGTCCGGCGGTGCCTGCGGGTCGCGCGCGGATGCGGCGTAGAGCACCAGCCCCACGACGACCACCAGCAGCAGGTCGAAGCCGATCAGCACCTCCCGCTGCACGTTGATGGGGCTGCCCGTCCACGCCATCGTGGCCAGAAACACCAGGAGCAGAACCGTGAACAGCGGCGTGAACAGCCTCGTCAGCACCGGCGCCATGTTCTCGATGACGCTCTGCTTGGCCTCCACAAGCCAGGATGCGATGATGACCGCCGCCGCTGCCCCGCACGGAAGCAGCCAGGGCCCTACGAACCACGCAGCGTTGATGTCGATGGCGCCGAACATCATGAACGTAAAGGCGGTGAGGATTCCCCCGCCGAGTGCGATGAGCACGTAGTAGATGACCAGCTCGCCCGAGAACCGCACGAAGTTCATGCGCCCACCGTCGGCAAACCAGCGGCCTCGGACGTACGCGAAGCCGACGGCCAGCCATAAGGCAATTGGCAGGTGGAGAGCCGTGAGCATCTCCGTGTCACCCCAGGGGCGAAAGGGGTAGACGTTGGCGAACACAGCTCCGGCCGCGAAAGGCAGCACGAGCCAGAAGCCGCTGACAACGTCCAGCCCACGCTTCCATGCGAAGTAGACCGCGAGCAGTGGCAACACGAACAGGCTGGCGTTGCGGAAGTAGAAAGGCGGCAGTTCTTCATCTGGGCTCAGCTGAACACCAAACAGCGCAGGCACCTTCGCCGGCCAATGCCGCGGCGACGGCAAGACCCAGGACGACCAGTGTCTCGGTATGTGCGGTGTTCGCCGACCTATCAGCGTCGGCGGTCGATGACCAACTGCTTCCACAGTCGCTCGGAATGCGCGCGTGCGAACTCACGTGACAGCGCATCGAGGCTGCCCATGCGCTTGACCGCGACCAAGAACGCTTCATCCCCTGACAGGCCGGCCTCGGTGAGCGCCGCCAACTGGTCGCGCAGATGTCCCTCGAGCTCTTCGACGTCGGGACCGTGAAGGGCCTGGCGGCGGCGTACGTACCCGCGCCACTGCGCGATGTGATCCTCCAGCGGTTGATCGGTCAAGGTCGTCATACGGTGCACGCCTGCATCCAGATACCCCGCAAGGCACCATCCACGGCCTTCCATTGCTGCCGCTGGGCTGCGAGCTGCGCTCGCCCTTCTTTCGTGATCCGGTAGTACTTGCGCCTGCGGCCGTTCTCGGCTGCGGACCACTTCGCCGCAACATAGCCCTGGCGCTCGAGCCGGTGCAGTACGGGATAGAGCATGCCGTCGGTCCACTGGAGATGCCCGCCTGACAACTCGGCGACTCGCTTGATGATGGCGTAGCCATAGCTGTCGCCTTCGGCCAGGATCGCGAGCACGAGCGGCGTGGCGGAGGCCGCAACCAGGTCCTTACCCATGTCCATACGTAGAGACTTTATACATTGCTGTTCTATGTATGTCAAACAACCTGCGATCACAGGAGCGTGAAATCAAGAGAGCACATACAGCGCATGACTCAGGGCACGCGCGCCATACGGAATGCCGCGGCTCCCCGAATGTGGACAAACGTGGTCAAGATCTTGCTTTTGAATCATGAGGAGATACAGCCGACGAGCGATGGTCTTACTTGTCACAAGTTCCGTACCGCGACCGGGTGCATGCGGGCCAGACGCTCGCCAAGACACTGCGCGCGTACGCGAACCGCGTAGACGTCCTCGTGTTGGCGGCATTGGGCGCCGCTGATGGCCCGCCTTCCAGGCGCGCCTATTGCACAGGCTTGTGCGAGGAGGTGTGATGCGACGGCTCAGCTATTTGTTCGTGGCCTACGCGATGAGTTTGACCGCCTGTCATCCGGGTCCGGTGCTGGACACTGGCCCCAACCCGCCATCGGTGGGCGGTACGGTCGCGGGGCTTGTCACGACGGCTGACGCGACGGTCGCCGTACCGACTCGGAAAGTCACGGTCATCGAAACCACCACGGGTTCCCGATACGACGCAACCACCGCGGCAAATGGCGGCTACACGATCCAAGTACCCGAAGGGACCTACCGCATCGAGGTGGAGCTCAGGGCCGGTGAGGTGCTCACGAAGCAACCGGATCCCACACTCGTCACCAACGGCGATCTCGATACAGGACGCGACTTCGTGATTGCCGTGAAACCCTCTGGATCCACGGCGTCTCCATGATCGCATCTCGCGCCGACGAACACAGGTCGTTGCCGGCAATCTCCAGGGCGACTCGCTGTTCGCCTTTGCTTGGAGCGCGGGTGCATCGGGGGATCACCTCTTCGGCCAAGGCCGGCCGGTAACGCTCGATGATGAACGACGACTTTCCATCTTACGCGGCAAGAGGTTCGTCGTTCTGAACCTACGATGTTCTCTTGAGCTCGAAGAAGGAGTGCTCACATGAGTTACGTGGACGGATATGTGCTGGCAATCCCGAAGAAGCACCTCAAGGCCTACCAACGGATGGCAGCGTTGGGAAGGAAGTCGTGGATGAAGCACGGCGCTGTGGACTATAAGGAGTGCGCGGGCGACGACCTCGCAGCGAAATGGGGCACGCCGTTCACACGCGTGATGAAGCTGAGGCCGGGCGAGACGGCGATCTTCGCCTACATCGTGTTCAAATCCCGCGCGCATCGCGACCGCGTCAATGCCAAAGTGATGAAGGAAATGGCGGCGATGGGGGGCCCCCGAAAGACATGCCCTTCGACCCGAAGCGCATGGCGTACGGAGGCTTCAAGACGATCGTCGAGCGAGCGAACCTCAGGAAATCGATCAAGCGGCTGACTGTGGGGGGAGCTTTCAGATTTGCGGCGCGGCCATCGCGCTCGTGGTCCTGTCGCTGGTCGGCTTCGGCACGACCGCAAGCGGCGAGAGGCACGGGCTCGTGTGGTCGAAGTGCGAACGGACTCGTCGATATCGGCACGCTGGGCGGCGATTTCAGCTGGGCGTCTGACATCAATCCTTCCGGACTGGTTGCCGGCTACAGTAAGACCGCCGCCGGCGACGAGCATGCATTGGCGTGGAGCGCGGACGGCGGCCTGATCGACCTCGGCACACTGGCGGGATCCTGCAGCAGGGGCCAGTTCGTCACCGAGGCCGGAGCGATCATCGGCGTCAGCGGCGCCAAAGGGCACCGGACCCACGCGTTCGTGTGGACCGAGGCCGGCGGGTTGGTCGAGATGCCCTCGCTGGGTCGGCTCGAAACGTGGACGCGGCGAGTCGGACCGGGGCATTCACCGGCTTCACGATCGATAAGAAGTCGAACGCCTCGCTGCACGCGGTGCTGTGGGCGCCGCCACCCGGGTCCTCCAATTGATAGAGATCGCTCATCGTCGCGCAGGAGGCTTAGCCGGTCTTCGACCACGGCACGGTCGTTATTACTCAACAACGCCGCGACGGTCCGGAGTCCGGAGCCAGAAATTGAGGACGCCATGCATCCCGAGTTTCGCCTTCAGCCCAGCAGACGCGATTTATTCCAACTACTGGCAGCGGCGACCGGCATCGCGGCCTTCGGAGGCGTCAACCTCCCCGCCGGCGCACAGCAGGGCGCCAGTGCAGGCCACTCGCGCAGGCGGCTGCGCGCCGCGTTCTCGAACATCGGCTTGCAGGTCAGTTGGTGCGCGCAAGGGAAAGAGGCCGCCGAGTTCTGGGGCCGGCTGTTCAACGTCGACATCACCTGGTTCGACCCCGAGCTCTCGGCCACGAAACAGCTGGCTTTGGTCGAAGAGATCGCATCCGACAAGTGGGACTTCGTCGCCATCCAGGCGGTGGACGTCAACACGATCACCGAGCCCGTCGCCAGGATGATTGAGGCGGGCACCCCCGTGATTGACATGGACACGCTGATCGCGCCGCTCGATCAATCGACGTCCTCACGTTTCTTGCTCCGGACAACGACTTCATGGGCGCCGCGGTCACACAGGCGCTCGTGGACGCGATGGGCGGACAGGGCACGATCATCATGACGCAGGGCGCGCTCGGGCATACCGGCGCGCAAGGGCGTGCGCGCGGATTCCAATCGGTCATCGACAGGTTCCCCGGCGTCGAGGTCCTGGCGACCGATTCGGCGGATTGGGACGTCGCGAAAACGGCGCAACTCTGGGAGACGTACCTAACACGTTCCCGAAGATCGATGCCGCGTTCTTCCACAACGACGACATGGCGCTCGCCGCGGCCAACGTCATGAAAGCGCACGGGCGTACCGAGATCCTGATTGGCGGCGTGGACGCGATGCCGCCGGCGATCCGGGCGGTGGTCGCTGGCCGCATGCACGCCACGGTCCGCAATTCCTCCTGCGCATCCACGGCGGCGCCATCGTCGCCGGCGTCGCCGCTGCGCGAGGGCCGAAGACCGGCCTCCGAATCCCGAAGCAGATCGTCATCGACGGCCCGATCGTCACAAGCGCGAACGCCCCAGGGATGCTGTGGATGGAGGAGCAGTTCCTGATCTGACCCTGCGGACTCAGTACAAGGTTCGCCTCAGTCCCTCCGTCGCCCTCACCGTATGTCTCATCGGCGCGGTTGCGACGGCACCGACGTGCGCCTTCAATCGTGTGCCTTGATCGGCCCCTCGATGACCTCGGGCTTCTGCCTCAGAAGTGCCGCCATCTTCGTCCGTACGAAGTCAGCCGCGAGCCGCACCGATTCGTCGGCGCCGGCTTTGTCCTTGAAGACGCCGAAGGACGCGCCCTCGCCCGCCCCCGTATCCAGCCAGTAGTAGCGGACGAAACCCTGCGCCTTGCTCATGATGGGGACGAACTGGTCCTGGATCAGCCGATCGATCTCGGCGCTGTCCTTCTTGTCGAAATGGTAATGACGGATGACAGCAAACATGCGGCCTCCCTTCGGGGGTGTGATTGATCACAATAAACTAAATCGCCCCTTCTGGTCCCGAAGACCAATCCGGCTGCGGCCGTATTCACCTTCGCCGACATTCGCTTGAAGTGCACAGTGGGAACGCCGTCGCTGACGGCGAGCAGCACCACACCTTCCTCCCCGATGGAAAACCAGATGCGCATGCGAACGGTGGTGCGTTCCACAAGCCATCCGGTTGGCTACTGGGCTCGGCACTTCCGTCCGCGGTCAACGGTTGGCGACCCAGGATATAGAGAGCCGCTGAGAGTCCTGTCGCGTGGCAGCCAAAATGACTACAATCGGCTCCAACGTATGTCCGTCGAGTGGCATTTCCTGATCACGCTCAACGAGCAGCTGCGACTCCTGAAGGACCCGGTCGAGATCCAGGAAGTCGCCGTCTGCCTGATCGGGGAGCATCTCCACGCCAGTCGCGTCAACTACGCGGACATCGATGGCGACGAGTTCGTCATCAGCTGGTCCTATGCCGACGGGGTTCCGCCGTTCGCTGGTCGAGGCTCGATCTTCCGATTCGGCAAGGCCATCGTCGACGCGTGCCGCCGTGGCGAGACGGTGGCCGTCGATGACGTCAATACGGATCCGCGATTCACGAACGTGGAGCGCGAACAGCTCCTCGCTGTCGAGACTGCGGCGTTCGTCGCCACGCCGCTGATCAGGGATGGTCGATGGCTTGCGACATTCAGCGTCCACAGCGCCACGCCGTGGATCTGGACCCGCGACCAGATCGCATTGGTTGAAATTACCGCGGATCGGACGTGGTCGGCCGCCGAGCGCACCCGCGCCGAAGAGGCCCTGGGCGGGAGCGAGAGCCGGCGGGCGTTCCGACGCCGCTTGAACGACACTCTCCAGCCGCTCGCGGATCCTGCGCGCATTCTTCAGGAGACCTGCCGCCTGCTCGGCACGCACCTCCGCGTCAACCGCGTGGTCTACGCCGAGATTGTGGACGACGACTGCATCGTCGTCCATGACTACGTGGATGGCGTGGCCTCGCTGGTCGGCCATCTTCTGTGGCGTAATCTGGTCGGAAGTCGCACGACAGACATCCTGGAAGGCTGGACGCTGTCGGTCAATGACACGTCGACCGAATTGCACACGGCAGAAGAGCGCGCGGCGCTGCAGGCGGCTGAAATCGGGGCCTACGCCTGTCCGCTGCTGATCAAGGACGGCCGTTTCGTGGGCGCGTTCGGAGTTCACAGCCGCTCGCCACGCGTGTGGACGCTCGACGAAATTGCCCTCGTTCAGGAAGTCGCCGATCGGATCTGGGTGACGCTCGAGCACCGCAAAGCGGAAGCCGAACTGCGCGCGAACGAAGAGCGATTGGCGTTTCTTCTCCGGCTGAACGACGCGGTTCGCCCGTTGAACGATGCGGCGGCCATCCAGGAAACTGCTGCAAGGCATCTTTGCGAGCATCTCGGCGCAGCCCGCGCCGGCTATGCGGAACTCGGGGGCCGCGAGTACATCATTCGCCGCGAGCACACCCGCGGCGCCGAGCCGCTCGTCGGCATGCCGTTGCGAGTCACTGTGGGGGGCGCGCTGGGCGAGGCTCTCCGGAGCGGCCGGACCATCGTGGTCAACGACGTGCAGGCGGATCAGCGGCTCAGCGATGACGATCGAGCGGCATTCCGGTCGCAGCAAATCGCGGCGTTAGTCGGCGTGGCGCGGTTCAAAGACAGGCAGATGGTGGCCGCGTTCGGCGTCAATCACGACACTCCACGCGTGTGGACGGCAGGTGAGATAGAGCTCGTTCGTGACGTCGCCGAGCGGACCTGGGACGCTGTCGAGCGCGCCCGCGCTGAAGCAGCACTACGGGAACAGAAAACGCGGCTTCGGCTCGCGCTCGAAGCGTCGGGAGGCGGCTCCTGGACATGGGACCCCCGCACGAATGACGCCGATTGGGATGACGCCTTCCGCGCACAATTCGGGTTCACGCTGGAAGAAGCGCCAGTGTTTGAAACGTGGCTCGCGCGTGTGCACGTCGAAGACCGCCCGCGGATACGTCCCATGCTCAAAGAGATCCTGCAGACGAAGGAGACGTGGGATCACACATACCGTGCCCTATGCCGTGATGGCGCCGTGCGATGGATGCAGAGTCGGGGTCGAGCCGAACGCGATGCTGCTGGCCACATCACGCGGCTCACTGGACTCGAACTGGACATCACCGAGCGCCGCAGGACTGAGGATGCCCTCCAGGCCCGTCGCGACGAGGAACACGATCGGACGCTGCGAACACTGCTCGAGACCGCTACGCAGGGCATCGTTTCGGCGAACGCGCGAGGGATGCTCGTCTTCGCGAATTCTGCGGTCGAGAGGATGTTCGGCTGGGTCGCCGAAGAGCTGATCGGCCAACCGATCGAGCGCCTGATACCATCGGTCTTTCGCGACGGCCCGAACCCCGCGGGCGCCCTGGACCTCGTCGGCACACGCAAGGACGGGTCCATGTTTCCGATTGAAGTTACCGTCAGTCACGCTCCGACGGCCAGCGGCGGACGCGCATTCGCGTTGGTGTTCGTGACTGACATCACCGAACGTCAGCGTGCGGCCGTGGCCCTTCATGAGCGCACAATCGAACTGGAATACCGGACGACGCAGCTCAGTAGGATGGCGTGGGACCTGACGTTCGCCGAGCACCAGGCGCGCGAGCAGCTGGCCAGCACGCTGCACGACGGGCTCCAGCAGCTCCTCGTTATCGTCGCGTTGAACCTCGACCAGCAGCTGAAGCGGGAGAACGAGGTTGGATCCGCGCCGAGCGACCTCGTTGCGGAGGCGAAGCAGCATGTCGACGAAGCGCTCGCCGTGGCGCGCTCGCTGAACGTGGAGCTGTTTCCTCCCGTGCTGCAGCATTCCGGCCTTCCCGCCGCTCTCAGGTGGCTGGCGAACTGGACACGCGACAAGTACAAGGTGAGCGTCGAGATCGACGCCGATCCGCGCGCGGATTCCGCCCGGAAGGATGTCCGCACGCTGCTCTTTGAGTCGGTTAGAGAGCTGCTCTTCAACGCGATCAAACACGCGCAGACGGATCGAGTCACGTTGGCGTTGGAGCTCGATGCCGGCGATCAACTGTGCATCACCGTGACGGATCAGGGGGCTGGGTTCGAGCCGGCGCGACTGGACGAGCGATCGAAGACCGGCCAGTTGGGCTGGGGGCTATTCCGCATCCGCGAGCGCCTGACGCTGCTCGGCGGCCGCTTGGACATCGACAGCGCGCCCGGAAGGGGGACTCGGGTCCGCCTTGTCGCGCCGCGTAACGCTGTGCAGGAACACCGTCGCCGGCGCGAAGAGTTGAGCGTCGCACCGACCGGAGCGGCATCGTCGGTCGGTGACGATCGCGGGTCCAGGGACGCGCTCAGGATTCTCATCGTCGACGATCACCCAGCGGTCAGGCACGCGCTAAGAGAGATGCTGCATCAGCGGCCGCAGCTATCGGTCGTCGGCGATGCGTCCAACGGTTTCGAGGCCATCGCCCACGCGCATACGCTGCGGCCCGATGTCATCCTCATGGACATCGCAATGCCGCACATGGACGGCGTCGAAGCGACCGCGCGCATTCGTACCGAGCTCCCCAACATCCGGATTCTCGGGCTGTCGATGGCTCGGAATGATCTCGCGGACGCGATCGAGCAGGCGGGGGCGGCTGGGTTCTTTGTCAAGGGGACCGACACGCAACGGTTGCTCGATCACCTGCTGGCCTTTCACGCATCCCGCGGCGCTGGCGATCGCGCGAGTTCGTACGCGGGTTCGTAGCGCCCATTCGTCCCCGCGTCCTGCTCGTAGACGATCATCCGCGAGGTCGCCGACGCCGTAGCGCGGCTTTAGCCGGTCGTGATCGTGGTTGGCCTGAACCTGCCGAACGTCAGTGGGCTGGGTGTGGATCTGTTGCCGATGTCCCGGGAATTATGTCACCCATGTGTCCGGAGATGGACCGAACGAGTGGCGCGCCCGGAAGGACTCGGTCTGCGTGAGCCGAAGGCGAAGCAGACGCAAGAGCCTGGCGGGCGTGACCACCTCGCGAAGCGAGGTGGTGCGCCCGGAAGGACTCGAACCTTCGACCCCCGGCTTAGAAGGCCGGTGCTCTATCCAGCTGAGCTACGGGCGCGTGGAGTAGCTAACACTTTAGTTTATCAACGGTTGCGTCCCGGGCCGTCTCGCCCTCGTTGCAAGAAAGTAAAGGGTCGATTTGGGCGTCGCTTGCAACGGGCTTGCAACGGGGGGCGGAAGGTAGGCTTGCCGAACCAATAGGCGGCGGTCACTCCGCCGTCCATGAGAAAATCGCTGCCGGTGATGAATCCGCCGTCAGGGCCCATGAGCAGTGCGCCAACATTGCCGACATCATCCAGTGTGCCGGCTCGCCCGGCCGCGCTGTGGGTGTGCAGCCGCCGTACCCTCATCGCCGGAGGATGGGATGACACAATCTACCAACGGCCGTTCGGGTCCCGATGGCTATCCTATTGGCACGAGCCGCGCGTCGCAGCTCGCGCATTGCCGGGACGGGTGCCGCCGTTCGTAGATTTCAACGGGAGCTTCCCGACCCGGCGCTGACGAGTGGCGCGAAGCGCCGAGTCGCTACTGTGGATTTATCCCCGACCCGCCGCGCACGCACCACACAAAACGGGCTTCACTCTTGGTGCTGGCGTTGATGGCGTACAGCACGAGGCTGGCAGGGTCTGGCGAAAAATTGAGGAACCATGCCGCGTTCGGACTGAGGAGGGCGCTGGCCGCTGTCGTCGCCGACCAGAAGGTACCCACCCTCTGGTTGATGTCCAAGATGAACGGGTGTCCCGTCGGCAGGTTCGGCTCGGTGTTCACCGTGTCGCCAAGGCTCGCCAGCTCCTGAATGGTCGGAAGGCGCCAGCCGTAACGGTTGCCGACACTTTTCGTGGCGCACATGATGTGCGCCGTCGTCAACAGCGGGTCCTCCCACGGAAGTTGGGTTGCACTAGGTGTGCGCTCCCACACGAGGCCGGTTTCCTGGTCGAGAACAGCGGCGCTTCCAAACTGCGCCAGCACGCGAAATCGGTTGGAATTGTTGATCTGCACCGACCAGGTCTGCGCGTAGGCCAGCGAGGCCGCGAGCAAGAAAAACACCGTCAGGGTCGCCAGTCGAATACTCGTTCTCATCGCGGTTCTCCTTGTGCGCCGGATAAACCGGCATGGCATGGTGTGTGAATGAACTCATCTGGGGTGTGGACGGATTATAGCGACGGGGGCTGCTTATTCCGTACCTTTGGCCGCGCTCTTAGGACGCGTCATGGCGCCAGGGCTCCGGCTCGCCAGTTCTTGTATGCGACGTGCCGCACGAGAACATGGTCGGCGACACGATGTGGCTGTGGCCGGATACTCTCGTCGAGCGATACGTGCAGTTACTGCGCGCCGTGTCAGGACGTCGATGGGTCACGCGCACAAATGCCTTGCAACGGATTGCAACGAAATCCAAAACAGGGGGATCAAGGACACCACAAGTGCCCGTCGCAAGAACGAAAAAAGCCCGCCAATCCCCACGAGGGAAGAGGCGGGCATAACTGAGTTTCGCTTAGAAGGCCGGTGCTCTATCCAGCTGAGCTACGGGCGCGTGGACTCTCTCAATGTTACGGGACACAGGACTCGATGAACCGCTTCCCCGCTGTGCCTGCGGCCACATTCGGCGCCGAGTGGACGACCACGCCGACGCTCTCCTTCTGATGCGACCGATTGAGCGCCGATGAGGTGTGGTTGACGTGACCGGGGCGGGGATCGAACCCGCGACCCGCGCATTAAAAGTGCGCTGCTCTACCACTGAGCTACCCGGCCGTGGTGTACCCCGGCGAGCCTGTGAGTGTACCACGGTCGTTTCGCGTCGCGCCCTCGACGGAACACCGTTGTAGGGTACACTCAAGGGCTGTGGCCACCGTCCTCATCGCTGCACCAGAACACCTGACGATTCTCAAGAGCCGACCCGAACTCGGGGACAGCATCACCTTCGCCGACGCCGATGTCCTGCAGGCGCTCGAGGCCATCATGAGCCTCCGCCCCGCCGTCGTCGCGCTCGAAAAGGTGTTCGCCGACACGTCACGCGGCGCCGCGTTGATCAACTCGGATCCAGGCAGACCCGTCCTTGACACAGTGCGACATCCGCATCGTGATGCACCAGGGCGGCACCGAGGTGGTGTCGCGCGACCCTGAACCAGAGGCAGAGGCATCGACGGCCCCCGAGCCCGTGCCCCTTTCCCCGGTCGACTATCGAGGCACGCGACGAGCGGAGCGGTTCATCATCACGAACGGTGTCGAGGTGCAGATCGAGGGCAACCCCGCGCAGCTCGTGAACATGTCGACCGTTGGCCTGCAGGTGATCTCCCCGACGATTCTCAAGCCGAACCAGCGGATCAGGATCTCGCTCTCGGCGCAGCCGGGCGCGGCACGCTACAAGTCGGTCGTGGCGTGGGCGTCATTCGAGCTGGCGCAGGGGGTGCCCCGGTACCGGGCCGGGATCGAACTCCTCGAAGGCTCCGACCAGGGAGCCATCGCGAAGCTCATCAAGAAACACAAGGTCTAGCGGCGAGCGTGGGCCGCCCGCGCTACTGGCCCAACCAGGTCGTCACCACAGACTCCGGCCTGACGATCGTCTCGGCGCGGTCCGAACCCGTTGAGATGATCGCGCACGGCACACCGCTCACCTCTTCGAGACGCTGCACGTATCGCCGCGCTTCCGCGGGCAGGTCCTCCATCCGCGTGGCGGCTTTCGTGGGCGCGCTCCATCCTGGCAACGTTTCGTACACGGGCTCGGCCGTGGCCAGTATGCGCAAGTTCGCGGGAAACTCCGTCACGACTCCCTGAGGTGTCCGATAACCGGTACACAGCTGCACCTCCGGCAATCCGTCCAGGACATCGAGCTTGGTGAGCGCGAGCGCATCGAGCCCGTTGATCCTCGCCGAGTAGCGGACAACGACGGCGTCGTACCAGCCGCAGCGGCGGGGCCTGCCAGTCGACGCGCCGTACTCCTGACCGCTCTCGCGGAGTCGCTCCGACAGCGCCCCCGACAGCTCTGTGGGCAGCGGACCCTCACCCACGCGCGTGGTATACGCCTTGGCCACTCCCAGCACGCCACCAATCGCGCGCGGCGGCACGCCCAGGCCCGTACAGACCCCGCCGACCGACGCGTTCGACGAGGTCACGAACGGGTAGGTCCCGTGGTCGATGTCGAGCAGCGTCGCCTGCGCCCCTTCGAACATCACGGCGTTCCCGCCCTGCATGAGCTGAGACAGAAACAGCGACACGTCGCTCACCCACGGCTGCATCCGTTCGCCGTCGGCAATCAACTGCTTGAACACCGGCTGCCAATCGAGCGTCGAGTCCTTGATGATCCGGTTCCTGGCGCTGACGTTCTCGCGCACTTCGTCCTGCAGCGCGGCCGGATCGCCCAGCAGGTCGCACACCCGGATGCCGCGCCGGCCAATCTTGTCCTCGTACGCCGGCCCAATGCCGCGCGACGTGGTTCCAATCTTGCGCTCGCCCCGGCGCGCCTCGGACAGGACGTCGAGCTCTCGGTGATAGGGCAGGATCACGTGCGCTTTTTCACTGATCCTGAGACGCCCGTCGACCGCAATGCCCATGCGATCCAGTTCGTCGATTTCCTTGAAGAGCGCTTTGGGATCCACGACCACGCCGTTGCCAATCACGCACGTCACGCCGGGATGGAGAATGCCCGAGGGGATCAGGTGCAGGACGAATTTCTGTCCGCGGACGTAGACGGTGTGGCCGGCATTGTGACCGCCCTGATACCGCGCCACGGCCGAGAAGTGCGGCGTGAGCATATCGACGATCTTGCCCTTGCCTTCGTCGCCCCACTGCGTGCCAAGCACGGCGATGCTGGTCTTCGACATTCGCGCCTATGGTACCGCAGCGCCACGACGATCACGAGCCGGAATCACGAACCGGCGCGAACCGTACGCGCTCGCGGCGAAGAAGTCAACAGAACTCTCGTTGAGATTTTATTTGACAAGACCTCGCGCGCTCTTTAAGGTCTGATCTTTTTTGACCGTCGCCGATCTGCGAACACGATCGTGTCGGCGATTTGACGATCGACATGATTGACATTCGGTCGCCGTGCCGGAACAATGTGCCTCCGCTCGTGATCGGCGACCGATGTCCATCGTTGACACGCCGTACGATGTGGAGTCTGAGGTCTGATGGGACCGTACGCTGGATTTGAACGCCGGGTCATGGGGACGCTCGACGCGTCGCCGTCTCGCATTCCGGTCGTACCAGGAGGCTGCGGGACAGGACGCACCTGGCTCCTCCAGCGTCTGCGCGACCGCGCCGGCCGCGGCTCGGCGCAGTACATCGACGTTGAACGCTGCGCCACAACGCCCGAACGATTCTTCGAAGCGGTCGTCGCCGCGTCCCCGTTTCCATCGCAAGGCCGAGAACGCGCATACGGCAACCCGCGCGAAGCCTTCGAATCGCTCCTGCGCTTCTTCGACACGGCCAGGACGCCGGGCGGCGGTCCGTGCACTTTTCTGCTCGACGAAGTCCTCGAGCTCCGCACATTCGAAAGCTTTCCCGGCCTTCGTCACGTTGTCCGCGACCTCCTCGAGGGATTGGCGGCCAGTCCGAACCGCTTCGTCCTGACCACCCGGTACGTATTGCGCACGCATCGTCTGCTGCGAGACGCGACCTCGCGATTCGAAGTGATGCACGTGCCGCCGTTATCGGTGGCCGACGTCACCGAGCTCCTCGCGCCGGTCTTCAACGGGTACGAGCAGACGCCGACCGACGACCGGGACTATCTGGGCCGCACCGTGCAGGCGTTGGCCGACGGCCGCGCGGCGTACGTACGCGCCATCGGCGATGCGATGGGCCAGCTGGGACGTGGCGCCGATCCGATCAGCGCTCTGGCCGCGCTGCTGTCACCGGGTGGAACGCTCGACCGATGGTGCCGGTTCTGCTACGAACTGCGCCTCCACCGGGCACGAGGTTACGGAGCGCTCAAGGCGATTCTGGACATCCTGGCCGACGAAGAGCCGCTGACACTGACGGAGATCTCGTTGCGATTGCGCCGCACTCCGGGCTCCACGAAGGACTATCTTTCGTGGCTGGAGGACGTCGACCTGGTGGTCTCTCGGGCGAAGCGCTATAGCTTCACCGATCCGCTGCTCCGCCTCTGGGTGCGCCTGCACTGTCGCCCGACTCCCCCAACCGAAGACGAAATCGCGCGCGAAGTACAGCACTACACCGTGGCGCGTGTTCCGCACATCGGAGAGCCCGCGCCGGTGCTCGCCTACGCGGGCACCGACGCGACGCCTGAGGAACGCAAGGGCTGGGGCATCATCGAAATCGACTGAGCTGCGTGATCGACTGGACGCGGGGGCTGTAAGGCGAACGCTTCAGCGTGCGCCTGTCCGCGGAGGCTAAAGCCTCCGCTCTACGCCGGATCGAAAAACGATCTTAGCCTGCGCGGCTCGATGTGCACGAGCGCCCCTCGGGCCGCTTCCTGCTCCGCTTCTTTCTTGGCCTTCCCTGTCGCGCTGCTGAGCACTTCTCCCCCAACCACCACTTCGATCGTGAACATCTTGCGGTGATCGGGCCCCGACTGCGCCGCCACGCGATACTCGGGCAGCGGTCGCCCAAGCGCCTGCAGACGCTCCTGCAAGGCCGACTTGTAGTCTTCTCCGACAACCGCCTGGCCGGCGCCTTCCGTGATGGCATCGCTCAGCTCCCGCTCGAGAAACGCGGCCGCCGCCGGCAGACCGCCATCGAGATAGACCGCCGCAATGAGCGCTTCGTAGCCATCCGCGAGGAGCGCCTGCTTGAATCGGCCTCCCGTCTTCTCCTCGCCGCGCCCGAGCAACAGGTGATCGCCGAGCCGTATCTGCTCTGCGCGCCGCGCCAGCGCCTGTGCCGACACGACCGACGCCTTGATCTTGGACTTCTGTCCCTCGTCGTATTGGGGATACCGGCGGAACAGGATGTCCGCCGTCACGAGGCCGAGCACCGCATCGCCGAGAAACTCGAGCGACTCGTTGTCCCTCACGCCTCCCGACACGTCTTCGGCCGCGCGCGATCGGTGCGTGAGCGCGTGCTCGAGCAGCCCGCGATCCTTGAACTCGTATCCGATCCGGTGCTGCAACTCCTCGAACTCATCCCGAAGCCGGACCACGCGCGTACCGACGTCCTCCCGATGGCTGTCGATCACGCGTAGCGCATCGTCGGCCACCTCTTGCGCCACCGCCACCTTGATATCGCCGAGCGCGTTGACGGCCATCGGCCAGATCGCCTGCGGATTCCCGGACACGCGAAAACTGTCGATGCCTCGGCTATCGAGCAACGCAATGACGACGCTCGCTTCGATGTCTGACGTAGTCGTAAACACGACAACGGGTGCCATGATGGGATGACAGCGGGCCGCTGCACGCACGGCGCGGTTGTGGGCGAGGATGATATCAGAGTACGCTTTTCACCACTGTGAAACTGGGCGAGCGCGCGCGCTTCGATACGATCTGCATCCACGCCGGCCAGGTACCCGATCCGTCGACGGGCGCCATCATCACCCCGATCTACCAGACATCGACCTACGTGCAGGATGCGCTCGGTGTGCACAAGGGCTACGAGTACGCCCGGACGCAGAACCCGACACGCTCGGCGCTCGAGGGCAATCTTGCGGCGATGGAGCACGGCACGGCGGCGTTCGGGTTCGCGTCCGGCATGGCGGCCACGGGTGCTGTGATGACTCTTCTCAAGTCAGGCGACCACGTCGTGGTGACCGACAACACCTATGGCGGAACCTATCGGCTGTTCGAACAGGTGCTGCGCAAGTATCAGCTCGACTTCACGTACGCCGATACCGCGCAGCTCGTTGAGATCGAACGCGCCATCAAGCCGTCGACCAAGCTGCTGTTCATCGAGACGCCCACGAACCCTGTGCTGCGGCTGACCGACCTCGCTGGCGCCTGCACGATTGCGCACGGCCACGGCATCCCCGTGGCAGTCGACAATACGTTTGCCAGCCCGTACGTGCAGCGGCCCATCGATTTCGGCGCCGACCTCGTGATTCACAGCACGACGAAGTTCTTGAACGGTCATTCCGACAGCGTGGGTGGCGCCGTCATCGCCGTTCGCGACGATCACGTCGAGTGGCTCCGGTTCGTCCAGAACGCACAGGGCGCGATCATCGGTCCGATGGACGCGTGGCTCGTGCTCCGTGGCACGAAGACGCTCCCGATCAGGATGGAGCGACACAACAGCAACACGCTGGCGCTCGCGCAGTTCCTGGAGTCGCATCCCAAGGTGTCCGCGGTGCACTACCCCGGCCTGCCGTCGCATCCGCAACACGACCTCGCGCGTCGTCAGATGCGGGGGTTCGGAGGGCTGCTCGCGTTTCAGATGGGGTCGCTCGAGCGGGCGCGCACCGTGCTCGAGAGCGTTCGCCTGATGGCGCTCGCCGAGAGCCTGGGCGGTGTCGAAACGCTCATCAGCCACCCCGCCACCATGACGCACGCCTCGGTCCCGCCGGAACGACGTCTGCAGATTGGGATTACCGACGACATGATCCGGCTCTCCGTCGGGATCGAGGATGTGGACGACCTGCGGGAAGACCTCGAGCAGGCGCTCGACCGCGTATAGCCCGTGACCGAACTCCTCGACCTCCTGCTCCACGTCGACGTGTACCTGCTCGATCTCGTGGCGAACTACGGGATCTGGATCTACGCCATCCTGTTCCTGATCGTCTTTGCCGAAACCGGGCTGGTGGTCACGCCCTTTCTACCGGGCGACTCGCTGCTCTTCGCCGCCGGGGCGCTGGCCGCCAGCGGCGCGCTCGACCCAGGCGGTGTCGTGCTGCTGCTCATCACCGCGGCGATCCTGGGCGATGCGGTGAACTACGCCATCGGCCGAGTCGTCGGCACGCGCATCATCCATCTCTCGCAGACCGATCCGCGGTGGGGACGCTGGGTGCAGCCGGCATACGTGGCCCGGGCACACCAGTTCTTCGAACGCCACGGCGGCAAGGCGATCGTACTGGCCCGATTCATGCCGATCGTGCGTACGTTCGTGCCGTTTGTCGCCGGCGTCGCGGAAATGCGGTATCCCGCCTTTGCGCTCTACAACGTCACGGGCGCCGTGACATGGGTAGGCGTTTGCGTGGGCGCGGGCTATGTCTTCGGCAACGTGCCGATCGTCAAAGAGAACTTCTCGCTCGTCGCCCTCGGCATCGTCATCGTGTCGATTCTGCCGATGGTGTTCGAGTACCTCAAGCATCGCCGCGAGGGCCGCCCCTCCTAGGTCCTTGGGGCGACCGCCTCCCCGACCCACGCCGCATAGGCCGTGCTCGCCGTCGCATCGAGCACAACGAACTCCGGCAACTCGTAGGGGTGCAGTTCGCGGAGTCTCGCTCCCAGGGCGGCCGTCTGGTCGGGCGTCGTTTTGATGACGAGCTGCTGCTCTCGGTCCTCCTCGATCGCGCCCTTCCACCGGTAGAACGAGGTCATTGGCGGGAGGACGTTGACGCAGGCCGCCAGCCGCTCTTCGACGAGCGTGCGGGCGAGGGAGGCCGCGTCGGCATCGGCGCCGATCGTCGTCAGGACGATGGCGATGGCGGAATCAGCGGCGGCAGTCACGATTTCGCTTTTCCTTTCGATCCGGATGCGATATTTAAGCGTGTGCGCATCCCCTCATCGCACACGAAAACACTTGTACTCGAAGCTGAAGCGCGCTATTTTGGCATACCGGTGAAAAAGCCTTCCGAATCGGCCGCTGGACCGCCTCGTCGGCGGCGTCGCGCGCTCCACATTGCGTTGCTCGTCGTCGGCTGCGTGCTGTTCATCGATGCGCTCGTGGGCGACAAGGGGCTTCTGGCGATGCTGCAGGCGCGTCAGCAGTACCGCGACCTCGAGCAGTCACTGGCCGAAGTGCGCGCCGAGAACGCCGACCTGCGCGAGGAAGCGGAACGTTTGCGTGAGGATCCGACCGCGATCGAAGAGCTGGCCCGTCGAGACCTTGGGCTGATCAAGCCGGGCGAAAAGCTGTTCATCGTGAAGGACGTCCCCACGCCGAACGGGCGCTAGACCTTTACGCGCTCTCCCCTACGTGTTACATTGGTGAGTCCTCTTCGGTCCCGCGGGCCTGCCAGGGTCCACTGTTCGGGGTTCCGAGTTTCGACCATGTCGCGGGGTGGAGCAGTCCGGTAGCTCGTTGGGCTCATAACCCAAAGGTCGGGGGTTCAAATCCCCCCCCCGCAACCAACATAACCGACCGCATTCGTTCCCGGCTGGATTCGGCCCTGCGCTGCAGTCAGCATCGACCCGAAGTTCCCTACTACCTGTAACAATCCATCACCCGGTGGAATCACGATCTTGTCGAGGAATCCTCGGAGCGCCTGCCGCGCGGCGTCCCGTTGCTCGTCGTGTTCCAAGCCCGCGGCGAGCGTTGTCGCCTTCTGGCGGAAGACCTCGGCCATGCGTGGGTGCAGTGCCGGGAGCGGCGGTTCAGCCAGCTCGGTCATCAGTGCGGCCTTCCGCGCTTCCAGTGTCAGCAGCTCGTCGTTAATGGCGAGTGCCGACGCACCCTCCTTGATGGCTCGAACGAGCTTCGGAATATCACGCTCGAGGGCCGCGAGTTCGCGTCGCGCCCCGGCCATCTGGGCCAGGTGCTCACGGCGCTGGAGGGTCATCTCGGCCGCGAACCCTTCGCAGAACGCGGTGAACGCGCCTGGCTCAAAGAACAGCTCGCGCATAGCGCGCAGGGCTCGGGCTTCGACGTCTTGCCGCTTGATGCTCCGGCGGTTCGTGCAGGTCCCCCGGGATCGGGCATTGAAGCAAGTCAGCAGATCGTGAGACGAGAGGATGAAGCCCCCGCCACAGGATTTACACTGCGTCAGTCCAGAGAAAAGATACTGCGGCCGGCGCGCGCGGACGATTCCGGCTTTCATCGTGTACCTCGTGGAGGCTTGCCGCGCCTTGGCCGCCTGCCATAGGTCGGCCTCGATGATGCGCAGTTCCGGCACACCCTTCGTGATCCACTCTGATGGCAGATTTGGCCGCGCCACGCGCCTCCCGGTGTCGGGATCTTTGAGGAACCGTTGACGGTTCCAGATACAGGTGTTTCTGGGACGGGCGGGTCAGTTGGTCGGCACGAGGCGCTTCAGCTCTTCTGCCAGGGTCGAACATCGGTACTGATCACGCTGGCTCTACCCGGTAGCCGAGGGTTTTCAGTTCGCGGATCATTTTCGCCGTGCGCGCGCGCAATCGTTCTTTCGTGACGGCCGGGCCACGTTCCTCGTAGGTCACGCCGTCGTGGAGGATCTTCCAGATCAGCCGGCACAGCCGGTGAGCAATCGCCCCGATCGCCTGCCGATGCCCCAGCCGTGGGACCAGGCGCCGGTAGACGAGCTCAAAGAGACTGCCCTTCGTCTTCACCGCGGCGTTGGCGGCCTGATTCAGCAGGCGCCGCATCTGTCGATTCCCTTTCGGTGAGCGCCGGCTGTAGCTCACGCCCGCACTCTCCTCCGCACCGGGGCATACGCCGACCCAGGAGGCCATCTGCTTGGGCGCCGGGAACGTGACCGCGGCGGGACCGACTTCGGCGATGATCTGCTGCGCCGAGTCGACGCCGAGCCCCGGCACCGCGGCGAGCCGTTGCACGGCATCCTGATGCCGCCGCAGCAGGCCGCCCATTTCCAGATCGAGCGCCTCGATCTGCGCCTCGATGCCGCGCAGCTCGGTCAGCGCCAGCTGCAGCAGCCGCCGATACACCGGATGCAGGTCCGCGCACGCGCCGAGCGCATCGGCCAGCGCCTCGGGCGTGGCGCGCAGCCGCTGGTGGGCGAGGGCGGCCACGGCGGTGGGATCGGTCGCCCCCGCGGCGATCGCCTCCAGCATCCGCCGCGCGCTCGGCCCCAGCAGATCGGACACCAGACTCGAGAGCTTGACGTGCATTTCCTCGAGCAGCGCTTCGAGCCGATTCTGCAACTGCACGCGGCTACAGGTCAGCTGATACTTGCGGCGCGTCACCGTGCGCCATAACCGCTGCTCGGCGTCGGGGACGAAGCTCAGAATAAGCTCGCCCGCGACGAGCCGTCTCACCAACCGCTCCGCATCCGGGAAATCCTTCTTGCGCCCGAGCGGGCCTCGATTGGATTGCGCTTGCGCCAGATGGAGCGTGCCGGCGGTCGGCGCGGCGCCCGGCTGGCTGTGACGCGTGGGGGCCCACTGCTGTTCGAGGAGGTCCCACACCGGCCGCCAGTACTGCGCGGTCGATTCCATCACGACTTCGTCCACACCCGAGGCGACGAACCACGCGGCCAGCTGCCGCAGTTGCTCCGGCGCCGTGCCGAACGTGCGCCGGTCGAACTGATACCCGCCGTCGACCGCCACGTCGGCGACCACCACGGCCAGCATCCGCTTGTGTACATCAATCCCCGCGATCCGATACATCATGCGGCGCTCCTTGCGCGCGCGGAGGGCGTGGCTGCGGTCTTATTCAGGGTCTCGGGCTCACACGCGGCCCACTGTTTCGCTCAAATACGCACGCCCCGGATCATCCAATTCTGCGGCTTCGATCCCTCCACTGGCTGGCCGATCTCGCCGCGCACGCCGACGTATTCTGCCCCGCGACCACGCCGATGTTCATCCCTTTTCGCGAGCTGCCAACCTCGATCGGGACGCCTTCAGCACCACGCCCCGATCCACACGCACTATCGCGTCGGGACCAATCGCTGCAGCTCAGAGGTCCAGTTCTGCACGACGATCATGTTCGACGGCGTGCCGCTGCCGGCTCCGCCTGGCCACTGCCGATGATCAGGAACCGTCCATCGGGGGCGATGTCGTACGGCCGAACTTCGCCCTGATTTGAGAGCATCGCGAATTCGAACAACACCTGCGGACGCCCGGCGATGAGCGTCGTCCCGGACTGCACCGGGACCGCAAGGATCTGCCGACTGTCCGGGCTGCTGAAGAACAGTTCCCGGCCGTCCCGCGACCAGAGCGGGAGACGCGCCGCCGCCCGTCGAGATCAGCTGCCGATTTCCGAGCTCGGGATACCGCTCGATGTAGATCTCTTCTCGACCGGACACGTTCGACTCGTAGGCCATCCAGCGTCCGTTTGGAGACACGGCCGGGTAGAAGTTGCAGGACTCGCTTTTCACCAGCAGCTTCACGTCGGACGGGCGCTCAATGGTGATTTGCCCGATCGCGCACTGACTGCTCGGCGGCACCTCGTTAAACAGGAGCTGTCTGCCGTCTGCCGACCAGCCCATGGCGCCCAGATCGAGCAGATCCTTGGCACGCGCGAGGAGCCGCTCGTCGCTGCCGGTGCCATCCGCCGGCCGCCAGAACAGCTCTGGGTAGCCCGCCCGTGTCGACGTAAAGATGATGCGCTGGCCGTCGGGCGTCCAGAGCGGGCTGGTGTCCTGCGCAGGGTGGGTCGTCAGCCGGCTCAGCGTTGCGCGGGCAAAATCGTAGATCCACACATCGTCCTCGGTGGCGAGCGCGAGCCGTGCCCCATCCGGTGACACGCGCACGTGTGCGGTACGCGTCGAGCGGGAGGCCAGGCAGCGGTGAGGCACGTCCCTGGCGATCCACCGACACGACGGTCTGCCGGCCACCGCCACCGGCCACGCCTGAGACGTAGACGAGCGAGCCGTTGGCGGCCACCGCGACGTCAGCAGCGCCCGGTCTGGTCGTCACCACGCCGTCAAGCACCGGCGCAGGCGTCCCGACCACCTCCAGCCGTCCGAGGTCGAATGCCACGGCGCGCAACGTCCCTGTGACGCCGTAGACGAGATGCCCCGTCGGCACGTAGTGCGCGTGGCTGCCGCCACGGATGAGCACCTTCGACGTGCCAGTCTGCAGATCCAGCACCGCAATCTGCGCGTTCTCGATGCTGTCGATTTCCGAAGTGATCGTGAAGAGGACCGCCTCACCTCCAGGTAAGAACTCGGGCCAAAGGTGATCGAATTCCCCGCGCTCGCGATCGGGCTTCGTGAGCACGGTGGGCTCGCCTCCTGCAGCCGACACGCGCTGCAGGCCGGTTGCCGGTGAAATTGTCGCGAAGATGATCGTGTCGTCCGGCGCCCAGGCGGCCCCACGCGACGGACCGTCCATCTGCGCAACCGTCACGGTGGGCCCGCCGGTGATCGCGACTTTCTTGAGGGTCGCGGTCGAGGCACCGGAGGTGGCGTCCGCGAAGCCGACCCACTGGCCATCGGGCGAGACGGAGACTCCGCGCAGCCCGCTGCCCGTGGCGATCGCTCGAGGCTCGAGCTGATCGAGCGGACGGACAAAGAGCTGCGTGCCGTTATTGCCGACGTAGATCACCCGCGTGCCGTCCGGGGTGATCGCGAGCGCGCGATCGTCGGCGCTGATCGTCAACGCGGCCGTCCCTGCTGGGGCAATCGTGAAGCGCACGACGCGCGGAGGCGCCGGGCGCGTGGCGAGCCACACTGAGGCCCGGCGACGATGCCACCACCAGCGCGCCGGCCGTCAGTGCCGCGACGCGCCGCCACAGCGGTCTGCGTGGCAGCGGCGCTGCCGACCCGTGCCGGCCGGTGGCCGCGACGCCTGCGCTGTCTCCAGCACGAAGAGCGCCGCCGCGATGTCGGCGATCCGCTGCCGGCGATCCTTGATGAGGCACCGTCTGCAGCAGCGTGCGGACCGGCGGCGGCACGTCGGACGGGAGCGCCTCCCAGTTCGGTTCGAGCCAGACACCGCGCCGAGCATGTCCGTCATGTCCTCGCCGTCGAACGGCGCGCCGGCCCGTCAGCATCTCGTACAGCACGCAGCCGAACGCCCAGATGTCGCTGCGCTTGTCCGACCGGCTCGCCCCGTCGCCTGCTCGGGACTCATATACGCGGCCGTGCCGAGGATCATGCCCACGCCGGTCATCATCGCGGGCGAGGTGATCGTCGGCGACCTGCGACGTCGCTCGGCCGACATCGCGGCCGCCGGGCTCCATCGCCTTCGCGAGGCCGAAGTCGAGCACCTTCACCGTGCCGTCCGGCCGCACCTTGATGTTCGCGGGCTTCAGATCGCGATGGATGATGCCCTGCTCGTGGGCGGCTTCGAGGGCCTCGGCGATCTGCCGCGCGATCGGGAGCGCCTCATCGAGCGGAATGCGCCCCGAGCGATGCGATCGGCCAGCGTCGGCCCCTCGACCAGTTCCATCACGAGCGCAGTGCGTCCCGCCGCTTCCTCGAGCCCGTGAATCTGCGCGATGTTGGGATGGTTCAGCGACGCGAGCGTCTTGGCCTCGCGCTCGAACCGGGCCAGGCGCTCCGGATCGTGCGCGAACGCCTCGGGCAGGACCTTGATCGCGACCTCGCGCCGGAGGTTGGTGTCGCGTCGCGCGATACACCTCCCCCATCCCGCCCACGCCGATCTGGGCGGTGACTTCATACGGGCCGAGTCGGTAGCCAGGGGCCAAGGCCATCGTCGAATCGGGGTGTGCGGATTCTACTGGTCGACGCTCTTGCGGTCCAGACGGTTGAGCTCAGCCTCCGCAAGACGTCCCATCAGACAGTGTTAATCAACGACATACGATGCGAGCCGTTCGCGGCGTGGGTCGGAGCCAGGCCCAGTTCAATCTGTCAGTTCTTGGGGTGCGGCACAGACGACCAGAGGGTGTCCGAAGGCAAAGCAATCCTATCGGTCAGGTCGTCCCGCTCATATAATCACGCCAGATTTGGCCCAGACAGCACAGACAGGAGGAGTCGATGGAGACGTTGATATCCCAGTTGTTGAAGGATTTCGAAGGCGGCAAGATGAGCAGACGGCAGCTCATTCAGAGTCTGGCCCTCGCGGCGCTTGCCGGATCGGCGGCACAGAGCTCGGCCGCTCAGACCGGAAGTGGGTTCAAGACCATGCACCTCGATCACATTTCCTATCAGGTGCCCGATTACAAACCGGCTCGCGATTTCTACGCCGGCTTGATGGGCATGTCTGTCGTAGACGACAACGGCAAGGATTACTGCCAACTGCAGTTCGGCGACTCGCGTGTCGCTGGCGCGCGCGATCGCGCCTTTCTGAGCGTCAGACATCCGCAGCCGCAAGCCGGGCAGCCGGTGAACCCGGGGCCGAGGGTCGATCACGTCGCGTTCAAGATCGACAACTGGGACACGAACAGGGTCAAAGCCGAGCTCGACCGTCGAGGGCTGCAGCCTCGCTTGCAAGCCGGAGGACCAGGCGACACTCCGAACTACGTGAGTTTCCACGTCAGGGATCCAGACGGATTCGAGGTCCAGATCAGCGGAATCGCAAGACCTGGAGATTCCCTCTACAAAAAGGCGTAGAAGCAGGCGCGCCTACGCCAGCCGCTTCCTTGACCGCAACGTCGCCAGCGTCAGGATGGCGAGACCCCAGGCGAGCAGCGCCGCCGCCTCGGGCCACAACACCTCCAGCCCGACGCCCTTGAGAAAGATGCCGCGCAGGATGACGAGAAAGTAGCGGAGCGGAATCAGGTAGGTGAAGGTCTGGACCACGTCCGGCATGTTCTCGATCGGGAAGATGAACCCGGACAGGAAGACCATCGGCACCAGAAAGAAGAACGAGGACGTCATCATCGCCTGCTGCTGCGTGCGTGAGACCGTCGACACGAACAGGCCGAGGCCGAGCGTGGTCAGGAGGTGCACGAGGCACATCGCCAGGAGCAGCACGGCGCTTCCGCGCAGCGGAACTTCGAACCACCAGTTCGAGACCGCCACGACGAGCAGTACATCCACCATGCCGAGGAGCGCGTACGGGACGAGCTTGCCGACGAATCAGATGATCCCCGGCAGGTTGCTCGTCGTCACACGTGCAGCATACGGGACAGGTCGGTACTCCAGGCCCGCAGTCGATGACCGAAACGATTGCGCCCGTCTGCTAAGGCCGTACAATCAAGCCCCCGAGGTTCACGGAGGCCATGGACAAATGAAGGGAAACGTCGTCGCGATCTACGCCGCACCCACGGCCGAGGCACCGATGCAGGCCTTAGCCGAGGCGCACTTGGAAGCGGGCCGTGGCATTGTCGGTGACCGCTACTACGCAGGCGCGGGCACATTCTCTTCGGTCGCCAAGCCTGACCAAGAGGTCACGCTGATCGAGTCCGAACAGATTGACTCCTTAAATCGCAGGACCGGTCTAAGCTTGACCTACGACGGGCCGCGGAGAAATGTGGTCACACGTGGTGTGCAGCTTAACGAACTAGTGGGCGTGCGGTTCCAGGTTGGCCAGGCGATTCTCGAGGGCATGCGCCTTTGTGAACCATGTGCGCACCTAGCGCGCCTTCTCAGTCCTGAGGTCTTGCCCGGGTTGGTGACGCGCGGCGGCCTTCGGGCACGCGTCATAGACGGTGGGACGATCAAGCCGTCCGATACCATCGGCCCACCCCCTCCTCGTAGTTAAGGACTCGCCTATGCCACCGCACGCTTGTACCACGCACTGGCCGTCGGGTCCCCCGGATCGGGTAGCGCGCGCCATACGGCCTGCCAAAGCTTGCGATCATGTCTTCGTGTGACGCGACAGATCCGCTCGAATCGCATCAGCGAGCGCATCGGCGCTGTCGATGGGCTGGCTCTTCAGCTTGCCAGATATCTCCAGGATGGTTCGTCGTGCCGCGGCCTTGCTGGCGAACTTTACGCGCTTGATGCAGCCGTTCCGTGCACTCGAAGGTCTCAACTGAGTTGGCGACCTCATCCGGCCAGTCCGCCGGCGGAAGCGGTTTGCCCTTCTCATCAAAAAGGAGCCTAGGGTCTGCTCTGGCATCCATCGAAACTCGCGCCAGTACTTCGTCCCCATCCATGTGAAGGTCCTTCCAGCGGTCCCCAATCTGCGTTGCCAGAAATTCTTGGACAGCAGGCTTTATCAGGGTGCGACAGCCCTCGACTCGAGCTGTGTGCTTCGAGGCGGTCGGATGCGCTGCCCGGTAGGCGGCGGAAGCATTGAAGCCATTCGCGACGTAGTTGAGGCAAAACTCGTATTGTGAGCGGGCGAGGCCGGACGGAAGGTCTGATACATCGGCGAGTTGTCCCGTCCGCTCACCACGGTGGAGTTTGCGACCGTTGTTCATGCGATGTTGCACCCTCGTGTTCTAACCACCACGCAGATCCCCGGCTTTTTCCCCTTCCTGCCTCTGGGCGGCGAGAAGGAGAATACGGAGCCGAGCACTCCGTCGCCCGAACGTAGCCGCGCACGATGGCGCTCCCCGGCTACGCCCTGGATGGCGATATCAAGACCGCCTTTACGAACGCCTGTCCCGCACTACGCGAAAGACATCCGCGCCCTCGAGAGAGGCACGCCGCACGGCATACGCGATAGGAGCATCGCGCTGACACGAGAGAGCCTCGAGTCAAGTGAGGGCCGTGAGCGCCCGCCAGGTTGCCTCGCGCTGATTCGGCATCGCCAGTATCAGGCAGCCCTTTCGGACCGGGCAGGGGGACCGAAGTCCCGTGGGTCGGGGCGGACAGCCGGAGTCCGTCAAGCGCGTGCGCCGAGCCGCGAGGCAACCTGAACCCCGCCCGTGCGCACACACCAGGTCCCGCCGATTGATCAGCGAGACGCGCCCCTCTTGCGATTCCTTGACCCGCGTTTCTAGCCGTGGCCGACCACGGACAGCCCTCGTGGGCTGGGACGCGGCCATGCGCGTCCGATCGGTGAAGGCGTGAGACAAGCCAGTAACCCTCAGCTTGCCAGAGCGGCGCGTCTCGCTCGCTCCAGTCCCCGCGCAACGTGCGTGCGGTCCTGCGTCGTCGGATCATTTTAGCCAGATGCGCCATCCGATTGGCGCGGTAACCGAGCAGACGCGGTCGCGTTACCGATGACAGTGTCTCGCTCGTGCGGTACGGGAGGCGTCCCCATAGCCGCGGTGGACGTGGTGGCCGACCCGTGAACTGGGTCGGCTCTTCGCTTTCAGAAGTTGATGTGTAGGTCCGGGTCCGGCGGCACGACCCTGATGGTGCTCGCAGGGACGTTTGCGCGCCCTCAGGTAGCAGACCGCGTATCGTGTCGGGTGCGAGGCCTAGCTGGTGTCCGTCGCTCATTACGCCGCCACCACGTAGAGCGCGGTGGGGATTGGGACGTCAGTCGGTATTGACGGCTGCGAGCCCCCGCAACCAACATAACCGACCGCTTGACCACCGGCCACTTTCGATCCGGCAGCAGCTTCCAGCATCGCCCCAAAGTTCCCCGTAACCTGCAACAGCCCGTGACCGGGCGGAATGATAATTGACTGCAGGAACCCTCGTAGAGCCTGTCACGCGGCATCGCGCTGTTCAGAGTGTCCCAAGCCTGCCGCAAGCGTTGTCGCCTTCTGACGGAAGACCTCGGCCATATGGGGGTGCAGCGCCGGAAGTGGCGGCTCGGCCAAGGCAGCAGCCAGCGTCGCTTTCCGCGCTTCGAGGGTCGATAGTTCGTTCTTGATCGCCCTTGCCGAAACGCCGTCCTTGATGGCTTGGACGAGCGTTCCGATCTCCCGCTCTACTCTCGCAAGCTCCCGTCGTGCCCCGGCAATCTGGGCCAAGTGCTCACGTCGCTGGAGGTTGATTTCGGCCGTAAATCCCTCGCAGAATACGGCAAACGCATCTGACTCAAAGAACCGCTCACGCATGGCGCGCAGCACTCTGGCTTCTACGTCCTGCCGCCTGATGCTGCGGTGGTTCGTGCAGGTCCCTCGGGATCGGGCATTGAAGCACGTCAGTAGATCGGTGACACCTACTGCCACATGAAGTGGAGTTCCAGCCATGCTTCTTCGACCGCCTGGCGAGCTCCTCCTGTGACAACCCTTTACACCGGGCGCGGCCACTTCCGCGTCCATTAGACCGGCGACGTCCTTCCCAACCTTTGCCGACACCTGAAGGCGCTCGAACCCGAACGGCAGCGGGATGCGCGGCCACGAAGCCCGAATCGCGGCTCGGTGCTCCTCGAGATACGAGGGGGCACAAATGATGGCCAGGGCATGATGCCAGATCGCGCGGCCCAAATCCTCGTTTGTATCTGGGTCAAGGGGCGTCAGCGTTGCGAGATACGCGCGGGCGCGGACCGATATAGTCGGCGACGATCGCCTATGCGGATGCGTTGCGGTGGTTCGATGTTTGAATCTTTGCCGGAGAGGCGGAGGTCGCAGAGTCGCCAAGAAGCTCAACGACTTTTTCGATGAGCTCCGACTGAGTGAAAGGCTTGTGGAGAAAACCCGCAGGGCCGGCCAAACCCTCAATCGTCACGGATTCACTGCCGATATAGCCGGAGACAAACAATATCGGCACTCCCGGTCTCTCGCGGCCCAGCTTTTCGGCAAGCTGGAATCCACCAAGCTTCGGCATGACGACATCGGTGACAACCAGATCGAGATTCCCTTCAAAGCTTCGGGCCACTTCCAGCGCGTGCTCGCCGTTTTCGGCCCCAATCACGGAAAAGCCTGCGATGGCGAGCGTTCGGATGGTGAGTTCGCGGACAGCAGGCTCGTCCTCCACCACCAGAATGTTCCCGCTCCTCTTGGCGACTGAAAAGTAAGGGGCAGCGATGACCGCGTCGTTTATCGCGTCGGCAACATAGGGCAGGAACACGCGGAAGGAACTGCCGCGCCCCACTTCCGATTCAACGGCGAGATGGCCCGCGCTTTCCTCCACGATGCCGTAGACGGTAGCCAACCCCAGGCCCGTTCCACGGCCGACCTCTTTTGTGGTGAAGAACGGATGAAATGCCATGCGTTTCGTTTCGACGTCCATGCCGACGCCGGTGTCCTGCACGGAAAGGACGACATAAGAGCCCTGAGGGATGTTGTCTGAGGGCTGCGGCTCGTCCTGGAGTTCCGTTCTGATACTGAGCCTTCCTCCGGAGGGCATCGCATCCCTGGCGTTCGTTGCGAGATTGAGGATGACTTGATGAAGCTGTGTCGGATCGGCTTTGACGGGCAGCGGAGCCGGATGCAGCGTCATGCGCAATTCGATGTGTTCCCCTATTAATCGGCTCAGAAAGGGCTGAACATCCAACACCACAACGTTGAGATCCAGAACCTTTGGCGCCGTGACCTGGCGGCGGCTGAAGGTGAGCAGTTGCCGGACGAGCATGGCCCCTCGTTTCGCCGCACTGCTGATGTGTTCGAGCGAAGCCCGGTCCGGTGAGGCGGGCCCAAGCCGTTCGGCCACCATCTCCGCATTTCCGAGAACGATCGTCAGGAGATTATTGAAATCGTGGGCGATGCCTCCAGCCAGCAAACCCACCGATTCCATGCGTTGTGCATCGCGCAACGCTTCAGTCTGACGCTCGAGTGCGGTGCTCCTCTCCGCCACGCGTTGTTCGAGGGTCCGATTGGCTTCCTCCAGCGAGTTCTGCATTGCGGAAAGGTTGGCAAGCAGGTCCTGATTCTCGAACCGCAGGCGGAACGCCTCGCCGACAGCGCGGTGGGAGTTGGCGGCAACCAGAGTCATCGCGCCGGCAAAGAAAATGGCAATGCAGCCCATCGCGATGTGGCCCCAGTCGCCTTCCCACCACAAGCGAGTGGCGGTCGGCAGGACCGCCGACGCGGAGAATCCGACAAACGCTGGCATGTGCAACGCCAGAGTGCCGGAGGCTCCCGCAACCATTCCGCCGATCACGAAAATGATGAGGAGCTGGGTTGGAAACGTGGGCTCGTAGAACACGGCTCCAGCCGCACCCCATAACAAACCAACCGCAGTCGTCCCTACCGTATAACGAAGCGCCCACAGCGACGTTTCATTTTTGGATGGCGCACGGCGAAGGTAGCGGGTTCGCAGAACAGTGCGGATTACAGTTGCCCCGGCCGTCAGGAGAACCCAGACAAGCAGCCACGTTTTGTTTGCAGAGGGCCAGAGTACCGCAGCAACAACTGCGGCATTGAGAGGGTTGGTCGCGATGATCCACGGGCTCGCCTCAAAAAGCGTTCGAATCCGCTCTGCGTATACTTCCTCGGCGAATCGCTCGCTTCTTGAATCTAGAGGCGGTAGCAGGTTGGACGACATGCGCCTCCTCCTCCCTGAGAAACGCAAGAATACCAGCGAGACACAGAAATAGGCGAGGAATGTGACGCGGCTGTGCGCACAGCGCATAACAGGTCATCCGTCAACCACGGGGATGCCCTAATTCGTCTATCGTCTCCCTCTGGCCCGCGGCGGAAGTGCTGCAGCCGTACTCACTGTTCCATTACCTCAAAGCGAAAGCCATCCTGACCGGCTTAGCCGCGTCGAGCATCCCTGTTGTTGCCCTGTATACGCTCGGATTATCGAGGGCTGGCTGCGGCGAATCGAATCGCTCCGGGCCGCCGCGCGAATCCTGCCCTACGCCGGGGGCCGCTTGCCAGTCACGACAACGCTGGTCGAGTGGTAAATCGCGATCGCGCTTCCTTTTGAAGCACTGTACCGGCCTCGATAGGGCGTTATACTGGCAGCCGCTTGTCGACCGAATAAGGAGCGCTAATGCGGGCGATCGCAGTCCTGGTGTTGTGCGTCGGGCTCGCGGTTTCGGCGGGCGAGGCGCAAACGTCGATCTCGACGGTCGCGTCGGCGGACGGTACGCCGATCGCGATCGAGTGTGCCGGAGCGGGACCATCGCTCGTCATCGTCCACGGCGGGACCGGAGATCGCACGCGATGGACGCCGCTCTTCCCGCTGCTCGCGTCAAAGTTCCGCGTCTGCGCGATGGATCGACGGGCGCATGGTGCCAGCGGCGATACGCTCCCTTACGGTCTCCAAAAGGAAGTCGAAGACGTTGTCGCCGTCGTTGCGGCGCAGCCGGGCCCGGTGTTCGTGCTGGGTCACTCGTTTGGCGCGGTCTGCGCCTTCGAAGCGGCGTTTCATACCACGAAGATCGCCAGGCTTGCGCTCTATGAGCCTCCGGTCCGCCTAGCGGATCATTCGGCAATACTGGCGCGCATGGAGGCGATGATGCGGAGCGGCGATCGTGAGGGCGCCCTGATGACGTTCATGAGAGAGATCGTGATGATTTCCGCGGACGAAGTCGCCGCGATGAAAGCGCGGCCGTCGTGGGCGGGCCTACTGGCGACCGTCGAAACCTCGGTGCGACAAGACCGCGCGCTGTCGCAGTACCAATTCGATCCCGCCCGCGCACGCACGATAACCGTTCCGACTCTCTTGATGGCGGGGAGCAAGACCGCTTCGCCCGAGCTCAAACGATCGATCGACAGCCTGCGCCAGACATTGCCGCATCACACGTTGCGCATCTTTGAAGGGCAGGAGCACAACGCGATGGACACGATCCCCCAGGAGTTCGCAGCGACGCTCTCGTCATTTCTGCTCGAGCCGGCTCGTTGACTTCGTGAGCGGGCCGGGGAATTGTGCTCGAGAGTCGAGGCTGAAGGCCGAAGGACTCTGAAGGTTACACACGGATCAACGACTCGATCGAGGGCCCGAGCGACGACGTGCAGGTAGTGGCAGGCATCGGAGAGTGCGGCGAATCGTGGTGGCGCCGCCACGGTGGTTGACGCCCCGATCCACGGAACAGCGCATTGAACCCCTTCGAGAACTCGCGCAGTTTCTGACGCTCACCGCCGCGCCAGGCGTTGCGGGAGACGCGCGCCTTGCCTTCCGCGCTTCGTGGCCCGGTTGACTGGGTCCACGGCTTCCACCGCTGAATCGCCTTCGCCTGTTGCTGCCGCCGTTGCTCCGTCCACCCGTTCGCCATCGATCGGTGCCTCAAAAAGTTTGTTTGGCGGGCTTTCCGAAATCCCCGCGCGAGTGGGAGTGCCATTTAGGACCGGACCGTTATTCACTTGCTGCGGCCCGTTCGAGATGTTCGCCTGGCGGGCAAATACCGGCGGGTTCTTCAAGACCGCCAGCGTTTCGCAAGTTGTACGGCACTGCGACTGAGGTACGCACCGAACGCCTATGCGGTTGACGATCCAAGTTATTGGCTTGTGCGATTGGACTCATGTGCCTGCCAAGGAATCAGCAAGCCCGCGCCGTTTGTCGAGTCGGGCGGGACACTTCCAGGCCTCAGCGCAGGGAGTACGCTGAGAGCGCTATGCGATTCGAGCAAGTGAGGGGATGGCTGCGAACGCTGCTCGTTCGCCTCGCTCTAGTGGTGGCAGGCGGCATCGTCCTGGCCATATCCCTTTCGATCAACATGAACGCAGGCCGCGCCATACTCGCTGGACTCCTGTCACCGGATTCGCCCAGCGCGATTGTGAACAGCACCGCGAGGCTTCTCATACCGGCTATTGGGCTGTGGATGATCTATCGGGGACTCCGGTAGGAGACAAGGAACGGTCGGGAGTGTCTCAGTTTGTGGATGGGGGGCTCGTGCCCTTCGCGAGCGGTCATGAAGCCTTCGAGGGAACCGCACCCGTCGCAGACCGAGCCTCGAGGCGCGCTCGAACGAGCGCGGCAATCTCGCGGACGTTGATGCTTTTCAGACACAGGTTGTCGTTGCAGGGTGACAGCCGCTGATTGTACGGACTGATGCACGGACTGCAGGAGTATCCGGTGTGGACAACGTCGGAGGTCGTCGTCAGCGGCCGGTAGCGCTCGGGGATCTCGGGCCCGAAGAAGACGACGACGTGGATTTGTGTCAACGCTGCGAAGTGTGCTGGTCCGGAGTCGTTCGTGACCAGCACGTGTGCCAGATCGAACAGGTGCAGGAGCTCTTTCAGCGTCGTTCGGCCAGTGAGGTCCAGCGCACGCGGCGATGCGACCTGCGAGCAGATGTACTGCGCGTCGGGCTTCTCGCTCGCGACGCCTGGGATCAGAACGAAGACCTCGGGATCCTCGAGCAGCTGGCGGGCGAGCTCGGCGAACGACTCAAGGGGCAGGCGGCGCATCGGAAATCGGGCGCTCGCATTCGGATTGATCACCACGAGTTTCTGGGTGGGGCCGACGTCGGGAGCAAGGGCGCGAAGCTTGCTCCACATCGCGGCAGCCGCTCCCGCATCGGTCACGATCTTCGGAACGTCGAGGCGGTCCATCGCCTTGGGTCGTTTGACGCGCGGCACCTGGTCGGCCGGGCTTTCGAGTGCGTGGACGAGGTCGAGAAACGTATGCGCGGCATGGATGTGCGCGTTGTAGAGCACTTTGTGTGTCAGCACATCGCCTGCGTACATGCCCTCCTGGTTGAACCGGTGGAAGCCGACTCGCCGGCGCGCGCCAGAAAGATAGCTCAACACGCTGCTGTACCTGACGAATGCCTCCGTGTTGATGACGGTGTCGATCCGGCGGCGGCGAGCACGCCACGGAAAGAGAAGCGAATCGCGCGCGAGTGACGAGATGGAGTGCGCGTCGATGGTGAGGATGTTCTCCGAAGGAATAATCTCGAGCATCTCCACGCTCGACCGAATCTCAGTGAAGCACAGAACGTGGAGCGTGGCATCCGGAAACAGCTCGCGCGCTTTCCTGAGCGCCGGGTAAGCGACGACCATCGTCCCCATTTCGGCCAGCTGAATGAACAGAATGTTGCGCGGTGCGCCGACAGGTGAAGCGGCGAGCCCCAGGAAGCGCTGGATCCGGCAGGCCACGGTGACGGCAAACGTCAGCGGGATCCCCACCCAGAAGTCAATGGTCCGCATGAGGTTCGGAGTCACAATCGGGCTCGCGAACCATTCTGTCCAGTACGCGACGAATCAGCAAATCGTCGCCCGATACGAGGGGAGTGAGATAGGCTTGCTGCGTGCGAACCCGTCGGTGGTCGATCGTCCGTGCGGTGTCGATCGTGCTCGTCGTCGCCAGCGCGTACGGCCTCGTACGCCTCAAGCGCGCGGAGCTTGTCGACTTCGCCGTGCCACGCACCGCAGCCGTGCGCTTCCTTGCCCATGAGCCGCTGTACAGGACGGATGATGGTCATTATCAGTACAAGTATCTGCCGGCGTTCGCGCAGCTCATGGTGCCCTTCACATGGGTGTCCAAGCCAGTCGGCGAGGTCGTCTGGTTCGCGCTGACAGCCGCGATGGCCGCCGCGTTCGTGCGGCTGTCGCTCATCGCCTTGCCCGATCGGCGACTGTCGTCGAAGGTGCTCGTCTGGCTCACGGTTCTCCTCACCGGCAAGTTCTTCGTCAAGGAACTGGCGTTCGGACAATTCAATTTGCCAGTCGGGTTACTGATGCTTGGCGCGGTGATCGCCGTGCAGCGCGGGCGGGGACTCACGGCGGGAGCCGCCATCGCCGCCGGCGTGTTCGTCAAGCCGTATACCCTCGTGCTGGTGCCGTGGCTGGTCCGAACGTGTGGATGGCGTCCGTTCGCCCCGTTCACGCTGGTGATGGCGGCCGGCCTCATCCTCCCGGCCTTTGCCTACGGCTGGGATGGCAACGTGACGTTGCTGCACGAGTGGTATCGCACCGTCACCGACACCACCGCCCCCAACCTTCTCGGTGCCGACAACATCTCGTTCGCCTCGATGTGGGCGAAGTGGATCGGGCCTGGCCCTCTGGCCGGCGCCTTTGCGCTCGGCTCGGCGGTAACCGCCATGGCGGCCGGCGGCGCTGTCATGTTGTGGCGCCGACAGGTGGCCGAGCCGAACTATCTCGAGGTGGCGTACTTTTGTGTTCTGATTCCGCTTCTGTCGCCGCAAGGATGGGACTACGTGCTCCTGCTCGGGCTGCCCGGGTACATGTGTCTCGTTGATCGATGGCGCGATTTGTCGACAGGCTGGCGCACGGTCGCGTTGACCGGCTTCCTTCTCACGAGTTTCATGATTTTCGACCTGATGCGGCGCACGCTCTACCTCCGCCTCGTGGAGTTGGCTGCGGTCAGCGTTGGTGCCGTCTTGATTGCCGCTTGCCTCATCCGCTTACGCTGGAAGGCGGTCGCATGAGTGCCACAGCTGCACGTACCGCTGGTTGCACGCCCCCGCACCGGATCTGAAGGGTCAAGAATCGCGTGGAGACGCGACGCGAGCTTACTTCTGTCGAC
>CAWHBF010000032.1:0-160687 GCA_963827515.1 uncultured Acidobacteriota bacterium | reverse complement strand
CGAAGCCGCCCACGAGCAGGGGATCATCCCCCACCGCGACCTGAAGCCGGCGAATATCAAGGTGCGCCCAGACGGCACCGTAAAGGTGCTGGATTTCGGATTGGCCAAAGCGTTGGAGCCCGCAGGCGCAAGGGCGGCGATCGAACTCGATGTCGCCCACCATTACTTCGCCCGCGATGATGACGGGTGTCGGCGTTCTGCTCGGGACAGCAGCGAATATGTCGCCAGAGCAAGCGAAAGGTTTTGCGGCCGACCATCGCAGCGACATCTTCTCGTTTGGTTGCGTGCTGTACGAGACGCTGACGGTCCGTCAGCCCTTTCAGGGTGAGACGGCGCCAGAAGTTCTCGCTTCAGTTCTCGTGCGCGAGGCGGATTTCACCGCGCTGCCGCCAAATCTGAATCCTCGGCTCACGGAGCCGTTGCGCCGCTGCCTCGACAAGCATCCGAAGCGGCGGTGGCAGGCCATTGGCGATTTGCGCGTAGAGGTCAACGTGATTGGCGCCGCGCCGCATGGGGACCGCGTGGCGGTCCCCATCGCACCGTCGGACCTGCTGTGGCGACGCTTCGCGCTTTTCAGTGTACCGGCGATCGCCTTCACGGCGGCGATTGCCAGTGCGGCATGGTTCGTAACGCGCCCCCTTCCGCCCCACGTCAGCCGCCTGAACATCACGACGCCGGCCGCGTCGGCGTGGTCGCGCATTGGCAACGATCGCGACTTGACAATCACGCCGGACGGCTCGCGCATCGTCATGTCGGTGCCGGCGGGCAGCTTTTGTACGGGCGCTCGACACGCTCGCTCCCATGCCCATCTTCAGGGGGACGCCCCGTGGGCTCTTCATCTCCCCCGACGGACAGCGGATCGGATCGGCGGATAACAACACAACCCTGACGGAACTGGCTATTACGGGCGGACCGGCGATGACGATCGCTCAGATGGATGTACATCTCTCGCGGCGGGACGTGGTTGCCTGACGAGTCGATCATTTTTGCCACCGCCAACCCGACGACCGGTCTGCAGCGCGTCTCCGCCGCTGGAGGCATGCCATCGGTGCTGACGCGGCCCGACCCGGCACAACGACAGGTCGATCACCTCTGGCCCGAAATGCTGCCGGGTGGTCGGGCTGTCCTCTTCACGATCACCACCGCTGGCGGCCTCAACGCGGCGCAGGTCGCCGTGCTGGATCTGCAGACAGGGACGCAGAAGGTGTTGGTTCGCGGTGGCAGCCACGCCCACTACGTCGCCAGCGGCCACCTGCACGTACGTCGCTGCCGGGACGCTACAGGCCGTAACCTTCGACCTTGACCGGCTGGAGCCGCGCGGGACAGCCGTGCCTGTCATTCCCGGAGTGGTCACGATCGCGAATGGCGGAGTGGATGCCGCGGTTGCCGCCAATGGAACGCTCGCCTACGTAACCTGCGCCGGGGCCGGATTGGAACGCACGCTGGTGTGGGTAGACCGGCAAGGGCAGGAAACGCCGATTGCCGTGCCCATGAGGACGTATGTCTACCCTCGGCTTTCGCCCGATAGCACGCGAGTCGCGCTCTTTCTCGATCCCGCCGAGGAGCAAGACGACATCTGGCTGTGGGATTTCGGGCGCCGAACGCTTACGCGGCTCACTATCAGCCCGGCTCAGGAGAACCACGGTGCCTGGACGCCAGACGGACGACGTTTGTTCTTCAGCTCGGACCGGGACGGCGCAAGGAACCTCTACTCGCAGGCGACCGACGGCACTGGCGCCGTTGAGCGTTTGACGGAGAGTGCCCACCAGCAGGATCGGCTTGAAGTTTCGCCGGATGAATGTGGCTGATCTTCACTGAGGCGATGCCAGAGACGACGAACGACATCATGCAGATACAGCAGCTTGATGCATCCCGGCGTGTCATGCCGCTGGTGCAGACACCTTTCGCCGAACAGAACGGGATTGTGTCGCCTGATGGGCGGTGGATCGCGGACGAGGTAGAAGCGACACACCGGCCAGTTCGAGGTGTGCCACTGTCCGGCCATTTCCGGCTGTATGAGCGGAACCTGACAGGTCTCGACGGGGGGCGGCACGCGACCTCTGTGGCACCCGGCGGCCAAGCTCCTCTATCTGGCGCCGAACGGTGCCCTCATGCGCGTGGGGCGTTGAACGCGGCCCGTCCTGGACGGCGACGACGCCGTCGACGCTGCTGGAAGAGAGCCAAGAGTTCGTCCGCGTCCCGGGTCGAAATGCCGGACGCACGTATGACATCTCTCCAGACGGCCAGAGATTTCTCATGATCAAGACGGTCGGAGGCGACGAGGGCACCCCGCCCAGCATCGTCGTCGTCCAGAATTGGCACGAAGAGCTGAGGCGGTTGGTCTGGTCGTCGAGATCTAGACGACGACGACGGCGTCGCCTGCCGCGCTACCTGGTGCCGCTCGCCGCCGCCTGAACGAGGTCGTTCCTGATCACCTTTCCGCCCTTCATCACGAACTTCACCCGCTGCAGCTCGGTGATGTCGGCGACGGGATCGCCCGACACGGCCACCAGGTCTGCGAACTTGCCCTTGGTGATGGAGCCGATGTCGCGCTGCCACCCCATGACCTCGGCGTTCACGATGGTACCCGCCTGAATCGCTCGGACAGAACCCATGCCGGCGCGCTTCGCAAGCCACTCGAACTCGAGCGCCTGCGCGCCGTGCACCAGCGTGCTGCCGTCGGCGCCGCTGCCGACCATCACCTTGAGCCCCTTGGTGGCGCCGCCCATCCGCACGGCGCGCTCGAAGATGGGGATCATGCGAAACTTGGCGCCGGTGTTCTTGGCGTCGTTGTCGTCCATGTAGGGCTCGGTGTAGCGGACGAAGGTCGGATCGTAGGCGAGCCCCTTGCTCACCATCGTGTTGAGCTGCTCCTGCGTTAGGCCGTAGCCGTGCTCGACGACATCGCAACCGGCCGCGATCGTGTTCTGCAGCCCCTCGCCCCCGAAGCTGTGGCAAGCCGTCTTACGGCCGAGGCGATGCGCCTCGTCCACGAGCGCCTGCAGGACCGGCAGCGGATAGGTGAGCACGTACTGCGCTTCGCCCGTCGCCGTGAACGAATACCCTCCCGTCGGGTAGAGCTTGATCCAGTCGACCTTGCGATCGACGTGCTCGCGAATGGCGGCTCGTGCGTCGTCTACGGATCCGACGGCGATGGCGTCGAGGGGGTCGGCTGGCGCCCCCGGTTTCTCCTGCCATCTGACGCCGCGGCCCGCCACCTGAAACCTGGGGCCGTCAATCTCGCCCAGGTTGATGGCGTCGCGGATGTCTACGTCGCCGTAGCCGTTGTTGTGCGACCCCATGTCGCGGGCCGAGGTGAAGCCGCCGCGCAAGGTCGCCTGCGCGTTGTTGATGGCGATGAGCATGCTGCGCTCCACGGTCATGCCTCGCCGGCGCGTGTCGTACATGTGAGAGTGCGCGTCGATCAGGCCGGGGAGCACAGTGGCCCGGCTCAAGTCGATCACCGGCGTACCGGGCGGAATCCGGACCTGACCCTCAGGGCCCACCTCGGTGATGCGCTCGCCCGATACGAGGACAACCTGTTTCATCAGCATCTGACCGGTGACGCTGTCGAACAGGCGGCCGGCACGGACGGCGTACGCGCCGGCGGCCGGCGGGCACTGCAACACACCACCATCGGGCCTGGCGCACGGACGCTCGCCGGCAAATCGCCAGGGCTCCGGCGCGCGCTGCGCTGCCGGCGTCGCGGGCGCCTGCGCAGACAGGAGGGCCGAGCCGAGCATCGAGCCAATCACCGTCGCCACGAGACCCGTCATACACGCCACGTTCTTCACAGTCATGAGTGTGTCCTCCGGTGTTGCGCGCGATGACTCAAGTGAGCACGCGGCCCGTATCATAGCGTCATGCCGGCTCCTCTGGCCTCTGATGTTCGATCTCTCGCGACACGTGTCGCGAGAGCCCGGTGAAGCTCGCCGAACAGCAGCAGATGACGGGGCGACGCGCTGAAGACCTCTCGTGCCACCGCAAGTCTTGGTGGCGATCGACTCGGTACATGGACACCAGGTTTACGTTGAGTGAATCGACAAAGGCTGTGTCGCTCGACTCCATCAGCGACCCTTCGATGAAGAGCCCCGCGTTCAGGACGAGGACGTCGGGGGACGCAAGCCGGCGGCGACGCACGACGGGTGGAGTTTCTCGATATCGTCCAGGGACGGCAGGTCGCAGGTGAGATGGTGTACTTCCGCGGCTGACGTTTCTCGAATGGCATGCGCTCCGTCCTGCGGCCGGTCAGGGCGACACGCCAGACGAGGGCGGAGCATAGCGACCGGCCCGGACCAGGAACGGCAGGTACGCAAGGCTGTTGACGTAGTAGCGATCGGGCTCGCCGAAGAAGAGACCTCCGGGAGCTTCCACGAGACGGGCCTGGGCGCGGGCGAGCAGGCGGTCGCGGTCGCGGTTGCTCGACAACGCGAAGGCGTACATCGCATTCGCCAGGGGGTGATCGTCACCGCCCAGCACCTCACCTGACAGCGAATACTCGGCGGCCATGCCCCCACCATCGCGGCGCTGCGCCTGGACGAACGGCGCCAGACACACCGACAGCACGCGCTGGGCCTCCGGTGCGTTGAACCAGATGAGGTCCGTGGCAATGCGCCACGGCACGCGAAGCGCGTCCCAACTCGATCGCGCCTCGGCGGACCGGCCTTCGGGCGACCACTGCTCGCGCGACGTCCATCGCACCCAGTCCGGAATGGGCCGGCCGGCTGCTGCTCCGCCGCATATGGCGTTCAGCACCTGATAGCTGCCGGTCGCCATGTCGTCCCATCTCGTGTCGCCGGTGAAGCGCGCGAACACGCGATAGGACGCCGGAGCGAAGTACGAGGGATTCAGGACCACGCCTCGCCCGTCCACTCGTTCATCCGCCCAGGCGCCGGGCAGCATCAGGCGCGCGCCTTCGACATCCACGACGGCGTGTCCGGCCAGGTCCGCGAGCACCGTCCGTGCGGCGTCGTGGTACGCGTTGGTGCCGGGAGTGGTCGCCACGCGCCATCGATCGCCGGCCATGACCAGCGCGAGCGCGAGATCGGTGTCGGCGTCGGTGGCGACGTTCCAGTCCACGACGCTTCCGCCGCCGGCGGGTGTCCAGTGCCAGGCCATCAGGGCGGGTGCCGGCCGGCCGCGTTCGCTGCAGGTTGGCCCGGGTCCAGTGCCACACGCGGTCGAACGTCGCCTGGTCGTTCATCCAGAGGGCGCGAAGCATGGTGTACGCCTGTCCTTCCGACACCGTGTCGTCACCGTTCTCCGGACGCAGGACCCTGCCCTCCGGCGTGACGAAGCGAGCGAGGTACCCCTCCCAGGACTGTCGGAGCAGGGTCGGATCACTTGGGGGAATGTGGCACGCCGGCAGCGCCATCAGCACTGCGGCACAGACGGCGATTGCCCGTGGGAGGGTCATCGGCCCGGCGCGGGCACGTGCTTCAGACGAAGACCAACCGACACACTGGCGCCATCGTACACCCGCGATCGCACGAGCAGACCGTCGGCGACGAAGCCCACGCCGCCGGCAAACTCGTAGGCTACGCCGACACGTGCCGTGTGGTAGCGCTCATCCCGGTTGTCGGCACCGAAGAGGTACGTCGCCGAGATCCAGCGTTCTCTGTCGCCGTAGAAACGAGGTGTGGCCAGCCACGCACGCCACTCGAGGCCGGCGTCATGACGCCAGAAGCGCCCCGGGGTGAAGTAGGTCTCGCGGGTCTCGGCGTAGGACAGGTGCTCGGTCGATGCGACCAGCCGCAGTTCGCTCGATCGTCCCCAGACTCGCTGAGACAGATCCGCACGTTCGATGTTCTTCGTGTTGTCGTCGCTGAGCGCGAGATGCTTCGCCGCCACCTCAATCGAGAGCGCGGCGGTGGGCTGCCACCGCAGGCGTCCCGTTGGGCCGACACCGGCCAGTCCATCGACCATGGTCGAGCCGTTCTCGAGGATGAGGGATTGCTCGGCTCCAAGTGCGAGGCGCAGGCTCTGGAGCGCCTTCCAGCCCAAGCCGGCCTCGCCGAACATCTGCGGGTCCACGCCGTCGAGCTTGCGGTAGCCAACCCGGCCGCCGAGGTCAATCGGGCTCGCCGTCGACATCATGAACTCGCCGCCCGCGTGGTGGCCGCGCCAGTCGCGCACGGCCCCGTGGGCCATCGACGTCCCCCCGAACACTCGGGCCCTGGCGCCGTGCCCTGCGCCAATCCCGGTGGAGAAACCAGCGCCGGCATCCACCATGTCGAGCAGTTGCTGCCTGGAGACGCCGTCCGCCGATGAACCGACCGTGAAGAAGTCCACGCTGGGCGCCCGTCGAGACTCCATCCGGTCAGCCGCCAGTGCGGCGATGCGGTGATCGGGCGACAGCATTCGGTACGCCTGGGACGCCAGAACGGTCTCGCCCAGATGATCGAGCGACTGCGCGCGTTCGAGCCGAGCTTCGGACTCGTCGGGCTCGAGCGCGAGCCATGCGTCGTAGTGGACGAGTGCCTCGCGCCATCGGCCGCTGTAGTAGGCTCGCTTGGCGGCCACCTCCTCCTCGATGGCTGGTACGTCAGGGGCGTGCTCACGCAGCTTCTCGTACCGGGCGAGGGCCGATCCGGTGTCGCCGCGCCATCCCTCGATTCGCGCCTGCTGCCGGCGCGCGGCCAGGTCGCCCGGCGCGAGCACGAGGTACTCGTCGTAGGCCGCAACGGCCTCGGCGTAGCTGCCGACGTGCGCCAGTAGCTCCGCCCGCAGCTTGTGGGCTTCGGGCAATGTGGGCTGCCGTGCGATGAGCGCGTCGATTTCCGACATCGCACGCTGGTTCTGTTCCAGGGCGGTGAGCAGACGGACCTCCGTCACGACGGCCGCGTCGAGATTCGGCTGCTCCGCACGGATGCGGCTCGTCCACTCCAGGGCCTTCCGAGCCGCGGGATCTTCAGGCGACCGCGCCAGTCCGGCCAGCATGTCGCCCATGTCGAGAAGCGCCGCTGGCGAATTGGCGAACTGACGCTCGAATCGGTCCACGAGTTCCGCCGTCTCGTCCGGCCGACCGCTCGTGCCGGCGATTCGTACGAACCATGCACCCAGACGACGTGGGTCGGAGGAGAGCGCGACGTCGGCCGCACCAAGGGCGGTCTCGCGATCGAGTCCAGCCCAGGCGGTCACGGCGAGCCGCTCGTGCAGGAGCGGGTCAGCTGGAAAGCGCTCAGTTGCCATGTCGAGGACTCGACGCGCATCAGGTCCGTTCCCGTAGGCGTCGGCCCATGCGAGGTACCACGCCGGATCGGCGTCTTCGCCGCTCGTCAGCGCCTCGAACTCGGCGTCGGCAGCGCCCCACAACGCGGCCGCAATCTCCGCCCTCAGAAGACGCCTCTCGACCGACACTGCCGGGTGCTCTTCGAGCACGGCCCACGCGTGATAGGGGCGTCCGCTGCGCATGTAGGCTCGAGCCAGGATGATCGGGCCGTCGCCGACGGCAGGTGCGGCGGCGACGAGCGATTCGAGCTCTGTCAACGTCAGAGACGAGGGCGCACGCCGGTCGCGCCACGAAGCTTCCCGGATGGCCAGGCGCATGTCATGAGGCCGCTGCCCGCGCAGACCGGCCAGTGTCGCCAGGGCCTCATCCCACTGTTCCTGCTCGGCCAGCGCGGTAGAGAGAAGATCCGTGGCCCGAAACTCCAGCGACGGGTGGGCTGTGAGCTCTCGCAAGCCGGGAACTGCGTCGGCGGGCCGGCCGGTACCGAGTGCGATCTCGGCTGCGGCGAGGACCCGGCGTCGCCGATCGATAGCGTCGAGTCGGCTCAGCAACTGCTGGGACTCGCCTCCCTGGCCGAGCTGTGCGTGCCACAGGGCTCGCCGTGCGATGACGTCGGCCCAGGGTCGATCGACCCGATCCGATACCGGCTGTGCGGCCCGCAGGGCGGCGGTGACACCCTGCATCGCCGCCACCGCATCGAGCCAGGTGAGGGCCCCCTGCGGATCCGGGCCGAGCATGCCCAGCATGGCCTTGGCCTCTTCCGCGCGTCCGCTGGCGAGAAGCGCGCTCGCGGCGATCGATCGCGCCTGCGGGCCCACCTCCCGATTGTGGTCGAGCGCTTTCGCGCGGGAGAGCGCCTCGTCCAGGCGACCCGTCTCGAGCGCCAGCGATGCCACGGCGAGGCGTCGTTCTGCAGGCGCGCTCGCGTGGCCCCATCGATCCAGCGCGAGCGGCCACGCCTCATCTGGACGTCCCTTGGCGCGCAGGACATCGATGAGCGCATCGGTCGCGCGGCCCGGTGCAGTGGCTTCCGCGACAACCTCGCGCAGCAGAGGTTCCGCACGCTCATCGTCGCCGGTCCAGTGCAGGAGGACCGCATGTTGCTCCCGCAAGGCCGGCGGCGCATCCTCAGAGGTCGCGGCAGGCTGGACCACGCGAAGGGCGTCGGCGAAGCGGCCGAGTCCGATCGCCCGCTCTCCGGCTCGCACGGCCCAGGCGGTCTGGCCAGCGCAGGTCGCCGGACGTGACGCCACGGCGGCGATGAAGGGTTCCGGATCCGCGAGCGGCTCGAGCGCCGCCAGCGGGCCAGTCGCGCAGGCATCGGTCGCCAGCGCGTGGTGGCTTACCGCGACGATCTCGGCAGACGTCGGCACGTGCTCGTCGGGTGTCCGCGCGGCCGGTGGACGAGCGTGCTTCGGCGGTCCGGGTGTCACCGGAGGCGGGACGGCCTTTGGACGTACGGCCGCGAGGGCGCGCATCCGACTGGCCGTCCATTCCGGCCGAGTCGACCACACGGCTTCGTCCACCTCGTTCCATGCGCTTGCGGCGCCGGCCTGGTCCGCCGTGCTCTCGAGCGCCAGGGCGTACATCGCACGGTCGCTGTCACCGCCGCCCTGGAGGGACGCGGCTCTCTTGAAGTGCTCAGCGGCACGAGCGCCGTCGCCCGCCCGCAGGAAGCTCTCGGCCAGTCGTCGCGGCCAGAGGGCAGCGCGTGGATCCAGCGCGGCCCCGGCCTGGGCGACCGAGCGCACCGCAGCCTCGTCACGGGCCATGGCCAGCACGCCGACGAGGCCGTCGCGAACGGCCGCGTCCCGGGGGTCGACCCGAAGGATCTGTTGACCGAGGTCTCGTGCAATGGCGGCATCGGCGCGCTGCGCCACCCAGAAGTATTCCACCAGGAGCGGTGTCTCGAAGGCGCGCAGACGGCTGGCCGCCTGGAAGTGGCGGACCGCCTCCGCGTGACGTCCCTGGTCGCGGGCAGTCCTGGCCAGACCGATGAGGGCGGTGACCTGCTGGTTGGCCGTCGGGGCGGCTTGAGCCCCGGCGTACTCTGGGGAGACGGCGAGCGTGGCGAGTGCGACCAGTGCGGCCGCCCACCGCATCGTCACGGCCTGTCTCCTGCGGAACTCGCCGTCAGCCGCGCATACAGGATCTCGGCTTCGTTCAGCCGCCCCATCGCGCGGAGCACGTCTGCCCTTCGAAGCTGCACGTCGCGGTCTGCGGGCACGAGCGCCGCGATGCGATCGAGGGCCGCCAGCTGCAGAGCGCGGTCCTGCTGACGGCTCGCCGCGTCGGCGATTCGCTCGAGCACCCGCCGGGTGACCTGTTCGCGCTCGAGCACCGTCCTGGCCGTGCGGGCGAACGTCGGATCCGACGCCAGCGAGTCGGCCGAGCGACTCAGCGCCACGACGTCATCGTGACGCAGATAGAAGACTCCGGCCTCGAGCGTCACCAGGCCGGCCACGAGCCACAGCCACCCGTGCTTCACGCGGCCTCCTCGAGGAGCAGGCTGTCGAGCGCGCTCGCGTCTGACGGGCGGAGGCGCAGTCCCAGGTGCCACGTCGAGAACTCCGGCCGGGCCGACCGCACCGGCACGACCCGCGTGACGATGGCGACCTGGCGCCACTCCTTTGCGCCCGACGTGAGCCGCACGCTGACTTCGGTGCCGACGTCGAGAGCTCTCGGAGCGATGAGACTCAGGCCGTTGGCGCTCAAGTCACGGGTGGTGGCCAGGAACTCGCCAGCCGCGTCGCCCACGCGCACGGGCAGGTAGGCCTCCCGCCGCACGGCCCGGGAGCCCGCACCTCTCCTGACCCGCGCGACCAGGTCGGTCCACTGACGGACGAGCCATGACCGCTGCGACAGGCGAGTGAATATGTCGGGCACCGTCATGTTGTAGATGGCGTCGGCCAGCTCGTCCACGGTGGCCTGATCGGCCTGCAGAAACTGGACGCCGTGGCCCACCCAGCCCTTGCTGGGACGGTCCTTGATCGACCGCACTTCGCCGTGACACGTCACGACCCGCGGGCCGAAGTGGAGGCGCAGCCGCACTCGCGCACCGACCGGCATTGCCCGGGGCCAGAGCAGCGTGCACCCGCCTTCGGAGACGTCCAGCGTTACCCCGGCGAGCGACTGGGACCGTTCGTCCACGACTTCAACCGGGACGGCCGTGCGGAAGCGCACGGACTGTCGCTTCTGGAGCGGCCGGAGCGCGAAGCCCACCACGGCGGCCATGAGCGACAGGTTGTAGACCGCCCAGAAGGCCGCCACGCCCGCACCCACCACGTCTTCGGTGACGCCGAATCCGAGTCCGAGCGCGCTCCAGACGAGCGCGAGGATGGAGATCACGATGAGCACGAAGTGGGGCGCCACAACCCGATCCTCGCGTCCTTCGCCGCCTCGCTTGCTCGTGACGACGAACGTGCCTTCGCCGCGGCCGAACAGGGATCGCTTCGCCGCGATGAGCAGCGTGAAGCAGTTCGCCATGTTGAAGAGCTCGTCCATCAGGAGCCGCCCCGTCCCGCGGCTCAGCACCTTGTACGAGGCGATGAGCGACAGCAGGTGCGCACCGTAGAACATCAGGAACTCCCGGTCGAAGCGAGCGATGGGAAACTCTCCCGTGAAGAGGATGAGCGGGGGTGCCAGGTAGAAGACGATCTTCGGGAAGCCGATCGTCCAGTGGTACATCGACGCGAAGTAGCAGAGCCGCTGCGTGAGTGTGAGGCCCCTGCACGTCAGCGGGTTCACGTGATGGAGGATCTTGAGATTCCCCTCGGCCCAGCGCAGCCGCTGCGAGCTGTAGCTCGAGAAGTCCATCGGCGCCAGGCCGGTGACGAGCAGCTCGTTCAGGTACACGGACTTCCAGCCGGCGGCCTGGAGCACGAGGGACGTGTGCATGTCCTCGGTGATGGTGCCGGTCAGGAGCCCTTCGGAAGGCGTGAGCGCCTCGCGGCGGAGGACCGCGCCGGTCCCGCAGAAGAAGCTGGCGTTCCAGTGGTCCTTCCCGGGCATGACGAGGTTGAAGAACACGTCCTGCTCGCCGTACAGGCGCCGCATGCGCCAGCTCACGCGGTGCTGCAGCGAGTCCAGGTTGTGGTACCGCTGCGGCACCTGAACGAGCGCGACCTTCGGGTCGTCGAAGAAGCCGAGCGTCCGCTCCAGGAAGTCGGCACGTGGCACATGGTCCGCATCGAAGGTGGCGATCAGGTCGGCGTCGGTCTGAAGAAAGGCGTGGTTCCAGTTGCCGGCCTTCGCGTGGGCGTTGTCGGCACGCGTGATGTACTCACAGCCGAGCTCGGCGCAGAGGCCGCGCACCGCCGGTCGTCGTCCGTCATCCAGGACGAACGTGCGATGCGGATGCCGCATCTGGATCGCGGCCCGCACGGTCTGGCGCAGCAGGTCGATGTCTTCGTTGTATGTCGTGATGAAGACGTCGACGGTCAGCGGCGTCTGGAGTGGGCGTACCGTGCGTCCCCGGAGGCTCCAGATCTGCGAATAGAAGAAGATGAGCGAGAAGAAGCCGTGAATCTCGGCAAGGTACACCGCCAGCGAGAAGACGAGCGCATCTGGATTGATCGTGAAGAGCCCGCGGTACACCAGATAGACCGCGTAGACGGCAACCGCCGCAACGGCGACGACCTGACGATACGCGCGGCGGAACGGTGGATCGACGTGAACGAGCGAGGTGTCTGCGTTGAACGCCTCACCCGTGACCTGCGCGCCGCCTGTTGCCACTCAGCTACCTCGCTTCCGAGTTCGTGTGATCCACCAGGCGGACGACGCCCATGCTGCACATGGCAGGTCTGGTGCCAGTGCAGGGTCGTGCGCCGCTGGTCAGTCATGGGCATGGGCCTGGCACGTTTTGTCAGGATTTGTCAGACACGTGCCGCGATTTGTCAGTGAGGCCAGGCAGGTCGGCCGCGTGTCGGCCTTTGTGAAGCCGGCTGGCGTGCGGGTGCGCGCGGCCCCGGGCGAGACCCTGCTGCGCCCGGCACGCTCGAGCCGTGCGCGGGTTGCAGAACGCCAGCATGAGCGTGTGCTTGACGGCGAAGGTTCGCTGGTTGACGACAGCGCCAGCGACGTCGCGTGTCGATTGCTCGTGTCGCGAGCGTCAGGATGGGATGCGACGCATGAACAGGTGCGCCAGGACATGCTCGAGGAACCGCGTGGCCGCCACGAGACGGATGACGGTCGCTGTCACGCGCACGCTAAAGCATGCGCTCTACGAAGCTGAGCGTTGCGTTTCGCCGTAGAGCGCACGCTTCAGCGTGCGCGTGTCCGCGGAGGCTAAAGCCTCCGCTCTACGCCGAATCGAAAAGCGGTTAAAGCGTGCGCTCTGCGAAGGCGCGTCCGTCTACTGGCTCAGGCCACCGATCTGTTCGAGCGCCAGACGCTCGAGCAACGCGTTCAGGGATTCGCCGTCCAGCTTGAAAACCCGCGTGTCGTCGGTCCACGACAGCTTGTAGCTCCGAGACATTGCCGACACCCACACTTGCCTGACGGGTGCGTTGGGGCTGACGACGAATTTGCCGACGGTTGGCGTCTCGAAAACGATCTGCAGCACACCATTCTGCAGCTCGACCTCAAAGCCCTCTTGATCGGCGAGCGGCAGCAGCGCCTGCTGGGCCTGCTCGAGCGCGCGGTCCGCCTCGAGACGGAAGTCCTGTTCACTGAGCATGTTGATTGGCGACCCTGCCTCGGGCGAAGGAACCCGCCCCGGGGGCTCTCATTGGCGGTTGGTGAGGCGGTCTTCTGCGGCGATGTAGCTCCGACGCGCTCGCGCGGTCATGCCCACCTGTCTCAAGCGGACGGTCAGCTTGTGCTCGCGTCCATCGAGCGTCGCGGGCGTGAAACCGAGCGAGTACTGGCTGTGCAGCTCCTGCGCCACGCGGGTGAACGTGGGACCCAGGTCGTCGGCTTTCTTCAATTCGAAGTAGCCGCCGCCGGTTTCGTCGGCGAGCCGGCGCAGTCCTCGGTCGGGCCGCGTGCGTACCTGCCGCTGACCGTTGAAGTATTCCGACTCGAGGCCGATCGCGTAGATCATCGTTTCTTCATCGCGGGCGCGGTCGAGCACGTCGCCCATCCCGACGCGGCTCGCGGTGTCGTCGCCGTCGGTGAACGCCAGTACGACCCTGCGACCTTCGATGCCCTTCAGCGTGGCCATGCTCTCGTTGATCGCGTCGTACAATCGGGTCGGGTTGCCGAACTGCAAATCCCTCAGCGCGAAGATCAGGTCGTCCCGTCGGTTCGTGAAGGTGCCGCTGAACTGAATCTTGTCACTGAAGGCGCCGACCTGGCCCTTGTCCGCCGGCAGCATCCGGAGAACGAACTGCTCGGCTGCCATCTTGAGTCGATCCAGGTTGGCCGTCATGCTCGCGCTGAAATCCATCATGACGACGACGGTGAACGGCTGCACGTTGTTGTCGAAGAACGTGATCTCCTGCGGCTTGTCGTTGTCCAGGATCGTGAAATCCTCTCGCTCCAGTCCGGGTACCAATCGACCGTTGGCGTCGATGACCGTGGCGTCCACCGACACGATTCGGGTCCCCGACCGGAACGTCGCTTCCTGCCCGGCAACGATGCAGGTCGCCAGGAGAACAACCGACAGAATCAGGGGTAATCGCACTAGCACGAGCTTAGCAACGATCGTTCCGCGGAGTAAACCTGTCATCCGCCCCTGGTTTTTCGACATTTCCGGTCCCTGACCACGACGTGTGACATCGTATGTAGTGTTTTCGGGCCGATCTCGGCCGGCGTCCCACGCCGACCCTGACAGCTATGGTGGGACGTGGAAGTGCCCAAGGGCACGAGGTATTGTTGATGGCCGCAACCGTTCATGTGGTGGCACGTTTTCTGGCGAAACCTGGGAAGGAGAACGACCTGAAGGCGATTCTCATCGCCCTTGTCGCTCCGTCTCGCCGCGAAGTGGATTGCTATCAGTACGATTTACTCGTCAACCCGACCGATCCGCGCGATTTCTGCTTCGTTGAGCGGTGGGGTCACGATGCTGCGCTTGATCGGCATGCCGAGACGCCACATCTGAAGGCCGCGCTGGCGCAGATTGAGGAGCTGGTCGAGGTGGCGCCAGACGTCCGGCGGTATCGGATTCTCTGACCCGACGCGATTCCTTTATGATCACGCTCATGAGACTGTTCGCGACCTGTGCGATTCTCCTCGCGCTCGCCTGTTCCACCCCGGCCCAGCAGCCACAGACGCCGGCGGGACAAGCCGTACAGGCTGGGTCGGACGTGGCCGCGCGCGTAGGCGACCGGACGATCACGCTCGAGGAGCTCGATGATCGATGGCGCAACGAGCAGCCAGCCGATCATGCGCAGGCCGTTCAGAGGATGTACGACGGACGCAAGGACGCGCTCGACGGGATCGTCGCGGAGATGCTGATCGAGCAGGCCGCCAAGGCCGCGGGTGTGACCCCAACGCAGTATTCCGAAACCGAGATCGCCAAGCGAGCCAAGCCGGTCACGGACGGTCAGGTGGCCGCCTTCTTTCAGGAGAACCAGGGGCAGATGCAGGGGCGGGGGTTCGACGCGATGGCGTCAACGATCCGCAGATACCTGGAGGACCAGCAGCGCTCCACGGCGTACACAACTCTCGTGGCCGAGCTGCGCAAGGCGGGCCCCGCAATCCGTCTCTCGCTCGATCCGCCCCGGTACGACGTCAACGTTGTCGCCGACGACGCCGCGATGGGTGACGCCAAGGCGGCGGTGACGCTGGTCGAGTTCTCGGATTTTCAATGTCCGTTTTGCGCGCGCGTCATGCCCACGCTCAAGCGTATCCGTGAGACGTACGGCGATCGGGTCCGGATCGTCTGGAAGGATTTCCCGCTGACGGCCATCCACCCTCAGGCGTTCAGGGCCGCGGAAGCCGGGCAGTGCGCTCGGGAGCAAGGGAAGTTCTGGGAGTATCACGACCGTCTCTTTGCCAACCAGCAGATGCTCGATGTGGAGTTTCTCAAGAAATACGCGGCCGACACAGGTTTGGACGCCGCGAAGTTCAGCGCCTGCATGGACACGGCGAAGTACGGCGACCGTGTGCAGGAGCAGATGGGCATCGGCGCGCGGCTCGGCGTGGAATCAACGCCGACCACGTTCATCAACGGCCGGCTCGTGAGTGGCGCTCAGCCTTACGAAGTCTTCGCCGCCATCATCGACGAAGAGCTGGAACGCGCTTCCACCAAGTAAGCACCTCAAACAATGCAAGATCACAGTGCAGCACGGAGATTCAGAAGCCGATTTGCTTTCATTCTCTCCGTGCCTCTGTGGCTCTGTGGCCTTTCGCGGTGATTGTCCCTACGGAATCAGCACGATCTTTCCCAGCGCACCAGGCTCCAAGATCGCGGCGTGTGCCTGAGCGACCTGCGCGAGCGGGAACTCGCGGCTCACGACTGGCTTGAGCGCACCGTTCTCGAGTCCTGCGACGAGCGCCGCATGAGCGGTTCGGAGATCCTCCGCTGTCGCGTTGAACATCGTCATACCGAGAATCGTGCCGTCCTTGCTCATCAGCTTGCGCGGGTCGATGTCGACGCGGCCGCGGTTGCCGACGGATACGATGCGTCCACGGAACGCCAGTACCTCGAGATCCTTGTCCAGGTTCACGTTGGTGAGCATCTCGAGGATCACGTCCACGCCGTGTCCACCGGTGAGCGGCATGATTCGATCCAGGTAGCCGGCATCGCGGTGGGTGAGCACCTCGTGCGCTCCCTGGGTGCGCACGAGCGCGGCACCCTTGTCGGTACCGGCGGTTCCGATCACACGCATACCGTAGGCACGCGCAAGCTGCGTCGCGGCGATGCCGACGCCTCCGCTGGCCCCGTGCACGAGCAGTGTTTCCCCGGGCTGTGCGCGGGCGCGGTCGAAGAGAGCACGCCACGCGGTGCCATACGGCGTACCGATCGCCGCACCCTGTGCGAAAGAGAGATGATCCGCTAGCGGATGCACTTGCGCGCTGTCGCACAGCGTCGCTTCGGCGTACGCGCCGTACCCACTGACGGTGCCGTTGGTGTACACGCGGTCGCCGTTCTTGAAGCCCGTGACCTCCGCCCCGACAGCCGCGACGACACCGCCCACATCGGTGCCAGGTGTGTAAGGCAGGTTCGGCTTGCGGACGTACGTACCGGCACGGATGTAGGTATCCACCGGATTGATGCCCACGGCCTTCACCTGCACCACGACCTGTCCCGGTCCCGGGACGGGATCTGGGACATCCTCGAGCTTCATGACTTCCGCAGGCCCGAACTCACGAACGACGATGGCTTTCATGGGGGGCCAGTGTAACCTGTTCGACGGTACGCCCTGGACGTAGAGCCATGGGCTTCAGCGTTGTGAATCTGGGACTACTCGTCTACGTTGCCGGTGTCGTGTGGGGGCTCCTCAGAATCGATGCGCGGCCGCTCGCCCGCGTCGTGCTGGCGCTGTTGTGGCCGCTCGGGCCCATCGCGTTCGTCGCCACGCTCACGATCCTGTTCGTCGCGTCGCTCATTGCGTTTCCGCTGTTCGGTGCGGTCGTGCTCACCGCGACGGGAGTGCTGTGGTGGGCGCTCACGTAATTCGGGATTCAACGAGCGACTGTTCGTGTACGGATGGCGGTTTCGCCGAGTCCGTCAGCAAGTGACGTCGGAAGAATTGCCAACGTCTCGGCGCGGGTCCTCGTATTCCTGGCGGTCTTGGCGTGGCAAGGTCGTGGCATCTACTCGGCCCGGAGGTGTGGACCGACGATGCTACGATTGACGAGAGGCCGGCGCGCTATCCTGGCGGAGAAGTTTGGTGACCTCGCGAACCTGGCCGTCGGGGCTCTGGTGTTCGGACAGGCGATAGGTCAGGACGTGTTCTCCCCGTGGGTGGCGATCGTTGGAGTGGCCATCTGGTCGGTGTTCACGGGACTCACCTACGTGCTGTCGGGAGAAAGACGATGACGACCATTGTTGTGATGCTCGGTGGCATCGCATTGATTGGCTGGACAGTCGTGTTGCTCGACTGGCTCGCGCGACGCAAGGATCGACGGTCCGAACATCGCCCCGCCGCTTGAACGGCTCGAACGTCCAACCTCCGCAGGTCTGGCCGTGCCGCAACGGACCCGGCGCCGATACACCTCGCCTATCCCGCCCTCACACCGATCGTAAGTGGTGATTTCGTACGGGCGGAGGGACATGCAATGCTCAATGCCATCAGTTCCCAGGGACCAGCCGCTCGAGTTCTTCGAACCGAGTTCTTAGATCACAACAATCTGCGGGATCACCCGAACGACTCGAACGATCCCTCCGAAGGCACGGTTATCAGGATCCAAGGAACAACGGACCGCCTGAACGATTCGAACGGCTCGAACGATCCGAACGAGTCCCGTATGTCCCCCCTTGCGTTCGTTTTTCCTCAGGTTGATTTGAGATGGACTCGTTGTACCCGGGGGAACCGTTCGCGCGGAGAACCTCATGAAGAAACTCGCTGCCAGCGTCCTGATATGGGCTGCCGTCGGGGTGTCGCTTGCGGGGCAAGCGCAGGCGCCGCCTGCCCAGGACCCCGCCCCTCAGGGTCCCACCTTTCGAACCGGCATCGACCTCATTGAAGTTGACGTCGCGGTTGTCGATCAGAAGGGCCAGCCTGTCGAGAATCTGCTGCCCCCCGACTTCGTCGTCAAGATCGACGGCCAACCGCGGCGCGTCGTCTCCGCGGAGCACGTGAGAATCGACGTCGAGGCCGCGCGCCGGGAGGCCGCCGACCCCTTCGAGTCCTTGTACACGACGAACCTGAAGCCCATGAACGGGCGTCAGATCGTGCTCGCGGTCGATCAATTGGGGATCCGGTTTGGCGCCGCGCGGCCCCTGCTGGCCACGGCCGGAAAGTTTCTCGACCGCCTCAGCCCTGCCGACCGCGTGGCGTTCGTGGCCTACCCCGATCCCGGCATTCAGGTCGCGTTCACGTCCGACTATCCCCGCATCAAGCGCGCGATGGAGCGTGTGGTCGGACGGCAGTCTCCGTTTCCTGGCAAGTTCAACATCGGGATGTACGAGGCCGTTGCGATCACGGAGAAGGCGGACGCGCGGGCTTACGAGGAGGTGGTGACGCGCGAGTGCCCACGCGTCACGGGATTCGCGCGCGAGCAGTGCGAACGCGACGTGTTGAGCGAGAGCAGCAACATGGTGCGCACCGTCCGCCAGAACTCGATCGACTCGCTGCGCGGTCTCTACAATCTGCTGCTGGCGTTGTCAGTCATGGAGGGGCCGAAGACGCTGATCCTGATGTCTGAAGGGCTCGTCCTCGACACGCCGAGCGAACTCGACAGCATCATCCGAGCGGCTGCGTACGCGCGTGTGACCATCAACGTGCTCCTGATGGACGTGCCACGCGACGACATTACCGTCGGACAACTGGGGCCGACGGTGACCGAAGACCGCGACATGCAGGTGTCTGGTCTTGCCGATCTGGCCGCCGGGTCCCGAGGGTCTCTGTACAACATCATCGGAACCGGCGAGACCATTTTCGATCGCCTCGCGGGTGACATGCTCGCGTACTACTTGCTGGGCGTGGAGCAGATCCCCGGCGATCGTGATGGCGAAGCGCATCGGGTCGATGTCGAGGTGATGCGTCGCAATGTGACGGTGAAATCACGACGGGCGTTCGTGCTCTCGTCTGCGACGACGACAAGGAAGGAAGGCCGAGGAAACGCTGCTCGACACGCTGAAGTCACCATTCGGGGTCGCGGAGGTGCCCGTGCGCGTCACGACCTTCACCCAGAAGGATCCGACGAGCGACAAGGCGCGGATCGTGGTCGCAGCCGAAGTAGGGCAGCCGGGAGGCGAACCGGAGGAGTTCACGGTCGGGTACGTGTTGCTCGACAGCGAGGGTATGGTCGTCTCGGGTTCCGCGGAGAAACGGGTGCTGTCAGTTCCCAACGGCGTGGAGAATGCCCCGCGCGACTACCTCGGCGAGATCGTGGTCGAGCCTGGGAACTACTCGCTGCGCTTCGGAGTCGTCGACGCGACCGGCCGGCGCGGTGGCGTGATTCGAGAGGTCAACGCGTGGAAGCTCGGCGGTGAAGAGTTCGCGTTGGGCGACTTGCTGGTCGGCGATGCGGGTAACGCCGGGACCCCCCGCATCCGACCCGGTGTCGAGCCGCGAGTCCACGGAAATCTCGGGGCCTTCATGGAGTTATACGCCACGGCAAACGGCACGCTCGACACCACGAAAGTGAGCTTCGAGATTGCCGACGATCAGGATTCCCAGGCCCTCCTCACGGGTCCCTCGGAGATCGTCGTGGGCACGGAGCCGACGCAGCGAAGGGCCCAGGGTGTCTTGTCGGCCACGCTGTTGCCGCCGGGCCGGTACGTGGCGCGCGCAAGGATCACGCGCGACGGGAATGTCGCAGGCGTGCTGGTGCGCCCGTTCATCCTCGAGCCCGTCGATGCCTCATCGCTGGCGTCGCCGTTCATGCAAGGGAGCGTCACCAAGTTCGATCCACGTGTCGCGATGTCGGCCCGGGTACTGGGGCCCATGCTCGACTCGGTCGAGAAGCGGTTCCCCGCCATGAAGGGGCCGCTGGCTGACGCGCGTGCAGGACGATACGGATCGGCCGCAGTCGAGGCGCTCACATCTGGAGATCAGGAAGTGGCCGCCTTTCTCAAGGGCCTCGACTGGTACTCGAAGGGGCAGCTCAATCAGGCGGTGACGCAACTCGAGGTCGCGGCGGGACCGAGGCGCGAGTTCTTTGCCGCTGCGTTCTACCTGGGCGCCGCGTTCGCTGCCGCCGGGCGCGACCGTGATGCGGCCGGCGTGTGGCAGATGGCGCTCGGCACTGAGACGAGACCGCTATTCGCTTATACGCTGCTCGCGGATGCGCGACTTCGCGACGGCCAGCCGGGGTCCGTCATCGATATCTTGAAACCCGCGTATCAGCGAACACCCGCCGACGACGATATCGGCCATCGGCTGATGGCGGCGTACCTGATGACAGGACGATTTGAAGAGGCTCTTCCGGTGCTCGACGGCTACTTGTCGCGCAACCCGACGGATCAGACGGCGCTGCTGGCCGCCGTCTACGCGCAGTACCAGGTTGCGACCCGCGAACGCCTCGTGTTACCGGCATCCGATCTGACCAAGCTCGCTCGGTACGTGCGGGCATACGAGGGGCCGTACAAAGCGCTCCTGTCGAAGTACGTGGAGATCATGCGCCGGGGGTAACGGGCGTCGTCAGTGTCCGTCGAGCTGCTCGATCGTCGCGGTCGATGCTTCGCGCGTCCGCTGAAGGCGCGCGGCTGCCTCCTCGACCATCCTCATTACGCGTAGCACGTTCAGGCCGAGGGCCTTTCTCACATCCGTGTCCGACCAGCCGCGCCGGAGCAGTTCGGCGGTTAGCGCCGGATACTTCGAGACATCTTCGAGACCGACCGGCATCGTCGGATTGCCGTCGAAGTCGCCGCCGATGCCGACGTGATCCGGCCCCGCGACCTTTCGTACGTGATCCATGTGATTCGCCACGTCCGTCAACGTGGCCTTCCCGTCGCGCACGAGGAAGTTCGGCACGAACGTCACCATGACGACGCCCCCGTTCTTCGGTAGGAGCCGCAGCACGTTGTCAGGTACGTTGCGTCCGTGATCGCGCAGGGCACGGGCGTCTGAATGGGAGAAGATGACCGGCGCCTCCGACACGCGAATCGCATCCTCCATCGTTTCCGAGGAGGTGTGGCTGAGGTCGACGATCATACCGAGGCGATTCATCTCTCGGACCACCTCCTCGCCGAATCGCGACAACCCGCCGCTCTTTGGCTTGTCGGTACCGGAGTCGGCCCACTGCAGGTTCGTGCTGTGGGTGAGTGTCATGTAGCGTGCCCCGGCCGCATGGAACATCCGCAGTGCTGCCAACGAGTCGTCGATCGAGTGCCCTCCCTCCATGCCGATGAGTGACGCGATCTTGCCCGTCTTGAAGATCCGTTCCACGTCGGCGGCCGTTGTTGCCAGCTCGAACGTGTCTGGGTAGCGGCGCGTCATCCGATGGACGACGTCGATCTGTTCGAGCGTCGCGAGAACCGCCTCCGAGCCCTGGATGGTGGCCGGGATGTAGACAGACCAGAACTGACCGCCGACGCCTCCGGCGCGCAGCCGCGGAATGTCGGTGTGAATCTTCGGCTGCGGAACCCTGATATCGAGTTTGCCGAAGTCGCGCTCGGCATTGTTCTCTCGGAGGGCCCAGGGGTAGTCGTTGTGTCCGTCGATGAGCGGGACCTGTCGGTGCAGCGCACGTGCGCGAGTCAACAGGCCCTCGTCCTGTTGCGCCGTCAACGACGCGGTGACGCCCAGAAGAATGAGAGAAATCAGTCGCTTCATGCGGCCCCTGGCGATTCTAGCAGCCGGTGTCAGGCCGTGCCCGGCCATTGGGTATGATTGGAGCGCAGGAGGCTTCGTGCTCAACTCACGTGCTGCGTTCGTGTTGGTCGTCGCCACGCTGGCTTCGGCGCTCACTCTGGCCCAGGGGCCAGCCCGGCAGGGCGGCGCAGGCGGCCGAGGCCGCGGCGTGGCGATTCAGCCTGGGGAAGAGTGCCCGCCAGGCACGACGCTCGTGCGCGTGGGCACGTGCCAGGCTCCCGAGTTTCCTCCGCCCAACATCGTCGACTATCGGCCGAAGACCTCGCTCGTCGCCGAAGCAGCATCGCGGTTCCCAGGGCGAAGTTTCCGGTCGTCGACATCCACAGCCACACCGGGCCCACGCCAGAGACCATCAGCTTCCTGATCACGCAGATGGACGCGCTGAATATCCGCGTGCTGAACAATCTGAGCGGCGGATTCGGCGATGCCGTCAAGCAGCGCGTGGACTACATCAAGAGCACGCCGTACGCCGACCGGTTCACCGTGTTTGCCAACGGCCTCAATGGATTCAGCGACGTCGGGCCGGGCTACGGACAGAAGGCCGCCGTTCAGCTCGAGGCCGACGTGAAGAGCGGCGCCATCGGTTTCAAGATCTTCAAAGAAACCGGGATGGACACGAAGAAGGCGGACGGCACGCCGTCTGCAGATCACCGATCCGGAGCTCGCGCCACTCTGGGAGACGGCCGGACGGCTGAACATTCCTGTCATCATTCACACGGGGGAGCCGCCCGAGTTCTTCAAGCCGCTCGATATGCACAACGAGCGCTGGCTCGAGCTCTCGCTGTTCCCCGATCGGCGCCGCTATCTCGTGCCGGTCTCGTGGGAGACGCTCTCCGCCGAACGCGACGAGCTCTTCCGGAAGCACCCGAAGACACGCTTCATCGTGGCGCACTTCGGGTGGCACGCGAACGATCTCGCGCGGGCGGGAAAGCTGCTCGATGCGCACCCGAACATCGTTCTCGAGCTCGCAGCGATTCTCTACGATCTGGGTCGCACGCCTCGCGCAGCCAACGAGTTCTTCGTCAAGTACCAGGACCGGATTCTCTTCGGCAAGGACACGTATGCGCCAACGGAGTTTCCGTACTACTGGCGGGTGCTCGAGACCAACGACGAGTACTTCGACTACTACCGCGACTATCACGCCTTCTGGAAGCTGTACGGGATGGGACTGCCTGACAACGTGCTCAGGAAGGTGTACTACCAGAACGCCCTGCGGGTGACTCCAGGCCTGCCGAAAAACGGCTGGCCGCGGTAGAGATTGTATTGAACCCGCCTTGAGACCGTTTTCGATTCGGCGTAGAGCGGAGGCTTTAGCCTCCGCGGACACGCGCACGCTGAAGCGTGCGCTCTACGGCGAAACGCAAATCGCTCTCTAGGCTGACGCGAGGTGTGCCGACCCCCGCTCACAGACGAAGGCCGCCGCGCGCGTTTCCTCAGCTGACCGCTCGAGGACGCTCGGCACGAAGTACCACTCTCCCCGCATCTCCGTCTTCGTGATGTCGAGCAGCACGTATCCCCGGCTGTCACCGTCCAGGAACTTCAAGTGCGGCGAGAGCGCCCGCAGAAACGGGGCGAGCTCACGGCGTCCGGGGCTCGAAAACAGCGGGGGCGAGCTGATCGCCGGCGCAAGAAACTCGACCGCGAGCGATCCTTCGCCGGTCGCGCCCTGATACCCGCTCCAGGGATTGCGCGCCACGTCGAACGCCCAGGAACTGTGCAGGTCGCCGCTCAAGATGGCGACGTCGCGTATGCGTTCTGTCTCCAGGAGATCGAGCACGCGGTCGCGTGACGCCTGGTACCCCTCCCACGTGTCCGACAGCATGACCGACTGACCCGGTGGAACGATGCGCGAGAACATGACCTGCTGGCCCAGCACTCGCCAAGCAGTTCCGGCCTGTTTCGACGAGCGCAGCGCGTCGAATAGCCAGCTTTCCTGTGCCGCCCCGAGGATCGTGCGCGTCGGATCCACGAGGGCCTTCAGATCCGTCGTTGCCACCTGTTTGTCCCGCAACGCGCGTGTATCCAGCATCAGAAGATCGACGAGTGTCCCGAAGCGGAAGCTGCGGTAAAGATGGATACCCGCTTCGGCGGACTCGCGGATCGGCATCCATTCGAGATACGCGCGGTAGGCAGCAGCCTTGCGCGTCGCCCAGTCCCCTTCGCCCCGCTCGGGATTGTGATTCGCGGCGCCGTCCGCCCACGTGTCGTTGGTGATCTCGTGGTCGTCCCAGACGACGATGAAGGGGTGCTGACGATGGGCCTCCTGGAGATCTGGGTCGGAGCGATAGGTGGCGTAACGGATTCGGTAGTCGCTCAGCGTGACTGCTTCTCGCCGCGGCTCCGGGATTCGGAGGAGCCCGCTGCCTTCGCCATACACGCCGTCCTGGAACTCATAGATGTAGTCGCCGACGTGGACGACAGCGTCGAGGTCCGTACGGTTGGCGACACAGCGGTAGACATTGAAGAAGCCCGACGGGTAGTTGGAGCAGCAGACTGACGCGAGCCGAACGCGGTCAACGTCACCGGCTGGGAGCGTCCGCGTTCTGCCGACGGGCGATCGCTCGCCGCCACTGTCGAACACGTAGTAGTACGGCCGGCCTGGGGCCAGGCCCGTTGCGTCGACCTTGACCGTGAAGTCGCGGTCGCTCGTGGTTTGCATCGCGCCTTGCGCGATCACGCTCGAGACCGACGGATCGCTCCCGATGCGCCAGCGAACCTCAATTGGTGATGTGGACCGAGGGTCCGCTGGCGTCACACGTGTCCAGAGGATCACGCGGTCGGTGAGTGGATCCCCGCTGGCGACGCCGTGGCGGAAGAGGCCAGACGCAGCACCGTCCGACGACTGGGCGTACAAGATCTCCGGCCAGATGACATCGCTCCGGTCCGACGCCGCGCGCAGCGACCCGACCGACGCGGCGGCGCTCCAGAGGAACTGACGGCGTGTGAGTGGCACGAGCGGGGTGATCGGTACAACGACTCGGGGCGGGCCCGCTCCGCCGGAACACGCCCTACGTATTGCACCTATCCTGCGCTACACGTGCGTAGGCCGGGTGCGGCACAGCAGACCCGGCGGCTTCGCCTGCTTTCTTGACACATCTCGACGTGGTCGCTACCCTGGATCTTCGATGCTCGCCTGGTTTCGCGCCCATGCCTCGCGTATCGCCACGGCGGCGATGGTGTCCCTGGTCGCGCTTGGCGTGTCGGCGGTTTCCCCGCACGTGGACGACTGCCACGATTCGGGGTGCCTGACGATAGGCGTCGAGCACGATGCCGATGCGCATCGATTCACCGCGCCTCCCACCGACACCGATATTCACCAACTGCACTGCCTGGTCTGCCACTTGTTGCGCTCGTTCCGGCCGCGGACCGAGGGGCGGGTGTTGTTCACTGCTGCCAGCGAGGCAGACGCCCTCGTCCACTTCGATTCCTTCGCGGTCTCCGTGGCCGCCCCGGCGGCTCAGCCGCCCCTTCGAGCTCCGCCCGCCTCTCCGCTCGTCTAGTCGGTGATCACTGCGGGGGAATCCCCCGTTTTCGAGACCTTCAATTCGTCGGAGAGAACAGATGCATGAATGGGCACGTGTATTAGCGTGCGCCTTACTGGTTGTCGTCCCACTCGGTGCGAGCTCGGTGGTGTCGGCGCAGACGGGCGACCCACAGGCGCTACAACAGGAGATTGCGCAGCTCCGTCAGGAGTTGGCCGAGGTCCAGAGGCAATACGGTGAGCGACTGACCGCCCTCGAGGCGCGTCTAGGGACCGTCGCGGTGCCCGCTCCACCTGTGCAACAGGCGCAGGACGCGGCCCCGCAGCCAACGGTCGAAGTGCCTGCCGGCGCCGCTGGCGCAGGCGGTCCGGCGGGGGCGCTACCGATCTACGGCACAGCGTCGGCGGCCTCCAAGATCTTCAACCCCGATATAGCTGTCATCGGGAATTTTCTTGGCGCTGCTGGAAGGAACACGGTCGATCCGAGTCCCGCGCTGGAGATGCCCGAATCCGAGGCCTCCTTCCAGGCGATCGTCGATCCATACGCTCGCGCGGACTTCTTCATGGCGTTCGGGGAAGAGGGCGTCGATCTCGAGGAAGGTTTCATCACGTTCCCCGCGATTCCAGGCGGGCTGCTCGTCAAGGTCGGAAAGATGCGCGCGGCGTTCGGCAAGGTCAACGCCCTCCACAGCCATGCGATCCCGTGGACCGATCGGCCCCTGGTCATCAATAACCTGACAGGGGGCGAAGAGGGCATCGCCGATGCTGGCGTCTCGGCGGCCCGGCTCATCAGCAACCCGTGGGTCTTTCTCGAGGCGACTGGACAGGTCTTTCGCGGTGATTCCGGCGACGTCTTCCGCTCGAGCTCGCGCGGCGATCTGAGCTATGTGGGACGGCTGCGGGGATATCGGGATCTGTCAGACGACACGAACCTGGACGTAGGTGTGTCATACACGCGCGGTCACAACGCTGCAGGCGTCGTTGACGATGTGGACGTCGGTCGCTTCACGACCGATATCTGGGGCATGGACGCCACGGTCCGGTGGCGTCCGCTGCGCCAGACGATGTATCGCACCTTCCTTGGTCGATCCGAGTTGATATGGAGCCGGCGCGAGCAGCCCGACGGGCTACAGCCGGCGTTCGGGTACTACCTCTCTGGGGACTACCAGTTCGCGCGGCGCTGGTTCGCCGGAGCGCGATACGACCGGTCCGACCGCGCGGATGATGCGGGGCTTCGCGACAGCGGCCACTCGCTGCTCGTGACCTATTGGCCGAGCGAGTTCAGCCAGGTTCGCAGTCAGTACCGCCGGATCAAATACGGGGAAGGCCCGACGGCGAACGAGCTGTTGTTTCAGTTCCAGTTCTCGATTGGCGCCCACGGCGCCCACCCGTTCTAGCACGCAGGGGATCATCATGAATATCAGAACCTCTATCATCGCGGCGGTCGCGGCAACGTTCCTCACCGGTAGTACCGGGAACGCTCAGAGCAAGTTGAACGTGGTGACGTCAACCGAAGACCTGGCATCGATTGCGCGTGAGGTTGGCGGAGACAAAGTGGCGGTCACCGCCCTTGCGAAGGGGTATCAGGACCCGCATTTCGTCGATCCGAAACCGAGCTTCATTCTGGCGGTGAATCGCGCCGACCTCTACATCGCGGTCGGCCGTGAGCTCGAGATTGGCTGGCTCCCACCGCTCGTGACGAGCAGCCGCAACGCAAAGATTCAGCCTGGGGGCCGAGGATATCTCGACGCCTCGCTGAACGTTCGTATTCTCGAAATTCCCACGGGCCAGATTACGCGCGCGATGGGCGATGTGCACCCGTTCGGCAATCCTCACTACTGGTTGGAGCCTGGCAACGGGCGTTTGATGGCGCAGGCCATTCGCAACAAGCTCAGTGAGCTCTCGCCAACTGACAAGGCCTATTTCTCGCAGCGCTACGACGATTTCGACAGACATCTTGCGGCCGCCGAGAAACGCTGGGATGCCACGATGGCTCCCTACAAGGGCACGAAGGTCGTGACGTATCACCGTTCGTGGCCGAACTTCATGGAGCGCTTCGGGCTCGAGGTCATCGGATATGTCGAGCCGAAGCCGGGCATTCCTCCATCCCCCTCTCACACGATCGAGCTGATCGATGAAATGAAGCGCGGCGGCATCAAGCTCATCGTCGTCGAGCCGTACTTCAGCTTGAAGACGCCTCAGGCCATCGCGAGTCAGGTTCCCGGAGGCAAGGTTCTCGTGCTGGCTCCGTCGGTTGGCGGCGCAAAGGAAGCGACGGATTTCATTCAGCTGTTCGAATACAACGTGAGTCTGCTGGCCGGAGCGCTCAAACAGGCCACCGGAAAGTAGCGTCGCCGTGGACTGGGCGATTTTTCAGTTTCTCGCGCCCGCGATTGTTGCCAGCCTGATCATCGCGGGCATCCACGCGTACCTCGGGTTGCACGTCGTCGAGCGAGGGGTCATCTTCGTCGACCTCTCGCTCGCGCAGATCGCCTCGCTTGGCGCTGCCCTTGCCGTGTGGCAAGGCTACGACGCGCATGGACCGGCCATCTACTGGATGAGCCTGGGGTTTACGCTCATCGGCGCCGTGATCTTTGCGGTGATCAAAGGCCACGAGGCCCGCATCCCGCAGGAAGCCATTATCGGCATTTCGTACGCGGTCGCATCGGCGGCCGTGATCCTTCTGCTCAGCAAGGCGACAGGAGAGGCGGAGCACCTTCGGGACATGCTCGTCGGCAACATCCTCTCGGTACAGTGGCCGGAGGTATGGCTGACCGGTGCGATCTACGTCGTGCTCGGGTTGTTTCATTACGTCTTCAGGAAGCGGTTCCTCGACATCTCGATGGATGCGCACGCGGCAGCGGCGAAGGGCGTTTCCGTGAGGTTCTGGGATTTCCTGTTCTACGCGTCGTTCGGCTTTGTCGTGACACGTTCGGTCGCGATCGCAGGCGTGCTTCTGGTGTTTTGCTATCTCATCGTGCCCTCGGTCGGGGGCATGCTGTTCTCGGAGCGCATCGGTCCCAGGCTCGCGATAGGGTGGGTCATGGGCACCATCGTGTCGATGCTCGGGATGTACTTCTCCGTGCAGTTCGATCTGCCGACCGGGGCAACCATTGTGTGTACGTTTGGCCTCGCACTCGCGGCGATGGCGGTCGCGCGTCCACTGGTACTACGAGCGAGGCACTAGCAGAGAACGAAGATCGAGTGGCACCGGCGCTTCCAGCTGGAGCGGCTCGCGCGTGACCGGGTGCGGCAAATTCACCCGCCACGCGTGCAAGGCCTGGCGGGCGAGAAGGGCGTGCGGCCCGCCATAGACCTCGTCACCGGCGATCGGCCACCCGCGCGCGGCCAGATGGACGCGAATCTGGTGCGTGCGGCCGGTCACGAGCTCGCACCGCACGACAGACTGCCGTCCGTCGGTCGAAAGGACCTGGTATCGCGTTTCGCTCGGCTGGCCGGAGTCGATGACGACAACGCGTCGGCGATCCTCGGCACTCCTGGCCAGTGGCAACGCGATCGTGCCTGCGTCCGGGAAGGGAACCCCCTCGACAAGCGCCAGGTACTCTTTTCTTACCAGGCCGACCTCGGCGTCTCTCTGAACTTTCGCATGGATGGCAGGCGACAAGGCGACAAGGACCAGGCCGGACGTCTGCTTGTCGAGGCGAGTGATGATGCTTGGTATGACGGCCTCACGTCCGCGCACACGCCACAGCAGTGCATTGAGGAGCGTTCCTGACCAGTTCTTGTACGTCGGATGGACCACCATGCCCGGTGGCTTGTCGATGGCGATGAGCCAATCGTCCTCGTAGAGGACCGTGACCTCGATCTGTTCGGCCTCTGGCCGCCGGCGTTCAGGCGGTGATTGCAACCTCGCCGGCGTTTCAGGCATCTTGATACTGTATGGCTCTTATGTCTTCCTTGAAACTTCGTCTCCCTCGTCCTGAGGACGCCCTGCCCGGTCGCCCAGACGCGATGCCGGTGCCTGGCGAGCACTTCGTCAACGGCCATCCGCTGGTGCCGCCGTTCCCGGCCGGTCTCGAGCAAGTGGTCTTCGGCATGGGCTGCTTTTGGGGCGCGGAACGGAAGTACTGGGAGTCCGCTGGCGTCTACACGACCGCGGTTGGATATGCGGGAGGGTACACGCAAAACCCGACGTATCGCGAGGTCTGCTCCGGCATGACCGGACACACCGAAGTCGTACTGGTGGTGTTCGATCCCAGCAAGGCGCCGTTCGAGACGATGCTGCGAATCTTCTGGGAGAATCACGATCCGACGCAGGGAATGCGGCAGGGTAACGACACAGGCACCCAGTACCGCTCGGCAATCTACACGCTGTCGGCAGAACACAAACGTGGAGCGGAGTCGTCGCGGGCGGCATATCAGGATCGCCTCACCGCTGCCGGCTACGGCCGTATCACGACTGAGATTGCAGATGCCCCGCCCTTCTACTACGCCGAGGACTATCACCAGCAGTACCTCGCAAAGAATCCTGGCGGCTATTGCGGCATCGGGGGAACCGGAGTGAGCTGCGCCATTGGTGTAAGAACGTAGTCGTTCACGCTTCTGAGTTCTCTGTTCTCGGTTCGTGTTCACATTCGGTTCTCACTTCTCGGTTCTTGGTTCTCGGTTCTTGGTTCGCGTTCACGTCCGCGCTTCGAACCCCGAACCCCGAACCCCGAGCCCGAACCGTGAACCTTGAACGCCGAACCGAACCTGAACACGAACTGAGCAGCAAGAACCCAGAAGTGTGAACGATATAATCTAAGCCATGAGCCGAGTCACCTATACGAACACCCCTGACCGAGCCGATCAGGAGCAGATCCGAACCACGCACGGGGTTCGGATCGTGAACAAGGATGAAGAAGGGACTGGCGTAAATGCGCTGCCGGCCGGTGTCTACGGCTACACCTATTCGCCTGGGCTACCGAATGCGCCCATTTGGGCGGCGAGGCGCTATCGCAGCTACGAGACGCACAAGCTCGCGAGCGGCGAGATCTTCGTGATTGCGTACACCGACGTGAGCACCGCTTCTCAAATCGAGTCCGCGTCAGCCGACATCAGCGTCGTCGTGAATCCCGAGGCCGGACCGGACACGAACGTGCTCGTGCAGATTCCCTACTCACGCATCCGCCAGCATCGCCAGCACGCAGCGCCGAATCAAGAGGGGTTCGTGGTGACGCTCTCACCAACTTCAAAGTAGAAAGTAGAAAGTAGGTTATCGAACGGTCACTTTCGACTTTGCACTTCAGGCCGGCCCCGTTTCCACCGGCCGAGTGGGGTCTGCCGACCATTCCGACCAAGACCCGGGATAGATCTTTCCGCCGCTCAGGCCGGCATATTCCATCGCCAGGATGTTGTGGCATGCCGTGACGCCAGAGCCGCAGTACATCACCACCTGAGTGGGTAGCTGTTCGCCGAACGTCGCAGCGAACTGTTCACGAAGGACCTCGGGGGAGTGCATCACGCCCTCGTCTGTCACGTTGCGCTTGTGGTAATGATTCACGGCGCCTGGGATGTGGCCCGCGGTGCGATCGATTGGCTCGCTCCTTCCCTCGAAACGCTCGGGCGAGCGCGCATCGACGAGGAGCAGAGACGTGTCACCGAGCGCCGCTTTCACCTGATCGACGAGGAGACGCAGATCCTTGCGGCGGCGTCCGCTGAACACCGTTGTAGGTCGACGTTCCTCTCCACTTCGCGTGGGTCGCCCTTCGCGAATCCACTTCGCCCAGCCGCCATCGAGAACCGCCACGGCGTCGTGCCCCAGGTACCGCAGCATCCACCAGAGGCGGCTCGCGTACATCCCTGTATCCTGGTCGTAAGCAACGACCTGCGCGCCGGATGAGATTCCCAGCCGTCCGAACACCGCTTCGATCTCCTCGACGCACGGCAGCGGATGTCGCCCGTTCGTCCCGCTCGGAGGCGCCGCCAGGTCTGGCTTGAGACCCGCGTACACCGCACCCGGGATGTGCCCATCGCGATATTGGGCGGCGCCCCATGGTTCGTTGCCGAGATCGTATCGGCAATCGACGATGACCCAGGAGTCGTCCTGCTGCGACGCCAAGGCGTCGGTGGAGAGGAGGGTGTGATACATCGTGCGGATCGTGCGGATCGTTCGAGCGTTCGGATCGTTCGAACGGGAACGCCCCGAACGATGCGCACGACCCGAACGTTCGAATGACCTAGGCTGCTCGTTCCAGAGCGGCGATTCTCGCTTCGAGCGGCGGATGGGTGGAGAAGAACACCATCCAGCTTCCGGTGCCGTTGATCTTGGCCGTGGCCAGCGCCTCGTGCCGTGGATCCACGAGCTCGCGGTTCGCGGCGAGCCGGCGCAGCGCCGCGATCATGCGCTCCTTGCCTGCAAGCGTTGCGGCGCCGCGATCGGCACGGAACTCGCGCTGCCGGGAGAACCAGGCGGTGACGAGCGAACCGAGAATACCGAGCACGATTTCGAGCGCGAAGACGACGATGAAGTTGGAGCCCCCACCTCGCTCCTCTCGCGATCCACCGCGCGAGGACAACGCAAACGCGATGATCCGTGCGAGGAACATCACGAACGCGTTCATGACACCTTGCAGCAACGTCATCGTGACCATGTCGCCGTTGGCGATGTGCGCCACTTCGTGCGCGAGGACGCCCTCCACTTCATCCCGCCGCATGGCACGTAGAAGACCGCTCGACACTGCGACGAGGCTCCGGCTCTTGCTCGGTCCCGTCGCGAAAGCGTTCACTTCGGGCGAATCGTACACACCGACCTCTGGCATCGGCAGGTTGGCCTGCTGGGTCAAGCGAGCCACCGTGCCATGGAGCCAATCGAGCTCGGCCTGCCCGGTTTGTCCGTCCACGAGCTTGACACCCGTGGCCCTCTTCGCCATCCATCGCGATAGCTGCAGGGAGATGAACGCGCCGCCCATGCCCCAGACCAGACAGAAGAGGGCAAGAGCCTGTATGTCGAGACCGCCCGGACCGATGTACTGGCCGACGCCGAGCACGCTGAGGACGACCGACAGGGTAAGGACGATGGCGAGATTTGTCAGGAGAAACAGAAAAATGCGTCTGCCCATGGTGAAAATCAGGATAACACGTGGACTCGGTCGCTCGAACTTTCCCATGGTCGCACATCGTTTCCAGTGTTTTTCGTGGCGCGGTCCTTGCCTGCCACTGCGACATGGGTGTTTGTAGGTCAATGACTCAACGACGACTCCTTGGTGCTGGCACCCTGTTGGTGGCTTCGCTCGTGACCGCATGCGGAAACGTGCAGTCGAAGGAGCCAAGCCAGTCGCCCGACCTCGCGACGAGGCTGCTTTCTGACGCGGCGAACACCGCGGAATCAGTCGTGTCTGCGGTGAACGAGAGCCTCGGCGTTCCCGTCACGGCGCCGGTGCCGCCGACCCCTGCTCCGGCGGTTGAAGAGCCTCCCGTCCGTCGCCCCAGGCCTGCTCCAGTTGCCAAAGCGCCTGCCCCCGCAGCGGCGGTTGCCCCGGTAGTCCCGGCTGTCGTCGAGGACCCCCGCGCCAGACCCTGCGCCGGCTCCAATCGAGGAGGCTGTCGAGGAAGCCGAGGTTGCCGAACCTCTCGACTACACGGTGTACTCGTCGGCCGACGCCGATGTGGTTCCCCCGACGCCCCCTGTGGCCTCCGATATCCGCCCGTGGCGAATCAAGTCAGGACCCTCGGTTGAAGTCACGGTTGCGAGCGACGGCACGGTCGAGAAGGTGCGCGTCCTCGGCACCACGCGGATGTCGGACGCCATGGTCCTGAGTCACGTCAAGGCGTGGAAGTTCGCGCCCGCGCTCCGAGCCGGTGATCCCGTTCGCTACCGCCTGCTCCTCGACGACCCTGTCATCGCGCCGTAGACACACGAGATCGGGCGCGTCGCACCCGCGCATGTCACGAGCGCAGGCTTTCCGCCAAACGGTGCAGGAACAGACCAACGTCGGTCACGACGCCCACGGTCTGGGCTGAACCGCGGTCCGACAGCTTGGTCACCACGGCGGGATTGATGTCCACACAGACGACACGCACCCACGAGGGGAGCATGTTGCCAACGCCAATGCTGTGGAGCATCGTCGAAAGCATCAAGACGAGCTGTACGTCCTTCGACAGCGCCGCGGCATAGCGCTCCTGCGCCTCCACGAGGTCCATTACGGTTTCGGGCAAGGGCCCGTCGTCTCTGATGCTGCCTGCCAGCACGAACTCCACCCCGTGTTTGACGCACTCGTACATCACGCCGGACTTCAACACGCCGGACTCGACGGCCTGCCGAATGCCGCCCGCCCGGTTGATCGTGTTGATCGCGGCCATGTGGTTCCGATGCCCTTGCTCGACGGCCGCGCCGGCGATGAGGTCGATCCCGAGCGATGTGCCGGAGAGCGCGAACTCGATGTCGTGCACGGCGAGCGCATTGCCGGCGAGCACCGTGTTGACGTACCCCAGTCGGATCAGCTCGCAGAAGTGCTCGACCCCTCCTGTATGAACGACAACGGGACCGGCGACGACGGCCACACGTCCGCCACCTTGCTTGACCTGCCGGATCATGTCGGCGATCCGGCCGACCGCACCCTCCACGCGACGTTCCGACGAGACGTCGTTGCTCATGAAGGCAAACCCGAGCCGGTCGCGTTCGCGGAACTCCGGGGTCACTCGGATGCCCTCATGTCCGCAGACCACCGGTTCGCCGGCGCGGACGTCGCGGAGCTTCCGGCACGCGGCGCGCCCTGCGGACGCGACGATCACTGCGTCCATGCGCTGTTGTTCGACTTCTATCCATCGTCCGTCGAGACGTACATGGGTTCGGTGGTTCGTCGTGGAGTAGAAGTCGTCCGGAACGCAGCGATCCTTCTCGGCCGGTTTGATGTTGGCGTCGCGCTCGCTCAACGGATGACCACCAAAGGTGGTGAGCTGCTGCAGGAGGTCGGCCATCACCGAGGCGTCGGCGGCCGTGATCCGCATCTCAATCCGCGATGCATCGTCGTTCGTGCGTCCGATGTTGAACGTCAGAATTTCGTACGAGGCCTTGTATTCGATGATCTTGTCGAAGATCGCCGAGAGCAGTCCCGAGTCGATCAGATGTCCTTGGGCCTCGATCGTTTCGCTGGCAGCCATCAGAGCATTCTAAAGGGGAAACAGTCGTTCACGCTTCTGGCTTCTCGGTGCTCAGTTCGTGTTCAGGTTCGGTTCGTGGTTCGGGGTTGCAGGTTCAGGTCGCACCCACCCTCGCACGTCGTACCCTCGCGCTTCGCACGTCCATTGGGATTGCCGTCGCCGTATAATCCTGCTCGATTGCCGTGCCTCTGGCCGCTGGAACACGCCTCGGGTCGTATGAAATCGTCGCCGCCATCGGGGCCGGCGGTATGGGCGAAGTGTATCGGGCGCGCGACGTGCGGCTCGGGCGCGACGTGGCAGTCAAGGTGTTGCCGTCGCACGTGGCTGGCGATCCGGAACTGAGGCAACGCTTCGAGCGGGAGGCGCGGGCCCTCGCGGCGCTCAGTCATCCGCACATTTGTCCGGTCTTCGACGTTGGCCAACATGAGGGGATCGACTTCCTCGTCATGGAGTACCTGGAAGGCGAGACCCTCGCGCAGCGGCTCTCGGAAGTAGGGCGGGTCGCGCGCCCTGTCCGCCATAGCCTTGGCGAAGGCGGAAGCGGACCCGCCGGGATGCCCCTCGACCAGGCACTGCGCTACGGCATCGAGATCGCCGACGCCCTCGACAAGGCCCATCGCAAGGGGATCGTGCATCGCGATTTGAAGCCCGCGAACATCATGCTCACGAAGGCCGGCGCGAAGCTCCTCGACTTCGGCCTGGCCAAGGTCGTCGGTCCGCCTCAAGGCGGACACTACGTACGGGACAATCGTAGTGTCCGGCTTCAGCCGGACCTCAGCGGGGCGCCGACGGTCAGCGCACCATTCGGCGCGGCTCACGGCGAGCCGCTCACGGGCCGGGGCAGCATCCTCGGCACGTTTCAGTACATGGCGCCGGAGCAGCTCGAAGGCCAGGAGGCCGACGCGCGGACCGACATCTTCGCGTTTGGCGCAGTGCTCTACGAAATGCTCAGTGGCAGGAGAGCCTTCGAAGGGAAGAGCCAGGCGAGCCTCATCGCGGCGATTCTCGAACGGGAGCCGCCCCCGCTGACGGAACTCGTTCCACTCGCCCCGGCACTGCTCGATCATCTCGTCAAGCGGTGTCTTGCGAAGGATCCCGACGCACGCTGGCAGTCGGCACTCGACCTGAAGGCGCAGCTCGAGTGGATTCACGGCGAATCGCACCAGCGCGGAACGGACGTCGCTGGTACCTGCGGAGCGCAGGTCGGCGCGGGCATTGCCATGGGCCATCGCTGGGGTGGCGATGGTCCTCCTGATCGGTGTGGCTGTCTCGGCATTCTTACGTCCCCGCGTGGGCGAGGCGGCCGAGCAGATCCAGTTCGTCGTCGCGGCGCCTGGGATGTACCCAGGGGTTCGCATTCCCCAACTTGGCGATCTCCCCGGATGGGCGTTGGCTGGCCTTTCAGGCGTCTTCCGGTTCGCGAACGGTGATAGTGGTTCGGTCGATCGCGTCTACGGAACTCATGGAGCTCGATGGCACGGAGGATGCGGGAACGCTGTTCTGGTCCCCCGATAGTCGTTACATCGGGTTCTTCGCGGCCCGGCGACTGAAGAAGGTTGCGGTGGACGGCGGTCCACCACAGGACATCGCCTTGGTTGTTGGTAACAAATACGGCGCGACCTGGAACAGTGATGGGGTCATCGTGTTCTCAGCCGAGAATATCTTGTACCAGGTCTCCGACGCAGGCGGCGATCCCCAGGCCCTGGACGTCGACGGTACTGCAACTGGGAGTTACAGTCGGTACCCAGCCTTCCTCGCCGACGGGCGTCGTTTCTTGTACTTGTCTGGCCCGGGCGAAGGCCAGGGCATCTACGTGGCGTCGCTCGATGGCGGTCCTGCCGCACGGATCCTCGCTGTCGCGTCCAGAACGCTACTGGCTTCGGGCCACCTGTTCTATCAGCGTGAGGGAACACCTTTCGCGCACCGTTTTGACGAACGGGCACTAGCGTTAACAAGCGAACCCATTCGCGTCGCCCAACAGATCTCTTACAGCGCTGGAACAGGCAACGCTCCTTCTCCGTTTCTACGAATGGTGCACTGGCGTACCGAGGTGGCGGCAATGCATCGAACTTTCAGTTCACCTGGTTTGATCGGACAGGCAGACAGCAGGGACTCGTCGGGAAGGCGGCACCGTATCGATTCTCGTTCGACCTCTCACCCGACGGCAGACAGGTCGTCACGTCGCTCGAGGGCGATCTCTGGTTACTCGATTCAGAGCGCGACGTCATGACGAGGCTCACATCGGGGCCTGGCGACGACAGCGACGTAGTCTGGTCCCCGGACGGACGTCGGATTGCCTTCACGTCAGACCGTAGCGGCTACCAGGATCTGTTCGAAATGAACGTCGGTGCGATGTCGGCCGCGACTCCGCTGCTAGCGTCAACCGAAGGTAAGTGGTCGGAAGACTGGTCTCCCGATGGGCGTTACGTTACTCACATCGCTCCAGGCAGGATCGATGTCCTGCCGCTCTTCGGCGACCGAAAGCCGTTTTCGATCGTCCGTGTGCGAGCCAATGAACCCCATGTGTCGCCCGACGGTAGATGGCTAACGTACAACTCCGACGAATCTGGTGACTGGGAGGTGTTCGTCGTCTCGTTCCCTGCGGGTGATCGCAAGCGTCAGATCTCTACGAACGGTGGGGGGCAGGCGAGATGGAGGCGTGACGGGAGGGAACTTTACTATCTGGCTCCGGATGGAAAGATGATGGCGGTAGACATCACCGCCGGCGAAACTGTCGAGTCCGGGGTGCCTCGCGTGCTCTTCGAAACCGGCCTGACGCTCGATCCTGGGCACGATCAATACACCGTCACGCCCGATGGTCAGCGGTTTCTGCTTCGCATGCCGGTCACTGAATCCGCGCCGATCACCGTGGTCGTCAACTGGGAGGCGAGGCGCTAAGAGCGGTGCGATGGTGCGACGCGAGGGAAACAGTCGTTCACGCTTCTGACTTCTCACGTGCTCGGTTCGTGTTCAGGTCGTTCGGTTCTCGCTTCTCCGGTTCTGGTTCGATGTTCACGTTCTCATGAGCTGCGGCTCGAGCCCCAGAACCTGGAACCACGAACCAGGAACCGCGAACCATGGAACCGAACCTGAACACGAACCGAGCACGGAGAACGCAGAAGCGGTGAACGACACGATGCTGGGCTCACCGCCCGTCAGGCACGAACCTGTATCCCACCCCTCGGACCGTCTGCAGAAACTTCGGCGAGGCCGGGCGGTCCTCGATGTAGCGTCGCAGACGGACAATGAAGTTGTCGATGGCTCGAGTGTCCACGCCCTCGTGCAGGCCCCATACTTCCTGCAGGATGGCGCGACGGGAGACCGGCTGTCCGGCGTTCCTCACCAGGTACCGCAGCAGGTCGCATTCCATCACCGTGAGACGATGGGCGGCTTTGTCCCGCACGCGCACCTCCATGGTACCGAAGTCGAGCGTGCGACCGGCGAACGCGTAGATGTCGCGGGCGGGTGCATCGGGCGCGGCGGCGCCTCCTGTGGTCGAGTCCTGCCCGCTCCACCGGAGTCGGCGCAGGAGGCCGTGGACCCGCGCGATCAGGATCGACAGCTCGAACGGTTTCGGCAGGTAGTCGTCGGCCCCCGCCTCGAATCCGCGGAGCACGTCCTCCGCACTGTCGCGAGCCGTGAGCATGAGGATCGGCACGTATTGACCAGCCGCGCGCAGCTCGGATGCCACCGCGAAGCCGTCCTTCCCCGGCAGCATCACGTCGAGCAGGATGGCGTCGAACGGCTGTCGCTGACCAAGCAGAAGGTTCAGGGCCGATTCGCCGTCTGAGGCGACGGTCGCTTCATGACCCTCTGCAATCAGGTTGTAGCGGAGCCCATCGGCGATGTGCTCCTCGTCTTCGACGATGAGGATGCGGCTCATGACGCGAGCCGGGGCAGCTCGAGCGTGAAGGTGGCGCCGCGTCCTTCCCCTTCGCTCTGGGCAAACACTCGGCCTCCGTGCGACTTGGCGATCGACCGGACGATGTACAAGCCGAGACCCGTGCCCTTGACCTGCTTGATCGCTCGCGCCTGCACGCGGTAGAACCTGTTGAAGATTCGCTTGAGCTGCTTGCGAGGGATCCCGACCCCTTGGTCCTGCACGCGCACCCAGACTGTGTTCGGCGCCGGAGCGGCGACCGACACCTTCACCCGTACGCGATCGCCGGAGTACTTGACGGCGTTGTCGAGCAGGTTGGTGACGACGGTTCGCAGGTCCTCGACGTCACCCTTCACGATGAGCGTGTGATCGTCATGAGCCTCGAGTGCGATGGCGTCCGTGCCCAGATGGTGTCGGACGCGCGCAAGCCGCACGCATTCGGCGACGAGCGGCGCCAGGTCGACGGGTGCTCGTTCGACAATCTTGGCTTTCTGTCCGGACGCCCCGGCCTTGAGCACCTGCTCGACCGTGTGATGGAGGCGGTCTGCGTCCGCCAGCATGATCTCGTAGAACTCGCGTCGCCGGACGTCGTCGACGTCGCGCGTCTGCAGTGTCTGTAGGTACAGCCGCATCGACGCAATCGGCGTCTTCAGTTCATGGGTGACCGCATTGATGAAGGTGTCGTGGTCCTCGTTGCGCTTGATCTCCAGCACGAGGAAGACGGTGTAGACGATCAGACCGGCAATGATGAGGGCGAAGGAGATGATGCCGAAGACGAGGGGTGTGGCGCGTTCGGCGTTGATGATGACCCAGCCGACGATCAGCGCGAGCGCCGCCGCCACCAGTAGCACGCACAGCGTGACGAAGAAAGCGATCGCTCTCTGCCGCCGGGTCACATGGTGATTCTAGGCAAAATTCAAAATTCAAAAGGCAAAATTCAAAATTAGACTTTGACTTTTGAATTTTGAATCTTGAATTTCGAATTCCGTCCTATGCGACGGCTTCGTCTTCTTCGTCTTCGAGTATCGGCCGCGCGTTTTCTTCGTGGGGGACAGGTTGCGCGATCCGGGCGACCTTGACGTCCCAGACGAGCCCGAGCGCGCGCAGTGTACTGATTCCGATCCAGTTGAAGTCGAACTCGTACCAGGCCAGCCCGTGACGGGCGGAGGTCGGGTGGGCGTGGTGGTTGTTGTGCCACCCCTCACCGAAGGTGAGGAGGGCCACCCACCAGTTATTGGTCGAGTCGTCGCGTGTCTTGAACCGTCGCGAGCCCCAGAGATGCGTGGCCGAGTTCACCAGCCAGGTCGAATGCAGCCCCCACGTGGTGCGGAAGAAAATGCCCCAGAGGACGTACGGGATGCCACCGAACGCCAACAGCAGCAGTCCGACGATGACGTTGGACGTCCAATGCCACTTCGAGAGGAATACGTGCGTGCTATCGCGCCCGAGGTCTGGCACGTAGCGCTTGAGCAGCGAAGAGTCCTGGTGGAGGCCGGCGCCCATGAGAATCCAGCCCATGTGGGCCCACCATCCGCCTTCGCGCGGCGTATGCGGGTCGCCTTCGTGATCGGATTTTTGATGGTGAATGCGATGGGTGGCGACCCAGAAGATCGGACCGCCCTCGAGGGCCAGCGTCGCGCACCACGTCAGAAAATACTCAACCCAACGGTGTGTCTTGTACCCTCGGTGGGTAAGCAGGCGGTGGTAACCCATGCCGATGCCGAGGGAGCCGGCCATGATCCAGAGAACGGCGGCAGTCAGTATCGCTCCCAGGTCCACGTAGAAGAGCGCGGCAATCGCGCCCACGTGGAAACCGCCCATCGCGATCGCGGTAATCCAGTTCACTCCCTGCTGATACTTGCGTCCGTACATGAGCGTGGGCGTCGTCATTGATGTCGCTGTGCCTCCAGGAGCAGTCGTCGCAAACCTTTGAACGATAGCAGTAGCCGTCACGAGCCACCGTAATAGTTCTGTAATAGATGGCTAAACTGCCTATTCACAGTGATTTATCGGTTTAGAGATACTGTTGCTGAATGGACGCCATCTATGCGTTGAGTATCCACGCGACCTACCGATGTCAGCGTTCGGGCGTCTGTTGCTCGTCGGATTGGGACATTCCCGTCGAACTACCGCTCTACCGGAGCCTGGATGCCGCCCTTGCGACGGGTCGCCTCAGCCCAACTGCGGAGTCTTCGGATGGCGATTCGCCTTTCATCATGGAACCGGATCTTCCCCCTGGGGCCGCAGCGATGGTGGCGCGCACGTCAAACGGACACTGCGTCTTTTACCACCGCGGTTCAGGGCTCTGCGTGATTCAGCGTGACGTGGACGAGACCCACCTGCCCTCGGCGTGCCGGTACTTTCCGCGCGTTGCCGTACGCGATCAACGTGGCACGTTCATTTCGCTGACGCATTACTGTCCGACGGCAGCCGCGATGCTCTTTGGCCCGGATGGCCCCATCGACATCGTCGAGTCCCCGCCGGCGTTTCCTCCAGCCGACTACGAGGGACTTCGTGTTGACAAGGAAGCGTGGCCGCCCCTGTTACATCCGCGCATGCTCATGGACTTGGACGGCTACTCCGCGTGGGAGCGGCACATGGTGGCTCGGTGTAGCGAGTCGGGGTCGTCACCTGAACGGGTCGTCAGTACGCTGAGACGTGATGCGCATGCCCTTCGGAGATACACGCCAGACACGGGACCCCTGACAACTGCCGTCGCGAACCTTCCGGTTCTTGCGGTGGACGAGCCTGTTCAGGACACGTTGGACTCGAGCCTCCTACTACACGCCGAGGTGCTCTCGGCCGTGCCGGACGATGTAAGACCGGAGCCTGATGAGGAGGGGCTGCGAGAGGCATTCGAGCGAGGAGTGGTACCAGCATGGGACCTGTGGCATACGCCACTGCGGCGCTACCTGGCTGCCAAGGCCTTTGCGAATTGGACGGCGTACCAGGGTCGAGGGGTATTGACGATCGTTCAAGGGCTCGAAGCCGCGTTGGCGTTCGTGCGTGTCGAAGCAGCGCGAGAATGTCGCAACGCCGGCCGCGTTCTCGACGCGGACCTTTTGAAGCAAGCTTTCCGAGCCACCGATTTCGTCCTCAATCACATCGCCGTCAGCGAAACACTCGCGCAGGCCTGGTCGCGCGTTGAGGATTGACGGTCGAGCCCTAAGCGATTTGCGTTTCGCCGTAGAGCGCACGCTTCAGCGTGCGCGTGTCCTCACGAGGCCACAGAGACCCAGAGTCACGGAGAAGCCCCAGCCTGGTTTGACTCTGTGTCTTTGTGCCTCTGTGGCCCCGGCGCGGCGCCGGCTCCCGAGTCAATCCCCAAACACCGCCACGACCGGCCCGTGATCGCTGGTGCCCGTTTCTCGTTGCACCGAACACGATTTGGCGCGAGTGGCGAGCGCCTGCGATGCAAAGATGTAGTCCAGTCTCCACCCGATGTTGCGTGCTCTCATGTTTCTCCACGGCGCCCACCACGTGAAGAGGTCGGCGTTGTCGGGTTCGAGCTGTCGATGTACGTCAACCAGGCCGCGACTGAGCAACCGCTCGATGAGCGCCCGTTCCTCCGGGCGCTGCCCGGTGGCGCCTGGCTTTCGTTCCTTCGGATGGACATCCATGTCCGTGCGCGTCACGTTCATGTCGCCGCAGAGGATGAGCGGTGCCCCCGACACCTCGAATTCAGCGGCATAGGCGTCGAGCGCCTCGAGGAACCGCATCTTGGCCGGAAAGTCCTTCCCACCATTGGGGACGTAGATCGACGCGACCGTCGCCTCCGGAAGCTGCACCGTGGCAATGCGGTGTTCGAAGTCGAACCCGGGGTGTTGAAAAACGGGTTGTTGTGCGTCGGAAGTCGTCCGTACGTGCAACCCAACTCCTGAGTACCCTTTGCCGCCGTGCCAGTAGCACCAGTAGCCTTCGATCTGGCACAACCACACGGGGAGCTGGTCGGGTGACGCCTTGAGTTCCTGGAGGCACAGGACATCCGGTTGCTCCCGTTCGATGAACTCCTGGACCTCAGTCTGGCGAGCGCGAATACCGTTGACGTTCCACGTGACGAGTTTCATGGCTATGATCAGGAACATCCTATGCTCATCGTCATGAAATTCGGCGGGACCTCAGTCGGATCCGCCGAACGCATCGCCCAGGCAGCTCAACTGGCGGTTGATACCGCCGCCAATGGACATCAGGTCGTCGTTGTCACCTCTGCGATGAGCAAGGTGACCGATTCCCTCATCGCCGCGGCTCGTCTGTCATCGACGGGCGAGTGGAATCCGGCTCGCCGGCAGGAGCTGTTCGACCGGCACAAGGCCGTGGCCGACACCCTGCTCGGTGGCGACGCGGTTCGCCAGGCCGCTGTGATCGACATGGTCGGTCAGCGGCTCGATCGGTTCGAGAAGCTGTGTTTTGGCCTCTCGATGGTCCACGAACTCACGCCGCGCCTGATGGATGCGATCTCCGGCACAGGGGAGATGCTCGCGGCGCCGCTCCTCTCGGCCGCGATCGCTGCCAGGGGGCGGCCGTCTCAGGCGATCGATGCGACGGACCTGATTGTCACCACCGATCAGTTCGGCGGTGCGGAACCGCTCATGGATGAGACGCGAGCCAAGACGTCGGCGCGCCTCAAACCGATGATCGCCCAGGGCGAGATTCCAGTGGTGACGGGTTTCATCGCGGCGACTGCGGACGGCGTCATGACGACGCTCGGTCGTGGCGGGTCGGACTACTCGGCATCGATCGTCGGCGCCGCGCTCGATGCCCAGGAGGTCTGGATCTGGACCGATGTCGATGGCGTCATGACCGCAAACCCCTCGGAAGTCCCCGAGGCACGGACGCTCTCCGAGATCTCCTACAGCGAGGCGTCGGAGCTGGCGTACTACGGCGCCAAGGTGCTGCACTACAAGACGATTCTCCCCGCGTTTCGCCAGCGGATCCCAGTGCGCATTCTGAACAGCTTCAACCCGAGCCACCCCGGCACGTGCGTCAGCGTGGAGGGCAAGCCCTCCGCACGCGGTGTGAAGGCAGTGACGTCGATTCGCGGTGTGATCCTCGTCGCGATCAGCGGCACGGGCATGCAGGGCATCCCGGGGATCGTGGCCAAGGCGTTCGACGTCGTCGCGGCGCAGCAGGCCAACGTGCTGATGATTTCCCAGGCCTCCTCGGAGAACAACATGTGCTTCGTACTGAGTGCCGCCGAGGCGCCTCGTGTGCTGAGCGCGCTTCGTTCCGCCCTCGAGTTCGAACTGTCGCGCGGTCACATCGAGGAGATCGCGGCCGAGCAGCAGGTGGCCATCGTCGCTGCCGTCGGAGACAAGATGCGGGGGACGCCAGGCGTCGCCGCCACCGTGTTCGGTGCGCTCGGGACTGCCGGAATCAACGTGATTGCGATCTCGCAAGGGTCTTCCGAGCGGAACATCTCTTTCGTCGTGACCGAGCGTGACGCAGCGAGCGCCGTTCGTGCCATCCACAGTGCGTTTCAGCTCGAAAAGACCGCCTAATGCATAACCCAGCTGTGCCCGAGACGCTCGAGGGTTGGAGCGTTCTCCATTTGATGTATCGCGTCCGGTGGGACCGCCTGAAGGACAGAGCTCCGGCCGACCTGGATCGGATGGCGGCTGAAGCGGCGCAGGCACTCGCGGCACCGCACGCGGGACCCACGGCCCTGGTTCAGGTGCTCGGACACAAAGCGGATCTCATGGTGATCTGCTTTCGACGGAGCTTCGACGAGCTCGCCCAGACGCAATTGACGTTCTCGCGAACGGAGCTGCACGCTTCGCTCGAGGCGACATCCTCGTACGTGTCAGTCGTGGAACTCGGCATGTACGAGATGACGGCGAAAGTCCACGAGCAACTTTCGGTGCAGTTCAAGCCGGGTTCCGAGGAGTTCGAGCGGGCGTTCGACGCGGAGATGGAGTCGCAGCGGCAGCGGGTGATGAATCGCTTGTTTCTTGAAGTCCCCAAGGGACGCTACGTCTGCTTTTATCCGATGAACAAGCGACGGGGTGAGGCTGTCAACTGGTACAGCGAGAGCTTCGGGCGACGCGCCGCCATGATGCGCGAACACGGAATGATCGGTCGTCACTACGCTGGCAAGGTCATCCAGATTATTTCGGGTTCGATTGGATACGACGACTGGGAGTGGGGTGTCGATCTGTTCGCCGACGATCCCCTCGTCTTCAAGAAGCTCATCTACGAGATGCGGTTCGATGAGGCCAGCGCGAAGTTTGCCGAGTTTGGACCCTTTTACACGGGGCTGCAGTTCACGCCGGCAGGCCTTGGCGGGTATCTGAACGGCCGGGTGCCGGCCGCCCCGCAGCCATAGCTGTGGACCCGGCGGTGATGCGGATCCGTCATCGGTACGGGTCATTTTCGGCACCGCCTTACCCTTCACAGTTTTGCGCTGACCTTTAAGTCCAACCTTTCGAACAGGTAACACGATCCAGCCTGGAAGCCAGACGGGGTCCGGGAATTGCTACGGTTTACAACCGGAGACTCCCATGACCGCCCAGGAAAGCTTCATCCTCCGTCTTCGTCGTCAACGTGAGCGTCGCCAGATCTCGTTGGAGGAGTTGACCGCATCGACACGTGTCTCACACGAGCTGCTCGAGGCATTCGAGCGGAACGATCTGTCCGGATGGCCCTCCGGACTCTACGCGCGCGCCATCGTTCGCGGCTACGCCACCGTGGTCGGTCTCGATGCCACCGCGACCGTCAACGAGTTCTGCCGCCTGTTTCCACAGGGCGACCGTCGCACGGCGAGCACCGTCCAGGAGATGGCCACCATTGTGGCGCACATCTCGGAATACACCGACGAGTTCGACCGCGGCGCCGACCGGCGACATGGCGCGTCGCCGCTGGAGACGCTGCCGCCACCCACGCGGCGAGCGCTCTTTACACGGGCGGTCCAGGCGCTGTGGGCGCGTATTCTGGTGTCCAAGCCGCGAACCACGAGCTCGTAACCTGCGTCCGCCTAAACCAGGTAACCATCTGCTCCCGGCGGGATATAATCCGCGAAGACGATCATTTGGAGACGGGGGTCGATTTCCTAGATTCCTGGTTGCTCCTCACACATGAGGGAGGCCCATGACACTGCGCAGTTTCGTTCTGTCTTTCGCGATGATCGCGGCGCTAGTAGCGCCTTCGTCAGCCCAGGCCCCGGCGCAGCTTCGGACGCCAGACGTCATCTTCGTGCCGACACCGCAAGAAGTAGTCGACGCGATGCTCAAGATGGCCAAAGTGTCGGCAAGCGACGTTGTGTATGACCTCGGTTCTGGCGACGGGCGTACACCGATTACGGCGGCCAAGACCTTTGGCGCGCGCGGCGTCGGGATCGACATCGACCCGCAACGCATCAAGGAAGCGATGGAGAACTTGAAAACGGCCGGTGTCGCCGACAAGGTGCGCTTTCTCAACCAGGACCTCTTCACGACGAATATCAGCGAAGCCACGGTCGTGACGCTGTATCTCCTCCCTTCACTGAATCTGAAGCTCTTGCCGAAGCTCAATGCGGAACTCAAGCCTGGCACACGAGTCGTGTCGCACGCTTTCGACATGGGCGACATCAAGCCGCAGCAGACACAGAACGTGAACGGTCGCACGATCTACCTCTGGACCGTCCCGATTAAGTAGCCGATCCCGAGCGGGGACGAGGGCGCGAACCATGCCCCCGTCCCCGGCTCTTCCCCCTCGCTTCTCCTACCTGCTAGACTCCGGCCGACCTCGGTATCAAACTCGGGTCGGGCGATCACCGAGATCGCCTCCACGACAATGACCGTTGAGTAGTCATGGGTTCTCAACAGGCGCCCCAGAGCGGGCGACGACAGTATCTTGATTGGCTTCGCGGCGTGGCGGTGGTCGTCATGATCATGGGCCACGGCGTCGATTCCTGGACTCAGGAATCAGACCGTGGCGACGCTGACTACCGCCGGAGTCTGCTCATCAGTGGGATCGGTGGTGCCCCGGTCTTCCTCTTCCTGGCCGGCGTTGCGCTGGCATTGGCGGCTGGTGCACGCACCAGGGCTGGTCGCACCGCCGCCGAAGTGGCCGCGCTGGCGCGTGCACGCGGCTGGCAGATTTTCGGGCTGGCCTTCCTCTTCCGTCTGCAATCCTGGGTGATCAGCGGAGGCGATCCTCAGCGAATGCTCAAGGTCGATATTCTCAACGTGATGGGCCTCGCGATGCTGGCGGCTGCGGTCCTGTGGAGGTTCGGTGGCGATCGGTCCCCGCGCGTTCTCCTGCTGTCGGCTGCAGCCTTCTGCACCGCGATGGTCACGCCGATCCTACGGGCCTCGGAATCCCTCGCCCTTCTCCCGGATCCCATCGAGGCGTACCTACGGCCGGTCGGGGGTGCGTCGTTCTCGCTGTTCCCGTGGGCAGGCTTCGTGTTTGCCGGGTGCGCGGTCGGCTTATACCTCGACCTGTCGCAAACCCCCAGGCATGAACGAAATGCGAGCGGCGCCCTGGCGGTCGTTGGAGTAGCGATCGCGCTGGCGGGTTACGGGGCATCGTTTCTTCCACCGATCTACGCGGAGACGAGCTTCTGGAGCAGTTCTCCCACGTTTTTCTTCGTGCGGCTCGGAATCGTCCTGTGTCTGCTGTCCGCAGCCTACGCCATTAGTGGGCGTGCCTCCGGTCGATCGCGACTAGGGGAGTTTGGCCGGTCGTCCCTGTTCGTCTATTGGGTTCACGTCGAGCTTGCGTACGGTGTCGTCAGCATGCCGCTTCACAGCAGCCTGACCCTGGAGGAGGCGTTGCTTGGCGTTATCCTGCTGAGCCTGCTGATGTACGCGCTCGTGCAGGTGAAGGCGCGATTCACGGATTACAGCAGGCTCTGGTGGTGGCGATCACCGCCCAGGCCCGGATACCCTACCGGTTGAAGGGTAGATTTCACCACGAGCCGAAAGAACTGTAAAAAACGTCGCCTTCCTGTGAACTACACCTAACCCCTTGTTCCCCAGTCTGATACAGCGAGTTTATCTGCGCGGTTTCTCTCTCGAGCGTGAAAACTGGCGGAAAAACGGTTGAGCAGAAGGGCCGCAGGTCGCTACAATTCGCCTCTTCCGGGTATCCAGTGAGTGGTACCTAGGAGAGGACCTACATGATTAACGTCGCGGCCATCCGGATGCAGCAGTTTGGGGTGCAGTTCTATCAGGCGTCGCTGACTGCCGAAGACATCGACAAGCTCGTGCGTTTCGAGGTGCTGAACTACGGGGAATCCGGTCAGCCGGCGGTTCGGGGCGGCAAGAAGAAGATCCCCTCCAAGGTGAACTGGGACCTGCTGGAGCGGCGCATCGGGTCGAGCGAGAAGGCATACCAGCGCCAGATCATCAGGCGAAAGATCGACGAACTCGTGCAGTATTACGAGCAATGTCGTCAGGCGCGGGACCTACCGTCCATCCCTGGTGCCGTGATCATCTCGTGCGACGAGAAGCTGGCGTTCGAGCCATTCGAGTCGGGCGCGTCCGTAGGACGGCTCAAGGTCCCTGAACGTGAGGGCATCCTTCGGGCCATTGACGGCCAGCACCGGCTCCTAGCGCTGCACGCCGACATCGAGAATCTGCGCGGCCAGTCGTTTTCGGTGCCGGCGATCATTTTCGATCGGTTGCCGGAAGACCATGTCGTCCAGATGTTCGTGACCATCAACGCGAAACATACACGGTTGAACGCATCCCATCTGGTCAGCCTATCCGGTCGGCAGCTGTACCGGGATGACGCCCTGGCGGCCTCGCACGACGTCGTCCGCGCGCTGAACGATCGCGAGGACTCTCCGTTGCACGGCGAGATCAAGCTGCTGGGCGTCGGTCGGGGTCGGGTGGCTCAGGCACCGTTGGCGCAGGAATTGAAGCGGCTGTTCGCCAGCGACGCATTCGGGGGGCCGAAAAAGTCCGCCGATTTCCGCGAGGACTCGAAGCGCTTTTTCGTCAACTACTTCAAGCAGGTGTCGGTCGTATTCGGCGCCGCGTGGGGTGGACGGAAGTACAGCATCAGGTCCGCGACGGCTCTGCGTGCGTTCATTCGGGTCGCGCCTGACGTCGTGCGGCGACTGGATCAGGAGCACGCGGATCGGGGCGACTTCAGGGCCATTGGCCGGGCGATCGCGCCATGGGGACGTCGCATTGGAGATCTGCGGTTCGAGACAGACGGCGCCTGGAAGCGCACTGGTACTACGGTCGAGTCACTGGCGCGGGAATTGAAGCTCGCCCTGGAGTATCCGGAAGGCGCAAGCGTCTAGGTACAAAAAAACAGGAGGGACGCCCGAAGGCGTTCCCCCCTGAAGTGCCGACTTGGCTCCCCCCAGCGTTTACGGCTTCTTACCGCAAACCACAAGCCGACGTTCCCTTAAGGGCAACTGGCGTGCCATGAGTAATTCCTCGCAGTTTCGAGGGTTTTTGGTACCAACTGCGTAAGTACGCTTGCAGTAATGAAGCAGGAATTACATTGGGCGTCCCCTTCAACCACGAAACGGGTCGACCTGAACGGCGACGTCGGTGAAACCGTGTCCGGTGGGGCACCGGGTCCTGACCTGGCGTTGATCCCGCACCTCACCTCAGCGAACGTCGCCTGCGGGTTTCATGCGGGCGACCCCGGAGTGATGAGGGCGACGGTGGAGTTCGCCCGTGAGCACGGCGTGGCCGTCGGCGCCCACCCTGGATTCCCCGATCCGGAAGGGTTCGGCCGGCGTGAACTTCAGTTCTCGCCGGCGGACGTCGAGGATTTCGTGGCGTATCAGGTTGGGTCGCTTGCGGCCATTGCCGCGGCGCTGGGTGTGCGACTGCAGCACGTCAAGCCCCATGGCGCCCTTTTCAACATGGCGGTCCGCGACGCGGCCCTCGCCGACGCCATCGCCCGGGCGGCCGCCGTGATCGACCGGACGCTGATCCTCTTCGGCCTCCCGGGCTCGGAGATCGTGTCTGCGGGAAGGCGCGCCGGGCTTCGCACGGCGGGCGAGGGCTTTGCCGATCGTGGGTATCAACCCGACGGGACGCTCGTTCCCCGGCAGCACGAAGGGGCAGTGATTCACGACCGGCAAGCGGTGGTGGACCGTGCCGTGCGGATGGTGCGTGATGGGATCGTCGAGGCTGTTGACGGCCGCATTGTCCCGCTCGTTGTCGACACGATCTGCGTGCATGGCGACACTCCGGGCGCGGCGATCTGGCGTCCGGTCTGCGCGCCGCCCTCACCGAGGCGGGTGTTGAGGTGAAGGCGTAGGTCAGCTTAGCTTCTTCGACCAGCACACGCCTGAGCACCTTGCCGACCATCGTCTTGGGCAGGTCCTTCCGGAACGTGATTCGCGCTGGCACTTTGTAGGGTGCAAGCCGCTCGCGACAGTAGGTCTTCAGGTCGTCCTCGGACGTGGCCTGCCCTTCCTTGCTCACGATCCAGGCCCACGCCACGTCACCCTTTGCCGCGTCGGGCATGCCGGCGACGCTGACCTCCATCACGGCTGGGTGACTTGCGAGGATCTCCTCGATCTCACGCGGCCACACCTGGAAACCGCTCGTCTTCAGCATGTCCTTCTTGCGATCGACCAGGAAAAGATAGCCCTCATCGTCCATGTACGCGAGATCACCAGTGTGAAGCCACGGGCCTCCCTGACCGTGAACCCGCAGGACGGTCGCGGTCTCAGCCGGATTGTTCCAGTACTCCGTCATCAACTGAGGCGCACGCAGGATGAGCTCTCCAACTTCCCCGGGTGGGACTTCACGCTCGCCCTGCTCAGCGTCGACGATACGCACGTCGACATCCGGGAGCGGTAAGCCGATTGACCCGATCTTGTTCGGGCCTTTCACCGGGTTCACGCAACAGGCCATCATGGCTTCGGTCAGCGAATAGCCTTCCACGATGCGGGCCCCTGTCGCGTGTTCGAACTGTTGCTTTGTTTCGGCCATCAGCGCGGCGGCGCCTGAAAAGCACAGCTTGATCGAGCGGAGGTCAATCTTGCCGGCGCGCACGTCGGGATGATTCAGGACTGCGTTGTAGAGGGTGGGGATGCCGTTGAAGAACGCCGGTTGCACCTGGCGGATGGTCTTGAGCAGATCACCGATGTCCCGTGGATTGGGCACCAGCGACAGTGGCGACGGAGCCACGAACGCGAGAGACTGAACCCCGACGTTGGCATACACGTGAAACATCGGTAGTGGCAACATGATGGGGTCGACCCAGGGTTTCAGAGCGGGTTTCGTCCATTCGCACAGCTGTCGGCCCGCCGCGACGTAGTGCCGGTGAAGCCCCACAACGCCTTTGGGCGTCCCTGTCGTTCCACCACTCGACAGGATGACCGCCTGGTCGTCCGGCTGCACGGTAATCGCGGGCCGCGGCGATGATCGGTGCGCACGCACGAGGTTCTGTAACCAGACGTCGTCGGTGGCGAGAGAAATACGATGCCCTCCCTGTTTCTCTTTGAATAGCGTGAACAACCAACGCAGCGCCGGTGGCAGGTACTCCTTGATCGAGGTGGCGACCACTCGACGGACCGCCGTGCGGCTCTGAATGCCCTTGACCCGTTGATAGAAGGGCGTGAGCGTGACCACGAGCGAGGCACCGGTTGATACGAGAGTGTTCTCGAGTTCGCGCTCGGTGTAGGTTGGATTGACCGAGACAACGATCCCACCGGCTTTCCAGATACCGAACTCGGCGACGAAAAACTGCGGACAGTTGGGGAGCAGCAACGCGACGCGATCCCCGGGCCTGACGCCGAGTGTCACGAACGCAGCCGCGCAGGCATTGCTCTCCGATTCGAGCGTCCCGTATGACGTTGTCGTGCCCTTGAAGAGGAGCGCTGGTTTCTCCGCGTGGTCACGCGCGAGATCAGAGAGGTAGTCGACGAGGGTCTTCTCGGGATACGGTGCGACACTTTCTGAAACGCCGGGATCGTAATGTGGCAGCCAGAGCTTCTTCACGGCGCACATTCTATCTGGCTTAGCCTGAGCGTCACGCCTGCCCCTCCACAAGCCACAGAGACGCAGAGACACGGAGGGTTTCTAAATTACTCACGAAAAACGAAACTCTGTGACTTGGTGTCTCTGTGGCCCGGAAGCGTGTCGCGTCTATGCGAGGAGCATCAACAGGAGGGCCTTCTGCGTGTGGAGTCGGTTCTCGGCCTGGTCGAAGACGACGGAGGCGGACGATTCGAGCACATCCGCCGTGACCTCCTCGCCCCTATGGGCGGGCAGGCAGTGCATGAAGAGCGCTCCCGGTGCCGCCATCGCCATCAGGGAGCCGTTCACCTGATAGGGACGAAAGACACGTCGCCGTTTGGCAGCTTCGACTTCCTGGCCCATCGACGTCCAGACATCGGTGTAAATGGCGTCGACGCCTGCCACGGCTTCGTGGGGATCGACGAAGGCTCGCACCTGCGCACCGTCGCATGAGCCGCGCGAAGCGTCCTCGAGCACGTGGGCCGGCAGCTCGTATCCGGGCGGGGAGGCCAGGTGAACGGAGATGCCCAGTCGTGGTGCTGCATGCGCGAGCGAGGTGGCGACGTTGTTGCCGTCGCCGACATACGCGATGATGCGGCCGCGACAATCATTCCAGCGCTCGCGCACGGTCATCACGTCAGCCAAGGCCTGACACGGATGTTCTTGATCGCTCAAGGCGTTGATGACGTGCAGCCTTGGGGCCGCCGACGCGAAGGCCGTGACCTTGGCGTGTGCGTAGGTTCGAATCACGAGGGCCGGGACCCAGCGTTCAAGGTTTCTCGCGACATCCTCGAGCGGCTCGCGTCCGCCGTCGGCGAATTGCGCCGGAAGATCCAGCGCGTGACCGCCGAGCTCGTGGACGGCCACCTCGAACGTGGAGCGCGTCCGAAGCGACGGTTTCTCGAACAGCATGGCCACATGGCGTCCCTGAAGGGCATGCGCGGTCGGTGCCTCGAGGGCCAGATGCCGGTCCGTTTTCACCTGCGCGGCCAGGTCGAGCAGCCCGATGAGGTTGCGGTTCGACAGATCGAGGATGGAGAGGAAATCCTTGTCCGGCGTCGCCGCAGGTGCTGACGGGCTCATGTCCGATATTCGCCGTTGATGCGAACGTACTCGGCGCTCAGGTCGCAGGTCCAGATCGTCGCTGACGCACCGCCGCCCGAACCGAGACTCACGTCAATCCGTACCTCGTGACCCTTCATGTGCTCGGCCACTTGCGGTGCGGCGTCGTCGTGCGGCAGCCCCTTCTCGAACATCAGGATGCCGCCTACGTGTACGGTGGCGCTCTCCACATCGAAGGCAACGCCGGCGCGCCCGGAGGCCGCGACAATGCGGCCCCAGTTCGGGTCGGCTCCATGGACGGCGGTCTTCACGAGCAGCGAGTTGGCAATCGTGCGCGCGACCTGACGAGCCGCGTCCACGTTCGTGGCGTCGGACACGGTGACGGCAATCAACTTCGTTGCGCCTTCCCCGCCCCGCACGATGCCGAGCGCCAACTCGCGAGAGACAGCGAGGAATCCTTCAAGAAGAGACGGATACGTAGTCTCGTCGATGACCACGCCGCTCGAGCCAGACGCCAGTGCGAACAGCGTGTCATTGGTCGAAGACTCGCCATCGACCGTGATGGCGTTGAACGTGTCGCGCGCCGACTCCTGAAGCGCCCGGCGGAGGACCGCTGGAGACACCTGGGCATCCGTCGTGAGGAATCCGAGCATCGTCGCCATGTTCGGTTCGATCATTCCCGAGCCCTTGGCCATCCCGCCGATGGAAAATGCCCCCCGAGGGGTCTGCACGATGACCGCGCATTCCTTTGGGAACGGATCGGTTGTCATGATGGCTCGCGCGGCGTCACTGCCACCATCCCGAGTCATCGCGGCAGCGGCCGCGCGGATCCCCGTGACCACCCGGTCGATCTTCAGCGCGACACCGATGACGCCGGTGCTCGCCACGAGCACCTGTTCGGGAGGGCAGCCTACGGCGCCGGCAGTCTCTTCGGCCATTCGGCGAGCATGGTCGAGTCCCTGCGCGCCTGTGCAGGCGTTGGCGCACCCGCTATTGACGACGACGGCTCGCGCGATGCCGTGGCTCTGATCGAGGTGTTCACGCGACACCAACACCGGAGCCGCCTTGGCAAGGTTGGTCGTGAATAGCGCCGCGGCCGACGCTGGCGCATCCGTTGCCAGTACGGCCAAGTCCAAGGCCGAGGGGGAAGCCTTGATCCCGCAGTGAACGCCGGCCGTCTTGAACCCAGCCGGCGCGGTGATACCGCCCTGCGTCTGCGCCAAGGTGGCATCGCCCAGTCGACCCGCGATCGACCCGGCGTTAGCCATTGAGCGGTACCTGGGGTACATAGGCCCGCCGCGTGCGGCGCAGCTCCCGAATCACTGCATATTGTCCGCAGTGTCGAAAATGCGGGCAGGCGTGGCAGTCGGTCACGATCTTCTCCGGAAGCCACACGTGAGGAACGATGGAAAAATCACACCGCACGAAGAATGACGGCGCATGTGTGAACGCGCAGAGCTTCTCGAATCCTCCCGACGTGGCGAGGCCAACGAGTTCACTGACGAGTTCGGAGCCCAGGCCCAAGCCCCGGGCGTTCCGGTGGACGACGAGCGAGCGGACCTCAGCGACGTGTCGACTGAGCGGCGCCAGCTCAGCGCAGGCCACCACACGCCCTTCTCTGATTGCCAGCACGAAACGATGTGCATGCATCGCAATCTCGTCCCGATCGCGCGGAAGCAGACGTCCCTCCGCGAGATGCTCGACGATGAGCGCATGAATGGCCGCGGCATCGCCCGCGCAAGCCGCTCGCACGTCGATTCCCGTGCCGATTTCATGTCCCGATGGTTCGGCCACCAACGCAGCCACTGCAGCAACACTCACGCCGTCACCTCCTGAGGGATTGCGGAGAACGCCTCGTCGAGAATTTCCATAGCCCGATCGATGTCCGCGGCTTCGACCGTCAGCGGCGGCAGCAGGCGAACGACCTTCTCGTCCGTGCGATTTACGAGCAGCCCGCGATCGCGCGCGGCATCGACGATCGGCGCGGCGTCGATGTTCAACTGGATCCCCCGCATTAGTCCAACCCCTCGTATCTCGACGATGGCCTTGTGTTGGAGCGCGAGGGTACGCAGGCGGCGCTCCAAATGCACGCCGACCGTCGCCACGCGATCGATGAGCCCGTTCATCAGCTGGTCGAGAACGAACGCGGCAGCCCGTGTACCCAGCAGATTGCCGCCGTAGGTGCTCCCGTGGTCCCCCGGCGAAACCGTTTCCGCGACGCGCTCGGAGACGAGCGCCGCGCCGATCGGAACGCCTCCGCCGAGCGCTTTTCCGACGGACATCAGGTCGGGCCGCAGACCCAGCACCGGCGAGTAGAACGGATGCCCCGTGCGGCCAAGGCCTGTCTGAACCTCGTCCGCGATGTACAACGTGCCGGTGCGTGTGCACGCCTCGTTGATGGCCGCCGCGAACGCGGCTGTCATCGGCCGGATACCACCTTCACCGATGATCGGCTCGGCAATGATCGCTGCCGTGGTCTCGGTGACGGCGGCGGTCAGTGCCTCGGGCTTCAACGGATCGACGAACGTGACCGGCCCCATGAGAGGGCCGAACGGCGCACGGTAGTGCTCGTTATGCGTGACCGCGAGCGCACCCAGTGTGCGGCCGGAGAATGCCCCCTCCACCGCGACGAAGCCGATTCGCTCCGGAGCGCCCTGCGTGTACCAGTAGCGGCGGGCGAACTTCAGACATGCCTCCACCGCCTCCGTGCCGCTATTGCAGAAGAACACCCGTGGCAGACCCGAAAGTTGGGCGAGTCTGGTGGCGGCCTCGGCCTGGAAGGGGTGGTAGTACAGATTCGACGTGTGGATCAGTGTGGCCGCCTGGTCGGCGATCGCGGCGGTCAGCCCCGGATGCGCGTGCCCAAGGGCCGCGACACCGATACCGGTCACGAAGTCGAGGTAATCCTTGCCGTCGACGTCGTACAGGTGCACCCCGCTACCCCGTACGAACGCCACCGGTTGCCGCTTGTAAGTCTGGAGCACGTGACGCGATTCGCGCTCGCGGATGTCGTTCAGTGTCACCTTCATCGCACCACCTGCGTACAACCGGCCAGCGACGCCTTTGCAGCGGCGAACGTGCCGAAGCGAGCCTCTCGACCGTTGGCGATCACCACGTCGCCGACGCCCTGTCGCAAAGCTGCTCGACAGGCCTCGAGCTTGGCCACCATACCTTTGTTCGCCGTGCCGACCTTGATCAGCCGACCTGCGGCCTTCGATGTCAGGCGATCGATCGTCGTGCCGTTGGCGTCGAGCACCCCTGCGGTTCCTCCCGCGATGATCAAACGCCTGGCGCCCAGCCGAATCGCCAGGTGCGACGCCAGCGTATCCGCGTTGACGTTCAGTAGCTGGCCGTCGCTCGTGGCGCCCACGCACGCAACCACGGGAACATAGCCGCGAGCCAGCAGATCCGTGAGCAGCCGGGGCGCGCCGGCGCTCACGGGTGAACCGACGAGCCCAAGATCGACCCTGGGTCCGGCCACGCTGGCTATCGGTCTCGCGCGCCGAACCGTCGCCACCGCCGCATCGGCCCCGGTAAGGCCCACGGGGTTTGAGCCTGCGCCGCGGAGCGCAGCCACCAATCGCGTGTTGATGGCGCCCGCAAGGACCGAGACCACGACGTCGAGCGTGCGCGCGTCGGTCACGCGCAAACCATCCACCTGCACCTTTGGAATACCAGCGGCCGCCAAGGCCGTGTCAATCTCGCGGCCGCCTCCATGGACGACGACCAGTGCCGACTGTCTGGCGAGCGACGCAATGCCGTCTGCCACGCGCCGCACATCCGCCGGCTGCTCGAGCAGCTCGCCCCCGAGCTTCAAGACCATGCGGTGCTTCACAGCAGGCCCGTTCGCTCATCGAGGCCCAGCAGGATATTCAGGTTCTGCACCGCTTGTCCCGCGGCGCCCTTGATCAGGTTGTCCAGCACCGACACCATCACCAGCCGTCCGCGGACCTCGTCCACCCGCCAACCGATGTCACAGAAGTTGGTATGAGCGACGTGCTTGATCTCGGGCAGTTCCTGACCCGTCAAGCGTACGAACGGCGCCGAGGCGTATGCACGCTGCAGCGCATCGGTCACCTGGTTCTCGGTCGTGCCCTGGCGCAACGACACGTAGATGGTTTCGAGGATGCCACGGTCCAGAGGGACCAGGTGCGGGACGAACGTCACCATCGCGCCCAGTTCCTGTTCGATCTCCGCCGTGTGCCGGTGAGAGAACACCCCGTACGCCGCCACGCTGCCGTGGTTCTCGCAGAAGTGCGTCCGATCGCTCGGGGCCTTTCCCGCGCCGGAGATCCCCGACTTGGCGTCGACGACGATTGCACCCTCGAGCAGTTGCGCCTCCGCCAGGGGCTCGAGCGCGAGAAGGGCTGCCGTGGGATAACACCCGGGACAGGAGACGAGGGTCGCCTGGCGAATGGCCGCGGCGTGTCGCTCCGGAAGGGCATAGACCACGCCTGCCGGCAGGGTAGTCGTCGCGGGGTACCAACGCTGGCGATCGGCGTCATTCCTGATACGGAACGCGCCGGACAGGTCAATCACGCGGGTGCCACGCTGGACGAGTGCCGCGCCCACCTCGGCTGATGCAGCCTCCGGGAGCGCCAGGAACACGACGTCCGCGTTCGCGGCCAGCCGATCGACGTCGAGTGCCACCACGGCGCCGTCCCAGATGCGCGTGAGGCCGGGGAGCGGCCGCGGCGCGCTCGTCGCGCCGGATGACATGGCTTCGGTCAACACGACCTGCGGGTGTCGGGCGAGCAGGCGGACCAATTCCTGACCGGCGTACCCGGTGGCGCCGGCGATGGCGACCCGGGTCCGCGCCGCGGGTGTGGCTGCAGCCGGCTCGCCGGCACGATGAGAAGCAGTAGGGACCATTCGTTTGTCTCTAGGGGAAAAGAATATTTATACATTCGGATGCATAAACAGTCAAGAGCTGGTGTATCCTAGTTGACTGGGCCCATGAGTTGAAGACGCCATGAAGACACGTCGCCAGTCGGTGATTCTCGAGGCCGTGCAGCGGCAGCCGGTGCGCAGCCAGGAGCAGCTCCGCCGTTTGCTGAAGGGCGCCGGGTTTGACGTCACGCAGGCGACACTCTCGCGCGACGTTCGCGAGTTGGGACTCGTCAAGGGCGGGCCGGACGCGGCGTACCAGTCGACCATGCCGGCCTCGAACGGGAATGCGGCGAAGTCGCTGCTGAACCGCGCGGTGGCGGACTATCTGTCACGCGTCGATCGTGTCGAGCAACTCGTGGTGCTGCGCACGGGGCCTGGGCAGGCGCAACTGCTCGGCGTGGCGCTCGACGGCGCGCGCCTTCCGGAGATCATCGGCACGATCGCCGGTGACGACACGATTCTGGCCATCGCGCCCGATGTGCGGCGCGCGAAGACGCTGGTTAAGTGGCTCGAAGGGCACTCGAAAGCATGAGGACGCGCATCCTTCTCTGGTACTCGGGTGACGGTGATGTGTCTCAGCACATTCATCGCTTGACGGAGAGGCACGGCGAAGACGTCGTGACGCTCACGCTGGATCTCGGCCAGGGACGGGATCTGGAGGAGATTCGAGATCGCGCGCTGACCGCCGGCGCCGTTCGTGCCCATGTGCTGGACGTTCGGGAGGAGTTCGCACGCGACTTCGTGCTCCCTTCCTTGCGGGCCGGGGTATCCCCGGCGGGCCCACAGCCTTTCGCCGTCGCTCTCGGACAGCCGCTCGTCGCCCGGAAACTGATTGAGATCGCGGCGATTGAAGGTGCTCGGTCGGTTGCCCACGGCGTGACGGGTGAGGATCGGATGCGGCTGGAGGCGAGTCTGACGGCGCTCGACGACGAGGTCCTGTCGATAGCGCTGCCTCACGCAACCGGAGCCTCGGAGCTCGGGCAGGCGAACCTGTGGGGACGCGTCCGTGGAGTGAAGACGTCACCCGCGAAAAGCCTCGACACACCTGCGTCGGTGGACGTCGCTTTCGAGCGGGGCGTGCCCACGGCACATCAACGGCGTGTCGATGGCGCTTACCGAGTTGATCGAAAGCCTCTCGACGATCGGTGGGAGACACGGCGTCGGACGAATGATGATGGTCGACCATGGCGCGTACGGCAGCACAGCCGCCGATGGCCAGACCCGGGTTTATGAGGCGCCGGCGGCAGTGATCCTGGATGCGGCGCATCGGGCCCTCGAAGCCGTGGTCGTGCCGTCGGAACTGATCCGGATTCAGCGTGACCAGGCGGTGACATATGCGCAGTTGGTGTACGGCGGTCGGTGGTTCACTGAAACACGGGAGCAGTTCGATGCCTTCAGTGCAAGGATGCAGCAGATGGTGACGGGTACGATCCGCATCAAGTTGTTCGGAGGCGAGCTGCTGTCGTCTTCCATGGTCGAGGGGAGCGGCGCGGTGGTCTCCCACTCATGACACTTTGGTCCGGCCGATTTGAGGACGCGCCCGATCCTGCGGCGTTCGGTTTTGGGATCTCGTTTGGCTTCGACCGTGTGCTCTTCGAAGACGACGTCACCGGGAGTATCGCGTGGGCCGAGGCGTTGGGCGCCGCGTCCGTCTTGAGCGACGAGGACACCCGCGCGATCGTCTCAGGGCTTCGGGCGATTCTTGACGAGGGGAAGCGCGATCCGGCCTACGTCGCCGGTGACGATGAGGACGTGCACAGCTTTGTCGAGCGAAAGCTGATCGAACGGATCGGCGATGCGGGTCGCCGCCTTCATACGGGCCGTTCGCGGAACGAACAAGTGTCGCTCGACCTCCGTCTCTACCTTCGTCGGAGGATTCCGGCGCTGCAGATCGGGCTCTCGAGGCTGGTGGCGGCGTTGGCCGATCAGGCCGAGCGGGCCGGATCGGCCCTGATGCCGTTGTACACGCATCTCCGGCGTGCGCAACCGGTGCTGGTCGCGCATTTCTTTCTGGCTCATGCCTCGGCCCTGCGGCGCGATCACGCCCGTTTGACCGCCGCGGCCGACGAGGCCGACGCTTTGACACTCGGCTCGGGTGCCGTCGCCGGTACGAGCTACCCGGTCGACACGACGAGGCTGGCTCGTGCCCTCGGGTTCTCCCGGATCGTTCCCAACAGCATCGATGCCTCGTCTGACCGCGACTTTGTCGCGTCGTTCTTGTACGCCACGTCGCTGGCCATGGTGCACCTCAGCCGGTTGTCCGAGGATTTCATCATCTTCACAGGCGAGGAGTACGGATTCTTCGAACTGGCTGATGCCTCGGCGACGGGTAGCAGCATGATGCCGCAGAAGAAGAATCCCGACCCGCTCGAACTGGTGCGCGGCAAGACGGGCCGGGCGATCGGTCGCCTGACCGGCTGGCTCGCGTCGATGAAGGGGTTGCCGAGCGGATACAACAAGGACCTGCAAGAGGACAAGGAGGCGGTGTTCGATTCGGAGGCCACCCTCTCGGCGTCGCTCGCTGCGGCGCATGCGGTTGTCGCGCGGCTGTCATTGAACGCAGAACGCACCACGCACGCCGCGTCCGGCTTGTTGCTGGCCACCGACGTGGCGGACTACCTGGTCGCGCGAGGCATGCCTTTCAGGCGCGCGCATGAGGTCGTCGGGGCGATGGTGAGGCGACTGCTCGCAGAGGGTAGGGATTTCAGCACGCTGTCGCCGGACGAATGGCGCGAGGCCAGCGAGATGTTCGGGGAGGACGCGCCGCGGGCTGCCACGGCGCTCGCGTCCGTAGAGGCTCGTCGCACACCCCAGTCCACCAATCCGGAGGCCGTTCGTGATGCCCTGGAGGAGTGCCGCTCGTGGCTTGGGAGTCAGGTGTCCGAAGTCCACCCGTCGAGAAAAGTCAAAATTTGATTTTGGGATTTCTGAGTCGATTTGCTAGACTTCCACGACCTACATCCTTTCTCATCCCACCTGAAAGGAACGGCTCCGGGGGAGTTTAATGCAGCAACGCCGGCTTCGGCTCGGTGACATCTTGGACGACTACTGTCCCCGCGAGCGCCGCATCACCAGTCATGCCGTGGTGGCCATGGTTGAGGATGAGGTCAAGCAGACACGCTGCACCGCCTGCCACGCGGACCATGAATTCAAGGGGGCAAAGGTCCCGCCGCCGCGTCGAAAACGCCCCGAAGCCGGATCCGGTGAACCTGTGGAAAGCACGCTGCGCCCCAAATCGCTCCCCGAAGCTGCCGAGTCGAGTGACGATCTCTCCGACGTTGATGTCACCCCGGCAGACGCATTCGATCCACCTGCGGAACCCGAGAGCCCCGACCTATCCGTCGCTGCTGCTGAAGGCATCGAGGACGATGGTCCTGTTCACCGCCGTTTGATACGCGCCACCTTGCCTCGACCGGAAGGACAAGCCCCGGAACGCAAGGCGCCGGACTTCACCATTCGTCAGCCTGGGGGCCGAGGGGCCCGGGGTGAGTTCGACGGCAACCGAGCTGGTCAGCGTTTCGGACAAGGACGGCGGCCCGCGCGGCCGCAAGGGGACGCCCAACCACGGTTCGGAGGGCCGCGCCCTGGAGGCGACGGTTCCGGCCAAGGCCGTCCTGGGGGCAACCGCGGAGGCCATCCAGGCGGTCCGCGAGGCGACCGACCCGGTCAGGGTTCTGGCCGAGGCAGTGGGCGCAAGCGCGGTCGGTGACACTCACGTTCAACACTTCGGGATTCACGACTTCAAAACCAGGTGAGTGTGTCTGACTTCACAGGGAAGCTAGGTCTCATCGTCGGTGTGGCCAACAAGCGATCGATTGCGTGGGCCATCGCGCAGGCTACAGGACACCGAGGTGCGCGGCTGGCGCTGACCTACCAGGGCCGATTCGAGGAACACGTCAACGAACTGTCACAAGACCTCGGGGAACCGGCGCTCGTCCTTCCGTGTGACGTCGCATCGGACACCGACATTGCTGCGGTGTTCGCCAGGATCGAGCAGGAATTCGGCGGTCTCGATTTCGTGGTCCACGGGGCAGCCTTCGCTCCACGAGAGGAACTCTCAGCGCCCTTCTCGCAGACGACGCGCGAGGGTTTCCGGGTCGCGCTCGACATTTCAGCCTACTCGCTGATTGCCCTCACCAGGGGTGCGCTGCCTCTCATGGAGAAACGCGGCGGCGGGAGCATTTTGACGCTCACCTACCTTGGCAGCGATCGAGTCTTCCCGAACTACAACGTGATGGGCGTCGCCAAGGCGGCGCTCGAATCGACCGTTCGGTATCTCGCCGCCGATGTTGGACCGAAGAACGTCCGCGTGAACGCGATCTCGGCAGGCCCGATCAAAACGCTGGCCGCCTCGGGCATCTCCGGATTCTCAAACATTCTCACGGTGTACCGCGAACGCGCGCCGCTCCGGCGCACAGTCGAGGCGAGCGAAGTCGGGGAGGCGGCCGCCTTCCTCCTCGGTGATGCCGGCAAGGCGATCACCGGCGAAGTGCTGATGGTTGATTCAGGCTTCCACGTCACGGGAATGTAGAACTACTTCGCCCACTGTTCCGTTCTGATCTGGGTTTCGGGCACACCCAGCGACCGAAGGGTGGCAACGGACTCCGCAACCAGCTGGTCAGGTCCACAGACGAAGCACAGGGTGTTTGCTGGTTCGTGAAGCACTGCTTCGAAGTGCGACCGTCCGATCCTTCCCCGTTGGCCCGACCAGGAGACGTCCTGATCGCGCGTGACGGTCTGGTGCAGTTCGAGTGTTCCTTCGGCCGCATGTCCCTGCAGCTCGTCGATGAAAGCGAACTCGTCACCCCGCCTCGCGCTGTAGAGGAGCGAGACCCGGACGGCGGGCTGACGCCTGAGCAGGTGGTCGAGCATCGAACGGAGCGGCGCGATTCCTGTGCCCCCCGCTACCAGCAGCACGCGTGCGTGGTGTTCAAGGGGTGGCAAGGTAAACGAGCCAAGCGGCCCTTCGATATCGAGGAGCATTCCGGGAACAGCCGGGCCAAGATGTCCGCCCAGTCCGCCGTCGCTCTCGATCGCAATGAGCAGCTCGATCCGTCCCGCGTCCGCCGCCTGTTCAGGAGAGCAGGCGACTGAGTACGGACGTCGTTCCGGTTGACCGTGCTCACCAACCTTCACCGCTTGCCCGGGTTGAAACTCGAAAGCGACCTCTCGAACGTCGATCCGGACGAGGCGTGATCGAGGCGTGACCGCGATGATGTGGGTCAGGGGAGCGGTGACGAGCGGCACCACGGCGCAGTGTACTCCAGCGCTCGAATCTGGGTCGTTCGGGCCGATGCAGCGTTAGGGTCGTTCGGAACGTTCGGTATGATCAGGGGCCGGATATTATGTCGAACATTCTTCAGCACGTTCCTGTCGGCCAGAAGGTCGGCATCGCATTCTCGGGCGGTCTTGACACGAGCGCCGCGCTTCACTGGATGCGCGCAAAGGGTGCGGTTCCCTACGCCTACACCGCCAATCTCGGGCAGCCAGACGAGCCGGACTACGACGAGATCCCGCGACGAGCACTCGAGTACGGTGCCGAGAAGGCGCGCCTCATCGACTGTCGGGCGCAGCTCGTTGCGGAGGGTCTGGCGGTCCTGCAATGCGGTGCCTTTCACATCTCGACCGCGGGCGTCCCGTATTTCAATACCACCCCAGTCGGCCGGGCAGTAACCGGCACGATGCTCGTCATCGCGATGAAAGACGACCAGGTGGACATCTGGGGTGATGGCAGCACGTTCAAGGGGAACGACATCGAGCGGTTCTACCGCTACGGACTGCTCGCCAATCCCAACCTGCGGATCTACAAGCCATGGCTGGATCAGCTGTTCATCGACGAGCTTGGTGGTCGCGCCGAGATGTCGCAGTACATGCGCGACGCGGGGCTCCCGTATCGCATGAGCGCGGAGAAAGCCTATTCGACCGACTCCAACATCCTGGGTGCCACGCACGAGGCCAAAGACCTCGAGCGCCTCGACTCCGGGATCAAGATTGTCGAGCCCATCATGGGCGTGCCGTTCTGGCGAGAGGACTGCGCCATCAAGGCAGAGGAAGTGACCGTCAAGTTCGAGGAAGGGCAGCCGGTGGCCCTCAATGGCATGTCGTTCACGGACGCGGTTCAGCTCCTCCTGGAAGCCAATCGGATTGGCGGTCGTCACGGTCTCGGCATGAGCGACCAGATCGAGAACCGCATCATCGAGGCGAAGAGCCGGGGCATCTACGAAGCGCCGGGCCTCGCGCTGCTGTTCATCGCCTATGAGCGGCTCGTGACCGGTATTCACAACGAGGACACCATCGAGCAGTACCGTGACAACGGGAGGCGTCTCGGACGACTTCTCTATCAGGGTCGTTGGTTCGACCCGCAGGCGATGATGCTGCGCGAGGAAGCACAGCGGTGGATCGCACCCCTGATCTCTGGCGAGGTTGTACTGGAGCTTCGCCGTGGCAACGACTATTCAATCCTCGACACGAGGAGTTCGAACCTGACGTACAAGCCCGAACGGTTGACGATGGAAAAGGGGAAGTCGATGTTTACGCCCCAGGACCGGATCGGTCAGCTGACGATGCGCAATCTCGATATCGTGGACACACGGGACAAACTGCTCACCTATTCGAAGGTGGGACTCCTGGGCTCCTCTGCGGGCTCGGGGTTTCCGCAACTGTTGCAGGAAGCTCGAGCGAGCGACGCCAAAGAGGAGTAGCGCTCTCCGGCGAGACCCCAGGGGCCAGGCGCTTACACCGTGCGCGCTGGCAGCCAGATGATGGTGACGCGGCGTCTCATGACTGTTCGGTTAATGCAAGGCCGTTGCCGGGTATGAGCTTGACTGGGACGCTCGGCATAAGTGACCTGATCCCAGCGGGTTAAGGGCATTCGGCGATTCTCCTGACCGATGGTGTCCGTGCGCCATGGGTGTAATAAACGGTGTTCGTGTGCCATGGGTGTACTGGAAGCGAACGCTCATGTCTCGCTTTGAGACGGTTTTGAATCCGGATCAAGACCGTATTCGAGGATCTTTCGGTAGAGGGTGCCCCGGCTGATTTCGAGCATCCTCGCCGCCTCCTTCTTGTTCCAGCCCGCCTCTTCGAGCGCCCGCATGATGTGCGTGCGTTCAGCTTCGCGTAGCGTGGGTAACTTCGCTGGCGTGAAGGACGTTGGTCCCACGTTCGCGTGCAGGAACTCGATGTCGGTCGCGCGAATGACACGCCCAGGCGCCGACAGGGCCGCGCGCGAGACGGTGCTTTCCAGTTCGCGGATGTTGCCAGGCCAGGGATACGCTTGAAGCTGTGCGGTCGCGTCTGGCGAAAAGCTCTTCGCGTCGAGCGGCAGCCCGTTGTTCGCGCAGTACCTGGCGAGGAATCTCGAGGCCAGTACGGGGATGTCGACTTGTCGTTCGCGGAGCGAGGGCAGCCGGATCGCAAACGCATTGACCCGGTAGTACAGATCTTCGCGGAAACGGCCGTCGCGGACGAAGAGGTCGAGGGGACGGTTCGTGGCGGAGATCAGCCGAAAGTCGACGTCGATCGCTCGCTGTCCCCCAAGGCGTTCGATGCGGCGGTCTTCCAGCGCTCGTAGCAGTTTGGCCTGGGCGACGAGGGAGAGATCACCGATCTCATCGAGAAACAGGGTGCCGTGGTCGGCCAGTTCGAGGCGTCCGGGTTTGCGATCGTGTGCCCCGGTGAACGCGCCCTTTTCATAGCCGAAGAGTTCCGACTCGAACAACGAGTCCGGCAGCGCCGCGCAGTTCACGGCCTGAAATTTTTCGCCGACGCGTCGACTGAGTTCGTGGATCATGCGCGCCACGACTTCCTTGCCGGATCCGGTCGGGCCAAGGATGAGCACGGAAATATCCGATTTGGCGGCCGTCCTGATCCACTCGAAGACGACCAGCATCTTTTCGTCCCGGCCGATCATTTCGCGGAAGCGCTGGACGGAGGGAGCCTGGTCTTCCGTGCTGATGGCGGCTCGCCGCTCGAGGAACGTATCCAACAGGAGCGCGATGCTTTCTCGCTGCGGTCGTTGCGACGCGTATTTCGGTACCTGGCCTGGGATACTTCGCACCACGCCGTACTCGATCAGCTCTTTGAGACAGTTCTGGACATCCAGCCGCATGCGACCGAAGGTCGCCATGAGACTCTCGGCTTCGAATGCCTCGTCGGGACGAGCACTCAGAAACCGCAACAGCCCGGCACGCAGGGGCGACTGCACGAGGTTCCGGAATCGGGTCTCCTCGTCGCCAGATCGGACCGGGGCGGGGTTGTGCGAGGCGTTATTTGGTGCTTCCACGGGCTATTTGCTGATGTATCGGCCGACCGCCGCGAATCCGACAGCACCTCGGGAGGTGGCTCAAGGTAAGCTAACTCCGTGCCCCACCGTGCTCCTGGCGCCCCCAAGAAAGGGCGCGCAGACTACCTTTCCGGCCGACCGATTCGCTACTATCGACCCCGAGGCAGCGCCGATGTGCGCAGGTTGATCGATGACGGCTTTCAGGCCTTCAATGCGGCCCGCCTGGGCGAAGCGTGCCGAATTTTTTCAGACAAGATGCTGCTGCCGGAGCACGACACGACCATTGGATTGACGGTCGCTGGCGCGCTGACCCCAGCCGGATTGGGCGGCTGCGTCGTCGAGCTCATGGAGCGCGGGCTTATCGATTTCGTGATCAGCACTGGCGCCAACCTCTATCACGATCTGCACTATGCCCTAAACTTCACGCTGCATCGCGGCTCTCCCTTTGTGAATGACGTCGAGTTGTACGAACAGGGGGTGATCCGGATCTACGACGTCCTGTTTCCCGCTTCGGTGCTGCTCGAGACGGACACGTACATCCGGGAGTTTCTCGCGCGATGGGGTGTCGACGGACCGGTGTCGACGGCGGAGCTCCACTACGCCCTGGGACGTGACCTGATCGAGCGTCAGCCAGGCTGCCAGGAGTACTCAGTGGTTGCGGCTGCTGCCGATCTCGGGGTGCCCATTTACACCTCTTCACCCGGCGACAGCTCGATCGGCATGAACATCGCGTTCCACGAGCTGATGAACGGAAGCGGTCTGATGATCGATCCCAACAAGGACGTGAACGAGGTGTGCTCGTTCATCCTTGCCGGCAAGAAGAACGGCTGCGTGATTCTCGGGGGGGATCGCCGAAGAACTTCTACCTGCAGGGCCAGCCGACGTTGTGGGAGGTTTACGGAATCCCCAAGGGAGGCAACGACTTTTTCATCCAGATCACCACCGATTCGGTCGTGTGGGGTGGGCTGTCTGGAGCGACGCCAGCGGAGGCGGTCAGCTGGGGCAAGGTCAATCCGGGTGTCCTGCCCGACACGGTGGTGGCGTACTGCGACTCGACCATCGCCTTTCCGCTCTTCTGCGAGTACGCCGTCGGTTCCGAGTACGGGCGTCGTCCACGCAAGGAGCTCATGCACAAGCGCGACGAGTATGTCGCCTCGCTCAAGCAGGAGGCGATTGCTGCGAGGCCCGAGCATACGGTCCCGACGAAGCGAAAGGCAGGACCCAGCGGGGAGCGTCCCCGGTAGTGGGTACGCTCTCCTCGGAATTGGGCGCCCACGCCGGGCGCATTGCCGGTCAGCCCCGCGTGTATGTGGATGCCAATATTCCTGCCGGTCTCGTCGCCTTCATGCGCACCGACCTTCACTGGGACGTGCTGTTCGTGATCGAGCACGACGATCTTCGCCGGGAGCGAGACGGCGAGCACTTCCGGCTTGCCCGCGAACTACGCCGAACCTTGATCACTCTGGATCGCGACTATCTCGATGATCGCTTCTTCCCCGAGGAGGAGAGCGGTGGGGTGATCGTGCTGACTGCGCCAGGCGAACAAGGATACAGGGCGCTATTGAAGCGTCTCGACGCTGAGATCTTTCGCGCCGAACAACCCGAACGACTCCCCCTCCTCCACAAGCGCAAGCTCCACGTTCACGTGGACTGGCAGGGCGAGACAATTCGGCCGTGATCGTCCTTTCCGGCGGCGACCTCGTTCTGCCGGACGGAATACGCGCTCGCGCTTCACTCCTTATCGACGGCGCCAGGATTGTGGCGGTCGAGCCCAAGGCCCGCGTCGATCCCGCCGGCGCCAGCATTGTCGCGATCGACAACTGCTACGTCGTACCTGGATTCGTCGATGTGCACGTACATGGCGTCGAGGGATACGACACGCTGGATCCGGGCGATCCGGTGGCAGACATCGCCGCGAGACTTCCGCGATATGGAGTGACGGCGTTCTGTCCGACGACGGTTGCGTGCGCACCTCAGGCGCTGAGGAGCGTGCTTGCGCAAGTTGCGAGAGCACGTGTCGGGCACGTGTCGAATGGTGCGCGCGTCCTGCCGGCACACCTCGAGAGCAACTTCATCAATCCCGACCACCGCGGAGCCCAGCCGGCCGAATGCTTGCGGCTCCCGAGCGGCGGGTCCGCTTCGCGGAACCCGCCCTACGAACGGACATCGGGTTCCGCAGATGAGGTACGTAGGCCGGGTTCTGCGGACGAGGTGCGCAGGCCGGGTTCCCCACAGGACATACGTAGGCCGGGTGCCGCGCAGCGGACCCGGCTGGAGGAATCGGGCGACTTTTCCGCGAGCGACATCCTCGACGTGATTGCCGCCGCGCGCTCCGATATCGGCATCGTGACGCTTGCGCCCGAACTCCCCGGAGCCCTCGAATTGATTCGAACGTTGGTGTCAGCGGGTCACCGAGTGTCCCTGGGACACTCCGGTGCGAGTATCGACGAAGCTCTGGCTGCGATCGAGCTTGGGGCTCGGCAGGCGACGCATCTCTTCAACGGTATGGCGCAGATGACGCACCGCAGCCCCGGCGTGGCCGGCGCCGTCCTGGCGCGAGACGAGGTTGCCGCGGAGCTCATCTGCGACGGCTATCACGTGCACCCGGCCATGAGTCGGATGGCGATCCGATCGAAGGGCGTCGGGCGGATCATGGCGATCACCGATGGCACGTCGGGCTCTGGCTTGAACGTCGGGGCACACGCGTATCTCGGCGGTCGGCGAATTCATGTGACCGACCATGCGGCGGTGCTGGACGAAGGGACCCTGGCGGGCAGCACGCTGACGATGGATCGTGCATTCAAGACGATCGTGACCGTGTTTGGATTCACAGTATTGGAAGCCGCGACGGTGTGTTCGACGACCCCGGCGCGCGTGCTCGGTTTGAGTGAGTTCGGTGTGCTTGCCGAGGGTGCCCACGCGGACCTCGTGGTTCTGGATCGCAGCTTCCGTGTCGTCCGCACCTTCGTTGGTGGACGTGAGGTCTACTCGAGAGATGGTGCGACGGTGCGATGATGCGCTCGCACCATCGACCCCCCGTCGCACCGTCGCAGTCTCGGACCTCGCACATCACCGTATCGGAATCGCGGCGTAGCGCGCTGGATCCACCACGCCCGCCTCGGCGAACGCGTCACGTCGCTCTCGGCATTTGCTGCATCGCCCGCAGTGGAGCCCCTGCTGAGGGCTCATGCACGAGAGGGTGAGCGCGAACGGTACGTCCAGCTCTGAGCCAAGTGTGATGACTTCGCTCTTGCGCATATGAGCGAAAGGCGTATCGATCGTAAGCGTGTGCCCGAGGCCTATTGAAAGCGCTGTCCCCATGGTCGAGAAGAACTGCGGTGTCGCGTCCGGAAATGGATTGCCGGCCAATGGTCCGAGCGCGATGCGACCGATGTCGTGCTGCGAGCAGTAGATCGCCGCTTTGCTGAGGAGCACGATATTGCGTCCCGCCAGGTACACGTCTTCGTCGGGTGTATCGAAGCCCGGCGCGTCCCCTCGCCGCGCCCAGTGTGTGTCGGGGTACAAATCTTCGACCGTGAACGACAGGTGCACGAGCCGTTCAACATTCCCCGCGTAGGGCGAGGAGGCGAGGAGGCGATTCAGGACGGCTCGTTCATCGGACTCCCACGCCAGGCCGGTGCTGATGTAGATCGGATGGATCGCACCCCGGCGTGCCTCGGCCGCCGCCAGGACCGCGCTGTCGAGGCCGGCCGACAGAAGCACGGCGGTGGCAGCCTGCGTGTCCTTCGTGGTTCCGTTCTGTGCTGCTGCCGGTGGAGGCAAACCGTCCTAAGATTACTGACTATGTACTCGGTTACCAAGCAGATCGAATTTTGTTACGGCCATCGCCTGCTCGACTACGACGGTCTGTGCAAACACCCTCACGGCCACAACGCGATCGCCGAGATCGAGGTCCGTTCTGAGGCGCTGGATCGGCGCAACATGGTCGTCGATTTCGGCGACATCAAGGGTCTCGTCAAGGACTGGGTCGATCGGGAACTCGACCACCGGATGATCCTGAGGCACGACGATCCCCTGGCGAAGGCTCTTCAGGAGATGGGGGAACCGGTGTATCTGCTCGACAGCAATCCTACGGCGGAGCGCATTGCCCGCCTGGTGTTCGATGTCTGCCGAGAGCACGGTCTCCCCGTTTTCAAGGTCACGGTGTGGGAGACTCCCTCGTCATGGGCGACGTACGTCGGCTGATCGCGTTCGATCTCGACGGGACGCTGGTGGATTCCCGGCGCGACCTCGCCCAGTCCGCGAATCAGCTGATCGTGGAGCTCGGTGGTCCCGAGCTGCCCGAGGACGCCATTGGTCGAATGGTCGGGGAAGGGGCGGCGGTGCTCGTCGGCCGCGCCCTGGCCGCGGCGGGAGTGGACGATCAGCCGCGGGCGCTCGCCCGATTCCTGGAAATTTACGACGGACGGCTGCTGAATCATACATGCGCGTATGAAGGCGTCGTCGAAGCCGTTCAAGTCGCACGCCGTCATGCGCGAGTGGCCGTGTTGACGAACAAGCCGGCTGGCCCCAGCGAGCGCATCCTGGTCGGGCTCGGGTTGCGGGGTTTGTTCGATGAGGTCGTCGGCGGGGATGGTCCTTTCCCGCGCAAGCCGGATCCGGCCGCCCTGCTGTCGTTGATGGCCCGCGCCGGAGCGACCGCGGACAACACGATGCTCGTGGGCGACTCGAGTATCGATCACCAGACCGCCAGGAATGCGGCCGCCAGATGCTGTCTCGCCGTGTACGGCTTCGGGTACGAAACGTTCCCGCTGGATCAGTTGAACGGACAGGAATGGATTGCGACAGACCCCGTCGAACTCGCAGCCATCGTCGAGCGTTTCACGGCTGCTGGCGAGTGAACGCCAGCTCGTACGAGAAGTAGCCGAACACTCCAGCGCTCGATCGACCTTCAGTCATCCGTATCGGAATCGCCACGCCCACGATGGTTTGTGGGACAGCCGTCCCCCAACCGGTCCTGAATCCCGGAGACAGCGTGAACACCGCCTCGCGCCGCGTCTCGGCCGATTCGACGAACTGCTCGAACTCGACGACCGATTCGAGCATCAGGTTGAACATCGGTCGCAGCCGCCAGATGCCACTCATCGCGACGTGCGGTGTAAACAGGTTGTACTCGCCATTGTCGGATTCGGCGTTCGGGTTGTGCGTGAAACCTGCATTCCAGTGAAGATACGCGTCGCCGAACTGCTTGCTGACAGGAAGATTCACCTGCCATCCGTTTCCGCCGGCACCGAGGCCTTTCGACGCGTTCCCGGTTCCAAGGATGAGCGACAGTCGTGGCGAGAACGCCGGCACTGTTTCGGTCTCCGCCAGTGCTTGCCACCGGTAGTTGATGTACAGGTCCCCGAATCCACTGTGCGCCGCTGACTCCTTGCACAGCAGCCGTGAACGAGAGCTGGTGTGTCTGCGTGAACAGCGGCCATTCCTGCGTGAACGTCATCTGCCATTCGTCGTCTTCGTCGCGGCGCGCTGTGAGGACGTTCTGGAAGATGCCAGGTTCCTGATTGAACGCTTCTTCGACGAGAAACGAGTTGTCGAGAATCTGAAACGGTTGGACCTGCGCCGCTGCGGACGCCGCCATCGACAGAACCAGCATCACCGTCGAGGCGACCTGCACGAGCACCTTGGAGGCCGCGCGTGTGCCGATGGTGATGCGCTCGTCGTTCTTGGCCCTGACGCGCACGCTGTCAGACACCGCGTCACGCTCTTCGACCTCGATGGCCTCGCCGGGTTTCAAGTGATGGTTCTCGATGAAACGCAGGAAGCTTCGGTCCTGATCGATGACACGCGTGATCGTGACCTGCTTGTGGAGCGGGCAGGTGAGCAGCGTCTGGGCTGGTTGCGGCTTGACCACTCCCGCGGGGTCTGGAATCGGGTCGCCATGAGGATCCACCTCCGGTCGCCCGAGCATTTCGTCCATCCTGTCGATGAGCCGCTCGGACACGGCGTGTTCGAGTTGTTCCGCTTCGTCGTGAACCTCGTCCCACCGGTAGCCCATGACACGTACGAGGAACAGTTCGACCACCCGGTGCCGCCGAACCACGAGCGCGGCAAGCTTCTCTCCCGCTCCGGTAAGGGCCACCCCCGCGTAGGGCTCGTATTCGACGAGACCCGACTCCGCCAGGGTCTTGACCATCGTCGTAGCCGTCCCTGGCGCCACTCCCAGCGCACCGGCGAGTTGGCCCATGGGGAGCAGTCGGTCCGGAGGGGTCAGTGCGCCGACCCCGAGGTAGATCGCCTTTAGATAGTTCTCAACCGTGCTGGACGGAAGCATTTCGGTTGCTAGTGTAACTGAGTTTTGATGACTAGTTACTTGACTTTTCGTTCTAACAAGAAGTATTTTTGAGTAGTCAAAATGTTGAAATTCAGCAGGAGGTCGTGGCTTCGGGCCACCGGCTTGGCCTCATTGGCCGGCGGTATCGGCGCCGCGCGGCAATTGACCGGACAGGGGCTGGCGGGGGCCGATCCCGCGATCCATCCGGCTCACGGGGCCCACGCGATGGGCACGGTGGGACGCACAAGCCCCGACGGGTTCAACGCCTCCACCTTCCTGCGCTCGTGGAACTTCAACGATCTGCCGCCCATCGAGCGGGCGAGGTTCTATCGCGAGACTCCACGTCCAGACGGCACGCTGCTGCGCGAGTACGAGATCTTCTCAACCGATCGGGAGATCGAGATCGCTCCCGGGATTTTCTTTCCTGCATGGACCTTCAACGGTCAGGTCCCGGGACCGACGATTCGAGCTACCGAGGGCGATCGTCTTCGCATCACGTTCCGTAATCTCGGCGCCCACCCCCACTCGATGCACTTCCACGGTTGGCATCCGTCGGAAATGGACGGGGCGCTGGCCGGCCAAGAAGTTCAGCCTGGTGAGACCTTTGTGTACGAGTTCGACGCGGACCCGTTTGGCCTGCACCTCTATCACTGCCACACGGTGCCGTTGAAGCGGCACATTCACAAGGGCTTGTACGGCACGTTCATCATCGACCCTCGGCCGTCCACCGGCAGTCGACCAGCCGCCGAGGAACTGGTGATGGTCATGAACGCCTTCGATACGACGTTCGATTCGGAGAACGAGGTGTATGCGGTCAATACCGTGGCCAATGCATACATGCACGAGCCGATTCGGGTGACCGTGGGTCAACTCGTGCGCATCTACCTCGTGAATGTCACCGAATTCGATCCGATCAACAGCTTGCACCTCCATGCGGTGTTCTTCGACGTCTATCGCACGGGCACATCACTGACCCCCACCGAGAAAACAGACACGATCATGTTGTGCCAGGGTGAGCGGGCGATCCTGGAGACGACGTTCCGATATCCGGGCGACTTCATGTTCCACGCGCATCAGAGCGAATTCGCCGAGCTGGGATGGATGGGGTTATTCCGGGCGGAGGCTCCACGCACGTGATGCGCCGCTTTCTGCTGCCCTTGTTACCGCTCGTTCTTCTCGGTGTGCTCCTCGGGGTCATCACGATGTGGGGACCGGCCGACAGCTTGCGAGGAGATGGCTACCCGCCCGTCGAACGCCTCAACTTTCAGCGCGTCACGCTGGAGCCGGGATTCATCGTTGCCCAGATGCTCAACGACGGGCCTGACGAGACCACCATCGCCCAGGTGCAGATAGATGATGCCTTCTGGACGTTCACGGCTGACGCCGGCGTGGCGCTGGGACATCTGGGGCGCACGACGCTTCGGATCCCGTATCCCTGGGTCCATGGGGAAACGCACTTGGTCAGGGTGTTGACATCGACGGGAACAGCCTTCGAGCACGAGATTGCCGTCGCCGTGGAAACGCCCACGCCGAGTGCGCGCTTTCTAGGGATCTTCACGCTCATTGGCCTGTATGTCGGCGTGATTCCCGTCGCAATCGGCTTGTTGTGGTTTCCCTTCCTTGCCCGCCTCTCCTCGCAGGCAATGGATTTTCTGCTCGCCCTGACCGTCGGGCTGCTGGCGTTTCTGCTTGTTGACGGCGCTGACGAAGGGCTCGAGGCGGCTTCGCTCTTGCCGGGCTCGTTTCAGGGCGTCGTGCTGTTCGTGCTGGCGGCGGCTGCGGCATACCTGCTTCTCGAAGGCGTGGGCAACTGGCTTCGCTCACGGGGTCGAGGCCACGGAGAAGGACGGCGTGGCTGGGTCCTTGCGGTCATGATCGCGGTCGGCATCGGCCTGCATAACTTCGGTGAAGGGCTCGCTATAGGGTCCGCCTTTGCTCTAGGCGAAGCGGCGCTCGGCACCCTGCTCATCATTGGCTTCACGCTGCACAACACGACCGAGGGGATTGCCATCGTCGCGCCTTTGGGGAGAGATCGCGAGCGGCCGTCGCTCATGGACCTCGCCAAACTGGGGTTGATTGGCGGGGTGCCGACGATCGCCGGCGCATGGGTGGGTGGCTTCGTGTACTCGCCGGTGTGGTCCGTCTTGTTCCTGGCGGTCGGCGTTGGCGCGATTGCTCAGGTGGTGGGACAGATCGTCCGACATATGACGCATGAAGGTTCCGTGGGACGAATGCTGGCGACAGCGCCCGTGCTGGCTGGGCTGCTGGCTGGGTTTGCGGTGATGTACGTCACGGGGATGATGGTCGGATGAGCGTTCTGGGGCACCCACTGTCGGCGAAGCAGATCGGAGGGCTGGTTGGGCTCATGCTGCTGGCGGCGCTACTGCCGGCCCTGAGTAGCACGCCGGTCCGCGAAGTCACGCTGGTGGCGAAGGGGATGGCCTTTTACCTTGAAGACGATCTTCAGACGCCGAATCCCGTGATTGAGGTGAAGGCGGGAGAACGCGTCCGCGTCGTGCTGCTCAACCAAGATCGCGGGATGACCCACGACTTCGCTGTTCCCACACTCGACGCCGCGCTGAACCCGGTGAGTTGGAACCAATCCGGGGACGTGGTGTTCGAGGCACCGAGTCAGCCCGGCACGTATCAGTACGTGTGCCGGCCCCACAGTCTGATGATGAAGGGCACGATTCGAGTGCTTCCCTAGGAGTTAACGTGCAAGTTCGAACTTGACAGTTCGAACTTGCGTTCAGGTCTAGCGTTCAAACCAGGGTTCGAGCGCGGTAAGCAGGAACGCCAGCACGTCCTCCTCGGAGATCTCGTCAACAGCGGATCCTGGCTTGATCGGCCTCTCCTCGGTGAGGGTCCGTGAGCCTCGCGTTCGACTGGAGCGCCCCACAACCTGCGGCGGGTCCGATTCCAAATCCAACGCGAACTCCACATAGTCATCGCGGCCTCGGTCGGACGCGAGGCGCAAGCCGCCTCCAGGCGTGAAGACCGTGAAGGCATAGTTCTCGACCTTCAGGCTGTTCGCGACGAGTTTGGCGACGGGTGTGGCGACGTTCAGGAGGAAGCCCTCGAATGCGCTCTCGGCGGACGCTGTCAGCTGACGGCGGCGCTGCGAACGCTCCCGTGAGGCCTCGATCGCACGATTCAAACGATTTCTGACGACGGAGATCTCCACGGGGGGTCCATTGTGGCACGTTCCAACCCAAGCGACCGTTCTCGCGTCACAATAGTGCGAAGCTGTCATGAAGGACTTGCTGTGACGTACACATATTTCCTTGGCGCTCTCCTGGTGGTGATGCCCGGGCTGGCTACCGCCCAGCAACCGCAACCACCGGCCGCGCCCGCGATTGTGACGTTCGGCACTGGCCTCATTCAGGTCGTCCCCGATCGCGCTTGGGTGAGTATTACCGCAGAGTCACGAGCGCCCAACCCCCGTGACGCCCAGCGACGGAACGACGAGGCCATGTCGCCGGTCCAGGAGAAGCTGCGTGCTGCGGGAATCCCCGCCGACGCCATTCGCACCGTCGCCTACGACCTTCAGCCCGAGTGGGACTTCGTGAACAACCGCCGCGTGTCGCGCGGTTACGTGGCGCGCAACACCATCGAGGTACGGGTCGACGTCACTGACCGGGTAGGTGAGGTGCTGGAGATCGCCGTCGGCTCTGGTGCAACCGGGCTCGGTGGCATTCGTTTCGACCTGAAGGATCGAGCCAAGCTCGAGCGCGAGGCCCTGACGCTTGCCGTCGCGGATGCCAGGGCCAAGGCCGACGCCATCGCTGCCGGCACGGGCCAGGCAGTTGCGCGAGTGCTCCGCATTGAGGAGCAGGGTACGATTTCGGGCTCCCCAATGCAGTTCAGGGTGGTCGCTCAGGACATGGCGCGATCCGACGCGCCGCCGATTTCGGCCGGACAGATGGAGCTGCGAGCTCAGGTGACGCTGACGGTGGAATTGAAATAGGTTGCCGAAATTATGCCCATCGACTACACCAAAGCACGGCGGACGATCGCCCGTCGCGACCCTGTTCTCGGCGACCTCATGAGACGCCACGGCGCCTGTGGTTTGGTCGACTCGCAGCACACCGATCCCTTCCAGGCACTCGTGCACGCCATCGTGTCCCAGCAGCTCTCGACGAAGGCCGCCGCCACGATCGCGTCGCGGGTGGATGGATTACTCGGCGGCTTGCCAACGCCGGCACGCGTTGCGGCCGTGTCGGATGTGCAGCTGCGAGCTGTCGGACTGAGCGGTCAGAAGGTCGGTTATCTCCGCGATCTCTGTCGACGTCTGGAGGATGGGTCGCTGCGGCTGGATGCGCTCGACGACATGACCGACGAAGGGGTGATCGCGGCGCTCACGAGTGTCAAGGGCATCGGGCGGTGGACCGCGGAGATGTTTCTCATGTTCAGACTCCATCGGCCAGACGTTTTCCCGGTCGGTGACCTTGGCATCGTCAAGGCGATAAAGGTGGCGTACGGCCTTCGCGCACTTCCCACGCCGACGCGGATGCTTCGCCTGGGTGAAGCATGGCGACCCTATCGCTCTGTTGCTTGTTGGTATCTCTGGGCGAGTCTCGATAACGTTCAGACACGAAAGTAGACGCCATGCATAGACACACGTCCTCTCGCTTCTTGCTTGCCGCAGTGGTGATTGCCATGACTTTGAGTACTCCCTCGGCGCAGGATCAGACGCCATCGACAGCCGACATCCCCAGGCTGGCGTTCGAGAAATACACGCTGGCCAACGGTCTGGAAGTGATCCTGAGAGAGGACCGGCGCCTGCCGATGGTGGCCGTGAATCTTTGGTATCACGTCGGGCCGGCGAATGAGGAACCCGGCCGCACGGGATTCGCGCATCTGTTCGAACACATGATGTTCCAGAGCTCGAAGCACGTGCCCGCTGATTCCCATATTCGGCTGCTCGAGACCGCCGGTGCGAGCAATCTCAACGGGACGACTGACTTCGATCGGACCAACTATTTCGAAACCGTGCCAGCGAATCAATTGGATCTGGCGCTGTGGCTCGAGTCCGATCGCATGGGATATCTGCTCGAGAAGGTCGATCAGGCGGCCCTTTCGAATCAGCAGGATGTCGTCCGGAACGAACGTCGTCAGAGTGTCGAGAACCAGCCGTACGGACTTGCGGGAGAGGCGCTCGTTCAGACGCTGTTTCCGAAGGGCCATCCGTACTATGGCGACGTGATCGGATCGCACGAGGACATCCAGGCGGTCAAGCTCGACGACGTGAACCGGTTCTTTCGCCAGTACTACGCGCCAAACAACGCAAGCCTGGCCATCGTCGGCGATATCGACACAGCCGCGACCAAACAGCTCGTCGAGAAGTACTTCGGAACACTCAAGCGGGGCCCCGCGGTGCCGCCGATCACGGCCGAGACACCGAAGATCACGGCCGAGCGCCGACGCGTTGTCCCCGCCCGCGTCCAGCTGCCACGCGTCTCCATCGCATGGCTGACACCCCCTGCGTTCAAGTCGGGCGATGCGGATGCGGAAATCGTCGCAGACATCCTGGGCGGCGGCCGCTCGAGCCGGCTCTACAAGAAGCTGGTGTACGAGCTGCAGATCGCGCAGACGGTATCGGCGTTCCAGAATTCGCTGATCCTCGGGTCGATGTTTCAGATTCAGGCCACCGCCCGTCCGGGACACACCGCAGAGGAGCTCGAACGCGCCATCGAGCAGGAGATCGATGCGATTCGCGCGCAGCCACCCTCGGCCGCAGAAATCGAGAAGGCACGAAATTCGATTGAGACCGCGATCATCGGCGGGCTCGATCGGCTGGGTGGCTTCGGTGGTGTCGCCGATCGGCTCAACATGTACAACCACTACCTCGGCACGCCTGACTATCTCGACAAGGACATTCAGCGGTATCGGATCGTCACGCCGCAGTCCATTCAGGCATTCGCTCGGGAGTACTTCGACGTCAACTCGCGTGTCGTGGTCCACGCCGTCCCCGGGCAGCCACAGGTCGATGCCGCTCAACCACAGCCGGCTGCCAGCGCGGAGGCGCCTCAAGGCGGAGCACAGTCCATCAATGCCGATGAGCCGTGGCGCTTCGAGATGCCCAGGCCCGGTCCCGCGCGTCCCTTGGTGCTTGCGACGCCCACGTCTGCCACGCTGTCGAACGGCCTGACGCTGATCCTGAACGAACGACCTGGTCTGCCGATCGTCGCCGCCAGCCTTGTCATCAAGGCCGGCAGTGATGCCAACCCCGTTGAAAAGTCGGGCCTCGCCAGTTTCGTGGCCGCGATGCTCGATGAAGGCACCCAAACGCGCGGCGCCTTGGAGATTGCCGACGAAGTGGCGCGCCTTGGCGCCACGCTGAATACCGGGAGCACGATGGACGCGACGACCATTAGTGTCCGGTCGCTCTCGAAGAACTTTGGCGCCACGCTCGACTTGATGGCCGACGTGGCCCTGCGCCCTTCGTTTCCCGCCGATGAAATCGAGCGGCAGCGAGCGAGTCGACTCGGGCAACTCGTCCAGCAACGGGACAATCCTGGGCAGGTCGCGGCGCAGGTGATGGCCGTGGCGTTGTACGGATCGCGTCATCCGTACGGGTACACAGAGATCGGCACGGAGGCGGCGACGAAGTCCATCACACGCGAGGAGATGCTGGAGTTCTGGCGTCGGAATTTCGTGCCCAACAGTGCGGCGCTTGTCGTGGCCGGCGATATTTCGATGGCCGATCTGCGCGCGCGCGCCGAAAAGGCCTTCGGGGCGTGGGCTCGGGGCACTCCAGTTCGTCCGGTGCTTGGAACGCCTGACACGACCCGCGCGAAGGTCATCGTTGTCGACATGCCAGGCACTCCCCAGACACAACTGCGCGTCGCCGGCATCGGCGCGGCACGTTCGACCCCGGACTTCAGGGCGCTGCAGGTGATGAACAACGCCCTGGGCGGCCTCTTTTCGAGCCGCATCAACATGAATCTCCGCGAACAGCACGGCTACAGCTATGGAGCCAACTCGGGTTTCGCGTTTCGTCGCGGTGCCGGTCCGTTTACGGTGGCTGCCGGGGTTCGGACCGATGCGACGGGGCCGGCCGTGGGGGAGATCTTCAAGGAAATCACCGGCATGACCACCGCGCCGATGACGGACGAGGAACTCCAGAAAGCGAAGGACGCGCTGGCCAATTCATTGCCAGGGGCGTTCGAGACCGGGCTGAACACCGTCAACAGCTTCTCGAACATCTTCATCTACGATTTGGGGCTCGACTACTACTCCACATACGCCAAAGAGGTACACGCCGTCACCGCTCAGCAAGCGCTCGATGTTGCGCGGCGATATGTCGTTCCCGAGCGCCTGGTAGTGATTGCCGTGGGCGACCGCTCGGCGATCGAGGCTGACCTCACCAAGCTCAACCTCGGGGCCCTGGAAATCCGGGACGCCGAGGGGCGGATTCGTTAGAGAAGCGCTAAAAGCTAGAGCCTGGGGCCAAGAGCCGATATAATTCCGGACTGGAACAGTCGGATATGCCAGCTGTCACCCAGGGAGCCCCCCGCACCGCCCCGTCCGTCCTCGACCTGATCGGCAACACGCCGCTGATCAGGCTGTCCGCCTTCGAGTCCGGGCTTCACAACGTCGAACTGTGGGCCAAGGCCGAGTGGAGAAATCCTGGCGGGTCAGTCAAGGATCGGCCAGCCGCCCGCATGATCCTGGACGGCGAGCGCTCTGGCGCGCTGACACGCGACAAGATCCTGCTGGATGCGACCTCCGGGAACACCGGCATCGCCTACGCCATGATTGGAGCGGCTCGCGGCTATCGCATCCGATTGTGCGTGCCGGAGAATGTGACACCCGAGCGCAAACGCATCCTGCAGGCGTTCGGCGCGGAGATCGTTTTCACGGACCCGATGGAGGGATCCGACGGTGCGATCGTCCGAGCCAAGGCGATGTACGCCGCGGAACCGGATCGGTACTTCTATCCGGACCAGTACAGCAATCCTGGTAACTGGATGTCGCACTACGACACGACGGCGCCCGAGATCATCGAGCAGACGGAAGGCCGGCTCACGCATTTCGTCGCAGGCCTCGGCACCAGCGGAACATTCGTCGGCGTGAGTCGTCGCTTGCGCGAATTCAACCCCTCCATTCGGTTGATTTCGGTGCAGCCAGATTCGCCCCTCCATGGGCTCGAAGGTCTGAAGCACATGGCGACCGCCATCGTGCCTGCGATCTACGATCCAGGCCTGGCGGATGAGGACATCGGAGTCGGTACCGAGGACGCATTCGATCTGACACGGCGACTGGCGCGGGCAGGAGTGTTCGTCGGAATCTCCAGCGGAGCGAATCTCGCGGCGGCGCTGCAGGTGGCCCGACGAGTGTCGAACGCCGTGATAGTCGTCGTCTTCTGCGACGGTGGCGAAAAGTATCTGTCGGAGCGGTTCTGGGACGAGGAGGGGGGCGGCCAGACCGAGAGCCCCCCGGGGCATCGATGAGGCTGTCGCTGCAGTCAGGTGTTGCTGATGCGATCAGGCGCCACGGCATTGAGACATACCCCGATGAGTGCTGCGGGGCGCTCATTGGTCGCGAGGGTGTCGTCACGGGAACCTACGCCTTGCCGAACACCACCGAGGAGGGACCGAGGCGGAGGTTCCGCGTGCGACCGCAGGACTACAAGGAAGCCGAACGGAGAGCGACCGAGTCCGGCGCGGATCTGCTGGGCTTCTATCACTCGCACCCGGATCATCCAGCGCGACCGTCCCAATACGATCTCGACCATGCCTGGCCTGTCTTCTCGTACGTCATCGTGTCGATTCGAGAGGGCGTCGCCGAGGACATGACGTCGTGGCGTCTCAGAGAAGACCGCTCGGTGTTCGACGAAGAGCACGTGGACGGTGTCAACTAACGGCCCGAGGTACTTTTTTCGAGGAAGATCACGACTTACATGCCGAACTTGATTCACATTCCCACTCCGCTCCGCCCGTTCACCGACAAGAAGGAGTCGGTCGAGGTCAGCGGGAACACCGTCGGCGAGTTGCTCGCCGACCTGACGAAGCGGCACGAGGGGCTGAAAAAACACCTCTATGCCGACGATGGGCGATTGAGGAATTTCGTCAACATCTATCTGAACGACGAGGACATTCGCTATCTGCAGCGTGAGCAGACGCCGGTCAAGAGCGGCGACTCGTTGAGTATCGTGCCCTCAGTGGCTGGAGGCGTGTGGTGACGAATTCAGTGGCTCCTGCGGTGCCGGACCTCTCACAGGAGGAGATTCGGCGGTACAGCCGGCATCTCATCATGCCGGAGGTCGGCATCGACGGTCAGCGACAGCTGAAAGCTTCGAGTGTCCTCTGCATCGGAGCGGGAGGACTCGGGTCGCCTGCGGCGATGTACCTGGCCGCTGCCGGAGTCGGACGCATTGGGATCGTCGATTTCGATGTCGTGGACTACAGCAACCTTCAGCGTCAACTGCTGCACGGCACGCCGGACGTCGGTCGTACGAAGCTCGCCTCGGCGAAGGATCGGCTGAATTCGCTGAATCCGCACGTCGAAATCGATACGTACGAGACAGCGCTTTCATCCGACAACGCGCTGAAGCTGTTCGAGCCCTACGACGTGATTCTCGACGGAACCGACAATTTTCCGACGCGCTATCTGGTGAACGACGCGTGCGTCATCGGCGGAAAGCCGAACGCGTACGGCAGCATCTTCCGGTTCGAGGGTCAGGCGTCGGTCTTCGCGACCAAGGGAGGGCCGTGCTATCGCTGCTTGTATCCTGAGCCGCCACCACCCGGTCTCGTACCGAGTTGCGCTGAGGGCGGTGTGCTTGGCGTGCTGCCCGGGATCATCGGGGTGATTCAGGCGACTGAGACGATCAAGCTGATGCTGGGCATCGGCGAGCCGCTCATCGGGCGGTTTCTGATCTACGACGCGCTGAAAATGCGCTTTCGAGAGCTGAAGCTCCGCCGAGATCCTGAATGCCCGGTGTGCGGGGATCACCCAACCGTGACCAAACTCATCGACTACGAGCAGTTTTGCGGTATGCGACCGGAACCTCCGGCCCAGTCCACGACAGCCCCGGCCAGCGAGTGGGAGATCACGGCGGGCGAGCTGAAGAAGCGCATGGACGCGGGTGACAAGCTGTTCGTGCTCGACGTCAGGGAACCCAATGAGTACCAGATCAACCGTATCTCCGGGTCGACCCTGATTCCGCTGGGCGAGTTGCCGCGTCGTTATCAGGAGATCGACCGGGACCAGGAGATCGTGGCGCTGTGCAAGATGGGAGCGCGGAGCGCCAAGGCCACTGATTTTCTGCGGTCCGTGGGGTTCACGAGGGTCAAGAACCTGCGGGGCGGCATACTGGAGTGGATCGACAAGGTCGATCCTACGCAGCCGAAGTATTAGCCGGGTCCGCTTCGTTCTTCGACATGCTCCAGAACGTAGGGCGGGTCTGGTTGTCGCGCTGCCCAGACTCGCCGGGCTGAAACCCGACCGATCTTGACGGAATTATCGTAAACTACGACAATAGAAGTCGGATTTAGGGAACTGCAAGAATTGTCATGCTAAGGCTTTCCAAGAAGGCGGATTACGCGTTGATGGCGGTACGGCATCTGGCCTTACAGGCTGAGCCGACGTCCACCAGCGCGCGCGAAATCGCCGAGCAGTACGACATCCCGATCGAATTGATGGCCAAGGTGCTGCAGCGGTTGGTGCGGGCTGGCCTCCTGATATCGACACAGGGGACGCGCGGTGGCTACACGTTGAGCCGGCCTTCGTCCGTGATTAGCGTGGCCGACGTTATTCAGGCTATCGATGGCCCCTTCACCGTGACCGCCTGCTCCACCGAAAAGCACGACTGCGAGCAGTACAGCAAGTGCAGCATTCGCGACCCGCTGTGGCAGATTCGGGAACGCATCGCAGAGACCCTTGGCATGGTGAGTATGGCCGAAATGGCGGCAAGCAATGATACGGCGCACGCGCCAGTGGCGCACGCCGCGGTGATAAGACGATGAAGCTTCCGATCTACATGGACTATCACGCGACGACGCCCGTGGACCCACGGGTGCTCGAAGCGATGCTGCCGTTCTTCACCGACCACTTCGGCAATTCGGCGAGCCGCAACCACTCGTTTGGCTGGGCGGCTGAAGAAGCCGTGGAGGCCGCTCGGAAGCAGGTAGGGGATCTGCTCGGCGCCAACCCGAAGGAGATTATCTTCACGAGCGGTGCGACCGAATCGAACAACCTCGCCATCAAGGGCGCCGCCGAGATGTACCGCGAGAAGGGCAATCACATCATCACGTGCGTGATTGAGCACAAGGCGGTCATCGACACGTGCAAGAAGCTGGAAAAGCTGGGCGCTCGCGTGACCTATCTGCCAGTCCAGAAGGACGGCCGTATCAGTCTCGATGAGCTTCGCGCGGCGATTACCGACAAGACGATCCTGATCTCGATCATGACCGCCAACAACGAGATTGGCGTTCTTCAGCCCGTGGCCGAGATCGGCGCCATTGCCAAGGAGAAGGGGATCCTGTTCCACACGGACGCCGTGCAGGCGGCCGGCAAGGTGCCGTTCAACGTCAACGAGATCAAGGCCGACCTCGTATCGATCAGCGCGCACAAGATGTACGGCCCCAAGGGGGTCGGCGCGCTTTTTGTGCGGCGTCGAAACCCGCGGGTGCTGCTGGCCGAGCAGATTAGCGGCGGCGGTCACGAGCGCGGGATGCGGTCGGGGACGTTGAACGTGCCCGGCATTGTCGGGCTCGGCAAGGCGGCGGCGATCTGTCAGGCGGACATGGCCACTGAGGCGACGCGGTTGCGCAAGCTCCGGGATCGTCTCAACGAGAAGTTCCATCAGAACCTCGATGAGATTTACGTCAACGGCTCCATGGAGCATCGGCTCCCGCACAGCTTGAACATCAGCTTCGCGTATGTCGAAGGTGAGTCACTGCTGATGGGCATCAACGATGTGGCCGTCTCATCCGGATCGGCCTGCACGTCGGCCAGTCTCGAGCCGTCCTACGTGCTCAAGGCGCTCGGTGCGGGAGACGATCTGGCGCACTCGTCGATTCGGTTCGGGCTGGGCCGGTGGACGACCGAGGAAGAGGTGGATTACGTCGTGGAGAAGCTGACCAGCGTCGTGCGGCGGCTCCGTGAGATGTCGCCCCTGTACGAGATGGTGAAGGAAGGCGTCGATCTGTCGAAGATGCAGTGGGTCGCGCACTAAGGCTTTGAGCTTCGGGTAGCTGGGCCTTCCCAGGCCGCCCTCAGGAGAAGAAATGGCTTACTCAGACAAGGTTATCGATCACTACGAGAACCCCCGTAACGTCGGGTCGCTGCCGAAAGACGACGCGAACGTGGGGACGGGGCTCGTCGGCGCGCCGGAGTGCGGTGACGTGATGAAGCTTCAGGTGAAGATCAACCCTGAAACCGGTGTGATTGACGATGCCAAATTCAAGACGTTTGGATGCGGATCGGCGATTGCCAGTTCGAGCCTGGCCACTGAGTGGCTCAAGGGCAAGACCGTCGATCAGGCGCTGGCGATCAAGAACACCGACATCGTGAACGAGTTGGCGCTGCCGCCGGTCAAGATTCACTGCTCCGTGCTGGCCGAGGATGCGATCAAGGCGGCGATCGCCGACTACCAGAAGAAGCGAGAAGAGAGCGGGGCGGGCGTACCCGTCGGCGCGCACGCGCAGCCGATCGCATAAGCATAAGGTGTCCTGGCGCGGTTCCCCTGCGCGGAACCCGCCCCACCTGAGTAGAACGTAGGCCGGGTTCCGCGGAGCGGACCCGGCAGGTGAGTAGCCTGGGGCCGCGGAGCGGACCTCAGCGAACGACCATGATTCAGATCAGTGAGACCGCCGCACAGAAGATCAAGTCGCTGATGGCCAAGCGGGGCATCGACGAGGGAGGTCTTCGTGTGGGCGTGAAGGGCGGAGGATGCTCCGGTCTCAGCTACACGTTCGGGTGGGAGCGTGAGCCACGATTTGGAGATGAGGTCTTCGAAGGACCTGGTGGCACGAAGCTGTTCGTCGACAAGAAGAGCTATCTGTTCCTTCAGGGAACCACCCTCGATTACGACACGGCGCTGCTGACCCAGGGTTTCGTGTTCCACAACCCGAACGCCAAACAGACCTGCGGCTGCGGCAGCTCCTTCGGCGCATGACGCGCCGCGGGAAAGGCCCCGCGAATCCATGACTCCCGACCCCATTCCCGTGCGCGCTCCGTCGATGCTCGAATGCCGGAACTGTGGCGCCGGTGCGCCGCTGGACGAGCATTTCTGCGGGCAGTGCAATCGCATCCTGGCCCTTGGACGCCACGGCGACTACTTCTCGTTTCTCGGCGTGCCGCGGCGCCTCGGGCTCGATCCCCAGGAGCTCGAACGACGTTTTCGCGATCTCAGTCGGAAGTTTCATCCCGACTACTTCTACAATGCCTCGCCGGCCGAACGGCTCGCCAGCCTGGAGCGTTCGTCCTACTTGAACGACGCCTATCGCACGCTGAGGAACCACGCGACTCGCATCGAACATCTGCTCGCCATCGAGGGATTGTCTCCCTCCAAGTCCGATGAAAGCAGTGTCAAGGTGCCGCCGGCGTTGCTCGAAGAGGTCTTCGAGCTCAACGAGGAGCTCGATCAGATCCGTGAGTTGCGCGAGGACGGCGGTGACGAGGCGAGCCTTCGAGCGAGACTCGAAGCCGCGCGGCTGCCCATCGATCGCAAGCGCGAGGAACACGAGCGACGGATCGCCGAACTCAGCAACCAGTGGGACCGCCAGGCCGAGACCCAGGCAGCCGACCGGAAATCTACGCTCGAGGCATTGCGCGAGCTGCTGTTCGAGCGCAAGTACATCGACAACCTGCTGGCGACCATTGAACGCGAGGCCGCCGGCTTTGCGCCCTCACCGCTAGGCTCTGCGCAAGCTGGGATCGCCGGCGCGCGGCCCAGTGGCCAAGGTCACTCATGAGCAAGGTCGTCGGCATCGATCTCGGTACCACGAACAGTCTCGTCGCCTACGTCCAGGACGGCGTGCCGGTCGTGATCCGTGACGATGCTGGAGATGCGCTGGTGCCGTCGATCGTGTCGGTCGGCGACGATGGGACGATTTTCGTTGGGCGTGAGGCTCAGCGACGACTCCTGACCGCCCCTGCGAGCGCCGTGTATTCCGTGAAGCGATTCATGGGTCGCGGCATCGACGACGTGCGCGAGGACGCGAGCCTCCTACCGTTCACCGTCAGTGGCGAGGCCGGCGGAGTCGTGCGCATCGGCATTGCGGGTCGCCAGTTCACGCCTCCTGAGATTTCTGCGTTCGTGCTCCGGGAATTGAAGCGTCGTGCGGAGGACCACTTCCGAGAGCAAGGTGAGTTCGATTTCGAGGTCGATCGGGCGGTGATCACAGTTCCGGCGTACTTCAACGACGCACAGCGCACCGCCACTCGAGATGCAGGGAGGCTCGCCGGTCTCGAGGTTCTGCGTATCGTCAACGAGCCGACCGCGGCGTCGCTGGCCTACGGGTTGGACAAACGCGACCGCGGTACGATCGCCGTGTACGATCTCGGCGGCGGCACGTTCGACATCTCGATCCTCAAGGTCGAGGATGGCGTGTTCCAGGTGCTTGCGACGAACGGTGACACGCGACTCGGCGGTGACGATATCGACCAACTCCTGGTGGAACGCGTCATCGAGGAGATCGCCGAGTCCGCTACGCGGAACCCGGCCTACGAAGGCCAGGAGTCTCCCGTAGGGCGGATTCCGCGAAGCGGATCCGCCGAGGCGGGTTCGGCAGGAGGACTTGGTGCCGAGATGGTCCAGGCCATTCGCAAGGCCGTGATCCAGGCCAAGTGGGATCTCTCGGAGACGGAAGAGACCGAGATCCGAATTGATCCAACACCAGCGTTCCCCTCGGGTTACCGACGCGGATTGACGCGCACCGATTTCGAGGAGATGGTCCGTCCATTGCTCGAGCGGACGTTAGGACCGTGCCGTCAGGCGCTCTCGGATGCCGGCCTCGAGCCCAAGGATATCGACGAAGCGGTGCTGGTTGGCGGTTCGACTCGCATTCCACTCGTCCGTCGGCTGGTTCAGGATCTCTTCGAGCGCGAGCCCCACTCCGATTTGAATCCGGACGAAGTGGTGGCACTTGGCGCCGCGGTCCAGGCCGACATTCTGGTGAGCGGTCGACGCGAGATGCTATTGCTCGACGTCACGCCGCTCTCGCTCGGTATCGAGACGATGGGCGGGGTCATGTCGAAGATCATTCTTCGAAATTCGACGATTCCTGCCAGTGGACGCGAAATGTTCACGACATTTGCTGAGAACCAGACAGCCGTGGATGTCCACGTGCTGCAGGGTGAGCGAGAGCTCGCAACCGACTGTCGCTCGCTCGCGCGGTTCCGCTTGCGCGGTATCCCACCGATGCCGGCCGGCATGCCGCGCATCGAGGTGCGCTTCCAGATCGACGCGAACGGCATTCTCAGTGTCAGCGCGCGCGAGCTTCGGACCTCGGTCGAGCAGACGGTCGAGGTGAAGCCGTCGTACGGCCTTACGGACCAGGAAGTCGAGCGCATGCTCATCGAGTCGTTCGAGCATGCGGAAGCCGACATCGAGGCACGTCTCCTGATTGACGCTCGGAATGAGGCGGAGACGGTGATTCATGCGACGGAGAAGTCGCTCCGTCGTCCTGACTTCGAACAGCTCGCCGCCGAGGTGTTCGAGCCCGGGGAGCGCGCGCGGATCGACGCCGCGCTCGAGGGCGCGAGACAGGCGATCGGCGGTACCGATCGTGACCGTATTCACAGGACAACAGAAGCGCTCAACCAGGCGACGCGGCATCTGGCCGAAGTCGTCATGAACCGCAGCGTCCGCGAAGCGCTCGCGGGGAAGAACGTAAAAGACGTCTAATGCCAAAAGTAACGTTTATTCATCGAGACAAGCCCGCTCAGACGGTGGAGTTCGAGCACGGGAAGCTGGAGTACCTCGGTCACGGGCTGCCGGAGTCGTTTCTGGACGTCGCCATGAACTTTGGTATTCACCTCGAGCATGCGTGCGGCGGAAGCTGCGCGTGCACGACGTGCCATCTCATCATCCGGACTGGGATGGAGAACCTGAGTGAGATGGAGGAGATCGAGGCCGATCGTCTCGACACGGCGTGGGAGCTGACGACGAGCTCGCGGCTCGGGTGCCAGGCTGTCATCAAGGGCGACGTGGTCGCGGAGTTCCCGATGTACACCCGCAATTACGTACAGGAAGGCGGAGCTATTCAGCTCGGCCAGCCTGAAGCCAAGGCGAAGGATCCAAAAGGGGAAGAGGTGCGATCGTGACCTGGCTCGACGCCGAGGACATCGGAATCGCCCTATGGGAGAAGTTCCCTGACATCGACCCCCTGACCGTGCGATTCACGGACCTACGGGAAAAAGTCCTTCAGTTGGAGGGCTTTGACGATGACCCGAAGATGTCGAATGAGCCGAAGCTCGAGGCCATCCAGATGGCCTGGCACGAAGAATGGCAGGAGAACCAGGGGTGATTCCCCGGCGTCTCAACTAGTATGACCATCCCGCGAATCGGCCTCACGGCGTTCGTGATGCTATGGCTGGCGTCGGGAGCCGGTGCCCAGACGACCGTAGACGTGAGCCGCCTGCCGATCGACATCGAACGGATTCAACGCGAGTTGCAACAGTCCACGAGCCGCGAAGAACACGAGGGCCTCAATCTGCGCTACGTCGTGGAGGTCTACGGACAGGCACCGCCGATCGTGTTCTTCAGGCCTGATGACGACCTTGTCCACGGCCCGGTGCCCGACGGTGCACCCACCCATAGAGAGATGATCGAGCATGTGACGCCCAAGGAGTACCCGGACGCCGGCTGCCGACCTTGGTGCGCTAGCGCGTTGGCTAGCGGAGCGGGCAAAGAAGTAGCGGAGCCCCCGCCTCGCTCGCACCGTCGCACGTCGCACCCCGCACCTCGATGTACACTCTTTCCGCCTCATGAAGATCACTGTCGCTCATAGTCCAGATTCCGACGACGCGTTCATGCATTACGGCCTCGCGAGCGGCCGAGTACCGACGGAGGGGATCGAGTTCGGCCACCTGCTGGCGGATATCGAGACACTGAACCAGGCCGCGTTCGAGGGCAAGTACGAGGTTAGCGCTGTCTCTTTTCACGCGTACGCACACCTCACCGATAAGTACCTGCTGCTACCCCATGGTTCCAGCATGGGAGACGACTACGGCCCGATCGTCGTGGCGCGTCTCGATGGCCCATCTTCCACGAAAGGGATCACGGTCGCCGTCCCAGGGACGTTGACCACGGCGCTTCTTGCGCTCCGCATTTTCGATCCAGGCGTCGAGTACGTGGTGATGCCTTTCGACCGCATTCAGGATGCCGTCCGAGAAGGCGAAGTTGCCGCTGGCCTGTTAATCCACGAGGGTCAGCTGACGTATCAGGATGAGGGGCTGAAAAAGATTGTCGACCTTGGTGAGTGGTGGGCCGAACGCACCGGCGGATTGCCGTTGCCGCTCGGCGGCAACGTGATCCGGAAGGATCTCGGCGTCGATACGATCGGCACCGTCTCACGCCTCTTGCACGACAGCATCGCTTACGCGCTCGAGCACCGAGAGGAGGCGCTCGACTATGCCCTGCAGTTCGGCCGAGGTCTCGATCGCGCCAAGGCTGACCGTTTCGTCGGGATGTACGTCAACGAACTCACCCTCGAGTACGGCGATCGGGGCCGCACGGCGGTTCGGCGCCTGCTGGACGAGGCATGGGAGAAGCGTCTGATCCCTACGCAGGTCGGCGTCGAATTCAGTTCGTAGGCCGAATCCCAGCAGGGATCCACAGAGGAAACGCGCATGAAACGGCTAGCCCTGGGATCTCTGATTATTTGTGTGGTTTCAGCTGCACTCGCGAGCGCTCAGGCGCCGACGCCATTCAAGCTGGGGACGTTCGAGCGCGACGGCCGCACGTTCGTCGGCATCGTCCTGCGGGAATCCCTGGTAATCGATTTCCCGGCGGCGCACGCCGCGATTGGAACGCCTGCTTCGACGCTCGCCGCACCGGCCGACATGAAGGACCTCATCGCCCGCTACGACGGCGGACTACGCGCGCGCATCGTCGAGATCGTGAGGAGTGTCGAGGCGGCTGGGACCGCGAGGCCTCCGTACGCCTACGATTTGCGCGCCGTGAAGATCCTTCCGCCGATCATGTATCCCACGACGATGCTGAACGTTGCGGTGAACTATCGCGAGCACGATCTCGAGATGGCCAAGCTGCGGGAACAGGTTCCCGGGATGGGTGCTGCGACATCGGGTGCCGCGTTGCCGAACACGCGGAGCGCGCCCGGTATTTGGGAACGCGCGGCGGACGATACGCGCTGGAATCCGTACGTGTTCATGAAGTCGCCCGCAGCCATCATCGCGGAGGGAGAGGCGATTCGGCTCCCGCCTGGACGTACGAACGTTGACTGGGAATGCGAGATGAGCGTGGTTGTCAGTCGGCCCGCGACCCGCGTCCCGGTGGCGCAGGCCGCAGGCTATATCTTCGGATACACCATCCAGAACGACGTGTCCGACCGCGGCGGGCGAGGCGATACGCGGTATGGATCGGATTGGGTGATCAGCAAGAACCACGACACGTTCGCGCCGCTCGGGCCCTTCATCACGCCGAAGGAGTTCGTCGCCGATCCGCAGAAGCTGGCGATTACGTTCTCGCTGAACGGCCAGGTGATGCAGGAGGCGAACACGTCGTTCATGATCCACAACGTCTTCGAACAGGTCGCCTACGCGTCGAGCATCATGTCGCTCAGAGTGGGAGACCTCGTCACGACGGGTACGCCGGCGGGCGTTGGTTCCGCGCGGACGCCGCCCGTCTACTTCAAGGCCGGCGATCGCTCCGTCTGCACCTACGAGGGAGTAGGCACCCTGACCAACACCGTCGTCGGCCCTACGCCATAGCCCGCGGTCTCGAGGGGCATTGAGTCCCGCTGCACCACCCTGAACGTCGCCTCTGGCTGGTAGCTGACGTGTGGGTCGTTGGCCAGCCGGGTTGTGAGCGATACCCAATACCAATGCGTGCCGATCTGCGATATGGTTCGCACGCGGACGCCGTCACATGGCTGAATGGAGGCTGAGTATGCGTAGGACCTGGCTGTCGTTGCTCGCAATAGTGATGCTCGTGCCACTGATGGCCACTCGTATCCAGGGGCAGGCGGGCGCGCAGAAGCCCCTTGAGATCTACTTCATCGACACTGAAGGCGGCCAGGCCACGCTGTTTGTGACGCCGAGCGGTGAGTCCCTGCTCTGGGACACCGGCACGAACGATGCGAAGAAGATGCAGGTCGAGAGCATCATGAAGGCCGTCAAGGAGGCTGGTCTTCAACAGCTCGATTACGTCGTCGTCAGCCACTACCACGGCGACCATGTAGGGAATGCCACCGAGCTCGCCGCTCGCCTCCCGATTCGCTACTGGTACGACCATGGCGCTTACACCACGGAGAATCAGCCGAACCGCGCCACCGGGTTCTTGAGCTGGCTCCCCACTCGTGAGCGTGTCAGGGTGACCGTGCCGAAGCCGGGCGACAAGATCCCGATCGCCGGGCTCGATGTCACATTCGTGTCCGGGTCTGGAAATCTGCTAAAGAGCGCGCTCACGGGTGCGCCTGGCGCGGGGGCCGCTAATCCTTTCTGCAAGGAGTTCACGGCGAAGGTCATGGACCCGACCCCAGAGAACCGAGAGTCGCTGGGAAGCACCATCACGTTCGGCAATTTCAGGATGCTCAACCTCGCGGACCTGACATGGAACCAGGAGCACGAGCTGGCGTGCCCGAACAATCTGCTTGGCACCTTCGACGTGTACCACACCACCAGACATGGCACCGCCTGGGGAGGCGCCCCATCGCTTGTGCACGCGACACGCGCGCGCGTGGCGATCATGAACAACGGCCCCCGCAAAGGTGGTGAGGTCGAGACGTGGAACATCATCCACGGTCTGCCCAACGTGGATCTCTGGCAGCTGCACTACTCCGTCCTCGTTGACAAGGCTCACAACCCGCCGGAGAGCATGGTCGCGAACATGGACGACGTGGATCACGGGTATGCGTTCAAGATGTCGGTGAAACCCGATGGCAGCTTCACCCTGCTGAATCAGCGTACTGGCTTCGCAAAGGACTATCCGGCAAAGAGCGCGGGACCGGGTACGAGGAGCACCGGTACGCCCACGACGTCGAGCCGCTGACGAATGTCCGCGGGTCTTGTTGGGAGATTGATCATGCGCAATTGGTTTGCAGCCACCCTCGGGGTGGTTCTCGTGGCGGCAGGCGCATCGGCGGCATCCGCACAGGTCGCTGACACTGTTCTTTTCAACGGCAAGGTTCTGACCGTTGATCAACAGTTCTCGACGAGGAGCGCCGTTGCCGTGCGCGAAGGACGGATCATGGCGGTTGGCAGCGACGCGGACGTCCGCAAGTTCGCCGGTCCGGCGACCCGCACCATCGATCTGCAGGGGCGCACGGTGATCCCGGGTCTCATCGATTCGCACATGCATGCGACGCGCGCGGCATTGAGTTTCAGCACGGAAGTGAACTGGATCGGCGCCGCGTCGTTGGCGGACGCATTGAGCCGCCTTCGCGAGCGGCCCTGCAGGCCAAGCCGGGTGCATGGTTAATCGTGGTGACGCCTCCGGCCACGCTCGACACGTTCAGGGAGCGGCGTCGGCCGAGACAGGACGAACTCGTCGCCGCAGCGCCGAATAACCCCGTCTACGTCCAGCTTGCCTACGGTTGGGCCATGTTGACGCCCCTCGCACTGAAGACGCTGAACATCAATACGGACGCCGACCTGCCGAAGGGCAACACGCTCGTACGGGACGCGACAGGCAAGCCCACTGGTGCGATCACCGGCAACCTCGTGGAGTTCTTCGAGCGCCTGCCCAAGCCGACGTTTCGAGGAGCAAGTCGCCGGCACGAAGCTCTTCTTTCGCGAGCTCAATCGCCTGGGCTTGACGGGCGTCGGCGATCCGGGCGGCAACAACGTCACGCCTCGCGAGTATCAGGCGCTGTTCAAGGTCTGGCGTGATGGACACCTCACGGTGCGGGTCGCCTACAGCCTGTGCGGCATGACCGATGGCTCGGAGTTCGACGAGTATCGGAACTATCTCGCGATGATGCCGCAGGGTTTCGGCGACGAGATGCTCCACTTCAACGGCATCGGTGAGCGCGTAACCTGGGCGATGAACGGGATCAACGGCATTCCGCCGGAGGCCGATAAGGAGAAGTACTACCAGATCGTGCGTTGGGCGGCGGAGCGAGGACTGACGGTCACGATGCACTGGAATAGCGAAGACAATGTCGACCATCTCCTTGGCATCTGGGAGCGCGTGAATCGCGAGTTTCCCGATCAAGCCTCTGCGATGGACGATCGCGCATCTGAACGACGCATCACCCGCAACGCTGCGCGGATGAAAGCGCTGGGGATTGGCTGGACCGTGCAGGACGCAAGGTACAACTCCGGAGACGAGGTGCTCGAAGAACGGCGAAGCGAACAATGTTCGACGTGAGCCACCCGTCGTCACCGGACACGAGATTGGCGTTGTCATCGGCGCCGGCACCGATGCCCACCGTGTCTCGACCTACAACCCGTTCACCGTGCTCCAGTGGCTGCTCGATGGAAAAAATGCGGGTGGCACCGTGTTGCGCGGACCGGAGGAGATTCCGAGCCGCGCTGATGCGCTCCGCTTCTACACCATCGGGAGCGCCTGGCCCGCGCACGATGACGATGTGCGCGGATCGCTCGAAGTGGGCAAGCTTGCCGATCTGGCTGTGCTGTCGAAGGACTACATGACCGTCCCGGTGGGCGAAGTCGGTGGAATCGAATCGGTGCTGACGATGGTCGGGGGCAAGGTCGTGTACGGCGCCGGACCGTACAAGGAGCTCGAGAGTGGGCGGTGACGTCGAACAGGAGATTCTGCGTGTCGAGGCGAAACGTATTGGCGCAATGGTGGCGCTGGATCTAGAAGCCCTCGATCCGATCCTTGCTGATGATCTTGTCCTATTCGCATTCGAGCGGCAGAACCGACACGAAGACCAGTTTCCTCGGACTCGTTCGTAGTGGCCACTACCTCGGCGTCGATTTTCTGGAGAGGGACGTGGTTCCCTGTGGCAATGCCGCCATCGTTCGTGGGCGCGCCCAGATGCGGGTGAACCACGACGGCGAGAACCTCAGCTATCCGATCCTCTTTCTGGAGGTCTACGCTCTCCGAGGTGGCGCCTGGCAGTTGGTCGCGTGGCAAGCCACGCGCGCCAAGGTGTGATTTGGATCCTGCGTGGGTTGTCCGATGCTACGGAAGGACGTTGTGACAGGAGTGGCCATGACACGTATCGCTCTCATCGTCGGTCTGTCGATCTGCCTTCTCCCCGGTCTTTCGAGGGCACAGCTGGCGCCACCCAATGAGGCCGGCGTCACGATGGGGCACGTGCACCTGAACGTTCGTGATGTCGCGGCCAGTCAGATCATTCTGGTTGGCGCTCGGCGGGACGGCCACGAAAGTGGGACAGAACGAAGCGGTCAAGTTTCCTGGCGTGCTGATCCTGTTGCGACAGGGTGAACCCTCGGGCGGAAGCGCGGGGTCGATCGTGGATCACGTGGGATTCCTCGTGAAGGACGGCGCGGCGAGCGTCGCCACGTTCAAAACGCTCGGCACCAAGATGGAGCTGAATGCCAGCGGGCGCGGCGGATTCTTCTACACGCCCGACGGGCTGCGACTCGAGATGCCGGAGCGGCCGATGCAAGCCGCACCCATCGTGTTCGACCAGATCCACTTCTTCGTTCCCGAACCGGCTCCGGGCGGCAAGACCATGGCGGACATGGAGGCCTGGTACGCGCAGGTCTTCGGCGCACAGCCGGGCCAACCCGGAGGCAACCCCGCGACGCTCTACGAAGCCAAGATTCTGCCTGGAGTCAATCTCCGGTATTCCAAGAATGCGACGCCGGTGGCCGCCATCAGAGGACGGGCGCTGGATCACATCGGCTTCGAGGTCAAGAACCTCGAAGCCTTCTGCAAGAAACTCGAAGCGGCAGGGATCCGATTCGACATGCCATACACGAAACGTCCCGATATCGGGATCGCGATCGCCTTTCTAACCGATCCCTGGGGCACGTATATCGAGCTGACCGAAGGGCTGGACAAGTTCTAGCCGCGCAGTTCCCACCTACTCCCGGGGCACGCGGACCGGCATCTGGGCGCCTCCGATCGTCGGTTCGCGATTGCGCCACAAATAGTCATAGGTCGTATCGACGTGCACGAGCACGCGCGCCGGACTCTGGTTGTAGTCCTTGAAGTCGTCCATCGTGACTTCCTTGCGAATCTCCGCGAGGCTCTTACCCGCGACGACGCGCTCTAACACGCGGTCTCTGACTGCCTGCAGATATCGATGGAAGTCGAGAAATGCCTGCTGGGTCGAAGTGGACCGGTCGTGGCCCTCGAGGACGATTTTCACATCGGGAAGGTAGGCCAGGGTCCGCAGAGCTTTCAGCGCATTGTGGATTTCGAGATCCCTGAAATCCGGCAAGATGTTCTTGCCACGGGCGAAGTCAGGTGCGAAGAGCAGTCCCTCCGCCGGCACGTGCACGTAGATCATGTTGTCGCTGTGTGTCGGGCCGAGGTACATCAGTACAACCCGGATGCCCCCCAACTGGATTTCCATCGTGTCCTCGAACGTGATCTGCGGAACGATGGATCGTCGTTTCTCCCGGATGATGTGGTCTCGGATGTTCACATGCCCGATACCGACAGCCGTGTCGGCAAAGACCTGCGTGTCGCAGATGTGGCCCTGGTGATCGTGGCTCAACACCACGTACTTGACGGGCACTTTGAACCGCGTCTGCAGTTCCGACTTGAGCCACTGCATGTTGTCGCAGTCCCCGTCGACCACGATAATCCCTTCCGTGGTCACGATGAACATGTGATTCATGCTGGTGCCGAACCGATAGATGTGTTCGGTGATCTGGTTGATGGAGCGCTCGCTGCCCCATTTCGTGACCTGGGCATACGCCGTGCCGGCGGACAACGCCAATACGCAGATCCAAATCAGTACGAGGCTCTTTCGTCGGATCACTGGTCACCTCCATGCGACAGAGAACGTCTCTGAGGACTTGCTCGTCAGGCGGGCTATTGTTCCGGGTGGTGGACGTGTCAGTTCGTGTGCGGCGTACACTCGAACCGCGGCTTGCTGTGAACCGTGGCCGCGCCGAGGGCGATTGGAGAGGCGAGCAGTGCCGCCTGCATGAATACGCGGAAGCGCCGGCGGGATCGAAGGTCAACTTCGATTCCCGTCGATGACGGCCACGACCGTGTTGGTCACCGGGTCGATGAGGTGAATGTTGTCGCCCGCCGAATTGGTCTGGATGATCCGAACCGTGGCCGCGCCGAGGGCGATTGGAGAGGCGAGCAGGTTCGGCCTGAATGAGCACGCGGAGGCGCCGGCGGGATCGAAGGGCAACTGGCGTCATGGTGGTCACCTCGCGGCGGGAGTGTATCACCGGAACGGCATTGACGCGCCTCCGGCAACGGGCTATAAGCGTCGGCATGCGAACGCTCCTCATTGCGGTGGTTGTCGTGGTGTCCCTGAGTTCTGCTCACGCCCAGCAGCCGGCGTCCCCCCCATCCGTGATGCTGGATTTCGAGTACTTCCGAACCCGCGTGCAGCCGATCCTGCTGCACAAGCGCCCGACCCTGGCGCGCTGCTACGTCTGCCATTCCCAGGGCACGCCTTTGGTCATCCAGACCCTGTCACCTGGCCGCGATACGTGGACCGAGGAGGAGTCCAGGAAGAACTTCGAGGTGATTCGGCGGGTCGTCGTGCCGGGGGATCCGCGTGCGAGCCGACTCCTCATGATGCCGCTCGCGGCGGAAGCCGGTGGGATCGCCTTCCATCCTGGAGGAAAGCACTGGGCCTCGCAGGACGATCCCGAGTGGCGCATTTTGGCCGACTGGGTACGCGGCGCGAAGTAGGGCGGTTGGGCGCTCGCGGCCCCGGCCCGAGCTTCCATGGCTCGAAGAAATACGGCTTGCGCAACTAGGCTACGGTATTGTCTGACTGAGTTTACTTGGGACAATAGTGTTACAAGGCCGACATGGCTCATTGCGTCGGACAACACGATTTGCATGGCGTTACAGAGAATTTACGTTACTCATCGGGGGTATCATACGCACGCTGCAACGAAGTGAAATAGAGTGCAGAAGCAGCGCAATAACTTCGGCGAACTTGATCGACGCTCTACACCTGCGAGGCCACGACGCCTTGCGGACGGTCCCTGAAGACCATCAATTCCAGGCCGTTTTTTGGCTGGGTGCGCAGGCACTCCCACAGGCAGATGCCGGAGTGGGACGTGTCCCAGCACCTTTCTGTGCCTGACCTAAGGCACCTTGCTGAGGGATCTGAGAAGGGATCACATGGAGAAGTCTTGCCCCCCCGTCGCCATCCTCATACGTCACAGGCAGCCTGGTTTTCACAGCTGCAGGCCATTCCATCGGAGTGCCGAGCATGATTTGTTCCCCAGAAAGGTCCGCGCGAGCGTCTGCACAGGCCGGATTGCTGAGAAGGGCAACTGCAACCCTTGGGCCTCTGAGTTTCATCCTGCTGCTGGCACAACCAGCCGGACAGGCACAGAGCGCCTTGGAGGCCTTGCCGTTCTCCAACAGCTATTCGATCACCGGCAACTACGTCGTGGGCGGTGTCGATCTCGCGCCACAGAGTGGTGCGAACGGCTTCATCACCGGCACGATTCCCATGAGCGGCGTGCCCGCCAACGCGGATATTCTCGTCGCCTTTCTCTATTGGGAGACGATCTGGTCAGATATCGATCAGATCAACGGCGCACAGTTCCGAGGTTCCCCTATCACAGCCGTAAAAGCGTCCGAACAGGAGCTGACTGCCAACTACGCACCGTGCTGGAGCTCGGGCGGAGGTGGGGGGTACAGAATGACGATGTTCCGCGCCGACGTTCGCCGGTTGTTGCCCCGGCAATTGGACGCGAACGGCAACCCCACCGGGAAGCGTCTGGTCAACGACGCGGATCTGTCGCAAAACGGTGAGGACCCGCACACCGTGACGCTCCCGGAAGCGGGAACTGGGAATCAGGTTCCGCAGACCGCAGGCGCCAGTCTGTTCGTCATCTATCGGGACCCGACCGAGCCCCTGACGAAGATCGTGCTGTATGACGGCATCCACGTCCAGGCTCAGGGTGCGACAACGACTCAGACGATCCGGGGGTTCTTCCAATCGCGGTCAGTCAGTCCCGCCGCCAAGATGACCCATCTGGTTGGCAGCGGCGCGGGCAATTCTACGGAACGAGTGCTGTTCAACGGATTGCCGGCGCTCATCCCGACCAATCCATTCGGACCAGGCTCTAGTCCCTCGTCGGACCGAAGGTGGTCTTCTCCAACTTACAACGTGAGCGGGCGGATGCCCGGGACAGATCTTGGCACGGGCTTCGGCGAGCAGGTCACGACCGCAGTTGACCACACCAACAGTTCGCCGTACGACTGCCTTTCATGGGCGGCGATCATCTTCAGTACCACCGTTCAGGACGCCGACGAGGACGGCCTGTTAGACAAGTTGGAGCTGAGCACGGCCGTGTTGAAAGAGCCGAACGGCGAAGCCCTGCCCAATATCCGCGCCATGGAAGCGGCAGCCGGTGGCGACGGTCCAAGCGCATCCATCAAGGATCTCTTCGTTGAAGTCGGGTTCATGACGACGGACGCTTACAACATCGCGGGCGGGCAGGGGCCTGTGGCGGCACATTCCCATCGGCCGACGCCGGCGGCGCTGAAGTTGATCGGAGATGCCTTGTGGTGTGCCGGTGTGGTCCCCTGCGACGCCAGCGTCCTCAATCCCAGTAGTCGCGTTCGGGTGCATTTCGATGTCGGCAGCGGCTATCCGGCCTATTCGGGAGCACTGACGCGTACGCCGAGCGCTACATCATCCGGGGCACAGGCTTGGCCCGAGGCGGAGAGTCCATTCCCGAATCGGTATGCGCACCACCGCAGAACTGCCAGTTCCCGGCGTATCCGGGGACGGTGAGCTGGAAGACTGGATTCGATCTCTATCGGGACGCGCCGGTTGGCGCCGGGGGCGAGAACCTGACGCTCGCGCAGCAAGCCGACGCAGCAGGCCAACTGCCTGGACGCGGGTTACGCGGGGAACTGCCGGATACGATTCGATCGCAACCGGAAGGATATCTTCCATTACGGGTTGTACGCTCACGCACGGGGTGTCCCCAAGTCCCTGTTCGCATGTCTTGATGGCCCGTCGGGTCAGCCGACGGGATTCAACAGCGAGGGGGGCTGCACCACACACAACCCCCTCTTCCACGTGCCCCGGAGCAGTGCGGGCGTCGCCGACGTGCCAGGCGGTGACTTCATCATCTCGTTGGGCTTCTGGGACGGCTTCGTTGGGACGGACTTCGTCCAGGCGTCCACAACGATGCATGAACTCGGGCACAACCTCGAGCGCTGGCATGGCGGTGACCCGCCGCAGTTCAGCAGTGTCGCTCCCGGAGTCAGCAGTGCCCCGGAAGACCGTGTCATCTTGTTCGAGCCCAACTGCAAGCCAAACTACCTGAGCGTGATGAGTTATCTGTTTCAGGTGCGAGGCCTGCTCGACGACGCCGGTGATCCGCACCTGAGTTACTCGAGTCAGGTCATCGACCCGCTCGATGAGACGTCCCTGGGCAGCGGGGTCACCATGCCCGGGCCCTATCGCACAGCCTGGTTTGCACCTCGAGTCCCCGGCACACTCGGTCACTCCCTTGGAATCCCCGCAGCGAAGCGGTTCTGCCCTGGCTCGAACTTCCCGGACCCTCTGCCGACCAATCCGCCGTGGGTTGATTACACTCGCATCGACGCGACGGGCGTGTCAGCGCTGATCGATTGGGACGCGGATGGGAACCCCAGTGAGCCGGCGACCCAGGACGTCAACTTTGGCGGCAGCCTTGACTTATCCCCCGTATCAGGGGTCTGACGATTGGGCCGGCCTCCATCTCAATCAGGTCGGCAGCAGGCGAAACAAGGCCGGATTATCGCTGGGCGCCGGCGATTACGACGGGGCCGGCGATTACGACGGCGCCGGCGACTATGACGGGGCCGGCGATTACGACGGGGCGGGCGACTACGACGGCGCTGGGGATTACGACGGGGCCGGCGATTATGACGGAGCTGGCGATTACGACGGCGCCGGCGACTATGACGGGGCCGGCGATTACGACGGGGCCGGCGACTACGATGGAGGGGACGACTTCAGCCGCGAGATTTCGGGGAACACTCCTCCTTATAGACTCAAGGCCGCTGTGGCCGGGCTCGCCAACGCCTGCCTGGGGCTCTCATCAGCCCAGTGTCATAGGCATGTGTTGACCTGGAAGCCCCCACACGTTGGTGTTGACCAGGTTGCTCGTTACCGCGTCTATCGCGTGCGAGGTGCCACGCTCATGTCCGGCGCGCCTACGCTGGTTGGAACAGTGGGTGCGGGTGTGTACTCGTTGGTCGACCCACAAGAGCTTCCGAACGCGATTCCGTTCACTTACTACGTGGTCGCAGAATTTGTCGCCGGGAGTGTGACACCGGTGAGTGACCCGTCCGATCCCGAGACCATCACGGCCGTCAACGACCCACCGACCCCGATCCTCGACGTCGTGACAACGAACCAGGACACGCCGGTCAGTATCGTCGTGGTCGGGAACGACACCGACCGCGATACGGCATTGAACAGTGCCTTGCGCGTGGCCTCGATCAGCAACGTCCATGGGGGAACGGCTGTGTTACAAAGTAATGGTCGGACGGTGATCTTTACGCCGACTCCGAATGCCAATAGCAACAACACGCCAACCGGGTTTGGTTTCAACTACACGGCGAACGACGGAGTCTGGAGTGCCGATGCGACCGTGCAGATGAGCAACAATTCGGTGTCTGGAACGGTCTCGATCACGGTCACCCCGGGCCGCGGGCCCCGGAGGTGAAGTGGCGACCGTGGAAGTGAAATGCAGTCTAGCCGCCGGCGGCGCGCCGGCGGACTTCTCCTACTAGCGGGTCTTCCTTGGATTGGCCGCGGAGAGTCAGGTAGGCGCGGTACGACTCGGCAAAGCCGGCTGTCTTCAGCCCTTCCCGGACACGACCTTGGTAGTAGTAGACGGGCGCCAAATGCGCGTAGGTGGGTTCCTCATCCAGGAGCAATGACAGCGCCTCGCCCCGGCGCGCGATGCAGCGGTCGAATTCGGAATCGGCCTGCGTGAATGCACCCGCTTCCAAGTAGGCGCGCCCAAGATCGAAATGGCCCAGCCAGGTGTCGAGTAGCGCGTTCGCCTCGGTGAGAACTTTGATCGCTTGGCGCGGATCTCCATTCTTCAGCGCGAGTTCCCCTTCCACAATCTTGGCGTAGGCCTGAGGCTCCGCCTGCAGCTCTGAAGCCAGGCTGGCAATGAGGGGGCCTGCTCTGCCCGCTTCGCCCGCTTCGACGAAAGATCGGGCCGCCAGGAACCGGATCTTGACGGCGTCACTGTTGGCCAACGCTTGTTCGGCCGCCGCAATCGCTGCGCGAGTGCGCCCCCGCCCGATTTCGGCATGGGCAAGGGCAGCGAACTTCGAGGCGGCTCGATCAACATTCTTGGACGTCAAGTCCTGCGCGGCGCCCTGCGCAAGAATTCGTGTTGCGTCTGAGAAACGACCTTCGAGAACGGCCAGGTCGCCAAGGCCGGACGCCGCAAAGGACGCGCCGAGGGCATCGATCGTTTCAAGCTTCTGGTAGGTGGCCATTGCCTGAGGCAACTGACCTTGTCCCAGCTGGGAAAAGGCCAGGGCCAGCAGGGCCTTGACGTTCGGCTCCTGGATCGTTCGCGCTTCCTGTTCCGCAGCCTGGAACTCGCCCGCATAGTTCGAGTACAGCGCGAGATTGACCCGGTACAGCGCGCGCTGGGGCAGGATGGCCACCACACGCTGCATTTCATCCAGGGCCTTACGAATGTCTCTCAAATATATCGAGCAGATAGCGAGATTGTTATGCGCGGCGACGTCCGCTGCATATAACGCGAGCAGGTCGCCGTATTCCTTTACACATTGCGGATAGTCGCCCGTCATCAGGTAGAACCCGGCGCGAGTCGTATACCGTTCGCGTTCCGTCATGCCCTCGAGGTAACGAAGCGCTTCTCTGATGTACTTCTCAGCATCCTGCTGGTTGCCGAGGTTCAATGACACGCCGGCCAGAGCCTGGTAGCCGATGCCGAACTTTGGATCCAGCTCGACGGCTCTGGAATAGCTCCGTCGCGCCTCCTCGTACCGGTTGTGAGATCCGGCCTCCCGTCCCGCGGCGTAGTGACCGACCACGTCCAGAGAGGTGGCTGACAGGCTGGCCATGGCAAACATCTGAGCCGACTCCGACGCCTCGTCACCGAGCGCCTGGCGAACGGTGGTCATCAGCCTCGTCGCTACCTCGAGGACCTCGTTCTTGTTTGACGCCCGGTCCGAGACACTGGCAATTTCCTCTCCCGTGACTGACTGAGACGTCTTGACCGAAACCACATAGCCGTTGCCTTGACGAGCGATCGAGCCGGAGAGGACCACGCCCAGCCCCTGCTTCACGGCGATCTCCCGCGCGGCCGTTTCGTCCAGGCGGTCGGGCAGGCTCACACCGAGCGTGCGGCTGATGCCGTTCCGGTCGTACGCGCTGATGAAGCCTGCACCTTCCAACGCGCGCCTCAGCATCGGCTCCAGTGTGCCGTCGAACGTCGGATCGTTCGTGCCATTCTGGAAGTCCGCGATCACCATCGACACCGGCTCGTGCTGTGTGGGCGGCTCCACGGCACGGCGCGTCAGCACGTACGTGCCGCCGAGCATCGCGATCACGAGCGCTGCGGTCGCGGCAATCAGGCGAGGGGTCAGCCGCCGCACCAGGGGCAGCAACTTGCCGTTCTTGTCCAGGCGATCCAGATCCGCGACCAGCTCGGCTGTCGTCTGGAACCGTGCCGCCGGGTCAGGCATTACCGAGCGCGATACGATACGCTCGAGCGCCTCGGGAATCTGCGGATCCTTCGATCGAAGCGGCGGCGGCGCCTCCGTCATCCGTCGCTGCAGCTCCTCCGCCACGCTGCCGCGCAGGGACCGAGGTCCGAGCAGCAGGTCCGACACGATCAAGCCCCAGGTGTAGATATCGGCGCGATGATCCACCGATTCGCCCCGAGCTTGCTCTGGCGCCATGTAGGCGACGGTGCCCACCACGCTGCCGGCCATCGTGGCTTCCAGGGTGTAACGACTCGTCCGCCCCACGTCCGGGCCGGCCACGGGGGGCGGCACCACCGGCGGCGAGACAGACGACGCACGCGCGATCCCGAAATCCATGATGACGGCGTTGTCGCCTTCGATCATGATGTTGGCGGGCTTGAGATCGCGGTGCACCACGCCGGCGTCGTGCGCCGCCAGCAGCCCTGCCGCGACGTGTCGCATGATCTTGAGGGCCTCCGGCACCGCGAGCTTGCCGTTACGTTTCAGGTACCTGTCGCCAGGTCCTCGCCATCGAGATACGACATCGTGATGTACTTGATGCCGCGGATTTCGCCCAGGTCGTAGATGCGGACGACGTTCCTGTGCGTGACCTTACGTGCGAGCAGCAATTCCTGCTTGAATCGGCGCTCGATTGCTTGAGTCGCAAACGGATCGCCTGCAGTCTCGGGTAGGATGACCTTCAACGCGACAACGACATCCAGCTCCCCGTCCCAGGCCTGATACACGGCACCCATCCCGCCCATCCCGAGCAGGCGGACAATCAGATAGCGCGGCCCGAAGTGCTCCCCGACGACCAGCGGACCAGTCGTGTCTCTCGGACTCCCGGGCCCAGGCAGCGCGGTGGGGTCGTCGTCTGTCGGCAGCCTCGTCGTGTCGAAACCCGTCACGTCGGGCCGCACGCGAGAATCGCCGGTGGTGTCGTCCGTCGATGACCAGGGACCAGCGGCTATCGTTGGTGCGTCTGTCCCGGACCCAGGCAGCGCGGTGGGGTTGTCGTCTGTCGGCAGCCTCGTCGTGTCGAAACCCGTCACGTCGGGCCGCACGCGAGAATCGCCGGTGGTGTCGTCCGTCGATGACCAGGGACCAGCGGCTATCGTTGGTGCGTCTGTGAGATCGAAGACCGGACCCCGACCGGCCCCTCCGGTCACATCGGGATAGCCCGGTGGAACGTGCGAGGGTCGGCCCAGTCTGCCGATCGCGGCCACCGTGGGAGCTGACGTCACCGAGTCGCCGCAGACAGGGCACTCCCCGGTCGCCGCGGCAGTCTCGGCGTTGCAATTCGGACAATTCATGGACGGACCCTGCAGTCTGGATCCCTTGACCTAGAAGCGGATTATGTCGCTACCCCTCTAAAAAATCCACCTGGAGTTGCCTCGAGCATCGAGCGCCGTGAGCCGCTCCGCGACCTCGAGCCGATCCTGCCGCGGCTCCCTGACTGCAGGATCTCCCTTACTTGAAGGCCTCCGGGTGCAGCATCCGCGCGAGTTGTTCGGCCGCCAATCCCACTCGGGGGCCTGGTACGACGAACTGAGCACCGGTGAGGAGGTGGATCCGGCCGTTTCGAACGGCCGGTATCGACGCGAGCGGAGACCAGGCGCTCCGTTCGCCGGCGGCATCCGTTGTGGCCTCTGATCTTCCCGACCGAATCTCGATGATGATGTCGGGCGCTCGCGCAAGCAACGTCTCCTGCGACGGTTGTACCGATTCCTGCCTGACGTCGGAGAAGACGTTCTGCCCCCCCGCGGCCTCGAGAATGTCGTTGAGAAAGCCCGCGCCACCGCTCGCGTACATCTGTCGTAATGATTGTGGTTGCCGGCCGAAGACAAGCAGGACCCTGGGCCGCGCGTAACCTCGGACCGCGGCTCGAACGGCGTCGAACTGCGCCTCGATCTCGCGGGCCTTCCCGCTGGCTTGTGAGGCGCGCCCGGTCACGCTCCCCAGGTCCCGCACTGTCTGCACGATCGCCCGGACGCCACCGTGTCTGTAGCTGAATGTCCTGATGCCGGCACGGGCCAGCTGGGCCTCCACGCTGCCTTGAGAGCCATAGGTGATCACGAGATCCGGACGCAGCGTCAGAATCCGCTCGACGTCGGGATCGAGCAGCGCTCCCACTCGCGGCAGCGACTTCACCTCCGGAGGAAAATCGTCGAAGCTGCTGACGGCGACAACCTGAGGACCCGCCCCGATTGCAAAGAGCATCTCGGTCAGCTGCAGGGACGAGAGAGACGATGCGCCGCGCCGGTGCGGGTCCGGCAGAAGTGCCAGGCTGCTGTTGGGTGGCGGAAGCGACGAGCGTTCCGACAAGAACGACCACGACGAAGAGGAGGGTCAGCCTTTTCTGACGAGCATCCATAGGAAAAAAGGTCCTCCAAGCATGGCGGTGACGACGCCAACAGGTACCTCCACCGGGGCCAGGATTGTTCGCGCCACCAGATCGCACGCCACCAGGAACGCCGCACCAAACAGGGCAGACGCCGGCAGGACAACGCGGTGATCAACACCAACCATGAGCCGCACGAGGTGAGGAACGACGATTCCGACAAATCCGATCGGACCCGCAAGCGACACCGCAGCACTGGTGGCGAGCGCGGCGCTCAGGAATGCCAGCCGCTGGGTGCGTCCGACGTCGACACCACGCGTGGCGGCGCTGTCCGCCCCGACACTCAGCAGGTTCAGCGAGGATGGCAGCAGCGCAAAAATGACGAACGCCGCCAGAATCAACGGGAGGGCGGTCCAGACCGGACCGAATCCTCCGACATCAAGGTCACCCATCAGCCATCGCACGGTCCTGTAGGTCTCGGTGAAATCCCCCATGTACTGCACGAAGAGAATCAAGGCAGAGAAGAACGAGTTCAGTGTGACGCCGGCAAGCAGAAGCACGGACGTGGACATAGGGCGCCCGGGTCTGGTTGCGAGGGCGTAGACGATCGCCGCGGCAATTGAGGCGCCGCCGAGACTCGCGAGGGGCACCGTCGAGAGCGGACCGAGCGTGGCCGTCGCGCCGACGGTGATGGCGAGGACGGCACCAAGCGCCGCACCGGCCGACACTCCCAAGGTGAACGGCGTGGCCAGCGGATTACGGAGCAACGCCTGCAGCACGACCCCTGCCGAGGCGAGAGCCGCACCAACGACGGCCCCCGCCAGCACACGAGGCATACGCGTGAGGAAGAAGATCTGCGCGTCGACGTTGTCGGCGAACGGGATAGATCGATCGAGCACACGCGAGAAGTTGATCGAGGTGCTGCCGACGAGAGGGGCGAGCAGACACGTCGCGAGCGTGAGGATGCCGTACAAGAGCAGTGTCAACGTGAGTCTGGTCCTGATCGATCGGGGAGCTGCGCCGGCGTGGGTGATCGCCGACTCAGAAGTGATCACGGTGTCCGCCTGATCGGCACGACCATCAACTGACCTGACGGTTCATGCACGTGGACGTCCGCTTCGACGTCGTAGAGCTGCTGGATGGCGGCGGCCGTCAGCACCTCGCGCGTCGGTCCCTGCGCAAGGATTCGGCCGGAACGGACGAGGACCAGACGATCGCACACCGATGCGGCGAGGTTCAGATCGTGCGTCGCGAGCACCATCGTGACCTCGTGATTCTGGTTCAGCCGAGACATGAGTGATGCCACTTCGAGCTGATATGCCAGGTCCAGAGACGCCGTTGGCTCGTCGAGCAGGAGGATCTCCGGTTCCTGGGCAAGGGCACCGGCGATGACGACACGCTGCTTCTCTCCACCGCTGAGAGTCATGTATGGTCGGTCCGCCAGATGCGCCGTACCCGTGGCCGACAGGCAGCTGCGTGCGATCGCGAGATCCTCGGGACCCTCAAGCTGAAACGCTCCGAGGTATGGGTGCCGTCCCATCAACACCATCTCGAGCACACTGTAGTCGAAGGCTGGGTGGGTCTCTTGAGGCACGAGGGCGAAGCGCCTGGCGAGGTCCCGGCGCGAGATCTGGTCGATCCTGCGACCGTCCAACGCAATAGCCCCTCGATCGGGCTGCAGCACACCTGCAATCAGCCTGAGCAGTGTCGTCTTGCCACAGCCGTTCGGTCCGAGCAGCCCTGTCAGCGAGCCACGCTCGATCGTGGTCGAGACGTCGTGCAGAGAGAACGTGTCGCGCCCCTTCGGTTGGCGGTCGTATCCAAAGGAGACGTGTTCGATCGAGAGGGGCATGACTCCTGCCGGCGTCCTTCGCGCCGCGACTCGCACGTCCGAAGCGCCCGATCGGGCGATCTGGCGAGCGAGCCAAAGGAACGTAGCGCCGAGGCAGGTGTCCTGACTCGCAGATTCGGAGGTCGAATCCGCATACAGTGGCGGGACCGTGTGGGCATCGCACCCACTTCCCCTGTCACTCGGGCGGTGTCGGTTGTGGGGCGCAGTATAGCACGCTAGAATTTGTGAGGGTTTCGCGTGAATGCACGTATCCGGGCCGCCGGCTTGGCTGACATCGACGACAGGCTCAAAGCCGGCGAACGCCTGGACTTTGCTGACGGCGTTCGTCTCTTCGCGTGCCAAGACCTGTTGGCCGTGGGGTTGTTGGCCAATCGCGAACGTGAGAAACGTCACGGAGCGAAGACGTACTTCAACTACAACCTGCGTCTCGAGCCGACCAACGTCTGCGTCGCGAGCTGTCTCTTTTGTTCGTTCGCGCGCCTGAAATCGACCGACACCGCTGCCTACACCATGTCGCTCGAGCAGGCGTGGGACAAGCTGCGAAAGCGCGCACACCAGCCACTGACGGAACTACACATCGTCAACGGTTTGAATCCCGACCTACCCTTCAGCTACTACACGGAACTGCTGCGGGGGTTCAAGCGCATTCGGCCTGGCATTCACCTGAAGTGCTTCACGGCCGTGGAGATTGCGTTCTTTGCTGACTTGTACGGCATGAGCGACGATCAAGTCCTGCGCGAGCTGATCGAGGCTGGCCTCGATTCGCTGCCGGGTGGCGGCGCCGAGATTTTCGCCGAGCGCGTGCGCAGGAAGATCTGCGATGACAAGTGCGGCGCCGATCGGTATCTCGATATTCATCGAACCGCCCATCGTCTCGGCATGCGAACGAACATCACGATGCTGTACGGCCACATCGAGACGCACGAGGAGCGCGTCGATCACATGCTGCGCTCGCGAGCGCTGCAGGACGAGACGAATGGGTTTCAGGCCTTCATCCCGCTCGCGTTCCATCCTGACAACAATCAGATGCGGAAGCTGCCGGCGCCGAGCGCTGTCGAGACCCTGCGGGTCCACGCCGTTTCGAGGCTGATGCTCGACAATATTCCCCACATCAAGGCGTTTTGGATCGCGACCGGGGTTGATGTCGCGCAGACCGCGCTCTGGTTCGGTGTCGACGACCTGGATGGCACGGTCCAGGAGGAGAAGATCTACCACATGGCTGGGTCGCCCACTCCGGAGGGCCTGACGATGACCCACCTCACCAACCTCGTCCGGGCGGCAGGCCGGGAACCGCTCGAGCGCGACACCTTTTACAACGTCAAAGAGGCGATTTCCTGCTGATCTGTTGACGGCGGTCGCAAGGCGTTATAATTCCAACAGGTCCAAGCTCCGTCGGGCAAATAGCCCAAGATGGGGTTTGGCCTTTTTCACGTCCAGACTTTGCGAAAAATTTCACAAGGCTGACCGAAACCATGGCGTCGATCATCCCGCTGCTGACCGAGTTCGAGAAGGAGCACATCTCCGAACGCCAGAGTCTGCCCGAGAAGTATCTGGCTCTGTCCGATCAGGAGATGGACGCTCGAATTGCGGCCGCACGCCGGTCGCTCGGCAGTCGTCTGGTCATTCTCGGTCATCACTATCAGCGCGACGAGGTGATCAAGTTCGCCGATTACACCGGCGACTCCTTTCGCCTGGCGCGGCAGGTGGCGATGCGGCCTGAGGCCGACTACATCGTGTTCTGCGGCGTGCACTTCATGGCGGAGAGCGCCGACGTCCTGGCCGCCCCGCATCAGCAGGTGATCCTGCCAGACCTTGCGGCCGGCTGTTCGATGGCCGACATGGTCGCTCCTGACCAGCTCCAGAACTGCTGGGAGGAGCTGACGCAGATGGGCATTTCCGGCGTCGTGCCGGTGACCTATATCAACTCCGCGGCGTCGATCAAAGCCTTCGTGGGCGAGCGTGGCGGAACCGTCTGCACATCCTCCAACGCGATGGCCACGCTGAAATGGGCCTTCGCGCGAGGTGAGAAGGCGCTGTTTCTGCCGGACGAGCATCTTGGCCGCAACACCGCCTACAAGATGGGCATCGGCCTCGACGAGATGGTGGTGTGGGACCCGAACGAGATCTTCGGTGGCCTCGATCCCGCTCAGGTCGCTCGCGCGAAGATGATTCTGTGGAAGGGCCACTGCTCGGTTCACACGCGCTTCTCTGCGCAGCAGATCGCTGCGATCAGGTTGCAGCACCCTGGCATTCACGTCATCGTGCATCCGGAAGTGCCGTGGGATGTCGTGCAGGCGGCGGACGACAGCGGCAGCACCGAATACATCATCAAGGCGATTAGCAGCAGTCCAGTCGGCTCCATCTGGGCGGTCGGCACCGAGGTGCACCTGGTCAACCGCTTGGCGAACGACCTCGCGCCGGATCGGACGGTCATATCGCTCGATCGTTTCGGCTGCCTGTGCTCGACGATGTTCCGCGTATCGCCGAATCACCTCCTGTGGATCTTGGAGGAGCTCGTCGCGGGCCGGGTCCACAACCGCATCGTGGTGCCCGATGACCAGAAACACTGGACGCGGGTTGCGCTCGATCGGATGTTGTCTATTCAGTAGCGATGTGAGTACCATCGGTGGTTCACGGCCACTGCCGAGGAGGACTCATGGCGCACGAACTTCCCAAGCTTCCATACGACTTCGCTGCTCTCGAACCGCACGTCGATGCGCAGACGATGCAGATCCATCACGGAAAGCATCATCAGGCGTACGTTACCAACCTGAATGCCGCGCTCGAGAAGCATCCTGCACTGCAGTCGATGAGCATCGAGGATCTTTGCCGGGGGATCGACAACGTTCCGGAAGAGATTCGCACGGCCGTTCGCAACAACGGCGGCGGCCACTGGAATCATTCGCGGTTCTGGAACTGGATGGCGCCCGGCGCCGGCGGCCCGCCGACGGGCAAAGTCGCCGACGCGATCAACGGCTCGTTCGGCAGCTTCGATGCCTTCAAGGAACAGTGGGGTAAGGCCGGCGTGGGGCGTTTCGGCAGCGGATGGGTGTGGCTGCTCTCGAATGGCGGCAAGCTCTCTATCGCGAGCACCCCCAATCAGGACAATCCTCTCATGACCGGCTCAACGCCGATTCTGGGCTTGGACGTGTGGGAACACGCTTACTACCTCAAGTACCAGAATCGCCGGCCCGACTACATCGGTGCCTGGTGGAACGTCGTCAACTGGGCAGAGGTGAACAAGGCGCTCTGACGAGGGCCTAACGGCTCAGTTCTGCCTCGATCGCCTTTTGAAAGGTGGCGAACGGATGAGCCCCGAGCAGGGCTCGTCCGTTCACGAAAAACACAGGCGTGCCTTTCATGCCGAGACCCGCGGCATCCTCGTAGTCCTTCATCACTTCGTCCTTGTGACGGCCCGTGTCGAAGCACTCATTGAACGGGGCGGCTTCGAGGCCGACGTCGGTTGCCCAGCGCTTGAGCTCGGCAGCTCGAAACTGCACCACCTCGTCCGGTTGCCCCCGACGGTCCTGCTCCCGGAACACCTTGTCGTGGAACGGCCAGTAACGTCCCTGATCTTCGGCGCATTCAGCAGCCATTGCCGCGGCGACAGCTTCGGGATGTCCCTTCTGGGGAAAGTCCCTGAATACGAAGCGGACCTTGCCGGTGTCGATGTACTCCTTCTTGAGGCGGGGGAAGGTGTCTTTCCAGAAGCTTCTGCAGAACGGGCACTGGTAGTCACCGAACTCGATGATGGTGACCCTGGCGTTGGGATCACCAAGCACAGGGTCGTCGTCGACTGAGATGAACTTGCCTCCCTGGCCCGCGACATTGGTCACGGCCCAGGCCAGGAGCACGGCCACGAGGATCGATGCTCTGATTCCGACCGGGCCGCTATTCGCAGACACCACAGCCTCTTCGGATCAGTGCGTCGGTGTCGTTACCGCGGCGACGGTGGGCGTCGCGGCCGACGGAGGCGCTGTCGCCGCTGGCTTGTGAGCGGTGGCAGGGCTGGCGACCAGGCGCTCCTTGAGCATCAGCTCCGCGTGTGCGTAGAAGTCGTCCTTTGAGATCTTACCGGCATCGACATCGGCCAACAGCGCTCGCTGAGCCTTGTACTCCCGATTCTCGAGGCCCGCCTTGCTCTGCAGCATCCGCCACGCCTTGCGCCGCTCGACGCAGAAGAGGACGAGCTGGCGTGACAGCGACCGGTACTCGATCGCCCCGTTCGAGCCCTGGACCTTGATGTAGACGCCGAAGTCGGGCACGTACGATCGGTGGCCGCTCACCAGGTAGCGTCGATAGACAACGTCCTGCTGGGTGATGCGAATCAGCATGTTCTCGAGCGGAATGAGCTTGGCGGCATCCTCGAGCTTGACCTTCTTCAGGTGGTTCCTGAACCTGGCTTCTGTCGCGCACCAGTGGGCGACGGTGTAGCGATAGGGCTCATTGGTGGCCTTGAACTTCGTCTCGTACCAGTCCATCTCGATCGAGGGGTTCCCCTTGAGGTCGAGCGTCTCCTGGTACGTCTCGCCGAGCCTCGGGTTGAACACGAACTCCGGCGCCCCGCGGGAGTCACGCACGCGCTGCGCCTGCGTGAGCGCCATGTCGTCGGCCACGCCGTGCTCGGGCTGGCACGTGGTAAAGCACTGGAGGAACGAGGTGCCGCGGTACTCGATGCCGTCCAGAATCGCGCGGTACAGCTTGGGCGCATTGGCGATCGAGATCTGCGCCACGAAAGGCGACCCGTGACCTGCCAGAAACGTTTCGGCCACCGTCTTCTTCTCGTTGTTCTTCCCCTGCGTCGCCGCGCCGAACACGTTCATATCGTTGCCACCCAGCATCGGCGTCGAGTCCGAGTTCTGACCGCCGGTGTTGGAGTAGACCTGCGTGTCCAACATGACCGCCTTCACGTTCGGGCGATTTTGCAGGATGACCTTCGACATGTTCTGGTAGCCGATGTCGCCCATGCCGCCGTCCCCTCCGACCACCCAGACCTTCGGCAGTTCCAGAATCTCCTGATCGGTCATGACCGCGTCGCTGAAGTGAACGTATTCGTAGTACTCGCGCGGGTTGATCACTTCGCCCGTGCGGTTCATCAGCGCATCGGCCAGGCGCTCGGGAATCACCGACCGCCTCCCATGGTCGACGATGAAGCTCTCGCCCATCAGCCAGCCGACGGTGATGCCGTCCTGGAAGAGCGAATTCATCCAGGGGTAGGGATGCGGGTTGTTCGGGGGCGTCGAGCCGTAGACGGTGTTGCAGCCCGTGTGCGCAGCCATCGCCATGACCGACATGCCGTTGGCCAGCCGGCCGTCGATGGGCTGGAGGTTCCTGTGATTGAACGCCTCCTGGCGCATGACGGCCGTGATCGCGGCGATGACCTGTCGATCGGAGATCGGGCCGTACGCGGCCATCCGTCCCTTGGTGTCCTGATCGTCCTCGCCGCCGAGTCCCATGAGCAGGTGCGCCACGGCCTGGCGCAGCAGGTCGTACTCGTCCTGGCTGCGCTCCTTGATCGCGGCCAGCTTCTGCTCGCCCTCCTTCTCCAGTCGGTCGGCTTTCGCGCGGAATCGATCCGCCTTCGCGTGATAAAGCGGCCGCATGTACGCCTCGGTGACCGCCGCGCAAGCCCGCAGGATGCTCTTCTCGCCGCACCCGGCGCAGGCGCCGTCTCCCGACACGAGCGCGTCGTAGTTGCGGCGCACCATGAGCATGTTGCGCAAGGTCGCGGTCTTCGAATCCTGCGGACGGGAGTCGTTGTAGAGGCCGAGATACTTCTGCGGCGTATCCGGCAGCAGATCCAGGAAGGCCGTCCCGCTCTCGTGCTCGGCGTTGACTTCCTCGGTTTCCTGCACCATGCGCAGCGCATCGTGCTCGCCACACGCCGTGACGCAGGCCGCGCATCCCTTGCAGAGGTCCGACACGAAGATGGAGAAGACGCCGCCGCCGCCTGGCTTCTTCTTCTCTGGCGTCGCGAAGATTGCGTTCGTCTTCTGGAACGCCATCGGAATCTTGTCGAGGACGTTGAAGAACTGCGTCTTGGCGCTTTCAGAGAAACCGTTCACCTCGTGGGTGACCTGGCGGATCAGGCTCTGCAGCGGAGTGCCGGTGCTCTTCGCGACCGCGTCACGCATCAGCTCACGCGTACGTCGGTCGATCTCCGGCACCAGCCCGAGCATCTTCTTGCGTTCCGACGGATCCTCGACGTAGTTCGTGATCGCTGTGCTGAGCAGCGTGTCGAAATCCTGCGAGCAGTTGGGCAGTGCGGTATCCGGACAGACGGCGATGCATTCCATGCACTGGGTGCAGTTCTCCGGAATGTACAGCGGCGTCTCGCGCCGGGCGACGTACTTCGATGCCGTGTCGCCGCTTCCTGCAGCCATGACACCCAAGGCAGCCAGCGGCGACGCGGGCTGGTCGTATCCGTAGTCGGACCGGAACTCGGCGTCGAACGTGGCGACTCTGGTGAGCGGCGTGCGCTCCTCCTGGCCCTCTGGGATCGGGTGCGAGCGACAGCCCGATCCGCAGCCGGCGTCGTCTCCGTTCGCACGGACCATCGGCAGGAGCGCCTTGCCGCGCAGTGTGGAGCGGTCAGGCGCCTCGAGCTCGCCGACGCGGATCTCGCGAACCAGCTCGAACCCCTTGGTCATCACCTCCATGTTGGACTTCACGACGCGCGTCGCCGAACCGGCCGAACTTCTTGACGTACTGCTTGTGCACCGCGTCGCGGAACTGCTCGCTGGTGATACCGAACTCTGCGAGCATCGGCGACACGGCGAAGAACGCGCCGAGGAACGCATTGCCCTGCATGCGCAGCTGCAGGTCGCCCCGGTCGGTGGCTTCACGCGCGATCTTGAAGCCGGGCAGCATGAAGACACGGATGTTGTTGTCGATGATCTGCTTGCGCGCCCAGAGCGGCAGCCGCTCCCACGCCTGTTGCGCCTTCTTCCTCCGACTCCCAGACGAGCGAGCCGCCTTCGGACATGCCGTCGAGCGGGTTGGTGTGCGTGAAGGCCTTCGGGTCGCAGCAGAGCACGACGTTGACGTGGCGCAGATCGCAGTTGACCCGGATCCGTGTCGGGCGCCGCGATCATGAAGTAGGAGGTTGGCGCGCCCTTCTTCTCCGACCCGTACTTCGGGTTGGCGCTGACGTGGATGATCTCCTTCGGGTTGCCCAGCTCGTCGACGACTTTGTCGCGATCGTAGAGAAGGTCGTTCAGGTCGCCGATGATCGCGCCGAGGTTCTTGCCGGTCGTGATCATGCCCCAGCCGCCGACGGAGTGGAACCGCACGGCAATCGCCTTTCGGGCAGGAGCGAAGGCGTGTCGTTCTGACTTCACTGCGTACGGATGGTCGACGCCGAGCACGAAGAACGACACGCCGTCCGACGCGCGCTTGCCGTCCTTGCGCGCGCGCGTGCGCCGTGGCGAACTCGTAGGCGCCAATGGTGTGCTCGGGACGGAAGTCGCGCGAGCCGAGGCCGTAGATGCCCCGCGAAGAGGCGGGGCATCTGGTCGGCCGTGATCGCGGGGAGGCCGTCCTCGCCCTGGAGCGCCTTGCCCAGCGCGGTGCGGATGTCGCGCCCCATGGGGTTGTCGCCGGCCATGGCCTCGTCGGTGCGCTCGAGGATGATGACGTTCTTCTTGCCGGCCAGCGCGTTGATGACCGCCGCTTCGGGGAACGGGCGGAAGACGTTGATGTGAATCGATCCGACCGTCGCGCCGCGCTGTCGCGGCAGGTAGTCGACCGCCGCCTCGATGTTTTCCGCCGCCGACCCGAGCGACACGAACACGGTGTCGGCGTCCTCGGTCTTGTATTCGGTGATGAGGCCGTAGTAGCGGCCGGTCAGCTCGCCGAAGTCCTTCCAGGCTTCCTCCAGGAACTGCGAGGATGGGCTCGGTGAAATTGTTCCGGCGCGCGACCACGCCCTGCATGTAGTGCTCCTGGTTCTGCACCGGGCCGAGGAGCACGGGATTCGTCAGGTCGATCATCTTCGGCACGCGCCGGCGCGCGGACCGAAGAGGACGCGCTGGCTTTCGTCGGGCAGTCGATGATGTCGTCAGGGGCGCCGAGATACTCGCGGATCAGCGCCGCCTCGTGCTTGTAGAACGTCCGCTCGAGGTGCGTCGTCAGGAAGCCGTCCATGACGTTCATGCCCGGGCGTCAGGCTGAGCTCGGTGACCCGCCGCAGGATGAGCGCCTGGTCGGCGGCCTGCTGGGCGTCCTTGCCGAACACGATGATCCAGCCGGTGTCGAGCGCGCCGTAGACGTCGTCGTGACCGCAGTGGACGTTGAGCGCGTGCTTGGTGAGCGCGCGCGCGCCCACCTCCAGCACCATCGTCGAGCACTTGCCGGGCGCGTGGTAATACTGCTCGACGCCGTAGACGATGCCCTGGCCGGAGGTGTAGTTGACGACGCGCTTGCCGCAGACCGAGTAGGCGATGGCGCCGCCCTGGGCCGCGTGCTCGCCTTCGGCCTCGATGGCGATCGTGTTGCCGCCGAAGACGTTCAGCTTGCCTTCGGCGAAGGCCTGCTGGTAGAGTTCGCCGCCTTCGGTAGACGGCGTGATCGGATAGAACACGCCGGCATCGGCGATACGGGCTTCGGTGTGGTAGGAAACGAGCTGGTTCCCGTTGGCGGTGACGCGAATCCCTGGGTAACGAGGCCTCGATTACATCACGACCTCCCCTGTTGGATCGACCCCCGGAGCAGCACAGAGCTGCCTATCTTGAATGGGCTCTAATTCTAGCCGAAAAGAACCCGCTGGATCCGGAACCGTCTTCGTGTTATCTATCACGCATCCGAACCAGGGTCCCCGGGGCAGTCTAACAGGAGGGCCGGATGGCGTTGCTCGCGTGCATCACCGAGGTGCTGGAACGGGAGCGGATGGCGTATGTCGTGTTCAAGCATCCCCCAGCCTATACGGCGCTGGAACAGGCCGCCGTGTCGCACATCCGGGGCCGGTGCGCCGCCAAGGTGGTCATCTGCATCGCTGACGACAAGCCGCTCCAGGCAGTCGTGCCCGCGCACTACCGCGTGGACCTCGAACGCCTTCGCCAGATTGCGGGCGCCGCCACGATTCGGCTCGCGACTGAAGGAGAGATCGCAGCGCTCTATCCCGAGTTCGAGGTGGGGGCCGCCCCGCCATTTGGCACGCTGTACGGCCATCGAGTCTTCGTGGAGCAATGCTTCGTGGGCGAACCGGAGATGGTGTTCGACGCGGGCACGCACACCGCGTCGCTGTGCATGCACTACTTTGATTTTGCCGATCTGGTGAAGCCGATGGTGGGGACGTTCGGCATTCGGCCTGGACGTCCGAGATCAGCCACTCGACGGCCCATCGCTTTCGAGTAGCGCCAATCGAGCCGCCGGGTCCGCTGCGCGGCACCCGGCCTACACGAGTAAAACCGGCATGCCGGGTAGTGCGGATTGGTAGGTAGGGCGGGTCCCGCAGAGCGGACCCGCCGGTCCGTCCGAGGTCCCGCAGAGTCAGGGATCGGTACGTAGGGCGGGTCCCGCGGAGCGGACCCGCCGAGGTCGGCGCGTTCTGGTTGGCCGCTTCAGGAGAAGAGCGTGGCGGCGACGCGCTCGGCCATCTCTACCCAGGGGGCTGGATAGACGCCCATGCCGACGACCCCGAGCAGGCAGATCGCGATTGCGGTGGCCAGGAGACCAGGAACGGCCACAGGGTTCTCGCGCTCGGGCGCTTCGATGTACATCCGGCGAGCCACGAGCAAGTAGTAGTAGAGCGCGACCACCGTGAGGACGGCCCCCAGGAAGACCAGGCCGTAAAGGCCTCGTTCGATCGCAGCCAAGAAGACGAAGAGCTTGGCCCAGAAGCCCGCCACGAACGGGATGCCCCCGAGCGACAGCAGAAAGACCAGCATGGCGAGCGCGAGCAAGGGCGATCGCTGAGCCAAGCCCTTGTACGCGTCGATCTCGTCGGATTGCCCCGAACGCGAGACCGTCTCGATGACGAGAAACGCGCCCATGTTACCGAACATGTAGGCCACCAGATAGAAGAGCAGCATCGCGAGGCCGGAGCTGGAAAACGCGGCCAGTCCCACGAGCATGTAACCGATGTGTGCGATGCCCGAATAGGCGAGCATCCGCTTGATGTTCTGCTGCGGGATCGCCATGAGGTTTCCGGTGATGATCGTGATGCCTGCCATCGCCGCGAAAGCCGGGATCCACGCAAGCATGGGAGCGCCCATGCCCTCGACATACAGGCGCACGATCGCGACGAATCCCGCCGCTTTGGGCGCCACCGAGAGCCACGCGACAAACGGCGTGCTCGCAGCCTCGTAGGTATCAGGTGCCCACATGTGGAAGGGGAACGTCGCGATCTTGAACCCCAGCCCGGCCAGCAGCAATATCATCCCGACCTGTGCGAGCGGATTGCCGTCGGCCATCGCCGCCGGAATAGCCTCGAGTGCGGTGCTGCCTGTTGCGCCATACACGAACGACATCCCGTAGACGATGACCGCAGACGAGGCGGTCCCCACGAGGAAGAACTTCAGCGCGGCCTCTGGCGCTGCTAGGTCGCGCTTCAGGAAGCCCGTCATCAGGAACAGCGGAATCGACATCAGCTCGAACGCGACGAACAGCAGCACCAACTCGCGCGCCGAGGCCAGTATCGACATACCGAGCACGGACACGATGATGGCGAAGTGATACTCGGCTGCACGACGGCTGAAGGCATACTGGTGCAGCGTCAGGGAACCGAGGACGCTGATCGCCGCCGACGCCAGGAAGAGCCGTTTGGCGAACAGCGCCAGTGCGTCCTGCACGAAAGAGCCTCGCAGGATCGACGCCCCTTCAGCTGCTGTGAACGTCAGACCGAAAATGGCCAGCAGGCCGAAAAGCGTCACCCAGCCAGCGGCTGATCCGCGGCGCGATCGGCGGGTCCGCTTGGCGACCCGCGCTATGGATTCGGACGATTCGGCGGCACGCGGGTCAGGTCCGCCACCACCGCGCCCGACGATGCCGATCAGCAACACGACGACCGCCAGCGCGAAGAGCGCGAGCTCGATCGCGAGCGGCATGCCTGCGCTGAACGTCATTGGCCGGGGAGCCGCATGAGAAGGGGCACGGTTGCCGTATCAACCGGGCCTATAGCCAGGCTCGGCGCCACGCCGAAAAGGACCAGCACGAACACGAGAATGCCGAGCGCTGCCCACTCTGTTCCCACGGCATCCGGGAGATGCTGGAAGTGCGGGTCGTCGCTCTTCGGTCCCCAGAAGATCTGCTTGGTGACACGCAGCACGTAGATCGAGGTCAGGAAGGCGCCAAACACAGCCGGGAACAGCCACCAGCTGTAGTTCGAACCCCAGGTACCGAGGAACGTGAGGAACTCGGCGACGAAGCCGGCGGTGGCTGGCAGGCCGAGCGATGACAAACCCCCGATCGTGAACGCGGTGGCGATGCCAGGCATCATCGTGCCGAAGCCGCCCATCTTGAAGATCTCACGCGAGTGCGCCTTCTCGTACACCAGGCCCACCAGTGCGAAGAAGAGACCCGTCATGATGCCGTGGGCGAACATCTGGAACACCGAGCCGTTCAGCCCGTTCACTGTCAACGTGGCCGCGCCGAGCATCACGACGCCCATGTGCGAAACCGAGGAATACGCGATGACGTACTTCAGATCGGTCTGTGCCATCGCGCTGAGCGCGCCATAGACGATGTTGATGCAGGCGATCAGTCCGACGAGCCAGGCCCATTCCACGGCCGCGTCTGGCAGGAGGCCTATGCCGAGACGCACGACACCGTACGCCCCGAGCTTCATGAGCACGCCGGCGTGCAGCATCGACACGGCCGTTGGCGCCGACGCGTGCCCATCGGGTGACCACGTGTGGAACGGCCAGATGGCGGCAAGGATTCCGAAGCCGACATAAAACGCCAGGAAGACCCACGACTGAAGCGTGGGATCGAACTGCATTTCCTGGAAGTCGAGGAAGGAGAACGACCTGGACCCGCCGGTCACATAGAGCGCCAGAATGCCAACGAGGATGAACGCCGACCCGAACAGCAGGTACAGCGTCAGCTTCATGGCCGCGTATTCCTTCGTGCCAACACCCGTGCGCCCGAACGCCCAGCCGAAGATGCCCTGCGGCCGCACTTCGCCCGAGGATCCCCAGATGCCGATGAGCAGATACATCGGCAGCACGGCGATCTCGTAGAACAGGAAGAAGATGAAAAGGTCGAGCGACACGAAGACCCCGTAAACCCCGGTCACGAGCAGCAGGAGGAGCGCGTAGAACTCCTGGCTGCGCTGCTTCACCGTCCACGAGGCGAAGACCCCCGCGAAGATGATGATGGACGTGAGCAGCGACATCAGCGCGCTGATGCCATCAACCGCGAAGATGTACGAGATGCCCAGCGAAGGTACGAGCGCGAACTCTTCCTGGAACTGAAAGCCGGCCAGCTCACGGTCGTAGGCCCAGTAGACCCACACCGATGCCACGAGCGACACGGTCGCTCCCACCAGCGATGCCCACCGCACGAGCAGCGGCCGTTGACGGGCGAAGAACATGACGACCAGGGCGGCCACGAAGGGCGCCCACGTCATGATGGAAAGGATGGGTACGCCGTTCATGCGAGTGCCCACCGCGCCCAGAGCAACAGAATCAAGAGACCAACCGCCACACCGTAGACATAATCCTGCACACGTCCTGTCTGCAGCGTCCGCAGGTCATCGCCCGACGTGAGCGTCCAGGAGCTCACGACGTTCAGCACGCCATCGACGATGTACCGATCCAACCATCCGACGACCCGCGAGAAGCCCAACAGGACGGCGTTGTAGATACCCTCGAAGATGTCGTCGATCCAGAAGCGATTGATGGCCGCGTAGCGAATTGGTCCAAACGCCGCAGCCAGACGGCCGGCGTTGATCACTTGGCGTTCGTACGTGAGCCACGCGAGCAGGATCCCCGCTACGGCGGTGCCCACGGCGGCCGGCATCAACCAGCCAGGACTGGTGAACTCGGTCTCGGGGTGCGTGAACGTGAAGTAGATTCCGACCGCCATCGAGAGTGCGGCCAGGATCCACAGCGGCAGCGCCATGGCCGCAGGTGGATCGTGCGGGTGCGAGCCGTGTTGCGGATGCGCGGGCGGCGTGCTGTAAAACGCGAGGAAGACGACGCGAAACATGTAGAACGCCGTCAGAAAGGCCACGAGCATCAGCAGGAGGAACGGCCCCACGAGACCGCCGGCCCAGACGGCGCCGAGAATCTCTTCCTTCGAAAGGAACCCGCCGAAGAGCGGAATGCCGGCCAGCGACAACGTGCCGATGAGAAAGACGATGGCCGTTTGCGGCATCCGCTTGGCCAGCCCACCCATGTGCGGCAGGTCGTTGCTGTGCACCGCGTGGATCACCGCGCCGGCGCCAAGGAACAACAGCGCCTTGAAGAGACCGTGCGTGAGGAGATGGAAGAAGCCGGCCGAGGCGAACCCCGCGCCGATGGCGGTCATCATGTAACCCAACTGCGACACGGTCGAATAGGCGAGCACCCGCTTGATGTCGTCCTGCACGCAGGCGAGCACCGCAGCGAGGAGCGCCGTGAACGCGCCGACCCACGCCACGATCAGGAGTACGTCCGGCGTGAGCGCGAACAGCCACTCGGTTCGCAACAGTAAGTACACCCCGGCGGTCACCATCGTCGCCGCATGGATGAGCGCGGATACTGGTGTCGGGCCTTCCATGGCGTCCGGGAGCCAGATGTGCATCGGGAACTGTGCCGACTTGCCGGCCGCGCCCATGTAGAGGCAGAAGGTGATGATCGACAGGCCCGCGACCGGCAGCGCTCCGCTCTCAACGAGCACGCGCATCTCGGTCAGGTCGAACGTCCCCGACTGACGCCAGAGCAGCACGATGCCGATGAGCAATCCGACGTCGCCGGCCTTGGTGATCCAGAACGCCTTCACCGCGGCACGGGCGGCCTCGGGCTTGCGATACCAGAAGCCGATGAGGAGGTACGAAGACAGGCCGACCAGTTCCCAACAGATGAACAACTGAGCGAGGTTCGGGGCCAGCACCAGGCCCATCATCGAGAACGCGAACAGTGACTGATAGGTGTAGTAGCGCCCGAACGACGGAGCGGGTTCGTCGCTCAAGTACGACAGCGAGTACACCTGAACCAGGCACGCCACGAGCGCGACAAGCGACAGCATGACCGTCGAGTCGGCGTCGGCCAGGATGCCAACGGTGGCGAGCGTCTGTCCTTGGGCGGGCAGCCATTCCCACACCCGCCGAGACACGGCGCCGCCCATATGCTGCTGCCACGCCAGCACGGCCGAGACGAGCGATCCCGCGGCGCAGGCAATCGAGACGTACGCCGCCGGGCGGCCAAGCCGCCGAAGCGGCGCCACGATCGCCAGGGTCAGAAAGCCGAGCGCATGCAGGAGCAGCGCGGCAAGAGCAAGCGAGCCGTCGCCGGTCATCATCCCTTGAGCAGATCCAGATGATCCGCTGTCACCGTGCGACGGACGCGGAAGAGCAGGATGACAATGGCGAGGCCGAGGGCGGCCTCGACTACGGTGATGCAGATCGTGAAGACGGTGAAAATCATTCCGGTGACGTCACCGCTGAACCGCGAGAATGCGACGAGGTTGATGTTCACCGAGTTCAGCATCAACTCGATGCCGAGCAGGATGCCGATGGTATTGCGGCGAGTCACCACACCGAAGAGGCCGATGCTGAAGACGATTGCCGCGAGTGTGAGATAGGCCTGCAGTCCCACTGGCTAGCCCCGCCCCCGCTTCAACAAGCCACAGAGGCACAGAGACACGGAGTCATTCCAAGAAAGGATTTCTCTGTGCCTCTGCGTCTCTGTGGCCTGTGGCAGTGACAGTCCCATCTATTCCTCCGGCCTCGCGAAGTAGATCGCGCTCATGAGCCCCGCCAGCATGAGCACGGCCAGCAGCTCGAACGGCAGCACGAACCGGGTGAGCACTGTCTCACCGATCACCTGCGTCAAGTCGCCGGCCATGGGCATTCTGGTCGTCGCGAGCGGGCGCTCCATCACCGCACTCACGATCAGCCAGGCGAGCAGCCCGGAGGCTACCGCGCCACCCGCGATGCGACGGCTCGTTTGCGAAAGACGTTCACCGACCAGCTTCTCGGTGACCACGATCGCGAAGACCATGACGGTGACGATCCCGCCGGCGTACAGCAGGAGCTGCACGGCCGCGAGAAACTCCGCGTCGAGCAGCAGGAAGATGCCGGCCGTGCCCGTGAGCGCGAGTGCCAGCCACAGGACTGCATGGAAGAGGTTCTTCGTCAGCACCACCGCAAGTGCCGACCCGATGAGTAAGGCCGAGAGGCACCAGAAACCGACGGCTTCGCCGGTCATGCCGGAGTCTCCTCCTTGGCGGCGTGCTCGACCCGCGCCATTTTCGGCGGTCCCTGCATGTCGCGCAGCTTATTGCCGGTCGCCCACGACTGCTGATGTTGCAGACCGATCGCGTGCAGGCGGTCCTTGTCGAGCAGCAACTCACGGCGGTCGGCCGTGGCCAGATCGAACGACTTCATCATGACGATGGCGTCGGTGGGGCAGACCTGGACGCAGAGCTCACAGAACTCGCAGGCGTACAGCTCGAGAGTGAAGGCCTTCGCGTAGTTGCGCTTCTCGCCCTTGATCATTTCCACCTTGATCACGGCGGGCGGACAGACGAATTCGCAGAGCCGGCAGCCGATGCAGGCTTCCTCCTCGGTGTCCTTCTCGTAGACCAGCGCCAGCAGTCCGCGATAGCGGTCCGGATACGTCCGCGGCTTCTCGGGGTAGTGCACCGTGACCGGCTTGCGGAAGAGGTTCCGCGCCGTCATTCGCATCGAGGCGAGGATCGCGCGGACGATACCGATCACATCCGTGCCGTCCGTGCGGCGGGCGTCACGAAACGCGCGAACCTGTGCGACCGTTTGCAGATCAGGCGCCGCCATTGGTCCTCCAGACGACAACGACCGCCGTGGCCAGGAGTAGCACCAGCGTCGCCGGCAAGAGCGCCTTCCAGGAGAGCGCCAGAATCTGGTCGACGCGGATTCTCACAAAGCTCCAGCGGACCCAGGTCACGAGCAAGAAGATGAACATCGCCTTCGTCAGAAACCAGATCGGACCGAGCCACTCGGGACCGGGACCGGACCACGCGCCGAGGAAGAGCAAGGCGCCAAGAAACGACGCGCCGATAATGTGCGCGTATTCGCCGAGCTGAATCAGCGCGAACTTCATGCCGGAGTATTCAACACGAAAGCCGGCCACGAGTTCCGACTCGGCCTCGAGAATATCGAAGGGCGCCCGATTCTCGGCGGCAACCGTGGAGACGATGAACGCGATGAAGCCCAGTTGGCCGATGATCGGATAGAAGACGAACCAGAGGCCGTCCTGCGCCAACGCGATGTCCGACATCTTCAGGGAGCCCGCGAGGACCACGGGAACGAGCGCCGAGAAGACGAACGGCAGGTCGTAAGAGATGACCTGGTTGACCGCGCGCATCGCGGAGAGCAAGGCGTACTTGTTGTTGGAGCCCCAGCCCGCCATGAACAGGCCCACGATCTCCATCGACGACACCGCGAGGAAGAAGAGGACGCCGATATTCAGGTCGGCAACGCCGAGTCCGGGAGCGAAGGGCAACGTGGCGAAGATGAACATGCACGGGACGAGGAACACGATCGGCGCCAGGTTATAGACCGGCTTGTCCGCCGCCGTCGGCACGACGTCTTCCTTCATCATCAGCTTGACCGCGTCGGCGATCGGCTGCAGCAGTCCGTGGGGCCCTACCCGGTAGGGGCCGATGCGCGACTGCATGCGCGCCGCGAACTTGCGTTCGAGCAGCGTCACGTAGGTCACGAGGCCGATCACGACGTGGAGGACGACGAGCGGCGCAATGAGCGGTGTGACGAGATCCAGCATGACCTACCGATCGACCTCGCCGAACACTGGATCCACGGAACCCATGATGGCCACGATGTCGGCCACCTTGTGGCCCGGGATGATGTGCGGCAGGATCGCGAGGTTCGAGAACGACGCGCCTCGCCACTTCATCCGGTAGGGCTTCGCGCTGCCGTCGGCAATCAGATAGCAGCCGACCTCGCCACGAGCTCCCTCGACGCGGGAGTACGTTTCACCCTTGGGAATACGTGTCTGCGCCACCGACTTGAGTCCCGGGCGCGACGAGATCGGGCCTTCCGGAAGCCGGTCGAGCGCCTGGCGAACGATCTTCAACGACTCGCGGAACTCCACCATGCGCACGCGATAGCGAGCGAAGCAGTCACCGGCCGTTTCAACCGGCACTCTGAACTCGAAGTCCTCATACGAGGAGTACGGATCGGCGCGCCGCAAGTCCCAATTGACACCTGAGCCGCGAAGGAGCGGACCCGAGACGCCGACGCCCTCGGCCAACTCACGCGTGATGACGCCAACGCCCTGCGCGCGCGCCATGAAGAACGGATTACCCTCGAGCATCTGCTCGTATTCGCTGATGCGTTGGTCGAGGTGGTCGACGGTCTGGCGGCACTGGTCGACCCAGCCGGCCGGGATGTCGTACCGGACGCCGCCGACCTGGAAGAAACCGTACAGGAGTCGGGCCCCGACGAGCGACTCGAAGAGATCCAGGATCGCCTCGCGCTCGCGGATTGTGTAGAGGAAGATCGTCGCCCCCCCGCCGAGCGCGCCACCCATATCCATGCACCAGGTGCCGAGCCAAAGCAGGTGCGATGCCACCCGCTGCAGTTCCGAGACGATGACTCGCAGATACTGTGCCCGCTTTGGCACCTCGATCTTGCCAATCGTTTCGGCGGCTCGCACGTAGGCGAACTCGCTGGTCATGGCCGCCACGTAGTCGGTCTTCGAGGCGATCGACGGGTACTGCGCGTAGGTGAGCGTCTCCGACAGTTTCTCGTGGCAGCGATGCAGGTAGCCGATGACGGAATCCACCGAGATGACCGTCTCGCCTTCGAGCGTGAGCACCGCCCGGAACACGCCGTGGGCCGAGGGGTGCTGCGGCCCCATGTTCATCGTCAGACGCTCGCTGCCGGTATAGTCGAGCTCGACGCGTGTCGGCGCAGGTGCGGTCATCGGTACGGCGGATGCGGTGTGTCGACCGCGTAGGACTTGAGCAGCGGATGGCCTTCCCAGTCGTCGGTCAGCAGAATGCGCCGCAGGTCTGGATGCCCTTCATGGCGAATGCCGAACATGTCGTAGCACTCGCGCTCCATCCAGTTGGCGCCGCTATAGACCGATGTGAGTGACGGACAGGTGGAGACGCCGGGGCCGAGACGAGTCTTCATGAACAGCGAGACATTGTCGTCCAGATTGTCCACTCTGGCGACAACTTCCAGCCCCTGTTCCTTCCAGTCGACCGCTGTCAGAAACGAGAAGAATCGACAGCGCAGCTCGTTCCGCGCGAACGCCGCGAAGGCAACCCATTCATCGACTGGTACGGTGGCGACGATCGGGGCTCCACCCTCGACCTGGGCGTTGCCGAAGCGCTCCGTGATGAGCGCACGTGCCTGGTCAGGGGTCACGCCTCAGTCAACCTTTTCGTTAGGCGCTGCGCGCTGACCGGTGCGCCGGAAGTGGGAGATCTGTTCCTGCAGCAGGAGCAGGCCGTTCAGCAGCGACTCAGGCGGTGGGGGACAGCCCGGCACGTACACGTCCACCGGTATCACCCTGTCCACGCCCTTCACGACGAAGTACCCGTGGCGGAAGGGGCCGCCGGAGTTCGAGCACGATCCCATCGACACGGCCCACTTCGGATCGGGCATCTGGTCGTAGATGCGCTTGAGCATGGGCGCCATCTTGATGGTCACCGTGCCGGACACGATCATCAGGTCCGAGTGGCGGGGTGAGGCCCACGGCACCATCCCTAGGCGCTCCACGTCGAAGCGCGACGCGAACGTCGCCATCATTTCGATCGCGCAGCAGGCCAAGCCGAACGTGACCGGCCAGCACGACGACTTCCGCGCCCAGTTCAGAAAGGCATCCACGCCCGTCGTGACGGCGAAGCCGCCGGGAAAGTTGTGGATCCCCTCGGTGAGGCTGACGAAGGCGTCCGAGTGCTTGTCGCCCTCAGGCCGCTTCTGGTGCAGCTGCTCCCATTCCTGGAGATCCTTGAAGTTTCTCCAAACGGGTGCCGGAATGACCGGGATTGGGGGTTTTATTGCCACTCGAGGATCCGTTCCCGGTACGCGTAGATCCAGCCGAGCGACAGGATAGCCAGGAACAGCACCATCGTGCCGATGCCCCAAAATCCAAGCGATCGCAAGGCGAGCGCCCATGGGAACAGGAACACAGCCAGCGCGTCGAACACGATGAACAGCAGTGCGACGAGGTAGAACCCGACCGGGAACTGCACCCAGGCGTCGCCCACCGGCTCCGCGCCGCACTCATAACTCATGAGCTTGGACGCGAACGGACGGCTGGGCCGCAGCAGCCACGCGAGGCCGAGGGACACCACGCCGAAGCCGACGATGACGACGAGATAGATGACGACCTGGAGGTACTGGCCCACTCGAACTATCTCCTACCGGAAGCTCTCCATGATCTCGTCCAGCGCTGCCTTGCCAGGCCTCGTCACCGACTGGGGCAGCGTCGCGAGCGGCTCGTCCACGATGCCGAGCATGTCGATGAAATCCTGCTTGTCCGGTTCCACGTAGAGAAGGCCCGTGGCGTATTCGCCGCGCGAGGCCGATTCGTGCAACAGACGCATGGCGCTCATCTTGTCGGTGGGATGATAGTCCGCCGCGAGCTTGCTGAGGAGAATTTTTGATCCGTTGTGCAGCGTCACCGCCGTCGTCGTGCCGGGGTCGTACTCGACGTTGATGTCTTCGAAGAACGGCACGAAGCTGACGTCGCTGAGCGACTCGTCGTGATCCTTCACGTAAGAGTAGCTCTTGGTGGAGCCCTCGTGGTCGTTGAAGGTCACGCACGGCGAGATGACGTCGATCATGCACGTGCCGCGATGATTCAATGCCGCCTTCAGGATCGTCTTGAGCTGCTTCGGGTCACCCGAGAACGAGCGCGCCACGAACGATGCGCCGAGCTCGATGGCCAGCGCGCAGATGTCGATAGGCGGCAGATCGTTGACGACGCCGGTCTTCAACGTCGAGCCGAGGTCGGCGGTCGGTGAGAACTGCCCTTTGGTCAACCCGTAGCAGCCGTTGTCTTCGATGATGTAGACGATCGGCAGATTGCGGCGCATCAGGTGGACGAACTGGCCGATACCGATGGCCCCCGTGTCGCCGTCGCCGCTGACGCCGATGGCCACCATCTTGCGATTGGCGATCGCGGCTCCCGTGCCGACCGACGGCATGCGTCCGTGGACCGAGTTGAAGCCGTGTGCGCTGTTCAGGAAGTAGGCCGGCGCCTTGCTCGAGCAGCCGATGCCCGACAGCTTGATGACTTGCGTCGGGTCGATCCCGAGTTCGAAGAAGGAATCGATGATTCGTTCGGTGATCGCGTTGTGCCCGCACCCGGCGCACAGCGTGGTCTTGCCGCCCTTATAGGCGACCGGCTCGAGGCCGATACGATTGATCTTCTTCCCCGGCGCCGCCGGCTGCGTTGGTGTCGACATCTCCGTCTGTTCTCCCAGATTTTCCGTAGTGTCCGGCTTCAGCCGGACCGTGGCATCCCCGTCGTTGTCCGGTTCCTGACCGGGCAGGTCCGGCTGAAGCCGGACACTACTGTCGATTGACGCCTAACGCGCTCCGCTCTCCTGTTTCAGAATCTCCGTCGTCACCGACCGCCCGTCGAGCGGCAGCCCGGCGTAGTGCAGCACGCTCCGAAGCTTGGCGAACTGAGCGGGTGTGCACTCCATCTTGAGCAGCGACATCATCTGCGCGTCGCGATTCTGCTCGACCAGGTAGACCCGGTCACACTGGTCGATGAACTCCGCGACCTCCGTCGTGAACGGAAACGCGCGCAGGCGCAGGTACGAGGTATCGAGTTTCGCTTCGTTCTTCAACTGATCGCGCGACTCGATGATGGCCCAGTGCGTCGTCCCGTAGGCGATCAGGCCGACGCCGCCCTTTCCGACCATTTCGACCTCTGGCTTGGGCACGAGCGTCCGGGCCGTGTCGAACTTGCGTGAAGCCGATCGAGATTGTTGGCATAGTCGTCGGCGCGTTCGCTGTACTGCGCCTTGTCGTTGTGGCCGGAGCCGCGGGTGAAATAGGCAGGCATGCCGTCGCCCGGCACCGTCCGATAGGGGATGCCGTCACCGTCTACGTCGCGGTAGCGGCCCCACTCGCCGAGGCGCTTCAGCGTCTCGGCGTCCAGGCGCTTCCCGCGGTCGTGCGGCTTCGTCGGGTAATCGAACGGGTGTGACATCCAGTTGTTCATGCCCAGGTCGAGATCGCTCAGCACGAAAATCGGTGTCTGGAGGCGTTCGGCGAGGTCGAAGGCGTCCATCGCCATCGTGTAACACTCGCCGACCGAAGCGGGAAGCAGGAGCGGGTGCTTCGTATCGCCATGGGAAAGGATAGCGGTCGAGAGCACATCCTGCTGGGCCGTACGGGTCGGCAGTCCCGTCGACGGGCCGACGCGCTGCACGTCGAAGATCACGGCGGGTACTTCGGCGTAGTAGCCGAGGCCGGTGAACTCGGCCATGAGCGAGACGCCGGGACCGGCCGTTGAGGTCATCGACCGGGCGCCCATCCAGCCTGCGCCGATGACCATGCCAAGCGCGGCAATCTCATCCTCGGCCTGCACCACCGCGTACGTGGCCTTCCCAGTAGCCGGATCCTTGCGGTATTTCTTCAGGTAGTCGATGAGCGATTCGCAGAGCGAGGACGACGGAGTGATTGGATACCAGCCGACGAAGGTCACGCCGGCCATCATGCAGCCGATGGCGGCCGCGGCATTTCCTTCAATCAGGATCATGCCCTGCGTCTTGTCCATCGGCTCGACCACGAACGGATCCTGCTTCGTCAGGTTCGCTTCGGCGAAGTCGTAGCCCGCTTTGAGCGCGCCCATGTTGAGTTGGATGGCCTTTTCCTTCTTGCCGAGCTGCTTGCGGAGCGCCTTTTCCATCTGCCCCATGTCGACCGAGAGCAGCCGCGACAGCACGCCGTCGTAGATCATGTTGCGCACGAGCCGCCGGAGCTTGGCGTCGTGGGTGATCGTGCCGATGATCTTGTCGAAGGGGACGGGATAGAAGGTGACGTCGTTCCGTAACTCGTTGAGCTTGAGCGGCTCATCGTAGAGCGCGGCGGCGCCTGGCGGCAGCGTCAGGACGTCTTCCTTCGCCGTCTCCGCGTTCATCGCGACCAGGAAGTCCACTTCCTTCTTGCGGCTGATATAGCCCTTCGCGCTCGCCCGGATCGTGTACCAGGTGGGCAGACCGGCGATGTTCGACGGGAACATGTTCTTGCCGGAGACCGGCACGCCCATCTGAAAGATGGAGCGCAGCAGCACCATGTTCGCGGTCTGACTGCCGGATCCGTTGACTGTGGCGACCTGGATGGCGAAATCGTTGACGATGCGCTCGGCTTGCGCGCGCGGGGCTGATTCCTGAACAGCGACGTCGGTTACTGACATTTTTCTACCCGGCTCTGGAGACTCACACTCGTAGAGTCTGCAGAGGAGAAGTGGATGAACTTAGAAGATCGGAATCTTTACAGGCCTGAAACCCGTGAATTATATCATTCGCCCCCCAATCGGCGCGATGCGAAGAGATGTTCAGTCGCAAGCTGTCCACCGATCAGGTGCGTTTGAATGATTGTTTCGAGCACCGGCGGGTCACAGTGTGCATACCACGCGCCCTCCGGGTAGACGACGGCGATCGGTCCACCCTCGCAGATGCGCAGGCAGTTCGTTTTCGAGCGGAGGATGCCGCCCTGCTCGGAGAGGCCCAGTTCTTTCAGCCTCCGCTTGAGGTAATCCCAGGCGGCCAGGCCGCGCTCCTTGTCGCAGCACTTCGGGTTCGTCTGGTCGCAGCAGAGGAAGATGTGGCGGTTGGCGTTCGGGACGCCGACAGAGGCGGCGATCTGCGCTTGGGAATCGGTCAAAACAGGGTGATCTCCACGATTTCGCCTTGTTCCACGGCGAGGGTGCTGGCAGCGATCTCGATGTATCCATCCGCTTGAGACATGCTCGTGATGTCGCCGGAGGCTTTGAACGCAGGCACCGCCATGCCGTCCAGGATTCTAACCGTATAGAACTGATGCCGGTCCGGCACTGACTTGATCCGCTGGCTGAGGGGCAAGGAAACCGAGCGCGATGTTTGGGGAGCCAGCCTGGCGATTCGACGAAGCGCAGGCGCCAGGAGGATGTAGGCGTTGAAGAGGCAGGACGTCGGGTAGCCGGGCATCCCGAAGAACAGCTTGCCGCCCACCCTGCCGAAAGCCGTCGGTTTGCCTGGTTTGACTGCGATTCCGTGAAAGATGACCTCGCCCCTGGCCGCCAGGAGGTCGAGAATCAGGTCTCGTTCGCCCACCGAACTCCCGCCGGAGAAGACCAGGAGGTCTTCCTGAAGACACGCGTCGAGAGCCCTGGAGAGGTCCTCCAGGGTGTCCTGGACGGTCTGGTAGACCACCGGCTCCCCGCCATGATCCGAGACGGATGATGTCAGTGTAAACCTATTGACATCATATATTTGTCCCGGCTTGAGCGGCCGCCCTGGCTCCACGATTTCGTTACCGGTCGAGAGGATCGCGACCCTTGGTCTGGCGTAGACCGTCACCTCCCCAAGGCCGAGGGCGGCTGTCGCTCCCAGACGGCTGGGAGTGAGTGTGGTTCCTGCTTCGAGAACCCGTTGGCCGGTGCGGATATCCGCGCCCTGGGGGCCGACGTTGCGGCCAGCGGTGACCGGCGAAAATGCCAGGACGGCGCCGGACCTCTCGCCGTCGGTCTCTTCGACGATGACCACCGCGTCGGCGCCTGGCGGCATCGGTGCCCCGGTCGCGATTTCGATACATTCGCCTGGACCGATCCGCCTCTCTGTCACTTCACCGGTAAAGAGCGTCGCCACCCGTTTCAGTGAACGGGGCTGGGTACGTGTAGCGCCTGTGGTGTCTTCGGCGCGCACCGCATATCCGTCCATTGCAGCCCGGGCGAAGGGCGGGACGTCGGCGGTCGCCACCAGATCCTCGGCGAGGACGCGGCCCCGGGCAAGGTCCAGTGAGAGGCGCTCCGTTCGGTCGATTGGCCGGATCGCCGCATCGATGCGTGCCCGCGCCTCATCGAGCGAAATCGTCGGTCCGATGGGACGCATCTTCGTCGTCATGCGGATCTGCGACCAATGCCTGGACGAGGTGCGAGGATGCGACGGTGCGAGGGTGCGACGGTCCGGAACGGGTGAACTCATCTTCGCAATTGCTGGACGACGTGGCCGAGTTCGGGAAGGATGAGGCGGGTCATGGCAAGCTGCACGGCGTTGGGGGAGCCCGGTAGCACGAAGATCGCCTTGCCCGAAGCGGTTCCCGCCGTAGCGCGGCTCATCATCGCCGCCGGGCCGATCTCCTCGAAGCTGAGCATGCGGAAGAGCTCCCCGAACCCGTCGAGCCGCTTGTCGAGAAGCGCGTCGATGGCTTCGAAGGTGCCGTCGCGCGAGGTGATGCCGGTTCCGCCCGTCGTGATGATGATCTGCGTCCGCGGGTCAGCCAGTTGCTCGCGCACGCGAGCGGTGACCTGGGCGGGCTCGTCCTTCACGATGGTGTGGCCAGTCACCTCGTGACCCGCCTGCTCGAGCAGTGTGCGAATCGCGCTCCCGCCGGAGTCAGTGTCAGGCGTACGGGAATCGCTGACCGTCAGCACATAACAGGCGACAGACGCGGGTGCGTGCGCCTTGTGCTCGGTATGGCTCACACGGCGATTATATCGGCCAGCGCTCGAGGGGGCACGGTTCAGTGGTGGTCGGCGTGCGGGGAGAACGACGAGAAGGGGGATGATATAGTGACTGTCTTCCAGTCCCCATCGCGCCCTTAGCTCAGCTGGATAGAGCGTCTGGCTACGAACCAGGAGGTCGCACGTTCGAGTCGTGCAGGGCGCACCACCTTATTGATTGATCGCTCAATGAGTTAGAGCAGCTTCCTTCGCGGGGCGATGTCTGCCTCAGCCAGGGCGCGGGTCTTGTAGATCTGCTTCTTCACCCGTTCCTTCTTCAGGCTGCCGAAGAACGATTCGGCGACCGCATTGTCCCAACAGTTGCCCTTCCGGCTCATGCTGGGCTCGAGTCGATGGGATCGGCAGAACCGGCGCCACGCATCGGAGCCGAATTGCGTGCCCTGATCGGAGTGAATCAGCGTGCCCCGAGGGCGTCGGCGCCGCACGGCCATCAGCACGGCGTCGAGCACCAGCTCGCGATGGATGGTCGGCCGCGCCGCCCAGCCGACGATCTTGCGCGAAAAGAGGTCGATCACGACGGGGCGACGTAGAGCCAGCCCTGCCACGTGCGAATGTAGGTGATATCCGTGACCCAGGTCTTGTTGGGCTTCGTGACCGTGAACTGGCGCTGCAGGAGATTCGGGATCAGAATGGCCGGCTTGCCGACCGACCAGCGCCTGGTGCGATAGCCGTGCAAGGCTCGGAGTCGGTGTTCGCGCATCAGACGTGCAACGCGGTCCACTAAATCCTGGGAACTCCAAACAGGTTAGGTGTAACGAGGGCGGCTGTCGCTCCCAATTGACTGTCGGCTTTGCGGTTGTAAGCGTGCCGGTGGCTCTTGCTTTCTTGTGGGAACGCACGACCGGCCGGAATATGTTCGCAATCTTTGGCGGAGTTCCCGAGACGACGGTGGTTCGGAAGGTCGCCTCCGTTGCCAAGGAGCATACGCTATTCCGATCCTGGCAGGCTGTTACTGGGCGAGCTTGCTGCCGTTGATGGCTGCCCTATGGTGGCGCATTGGATTTCTACGCGTGTGGGCGGTGATCGGGGTGGTCTGCGGCCTCATGATCATCGTGTGGTGCGCGTCGAGCACGCCGATCTCAAGCGTGGTGTGTGGTGTCCTCGGTGCGTGCTTTTTCGCGGCGCGTCGCCACATGCGCGCAGTGCGGTGGACAGTCTTTGGATTGCTGGTCGTGCTTCACCTCGTTATGCAAGCGCCAGTATGGCACTTGGTCGCACGCATTGACCTTGTCGGCGGATCGACGGGATGGCATCGTTTCAATCTGATTAACCAATTCATCTTGCGCGTGAACGAGTGGTGGCTGCTCGGAGTGAAGAGCGTAGAAAGCTGGGGTGTAGTGCTCGGTGACATTACGAACCAGTATATTCTCGAGGGGGTGCGCGGCGGATCCCTGGCGCTAGCGCTCTTCGTAGCGCTTATCATAATGGCGTTCTCTCGGGCGCGCCTACACGTCGCATATGAAGACTGGGCACACGAACCTGTAGCGAAGAGCGAGTAAACAATGCGTGGAATTCGACGACTTGCCAACGCCTACAATCCGGAATCGTTTTCGAATCGAATGCGCGCCAAGCGCTTTCGTCTCTTCGAAAGGTTAGCGCAACCGCTCGCGCGTCCACTGCGCATCATTGATCTGGGGGGCACAAACGAGTTCTGGGAAAATCGGGGCTGGGCTGATCGTGACGATGTGCAGATTACAACGGTAAACCTGGTCCCGGAACAGCGAAGACACGCGAACATTGAGCCGCGGGTTGGCGATGCGACTGACCTGATCGACTTCGCCGACCAGAGCTACGATGTCGCGTTCAGCAACTCGGTTATCGAGCACTTGTTTACTCTGGATGCCCAAGTGGCAATGGCTCGAGAAGTGAGGCGTGTCGCGCGCGCCTACTGGATTCAAACCCCGAATTACTGGTTCCCAATGGAACCGCATTTCCACGTTCCCGGCTGGCAGTGGCTGCCTGAGTCGATGCGTGTTTGGACCATCCAACGCACGCGATGCGGGTGGTGTGGCCCCTGCGCTGATCCAGCACTTGCGCGAGAACTCGTTCGCGAAGTGCGACTGATGACGCGGCACGAGCTACAGCGGGCCTTTCCCGAAGCAAAGATCATTTCCGAGCGATTCGCCGGCCTTGTCAAGTCGTGGACCGTGGTGGGAGGCAGCGCATTTCTGGAAAGCCCCGCGGTTCAGGAGACCATTGCTAGGGGCAAGGTCAACTGATCATATCCCTTTCCTAATGCGAGCGGTGCGTTCAACGGGCTAATCGGCATCGAATTGTCTGCCGTCTCGGGTGACTGATGAAACTATCGATTGTGATCATCTGCTTGGAACGATCTTAAGGTGATTGCAGACTGCCTGAAGTCGATCTACGGCCAGCCGCATCAGATCACGCATGAGGTGATCGTTTCCGACAACGGGTCAGTCGATGGATCGGTTGAGTTTGTTCGCGCGAATTTCCCGGACGTAAGACTGTTGGAGAACAACGCGAATCTCGGTTTCGCCAAGGCGAACAACGTGGGCATACGCGCGTCGTCGGGGCATGGGAGCGCGCGAATGTAGGGACATCAAACTGGCAAATCCACCGTGGCGTTGGCTAATTGTCATCGCGGCGCTTCCCGGCGTCATCGCCGTGTTTCAGCTCGGTCGCCTGCACCCCGACGAGGTCTACCAGTACCTCGAGCCCGCGAACTGGCGCGCCTTCGGCTACGGAATTCTGGCGTGGGAGTGGCAGGGCGCGGGCCTGCGCAACTGGGCCATCCCCGGGATCTTCGCGCTGCTGCTCAAGGCGTGCGCCGCGGTTGGCATCGACGACCCGTGGAAGCGGCGCGCCGTGCTCGAGCTGCCGCAGTTCGCGCTGCACCTGTGGATGTTGTGGGCCGCCTGGCAGATCGCGCTGCGCCGCGTGCCGCCTGAGCTCGCGCGGTGGGCGATTCCCCTGGTGGGGCTCTACATGCCGGTGCTCACCTTCGCGGGGCGCACGCTCGGAGAGTCGTTCAGCGCCGCGTTTCTGGTCATCGGCCTCGAGCTCATCGATCGCGCGAAGGCCGGCAACGCGACGTCGTGGGAGCTCGGGAACCTGAGAGCGCGCGCCGCGCTCGCCGGTGGTTTCGTGCTGGGCCTCGCGGTGGTCGCGCGCTACGGCTCGGCAGCCGCCGTCATCGGCGCGATGGTCTGGCTGCTGGTGCGCAAGCGCTTCAGCGACTTCGCGCTCGCCGCCGCCGGCGGCCTCGTCGTCGCGCTGGCCCTGGGCGCGCTCGACTGGGTGACCTGGGGAGCGCCCTTTCACTCGCTGCGCGCGTACCTCGACTTCAACGTCTTCAGCGGCAAAGCGGCGCAGCAGTTCGGCAGCGACCCGTTCACTGTCTACCTGCCGTACCTCGCGATGCTCGCGCCGTGGGCCTGGCTCGGTTTCCTCAAGCGCTCGAGCGGAGTCTTCAACGCCGCCGGCCTGACCTACCTGGTCGCAATCGCCATCACCGCGCACAAGGAGCCGCGCTTCATCTACCCGGCGCTGGTGATGCTCAGCGTCGGGGTGGTCGCGGGGGCGCTCGAGCTGATCACGAAGCGGGGCCTCGCGCTGACCGCGGTGGCTTGCCTCGCGAGCCTCGGCTTCTTCTTCTTCGACTCGCAGCTCAAGCCCGAGCGGCCCGAGCAGTTCCGGCTGACGGCGCGTGCCTGGCCCCAGGCGACCGGCTACGTCTTGATCCCCGAAGGGGTGTGGGGCGCCGGCGGCTTCTTCTGGCTGGGCAAGAACCTGCCCTGGTTCACGAGCGACTCTCCCAGCGACTGGAGGTTCCAGCAGTCGATGGGCGACCCGCGCTTCAACCGCGTCGTGACCTTCGACAGCCACGGCGACGCCGAGCTGCTGGCGGCCGGCTTCAAGCTGCTCGAGGCCGACGGCCGCGCGAAGCTGTTCGGGCGCTGACAGACTGACGGCCGGGGCACACCCGAAGTAACGCTACCGTTGCTTCCTTCCGGACCTGGCGGGGTTCACGGCCCCGCCTGATTTCGAGTCAGGTGCCTTCGACCACTCGGCCAGCTCTCCAATGTCGCGCTGACGCAGATACCCCAGCTGACTCGACACCGGCAACAACCGTCGTCGCGGACTTCGGAGGAACTGAGCGTGGCGAAAAGCGGCGGCGCGCACGCACCTCAATGTAGGGGCGCGCTCTTTCGCCGCGCAACGTGGCGTCTCTCTTCGTCTGGCAGGCGGAGCGGCCTCGCGACGCGTCAGTCTGGAGTGGCGCGAAGAAGCTGTGTCGGGGGGGGGCACAGCGCATAACGGGTCATCCGTCAACCACGGGGATGCTCTAATATCGTCTATCGTCTACGACGCCGAGTCGCACATCGGCTTGTTGCGCGGCTCTCGACAATAGATCTAAGCTGCCGCGCAACGTCCGCACCCATGATCAGTGACCATTCATCTGCGAGCGCCCGTCGATCGCTTGTGAAGCGGTGGCGGCAACACGAGTGCACGACGACGTTCCTCGTTACTCCGAGACATTCATGAGTCCTGCAGCAAGCGACACGCGCGACAGCCCATCAGCGGTGTTCATCAGTCACTCAATGGTCAACAGCAGGTTGGCGGACGCGTTGACGCGCTTGCTCCACGGTGTGCTGCCGGAGTTGATCGTTAACAGTTCGGGGACGCAGGAGATCACTGTCGCGGGGAGCAAATTTCTCGAGTGGATGCGCGAGAAAGCGCGAACGTCGTCCCACGTCTTCATTCTCCTCACGCCAGAGTCGCTGCGCTTGCCCTGGCTCACCTTTGAGGCTGGCGTCGCGACGGCCGGCGAGTCGAGAATCGTTCCGATCGTTTTTGAGCTCAATCCTTCCGACGTTCCCGGTCCACTCGCGGAATTCCAGATAGCTCGCGGCGACAGCTTCGAACACATGGTTCGATTGGTCCACGAACTGGTGGAAGCGCAACGGGGCCGCGACAAGATCCGCGACAAGATGGATGGCGCCAGACTCGAGGGGCTCGTGAGCGAGTACATCGAGCAGGTGCACAAAAGCCTCGAGGACAAGCGCTCGGCCGAATCGGGCGCCACACGACAGGAGCCGACGCCGCGAACCGAGGTTGCGCCAGCCATCGACGACGAGGACGCACGGATGGTGTGCGAGCTGCTGTTTCGAGTCGTCGCGAGGCTCCGCGAACGGCCGGAGATGCTGCAGAGCGTCGACGCCACGGCGTTCTGGGCCGCGGTGCGTAAGATCCGCCCCCAGGCCTCGACTCTCGAAGACCTGCGCGCGATCAATGCGGATCTCGCGAGCGAGCCTGCGCCAGGGCCGCTCTGGGCGGCCTGGATGCGGCACGTGCGCGCGACCGAGCTCGCCGCTGTCGTACGTCATCCCGGGGTCACCCGGAATCACGCATGACGGCTTTTCGCGACACCGCCGCTGCCATCGAGCGACTGGTGGCGCGCGTCATCGCTGGTGAGGCGGTGTTCCTGGCGGGCGCTGGATTCTCACTCGACAGCGAGCCCAACACGTCCGCACGGTTGATTCGTCGGCTGGTGGCGCGCTTCGCCGCCATCACGGAGCAGCTCGCCGGCGTGCCCCGGAGTCAGGCGCCACGCCTGCGCGAGGGCCTCCGTATCACGTTCAAGCTGGGCGACGACCCGCTCTCGTCCGACGCGATGATCTCTTCGAAGACGATCGACCAGCTGACGCCGGTCTACTACAACATCAACGACTGGATTGTGAGCGCATTCTCCATTCTTCTGGGCGAGCTCAAGGCCGTAAGCGCGTCCGTGCTCATCTCCATTCGGACGCGCGAGGATCAGCTCCTCGCCACCAAAATCGATCACAAGGCAATCGACGACGTGCCGCTGGATGACTTCGACGTGGCGAGCTTGTCGGCGTTGGGTAACGAGTCGGGCAAGGCGCTGTTTCTCGAAACCATGGGTTTCGCGAACGGGCGAATCTGGCGTGGCGACCCGCGCCTGGCAGAGACCCAGGACGCGCTGGAGACGTACGAGGGGCGCCTGCGCGATCGTCATGTCGTCATCGCACGCCTGGCCCGCGAGGGCGTCGCCCCGCTCATTCTGACGACGAACTTCGATCTGCTGCTCGAAGGCGCGTGCCGCGCCGCAGGCTTCGAAGTAGGCGACGTATCGGAGACCGACCCCGACAAGCCGTCGGCCGCTTACGACCGTGTGCTGGTGGTGGCCGGTCCTACGGATTTCTTCGAACGCGGCACCGCATATCGTGCGGCGCTACTGTTGAAGATCCACGGGTGCGTCCATCGCTATCGCGAGGAACGTGAGCGCGGGACACTGGCGAGGTATCTGCCCTCGATGGTGTTCACCTACCGCGAAATCCAGAACTGGCGAAAGGACTCCTGGTCGCGCGACCTGGTCAGCACGCTCTTGCGCACACGTGCGATCGTGCTGTGCGGTTACAGCGGCGCCGATCCGGTCATGCACGACACCTTTCGCACCGTCTACGAAGAGATCCTCGCGCATCGGAGTCAGGGCGCCGCGCGGAAGACGCCGCCCGAGAAGGACACGCTGGCCTTTTTCACCGGCGCGTCAGGACGGGCGGAGTTCCCCGGTCTGGAGATCCTCCGCGCCAGCAGCCGCGCCGCCGGAGTGGCGAAACCGAAGCTGTTCGATCACCCGAATCATCTGGGATTCCATTTCCCGAAACGGGACTCGCGGCAATCGTTTCCCAGCCTCGACGAACTGTTCCTCTGGCTGTATCACCGCAGTCTGCGTCGTCTGCAGTTGAACGCGATTCGATCCGACCTGCAGAGAATCGCCGTCATGCTGCTGCACCGGAACGTGGCACCGGCCGACGTCGAAGACATCGGCGAAATGTTCCAAGCACTGTGCAAGGTCGAACAGGAAACTGCAGCGCGCTGGGAGGATGCGGACAGCTCACGCCGGCAGTTTCAACAGCTCACCGCCTGGACGAATCACTTTCACGTCGCGTGGCTGCGCGAGTGTGCCTTGATGGAGACTGTCGTGCGCAATCAGCGATCCGGCCTGCGCATCCAGGAGTTCAGGGCACCGTCCTACTACTTCTCGCTGCTCGACCGGCCAGGATGGGGCGCATGGGGCGCGGTGGTGGAGCTCGCGCTGCGCCGGATGAGCGCGCGCACTGCCGCCGTCGTCCCGTCGCCGTATCCGATGGCGATCGTCAGGCCGAGGCGGACCGACTTCACGCGAACCGCGGTCGTCCTGCGCGGCCCGGCGCTCACGCGCAGCGTTCGCGTCGACGCGCGCGGGGTGTACCGGCGCGTGCACGAATGGGAGTTGATGTCCTGGATGCGGCCCGACGTGGCTGCCGCTGGTACACCATCCGCCGGCGACGTCTGGCGGTGGGCGCTGATGGCGGACGGCGAAGCGGCCACACCGCCCACGACGTGGTTTGGAGAACCGGATGAACACTGGGCAAGTGGTGAGCGCTCTGATGACGACGCTCGAGTCCACCCCGTTCGAACTGCCGACGGCGCAGGCCGATAAGCTCGAGTTTCGGAGTCCCGCGAGCGCGGCGGAGCATCTCACGCTGCGCAATGCATGCGCGTGTGCCGGTCCCGTGCTTCGCGTCGCGTCCGATCTCGATCTCTCTCCCGAGATCCTGGTGCTCGACTACGGACTCGGCACGATCGGGCTCGTCCATGTGCTCGAGGACTCCAGGAAGGAATCGCTGGCCGACCAGGCCAGGCGGCACGTCGACCAGGCCACCTACCTGCGTCACCTGCTGATGACCGACGCCGTCGCTGCCGGCATTCCCGGGTTCCCTCTCGCCTACACCGTGGAATGCGTGCTCGCGATCGAAACGGCCCGAATGCGCGACATGGTGGATGTCGTGCGCGAGATCGCCGCCAGCACGCGATTTCTGCACGCGACGGGGCTGAATCTGCTGCCGGTCCATGAAGGAACCACGATTGATCCCGTCGAAGCGCGTCGTGTCTTTGCGTGGCTGCTCCCGTCCACGCGGCAACGGCTGGCCGGATGCGCGCAACCCTCGGGCCCGCACTTGCTCGGCGTGGAGTTGTCCGACTACCGGTTGCCCGGCCAGCGGCCCTGGGCGCTCACGGCGAATCGAGTCCACCTGCTGCATGGCGCCAACGGCACCGGCAAATCCTCTATCGCGGAAGCTCTCGAGCTCGTGGTCACCGGCTCGGTCGAGCGTATCAGGAGTCATCCGAACTCCAACTACGCCGACGTCATCCGCAACGCAGGTCTCGATCCCAAGGAATCGCCAGGTGTGTCGCTGTCGATGTCGGACGGCTCTCGCCGCAGCTACACGGTGATCGATTCAGGGATTGCCGAGCCGCCGCTGGGGCCAGGCCTGCCGGTGACGGCGTTTCGTCTGGACCAGACGGCCATGGACCAACTGGTTCGCGCCGACTCTCAACAGCGTGCGCGCGCGTTGACGCGAGCGTTCTTTCCTGGCGATGCCTACGAGGCTCTCGAGCTCGCCCAGAAGGAGTTCAACGCGGCGTTCCGCGATCTGCCCCTCGAGCTCCGGCAGCAGATCCAGTCGGAGCAGCCGGACGCGAACAAGTGGCACACCGCAGTCGAGGCTCGATTGAAATGGGTGGAAGACGCGACGATCACTGCCGACCACGTTGCCGATTGCCTGCCGGTGAAGCGGGAGTCACTGGATATGCTCGGCAGAATCATCCGGGAGATCAAGGATCACCTCGACGCGCTGGCTGTGCCAACGGACCGGACGACGTTCGATGGCACGCTCCAGCATCTGGACGAGGCACTCGACCGCCTGCGGTCTGATGCCCGGCGGTACCGCGATGCCGTGGTTCAGTCACGCGCCGCACTGCAACGCCTGGCGACGTGGGTGCCAACGTCTGACCAGGCCACGCGGCCGTACTCCGATGTGCTGCGCAGCTGGAGCGACCGCGTCGCGCTCGCAGATGTGCTCCAAAAGCACCTCGAAATCTCCAGCACCCTGCTCGATGCTCGCGTCGGATCGTGGACGCCCGAAGGCCGCGCAACAGGTCTGCTCGCGGCGTCTGCCGACGACCTGAAAAACAGCGTTATGGCGCTGACGACGCTCGCCACCCAGTGCACGGAGGAACAGCGGGCGTACTTCAGTCAACTGCAGGGCGCGAGCGGGGCCACCGGCGCGGGCAAGCAGGCTGCTCCTGCGACGCTCACCGCCAGCGAGATCGGCGATCTGAACCTGGCAGGCACCTGGTTCGGCGCACTCCAGAGCACGCCTCCGAAGGAGCTGCTTGGTGACGCCATTCAGGCTGCGATCTCGGCCGGCACGACCGCCGGTTACGGTTCGATCACGATCGGGTCTGGCTCGTGGAGCACGCGGTTCGTCGAGTTCCTCGCGCCGCTCGAGCCGGCCCTGAACGACGTGGTTGCCTTCGAGCCGGCGAGCGGCCAGCCGACGCCGGCTGACGCGGCGAAGTCATCGCTGGAAGCTCCGGTGTACCGTGGCCCGCTGGCGCGAGTGCACGCCTACCGCACGGCGCTCGCAACGGCGCGAAAGGTCGGCGACGCCAGCCGGCTCGTCGAACAGGTGCTCATGAATCGGCTCACCGAGCACCGGCTGAACGAGGCGCTCGACGAGGTGATTTCGCTCTTCACGCCGGCCCGATGGGCGTACCGAGGGGCTCTTCGTGAGCACTCAGGTGAGTGACGGCAAGGTGGGCGTGGATCTGCTGACCGCCAAGACGCGCCGGCCGGCCGAAACGCGGCTCAACACGGCGGAGTTGAATCTCATCGTCCTCGCCCTCTACTTGCTGTGCGGGCCGACCATCGACAATCCGCTCGGCACGCTGATTCTCGACGACCCGCTGCAGAACATGGACGAGCTGACGTCAGCGACCGTGGCACGCGGCGTCGCGAAAGTGGCCACGCTGCTGCCGGAGGGCTGGCGCCTCATTCTGATGTTTCACGGCGAAGAGGATCTCGAGACGTTCAGGCGCGAGGTCCCGGCGAGCGTGTATTACCTCCCCTGGCTGGGACCGACGAGCGCTGGCGAGGCCGGCAGCCACGGCGTGCGCGTTGGACCAAGCCCACCTGCCACCACGACTCGCACTCTTGCCGACGTTGTCGAGCGCCGGGTCAAGAAGGCGCGGCCAGTTTCGAACTGATATTTGCGGATGGCGGCAATGGCTTCTGACACCACTGAACCCGCGCGGCACCTGCTGCGACACACTGTTGCGACACTCGCCTATCGCGCCCAGAAGACGCTGAAGGACGCGCCCGCCTCGTTCATCACCGAGCGGCTCTCGGCCGCGAGTCGCACACCGCTCGAGATCGTGGCGCACATGGGCGACCTCGTGGAGTGGGCTGAACGCATGGCGAAGGGCGAATCCCGCTGGGCACCGGAGCCGGTCGCCGATTGGGACGCAGCCTGCGATCGGTTTTTCAAGGGCCTTGAGGCGCGCGACGCGGCAATTGGCGAATCGACGCTGACCGCATACTCCGCGGAGGTGATCTTCCAGGGACCCATCGCTGGCACAGGGGTTGCTTAACAGCTGCGCGAGCGTCATGTGAGCCTCGTTGCGAGCCGATTTAGTGTGGGGCAGAGGACAGTGAGTCATCGCGAGTAGACAATCCGACACAAGTCGCGCACCCGCGCGCCGTTCCTCCAACACCGTCCCGATCGCGCCGAGTTCTTCGAGAGGAGAGTTTCGAGTTGAGATATGCCCTTCGTTTCGCCGCGGTCGCCGCGACCGCATTGCTCTCGGTCGCGTGCGGAACAATCAGAGACGCGGTAGGTCCCACCGACACGGCGTCCACCGCCGCGGGCTCCGTCCTCAAGACATTCGAAGTCGCACCATCACGCATCGAGTGCACCGGCGTGGCGCCGCAGATGTGCCTGCAGGTGCGAGAGTCGTCCGACGATCCCTGGAGGCCGCTCTACGACGAGATCGCGGGCTTCGAGTACGAGCCCGGATACCTCTATGAGATCCGTATCAAGGAGGAAGCGGTCGCGAACCCTCCCGCCGACGCCTCCGCCGTGCGGCGGAGTCTGGTCTCGATCCTCGGCAAGACGCGGGTGACGCCCTCCCTGGTCGGCCCGACTTGGCGACTCACGACGCTCGAAGGACGTGAAGCCATCCCCAGCGTACGGGTGACCGCCGTTTTCGCGGAAGACGACCGCGTGACGGGTTCTGCGGGATGCAACCGCTACTTCGGACGCGCGGCGGCGAAGAGCGCCCAGCTCGACGTCGGGCTGCTGGCCACGACGCGCATGCACTGCGGCGCCGACGGGGTGATGGCGCAGGAACAGGCCTACCTCGCCGCGCTCGAGAAAGCCACGTCATATCGCATGGCGGGCGCCGAGATCCAGCTCGGCCCGGCCCCGGGTGTCGTGACGCTCATCTTCATGGTCGAGTAGGAGCAGGGTCGCTCGAGAGCGCGAGCGCCCGCTCGATCGCGTCGAGCAGTGCCGTTTCCTCGACCGGCTTGTCCAGCACGGTCACGCAGCCGGCACTCATCCCCGTGGCGCGCACCTTCACGGTGCCATGCCCGGTGATGAAGACGATCGGGAGCGTAGCGGATAGCAATCTGGCGGTTGCCGAGCATGAACTCGCCTTTGTAGTTGTCGCACCAGAGTGCGTCGGGATCGGTCGGCGACAACTCGGTCCCGGTCGCGCGGGCCCGCCGCCGTCGTCGGGGCTGCACGAGGTGGTAGCGATCCAGGACGGCGTGGACGGTGCTGATCGCCGGCAGGTGGGGGCCGGTGAATTGCTGACGCAGCTTCTCCCGGATCTTCGGCGCACCCCAGCCTGGATGCTCCCGCTTCAGACGGACGATCACGGCTTCGATTGTTCTCCTCAGTCTTGACCAAGAAACGTGAACAGCCCGAGCCTGACGGCGGACAACAAAACTTTGCTGTCCAGAAACCCTGGCGACGCGAGCGGGTGCAAGAAATCCAACCATGGGAAACTCCCATGGTTGTGTTACGGTTGCAAGAGAGGTGAATATGTCCCGTTCGTCGCTCACGCTTCGAGTGTTCGTCACGACGATGGCTGCTGTCGTCATCTCGCTCGCCACGTCCGGTCAGGCGTCCGCCCAGGGGTATATCAGCCCCTTTCTCGGCTACAACTTCAGCGGCGATGCTGGTTGCCCGGAGATTACCGAGTGCGAGGACAAGAACCTGAACTGGGGTGCCTCGCTTGGTGTGGCCAACACCATCATCGGCACCGAACTCGATATCGGGTACGTCGATGACTTCTTCGGCGAGTCCGAGGACTACACGTCGAGCGTGCTCACAGTCATGGGCAATTTCTTGCTGGCCCCGCGATTCGCCGCCATTCAACCGTACGGACTATTCGGTCTGGGCCTTGTCAGGACCACAAGAGACCTGACAGTCCAAGGCCTCGACGATACGTCCCAAAACGACTTCGGCTGGAGCTGGGGTGGGGGCGTGATGGCGTACTTCTCACAGCACATCGGCATACGCGGTGATGTCCGGTGGTTCTATACGTTTGACGCGCTCGAGGTGATCGGCTTCGAAGGCTCCGACGAGAAGCTCGATTTCGGTCGAGTCTCCGGGGCCGTGGTCTTCCGCTTCTAGCCGTCGCAGGGTTCGCTGCCCGCATCAGCCACGCCTGTCCTCGCTCGCGCTCGGCGCGAGCGAGGTCGTGCAGAGCCCTCCAACCCTCTCAGTCACTAGGATTTGTACCGAAAGTCTTGACCCCTGCATTTGGGTATTATCCAGGGGGCCGGCGAGCAGTAGACTAGTTCGGCCCATTTTGCTGGAGCGGTCGCGTGTCGCTGACGGACACGCCAGGGGCTGATCGTGCCGAGTCTTTCGCGAAGTGAAATCGAGCGGGCGCCACGAGTACGCCCGGGAGGAACTATGCGCCTGATTCCATTCGTCCTGGCCGCCGTCACCCTGCTGGTACCCCGGTTCGCTACTGCGCAAGAGTGGATTGAGTACGTCAACAAGCAAGATCTCTTTTCCGTGAACTTCCCGCACGAGCCGAAGATCGAAACCATCACGTATCAGTCGGCGCAGGGAGCTCCGCTCCCAGGCCGTGTGTATACGGCGTCGAGCGGCAGCAGCAAGTTCACCATGACGGTCATCGACTACTCGCGGATCGAAGAGATCCAGCAGGAGATGGTCAAGAAGTGCCCGCCGGATGCGCACATGACCTGCCGCGGTACCGGCCCGGATGGGCCGAGCGGATCGGGTTACTCGAAGCTGGACAAGGCGGGTGCTTACGACTGGGCCACATGGCACATCATCGAGCGCGGCTCGAAGATCACGCAGTTCCAGTGGACGTTCGTGGACTACATCATGGGACGCTGGATCCACACCACCAATGCCGACGGATCGCGCACGTATGACGCGCTGCACATGCACGACGATCGCCTCTATTGGATGACGGCGACGGTTCCGAAAGGGTATCCGGAACCGGGGATCTTCCATCAGTCGCTGCACATCATCGACGAGAAGGGCATTCCCATTCGCTACAACGCGCTCTACATGAACGGCTATCCGAAGCCGACGCGCGCGGGGCAGGGTGGCGGCGGTGCGGCGGCAGCGGCCCCTGCGGCTCCAGCGCCCGCTCGATAGCTGAATAGGAGAGGAGAACATGCGATTCAGGTCTGTCGTCCTTGCGGCCTTCTGTGCGGTCACGCTGGCGCTGCCGGTGTGGGCGCACCATTCGCACAACAACTATTCGACGAGCGACTTCACCCAGATCGAGGGAACGGTCAAGGAGATTCACCTCCTGAACCCGCATTCGTGGGTCTACATGGAGGTCAACAACGCGAAAGGCGAGCCGGAGCTCTGGGCGCTCGAAGCGACGGGTCCTCGTGGCCTCGAGAACAACGGGATCACGAAGGACACGCTGCGGATCGGCGAGAGAGCGAAGGTGCGGTGCCATCGCCTCCGCGACAACACCAACGGCTGCCTGCTCGGCTTCCTCACACCGCTGCACGGCGACACCGCGCGCGGACACGGCGTCGAAAAGGAGTGGGACTAGGGCGCCGTCGCCCACACGTACACCGCGCCGGCCTGCGGCGCAGCGTTGTCGTTCTGGTTGCCGTTGATACCGGCCGCCCCCCCGCTTTCCATGCGCGCGCCGGTGATCAGGGTTCGACCGTCGCCGCTTACGGCGACGGAGGCCCCGAACTCGTCGAACTCTTCGGCGTTCTCGGCCTTCATATAGGCCTGCTGGTTCCACGTCGTGCCCGTGCGCCTGAAGAGGTATGCCGCGCCGCTTTCGACCGCCGAGTTGTCCTGCTCGTCGCCGTTGATGCCCCGCGCGCGGCTGTCCTCCATCGGCGCGCCCACGAGCAGGGTGTTTCCGTCCGCGCTCACGGCGAGGTTGGCGGCGAACCAGTCCTGCAACTGCGGACTGGACGCCTTGAGGAACGCCTGTTCGGTCCACGTGCCGCCGTTGCGCACCCAGACGTACGCGGCGCCGGCCGAGCCGCCCGACGCGTCCTCGGGCTTGTCCGTGTTGCACCCCTGGGGATTGACGCCGCCCAGGAGGCACGCCTCGTCTGCGGCGCCCGCCGCGATGGTGCTGCCGTCTCCGCTAATGGCGACCGAGAAGCCGAGTGCGTCGTTGCCCTCTGACCGTGAGCCCTTCAGGTACGCGTCCTGCTGCCAGGCCGTCCCCGTTCGGCTGAAGACGTAGAGCGCGCCGGACCCGTTTCCGCCGTTGCCCTGATCCACGTTGACGCCGCGTCCGGGTCCGTCCTCGTCGTAACCGGCTGCCACCAGGGTGTTACCGTCGTTGCTCAGACTCACGTCGTAGCCGAACAGATCGGCCGCTTCGGTGTTCGAGCCCTTCACATACGCCTGATGGGCCCAGGTGTTCCCTGTCCGCGCGAACACGTAGACGGCGCCGGCGGACTGGGCCGAGTCGTCCGCCGCGTTCCCATTGATACCGGTGGCCGCGCCGTCTTCGGTAATCGCGCCAACGGCCAACGTGTTACCGTCGCCGCTCAACGCGAGCGAGGAGCCGAACTGGTCGCCGTCGGCGAGCGGATCGTCCGCATTGGCGGGGCGTCCGGTGTTCGACGCCTTGATGTAGGCCTGCTGAGACCAGGAGTCCCCTGACCGCGTGAAGACGTACGCCGCGCCCGCCTGAGGCATCGAATCGTCGTTCTGGTCGCCGTTGATACCGGTGGCGGCGCTGCGCTCCCACGGAGCAGAGACAGCCATAGTGTTGCCGTCGGCGCTCAGGGCGACGGTCATCCCGAAGAGATCGCTCTGTCCTGCATTGGAGGCCTTCACGTAGGCCTGCTGCACCCACGCGTCACCGCGCCGGACGAAGACGTACACCGCACCCGAGTTGTATAGAGAGTTGTCGGCCGCATCTCCGTTGATCCCTCGCGCCGCGCTGCTCTCGTGCGGCGCGCCAACCACGATGGTGTTGCCGTCGGCACTGATGGCGAGCGCGCTACCGATGTGCCCCGGCAGCGAGCCGCCGCAGGCGAAGTGATCGCCCATGTCAGGGTTGGCGGCCTTCAGATAGGCCACTTGCCGCACCGGTGCGATCGATGATGATGCGGGCTCAGGCTCCGTACGAGCGCAGCCCATGGCGACGGCGATGAGCGCGACTCCTCCCAGGAGCACAACCGGACGTGTTCCGACCATGACCAAACCTCAACAGGAAATGTGAATGACGCGCGGGGCTCGAATAGCCGCCAGCACTCTGCCATCCGCGACAGGAGGTGTCAAGCATGCGAGTACGTGGGCAGGCGGCGGATCACCTGCCCATGGAATCCGGAGTCAACGCGCTGGGAGAGCGGCCACTACTGCGCGTCTGATTCGCGGCAGTTGCCTCCCGCGCATCGATTGTTTTCCTCGCACACGTATTCCAGGAGGCCGATCCCCTCCCAGTCCGGGCGAAGGGTCAATTCGAAGTCCTGGGAAAAAGGCCGAGTAAAGATCTTGGAGTCGTCGATCGTGATGCGGTAGTGAAGCGTATTGCCTTCGCGCCTCAGATGCTCGGTGGTGCGGAGGGCGTCACTGTGCCAGCGACTCTTGGTTCGGTCGGTGTAGTGATAGTCGTCCAAGATCCAGCGCTTGAAGTTCACGGTATCGATGACCAGCGTGTCGCCTTCCCACTTCCCGACCGAATCACCGTAGTACGACGGCTCGATTCCCTCCCGGTGCGGGCGGCCGTCGAGCGGGATGATCCGGGCCGCGCGCTGGAGCTCGGGGATGATCACGATGTGCTTGGGGTTCTGCACGATCTGTATGGGAAGGATGTAGAGCATGCCGGAAGGAAAACCTGACGGCAGGCAGACGGCGCGAGGTTCATCCACGCGTGCATCGCCGGTTCGCGGCTGGTAGAGCTGGCTTTCGGCGCCAGGTTTGACCGGAGCCATCTTGTCGGCGTTGAAGATCAAGTTGCCGCGGGGCCCCGTGGCATTCACCGTTGACGGCGCGGTATAGATGCCGGAGAAGTCAGGTTTCCCGTCGGACATGCGGGGAATGGCCTGCGTCTGTGACGTGACCGTTGCGCTGAGCGTGAGCGCGGCGCCCAGAAGAACCGGTACGATCCAGCGGGTCTTCATTCTCCGCCTTCCGACGTAAAGACGTTCTTGCCATCGGCGAACGTGACGCGGCGCCCGGAGGCGTTATTCGAACCATCCCGCGCGCGCGAACCTTCGACATTGACGACAGCGCCGAGCTTCAATGAGGCCTTGGTGATACCCCGGCGCATCAGCGACCCCGGAGGAGAGTTCGAGAATCCCCAGGTGGTGATTTTGCCGCTCTCGTCCTTGACGTCGACGTAGAACCAGACATGCGGGTTCTGCCACTCGACTTTAGAGATCGTGCCAGTCACCTTCACCGGCTTCGACTGATCGAACTCCGCCGATTCTGAATGGTGGGCCAGGATCGGTTGGCCGGCCATTGTGAGGCTGAATCCAACAACCAAGAAGGTCAGAAGGCTACGTGTCATCGTGCACCTCATATTGCTTCCGTTGACTGTATGAAATGGGTTTTAGGAAGTCAATTTCTGAAACAGCGTAAGCTTCTCCAGGCCGTTCGTTCGTCGCGTCGGAAGGTCGGAAGATGCCCAAACGCCTTGACCGGAAGTACCCCCACCTCGGTGGAAACATCATCGGAGGAGATCGGAACACGTTCTATCCGGATTTGTGGAGTTGGCTCGTCAGACGCTTCGACATCTCAACGGTGCTCGACGTGGGATGCGGCGAAGGACATGCGATGGCAGAGTTTTCTGCCCTGGGGTGCGACGTCCATGGAATCGACGGACTGGAGGAAAACATCGCAGCATGCACGAATGCCACAGTCGTCGATCTCACCGTCACAGCGTATGTGTGGCCGTGCGACCTGGTCTGGTGCTGCGAAGTCGTCGAACATATCGACGAACAGTTCGTGGACAATCTCATTCGAACGCTGTCGAACGGCCGTTACATCGCCATGACGCATGGGCTCCCTGGGCAAAGCGGCTACCACCACGTGAACTGCAGGCCCACCGACTATTGGGTTGGCCTCATGAACGCCGAAGGCTACCGACTCATGGACGAGACGATCGAGTCCAGGTCGTTGGGGGGAAAGTACTGGAGGAAAAGCGGATTGATCTTCACAAGGACAAGCGAGCCTCTTCGCAATCCTTGAATCCTTCCTGCGGCGTCCCTCACTAGCTCCAGCAGCCGCAATGCTAGAAGAGCCGGAAGGCCATGCCTGCGATCAGGGTGGGTCCCAGCGCTCCCAGGAACAGGCCCACCGGAGAGACCGAATCATCGAAGAACCGGCTGAGCAGTGCCTGCCCGGCGGGATTGGGTGCATTGGCGATCACCGTCAGGCCACCGCCAAGGACGGCGCCTTGAAGAACCGCGATTTTGAGCTCGTCCGCCAGATTCGGCACGCGCGTCGCCAAGTACGTGATCAGTGCATTGTCGTTGAACCCCGTGAGTACCGTGGCACCCAGGAACAAAGGCACTTCAGAAAGGCTCCCGAGGAGGGGTGCGATCCACCAACCCTGCAGGCCGCCATGGATGACCAGCCCCGCCAGGAAGAAACCCACGAGGAGCGGGGTCTTCAACTCGACTCGACCTTGGTAGGCCGCGGTCGCGCGGGCGAACCCGAGAAAGAAGAGGAATCCGCCGAGGAACAAAGCCGGATAGTGCGCGTTGACGACCGTCCAGACCATGAACCCCAAGTGGACGAGGGTGATCCACGCCGGCACGGGCAGCGGGGCGCCCGTCCCATCGTCCGGGCGGTCCTCGTCCGCAACGGGAGGAAGTGTGGCGAGGCGTGCGAATTCACCTCGAAAGCACAGGTAGTACACCATGGTCGACGCTGCGATGCCCGCGGCCGCGCGCCAGCCGAAATGCCCGAGCATGAAGGCCGTATCCCAACCCCACGGACGGGCCACCATCAGGACCGGCGGTGCCGCAAAGTGCGTCAGCGTGCCGCCGATCGAGACGTTCACGAAGAGCAGCCCCAGCGTCGCGTACTTCAGCCGCGCCGCAGGTTGGAGGTCGAAAAACTGACGAGCCAGCAGCAGAGCGCAGATGGTCATCGCTCCGGGTTCGGTGATGAACGACCCAAGCAGGGGGCCGATCATGAGGATCGTGATCCACCACGCAGCAGGAGTGCCCTTGCCCAGGTCGGCCAAGCGACGCAGACAGGATTCCGCAAGCGAGACGATCGGTCGCGTGGCGGCGAGCGTCATCACGACGACAACGAAGAGCGGTTCAGCATAGGTGACGCCGTCGTTCACGTAGTGGCGGGCCGTGTCCCAGCCGGCGTACAGCGCCATGGCTCCCAGGAGGACGAGCGCCCACAAGCCAAAGACCACCTCGACTTCTCCGAAGAGGTGGAGCAGCTCGGCAATGACGCTTGGAGAGGGAGAACGTCCCTGTCGGCGATTCGCCGCGTCATGTCCGTCCTGCAGCCGATGGGCCGCCGCGGTCACGCGCGACGCGGCAAAGGTGTGGGCGATCGCCAACAAGAAGATGGCGGTCGCGATCCCATTGAAGGGTTCGAGTGCCATTCGGGCGAGCCACGTCTGCGTGAGCCCGGCTCCGACCATATCCGGATAGTCAGCCAGCGATCTCGGCAGCTCACCGATCGCGGCCGCGGCAACGGCGTCAGTCACCTGCCCACGTTACCGCATGGTCCGAGGAGAGCTGGTCACCTGCTTACCGCGGTGATGAGCGCCGACGCGCCCGCGACACGGCCAACAGGATAAGGCCGCCGAGCGCCATGCCTCCTGCCAGTGGTGCGATCCCTACATGGGGACCGACGAGGGTGGCGGTCAGGAAACATGCCCCGAGGAAGAACTTCCACTGCATGGGACCATAACCCTTGGAGTTCCAGCATGCACTACAAAAATGACATGTTGAGTCCACAAGTGAACCAAAAACGTCGAGTCACCACGGGTCTGCCCTCGATGACCCGACGTTGTGTGAACCTCAGGTACTCGGCCATCGTGATGTGATACGCCCCCTGCCCGTGCTCGCCGATATCGAGCCCCTCTTCCTCCTCTTCCTTGCCCACGCGAAGCCCGATCGTCAACTTGATCGCATACCAAAAGATGAAGGACCCTGCGAGTGTGTATGCGGCGACGGCGAGGACGCCTTGGATTTGTGCGATGAGCAGCGTGGCCCCGCCACCGTTGAATAAGCCGTTACCCGTTGCGGCGCCGGTAATCTTGTCCACGGCAAACAGGCCCACGCAGATGGTTCCGAAGACGCCGTTGAAGAGGTGAACCGGGATCGCCCCGACCGGATCGTCAATCTTGACCGTGTCGCAGAATTTCACCGCGCACACCACGATGAGACCCGCGAGGAGGCCGATGATGAGCGCCGCGTTCACCGTGACGAAGGCGCAAGGCGCCGTGATGGCGACCAAGCCGGCCAGGCACCCGTTGATGGACATGCCGAGGTCGGGTTTGCCGTCCCATGTCCAACTCAGCGCCGTCGCCGATAGCAGGCCCATGAAAGCGGCCGTGTTCGTGGTCATGAAGACGTGAGAGATTGCGTTCGGGTCGGAGGCCATCGTTGAGCCAGGATTGAACCCGAACCATCCGAGCCACAGTACGAAGCAGCCTATAACGCCAGAGGTCATGCTGTGGCCCGGGATCGGGTTGACCTTTCCGTCTGCGCTGAACTTGCCCAGACGAGGCCCGAGCACGATGACACCGGCGAGGGCGGCCCAGCCGCCGACACTGTGGACGACGGTGGAACCAGCGAAGTCCCAGAAGCCCGCGGCCGCGAGCCAGCCGCCCCCCCATATCCAGTGACCCGTGATTGGGTAGATGAAGCCGACGAGCAGGAACGAGAAGACGATGAACGAGAGGTATTTGATGCGTTCAGCGACCGCGCCTGACACGATCGTGGCCGCCGTGCCCGCAAACACCAGCTGAAAGAAGAACTTCGCGTACAGGGGAATCCCAGTCCAGGCAATCGAGCTGTAGGCGCCCATGTAGGCCTCACCAGTCGCAGGGCTGTTGTCAGCACCGCTAATCGCGAACAACCCCTCGAGGCCGACGAAAGGGCTGCCGCCGCCGAACATCAGACCCCAACCCACGACGTAGAAGGCCAGACAAGAAATTGCAAACACGATGAAGTTCTTCGACAGGATGTTGACCGTGTTCTTTGATCGGCAGAATCCGGATTCGACCAGCGCGAATCCCAGGTTCATGAAGAAGACCAGGGATGCGGTGAGCAGCACCCAGATGGTGTCGAGCGCGATGGTCAGTTCTTCTGCCGTCTTGGCATGCGCGTTCGAGGCCAGCGCAAAGACCGCCACAGCCAGGCTGGCTGTTCTAAACATCTCTCGGGTCGTCAGCTTCATGATGTCTCCTAGTAGGGCGGAAGCTCCTCGCTCGATGCGAGGTGGTTTGCGTTCGTCGCCTGCTCGAAAGCTGGCCTTCGTACCGTTGATCGGTCGAGCCGTGGAGTCGTCGAGCCAGTGCGGCGATCACAGCAATAAGCACACCAGCCCTGCTTCGTGCCGGAGACGTGGCGAAATTCGCGTTCTTCCTAGGATTCAGACGGAAATTGCGGGTCCATCCATCGACCGAAGTTCGTCGGATGTGACCAGACATTCATGTCTACTCGTTGTCTGTTAACGACGATAATGTCGTAAATTTAGGCAGCGACCGGTCTTCCGCGTCGGAGATGAGGTGTGGGTCGAGACGCTCCTCGCGTCTCTGCGCCTTAGGCCCAGCGCTTCTCGAGGTACTGCTTCAGCCCGATGAGCGCAAGTTCCCATCCCTCGGCAATGACGTCGTAGTACCGCGTCCATCGGAGGCTGCTCTTGTCGTAGCCCGATTGCCGGATGTGGAGGACCGTGACCGCGCCTTCCAGATGGCAGGTTGCCTCGAGGGCCATCGGCCCGATTGCGTCACCGTCGGGCGGGTGCCAGTACAGATCGGCCACAAAGAACTCCCGCCCGGCCTTGAATTCCACAACGGTGCCGTGCAAGGCACCGCCGAGCCTGCCCAGTCCCCCGTCACGCCACCCGGTTGGCGCCCATTCCAGTGCGTATCCGCCGAGGGGCCTCGGGACGCAGATAGCGCGCGTGACGTCCCACCACGCCGCCAGGGCCTCAGGTTCGAAAAAAGCGTCGAGCACCGCCGCGGGCGGCGCGCTAATGAGGAGCGTGTGCGAGCACTCGCGCATGATGCGGGTTGGAGCCTACAGCGTTCTGCCTCGATAATCTCTGCATGCAGCCAGTCGCGTATAACGATTCTGAGTTTCTCGACAGCGACGAAGCGCGTCCGATCCGGATCCTTGCCGAGTATCTCGAACCCCTTCGGCGATTCCAGGCGCAGAACGTCCAGGATACGGTGGTCTTCTTCGGTTCAGCGCGAGTCAGCAGTCGCGAGCACGCGGATGCCGAGCTCGAAAGCCTGACTCGTCGGCTCGCCGGGCGCGACGCCCCGGAGTCGGAACAGCACATGGCCCTCGGCCGAAAGGCCGTGGAGTGGTCGCGATACTACGAGGAGGCGAGGGAGCTCGCGAAGCTGCTCACGGAATGGTCCCTCGCGCTCGGATCCTCCACCCATCGTTTCGTCGTTACATCCGGTGGCGGCCCAGGCATCATGGAGGCTGCGAATCGGGGCGCGCAGGAGGCGGGTGGCAAGACCATCGGCCTCAACATCAAGCTGCCCTTCGAGCAGGGGCCGAATCCCTACATCACCGACGGCCTCCATTTCGAGTTCCACTACTTCTTCATGCGGAAGTTCTGGTTTGCATACCTAGCGAAGGCCCTCGTCATTTTTCCAGGCGGCTTCGGCACGCTCGACGAGATGTTCGAGATTCTCACGCTGATGCAGACGGAGAAACTCGCCAAGCAGATCCAGATCGTTCTCTACGGCGCCGAGTATTGGAATCGCATCATGGACCTGGAGCCCATGCTCGAATGGGGCGCCATCAGCAAACCAGACCTGGATCTGCTGCAGCGTGCCGACACCCCGCAGCAAGCCTTCGAGGTGCTGAAGGCTCACCTGGTGAAGTATCACCTCGAGCCGGCCACTGTCGACGACCTCAAAACGCCGGCTATTGCGAAGACCAACGACTGAGGTCTAGTAGAGGAGGTGCGGTTCGCGCAGCCGCATGAACGCCTCCGCGTCTTCCAACCAGCTCGCCACGATCGCCGGCAACGGAACCCCTGCCTCGACCTGGCGCCGAAGCGCATCAGACCCGGCCAGGATGTCGATCGGGGGCTTGTGATGCTCGTATTCGTACGGCGGCGGCCTCCACGCAAATCTCGCTGGGTCGAACCGCCGAAACATCTCGATGAGCGCGACGCCGGTCAGAACGGGCCTGAAGGCATGGCGCTCCAGAACGTGAATCTGGCAGCCGCCGCAGGACTCGCCGGCATGCTTCTGGAACGTCGGGACGAACACGGCCGGCCTGAAGTACACGCCGGGCAGCTCGAGCGCGTTCATCGCGTCCGCGAAGGCATCTGCGTCGATCCACGGGGCGCCGACCAGTTCGAAAGGGCGAGTCGTGCCGCGTCCTTCCGAGAGCAACGTGCCTTCGAAGAGGACGGTGCCCGGAAACACGACCGCGGCGTCGAGCGTCGGCATGTTCGGTGAGGGCATCACCCAGGGCAGTCCGGTCTCGTCCGCGTACAGTCTGCGGCGCCAGCGCTCCATCGGCGCAATCTCGAGCGAGGCACCGATGCCGAACTGGTCGTTGAAGAGCCTCGCCAACTCTCCGATGGTCATGCCGTGACGCATCGGGATCGGGAATTGGCCGACGAACGACTCGAATCCCGGCGACAACGAGGCGCCTTCCACGTGCACGCCACCGATTGGATTTGGCCGGTCGCACACGATGACCGGGATGCGGTGACGGGCGGCCGCGCGCAGGCAATTCGCCATCGTGTAGATATAGGTGTAGATGCGCGCCCCGATGTCTTGGAGGTCGATGACCAGGACGTCGAGGTCGCGCAGCATTTCGGCCGTTGGCTCGCGCGTGTCGCTATAGAGTGAATACACCGGCACCCGCCGCGTAGCGTCGTCGCCGTCCGGCGTTTCGATCATGTTGTCCTGCACATCCGACCGGAATCCGTGCTGGGGGCCGAAGATGGCCGTGAGGTGCACGCCCGGCGCCTTCGCGAGACGATCGATGATGTGGCGGAAGCTGGCGTCCACCGAGGCATGATTGCAAACGACGCCCACCCGTGACCCATGAAGGCGCCGCGAGCTGAGCAAGACGTCAGAGCCGAGTCGAACCGTGGCGGTTGGTGAAGAGGCCATGCCACTCATTATCACGGTTCCCCTGAGCTATGCTCTTTCCGGCAATGAAGATCGCGATCATGGGCTCGGGCGGCGTCGGGGGTAGTTGGGGAGGCCGTCTCGCCCACATTGGATGCGACGTCTCGTTCATCGCACGCGGCTCTCATCTCGCGGCGATGCGGGAGCACGGGATTGTGATCGAGAACGAGACGCTCGGTCACATCCACGTCCCACAGGTCAACGTCACTGACGACCCGTCGGCGGTTGGCGTGGCCGACGTGGTGTTGATCGCCGTCAAGCTCTGGGACACGGAATCGGCGGCTCAGGCCGTTCGACCGATGGTCGGCCCCGACACGACTGTCATCTCCCTGCAGAACGGCGTCATCAAGGACGACGTCCTCCGCCAGGTGCACGGAGACCAAGTCGTCGTCGGCGGCGTCGCCTACGTGGCAGCCCACGTCGCGCGTCCCGGCGTCATTCGTCAGACTGGCGCGATGCAACGGTGCGTGATCGGGGAGTACGACGGCAAACGGTCTGCGCGCGTCGAGGCCTTGCACGAGGCACTGGTGCGCGCCGGGATCAAGGCGGAGATTTCGGATGACATCCGCCGGACGATCTGGGAAAAGTACGTGTTCCTCGTGGGGCTGTCGGGTTCGACGACGACGATGCGCTCGACCATCGGGCCGATACGTGAGCATCCCCGGACGCGCGCCTTTTTGCACGATCTCATGAGAGAAACTGTTGCGGTCGGCCGTGCAGACGGCGTCAATCTGCCCGAGCACTACGCGGACGAGCGGATGGCGTTCGCCGATACGCTGGCCTACGACATGAACTCCTCCATGCATCACGACCTCGCGAGTGGCAATCCTCTCGAGTTGCCGTGGCTGTCTGGTGGTGTCGTGCAATTGGGCGGGAAGCTCGGGGTGGCGACGCCCGCCAATCGCGCCGTCTGCGACATCCTCGCGCTGTATACCGAGGGACGGAAGCCGCGCCCCGGTTCCTAGCCTTGGAGCCCCAAGGGCGGATACGGTATAAAAACCCCATGTTCATGATGCGTTCCCTGGCGACCGGCCTGATCGCCGCGTCTCTCGCGCTTGCATACACGGCGCGCGCCCAGACGCCGACGGATCCGTTCCCGGCTTTGATTCCCACCACGGAAGGCGTCATCCCGGTTCGCGTCGTCGACTTCGCCTCGATCCCGGATATCGAGGGCGGAGCGGCTCGCATGATGCTTCTTGTCGATGAGCCGGTCACGCGTCGGATGTTCGTCAACGAGATGCGTGGGCCTCTTTTCACCGTGAGCTATGACGGCCGCACCGTCACGCAGTATCTCGACATCAATGCGCCGCGTTGGAATGTCAGCGTGCAGTCGATGGGTCGGGAGCGCGGCTTTCAGAGCTTCGCCGTCCATCCGCAGTTCGGTCGGACCGGCACTCCAGGCTTCGGCAAGCTGTATACCTGGACCGACACGAGCAATACGGCGCCCACACCTGACTTCCTGCCCGGCGGCGGGGGCAAGACCCACGCGACTGTGTTGTTCGAATGGACCGCCAAGAATCCCGCGGCGGCGACCTACGACGGCGGTCCGCCGCGCGAGTTGCTTCGGCTCGAGCAACCGTTCGCGAACCACAACGGTGGCCACCTGAGCTTCAACCCGCTCGCGGGTCCGGGTAGTCCCGATTTCGGGTTGCTCTATGTCGGTGCCGCCGATGGTGGAAGCGGCGGGGATCCTCTCGGGCTTGGGCAGAACCTCGCCTCGCCGTTCGGCAAGATTCTGCGGATTGACCCGCTCGGTCGAAACAGCCCCAACGGGAAGTACGGTGTGCCCGCCTCCAATCCCTTCGTGAGCGACGCCGACCCCGCGACGCTAGGCGAAATCTACGTCTCCGGCGTCCGCAACCCGCAGCGGTTCGGCTGGGATCCTCGGAACGCCAACCTGTTCGTGGCCGACATTGGCCAGGACATCGTCGAGGAGCTGAGCCTCGCGCCGCCGGGGGCGAACCTTGGCTGGAACAAGTGGGAGGGAAGCTTCGGGTTCATCAGTCGCACGGCGATCGACCTCACGAAACGACGCAACGATCCCGCGATGACGTATCCGGTCGTCGAGTACGGACAGCTCGATCCGTTGTTCAGTGCACAGTCCGCGATCACTGGCGTGCACGTGTACCGCCGCAATACGATTCGGCAGCTCGAGAACCTTGTGTTGTTCGGCGATTTCCCCAGCGGCGAGATTTTCTACGTCCAGGCCGATAAGCTGCCGAGTGGCGGCCAGGATGCCATCCGGAGGATTCTGCTCAACGACGGGGGAGTGACGAAGACCTTCCTGAAGATCATTCAAGAGAAGAATCTCGCGCAGAAGAAGCCGCCAACGACACGCGCCGACCTTCGATTCGGCGATGGACCCAACGGCCAGGTGTTCCTGCTCAACAAACACGATGGCACCATCCGCCTGCTCGTTCCGGACGCGGGCCCGACGCGATAACCGTACCTGAGCGTATAGAGGAGAAGTGGCATGCGCACTATGAAGAAGGCACCACGTCACAGCGTCGTCCTTGCCGGGTTGTTGCTGGCCGGCCTCTCGGTCGTTGCGGCCTGCTCTGGCCCCGCTCCTACCAACGAGCCACCGGCGGGGGCCGGAGTCACTGCGTACGAAGGAGCGAGGCTCATCGTCGGTGACGGTACCGATCCGGTGGACAACGCCACATTCCTCGTCCGGGACGGACGGATCACGCAGGTGGGTCGAGCGGGCGAGGTGCAGGTGCCGGAGGGCGCGACGCGGGTGGCGCTCGCGGGCAAGACCGTCATACCGGCCATCATCGACACGCACATCCACGCGCGCTCGCAGATGCGCGAGACACTGCTCGAGGACTTGCAGCGCCGGGCCTATTACGGAGTCGCGGCGGCGATGAGTCTCGGACAGGACGTTGGCGAGGTGCCGTATCAGGTTCGAGAGGAGGTCATTCCGAATGCCGCGAGGTTCCGCCACGCGGGCCGCGGGATCACCATGCCCGAGAAGGGCCGGACGGAAGTGCCCTACTGGGTGAGCACCGACGCCGAGGCCCGGAAAGCGGTGCAGGAGAATGCCGCCCTGAAGGTCGACATCATCAAGATCTGGGTGGACGATCGCAACGGCATGTACAAGAAGCTGACACCTGAGCTGTACGGCGCGATCATCGACGAAGCCCACAAGGCCGGCATCCGGGTGACCGCGCACATCTTCAATCTTTCTGACGCGAAAGGGCTGCTGCGCGCCGGGCTCGATGCGTTCGCCCATGGGGTGCGAGATCGCGATATCGACGAGGAGTTCGTCGGCATGGTCAAGGAGCGTCCGCAGGTGGTCCTCGTGCCGAATCTGCCTGGCCGCGGCGTGGCTACGGACTTGAGCTGGGTGAGCGACACGGTGCCCGCCGGCGAGTTGCAGAAATTGCAGGCCGCGGCAGTGGACGATCCTGCTGCGCAGAAAGTGTTCGGCATCCAGGCACGCAACCTTGCCAAGCTCAGCGCGGCCGGCATGCGCATTGCGCTCGGCACCGACGGCAACACCCCGTACGGCCCGCACCTCGAGATGGCGGATATGGTGGCGGCGGGGATGACGCCGCACCAGGTCATCGTGGCCGCGACGCGCAACTCGGCCGATTTCATGCGACTCACCGACCTGGGGACGGTGGAAGCAGGAAAGAGCGCAGACTTCGTCGTGCTGGACGCCAACCCGCTGGACGACATCACGAACACCCGTCGCATCAACGCCGTTTACATGCGCGGCGCTGCCGTCGATCGTGCGGGTCTACGGGCCGGGTGGGCAACCCCCGCGACTCAGTAGCTACCTAGAGCCGCCAACGAGCGTCTCGAACCACGTTGGATGCGGGCTGCTCTCAGCGGCGGTCGCGCCCTCATTGCGTGAAACGGACGGCGGGCTTGTCACCCGCCGTTCGTTCGCACCGCTGAGCAGCGCTTCTGTCTTTCGCCGGTCGGTCTGGACCCGGAAGGTGATGCCTCCCGAGTCGTTCAGATTGTCATCCTGTGTGCGCATTGCAGTCGAGCCATGTCATGCAGTTACGGCTGCGTGGCCGGTCGCATCCATCCTGCCGCCGAGCCCTGGATAGGATTGCCGACCCCGCCCCCGACGGTTTCACCGACGCCGACAACCCAGAGGTTCGACTCGGTTCTCATCTCCGTGCCGTCGTTGCGTCGAAGGATCGCGGTCACGGTGTACTGTCCAGGGGTCAGGTGTTTGAGCGTGTAGCGGTGGGCAGGCGCGGCCCGTGAGCCCTCCAGCGAAATGGCGTGGCTTCCGCCCGAGAGATCATCGCCCACCCATTCGATGACGAGCTCGCGACTCCGCGCGTCGGGTTCAACCCGTGCGCGCACCGTCACTTCGTTCCGGGCGACCGACACGTTGGCGGAGAGCGAGATCGTGAGCGCCTTCGGCTGTTTCTCTTTCGCCTTTTCGGTGGCGTCGACAGTGCCGGAGAGGCCTGCGAGGATAGCCGTGCAGATCACCAGGGCTGGTCGCGGCGTCATGGACAGGCCCCGCGTGTATCGATGGCGCGCGCTGCCCAGGCGGCTCCTGCCGCGAATGGCACGCCGAATGAGGTCGGATATTCGAGTGCGGAAAGACGTCGAGCGAAACGCGTTCGAGACGATGGGTGCGTCGTTCTTCATGTGATACCTGCCTTCCTGAGGCTGATTCCCGTGTCCACATTCGATGCGCCGACAATGCGCGTCGTGCACATCTGCTTCGCGCGGCCGTGACGCCGGACCTGGCGTTCGTACGCCAAGGACGACGAGGGCTGTCGCGTGGAAAACGCTTCCGTGTCGGCGGGGACGTGAGCCCGGTCAGCAGGGACCTGAGATCGACTGACGGTCGTCTCAGCAAGACACGTTCCGTACGTCGCAGCCTGCCGGGAGGGGAGGGACAACTCCGGTATTTATTGGAGAAACGGACGTTAGGTGTGGATGTCCGCACTCGTTTAAATCTAACGACAACGTCGTTTACACGATTTTCTTATACATAAATGTCGATCAAGTGGATCAGCGGCGGGCGTGTTTCCCGGGGTGGCCTGGCGGTCCGTTCCTCGCTAACGGTCAACTCGGCTGGTCACGACGAGAGCAACGAACGGCAAGTATACGGTTATGTAGATTTCGATGAAATATAGATCAGGAATGTCGGTAAATCAGGTCTGGCTGGACGCGATCTCCGAGCCACGCACAGCGGGCATTCGCGGAAATGCTCCAGGATTTGTCGAATACCAGCTCGATGGTCCGCCTCTTGCACTTCTATGAATCGTTCCACGTCGAATAGCAAGATTCCTCGCCGATAGCTCGAGCCCCGACGCTCTTCATCCGAGTGATTGATTCTCTCCGCCTGCGCCCGCGACGGCTCCACCACACGGCAGCACTCCCGTGCGCGGTCGGTCGAGGGAGGACTCATGAGCGGAGTGCGCGGCCATTTCTGTGCCATTGCGATTGTCGCCGTTGCGTTCGTCGCGATGGAAGTTCGTCCCCTCCTGCGCTTCGCACAGACCGCGCTCTACAACAACGAC
>CAWHBF010000031.1:0-62965 GCA_963827515.1 uncultured Acidobacteriota bacterium | reverse complement strand
CCCGCCCGTTGGTCCAGGTCAGCACCCAGTTGTAGGGAACCTTGATGCCCAGACCAGGGACGTCCTGGTAGTTGGAATACACGACGCTAATCGGCTTCTGTTCCCACAGCCGTCTTCGAATAGCGGACGGACCGCACGAGGAAACCCGTCTCCCTGTCGAAATACAGTTTCACGCCCGCCCCTTCCGCTGTCTTCCCTTCGATCACATCCACTGGGCGGTTGTCTATCGTGAGCGGCGGGAATCCGGTTCGCCAGTCCGTCAGGACCTGCTTGATCTGTCCGGGGAACGCCAGCTGGGCGTCGAGACGCGCTCACTCCAAGGCGGCTGCTCACAAGCGGCTATCACCGTCGACGGGCGCCAGGTCTCGCCGGGCTCCGCTGCCCATGCCTCCCGGCCGTCAACGTGGTGCTGCTGTCACCGGCGCGCATGTGAATGAGCGTGGCACGCTGGTTCGGCGCCTTGGCATAGACGTCCACCGGAACCTGCTCGAAGTCGGAGTCGAACCCCTCGTACATTCCCTTGGCGGTATAGCTGGTGAGCTTGGCCACAGCCCCCGCTCCGCCGATCGCCTGGATGTACCGGTCCAGAATCTGCTCGGCGGTCATCCTCGGGCGTCGCACGGCTGGCAAGCGGCACGACTCTCATCGGGATCCTCGTCCGGCGGCGCGGCGTACTGTTGCGCCAGGCTCGGGATCACCTTCGGCCTTTGGCTGCCGCGATGGCAGGTGTAGCAGGTCACGGCAGGTGCTCCAGCGAAGTTGGCGCGATTGATCGCGTTCACCATCAGGACCATCCGGAGAGTTGCCGCTTGAGGGGGGTATCGTCCGCGTAGTTTGCCCAATTGCTGGCGCTGGCCTGGCTGTGACAATCCGAACAGTTGAGAGCCAATGAGGCTGCGAAAAAACCCATCGTGTCCATGAATTCCTTGACGGGAATCCCACGCAACACCTTGACGTTTTTGAATGCCTGTTCCGACAAGATCGGCTTCTGGCCGGCTGGAGCGGCAGGGCCAGTCTGGCCAGAGCCAGCGCCGATCCCACCAGGCAGACTGTCAACAGTCCTGCCAACCACAAGCCCCATCCCCTTGCCAGACTCATCAGGTCCTCCCATCAATCCGAAGACGATGGAGCAGAGCTCAACCTCGTCCAATAACAGGACAATATACTTGGTTCCCGCGACCCCGCAAAGTCAGAGACCAGCAGATAGGCCGACACTTTCCCTTCGCGTGCCCGGCGGTGCTCGGAGCCGCCCGCTCCTGACGAGCACGGCTCAGAAATTGCTTTAGATCAGCCTGAGATCTGCCTTTGTGGCCTGAATACGAGGGTTACTCTCGTGGACCCACAGCCGATGGTGATCGAAGCTGTCGCGTTGGGAGATTCGGTGGTTGTTGGCGAGGTTCTGACGTTCGAACTCAATCGCCGGTCAGCCTCTAGGAAGGGAAGACCTGATCGGGTCCTCCCTATGACGTTTCGATCGCTATACGTCGGCGCGTATCGTTCGAAATGGGGGCCGTTGGTATGGCTCTGCACGGATGAGCTGGGTCACGATCATCTGGTCGATGGTCGCGTCGGCGTGCCTCACGCTGGCGGTGATCTACTGTCTGGTCTGGTTCCGTAGTCGGCGCGCCTGGGCCAATCTGTTCTTTGCCCTGACGGCCGCCTCCACGACTGCGTTGGCGTTCTCTGAACTGTGGATGATGCGGGCGGAGACACCCGCCGAGCTCTTCGCCGCGCTGACCTTTGAGCGGGTGTCGCTGTTCGTCTGGGTCGTGTCGATCATCTGGTTCGTGCGGTTCCACCTCGGCGCGGGGCGCCTGTGGATCGCATGGACGATCTGCGGTCTGTGGGCGTTCGGGCTGCTGGGCCACCTGCTGATGGCGCAGGATGTCAGTTTCCGCGAGCTCACGAGGTTGTGGCACATCCAATTTCTCGGCGAGTCGGTCGCGGTGGGCGAAGGCGGAGCCGATCCTCTGGCGCCGTTCACTCAGTTCGCGACATTGCTGGTCATCCTCTTCGTCGCCGATGCCAGCGTCGCCACGTGGCGGCGAGGCGACCGCCGGAAGGCGCTGATGGTCGGAGGAAGCGTCGCGTTCTTGCTTGTTGCCGGACTCGGGACGGCCGCGGCGATAGTGTGGGCCGGCATCCGGATACCGATGACCTTCACCCTGTTTGCCCTGGGTCTGGTTACGGTGATGGGGTACGAGTTGAGCCGCGACCTGCTCCGCGCGTCGCAACTCGTCCGCGAGCTGCGGTCGAGCGAGGCCGCGCTGCGCGAGAGCGAAGCACGCATGAGTCTGGCTGTCGATGCCGCCGACCTTGGGATCTGGATCGTGGATCTCACGCGACATCAAGTCTGGGCGAGCGAGAAGTGGCGGGCGTTGTTTGGCTTCGGGCCCTCCGAGACTGTGGAATTCGACGGTATCCTGAAGCGGCTCCATCCCGACGATCGCCAAGCCCTTCAGCAGGCGCATGCGATGGCGCTTGCCGGCGCGGATGGCAGCACATACCAGACGGAGCACCGGGTGATGCTGCCGGAGGGCGCGACCCGGTGGATGTCGTCGAATGGCCGTGTCGAGCATGACACGGCTGGCCGTTCGGTCCTGATCCGCGGCACCTCTCGCGACATCACCGCGCGCAAACGCGCCGAGCTCGTCCTCCTCGACCTGGGCGGGCGGCTCATCGCCGCCCAGGAAGTGGAGCGGGCACGGATTGCGCGCGATCTGCACGACGACGTGAGCCAGCAGATCGCCGCCCTGTCGATCGCGCTCAGCAGCCTCAAGCGACGCGCGGCCACGATCGCGCATGGCGCGGAGCTGGAGGCTGATGCCTCATCGCTCCAGCAGCGCGCGACGACGCTCGCGAACAGCGTTCAGGTTCTCTCACACGATCTCCATCCAGACGTGCTCCGGCACGTCGGACTGGCCGCCTCGCTGACCACTCAGTGCAACGAACTCTCGTTATCACAGGGGCTCGCGACGACCTGCAGCGCAGAGGGTGACTTCGAATCGATCGACCCGGAGGCCGCCCTCTGTTTGTACCGGATTACAGAGGAAGCGCTGCACAACGTCGTCAAGCATGCCCACGCCCACGAGGCCAAGGTCCTGCTGCTTCGCAACGGCGACAACGCCGAGCTCACGATCGCCGATGACGGCAACGGGTTTGACATCCGGACGCGCACGAATAGTACCGGCATCGGGTTGGTCAGCATCGCCGAGCGGGCTAGGCTCCTGGGGGGGACCGTCAGCGTCGTAACAACGTTGAACAAGGGGACGCAGGTCCGAGTCCGGATCCCGATCCACGCGAGCACGACGACCGACGCCGGCGAACTGTCCCGACGACTGGTGGCCTCGGCCTGATCGGCTGTCCGAAGGGAAGGCGAGGACCAAGGTCGCGACCGACATCAGCACGCACCGGTAGTCAGAAGACTTCGCCGAACCCGCTCCAGAACCACTCGCGCGCCTTCAGCAGCGGGGATCGCGCCCGCCACGTCTCGAGTTCGAGTCGAGTGGACGCCCGCAGGTCCCGCTCGAAATCCAACGTGAGGCGCGACGCCAGGTCTCGGCCGGTCACGGCGATGTTCAACTCCTCGTTCAACTCGAGCGACCGATTGTCGAAGTTTGCCGAGCCGAACATGCTCAGGAGTCCGTCGACCACGAGCACCTTGGCATGCATCATGGTGGGGGCATATTCGTACAGCTCGATGCCGAACGACATCAGCCGCTCGTAGTCCGCCCGTGAGGCGTATTTCACCGGCATCGCATCAGTGTTGTCGCCTTCGACCAGGATGCGCATGCGCACGCCCCGCTTTGCCGCTTGCTCGAACGCCCAGATAGTGGACTCGTCCATCACGAAGTACGGTGTTGCGATGTCGAGCGTCCGTTGCGCGGATGCGATCAGCAAGAGATAGAGCCGCTTCAAGTCGTTGCTGCCGCCGGTTGGCGAGCTTCGTACCAGAAACGACGCACCCTCCCGGTCGAGCAACTCTGGCTCGTCCTCGAACACCGGCGTCGTTATTCCACCCGCGTCGATCAGGTCCTCGTAGAAGGCGGCTTCCAGGAGACGCACGATCGGACCGCGCATGCGAATCTGCGTGTCGCGCCAGTGTTCTGTGTCCTGCGCCTGGCCCAACCAGTGATCAGCCACGCCGGCGCCGCCAGTAAACCCGATCTCACCGTCCACGACCAGAATCTTTCGATGCGTGCGGTAATTCACGTGTTCGAGCGAGTACCAGTTCGTGGGGTTGAACCACTCCAGGCGGCAACCCGCCGCACGGAGCCGCTCGACGTGCGAGCGCTCGATGCTCGCGCCTATCGAGTCTGCGATGATGGTGACCGCCACGCCTCGTCGCGCGGCGTTCTCCAGGGACGCCGTGAACTGGTTCGCAACATCGCCCTCTTCGTAGATATACGTTTCAAAGCTGATTCGCCGACGGGCGCCGTCGATGGCCGCGAGCATCGCGGGAAAAATCTCGTCGCCATTCGTCAGGACGTCATAGGCGTTGCCGCGCGTCAGGTCGGCGCCAACGAGCGCGGCCACGTACTCCGGATACCGCTGGTCCTCGGCCGACACAGCACTGACGATGCGCAGTGTCTCCTGGTCCTGTGCCAGCATCAGGCCCAGCCCCAGGATCGTGACGACGATCAGCGGAACGAGGAAACGCGGGCGGATGGGCAGGCTCACACACTCCCGAGGTGCAATACCCGCGCCTGTGACGGCCAAAAGTGATTAGCAAGTCACAGACCAATTTGGATGGGTAGGTCACTGTTACCGTCGGCTGATCCCCCGTCTCGGTCACCGGTATTTTGCCGAGTGAGAAAGTAGTCCTTACCGAAGGGTGGGCGGTGGCTGACACCGCAGGATTGGCGTGCCGGTTGCACCGTGATCCTCGTGGTCGCGGGGAAGACAACAGAGGAGCCACGGCGCACCGACCGAGTCACCGTCTCATCCGCAAGTGCAGTGGCGTTGTGGATTGTGGCGGTGGTCGCGACGGTGTTCTTTCTCCGGGCGGCCAAGACGCTGCTCATTCCAATAGCGCTGGCAGTGCTCATCAGTTACGCGCTTGCGCCCGTGGTGTCCTGGCTCGAGCGCTACCGCGTGCCACGACTCGCCGGTGCAGGTCTCGTGCTCCTCCTCATCCTCGGTGCGACCGCCAGCGGCGCGTACGCTCTTGGAGATGACGCGAGGGATCTTGCCTCGACGCTGCCCAGGGCCATCGAGCGTGCGCGCGAGGAAGTGCGGGCCAGATTGGGCACTGAGACTGAGGCCATCCAACAAGCGACCGAAGCACTGGGTGCCAGCACGCAGGCATCCGGTGGAGCAGAGGTCGGACAAGGCGCAGAAACGTCCGGAGAGACGAACCCTCTCGTTCAGCGAGCTGTGGGTTCCATGCTGTCCCTGGCCGGTCATCTCGTCGTCATCTTCTTCCTGGTTTACTTTCTCTTGATCGCTGGTCATCAGGTCAGGAGTCGCGTGATCGAGATCGCCGGTCCAGAACGACGCCGAATGGCCTCGACCATCATCGACGACATCAATGCGCAGATTCAGCGGTACCTGCTCGTCCTCCTTGTGACCGCAATGGCAGTCGCCCTGGCCACCTGGGCGGCGCTCGCCGTACTGGGTGTGCAGCACGCGGTCACCTGGGGAATACTTGCGGGCGTTTTCAACTCGATGCCGTACTTCGGCCCGGTGGTCGTGTCCGGCGGACTGTTTCTCGTCGGGATGGTCCAGGGCGGGGGCGTCGCGCAAGCGCTTCAGATGTCGGGCGCCTCCATCGTGATTACGTCGCTGGAAGGCTGGCTTGTCACCCCGGCGCTCATGGGTAAAGCCGAACGCATGAGCGCGCTGGCGGTGTTCCTCGGGGTGCTGCTGTGGACATGGATGTGGGGGGCGTGGGGCACCGTTCTCGCGGTGCCCATGCTGGTCATCGTCAAGTCCGTCGCCGATCACGTGGCGCCGCTTCGGCCCATCGGCCGATTGATGGCGCCGTAACGATGAATGATCCTAGGCGCGCGGACGAAGGACCAGGTGTGCGAAGGAGATTGGTTCCGGTGTGCCTACTTCGCGTTTCTTGACAATCGTTGCGAAGGACAACGTTTGGCGTCCGGTATAGAACGGCGTGTCCGGCTTCCCGCCCGATAGAGGACTCGTCGTCAGACAGAGATCCTGCACGAGACCGGCATCCACCAGGTTCGAGGCTGTGGTTCTTCCACCGATGGCGGAGATTCGTCGAATCCCATGATGAGCGCGAAGATGGGAGAGCGCACCCCGGAGCCCATGAGGCTCGATTGAAATGACGGTGATCCATGGCCGTTCCCCGAGACGCGTCGCCCAGCGGTCGCGGCAGATGTTTCCAGCGAGAAGGAACACCGGAACCTCGGGCACGTTGAATAGAAGAGAACCCTCGAGATCGAGGTGATGGCCAGTCGCCGTGACCACCACTTGTGCCGGATGTCGGGAGAGACCGAGCTCGTGCCGGAGTGCGACTATCTCCGGATGCCATACGGAGAAGAACGCAGATCGTCCGATGGCCGTTGCCGTGCCGGCCAGGACCGCATCGGCGGCGGCACGAGACAGGCCTTCGTACAGTAAGTGCTTGTCCGTCGCGCCTCCGCCGAGGTCCTCTGGGTTGTCGGCGTCTGTGTTGCCATCTCGTGACTCGACGAACACCAGGGTGATGGCTGGCGCAGCGGACGGGAGCGGCATCAGGTGAAAATCGCCATCGTAGTGTCGGCGTGTCCAATCGTTGCCGATCCCGCCGAGCGCTCGCTCGAGCGGCCCTGTCTCTGTTGTGACAAGAGCGTGAATCTCCGCCGAGGACGCCTCGCGCGTCTTTCGTTCAGCGAAGTCATAAAGCGGGTCGGCCAACTTCCAATCGTCCATGCGACGCTTGAAAACCGCAAGCTCGACCGCTTTTCGATTCGGCGTAGAGCGGAGGCTTCCGCCTTCGCGTAAAGCTTCGGCGGACCGCCGTAGCCTTGGCGGAGGCGGTTAGCCTCCGCGGACGCGCGCACGCTGAAGCGTGCGCTCTACGGGGGAAATGCAAATCGCTCTAGGCGGAGCAAGCACAGTGCCGAGCCGTACGCGGGCACGAGCTATGCAAAGGCCTGCGTGAACAAGCGAAGTGGCGGTAATTCGCTTTCGCAGACGTGCGAAGGCGGGCGAGGGTCCGGTACATTTGACCGATGGGTCGTCTACCGCGTGGGGTCCACGAGAAAGGCCATGTCATGTCGCAATTGCATCCGGTACCGAAGCAGGAGTGGCGAGGCTTCTTCGACGGGATGTCGAAGGAGCTGCTCGGCAAACGGGCTGAGATAGAGGTATCTTCGCTCGACCTTGGCGACCAGATCATCTCAGAGTGGGTACCCATGATCGGAATTACCTATGACCACGGTGATGATCTGCTCGATATCGCGCTCGAAGGGGGGAACCATATGATTCGTCATCCCCGCGAGATCGTCGTCGAGTTTGCGCCAGTGGGTCTGTCGAGCGTCGCTGTCGTCGACGCAGAGGGCACGCGACAGGTCGTGAGGCTGAAGGAGCCGCTTCGTGCTGCCACCCGCGACATCGAAATAGGCCAGGTCACAAGATTCGCCCGGCTAGGACCTTACTTGGCGCGCACGATCTCGCGAGCATAAGGAGTAGGGAATGGCATCAATCCATAAGGAGCTGGCGGTCGACGTTGGCGCGGACGAAGCGTGGGCGGCGTTACGACTCGTCGGAGAACCGCACAAGCTTTTCGCTCCGGTGCTGGTTGATGGGCAACTGGACGGCGACACACGCACGGTCCGATTCGCCAATGGAATGGTCGTGCAGGAACGCATTCTGGATGTCGATGACGAGAGGCGGCGGGTGGCGTACTCAGCCCTGAACGGGCCTGGGATGACGTATCACCACGCGTCCATGCAAGTGCTCGACGCGGGACCGGGACGCTGTCTGTTCGTCTGGATCACCGACTTCCTTCCGCCGGACATCGCCGGCAACCTTGCGCCGTTGGTTGAGCAAGGCGCCAAGGCGCTGAAGGCCAACCTGGAGGCAGGTTGACACCACGCTTGTCTGTTCGGGCGCTTCCGAGACGAACACATTCGGTTCATCCGGGACTACCGCTACGCACGGACGCTGACGCGATCCGATGCGTCAGCGTATTGTGACCTCGTAGCGATAGCACCCTGTGGTGACATCGGCGTAGTCGCCCACGACCAAGAGGTAGTTGCCCGTTTGAGGTGTCACGAAGTCGATCATTGCGTCTTTGTTGCCGCCGGAATCGTTGTCGTAGAAGGTGGCGGTCTTGACGGTGTTGCCCGCCTTCTGGCCCACCATCGCCCCGATCACTGCCGCGACCGGGTCGAATCCATCGCTGAACGATTGGACGGTCACGGTTACGTGGAGCCCGGCCGAAAGCCCACCGATGTCGTGTATGTCGACGCCGTTCTGGATAGCGGGCGTGCAATAGAGCCCGTTCGCAGAGCCGACGATCTGCGCTTGTGGCCGCGCGACGAGGGTGCGACTGCCTGCTGTGGCCGACGATTTCCCAGGCACTGTCCAGCCACGTTGGGCCGCCCCGAGTCCTGCGCCAAGCGTTACGACCGCGCCAATCAGGACCAGCGCGTTGCATCAAGTTGCGTGTCATCAAGTGCCTCCTTCAACGTCAGCTACCACCCAGGGGTGTGTTCCGTGACCTACTGAAGGTTACACCGGCGGTTGAGTCAGGGAAAGCATGCGCGTGGGCTCGGCCGTCGGAAGCGCATTGGAGCGGTGTGGCAGAGAGCGGAGACGCTAGTTCGATGAGATGATCGCGAACATGGCCCCCTCCAGACAGCCTGCAGACAGCCACGACCTGATCCGCGTTCAGGGCGCCCGGGAGAACAACCTGAAGGACGTCAGCGTCGAGATCCCCAAGCGGCGGCTGACGGTGTTCACCGGCGTCTCGGGATCGGGCAAGTCGTCGCTGGTGTTCGGCACGATCGCGGCGGAGTCGCAGCGGCTGATCAACGAGACCTACAGCGCGTTTCTCCAGGGATTCATGCCGACGCTGGGCCGGCCCGAAGTCGACGTACTTGAAGGGCTGACGACCGCGATCATCGTCGACCAGGAGCGGATGGGCGCCAACGCACGCTCGACGGTCGGTACCGCGACCGACGCCAACGCGATGCTGCGGGTGCTGTGGAGCCGCCTCGGCAAGCCGCACATCGGGCCGTCGACGGCCTACTCGTTCAACGTCCCGACGCGAAAAGCCAGCGGGGCCATGACCGTCGACAAGGGCAAGGGGGAGCGGATTGTCGTGCGCGACGTCGTCTACCACGGCGGCATGTGCGCGCGATGCGAGGGCATGGGACGGGTCAGCGACATCGATCTGCAACAGCTCTTTGACGATTCGAAGTCGCTCAACGAGGGCGCGCTCACGATTCCGGGCTACGCCGCGGACGGCTGGCACATTCGCACCTTCGCGGCCGCGGGCCTCGATCCGGACAAGCCGATCCGCAAGTACACGAAGAAGGAGCTCGGCATTTTCTTGTACGAGCCGCCGAGGAAGGTGAAGGTCGAGAAACTGAACCTCACCTACGAAGGTCTTGTCCCGCGGATCCAGAAGTCGTTCCTGTCCAAAGACGTTGACGCCCTGCAGCCGCATATCCGCGCGTTCGTGGAGCGCGCGGTCACGTTCACCATCTGTCCCGAGTGCGGCGGCACCCGGCTCAATCAGGCCGCCCGGTCGTCAAAGATCAACAAGATCAACATCGCCGACGCCTGCGCGATGCAGATCAGCGACCTGGCGGAGTGGGTGCGCGGGCTGAAGGAGCCGTCGGTCGCGCCGCTCCTGGCGAAGCTCGGGCACACGCTCGACTCGTTCGCGGAAATCGGGCTGGGCTACCTCAGCCTCGACCGGCCGTCCGGCACGCTGTCGGGTGGTGAGGCACAGCGTACCAAGATGATCGGCCACCTCGGGTCGTCCCTCACCGACGTGACCTACGTCTTCGACGAGCCGACGGTCGGGCTGCACCCGCACGACATCCAGCGGATGAACGACCTGCTGCTGCGGCTGCGCGACAAGGGCAACACCGTCCTCGTGGTCGAGCACACGCCGGAGACGATCGCCATCGCCGATCACGTCGTCGACCTCGGTCCTGGCGCCGGTGCCGCCGGCGGGGAAGTGGTCTTCGAGGGCACTGTCGATGGGCTGCGGGCCAGCGGCACGCTCACCGGGCGACATCTCTCGGACCGGGCCGTCCTGAAGTCGTCGGTGCGGACGCCCTCGGGTGTGATGAAGGTACGCGGGGCCCGCACGCACAACCTGAAGAACGTCGACGTCGACATTCCGCTCGGCGTGCTGGTGGTGGTGACCGGCGTGGCGGGATCCGGCAAGAGCTCACTGGTCAATGGCTCAGTCGTGGGGGGCTCGGTAAGTGGCCGAGACGAGGTGGTGTCGGTCGACCAGACCCCGATCCGCGGCTCGCGGCGGAGCAACCCGGCGACGTACACGGGTCTTCTCGATCCGATTCGCAACGCGTTCGCGAAGGCCAACAGCGTGAAGCCAGCGTTGTTCAGCGCCAACTCCGAGGGCGCCTGTCCGACCTGCAACGGCGCCGGCGTGATCTACACCGACCTGGGGATGATGGCTGGTGTCACCACTCTCTGCGAGGACTGCGAGGGCCGTCGGTTCCAGGCGTCGGTGCTGAACTACCGGCTCGGCGGGCTCAACATCGCCGAGGTGCTCGACCTGTCGGTCGAAGACGCGGTCCGCTTCTTCGGTGCCGGCAAGGCGCATACGCCTGCGGCGCACGCGATCCTGCAACGCATGGCCGATGTAGGGCTCGGCTACCTGCGGCTCGGCCAACCGCTCACGACGCTGTCGGGTGGCGAGCGGCAGCGGCTCAAGCTCGCAACGCATATGGGTGCCGGACGTGGCGTCTACGTGCTCGACGAGCCGACCACCGGGCTGCACCTGGCCGACCTCGACCAACTGCTCGGGCTGCTGGATTGGCTGGTCGACTCCGGCACGTCGGTCATCGTGATCGAGCACCACCAAACGGTGATGGCGCACGCCGACTGGATCATCGACCTCGGGCCCGGCGCGGGCCACGACGGCGGGCGGGTCGTGTTCGAAGGCACCCCGGCCGATCTGGTGGCGGCGAGGTCAACGCTGACCGGCAAGCACTTGGCGGCATTCGTCGGTAACTATAAGAAGGCCGCCCGATCTCGCTGAGAGTCACGCGCGCCGCGAGGCGAGGTCATCGCCGACCCCTAGGACTTTGCTTTCTTCGAAGGTTTCGACTTGCCGGAACTGTTGAGGGCGACCGCCTGGCGAATGAGCGCCGCGAAGGCGGCCGCGTCAACGGTTTCTCCTTCGTGGATGTCGATCGCGCGGCGTGCATTTCCGTCGAGACTCGAGTTGAAGAGACGGGCCGGATCCTTCAGAGACGCGCCCTTGAGGAAGGTCAGCTTCACGACCTTCTTGTAGGATTCGCCCGTGCAGATGATGCCGTCGTGCGACCACACCGGAGTCCCCATCCACTTCCACTCTTCGACGACGTCCGGGTCTGCTTGCTTGATGAGCTTGCGCATTCTGTCGAGGGTGACCCCGCGCCAGTCCTCGAGCTCAGCGATTCTTTTCGAGATGAGCTCCGATGCCGACTCTCCTTGGCTCGCGCCCGACTTCTTCATGTTTTGGCCGGTAGCCGGTAGCAGGTACAAGGCAACAACTACCAGCTACCGACTACCGACTACCAGCTAGAAATCGTACTTCACGCCGAACTGCATGATGCGCGGTTCCCCCGCCATCGACGTGATGCGGCCGAACGTGCCCGCGTTGAAGTTCGGGTCGGGATTGCCCCAATTGAACTGGTTCAGGAGATTGAAGACCTCCAGCCGGAGCTCCAACCGCTGCGAGGCGGCCACCGGGACCATCTTCGAAAGCGGCCAGATTGATGCTCCAGAAGTTCGGGCCGATCCCCGCGTTCTGCTCGAGGTCGCCATTGGTGCCAATCGCCGCCTGCGAGAACGCATCGCGGTCGAAGTAGTTCGTCAGCGTCTTCGCGCCGTAGAGGTCATCCTTGACCTGGTTCGGCCGCTGGTTGCGGATGCCCGTCTTCGCGTTGTCCCGGAGGTCGATGATGTTGATCCGATCGCCGGTGCGCGCCGACACGATGCCCGTCAGGCGCCAGTTCGAGACCAACGCTCGCAGCGCGGCGGTGTCCACCTCAGGCGTGAGGTAGCCCATCGTCAGCGTCGCCACGTGCCGCCGATCCTGGATGCAGGGGCCGGCGTCGAATTCCGGATCCTCGGGTTTCAGGTACCCGGCGCTCGTCTGGTTGAAGCGCGCCTGGTTCGGCAGACCGAAACAGGTCCCGACTGTGTAGTTACCGTTCAGGCTCACGCCGCTGACGGCTCGACGCTGCACCGACAGCTTCAGGCCGGAGTACTCCTGGTAGCCCACGTCGGTGTTCTCGTCCAGCCCGCCGTAGTACTGCCCATAGCGCCGGGTTCTGCATGAACAGGACCCGCCGCTGGTCCAGGTTGCCATCCGTCGAGCACACCGCGTAGAAGACCCCGTTGAGCGTGCACGGGCCCTCCCCGAGGAACACGCCGGGGTTGAGCGCCACCTGCCCCCAGACCCGATCGGAATAGCTCCCGAGGTACGCGGCCGACACCCCCCAGTTTGCGCCGATCTGCTGCTCGACCGTCAGGTTCCAAGTCTGAACTCTCGGCGAGTTGATGTGGGGATCCATCGTGCCGAAGCCGCCAAACCTGACGAAAGGCGTCTCCGCGCCACCCGAGACCAGCGGGTGGGGATTGCCGCCAGGCGTGTCCGAATACGGGTTGTCGAGCCCGCCGGACGGGTTGGTCACGGTTGACCGGTTGCCGAACGGCGGGGCGCCGCTGTTGATGTTGTGGAATTCGCCCGCCATGAAGTCGTAGGCCATCGAATACGAGGAACGCACCGCCAAGCGGCCATCCCCGCGCACGTCCCACGCCACGCCCGCGCGCGGCGACAGGTTCCACCACTGGATGTTCATCCCTGTCTGGCGCGGCGGGAACCCGGTGTCCCCCGGCCAGAGCAGGCCGGCCGGCGCCAGCGGGAACCGCTCGCTGATGATGCCCCGGTCGAAGTTCTCCTGCTCGAAGATCGAGATGGCGTTGTTCTCGAGGTTCTGCCCCAGGAACGGCTCCCACCGCAGCCCGGCATTGATCGTGACGCGATTCGACGCGCGCCATGAATCCTGCGCATACGCGCCGATGTACGTGTTGTTCACGATCACCCGGTTGATATCGCCCTGCTCGACCGTGGCGATCCGACCAGCCAGCATGTCAGCCAGCCCCAGCCCCGTGTTCGACCCGGTGATGCGCCACGTACCGTTGGCGCGCGACGAGGACTGGTAGTTCCCCGCCCAGTATCGGACGTTCCCACCGAACCCGAACTGGTGATTCCCCCGCACGAGCGTCAGGTCGTCCGAGATGTTGAAGCTGTCGTTGAAGAAGAGCGCCTCGGTCTGGTTGCCCGGGTAGAGGTCGAAGGCGCCCGTGACGGCCAGCACCATGTAGCCCGGCGCGTAGCAGTGATAGTTCCGGACGCCGACGTCCGTCGGACAGAAGAACGGGTTCTGGTTGTTGTCCACCGTCGACTTGTTGAGCGCGAACCGGACGCTGTTGACCATCGCCGACCCGAAGACCGACGTCGTGCCCAGATTCACCGCGTGCAACATTGCGTCGGTGCCCTGGCCGGACGACTTCAGGATGTTGTCGTCACCGCCGGCGAAGCCCGGCGGCTTGGTGTACTTCTGCCCGAAGTACCGCCCGAAGACGGAGTGATCGGACGTGAGCTGGAAGTCGATGCGCCCGAGCGTCTGATGCTCGTCGCTGTCGTTCCCGATCTCGTAGGTGATCTCGCCGCACGGGTCGGTCGACTTGGGCAGCTTGGCGGCGATGTTCAGCCCGGCCGGGCTCAAGAGAGCCGGATTGAGCCGGTTGTCCACGTATGGCGCTCGCAGCGCCACCGGGCGGCCACCGTTGCACTGGGCCGAGGCGAAGGTGGTGAGGTCGCCCGTCAGCATCTGGGCCGTGGGTACGCGGGCGATGTTCGACGCCGGCCGCTGGCGGGTCGCGGTGCCCTGGTACGCGCCGAAGAAGAACAGCTTGTCTCGCACAATCGGCCCACCCAGCGTGCCGCCGAACTGGTTGCGCTTGAGACCGTCGTCGGCCCGCTCCCCGTCCGGGCCGATCGCCGCAAACGGGTTGGTCGCGTTGAACTTGTTGTGCCTCGCGAACTCGAAGGCGTTCCCCGAGAAGCGGTTCGTGCCCGACTTCGTCACGGCGTTGACCGCCGCCCCTGACTTGACTCCGTTCTGCGCGGTCAGACCGCTGGTCGCGACACGGAACTCCTGCAGCGCGTCCGGGAACGGCAGGGCGTAGTTGATGTTCTCCTGCTGGTTGTTGTGGTCTGCGCCGTCCAGAACGTACGCGACGCCGGTCTCGAATCCGCCCCCCACCGAGATCCGCACGCCACCCGGCGCGCTCCGCGAGGTGTTGACAGCCGTTTGCACCGCCGCGCCCGCGAGCACGAGCAGGTCGGTCACCTGGCGGCCCTGGAGCGGCAGCTCGAGGATGCGCTCGTTCTCGACCACGGAGCTGATGCCGGCGCTGCGCACGTCCACGAGCGGCGCCGCGGCGTCCACGGTGACCGTCTCCTCGAGCGACCCCAGTTCGAGCGCTGCATTGACCGTCGGCGTCGCGCCTACCGTGAGTATGAGCCCCGTCTGCACGTAGCCGCGGAAGCCCTGTAGCGATATCTCCAGGCGGTACGGGCCCGGCGGCAGATTCGTGAGCAGGTAGGCGCCAGTCCCGTCCGTCACGGCCGTGCGCACGAGCCCGGTTGCCGTCTGTGTCGCGGTCACGGTGACACCCGGTAGGACCGCGCCGCTTGAATCGGTTACACGGCCGTTGAGCTCAGCCGTCGCTTGCTGCGCCCAGGCGGGCGCGGTGGTAAGGACGCCACCGAATAGAACGAGCAGGGCAAGAGTGCAGCACGCACTTGGTACACGCGTCATAACGTGGCCCTCCGAATGTCTGCGGATTTCCGAACGTGTCCGACGGCGCTAGTGGCACGCTGTATAGCATTGGCTCCTCAGCATTGTCAACGCGCTCATGGCCGCCGGCGAGCGCCGAAATTCCCGTGAAATCGGGGAGGGGGCCGGGGCGCGCGCCACTGCGGCCGCCTCTGATGCGACGTTGACATCGGTGCGACGAACTGTGTAGGCTGCCCGCCAGTCGCGGCGTGGATCGACGATCTTGCACGTTGCTTGAGCTGAACGAGACAGCAGGACGTAACCTGGAACCGCAGCAGTAGACTATCGGGGAAAGGATCACTACAAATGACGCGATGGCACCAGATAGTGGCGGCAATGTTACTGGCTGCCGCCTCAGCGTGCGCTCAGCCAGAGCAGCAGCCAGCTCCAGCTGGTGATGGGGAGGCGCAGACCGGACCAGCCGGCGGTGAGCAAGCGCAGACCGGGCGCGGCGGACGGGGCCAAGGCGGTGGAGGTGGACGCGGCGTCGTGTCCACTGCAGACCTGACGGTGCTCGATGGCTGGGGCCGCCCTCTCGCGGACCCAGGGACCCAGGGGCCGGCGCCGGCGCGCAACATCGCGGGAATGTGGGAGCCGGCCGACGGCCCTGGCGCGGGCATTCAGGCCAATGGCCCGTCGTCCATGCCGAGCGACGGCAAGAGCGAACCGCCCTACACGCCCGCCGGCAAGGCCGCCTACGACAGCCACCAAGCGCTCTACGGCTACCGCGCCGTGTTGCCCTCGATGAGCAACGACCCGCGCGATAAGTGCGACCCCCTAGGCTTTCCGCGTGCCAACTTTTATCAGCTGCGTCACACGAAATTCATTCAGCTTCCAGATCAGGTCGTCATCCTGTACCAGTTCGACAAGCGCTACCGCATCATCTGGACCGACGGACGAGACTTCCCCAAGGAGCTCCCGGATTTCCGGTGGTACGGATACTCCGTTGGCAGGTGGGCGGATGACGCCACGTTTGTCGTCAACACCATGGGCCTGATCGGCCGTGAACGGGTATGGCTGGATGAGACCGGCCGGCCCATGAGCGAGGACATGACGGTCGAGGAACGATTCCACCGGGTCAATTCGCATCGCATGGAGATCACCGTGACGGTGACCGATCCCAAGTATCTACAGCCGGCCGTGGGTGCCCATGGACAAGTTCCCGATGAAGCTGCAAGCGAGTGACTACGACATCATCGAGATGCTCTGCGTGCCGACCGATATGGAGGCGTACCACAGGGATTTCGCCGATCCGGCGAGCGGTATCATCAAGTAGTCAGATTTATCGTTCGTGCCGAAGCCGCATTCTGATAGGGAGAATCCTCCGTATGAAGACCTTTCTCCGATGGACCCTGTTCGTGAGCCTCGTTTCGACCTCTGTTCTTGCCCATCATGGAAATGCTGCCTTCGACGTGGGCAAGACGCGGGAGCTGAAGGGAACGGTCACCGAATGGATCTGGGCCAACCCCCATTGCTGGCTGAAATTCGATGTGACGGAAGGCGGCAAGACCGTCAACTGGGTCGTCGAGGCCACCAACTCCGCCGACCTCATGGAGCGCGGCTGGAGCAGGCTGATGTTCAAGCCTGGCGATCAGGTCATGGTGGCGCTCGAACCAGTCAAGAGCGGGGCGCCCGTCGGACGTGTCCGTTCGATAACGCTGCCCAACGGAAAGGTCGTCGGAACGAATTACATTCCGCGCCCCTGATATTCCCCGGAAGCGCTGGCATGAAGTCGACGTCTCGGATGTTCACGGGCCTCGCGACGGTCTGCGGCGTGTGCCTGTTGGGAAGCGTGTTGATGGCGGGCCAGGCGGCCCCGCAGGAGACGTCGCTGCCGGCGGAACAGTACTTCAAGAACGTGCAGGTACTGAAGGGGCTCCCGGTCGATGAGTTCCTCGAGACGATGGGCATGTTCGCTGCGGCAACCGGGTTGAACTGCACTGACTGCCACGTCGACGAGAGCGGCGGCAGCTGGGAGCGCTACGCCGACGACAATCAGCTCAAGCGGACGACGCGCGCGATGGTGGGGATCATGACCGCCATCAACAAGCAGTACTTCGGCGGCCGCCAGGGGGTCACTTGCTACTCCTGCCACAACGGCAACCGCCGGCCGAAGGTGATCCCGAATCTGGCGGTGCAATATGCCGTCAATCCGCTCAACGAGGACGCGTACGAGATCCTCGAGCCGGCGTTCGATGCCCCCACGATCGATGCTGTGCTCGACAGGTATGTCGCCGCAGTCGGCGGCGCGGCGCGACTGAAGCAGTTGACCACCTTCATCGCCGAAGGGACCTACAGCGGGTACGACGATTTCGAAGTGTACCCGGTGCAGGTGTTTGCAAGGGCGCCGAACCAGCGCACGACCATTCTCCGTTCCCAGTACGGCGACACGACGACCAGCTTCGATGGACGGTCCGGTTGGCAGGCGGCGCCGGTCGAGAGCAAGCCGCTGCCGGTCGTCGCGCTGACCGGCGGCAATCTGGAAGGCACGGCGGTCGAAGCGGAGCTGTCGTTCCCTGGGCAGATCAAGCAGGTACTGACGAACTGGGTCGTGGGGCCCTTGACCGTGATCGGCGATCGCGAAGCGCGCATCGTCCAGGGGAGGAAGGCCAGCGGCACGCCCATCAAGCTGTATTTCGACGAGGAGACCGGTCTGCTCGTGCGCCTGATCCGGTACTCGACCCAGTCGCCCGTCGGCCGCGTGCCGACGCAGGTCGATTTCGAGGATTACCGCGACGTCTCCGGAATCAAGTTCCCGTTCAAGTGGACCTCGACGTGGACGAATGGACGGACGGTCCACCAGCTGAAGAACGTCCAGATCAATCCCACGATTCCTGCGGCGACATTCGCGAGGCCGGTGCCGCCCGCACGACCTGCGGCGCGCTGACGGGGCACCCCGCTGGTCCGGCTGAAGCCGGACACTACTACAAGCGATCTACTGCGTTGCGGCGTTGGTCATCGTGTCGTGGAACACCTTGCCCCCGACCATCGTCAGCACCGGCTTGATCTGCTCGATCTGATCGGCGGGGATCGTCAGGTAATCGCGATCGATGACGACCATGTCGGCGAGCCGGCCCTCCTGGATCGAGCCCAGATCGTATTCACGATGGAAGAGGAACGCGTTGCTGCGCGTATGCGCAATCAGCGCCTGCTCACGCGTGACCGTATGCGTGTTCACGACCGTGCCACCGACCATCTTTCCCGTGACTGCCCAGTGCAGCGCCTGGAACGGACGGTATTGATTGACCTCGTAGGCGTCGGTCCCGAGCCCCCACAGGATCCCGCTGTCCTGGATCTCCCGCAGCGGCGGCATTGCGAAGGCCTTGTCGCCGTGGGCGCGATGGAGGAATCCGCCGGAGACGATTTCCCGTGGATGAACGGCAATGAACATGTTGAGCGCCTTCATGCGGTCGATCTGGTTCTGGTCGACGCCTTCCATGTGCATGAACGCCCATCGAAACCCCCTGATGTCGATGTCCTTGGCGATCTTTTCCACCTCGCGGAGATGGCCCTCAACCTGCTGGTTTGTCACCGTATGAATGATGAATGGGGACCTTTGCGAGCGCCGCCGCGCGCGCCCAACGACCCCACTCGTCCCACGCCGCCTGCGGAACGGTGGGCGGAGTGGTCATCGAGAAGACGTCGCCGCCGCCGCCGCCCGCGAGGCCTTCGCCCCAGTTCGAGTGATCGATCCACTCGTCGCCATCGTGGTAGCGCAGCGACGGGATGGCGGCGAAGCGCGCCTCCGGCGTCGGGCCCTGCGGCGTGCGGAAGCAGAAGAAGCGCATGCTGAGACGACCTTCCTTGGCCCACCCGCGGTAGATGTCCTCGAAATCGCACGAACCGCCGGAGGCGGTCAGGCCCGCCGCAGACAGGTCCCTGAGCATTTGCATCTGGCTCGCCTCGAACTGATCTTTCGGAACCTCCACCTTCAGAAAGCCCGCCGCGTTCCGAACCACCCCCGCGCCTGCGTTCTCAACGATGCCGGTCGCGCGTCCGCTGGCATCGCGATAGATCCATGGTTCGGTGCGCTTCTCGAGGCCGATCATTTCGATCGCCTTGCTGTTGAGATAGGTCTCGGCGCGCGTGAACTGCAGCAGCACCGGATTGTTCGGCAGGTATTTGTCCAGCTCGTCGCGGGTGAATGGCTTCTTGTCGTCCCTGAACTGATCGGGCGACCAGCCGCCGAGCGTGAACACCCACTGCCCGGGCCCCTTCGCCTTGGCCTTCGCCACGAGCAGGGCCAATGCCTGTTTGCGCGTGTCGACGCCGTCCAGGCGCTGCTCGAGCGTCCAGTATTCGCCTTCCTCCTGGAAGTGCGCGTGGTTGTCGATCATGCCGGGAACCACCGCGCGGCCGCGCAGGTCGATGCGCCGGGTGGCAGGACCCGCGAGGCGCGAGATCTCCTGCGTGGTGCCGACGGCCACGATGCGGCTGCCTCGCACGGCCACCGCCTGCGCGATCGAGAACGTCTCGTCGACCGTGATGATCTTCCCGTTCGTCAGTATCGTGTCCGGAGGATTCTGCTGCCCGTGAACGGCGAACGACGCACCGACAATCGCGCCCACCAGCAGTGCACACTTAAGCGGCTTCATTGGCATTCTCCATCCCAGCCTCGTACAGCGGCTGGCGTCCGTTTGTCGAAGGGCGAGTAAGGAACAGCGCAGTTCCTTCAAACGCAGATAATAGCGCTGATTCTGGGCGGCACTTACCTGAATCTGCTCAGACTTGCCGAGGCTTTCGAACTTCCGCCCACATCGTCGCCCACCCCACGTGTTGACTCTGGCCAACGCGTCCTTCCGGCCGGATCGCCCCATAACTAGCAACATCGCGTGACCTCGTTCTCGCCTTTGGGCCAACTCGCTCGGGCGGTTCTTGTCGTGGACATTACACGCTGCGAGATTCAGTCGATCACCATCGAGGTGATTGAGCCGTTCTTTCCCGCGATTGTCGGGGTCGGGTTAGGCACAACAATTGGAACGCACCGCGCCGGTCGTCACAGATTCTGATCTCAGCGCGGAGTTTCCGAATGTCTTAACAGGTTTACGTGTGTCTCGTAGCCGCAATCATCGTTACAGGCACGACGAGCACCGCGCAAGCGAGTGAATGGTTCGTTGCACCTGGTGGGGTCGGAGTAGGAACACACACATCTCCCTTTGGCTACATTCAAGACGCTCTCAATGTGGCGCAACCGGGCGATGTGATCACGGTCGCAGCCGGCGTCTACGCCGAGCGCATTCTGACCGTGCGACCTGGCACCAGCGCTGCCTCGATTACGCTGCGAGCCGGAGGCGTCTCCGGCTCCGCCGTCGTGACCGCATTGGGGCGCGTCCTCACGGTCAACCATGCCTTCTTTCGAGTTGACGGTCTCATCTTCGACGGACAATACGGTTTCGACGACACTGTCCGAGTGTCGGGTTCCGGGCACGCCTTCCAACTTCTCAATGCCGAAGTGAGACGGTCGACCTACGATCTCATCGACATCGGCGCCGCGAATGGCATCCTGATCGATCACTGTCTCATTCACCATGCCCTCAATGCCGCTGGCGGGCGGACCGATGCGCATGGCATCGTCGCCGGCGCCGTTCAAGACCTCACCATTCGCGACACCGAAATTCATACCTTCTCGGGGGATGGAGTTCAGGTGGACCCTGGACGCTCGGCACCGGGATGGAATCGCGTCACGATCGAGCGTGCGCACATCTGGCTCGCCCCGCTTCCCGCACCCGAGAATGGCTTTCCGGCGGGCGCAGTGCCTGGTGAAAATGCCGTCGACACGAAGGCCAGCGCCAGTTACCCGCGGGCGACCATCGTGATTCGCGATACGGTGGCATCCGGCTTCCGAACGTCGGCGGTGATGAACTAGGCCGCATTCAATCTCAAGGAACACATCGATGCCACCGTCGATCGCGTCACGGTTTACGACTCCGAGATCGCCTTTCGCCTGCGAGGGGCTTCGACCGGTGGCGCCTGGGTGACCATCAAGAACGCGGTGGTCCATAACGTGCTGACTGCGTTCCGCTATGAAGACAATATTGAGAATCTCCACATCTGGAACAGCATCATCGGACTTGGAGTGACACGGGCGTTCCAGGCGGCATCATCCGTCAGCACCGGACTGGAGGCGCTGAATGTGTTAGTGCTTGGTGCGCTACCAGCCGAGGCGAATGGCCCTTCGAACCTGGCGGTCAGCGCTAATGCCTTCGTCAATGCCATTGCGCACGATTACACGCCTTCTTCTGGTGCACCCCAGGTCGATACCGGCATGAGCATCGCGGAAGTCACGACCGATCGGGTGGGAGTTCAACGGCCGCAAGGCCTCGCGTACGACGTCGGCGCATACGAGCGGAACGACGGTGTCGTGACGAATACACCGCCTACCATTGCCTTTTCGACTCCCGTGGACGGCGCAAGTTTTGTGGCGCCGGCAACGATCAGCATGGTCGCCGTCGCCAGCGATACCGATGGGTCAGTGGCTGAGGTGATGTTTGCCGCAAATGGTGCGTTGGTCGATCGCGTCACGACAAGCCCGTACGCGGTCACGCTGAACAATCTGGGCCCAGGAAGCTACACGCTCGAAGCCGCAGCGGTCGACAACCTTGATGCAATGTCCTCGACGTCGGTGCACGTGACGGTTACGGCGGCGAACAACATCACACTCTCGGCTCGTGGATTCAAAGTGAAGGGCCTGCAGAAAGCGGACCTCACGTGGATGCCAGCGGGGTCAGGAACCGTTGCGGTCTATCGAAACGGGCAATTACTCACGACGACACCGCACGACGGCACTTACACGGACAGCCTGAATCGGAAAGGTGGCGGCACGTACACCTACAGAGTCTGCACCTCCACTCCGACACCGGTTTGTTCAAACGAAGCGCAGCTGGGTTTTTTAGTCAGCTACTGTCAGCCTCCAACATTTGCCGCTGAGCCGTTCACTGCACATTTGACGCATTTACTCATAGAAAGGGCACGGACGATAAAAGGCGGATACGGATAGTGGAGGTGTCTCGTGTGTCGAACCCATCGGATCTGGACATTGTGCTTGATCATCGAGCGCAGGGGTTACGGGCTGCAATCGCGAGGAACTCCCGACCGGGCCCTCCGAACTGCTGACCGGCGTCACGCTGTACGAGCACGCCAACTTTCTGGGGCGCTCCGCGCACATCACGATGGACGTGCGCGATCTGAAAACTTTCGATGGCCCTTGCGAACACGAATCGAGCGACTCGAATAACGGCACGACGAGAACATTCGACTGGAACGATTGCGTGTCGTCGATTCGCGTAGCTCCCGGGTGGCGTGTCGAGGCCTATCGAGATGACGACTTCAAGGGTCAGTCGGTGTCGGCCACGCAGGACATCCCGAACCTGCAGCTTGTGCCGGGGTCGTGCGACCATGACGGCCTGAACGACTGCATTACGTCCGTGCGAGCGGTCCGGCCATAGAGGTGATTGGGGATCAACGGCGGACCGGCTCGAGGCGCATGAGTTGTGTGACCTCATTGCTGATGTCAACAAGCCTTAAGGGTTCAGTGCGGACGCTACCTTCTTCTCCCGGTACTCGGAGAATGAGGGGGATACGCTGAACGCGTTCCTGCGCCCCGCCATGATCTCCGATCCGCCCGAAGCCAAACCCATCGCCCAGTAGGCCCACCAGGTGAGGCGCCGATTCGGCGGCCATTGTGTCAAGCAACTCGGCGTGATGGCTATCCGCCCACCTTCGGAATGCCGGAGCTTGTTCGGCCAGTCGCGTAAACACGCGTTCGTACGTCCAGATGCGGTTCGTTTCTCGCAGCGCGTAGACTTCGACCATGCCTGAAATATCGGCCATCCCGTTCACGATAGCCGTCTCATTTGACGTCGGAACGATCAGCAAGCCAAATCTTCACGCTCGTGTCCTGATAGCTCGTATGAAGCTTGCCAAGCTGATTGAGATGCTCGATCCAGTAAGGCGGTACTACCATGCCCTCTGCGTTTTCAAGGGGACAGCAGGATTGATACTTGTTATTCCCCAGGTAGTGACGTGTTGGTTTGTCCGCCGTGGTCGGCCGTCACGACGAGTAACGTTCGTTCAAGAAGATCGCGAGTCTCGAGGGCGTCGAGCAACCGTCCGAGTTGCTCGTCCGCGATGCGTGCGACATCGGCCAGGCGGTATCGGCTGGGAACGGACAGCCCTGGGCCGTCCTGTTCACCGAGCATATGGGCAACCTTGTCGATTCCACCAAACGTGAGAAAGAGACCTGCCCAATCCTCGCGAGCCATGACGGCCAGCGCTACATCGGCAGTCCAAGTATCCCCGCCTAAATGCTCGGAATCGTTTCCCGGCACGTAATGGCTGCCATCCAGCGCGTAAAGGGTCGTCAGCCCCGTGCCGTACGGCTCGGCGCACTCGAGCGTGAACCGTGGATTCCCGGCGATATAGTCCGGGACGTTCACGCCTGATGGCGTGCACTGCCGCCCCGTTTTTGTCAGCGTCACAATTGCATCCGCCGCAGGTGTGCCCAGCATCAGCGTGGCGTAGTCCTTCTCACCAACAGCGATGACCCTTCGGCCAGTGCTTTCACGGATGCGTTGAGGGAGATACGTTGTCGACGGAAGTGATTTCAGGAGTGTCCAGAACTGCTCGCGCGTGAGCCCCCCGGTCTCATAGGCGGCGTTTGGCTTTCCAAGTGCGCCGAACTGGTCCAGGAGAACGTCGTCCTGCCACGGAAACATTTTCGGCAGGAGTCCTGTCGAGATCACCAGGTGGCTGACGACGGTCTGAGCGCCCAGATGACCGACGTACGCTTGTCGGTAATCGCGCCCGGAAGCTCGTAGCCGCTGGAAGTTTCGCATTCCAAAGCGATCGATGTAATCGGGTCGCATCTGGTCGAAGACGAGAACCATGACGTGATCGGGAGTTCTCGCAGCCGGAGGAAGACTGTCGGCCGGAGGGTTGGAGCAGCTTGCCCCTGTGAGCACGAGGCCCAGCGCAAAGAATGCTCCGGCGCGGCAAGCTCGAAGACACCGCATTATTTTGCGCGACCCTTGAAACCTTCAGCCAGCATCGAAACCTTGTACATTGATCTCGCGTTTTGCTGATTTCCCGGGCCCTCGGCTCCGCGCCCGACGATGTAGAGCGTTTTCTTGTCGGGCCCGGCGAATGCGACGGTCGTTGCGGGCCGCGGCGTCGGGATGACTCCCAGATGTTGCCCCTGTGGACTGAAGACCTGAACGCCGATCGGGGACGCGGCGTAAAGACGGTCCGTCGCATCAATGGCGAGCCCGTCGGCTCCAGCGCCTTCAAGTGTCCCGAAGATTCCGGCGGTTAAGGACAGTCCCATCCGGCTGGATGTCGAACGCCAGGACAAACTCCGAATTCGTTACGTAGAGAATCGTTTCATCCCGATTGAGCATGATCCCGTTTGCTCGCTCGATGTCACTGGCAATCCGCGTGGTCCGGCCCTCGGGATTGATGTAGTAGACCGCGGGGTTGGGCATCCTGTCCACTCTCCGTGAAATAGACGCCGCCCTTCTTGTCCACGACGAGATCGTTCGCTCCCGTGAGCGGCCCGCCATCGTAGCTGTCAACCAGGACCTTGCGCACCGGAGCCAGAATGCCAACGCTGACGTTGTGCCTCTGCGCCGCAAACACGCGCCCCTGCGAATCGAGCGCGAGAGCACCTGCGCCGTTGGTGTCCGACAGGTAGGTCGACACCTTCGCATCCATGTCGATCTTGCTGATCCGGCTGGCCGGCTCCTGTGCAAACAACAGGCTGCCGTCGGGTGCGCTGATGATGCCGTCTGCGCTCTCGAATCCTGTCCAGATGAGCTGAACTCTGGTTCCACCGGCGACGACACCTGGAATATTCGGAGTCGTCTTCTCCGGTGGGGTCTGTGCGGCCTGGCCCACAACAAGAGCCGATCCAATGAGACAGGAGATCGCGAACACTGCTCTCGACTTCATAAGAATCCCCCAGGGATCTAAAAACAGCTCGCGGCTATTCTAGGGCCGCGATCGACTCTTGTGGGACCGTCGGCTTCAGGCGCTTGACACGAGTGTATTAATATATTAGTACAATCGATCAGTGGACATCGTCTCGATCGACCCCCGCGACCGCACGCCCCTCTATGCGCAGCTCGAGCGGGGGCTCCGGGCGGCAATCGCCACCGGACGGCTCGCACCCGGGGACCAGCTCCCGACGGTGCGGCAGTTGGCGGTCACTCTCCGGGTCAACGCGAATACGGTCGCACGGGTGTATTCGGAGCTCGAACGCGCCGGGGTCATCGTGACGCGGCGCGGCGTCGGATCGTTCATTGCCGCCACGCCGGCGCAGGCACATCCCCCGCGACAGCACGAACGCCGTCTGCGGACGTTCGTGACGCGCGTGTTGGCTGACGCTGATGCAGCCGGATTCACCATCGACGATGTGCTCACGGCTCTTCAGGCGCATCGAAAGGAGCACACATGAAGTCCGTCGGCCTCGCACCCCGTAGTCCAAACGTGATTGCGATCGCGCTCCTGCTTTTAGCGATCGGGCTCGCGGCGCTCGCATGGATCTCGACTCACGGTGTCGTCCTGCCCATGTCGATTCTGGTAGTCGGGTTCGTTCTGATGCGATCGCCGCAGGTCGCGGAGCAATGGGAGCGCGGCGTCGTGCTGCGTCTGGGACGTTTCGTGGGGCTGCAGGGACCAGGGCTCTTCTGGGTAGTGCCGTTTGTCGATCGCGTCTCCTCCTGGATCGATCAGCGGACGATCACAACGAGTTTCGCCGCCGAACAGACGCTGACGGCGGACACAGTTCCCGTAAACGTCGATGCCGTGCTCTTCTGGATGGTTCACGACGCCGAGAAGGCAGCGCTCGAGGTGCAGGACTATGCCCAGGCGGTGAGCTGGGCGGCGCAGACGGCATTGCGGGACATCATCGGCCGCACGCCGCTGGCAGACCTGCTTCGCGGCCGCGAGCAGATCGAAGCCGACCTGCAGCACCTCATCGACTCGCGTTCGAACCCTTGGGGTGTCACTGTATCGTCCGTCGAGATGCGGGACATCGTGATCCCGGTCGCACTCCAGGATGCCATGTCGCGCGAGGCGCAGGCGTCACGAGAGAAGCAGGCGCGCATCATCCTCGGGCAAGCCGAGATGGAGATTGCCCATTCGTTCGAGGAAGCCGCGAAATCGTATCTGCACAATCCGACCGCGCTCCACCTGCGGGCCATGAACATGCTGTACGAGGGGCTGAAGGAGAAAGGCGCGCTCATGCTGATCCCGAGCAGCGCCGTCGAATCGATGGGCATGGGCGGTCTGATGGGAGCCGCGGCGCTGCGCCAATCGACCCTGACTGGCGACCCCGGGGGCGGGGACCTCAAGAAGGACGCGTAGACTGCGTGCGGAAACGTGTCGTCTAACTAGAGGGCTCGCATACGATTGTTGCGGGGGTTGTGCTCAACCTCCGCCATGCCCAGCGCCTCCATTAGCGGTGGGATGTACATGCCGAACCGTCCACGCAAGCCCTTCTTCCGGCCGTACCAGCCTCCGACGGGATTTTTCGGCGAGCGTCCCCACGCCTCCACGGTGCCGGGCTTTGCCGGTTTCTGCTCGTCGGCAGACCCGAGCTCCATCCAGTCGCCATGCGCTTTGAGCATCGCGTGAAGGTCTTTCAAACAACGGTATTCGTAGTGCAACACCGTCTTGCCGACTGTGCAGATCAGCATGTCGGTGCCGTCAATGGTGTCGCGGTGCATCGTGAACCCCGACGTGCCCGGCGGGGTCTTCAGCACCCACGGATCGGCGGCGGTGCCTTTTGCTGTGGCCATTTAGGACTTCGCTTTCTTCGAAGGTTTCGATTTGCCGGACTCGAGTTGAAAGACGACGTCCGGGTCTACGTCCTTGATGAGCTTGCGCATTCTGGCGCGCTCTGTCACGTCGTTGCAGAAGCAGCCTGTCAGAGCCCGTGATGCCAAGTCTAGTCGGTCGCGAGTTCGTCGTCAGTGCGAACCTAGACTCCGAATTGACGAAGGTGATGATCGAAGGTCAGGCTTGGCGACGCGCAGCGACTCACGTGCGCGCCTCGTGACCTGTGGGCTGCGCTGGATCCACCAGTACCAGCCGACGCACACGGCCAGAGTGATGGCAACGAATAGCAGGACGACCACCCACACATACAGGGGCACGAGTCCCTCCGGACGAAGGACGCCGGGGCTGGTGACATCAGAGGTGATCGGCAGGCTGGCCATCGCAACATGACCCGTGGTGTCTTCGATGGCGATCCACAAACGAGAACCCGCCTCGGGACCTGGAGACGCAAATGCCGCTGCCACGCCGTGCCATCCGGTGACAAGCGGCTCGGCGTTGTCCGGAACCTTGTTTGCGGACCCCTCGGCGCCGACCCAAATCCACCCGCGTCGGAACGTCGAGCGCGCTGACCCCTCGGGCACCGCGCCAACGACCTGAAGCTTGTCGTCAACGACGGCCGCTTCCACGCGAAGAGCGGAAGAGCCAAGGGACACGCCACCTAACGTGGCGAAACGTACCGTCCTGCGAATGTCGAGGCTCTCGCCGATGTTCACGACGCTGCCGTAGACGGACACACCGAGAACAATCACCGTAACCGCCAGCGCAGCCGGTGCCCTGGCCGCCCGCGCCGGATCGGGCAGAGACGAAGCGACGACACGCAAGTACCAGACACGGACGCCGAGCAGGATCGCCGTCGACATGAAGAGGCCGATGACCAGCCACAGCATCTTCGTCACCAGGCCACCGAACGTACCGAAGTGCAGGATGTCGGCGGTGTGGGCGAGTCGGGTGATCGGGTGCAGACCGGCCGCCACCATCACTTCCTGAATCTGTCCACTGAACGGGTCCAGGCGCACGCTGTTGGCTTCGTCGCGCACCAGCCACGCGTCGGTCTGGCCCGTGAGCGTGAGCCATCGCCGCGCGTCGTTCGAGAACGAGACGGATTGCACGCGAAGGTTCGGGACAGCCTGTTCGGCGCGCGCGACGGCGTCGTCAATCGCGATCGGCCACGCGCCCGCAGCGTCGGCCGGCGCGGTCGGACTCGAGTGTAGGACCTGGCCAACGGGAATCCTGATACTGGCGTCCTGGAGGACGCGCTCGACCAGGTACCACACACCCGTTGCGGTGATCACGATCGCCACGGGAATGACCCACATTCCCGTCGCGCGATGAAGCGCCGACCAAAACGCGCGCCGGTTCACCCACGGGCCGCGCATCAGCAGGTCGCGCCAGCGAAACCGGTAGAAGAGGAGCCCGGTGCCGAGCGACAGAAGCAGCACTACGCCGAGCGGACCCACCGCGTACACGCCGTGCGGCAGACTGCCGGGGTAGATGTACAGCTGCTTATGAAAGGAGCGAAAGAACCGCGCGACACCGAACTCGCCGAGCGTGCCGATCACGCGGGCGGTGTGCGGATCGACGAGCACCGAACGCCAGTCGTCGGACGCATAGGCCACTGTCACGCGGACCGGTGAGCGCGGCCCTTGAGGAAGATCGATCGAGAGCACGCGCGCGCCGGGATGCGCGGATCGGACGGCGTTGTACCAATCCGTCCATCGCGCGACGGGTGCGCCCGGCGACGGCGTGACACGGAGCGTAGGGTTGAAGAGCCATTCGATCTCGTGGCTCACTGTTGCGATTGCGCCGGAAAAGCAGACCACGAACAGCAGTAGTCCCAGATTGAGGCCGATCCAGCCGTGTAACTGGAAGAGCCTGCGGTTCGAGAGCCATCGGCGGCGCACCACTAGATTTCCACGCGGTGCGGGTCTAGAACTCCACCCCGATGGTCAGCCGCGCCTCGAGCGGCGCGCCGGGATGAACGATTGAGCGGTCACTGCTCCGGACGTAGTATTCCTGATCGAACAGGTTGTCGACGTTCACCTGGAAACGAAGCATCCGACTGTCTGCCACCGGGACGCGATACCAGAGGCCAAGATCGGCGACTGTAAACCCGTCCAGCTTCAACGTATCGAACTGCATCGTTTGCGAGCTCTGCGTACGAACGCCGCCGCCGCCGCCGAAGCCACGTCCGGGCGCGGCATCGTAGGCGAGCCATAGGCGCGAAAGGTGCCGTGGCGTGTTGCCCAGAGGCTGTCCAACCTGCGACGGCAGGTTGACGTTCTGCACGGTCTGGGCGTTGTTGAAAGAGTAGTTCGCGAACAGGCTTACACGCGTCGAGACCCGACCGGCGGCGTCCAATTCCAGACCTCGGCTGCGCTGAGTGACACCAGGGAAGTAGGCGATCTGGCCTGTCTGGTTGAAGAGCGGCAGGTCTGATAGCGGCACGTTCTCCTTACGGATCTGATAGACAGACATCGTCGAGAGGAGACGACCGTCTGCCAGTTCGACCTTCACTCCAGCTTCGTACTGAAGTCCGGTCTGTGGATCGAGCAAGGCGCCGTTCACGTCGACGGTGCCAGGTGTCTGCGGTGTGAACGACTGCGCCACGCTCGCGTAGGCGAGAAGCGCGCCCGTGAGCTTGTAGCCCGCACCGATTCGGCCGGTCAGTTTGTCGCTTTCCACCGAGGGCTGCTCCACGCCGTCCCGGTTCGACTCACCAAGACTGGTGTCGTAGCGCGCGCCGACGAGGACCTTCAAGCGGTCATCGGCGAGCGCGGCGATCTGGTCTTGTGCGTAGACGGCCGCCCATCGGTTCGAGCCGAGAATCACTTCCTGCGGCTGAACGGCCGGCGGCACGTAACCCAGCGAGTCGCCGGTGACCGGAATGTTCGGGATGTTGGTTCTGAACCGCTGGAAATCCGAATCCTGGTACGCCAGGTCGAAGCCCACGAGCGCGTCGTGTTTCGTGCCGCCGATGTCGATTGTGGAAATCACGTCGGTCACGAACTGGTAGTCGTCGTCAGTGCGATCCTCGTTCTGATAGCGACGCAGCACCTGCTCGGCTCCCGGCGTGCCGCCAATACCCCGATGGCGGATGGATTCGTTCAGGGCGTGCACCCGATGGAACTGGAACTGACTGCGGAGCAGGAGATCACTCGTGAGCCTCCGATAGACGCCCACGGTCGAGAACGCGTCGGTGAGGCGGCGTCCGTCGAGCGCCGGATCGCCGAAGAACTTGCTGGGCGCGACCAGCGGCTGGCCGTCGGCGCCGAACGGTACACCGCTGTCGTAGGGGAGCGTCTCTTTCGAGTATGAGAAATCGGAAAACAATTCCGTGCGCTCGCTGGGACGGAAGGTGATCGAGGGGACGAAGGCGACGCGGCGCAGATGCAGGGAATCGCGAAACGAGTCGGCATCTTCGAAAGCGCCGATCGCGCGGTACGCCAGCGTCCGCCCGGCGTTCAGCGGACCGGTGGCATCGATAGTCGTGCGCAGGTGGTTATTGGTGCCGAACTGCTGGGCGACGTCGTAGCGCGGCGCCATCAACGGCTTTTTCGTCACGTAGTTGAGCACGCCGCCCGGCTCGAGGGCACCATAGAGGATCGACGCCGGCCCTTTGAGGACTTCGACCGAGTCGATATTGACCAGATCGACCGCGCCGACCGTGGTCGCGCGCAGGCCGTTGCGGAGAGGCACCGCCGTCTCGAAGCCACGGATCATGGGGCGAATCTCGGTCTGAGCGTTCAGTGTGTTGCCGGACTCGGCGACGCCGCTCACGTTGGTGTACACATCCTCGAGGCCGAGCGCTGCCTGGTCTTCGATCACCCGGCGCGGCACAACCTGCACAGACACCGGCGTGTCGATGATCGGGACATTCAGCCGGGTGGCTGCCGCCGCGCGCGGAGCGTCGTACCCCTGAGGGCTGGGGGCCGTCACCGTCACCTGCGCTGTGATCCCGTCCAGTCCAAGCGCCAGCGTTATTCGTCGGCCGACGCCCGCCTCACGGCGACCTCGCGGTACCGTCGTGAAGCCGGTTATCGACGCTGTCACTCGATACGGCCCCGACGCGACGTCGTCGAACGCGAACTCACCTCGCGCGTCGCTCGTCGTTTCCCGACGCTCTCCCGAGACCGGCTGGAGCAGCACGACCGCACCGGGAATGCGCTGACCCGTCTGGTCGGTCACCTCTCCTGCGATCGTGCCGCGCCCCTGTTCGGCGCCCTGAGACGGCGTGGCATACGAGGGACTGCCCAACGTGAGCAGGATGGCGAGCGCTACAGAGAACAACGGGATCAATCTTGGTTAGGCATTCGACAATCGGGGCGAGCATTTCATTCGTAGAATTTCCTTCTTCGTGAGCACTGATCCAGTCGAAGAGCCGTTCAGCAACGCGGTTCGTGTCGGTCGAGGCAGGACCAAACCGATATTGAGACCCAATCTCAACTAGCCACAGAATACTAGCGATTGAACTCCGACTGGTCAAGTCGTATTTAGGTCCTGGTTCGCAGCGCCGTCCGCTGAAGCGAGAGTAGCGCGGCGCGACGCTACACGCCGAACTGACGAAGGTGATGATCGACGTGGAGGTAGGCCCAGCGCAGCCACGCGGTCTCGGACATCCGGCCGAATATCGGATGCGCGCGCCAGTCCGCAGTGCTTGTCCGCGCGGCGACGCTCTCTAGCAAGGCCTCGAGCTGCGCCACGTCTTCCGCGAAGTCCACTGGTCCGGTGCCTCCCATTTCCTGATCGATTTCCGGCACCGTGGGGATTCCCGCCGGCCACGGGAGCGGCGCGTACAACGCGATCCACTTGACGATCGTCCGCTGCATCACGCCGGAAGCGAAGCTCACCGACTTGTGGCCTGTGACGATGCGAAAGGAGTCGCAGAGGTGGCAGATCATCTGGTGCGCCGACATCCGTCCCCAGCGGCCCTGGCTCTCCGGTCGCACCTTCCTCACTCTCAGCAGGAGCTCAGCCTTGTCGCGGGGTCGAGCCAGGGTTTTCACGTCGTCTCGCTGTTGGGTGCGCGCCAGGCCGCGATCATAGCGCTCGCCGTCACTGGCCGAGCAGCCGTTCGCCTCCGGCCTCGCGGAACGCCGCGAGCGCCTGCGCGCGACTGTTTTCCGCCTCGGCCAGCAGCGCTTGGAAGTCGGGATCGTTCCGTAACGCGTCGAACGCCCGGCCGCCTGAAAGAGTCGGCGCGACGAAGTAGCCCTTGCCAACCGCACGCCGCAGGTGCCGCAGTCCCCGTTGGTGCTCGCCGACATCGCAGAGCAGCCATCCCTCCTGGAACATGGCCTCGGGATCCTCATTGATCTTCAAGGCGCCAAGCATGGAGAGGTCGGGCATATCAGCCGGGCGATAGTCGAGCCACGCCGTGAGGTATGCGGCCCACGATTCGAAGAGAGGAATGCGCTGTGTCCGACGCATGTCGAGCAGCAAACGGTGCGCCTCGTCGCGGCGTCCTGCGAGTCCGAGGCCGATCACGCGAATCCCATTGTCTCCGCCTGGATCGATCGGGGTCCGTTCGACGTTGAAGAGGCGATCGATGTCGCCGGTCATCAGCAGCGTTTGCTCGATGCTCGTGGGCACGTTCGGATCGAGCCGACGCGCCTCGGCGTGCGCGGCGATTGACTGGTCGTAGAGTCCGCAGTAACGACACGCGTGCACGAGCCCCGCGAACAGCTCTGGATCGTTGCCGTGACGGTTGGCCTCGCCCAGCAGGCGCACGACCGCTCGCTGTGCCTCTCCGATATCAGCCTCCAGATTTGCGTAGAACTTGTGGGCGACCGACAGGTGAGGGTTGAGCTCGAGGGCACGACCCAACGCCTCCTGGGCACGTAACTCGCTGTCGCTCGTGCCTTCGATGTACTTGCCGATCACGCGGTGGCTGCGGCCGAGGTGGGCCCACGCGGGAGCGAAGTATGGATCGAGCTCGAGCGCTCGGAGGTACAAGTCGCGCGCCCGGGGGAGTCCGTCGTAGCTACGCGCCAACTCATTCGCTCGAAGATAGAACTCGTAGGCTCGAGGGTGGTGCGGTGCGCCTGGCGTGGGCGGTGTCGCTCCACCGCCCAGCGGCAGCGACAACGCCTCCACGACCCGCCGAGCAATGTCGTCTTGCAACCGGAAGAGGTCGCCCAGCGACGACTGGATCGTGTGTGAGGTGATCAGCGTACCGCCGGGGGCCTCGACGAGCTGCGCCACGGCCCGAACCTGATCGCCGGAGCGGAGCAGCGTTCCCATGACCACCTGGTCGACATCGGCCTCCGCCGCGATGACTTTGAGGTCCGGCGTCTCGCCTGCGAAGCGCGCGGCGACGGCGCTGGAGCGCACCACCAGCGAATCGACGGCGGACAGCGAGGTCGCGATGGCGTCCGGCAAGCTGAAGGCCAAGAAGTCGGTTTCGGGATCGGGGCGCAGCACGCGGAAGGGCAGCACGACGAGGCGTGTGAGTGCGCGAGCCAGCACCGGCGTGTCGTCGCCGCCTCGAATATCGCGCAGTTGCTCGGCCATATCGTCGGCCGACACCGGTCTATCGACGGGCCGCTTGGCCAGCGCGCGTCGGATCACTCGATCGACTGCGGCAACAGCGGGCGAGCCGGTGAGTGCGGGAGGATGTTCGTGAAGCGTCGCGTGCAGGACATCGACGACCGTACGGCCTGCAAACGCCGGGCGACCCGCGAGCATCTCGAACAGGATGGCGCCCGCGGCGAACAGATCGCAGCGCGCGTCGAGCGTCTCGCCCAATGCCTGTTCCGGGGCCATGTATCGGGGAGTGCCTATCGCCACCCCGCTGCGTGTCAATACCGTGGCTCCGCCAAACGATCCCTCCTCCTCGGGTCGCGCCAGGCCGAAGTCCAGCAGCTTCACCCCGTGGGGGGTGAGGAATACGTTGGACGGTTTGAGATCGCGGTGCATGAGACCTCGGCCGTGCAGCGCCGAGAGGGCGGCCAGCATGCCGAGGCCGATTTGCACCGTCTCGGACACGCTCAGCGGTCCCCGCTTCAGGCGGTCCGCCAACGACTCCCCTTCGAGGAGCTCCATCGCGATGAACAGCGTGCCCCTGTCCTCGCCTATTTCGTGAATCTGGCAGACGTTGGGATGATTCACGCTCGCGGCGGCCCTGGCTTCGCGCCAGAAGCGTTTCCGCGCCGTGTCGTCGCCGGCCAGCGACGACATCATCTTCACGGCAACGGTTCGTTCCAGTCGTTCGTCGCGCGCCGCATAGACCACGCCCATCCCACCTTCTCCGAGCTTGCGCACAACCTCGTAGTGCCCGATGCGAACGGGCATGCTCTCGGGATCCCGAGGGCTCGCGGAGTTGGAAGAGGGGTGCGGAGACGGCGTCGTTCCCGTCAGCCACGCGAAGAGGGCGTGCCGCCATCCCGGGGTTTTCTCACTGACCGGTTTGTCATCCACGGGCACCTCGATCATAACCTTTGGCCACCGCTGTCGAGTGCGCGCACGCACGGTGGTCTCGGACGCCGGATTGAAGATTCCTGACGAAAACTTCAGCAACACTTCAGTTGTGACTCTCTCGCCGCTGAGATACCTTCGCGCCGTTCGGGTTTCTTCCTTCTTCAGATACGAGGCCATGCGAATGACACGTGTGTTGACCGCTCTCCTGCCGATCGCGGTGATAGCGCTCCTGGCGGCGCCCTCCACTGTGTCGTTCGCCGCCACGCCGTTTCCCGTCTCGATTGAGAACTGTGGCACCTTCACGACCTATACGCACGCGCCGAAGCGCGCCTTCACGATGAATCAGGCGGCGACGGAGATCATGCTGGCGCTCGGCCTGCACGATCGCATGGTCGGCACCGCATTTCTGGACGACGCGATCCTGGAAGAGTACGCGGACGCCTACGCAGCCATTCCGGTGCGGGCGAGAGGGTATCCCTCCCGCGACGAGCTGCTCGATGCCGACCCCGATTTTGTGTATGCGGCCTTCGAAAGTGCGTTCTCCGAGGAGGTTGACGGGATGCGCGATCTGCTGGACTCCGGGGTCGGCAGCTATCTGTCGCCCTCCGGGTGCGAGGGGCGCGACCGATCGAGGCCGGCATCGATAGAGACGGTATTCGCTGAAATCCGAGACATCGCCCGCATCTTCGGCGTCCTCCCGCGCGCGGAGCACTTGATCGCCACATATCGGGCAGATCTGGAGGCCATACGCAACCAGATTGGCGCGGTGAAAACACCAGTGCGCGTGCTGTGGTATGACAGCGGGATCCCGCCGTTCGTCGGCGCCTGCTGCGGAACGCCGAACGAAATCCTGCGACTGGCGGGGGCGCAGAATGTCTTCGCCGACGTGCAAGGTTCGTGGGGCACCGTGAGTTGGGACGATGTCGTGGCGAGGAATCCCGAGGTCGTCGTGCTCGTGAACGCGTCCTGGTCGACGGTCGCTCAGAAACGCGAGTGGCTGTCGGCGGCCCACGCGCGCGCGGGCATCGGCGCCGTGCAACATCAGCGCTTCATCACGATCGATTTCAGCAGCTCCACACCGGGTATTCGCAACATCGCCGCGGTGCGTAAAGTCGCCGAGGCGCTCTATCCAGAGAAATTCAAGTAGAAATCCTAATGCGGTAGATGCGCGATGGCGGTGTGTACTGTGAGTAAGGACTCGCCGCTGTCGCCCTTTGTCGCACTCTCCGTCCACGCAAAGACCAGCTCATCGCCGTGTCGCGCGAAACGAGGGAAGCCGCTGGCGCTGCCGCCTTCGATGCCGGTGGCCACGGACACGGCGTCCGACCTGGTTCCTGACGCCTCAACGCGTCGCATCCGCAACTGCGAGCGGCTGTCGGCATATTCCACCCACGTCGCCACAGCCGAACCATCGTCCAGTACCTCGACATCAACGCGCCCGAGCGAGACGCCCTCGTCGAGGCGAATGGGCGCTCCCCAGGTCCGGCCGGCATCATTCGACAAGGCGGCGTAGGCCTGCCCCTGGTCGTTCTTGACCGTGAACCAAGCTACGGCCGCCTGGCGTCCACGCGCACTCAGGGCAGGGCCGTTCACCGGGCAGCCGTACATTTCGAAGTTGTCGTTGTGCACCGTCGTGGCTGCCGCCCACGTCCCGTTCTCGAACCGCGACACGGCGATGTCGCGAATCTCCTTGTCCGACCGGTCGCGGAACGCGATCAGCACGCCCTCCGACGTCATCGCCGCCATGGTCGAACAACATTCGCACGCTTGCTGATCGACGACACCTTCCGCGGTCCGCTTCCACTGGGCGTCGTAGGCGGCGTAGCGAAGGGCCATGGGTCCACCGTTGGGATTGGCGTCGCTCGGTTGGGTATCCCTTCCGTCGAGCCAGCTCACCCCGAGCACGTTTCCGGGCAGCTCGAAAAAGGACGCAAACGCATGCTGCTGTTCCGTGCCGTCGTGATGGGGAACGAACGGCCGAGCCCAGGTCTTCCCGTTGTCTTGCGAATATGACACCTGTAGGTCGTTGCCTTCGTAATCCGGGTTCGTCGACACGAGCCAATTCGCGACCAAGGTACCGCTGGGACGGCGCTGGACCGTTGGCGGGTCCGCATAACTCAGGAACCAGTTGTTGCCAGATGCCACCGTTGTGGGTTCGCTCCAGCCGGAGGACGTACGTTCGGCGAACTTGAGGTGCGCCATCGCTCCCGCGCGTTCGACCCAGCTCAGGATGACGCCCCGATCGGAGGCGGTGAGCTGCGGTTCGCTGCTGTTCGGGCCGGCTGGCGAGTCGACCGGTTCGATCGTCATCGACCACGCGGCAGCTCCGCCGTTCGACTGCGGGCCGTCGCTGTTGTCACCAGCCGTTCGTCCGCACGCGCTCGCGCCGACTGCTGAAGAAAGAAGGAGAATGACGATCCACTCGCGCATAGGCACCACACATCCTGGCAGGCTAGAGCGATTTGCGTTTCGCCGTAGAGCGCACGCTTCAGCGTGCGCGTGTCCGCGGAGGCTAAAGCCTCCGCTCTACGCCGAATCGAAAACCGGTCTAGATACCTCGCAGCGATCGTACCCGCAGTGCTTTAGCCTTAATCCTGAAGAGTTTCTGAACAATTCGTCACAGTTGTGGAAGACAGCGCTCTGCGGGGTTGTCCTTTATGGGGAGTCACACGACTCAAGCGCTTTTCCAAAACATAGGTAAGATCCCAGTCGGAATTTCCCGCGACGCCTTCCTGGCGGATTGCAGGTGGCGCGCGACACGACCCTCATGGTCCCGGCACCCTGTATCGGCTACGGCTCTGATGGAGAGTTTGAATGAAGAAGATTACTGACCGCAGCGTGCGCGTGAACGTCGTCGTCCTTGCCGTTGCGTTCGGTGCGCTGGGACTGTTCGCCGGGGTGGGGGCGCAGGGACAAAACGCGCCGCACTACAAATTCGACCCCGACTGGCCGAAGCCGCTGCCGAACAAGTGGAAAATCGGCGGCGTCATCGGACTGGGGATCGACAAGGACGACAACGTCTGGGTGTATCACCGGCCGACTGACCTGACGAGCCTCGAGCTCGAAGCCGAGGTAGGCGTCTCCGACTGCTGTGTGCGCCCACCGTCGATGATCCACCTCAGCAAGGACGGGAGCGTGCTCGGCTCGTTCGATGCGCCACAGGGGCACGGCATGGACGTCGACGACCGCGGCTTCGCGTATCTGGGGCAGGACACCGTCCGGAAGTACGACACGCGAACAGGCAAGTTGGTGGGCGAGATTCCGCGCATTCCCGAGCGCGTCGGCGGCGGGCCGAACCAGCCGGCGGCGATCGCGGCGCGTGTGCCGGGGCAGGGCAGTCCCGCGCCGGTTACGCGCTTCCTGCTGCCGCCGAACGGGCCTGGGTACAACCCGGTGGCGCTGGAGGCCGCGGAGATGAAGAAGCTGGCGGGGTTCTACGCGAAGTACCCTCCATCTACGCCGATGATGGTCGGCACCACTGAGGAAGTGCGTGTCGACGAAACACACAACGAAATCTACGTCGCCGAGAACTATCTTGGTGGACGCGTGCTCGTCTTCGATCTCACCACGCTGGCGTTCAAGCGCGGCTGGGGCGCCTACGGGAAGAAGCTCGCGGACATCTCGACGGATCCCGCCGACCACCAGTGGGTGGGCACCACGCCGCCGAAGGACTTTCAGTCGCACCTGACGGTTGCCATCTCACGCGACGGGATGGTGTATGCCGCGGATCGGGCGGCGGAACGTGTCCAGGCGTTCACTCGAGAAGGGAAGTTCGTGAAGGAATTCGTCGTCGCCCTCTCGGGGACCAGACGTGATGAGCGCACCGGCAGCCGTGGCGCGGCTGGAGGGGTGACCTTCTCGGCCGACAAGGAGCAGCGCTACCTCTACGTCTCCGACATGAAGAACAACACGATCTGGTTCTTGAACCGTGCGGACGGCACCGTCCTCGGCCGCTTCGGAAGCATGGGCGACAATGGCGGCCAGTTCTTCGGACTGGAGCTCGCCGCCACCGACTCACGCGGCTATATCTACACGGGTGAAGTGTTCTCGGGCGAGCGCGTGCAGCGGCTTGTCCCGGCCGACAGCGCGCGCGGCAAGCTTCTCGACCAACTCTCACGGCTGCCGTAGTTCATGGACCGGTCAACCTTCAATCGCAAACGTAGGGCGGGTGCCGCGAAGCGGACTCGCCGGGAACAGCTGCAAAACGTAGGGCGGGTGCCGCGAAGCGGACCCGCCGGGTATGAGCGCTGTGCGTGGCAGATCTGCGTGGTACACTGCCGTCTTTGGCGTTGGGGCGATGTGACACTCGGGAGGGATTGTATGAAGAAGACCTTGATCGGCGCGGTAACGGTGTTCGGCGCAGCGCTTGGGTTTGTTCTGTTTCTCGCAAGTGCAGACGGTCACGCCCAAGGCAAGAGCAGCATCCAGCAAGGCGCCGAGATCGCTCCGGTGCCGCTGAACCTCGCCGGCTTGAATCCAGCCCTCGTCCGGGAGGGTAGCTACATCGTCAATGCGCAGGGCGGTTGCAACGACTGTCACACCGCGCCGTCATATGCTGAGGGTGGCAACCCCTTCTTCGGGCAACCCGAAGTGATCAATGCGGCCGGCTACCTCGCCGGTGGCCAGGTATTCGGCCCCTTTTTCACGTCACGCAATCTGACGCCGCGTGCCTCGTCGGGACTACCGGCAGGCCTGACCCTCGACGAGTTCGTCGAGGTAATGCGGCTGGGAACCGATTTCAAGAATCGTCACCCGCAGATCTCGCCCCTGCTGCAGGTCATGCCGTGGCCGGTATACGGCAAGATGTCGGACCGCGAGCTTCAGGCGATTTACGAGTTTCTGCGGGCGATCCCGTGCGTCGGTGATTCGGATCGTTGCGGGAGCTAGCCCAGTCTCACTGAGGACATCACGCCGGTTCCCCCGGTCGCAATGGCCGCGCTGTACCTTCGTACATGAAGGTCATGGGCCGGGGGCCCTTCATGTATCCGGTCTCGAGTCGTTCGATGCCAAAGCCGGACTCTTCGAGAAGCTGCCGGATCGGGCGGTTCAGGTGACACCCGCCGGCGAGACGCTTCCACGCCGGCGTCAGCCGGTCCTGCCAGCGTCTCACCTGTTCGTCCTGCGAACGTCCGTGTTCCACGAATAGGAGCGCGCCCGAGGCCCTCAACACGCGCCGCATCTCTCGCAACGCGACGCGCGCGTCGGGGATGGTGCACAGCGTCCACGTGGTCACGACCGTGTCCACGCTCGTATCCTTCAAGGGAAGCGCCTCCGCGGAGCCCTCGATCAACTCGATTGAGAGGTCGTCATGTCGTCGATGGACCTCACGCGCCATTGCGAGGAGCTGTGGCGATGTATCGATCCCGATGACGCGCTCGACGACGTCCGTGTAGAGGGGGAGATTGAGCCCAGAACCGACACCGATTTCAAGCACTCGACCCCTGGCGGCGGAAATCACGCGACGGCGGTAGGCGAGGAATCGGTCCTGGCGCATCGACAGGTGCACGAGGCGCGGAAGGACGTGATTCTCGTAGCAGCCCATGGCGAAATCATCACCCATTGGGCTGAGTTTCGCAGACCAAACTCACCTGTACGAGGTACAAAGGGGCCTCGTTCCGCCTCTCAGGAGGGCCCCTGATTACGAAATTCGTACCTGCTCGTTTTCCGACGGATCTGGTGCTTGTAAAGGGCCGCCGAGAAAGCATAATCTCCTCTCTAGAACCTTCTCGAAGGCTCGCCGAGGCGAGACCAGAAAAGGAGCCGTCCCCATGCGGAACCTGGTCGTCATTCTCGCTGTCCTCATGTCTTCTGCGCCTGCGCTCATGGCCCAGACGACCTTGGGCTACAACCGCGGCGATACAGTACGAATTCAGTCCAAAGATCAAACGAAGCCCAGTCCGGATCCCCGCATCGTAGCCATCGCAGGCGATCGCGTGCGGATCGACAAGTCCGGTGTGTTCGTCAACGATGTGCCTCTGACCTGGGTGTCGCGTGATTTCGCCGCGAACTACGGCGAGAGGCACCCGTGGGACGCGAGAGTTCCAGAAGGCCAGTACGTGGTCATTGCCGACTACCGGATGAACCAGGAGGTGTCGCAATTCCTGGGGTTCATCTCGGCGAACTCCATCGTCGGCAGGGTCGAAGATCTCGACGGTACGCGCGGAGTCCTGCTCCCCGCCAACAGCAGCCCCTACGACCGCTGAAGACAGCACGAGTGCGAGCGACAGTCGCTGCGCACGGCTGAGTCGCGGGATCTGTTTCGGCCTGCCGACCGGGGCTCCACCGCCTCGAAGAAAACGCGTATCATCTATGCGTCCTTGACGGAGGGATTCATGAGGAGACTGATCGTCCTCGGCGGCTTGCTCGTGTTCGGCGCCCTTTCCATGACGGCCATGGCGCTCCAGCAGGCCCCGGCGCCTGCGGCATCCGCCATCGAAGTCGACAAGCTATCCGACAACTTGTACGTCCTCAAGGCGCTCACGGCCGGCGGGGGCGGCAACACGGCGGTGTTCGTCACGGCCGATGGGGTCGTGGTCGTCGATACCAAGAACCCTGGCTGGGGGCGGCCGCTGCTCGACAGGATCAAGATGCTCACCGACAAGCCGGTGACGATGATCATCAACACGCACACCCATGGCGATCACGTGAGCGGAAACGTCGAGTTCCCGGCCACGGTCGATGTCGTTGCGCACGAGAACACGAAGGCCAACATGACGGCGATGCGGCCGGCGTCGTTTGTGGCGCAGCCGGCCGGCGGCCCGCCAACGAACATCTTCACCAGGAACAATGGCACCGGGATGGCCAAGCGAACGTTCAAGGACACGATGACGATCGGCAGCGGCGCCGATCGCATCGAGTTGCACTACTTCGGGCGTGCGCACACCAATGGCGACGCGATGGTGCTCTTCCCGGCGGCGCGCGTCCTGCACATGGCGGACGTGTTCGCGACCAAGGGACTGCCGGGCATGGACGCCAACAACGGCGGTACCGGCGTTGGCTATGCGGAGACGCTGACGAAGGTCGCGGACTTCGCAGACAAGGTCAACGTCCAGACGATCATCAACGGGCACTTCAGCGCCACGACCACTCGGGCGGACCTTCGAGAGTTCATCCAGTACGTCCGCGACTTCGTGAAGGTCGCTCAGGATGGGAAACGGGCGGGCCGGACTGTCGACGAAGTGGCCAAGGCCTGGGCGACGCCTTCGAAATACGCAGGCTACGAAGCGACGCCGATCCCGGTTCGCGTGCGCGCGAACGTGGAGCTGATCTTCAAAGAGACGAATTGAGCATGCGTCGGACCGCTGCCGTTGCCGCCGCGCTTGCGTGCGGTATCGTCCTGGTCAGACTCACGGGCCAGGCTGCGGGAGCGCAGCAGGGCGCCGCGACGTCCCCCGAGAGCCTCCTTCGAGGCGCCATCGACATACACGTACACAGTCTTCCCGACGACCGTCCGCGCTCGGTTGATGGCGTCGAAGCGGCGACCCTCGCGAAAGCGAAGGGCATGCGCGCGATCGTGCTCAAGAACCATTACGAGTCGTCCGCTGGTCCCGTCTTCATGGTGCGCAAGGCGGTGCCTGGCATCGAGGTCTTCGGCGGTATCGACCTGAACCTGACGGTCGGCGGAATGAACCCGCACGCGGTCGAGCACATGACGAAGGTCACCGGTGGGTTCGGACGCATCGTGTGGATGTCCACGTTCGACGCCGAGAACGCCGTTCGAACGGCGAAGGAGAACCGGCCGTTCGTGAGCGTGTCGCGCAACGGCGAACTCCTGCCGGAGACCAAGGCCGTCATCGGGATGATCGCGAAGCACAATCTCGTGCTGGCGACCGGCCACGTATCGGCACAAGAGGTCCTGCTGGTGCTCCGGGAGGCGCGGCGTCAGGGCGTTCGGCGAATGGTCGTGACGCACGCGATGAACCCGCCCATCTCGATGACCGTCGCGCAGATGCAGGAGGCCTCGAAAGAAGGGGCTTTCATCGAGTTCGTCGGCAGCGCTCTCAAGACGCCTGACGATCAGGCACGGATGGATCGATTCGCCGACGCAATCAAGAAGATTGGCGCTGCCGTGACGATTCTGTCTTCCGACTTGGGACAACTCGGCAACGCACTTCCGGCCGACGGATTCGCCGCCTTTCTCGGCGCGATGCGCGACCGCGGCATCACCGTGGCCGACCTCGACGTGATGACGAAGCGCAACCCGGCCACGCTCCTTGGCCTGCCGTAGCGCCGGTTCAGCGCGGCCGCAGTCCGCCTGAAGGCGGACACTACGTACAGCCCTTCCGCGTGTTGGATGTAGCGCGCTCGTGAGCAGCCGTTCCCGCCGCGCGTTCCTGGAATCGGTCGGCTAGAGGCGCGATCGGCGTGACGGAGTTCCGCCTTCGCGTAGAGCTGGACCGCGAGCCTTCGCGTTAGCCTCCGCGGACACGCGCACGCTGAAGCGTGCGCTCTACGGCGAAACGCAGACCGCTCAGTCTCTCGGCATGAGTCGCATCATAGCGCGCTCTCCAAACCTCCGGTCGGTGCACAGAAGCGACCGTGCGCGAGCCGTCCACCGTCATGCATCGTCATATACTCGATGCTCATGCGAGGCGTTCTCCTGTGTGCCGGTCTGATGCACACGTTCGTGCCAGATTTTGCGTTGGCTCAGAGTGAGCCGGCGACAGGCTCCATGAAAAGTGTGCGGGCGACGCGGGTGGCGTCGCCACCCATCCTCGACGGCCGATTGGATGAGGCGATCTGGGGACAAACCGATTCGATCACCGATTTTCATCAGATTCGACCGGGTGATGGCACAGCGCCGTCCGAGCGCACCGAAGTCTATCTGGTCTATACGGACGACGCCTTGTACGTGGGCGCGAGAATGTTCGACAGCGACCCGGACCGGATTGTGGCGAAGGTCGCGAGACACGGACAAGGTTTGGGCACCGACGATCGCCTGGTCGTGATCCTCGACCCTTACAATACCCGGCGGGGCGGCTACCGCTTCGAAACGAATCTCAACGGCGTGCGGCACGACGCACTGTACGAATCGGTCAACGCGTTTCAGAGTGAATGGACGGCCGTCTGGGATACCGCCTCGTCGGTATTCGAGAACGGCTGGACCGCCGAGCTGGAGATTCCGTTCAAGAGCATCTCGTTCGACCGGTCCATCGACACGTGGGGATTCAACTTCGGCAGGTCGATCCGGCGCCGAGGCGAGGAAATGGTCTGGGTGTCTCGCAATCGCAGCTACAACCCCAGCATCATGGGTCTCGCCACCGGGTTCGCGGAGCTGGATCAGGGCATCGGCCTCGACGTTGTCCCGTCAGCCTCGGTCAATCAACAACGGGCCTACTCTCCATCGGGAACCGATTCGGACTTCGAGCCGTCACTCGACGCCTTTTACCGGGTGACGCCGTCGCTCAATGCGTCACTCACGGTGAACACCGACTTTTCCGCGGCCGAAGTGGACGACCGGCAGGTCAACTTGACCCGCTTCAACCTCTTCTTTCCGGAGAAGCGCGACTTCTTTCTCAACGACGCCGATCTCTTCGAGTTCGGACGAATCGGCAACAGCGGCAACAGCGCGAGCACGCCCTCCAGCGAGAACAACGCTCGGCCGTTCTTCTCCCGACGCCTGGGCTTGAGCCCAGCGGGTGCGCCAGTGGACCTCGAATACGGCGGCAAGCTGAGCGGTCGCGTGGGCCGTTGGAACGTTGGTGCGTTGGCCATTCGTCAGGATGGGTTCAGGGATGTCGACGCGGGTGCGGCGTTCGTCGGACGCCTGTCGGCGAACGTGCTCGAGGAATCCAGCGTCGGCGCGATCGTGACACACGGCGACCCGAACTCCAACCGCAGTAATTCGCTGGTCGGCGTCGACTTCCGCTACCTCAACACACATCTTCCCGGTGGCCGTGTCCTCGAGGCCGAGACCTGGATCCAGAAGTCGGACACGGAAGGGGTGGCCGGCAACGACGCGGCGTTCGGTCTCGGGATCAGAGTTCCGACCAACGAGGAATGGAGAGGCGGCCTGGGCTACAGGGAAATTGGGGCCAGCTTCAACCCGGCGCTTGGGTTCGTGAGCCGAACGAACGTGCGCGATACGACCGCCGACGTGGGGTACACGCATTTCGCCGGCGGCCGGGTGCTCCAGACGCTTTTCGCCGGCGTCGATGTCGAACGGATCTCCCTGCTCGATGGCGGACTGCAGTCGAGCGTCGTACTCGCTCGGCTGCTGGAGGTACGCACGAACACAGCGGAACAGCTGAACGTCCACTACAGCGCCACGGAAGAAGTCGTGCTGGAGCCGTTCACGATCTACGAGGACATCTCGCGCCGGGTCGTCGTGCCGCCGGGTCGGTACTCGTTTGGGGAGACGGTGTTGAGCACCCAGACAGGAGGGCAGCGCACCTTCTCGGGAGGCGTAACGTATCGCGCGGGAGACTTCTACGGCGGGTCTCGAGTGAATGTCGGCGGTCAGTTCGCCTGGAAGCAATCCAGGCATTTCGCTCTTGGATTGAGGTACGACCTGAACGATATCGACTTGCCGGAAGGGACGTTCGTGACACGCCTCGCGCGGCTCACCACGGAGGTCAACTTCTCATCGACGTTGTATTGGGTGAACCTGATTCAGTACGACAACGTCTCTGAAGTTATCGGCGCCAACCTTCGCTTGCGCTGGATACCGAAGGCAGGACAGGAGAGCCTCATCGTCCTGAATCACCGCATGCAGGACAGGGACAAGGACAACACATTCAGCTCGGAGGTGATGGATGTGAGCATGAGAGCCAGCTATACCTTCCGGTTCTGACTCCGCTGCCAGGGAATCGTCAACGCCTCGACGCCGGCGCGGGACGATTGATCAAGCCGATACTTCACGCGGCGGATCGTCCACAGACCCACCGTCCACTTCAAAACCACATACGCGCTGCCCCAGACCATGAAGCCGAAGTCGACCGGAGGTGTCATCGTGGAGCATGTTTCGGTCCAATGGTGCGCAGCCTGCAGATATGCCTCGAGAGGTCTAGTGGCCACTCGGTCTTAGAAGGTCCACTGCAACCCGATTGACGGCCTTGTGACCCAGCCGCTGCGGCCGCCCTCGTCAACCACCAGGAGCCGGAGACCGGGCACGAGGCGCAGATGATCGGTCATCGACACGCGGACGTCGACACCGACCACCGGCGCTGCGCCGTACGTCACGAATGACTGCTCGAATGGGATGATGCTGCCGAGAAGCCTGATGCCGCCGCCAAAACTCACTTGGCTGGAAGTGCGGACAAACGCCAGGCCGCCCAAATAAACAATGTCGGCACGGGAGCCCAGCGACTGCCGGAGGTACGGCATGACGGTGAGGGTTGAATATCGCTGTTTCGTCATCGAACTGAACGGGACTGACAGGGCAGTGCCGATTTGCCCAATGTCGATCGGGATGCCGGCGGCTGGAGGGACGCGGCCTGGGGCGAAATCGGGGAGAACGGTTTCAAGCCCCCCAGCCAAGTAGCTGAACGAGTTCTCCTGTTCGATCTCGCCGGGGCGCGTGAACTCGAGGTCGATCCCCCATCTGTCCGTTATTGCGGTGCCGACCCGGATGGCCCACCCGAATGCCTCGCCGCCCGAAGAGTCCTCGACGCCGGCGGAGCCGAATCGCGCGATGTCGGCCACGGCGGATGCGCCGACATAGGTGGTCTGTGCCTGCACGGTGCCTACCGTGCAGAAGGTCAGGGTTACAGTCGCCAGCGCCAGACCGATCCGAGTCGCGACCGAGTGATTCACGTGTCGAAGCATAGTGGGGATCCTCCGAGAAGTCCGCAGCGGCCCCCGACTTTGGGGCCTTTCCGACTATTATCCGTCTGTTCCGCACAAGAGGCAGTGACGCCATCGTCGCTGAGCACGTACAGGAGCGGGGTGGCCGGATCGACATCCACCGTATGAACTCGACCGTTCAATATCAGCGTCATCGGCGAATGTGACCGGGCCGCGCAGGGCGGGCCTCGAGAAGGCCCGCCCACGTGACGCCATTCACTCGGACGACCTGACCAGTTGGAGGTCGACCGAGATCTTCACCTCGTTACCGACCACCACGCCGCCGGCTTCGAGCGCCTGATTCCAGTGCAGTCCGAAATCCTTGCGATTGATGGTCGTGGCCATGCTGAAGCCGAGGCGTTCACCGCCCCAGGGATCCTTCCCGCGTCCGCCGGACTCCACGGTGAGTGTCACCGGCCTCGTCGTGCCGCGAATCGTCAGATCGCCGGTCACGGTGAATTGATCTCCGCCGGCTCTGGCGATACGAGTGCTTCGGAAGTGAATCGCCGGATATCGCTCGGCTTCGAAGAAGTCGGCCGAGCGCAGGTGCGCGTCGCGCTGCGGTTCACGGGTGTCGATACCCAGAACCGGGATGGTGAGCTCGATCGAGGCATTCTCGGGGTCGGTGTCGTCGCCGATCAGGGTACCGGTCACTTCGGTGAACCGCCCTTTCACGGTGGAGATCATCAAGTGCCTGACGGCGAACTCGGCCAGGGAGTGGGTCGAGTCGACCCGCCAGGTCGTGGCAACTGCTGTGGAAACGGTGCTCATGGGATACCTCCAAACACGCTAAGTAACTGTTAGTCAGTAACTATATTTAAGTAAGTTACTTCTGTCAAGTTCGCATTCGGAGGTAAGATACGTTCATGGCTCAAGGTTCGTCAGTCTGCCCGCGATATCACCACGCGGTCGAACTACTGGGTCGCCGATGGGCCGGCGCGATCATCCGCGTGTTGCTCAGCGGGCCCTGCCGCTACAACGAGCTCAGGGCCCGGATCCCCGACATCAGCGACCGCATGCTCGCCGAGCGGCTCAAGGAGCTCGAGTTGGAAGGTGTCGTCGTGCGAACGGTCCTGCCCGAGGCGCCCATCGGTGTCGAGTACGCCCTGACGGAGAAGGGCAAGGCGCTCGAAGCGCCGGTCATGGCGATCGGGAAATGGGCCGAGAAGTGGCTCGCGGCGCCCGTTCACTCGAAAGTCTCGCCGGCCGCCGTCAAGCTCAGCGGCTCGCGCCGCCGGTGACGCTGGGGACAAGCTGCCGCGTCCGCGGGTATAATTTTGCCCGATGAGACTGGTCGTATGGCTGCTGCTGGCGGTCCCGACACTCGCGTTTGCGCAGGCTGTGTCAGCGCCTGGCGCGCTGCCTCGTATGCCGGACGGCCGTCCCAACCTGCAGGGGATCTGGCAGGTGCGCAATCGTGCGTCGTACGACCTGCAGGACCACGTCGCCCGGCACGGCATGCCCGCCGGTCGCAGCGTGGTTGAAGGCGGGGAGATCCCCTATCAGCCGTGGGCAGCGAAGAAGAAACTCGAGAATTTCGCCGCGAGAGCCACCGCCGATCCGCTGGCCCGTTGCTACATGCCTGGCGTGCCGCGGATCATGTACATGGAGTGGCCGTTCCAGATCTATCAGACGCGCGATCATGTCGCGATGACGTTTGAATGGTCCCAGGTGCACCGCCTGATCTACACGGACGGGAGCGAGACGCCGGACGGTCTCGAATTCTGGATGGGAGACTCCCGTGGCCGATGGGAAGGGGACACACTGGTCGTTGACGTCACCGACCACAACGACCGCACCTGGTTCGACATGGCGGGCAACTTTCACAGCGAAGCGCTGAAAGTGGTGGAGCGCTACACGCTGCTCGATGCAGATACGCTTCGATACGAAGCGACGATCGAGGATCCGAAAGTATTTACACGGCCGTGGAAGATCAGCATGCCGCTCCACCGGCACAAAGACATGGATCGGATCCTCGAATACCAGTGTCAGGCCGAGGCGGAAGAGGCCAACGGCGCCTTCGAGCGAGATCCCCTGACCTGGTATCCCAAGCCATGATGCGAGCGCTTCTTGCAGTTCTGTGCCTGTGGCCGTTGCTGTCTCTCGATATGCTGGCGCAAGCACCTGCGGCCAAGTCGCCGCCGGCAGGCCCGGTGCGCCGACTGCCAAACGGGACGCCCGACTTGAACGGGTTCTATCAGAGCGACGCCGGTGGCGCCAACTACGGCCTCGGTCCGCATCCCCCGGTTGAACTCACGCCGCCGGGCCGCGGCGTGATCATCGACCCACCCGACGGTCAACTGCCCATGCAACCGTGGGCGGTCGCCGAGACCGCGAGTCGTCTGCGTCCCGAGCGTGGATACGACGACCCGACGGCCCACTGCATCGTCGCCGGCGTGCCGCGGTCGATGTACGTGCCGGCGCCGTTCCATATTCTGCAGACGCCGGAGGCGGTGGTGTTCTTGCACGAGCGAATGGCGTGGCGTACGGTCGCGCTGAATCGCAAGACCCATCTGCCTGATACGATGCGGCTATGGCAGGGGGATTCGATTGGACGTTGGGAGGGCGACACGCTCGTCGTCGAGACCAGGAACATGAACGGCAAGACCTGGCTCAACGAAGTGGGTGAGATCGTCAGCCACGCACAGCAGACCGTCGAGCGGTTCACGCCGGTCAACGCCGACAGGATCAACTACGAGGCGACGGTGACCGACCCGATCGTCTACACACGGCCGTGGACGATCGCCATGCCACTCAATCGGCAGCCCGGAGGGATGCTGGAGGTGGCGTGTCTCGAAGACAACCAGGATCTGGAGCACCTGAAGGAAGTCAGGGACGCAGCGCGCGCAAAGGCCGCCGGGGCGAAGTAGCCGGGTGGCCACGAGCCGGGAGAGGTAGCGAAGATGAGGCTGAAGACTTACTGCGTGGCCGCGGCGATTGCCGGGGTGATGGCTGCGGCGCCTGCCGTCGCGCATCACTCGTTCTCGGCCGAGTTCGATATCACCAAGACGATCAAGGTGTCTGGCAAGGTGACCACGGTGCGGTGGTCGAATCCGCACGCATGGATCTACGTCGATGTCGCCGGCGCCGACGGGAAGGTCGTGAACTGGGCATTCGAGATGCAGCGCCGCCAACGCGCTATACCGGCGCGGCTGGCGCAAGGATGACGTCCCGCCAGGCCTCGCGGTGACGGTTGAGGGATGGCTGGCGCGCAATGGCACGCCGACCGCCAACACGTCCAGCATCACGCTGCCCGACGGCCGCAGGCTGTTTGCGGGAGCGCCTCCGAACGAGGGCGCCGCCTCGCCGCGCTAGCGCGACGCGGTGGCGGGGACGACGATCCCCGCTTTGATCTTCCTGCCATCAGATTCGGTGAGCCATCGCTCTCGAACGAGCCGATCGACAGCGCCGGACACCTGGACCGCATAGCTTGCGGGTGTTCCATAGAGGGCATTCAGGGTCGCCCAGTCGAACGCCTTCATGTGCGCCAGGTTGCCGCACAACCCCGGTCCCTTCGTGCTGGTGAAGTACGTGGCGCTCGGCACGTCGAGATGCGGTGTACGCACGCCTCCGACTGCGTTCCCGTGCTGGTCGAGCATCACTTTGGCGAGCGGAGTACCGCCGCCCTCTACGGCCACGCGCGCCGCACGTGGCGCCGGGACGCCGTCTCGCACCCAGCGTGTGAGGTTCGCGTAGGCGGCGTCGAGCGCGTAGGTCATGATCGGCACGCGCAGCAGGGCTGTTTCCTCTTCGCACTGATCGGGAAACGGCCAGGAATGCAGGAACGCATCGAAGCCGGTCTTCTTCTGATCCGCCACAGTCGGCATGTACGGGTAGAACGAGGCGTCGGCGTGCGGAGCACCGGCGACTTCGTACAGCCGGTACCGGTCGCTCGGTGCGTCGCTATCGTCCCGACGTCGAGCGTACGTCAGCAGCACGTCGGTTTGCGACACGACCCGGATCACGGGGACGTCTACGTTCCGGAGGATCTGTCGCGGGTCGGTCGCCGCAGGTGCCGCGCCGCAGCGCCGCAGCCGTGTCATCCCAGGATGCCGATGCTGAATGTAGCCGTCATACACCGGTCTGCCCGTTGCGAGCCTCGCGCGGGTATGAAACACGGCAATGTAAGTCGCCAGCTCACCGCCGTGCGAGGTGCCGTAGACACGTTGCACGTCAAAACCGGCGAGCGGTCCTGATGGACGCCCCGCCTTCAGCAGTGCGCCGACCTGGCTGATCAAGTCCCAACGCAGCCCTTCTTCCTGTGGCGCCGGCGTCGCCGTCGCATTCGGGCCTGGCCCTGGGGCGCAGCGTTCGTTCGCCGTCGGATTGGCCATCGAGAGTGACGCGTATCGCGCGGGGTCGAAGGTTTTCAACGCCTCCACGTTCTCCGGCGAATAGGTGATCGCGACCCACGCGTCGCCGCTCTCCATGAAGTAGTCGTGTGACACGCCCCATGAGAACGAGAAGTCATAGCCGCGGCCGACGTTGCCAATTTCGACGATGACGTTGCCGCTGAACCGTCTCGGATCGATCGGGCGCCGCAACATGATGCGGGTGGTGTACGGCGCGTTGGGTGTCTTGATGGCCGGGCTGCCGTCGGCTGCCCAGTCGTAGACATTCGCGCGTCCGCTGACGAAGAACTCTTCCTCGACATAGCCAGCTTTCGGGAGGTCGACGACCACCTGGAGCTTGTTGGACGCCATGAGCGGATACGAGGCGGCCGTCACCGGAATCGGGCCCGTGACGCTTGGAAGTGTCACGGCGGGAATCTGGGCAGCGATCGGCGCGGCATTACAGAGGACGATGAGGAGCAACGTCAGGCAGCGCATCAGTTCCCCGCTGCCGTTGCGACCGCGTTCGCCTCGGCCTTGATCTTCTTGCCATCCGATTCGGTCAGCCAGCGATCCTTGACGAGCCGATCGACCGACTGCGAGACCTTCGTGGCGTAGTTCTGTGGCGTCCCGTGGACGGTCGCGAGCCGTCCCCAGGAGAACGGGTCCGTGCGTCCCAGTTCCGGGCAGAACGTTTCGCCTCTCGTGGTCGTGTGGTAGGTCGCAATCGGGACATCGAGGTAGGGTGTCCGCACACCGCCGATGGCGTTGCCAAACTGGTCGCGCACAACGCGCGCCTGTGGCGTGCCGCCGTTCTCGACTGAAATGCGCATGGCCTTTGGAGGCGCCACGCCGTCGCGAACCCAGCGCGTGAGATTCGTGAGCGCTGCGTCAAGCACGTATGTGTTGATGGGGGTTTTCATCAACAGCATCTCCGGCTCACACTGGTTGTGGAAGGGCCAGGCCGCAAGATACGGATAGGGACTGCCGATCTTCTTCAGGTCGGCCACGGACGGCTGGAACGGGTAGAACGCGCCGTCGGCGTGAGCGCCTCCGGCAACCTCGTAGAGTCGGTATCGGTCGTTCGGCGCGTCGCTGTCTTCGCGGCGGAAGCGATAGAGCGTGAGCACATCGGTTTCCGGCATGATCCGAATCAGCGGCACGTCGAGTCCGCGCAGAACCTGCCGAGGATCGTCGGCAGCGGGGGCAGGCGCGCACCGGCGGATCCGTGCGAGGCCGGGGTGGCGGTGCTGAATGTACCCGTCATAGACGGGACGGCCGCTCGCCAGCCTCGCGCTCGGATGGATCGCGGCCATGTAGGTCGCCATCACTCCGTCGTACGCGGTCATGTACGCGCGCTGGACGGTGAAGCCGGCCATCGGGCCCCCTGCGGGAGCAGCCTTGAGCAGCGCGGCCACCTGACTGAGGATGTCCCACTGCAGGCCCTCCTCGAAGGGTGAGGTCTGCGGGGCGCCGCCCGCGCGGCCCGGTGCGGCGCACGCTTCGTCGGGCGTGGGATTCGCCATCGACAAGGGGGCGTAGCGCGTCGCATTGAACGCCTTGAGCGCCGTCGATGTTCCCTTGTGCGATCGTCACCACGACGAACGCGTCGCCGTTCTCGATCAGGTGGTCATGCGAGACCCCCCAGGTGAAGTTGAAGTCGAAACGCCGTGCGGCGTTGGCGATCTCCACGATGACATTGCCGCTGAATCGTCGAGCGTCGGTGGGACGACGGAGCAGTATGCGGGTCGTGTAGGGCGCGGCAGGCGTTTTCACGCTCAGCCGGCCGTCGGCGGCCCAGTCGTAAACATTGGCGCGGCCGGACACGAAGAACTCTTCCTCGACGTAACCAGCTTTCGGCAGATCGACGAGCGTTTGCAGATGTGCCGACGCCATCAGCGGATACGACTCCGCCGTGACCGGAACGGGGCCTGTCACGCTGGGAATCGGTGTTGCGGTCGAGGGGGCCTGGGCTGCGGCAGGCCATGTCCCGAACGTGTAGACGAGGAGCAGAGCCAACGAAGCGGTCCGAAGCGAGCGTTCGAGGCATGGCATGTGCGTGTCTCCTCTGTGTGGGCGCGACGAGTGTATCGCACGGAACGGCCGGCTTCCAGGTCTGCGGTCCCATCTTTTCTAGGCCTATAATCACGGAGAATTCCGTCGCCCAGGCATGCCGAGATGACACGAATCACGATGAGGCGCGTGTGGTGGCCGCTGGTCCTGATCGTCCTCCTGTGGACGGTCGGCGCAGCCGTACGCAGCGGGCGGGCGGAGCAGGCTCGTGAGACGAATCCACCGGCTCCGGCGAGCGCCTCGAGACCGGGCGCCGGCGCGACGCCGGCCCAGGCCCCGGACGCGCAGGTCTTCCGGGCGGACGAGGTCGAAGCAGCGGCCCGGACGCTGCCGCGCTTGCACAGCCTCATCGTCAGCCGCCGTGGGGAGGTCGTGTTCGAGGGCTACTACAACGGGACGCGGCGCGATCGGCCGGCCAATATCAAGTCGGCGTCGAAGAGCATCGTCTCGGCCCTGGTGGGCGCCGCCATCGATCGCGATCTCATCCCCGACGTCGAGACTCCCATCCTCACCTACTTTCCCGAACTGCGTCCGTGATGCCGATACGCGCAAGCGCGAAATCAGCGTCGAGCATCTGCTGATGATGAGGCCCGGACTCGAGGGGACGAGCGGCCGCGACTATGGCGCCTGGGTGACGAGCCGCAACTGGGTGCAGCACGCCCTGGCCCGTCCGATGTTCGCGGCGCCGGGTGAAGAGATGGAGTACAGCACGGGCAACACCCATCTCCTCTCCGCAATACTCACGACGGCGACCGGGAAGAGTACGCTGCAGTTCGCCAACGAGGTGCTGGCAAAACCCCTGGGGTTCGCGCTCGCACCCTGGCCTCGGGATCCACAGGGGGTGTACTTCGGCGGCAACGACATGTTGATGACGCCGCGGCAGATGCTGGCCTTCGGCGAGTTGTATCGCACCAAGGGCCGCGCGAACGGGCAGCAGATCCTCTCAGCGGACTGGGTCGATCGATCGTGCGAGGGACGCGCGCGCAACCGGCGTCCTGGCAACCCGGCGTTCGATCCCAATGGAGGCATCGACCCGATGCGCGATCGGCGCTATGGATACGGCTGGTGGGTACATCAAATCGGAGACTACGAGGCGTGTTTTGCCTGGGGCTACGGCGGACAGGTACATCTTCGTCCTTCCGGCCTTGGACCTCGTGCTCGTCACGACGTCTTCGCCGGATGTGAGCGACGAGCGCCGCGGTCACCGGCGAACGATATTCGAAATACTCGAACGGCTCGTCGTCGCGCCGATGGCCGGCTCGGCTGCCACCCGCTAGCCCGTTTTTCGATTCGGCGTAGCGCGGAGGCTTCCGCCTCCGCGTGAAGCCGCTCTACGCGACGGAGACGCTCTAGCAGCCTTAGCGGAGGCGGTCTAGCCTCCGCGGACACGCGCACGCTGAAGCTTGCGCTCTACAACCGAACCTGAACACGAACCGAGCACCCAGAACCAAGAAGCGTGAACGACGGTTCTGTCGTCATCAGGTCATTTCGCCTGAATGTGGATGCCGCACTCCAGCTTCTGGCCTTGCCAGCGGCCCGAGCGTGGATTGGACGGATCGAATGGGAGCGACGTGCAGGGCTCGCAGCCGATGCTCGTGTACCCTGCCTCGTACAGCGAGAGGAGCGGAATCTCGTGCTCTTTCGCGTAGGCCCAGACGTCCTTCGCCGTCCATGATGCCAAGGGGCTGATTCGCCGGATAACCTTCCCGCTCGGCAATCGGAATGGTTCGTCGTGCTGGAGATTCGCGCGGGACGCCGACTGATCGCGACGCAATGCCGTGAACCAGACGTCGTAGTGCTCGAGCGCGGCAAACAGCGGCCCCACCTTGTGCCGCGCGCAGCAGGCATCCGTGCTCTGAGCCTCCCAAAGCCCCACCAGTGGCTCGGCCGCTCGCAGGTTGATGAGGGGCAGGTTCCATCTCTCCGTGAGCTCGTCGCGATAGGCCAAGGTCTCGGCGAAGTGATGAAACGTGTCGAGGAAGAGCACCGGCACCTGCGGTTTGATCGCTCGCAGCATGTGCGTCAGCACCACGCACTCGGCTTGAAAGCTCGAGGTCAGGCACGGCGTCTTGGCGTCTATCAGAGCGGTGGTAATGACGTCCTGGGCATCTCTCATGTCAGCATTTCCTCGAGGACCTTCCCAACTGCCTCAATCGCTTCTGCATCCGATTCCGCCCGTCGAGCGATGAGCGCGAGCCGCTCGGCCGCACTGACCGGCGCGGCGCTCGTCGTTGCTGCGTTGTCGCGCACGGCGTTCACGATCATGCCGGCGCCAGCCGTGAAGTGTGTGGCCGGATCGATCAGGATGAAGCTGCCCGTCGTCCGATTGAGTTCATAGCGATCGAACACCACCGGCCGGGCGGTCGAGACGGTCACCGTGCCGATCTGGTTCAGGACGAGCTGGTGGTTGACTTCGGCGGTCACCGTGCGCGTCGTGTGCTTCAGCAGGTATACGCGAGCGGGATCAAGCGGCCGCTCGTCCATCCAGACGATCTCTGCCTCGAAGCGCTGTCCGACCGTCGGCTCGTCGGTCGCGAGAAGGTCGCCGCGGCTGACGTCTATCTCGTCGTCCAGCGTGAGCGTGATCGACATCGGTGCGAAGGCCACATCGAGATCGCCGTCGTATGTCACGATGCGTTTGACGCGAGCGGAGCGGCCTGACGGCCATGAGGAGACGCGGTCTCCAACGCGGATGGTGCCTGAGGCGATTCGACCCGCGTACCCGCGAAACTGATCGGTAGGTCGGACGACGAGCTGGACCGGCAACCGGAAGGGCAGGGCTGTGAGGTCGCGGGTCACGTTCACCGTTTCCAGGTGCTCGAGCAGGCTCGGACCCTCGAACCAGGGTGTCCGACGGCTCAGGTCGATGACGTTGTCACCATGCAGCGCGCTGAGGGGAATCGCGTGGCACCGTGCGTCGCCCAGGATGTCCGCGAACTCCTCGCGAATGCCGTCGAAGACCTCTCGATCGAAGCCGACGAGGTCCATTTTGTTGACCGCGAGGACGAAGCTGGAGATGCCAAGGAGCCGCGCGATGCGCGCGTGCCGGCGCGATTGCACCCGCACGCCCTGCTGGGCGTCGACCAGCAGGATCGCGACGTCGGCCGTGGACGCGCCCGTGGCCATGTTGCGCGTGTACTGCTCGTGGCCGGGCGTGTCCGCGAGGATGAACTTGCGCCGGGCCGTGGCGAAGTAACGGTAGGCCACGTCGATCGTGATGCCCTGTTCACGTTCGGCCTTCAGTCCGTCGGTGAAGAGCGAAAAGTCGATCGGGCCGGCTGCACGATTCTTCGACGCTGCCTGGACCGCATGCACCTGATCCTCGTATACCGACTGCGAGTCGTGCAGCATCCTTCCGATGAGCGTGCTCTTCCCATCGTCCACGCTGCCGGCCGTGCAGATACGCAAGAGACCGGACATCTAGAAGTAGCCCTCTCGCTTCTTTAGCTCCATCGAGCCGTCCTGGTCGTGGTCGATGATTCGAAGCTGACGCTCGGATTGTCGCGTCGAAATGAGCTCTTCGATGATGAGCGGCACGGTATCGGCGTTCGATCGGATGGCACCCGTGCAGGGTGAGCAGCCGAGCGAGCGCATGCGGCACCGGACGACCTGCGGCTTCTCGCCAGGCATGGTCACCACGAATGGCTGCTCCTGCACGATGAGCGAATTGCCGCGGACGATCACTTCACGCTCTTTCGCGTAGTAGAGCGGGACGATGGGGATTCGTTCGACCTCGATGTACTGCCAGACGTCGATCTCCGTCCAGTTGGAGAGCGGAAAGACCCGGATGCTCTCGCCAGGCCTCAACTTCGCGTTCAGCAGGCTCCAGAGCTCGGGCCGCTGACGTTTCGGGTCCCACTGGCCGTTCGAGTCGCGGACAGAGAAGACACGCTCCTTTGCGCGCGAGCGTTCCTCGTCGCGTCGAGCCCCGCCGATGGCGGCGCCGAAGTCGCCCGCCTGCAGGGCATCGAGCAGCGCCTTGGTCTTCAAGAGACCGCAGCACCGCTGGGTGCCGACGGTGAACGGCTGCGTGCCGTCGGCGATCGCCTCGTCATTCGTATGGACAATCAGCCGGGCACCGACGGACCTGGCCATCTCGTCGCGAAACTGAATCATCTCGCGAAACTTGTAGGTGGTGTCGACGTGAAGCAGCGGGAACGGAATCGGTCCAGGATAGAAGGCTTTCTGCGCGAGGCGCAGCATCACCGACGAGTCTTTTCCAATCGAATACAGCATGACCGGACGCTCGAACTCGGCCACGACCTCCCGCAGGATGTGGATGCTTTCGGCCTCCAGCGCGCGCAGGTGATCCAGGCGGGGCGTGGCGACGATGTTCGGCTCCAACGAGGCGGCGGCACTGGTCATATGAGGCACAAAAACAAAAAAGCCCGGGACTGTGGTCCCGGGCTTCCGATTCCTGGTTGTTGCTGGGTTTCTTATTCGTGTAAGGGTTCGTTACCCACGCAGCCAGACGGAGAGCGCCAGGACCTCACGGGTCCTCGTACAACAACAACAGGCGCTACACCGACCGGTCATGGTCAACACGATTAGGAGATTCTACTCGCTGAGGCCTGCGAACTCCAAGGCGGCCGCTAGGGCTAGACTGTCTCCACGATGCTTTCACGGAAGTCGAAGTATGGCCTGAAGGCCCTGCTGCTGCTCGCAGACGAGGAGGGCAAAGGTCCCGTCCAGGCCTCCGAACTGGCTGAGCGCCAACGACTTCCGAAGAAGTTCCTGGAGGCCATCCTCCTCGATCTGACGCGCCATGGTCTTCTCCAGAGCAAGAAGGGCAGGGGGGGCGGCTACGTCCTCAACCGGAAACCCGGCGACATCACGATCGGCCAGGTGATCCGCATTCTGAACGGGCCGTTGGCGCTGGTGCCGTGCGTCAGCCAGACCGCGTATTCCCGCTGCGAGGAGTGCATCGACGAGAAAACCTGTGGCGTCCACCTGGCGATGAAGGAAGTGCGCGACGCGACCGCACGCATCCTCGACAACACCACACTGGCCGGCCTCGGTGCGCAAGTACGTGCAACCAAAGGCCGTAAGCCCCGCTCCCGCGCGCGTCGCGGTTGACTTATATTCCTACTTAGTCTATAGATATTGTTACTGTGAGTCGCTGGTGCTCCCTGCGCTGTCGTTGTTGTGCCTCTCACGCGTTGGCGACGTGTCGCCCCGTGTGTATCAGGCCGACGACAGCCAGGTCAGCGCCTCCTCGTAATTACCAGTCCCACCACAGGTAGCGCCTCTCCCCGCCAGTCGTCGGCCGCGTTTCCGGCACGAGTGGTTGTATTCAGTGATGCCCCGATAAGGGTTAGGAGAGACGCAGATGTTCCGCAGGTATTCGATTGTTGTGACCCTGGCACTGCTGCTGCCAGTGATTGCTGCCGCCCAGAGCGGCCCGGCCGGCGTTGGTGGCGTGGTGAAGGACGAATCGGGGGCTGTCATCCCAGGCGCATCGATTCGCATCGTCAATGAAGCCAATAACGCTGCGGTGGACCTGTTCTCCGACGAACAAGGGGCGTATCGCGCGCTCGACCTGGAGCCAGGTCGATATCGCGTGGAGACGACGCTGGACGGGTTCGAGACCGTCGTGAACCGGGTGGTCGTCGAAGCCGGCCAGGCGGCGGTGAATGACGTTGTCTTGAGCCCGGCGCGCTTCAGCCAATCCGTCGTCGTGACCGCCAGACGCACCGAGGAAGTCGCCCAGGAAGTACCGATTCCGGTGTCGGTGGTGCGAGGCGATCTCGTCGCCGACGCCGGCGCCTTCAACGTGAACCGCCTGAAGGAAATGCTTCCGACGGTGCAGTTCTATTCGACCAATCCCCGCAACTCGGCGATCAACATTCGTGGACTGGGTGCGCCCTTCGGGCTGACGAACGACGGGATCGAGCCGGGTGTTGGTCTCTACATAGACGGCGTGTTCTACGCGCGTCCTGCTTCCGCGACGCTCGACTTCCTCGACGTGGACCAGGTTGAAGTGCTGCGCGGGCCGCAGGGTACGCTCTTCGGCAAGAACACCACTGCCGGTGCGATCAACGTCACGACCCGCAAGCCGAGCTTCACACCGGCGACCGAAGTGGAACTCAACTACGGCAACTTCGGATTCGTCCAGGCGAAAGCGTCGATGACGGGTCCTCTCATGAAGAACGTCGCCGGGCGCGTGTCGTTCTCGGGCTCCCAGCGTGACGGCGTGCTCCTCAACACGCGCACGGGAGACGACGTCAACGATCTCAGCAATCTTGGGGTCAGGGGCCAGATCCTGTTCGCCGCGTCCGATGCGATCGCGGTCACGGCGGCTATCGACCACACGCGCCAACGCCCGAAGGGCTACACCCAGGTGGTCGCGGGTGTTGCGCCAACGCTGCGTCCTGCCAATCGGCAGTACCCGCAGATCGCCGCCGATCTGGGGTACGCGCCTCCGAGTTTCAACGCCTTTGACCGTGTGACGGACGTCGACACGCCCATGCGCTCCTATCAGGACCTCGGAGGCTCCTCACTGAACGTCGACTGGAGGGTCTGGAAGGGCCGGTTGACCTCGACGACAGCCTGGCGTTTTTGGGATTGGAAGCCTTCGAACGATCGGGACTTCATCGGGCTGGATGTCACTCCCGTCTCTGCTGCCCCGTCGTATCAGACGCAGTGGACACAGGAGGTTCGCTATGCAGGCGACCTGGCTCCCAACGTAAACCTCGTCGCCGGCGGGTTCTTCTTCCGCCAGGCGCTCGATTCAGATCCGTCGTTCAAGCAGGAGCAAGGCTCGGCAGCCGCACGGTTTCTTCTGGCGCCAACCCCGAACGCGGCAACCCCCGGTCTGCTCGACGGCTACGGCTTCAATCAGTTCCTCGAGTTTCGAAACGTCAGTGCTGCGACGTTTGGCCAGATCGAATGGTCGGTGACCGATCGACTGCGTCTCATGCCTGGCCTCAGGTTCAACTACGACCAGAAGGACGTGTACTTCGACCAGCAGGTCTACGGGGGCCTGCAGACGACCGACCCCGCACTCATCGCCTTGCAGCTGTCAGTCCTGGCGCCGCAGACCTACACGGCGGATGTTGACGATACCAACCTGTCTGGTCAGATGACGGCGGCCTACAGGGTCGCCAACAGCGTCAATACCTACGCGACCTATGCCACGAGCTTCAAATCCGTGGGTCTCAACCTGAACGGCGTGCCCACCGATGCGGTTGGTCGACCTGTCCTCTCTGCCGCGACCGTCAAGCCCGAAGACGTTCGGCACATCGAGGTGGGGGTCAAGACGGAGCCGTTTCGCGGGGTCACGGCGAACTTTGCCGTCTATGACACGGAGATCAAGGATTTCCAGGCGCAGGTGGTGAATGCGAGCGTCGGCGTGCTTCGCGGATATCTGGCCAACGCCGAAAAGGTGCGCGTACGTGGGCTCGAGATCGACCTCGGCGCCAGCGTGAGCTCCCAGGTCTCATTCTACGGGGCTGCGGCGTTCACGGATGGCAAGTACGTCTCCTTCCCCGACGCACCGCCCCCGCTGGAAGAGACCGGCGGACCGCAGGTCAAAGACGTGTCGGGTTCCGATTTGCCCGGGATCTCTGACGTGGCGATCTCTTTCGGCGGCGAGTACGTCACCCGGGGAGGAAGGTTCGTCGGGCGGACCGGCGAGTACTTCGGGGCGTTCGACACCAGCTATCGCTCCTCCTTCTCGTCGAGCTCGAGCGCCTCGACATACATGGTCGTGGATGGTTACGCCCTGCTCAACGCTCGAATCGGTTTCCGGGCGGCAGACAGCTGGACACTGTCGGTATGGTCGCGCAACCTGCTCGACAAGGAATACTTCGACCTGCTGTCGGCGGCCCCCGGCAACACCGGGCTCTATGTCGGACAGCCCGGAGACGGCAGGACCGTGGGCGTGACCATGCGCGTGACGTTTCGATCGGAGAACTGAAGGTGCGTCACAACCCACGCGAGGACGAGGGAGCTGGGCGCCGGCTATCATGTTCCGCCCGGTAATTGACCTTCTAGGGAGAGACAGCAGGTGAACGACTCATACGCTCTCGCGCTGGCGGCCGTCACGCTGCTTGCGGCGATTGTCAACGGCGCGCTCGGATACGGGTTTTCGTCGATCACCGTTCCGATCGCCCTGCTGTTTCTCTCGAACCGCATCCTCAATCCGGCCCTCGTGCTCATCGAGGTCGTGCTGAATGCCTACGTCCTCTGGAACAACCGCCAAGCGCTGCCGAACGTCTGGCGCCGCGTGATGCCGATGATCATCGGGCTGATGCCTGGCATCGCAGTGGGGACCGCCATCGTGGCGCAGGTGAATCCGGCCTGGCTGAGATTCGCGACCTTCACGGCGCTGCTGCCGTTGATCTTGATACAGGCCGCAGGGTACCGACGGCCGATCCAGTCCGAACGAGCGGCCGGCCTCGTGTTTGGCGGCGGCCTCGGCGTGCTCTATTCGGTCACCACGATCTCCGGCCCCCCGTTGGCGATCGCGTTGAACAACCAGGGACTGGCGAAGACGGACTTTCGCGCTGCGCTTGGGCTGATTCGTCTCGCGGAGTCGTCCATGACGGCCGTGGCCTATGCGTACGTCGGGCTGTTCACGGCCACCAGCCTGGCGCTCATCCCCTGGATCGTCCCCAGCATCCTGATCGGCGTGCCGATCGGCGCCTTTGTCATTCGACGAGTCGACCATGAGACGTTCCGACGGATTTGCATGAGCTTCGATGCCTGGGTGGTGGCATTCGGGTTGTCACGACTGCTGAACGAACTGATGCTGGTCGAAGGCGCCGCCGCATACCTGGTGCTGGTCGGCGTTGGGCTGCTCGACAGTTGGTTGCTGTACCGGTTCTTCTCCAGGCCGCATTTCGCCGCCGCCACCTAAGCCCGGCGTCTCGCGCGTTGTCCAACTTGCCATCACGCGTCATTTCCAACCGTCGGCGACAGCCCTCCTTTCGGTTACGATAGGTCTCTGGTAGTTGGTGTTCACGACTAAAGACTAAAGACCAAAGCCCAAAGACTTCAGATTGCACTAGTGAGGAGAAACAGCATGCGACTCTGGTTAGGTTTGACTATTGCGATGGTCGGGCTTGGTGTGGCTATTGCGGCCGACACGATCCCGGCAACCGGTGGCAACATCGAGCTCACGCCGATGACCCACGCGCACGTGCAGATTGAGTTTGGCGGGAAGGTTATCCATATCGACCCGACCGGCCAGTCGGCACTGGCGTCGGCCAAACCCGCTGACATCATTCTTGTGACCGACGTGCACGGCGACCACATGGATGCGGCAGCAATTGACAAGCTGAAGAAGGCGTCCACGATCTACGTCGCACCGAATGCGCTGGCGGGGAAGTTCCCTGGGAAGACCGAGATTCTCAAGAACGGCGAGACCCGCACCGTTGACGGCGTGAGCATTCAGGCGGTGGCGGCATACAACCTGCAGCGCGGGCCGGCGGCTGGGCAGTTCTTCCACGAAAAGGGCCGCGCCAATGCCTACCTGCTGACCCTTGGCGGCAAGCGCTTGTTTTTCTCCGGCGATACCGAGTGCGTGCCGGAGATCAAGGCGCTCACCAAGATCGACGTCGCGTTTCTGACGATGAACCTGCCATACACGATGCCGCCGCAGGAGGCGGCCGACTGCGCCAAGGCGTTCAAGCCGGCGATTGTCTACGCCTATCACTACCGTGGAATGGGCGGACCCACGCCGGAACAGAACCAGCAGGCGTTCGTCGCGGCGATGAAGGGCACCGCTGGAGTGGAAGTGCGGACCCCGAATTTCTACCCGGCTGCGCCAGCCGGTCGCGGCGGCGAATAGCGACTCAGGCCGGGTCCGCTGCGTGCGGCACCCGGCCCGCTCATCTGCCCGACGTCTATACGTCGGCCCAGCGCCGCAGCAGGTTGTGATACACGCCCGTCAGCTGCAGTGCCGCCGTTCCGTTATTGAGGGCGTTCCGAAATACCGGGTCCATGCACTGGGCTCCACCACCAACCGACAGGTCGGGCGATAGCCCGTAAGTGGTCCAGAGACTCAGCGCGCTGCGACGCCGCTGGAGCTTTCGGGTTGTGTGACGGGGATCCGTAAAGGTCTTGCGCTTCATCGCTGGTTTTCCAAGGGGAGTGCCCGACGTGGATTGGGATTCGTCCTGGGCGACCCTCGCGTTCCATACGGCCCCGCGCCGGGCATCTAAAACGGTTGCAGGCGGCAGCTTCCCGTCACTTCGGCAACGTGAGTGATAATCCCGCCATGCATTGGGAAGTCCTCTCCACGACGCCTTCGGCGTCGATCCGGCGCGCCGGCCGATTTCTCGTGGTCGATCTGCACGTACCGCACTGCACGCTCAGCACCTCGGCCAGGAATGGCGGGCAGACCGAGCATCTGCGACATTTGATCAACCACCAGAGCTGCGAAGGCAGCGGCCACGAAACCCGCTTCAAGGCCATTCACGAGCAGGGTCAAGACGGCTACCACGACACGGTGTGCGCGGAACTCGGTAT
>CAWHBF010000030.1:0-120763 GCA_963827515.1 uncultured Acidobacteriota bacterium | reverse complement strand
GCGGGCCGCTAATGCGGTGGCGTGACGGCTGCCATCCGCACGTCGGCAGGTGCTTCTGCCTGGGGCGTGCCCGGTCAGGCCTCTGCCGGCCCTGACCGGCGTGCCGTTGCGTGGCGACTGTAGCGGTTCTTATTTGGATTCACGCGCAGGCTTCAGCCTGCGCGTGAATCGGCACGCGGGAAGCCCCCATCTGCAGATCGTTCTAGCCGCCGACGTCGAACTCGGGATCCTCGCCGAAGCTGAGCAGCGGCTGCCCAGCGTTATCCATGATTGTCACGCCCACCGCAAACCCATAGCGATTCGTTTGATCATTCGGGTGCGGCCCTTGCGGCCCCGGTCTGTTCATCAGCGACAGCCGTACGACCCACCCTCCGCCGGGGGGCCGAGCCCCCACGTCCTTATGGAAAAATGTTACGGCGCGTTGGGTTGTGAAGCCCGGCCTTGTTGCCGCGAAGGGGCTGGCAAACCCCTGCTTCTGGAACACCGGCCTGCCAAAAGCAGCCACGCACTCGAGGGTAGCGTTAGGATCGAACGTTGGCATCGTAGGAGCGATGCGTATAAACATCGCATGCTGGGGGTTCGGGCGAATTAGAAGCGTTTTCGCTTGGTCAAGATCCTCCCATCCCGTCCCGCCAGGACTCTCGAAGTTGAAACCTCCAGGCGCGTCAAGATTCCCAGGCCCGTTGATTCTCAGCCAGTGCTTTGAGTTCGACAAACCGGCATTCATGCCAGTGCTAGGAATGGCCGGCGGGTCCTCGAAAAGCCCGTCGTCTCGGTTGGGATTAAACAACAGGTTGAACATGTACATTGCGGTATCTCCCTTCGGAATGAAGCGGACAACGGACCCAGTTCAGGGACGCCTATGTATGGATCAACGCTCGGCGGGGATTATACGAACAACTTCTCGGTAGCGGGGATCGGATCGGAGGTCAGCGAACTCCGGTTCGTTGTCAACCTCGGACCGGGAGTAGCCAGCCTGCACCGCGCGTCCCAGGGCATCGAGGGCTTTGCCTCGGTCTCGACCCAGTTCGTACACCAGCGCGGTCTTGAAGACCGAACCAGGACTGTTCGACGGCGTCCGGTCGATCTGTGCCACTTCGGACAGCGCTGAGGCCGTGTCGCCCGCTTTCGCCAGATATACCGCGAGGCTGCCCCGGACGGCCGTGTCGTTCAGGTCGAGCGCGAGCTTCTCACGAACGAGACGGATGGCGTTCGCGTAGACGGCGGTAGCCTTGTTCCTCAAGCCGGGTGCCCACCGATACGCGTCGCCGAGGTTGCCCCAATAGAGATAGTTGTTGGGCGCGAGCTGAACAGCCTTCTCCAGAGCTCCGGCCGCCTCCGCATAGCGCCCCTCGAAATACCGGGCGGTGCCCAGGTTCGCCCAGGTGGGCACCGATGTGGGATCCAGCTCGAGCGCGCGCTGGAACGCAGCGGCTGCCTGTCCATAGTCGCCGCTCGCGTAGTATCCCGGCCCCAGGTTCCTCAGGACGACGACGTTGTCGGTCGACAGGTCGAGCGCCTTGCGCCACGTGCCGACCGCATCGGAGTAGCGGGCGGTTCGATAGTAGAAGACTCCGAGCCAGTTGGTCACAATCCAGTCGCCAGGGGCGAGCCGGGCGGCTTCAAGGTGCAGTTGCTCCGCTTCCTTCACCTGTCCCTGCGCAAAGCGCACTTTGGCCAATGCCAGACGGGCGGGACTGCTCAGTGGATCCAGGTCCACCGCCCGCTCCAACTCGGTGGCTGCCTGCTCGTTCTGGCCGTTCTCCGCCAGGGTCATGCCCTGGGCGACGTGCGCCGCAGCGAGATCGCCGTTGGCCGCAACGCCCTGGCGGGCCGACTCCGCAGCTTTCTGAAGCCACGCCCTGTCTCCGGTTTCGGGGTACTTCAGCAGGTACCCCTCGGCAAGAACCGCATGAAGGGCCGCGTTTGAAGGATCCTGCGTCACCGCAGGCAGCAGCGCTTCGATGGCCCTGTCGACGTTCCCCTTGAGATCGTATCGCTGCAGATACGCGCGCGCGCTCCTGAACGCTTCCGCGGGGGCCGCCGCGACCAAGGGCGTCGAACTGTTCGTGCCCATCGAGAATGCGACATATCCGGCGCCTATGGCCATGCCAAGCAGCGGGAGGATCACCACATAGGGTCGGTGAAACAGGCCTCTCACGACTCTGGCGGCCCGCCCTGGCTCGGCACGGACCACCGTCTCTTGAGCGGGTAAGTAGCTTCCGGAAGAAACGCGTTCGAAGGCGCGCAGGTCCGCGGCAAGTTCACCCGCGTCGGCGTAACGAGCCTCCGGAACTTTCTTCAAGCACTTATCGACGATCGCTACCAACGCTCCGGGCACATGCGGGGCAACGGAACGAAGAGCAGGTGGATCCTCGCAAATCAGCGATCCCATGATCCGAGCAAGGGAAGGTCCGTCGAACGGACGGCGGCCAGCCAACATTTCGTACAGAACGATCCCGGTGGAGAAGACGTCCGACCGAGGCCCCGCCAGTTCACCGGCGGCCTGCTCGGGAGACATGTAAGGAATCGTCCCCATCGCCACTCCCTCGACAGTGAGCGCTGGCGCGGAATGGGTGGAGTCCAGATCAGACGACTGGGGAAGCAGCTTGGCCAATCCGAAGTCGAGGATTTTGACCAGCCCATCCGCGGTCAGCATGATGTTGGAGGGCTTGATGTCGCGGTGCACGATTCTGGCGGCGTGAGCCTTGGCCAGACCATCACAGCACTGAATCATGTAGTGCACGGCTTCGGCGGGAGCAACCTGCTTCGACGCGCGCAGCACGTCCGATAACGCCCGACCGTGAATGAGTTCCATGGCGATGAAGTGCAAGTCGCCATCCGAATTGATTTCGTAGATCGTGACGATGTTGGGGTGATTCAGGGCCGAAGCGGCCCTGGCTTCCCGAATGAATCGGTCGAGCTTCACCGGATCCGCCGTGGCCGTGTCGGGAAGAAACTTCAGAGCAACGGCTCGGCCCAATCGCGTGTCCAGCGCCTTCCAGACAACGCCCATGCCGCCCGCACCGAGCTTTTCGATGATCTGGTAGTGGAGGACCGTTCGGCCTACCATTTCAAAGCTCTCTATTCGTGCCGTCTGCCGAGCGCAATTCTCCGGAGCGTCGGCGAGAGGCCAGGAAACATTTACGGGGTCTCCCACGCCATCTCGAAAACGTCGTGATTTCCCTGCCTCAGATCAACGTCACACAGGTCTCACCATCGGCGGGAACGATGCCCGTTCTCGAGGCGCCAAGGATACTACCAGGGGGTTTCCGCCGATAGCGGAATTGGGCTCGACTCAACCGGCGGCCGGGCGGATGTTCTGGTTGTGGTGGAAGACGTTATCGGGGTCGTACGTCGTCTTCACCTCCACCAGCCGGTCGTAGACGGAGTCGCCGTAAGCCTCGCGGACTCGGTCGGGGCTTTCGTCGCCACCGAGGAAGTTGACGTAGACGCCTTCGCGGAAGCGGCCGAGCGCGGCAAAGAACCCCTTCGCCCAGGCGGTGTCCCGGTCGCCGAAGGCCTCGCCGGGCCGCCAGACACTATCGAGGGTGATCGCGTGCGAGGCCTGCCGGTTCCCGAACGCCGTCCCGCCCTCGGCCACTCGACTCACCGCCCCCTTCAGATGGAACATCGCCACGTACGACCGCGGCGACGAGCAGGAGAACGCGTGCTCGGCGATCACGTCGATGAGGTCGTCGCGGAGCTCGGGGAGGTGGGTGGACTTCCAGTAGTAGTTCCAGCCGTGGACGACGGTCGAGTCGATCGCGCTCTGGAATCCCACGTACGGCATGGGCCCGACCAGGTCGAGGAGAGGAGTCCGGGATGCGCGGAGCGGGCGGAGCACCTGCTCACCGTCCTCGATCGGCCCGGCGTAGCAGGTACCGACCATCACCACCGGGCGCCAGTGCAGATGCTCGGGGATGCCCGATAGCGGCGGCGCGGCGCCGAACCTCACGACCGTGCCGAGCTCGTCGGGAGCGTCGCGGACGAAGTCGCGGTAGATGCGGAGGACCTCCCCGGCGTCGCTCGCGTCCCAGAGGATGGGCCCGGCCAGGACGGTGGGCCCGACAGAGTGGAGGCGGAACTCGAACGAGGTGACCACGCCGAAGTTACCGCCGCCGCCTCGCAGCGCCCAGAACAGGTCGGGGTGCTCGTCCTCGGATGCCCGCAGCCGTTCGCCGTCGGCCGTCACGACATCGACGGCGAGGAGGTTGTCGACCGTGAGGCCGTGCTTGCGCATCAGCCAGCCGACACCACCGCCGAGGGTGAGCCCGCCGACTCCGGTGTGGCTCACGATACCGCCGGTGGTGGCCAGACCGTGCGCCTGGGTCTCGTGGTCGACGTCGCCCCACAGTGCACCACCCTGCACCCAGGCCCTGTGGTCGGCGGGATCGACCCGTACGGCCCGCATCGCCGAGAGGTCGATGACGATCCCCTCGTCGCAAACGGCGGTGCCCGCCACGTTATGGCCTCCGCCCCGAATGGCGATCTCCAGATCGTGGTCGCGGGCGAAACGCACGGCCGCGACCACGTCGGCGACGCCGATGCATCGGGCGATCAGGCGCGGGCGCCGATCGATCGCACCGTTCCACACTGCACGGGCGATGTCATAGTCGCCGTGGTCGGCACTGATCAGCCGGCCTCGGAACCCCTCGATCTCCACGCCGGCTGGCTCCTTGCCTCCGTGGCCGACTTCCGCGGTCGTCATTGTGGTCATCGGGTCCTCCTCTCTCGATGGCCACATCGGACCACGGCGGACCGCAGCTGTGAAGTCAAGAATCTGGACTTCACAACCGAACGCGGGTGCGCAACACTGCCCTTGTGAGGACGTACGGCCAGTACTGCCCCATCGCTCGTGGCGCCGAGATCTTCGCTGAGCGCTGGACACCGCTGATCATCCGCAACCTGTACCTTGGCTGCGGAAGCTTCAGTGAGATCCTGGAGGGCGCGCCCGGACTCTCCCGTACCCTGCTCTCACAGCGGCTCAAGCAGCTCGAACGGCTCGGTGTCGTCAAGTCGGCACCCAAGCCCGACGGGCGCGGGCACCACTACGAGCTCACGTCTGCGGGCCACGACCTCTTCAAGGTCTGCCAATCGCTCGGCGAGTGGGGTGCGCGTTGGCTCGAGATCGCCCCCGAGAACCTCGACCCCTTTGTGGCCCTCTGGTCGATGTGCAACGCGCTCCGCCGAGACCGGCTCCCGGATCGACGAGTCGTCATCCGCTTCGACTTCCTTGCCTGCCGGAGCGCGGCGCGCGACTTGTCCACCGAAGCGCGCAGCGCAAGGTGGGACCGGCCGCCCGCGCCGTGAGCGCTATTGGCTACTCATCGAGCTCGGAGACACCGAGATCTGCAAGACGTACCCCGGCCTCGACGAGGACCTCTACATCACGGCGGAAGCCGAAGCCTTCGTCAAATGGCACGCCGGCCAGCTCACGTGGGGCCAAGCCACCCGCGAGGGCCGCATCCAACTCGACGGCTCCCCGTCGCTGGTAAGAGCCTTCCCAACCTGGAACGCCCGCAGCATGTTCGCCCACATCAGGCCGGTCTCCCGCACCGCCACGAGCGCCGCAGGCTGACATCCTCGAGGCGGCCTCCCATCGCGGCACCGCACCGCCGCCCACGCCGCCACCTGACCGAGTATGCCAGCTACAAGAAAACCGTTTCCCCGGTCAGCCCCACCGTAGTAGGCTTCGCCGAAACCGAGGAGGTGGAACGATGAACGGACGTGTCCTGACATTCCTCGTGGCGATCGCGGCGCTCACAGTTGGCACGGCACTGACCCTCGGTCAGCACGCCGCCCATCGTGGGCTGACAGCCGCGCCCGCTACCTACAGCGCGACCAATGCGTCAGCGATCACGGCGGCCGGACTCCCATCCGAAGAGATGGCAAAAACGGTGTTGAGCAACGCGCTCGCGCATCGTCATCCTCAGTACCTCGACATCCCGGCGGGCGACACGACGGTTCGTTCCTTCGTCGTCTTCCCGGAGCGCGCGGACAACTCGCCCGTGCTGGTCATCACCTCGAACAACCAGGGGATGAGTGACTGGATGCGCGCGGTCGGCGACGATGCGGCAGCGCAGGGATTCATCGCGGTTGTGCCGGACCTCCTCAGCGGATTGGGGCCCGACGGCGGAGGCACCCAGTCGTTTGCCGACAGCACGTCGGTCGCGCGCACCCTGGACACAGTTGAAGACTGAGATCTCGAACCGTGCCGCCGCCGTCACCAACTACGCGATTGCGATGCCGGCGTCGAACGGGCACGGCGCCTCGGTCCGCTTCACATTCGAAGGCGGCACGGGACGAATCGACGTCACGATGCAGTCGCCGACGCCGCGTACGACGTCGTTCAATCTCGATGACCACGCGTGGCATCGGGCCCTGGCGTTCCTGGGCCAGCTCGATACCCCCACGGCGGCGCAGCAGGCGGGGCTCGGCCAGGCGGGTCGGGGCGCGGCCCCGGCAGAGCCCGCCGGGGGTATGCGCGCCAAGCGCCCGGACCTGCCGGCGAATTTCCTGATGGCGGCCAAGACGGTGGCCCAGTCACCTCGCAAGGGCGAGTGGGTCGATATCCCGATGGCCGGCGGAACGAAGCTCCACACCTGGATTTCCTATCCGCAGACTGCCGGCAAGGCGCCCGTCGTCCTCGTGTACCAGCCGGGTCCTGGCATGGACATGGGTGAGCCCATCACTCGCGGGGGTGGGGCCAACTGGCTTCGCGCCATCGCCGACCAGCTGGCGTCCGAGGGCTTCATCGCGGTCCTGCCAGACTTGACCTCCGGGCTCGGACCAAACGGGGGCAACTACGATTCCTTCCAGTTCCCCGACGAATCGGGCGCGGCGCTCAACCGTATCCCCCACTCGGCGGTCCTCGACCGCATCCGCGTCGCTCGCGACTACGCGCTCAAGCTCCCGATGTCGAATGGACGGCTGGGCGCGACCGGCTTCTGTATGGGCGGCGGACTTGCGTGGGAGTCGGCTGCCGAGATCGATGGCGTCAACGCGGCAATCGTCTTCTATGGCACGCCGCCGCCGGAACCGGTGATGTCGCGCATCAAGGCGCCCGTCATCGCGTTCTTCGGCGCCAACGACCTCGGGCTCGCGCCGCGAATCGCGCCGGCCACCGCGGACATGAAGCGGCTCGGAAAGGAGTTCGAGGTGCACGTCTACCAGGAGGCGACCCACGTCTTCCTCTACCGCCAGGATTTGGGACGAAACATGGCAGCCACCGAGGACGCGTGGCCGAAAGCGATGGCTTTCTTCAAGAAGCATCTGATGACGCCGGGGGCGACAGCCTCTCGCTGAACGGGCAAAGGCAGCCTCGAGGAGACACGCATGCGCAACATCCGATCGACGATTTTCCGTTCTCTCGTGGGGGTGGGAATGCTCTGCGCCCTCGGCGGCGTCGCCTCCGCGCAGAGGACGACGGGCAGCAGTGTGGTGATGCCGAAGTACGACGAAGCGGCGGACATCGCGGACCTGCCGTTCTACGGCCGATGGCGAATCAACGTCGCCAAGTCCACTCAGAACGGCAGCCGTGCCAATTCAGACACCTTCACCTGGATCTTCAGACGTGAAGGCGATACGGTTCGGCACGACATCTACGACGTTTACCCGGCTGAAAAGCCGAGCCGGTCGTACGCCGTGAAACTGAACGGATCGCAGTCCCCGGACCCCCATGCCGTGGGGATTGGCGAGACCATCTCGTGGTGGCCCATCAACAAGTCCATGATGTTCAGGGAAGTGCGTCAGCACGGCGCCCCGACGCAGCGCACGGTCTACTCGGTGTCCGCGGACGGCAAGGTCTTCACGTCGCAATCGTGGTCGCCGACGAAGCCGAACGAAAAGGGGATGAGCAACCTGATGTACTTCGACCGGCAGGAATAGCAACTGAGGTAGTCGCGGCGGCGTCAGCGGGCCATCGATCGCTGCATGTTTTCCGGCAGATCGACATGTTTGACTTCGACGGCGGACACTTTGATCCCCCACGGCTCGGCGCGCTCATCGAGGATGTGCTGCAGCTGCTGATTGAGGCGATCCCTCTCGGCCAGCAGGTCGTCGAGCTGCGCCTGTCCCAGGACGCTTCTCAGCGTCGTCTGCGCGAGCTGCAACGTCGCATATTGGTAATTCTCGACCTCCACGATGGCGCGGCGGGGATCAACGACGCGATAGTACAGGACCGCGCTCACTTTCACTGACACGTTGTCGCGGGTGATGACATCCTGCGGCGGCACTTCGAAGGCGACCGTCCTCAGACTGACGCGTACCATGCGGTCGATGGGCGCGAACACCAGAATCACGCCTGGACCCTTGGGCCGAGGGAGAAGCTTCCCCAGGCGAAAGATGACGCCACGCTGGTACTCGGCCAGGATCTTGACCGCGCTGATCAGATAGAGCGCGACGATGGCCACGAGGATCAGGACGGGAGACACCTGCGGCATAGGACCTCATTCCGGTCGTTCTTTGCGGACCGTGACCGTCAAACCGTCAACGTTCGTGACCTGAAGACGGTCGCCTGCCGCGATGGGTTCGAGAGCGACGGCCCTCCAGATCTCGCCGTGCGTCGACACCCGTCCGGCCGTTCCTGGCTCGATGGCCGTCAGCGCGTATCCGACCTCGCCCAGCATGCCCGCGACGCCGGTCACGGCGTGGCGCCGCTGGGACGCGACGGCGAGGCGTACAAGAAAGACCGCGATGCCGGCGAGCCCGAACACGATGGGCAACACGAATCTCAGGCTCAACTGCAGCTCGGGCACCGAGGAATCCATCAGGATCATCGAACCGAAGAGGAGACTCGCCAGGCCGCCGGCCGTCAGCAGGCCGTAGCTGGTGATCTTGACTTCAAGCATCAATAGCAGCAGACCGAAGAGCATCAACACGAGGCCGGCGTAATTCACGGGGAGGATCTGCAAGGCAAAGAACGCCAGCAGGAGGCAGAGTCCTCCGGCGACGCCCGGCAGCACCGCGCCGGGGGTCCACAGTTCGATCGTCAGCCCGAGCGTGCCCAGGGTCAGGAGCATGTAGGCGACTTCCGGATGGGCGATGGCGCTCAGCACACGCTGGCGCAGCGTCATCTCGATAGAGACCATCTGCCCGCCCGCGGTCCTCAACACGATCGTCGTGCCGTCGAACCGGGTGACGGTTCGTTCATCCAGGCTTCGCAGCAGCGAGGGGATGTCGGGAACCACGAGATCGATGAGCTGGGCGAGGCGTTGAGCGCTTCTTCTTCTGTAAAGGCGCGGCTGTTGTTCACCGCCTCCTCCGCCAGCGCGACGTTCCGATGACGTTTGTTGGCGAGGGTGCGCGCATACGCCGCCACGTCTGCCGCCATCTTCTTCGCCATGGTCTCGTCGACCTGCCGTCCGCCGCCCTCAACCGGATGCGCCGCGCCGATGTGCGTGCCCGGCGCCATCGCGGCCACGTGCTACTGCGCCCCCACCTGCGGCCGCAGCTTCTGTTCGTTGAAGGCCTCCGACTCAGACGTCACGCAGAGGTTCTCCCACAGCTCCGTTCCCGGGCTGAGCTGGATCGTTCCCTTCGTCGTCCAGGGCTTCGTGTAGATTTCCGGATCGATGATCGTGAGCTCGGCGTCCAGCGTGCCGAAGCTTGTGCGCGTGTAGCGTTCGACAATCCGCATCTGATCGGTGTGCGGGAATCCCCATCGTCGATCGCGACGATCCTCCTGGATCCAAGACCGATCGTCGTAACCGCTGGACTCTACAACGAACGTGTTGCCCTCCCACCGACCCACCGCATATCCCAGCCATCGCGCCTGCGGCGGATCGTCGGGAAGCTTTCGCCCGTCGGTCCAGATGTCGCGCCACGTATGACCCCACTCGAAGAACTGCAGGACCCGGTCGGGTAAGACGACGAACTGAAAGCCGTAGTTGTAGGCGAACGAGCGCGGATATCCGAGCGGATCGCAAATCAACATGCCATCCTTGGAGTTCGAGACCGACGTGCCGTCCGCCGTTTCATCGGCCCTCGTGGCGTCGTAAAGCGCCTTTCCCTTGGCGGTGAAAGGAGGCACCACGATGTTCAACTCCATGCCGTTGTTGCCCCAGACGCCGTTCAGATCCCGGGGATTGAACTTCCGGCCCTCCATCTTGGCCGCCGCGCGCGAGGCGGCCCGGTCCTGCGGACTCTGGCAGCGTGGACACGGCAGCCAACCCTCGGGTAGTCCCTGGGCTTCCATCAGCGGCGACGAGGCCAGGATGCCCAGGGCCAGCACCGACGCCGATACGATTCTCTTCATGAATGGTTCCTCGAGGTCCCGATGCGGGAGCAGTTAGTCCGCAGCGCCACCGATGACGGTTCCGTCCGCCTTGACGACCTTTCGAATCATCCCCACAGGAGTGCCGGCCTTGGCCTGAACCGCCGTGACCGTGACTTCCTCTCCGACCTTGAACGTGTCCTTGGTCATGCCGCGCGCGAGCGCCGAGGCGATCGAGGCGAACTCGCCGACCCAGCGCACCACCTTCCCGTTCTCGTCCTTCACGTCCCAGAAGAACAGGATGTGCGGGTTCCTCCATCGATACTCCGCGACCACACCTTTCATTTCCTTCGGTGGGTCGTTCGGGTCGAAACCGGGTTGGCTGTGATGCGCGGCCAGCACGCCGCCGAACGCGGCGACAAGGAGCAGGGCCGACACACCGACCAGTCGCTGAATCTTCATCGTGCACCTCGAAAGCTGCAACGGTTCCCCTGGGTCGTGCTCGTATGTTCTCGCGTCAGTCAATCGCAAAGCAATAGAACTGCCCGGCCCCACCCGTGCCTGCCAGAGTTCGGCCTGGCTGCACCCTTTGCTCGGGTGTGCCGACACCCAGGACGACCCGCCGCTCCGGTCGGAATGCCCAAGCTGTACCGAATGAATGGTGCGGTTGCTCGCGTACCCGTTGCAGGTGTGGTCCTTCCCGTCGGTGTACGCGGTGCCGTCCGGCTGGGAGCCCGTGATGATGTCGTGCATCGCGACCAACTCGCCCTTCTCGGTCAAGGCCGTTTCCTTCGTGAGGCCGGCGGCGGCGCCGTGCAGATCCTCCACGCTCTTGGCAACCATCACGCCCTTCGCATTGAAGAAGGGCCCCTTGCCGATCCGGTCGCGTCCATGCAAGGTCGTCGTCCCGTTGGCGGGCCTGGTGCTCAGGTACGCGTAAAACGTTCGCTGGCTGCCAACGGCTCCAGCGAGCTGCTGGCAGTGATAGTCGGCGCCGGCGAGGCCTCCCAGGTTGCCTCCGTCGCCGAGCCCTTTGCTCGTGACGAAGAAATTCATGGAAGGGGCCGGAGAGGGAACGGACTGACCGGCGACATCGGGCGGCCACACGCCCCACCCGATGCCGCATGTCAACACCGCTGCCGCTGTGAAGACGCCGCCTCTGGTCACCTTGTGCAGTCCTTCCTCGATCGTCCGACGCCGTTCTAGAAGTCGGTACTGCAGCACGATCTTCGGCCCAGCGCGGGTTCAGGATGCTGAGCGGCTGCTGCCACGAGGCGTACGCGTTGTTCTGTGTCAGCACCGCGTTGGAGTTGAACAGATTATAGATGTCCACGCTGGTCGTCATGCGGGTCCCCGAGATCCGGAAGATCTTGGCGATCCGCAGCTGCATCTGGGTCGCTCGATCGACGTACGTGCTGCCCGGCGTGAGGATGTTCACCGTGATGTTCTGCTGACCTCCCGACAGGGGACGTCCGAGACTCGGTATCACGGCCGCGTTGGTCGCGACGTAGTCGGCCGAGATCTCCGGCCCGGGAGCGCTCTGCACCGTCGCCGCCACCTGGACGTCGATCTTCGGCACGGTGTAGGACCCGAGCGCCTTGATGTCCGTGAGGAACTTGGTCTGATAACGGCAGTTGGGCGCCGGCATGACGCCCGCTGATGGCGCGACCGGGCGAAGCAGCATCTCCGGGAGATCATCCACGACACCGCAGTTGTCGATGGTCGTGCGCCCGCTGCTCGTGCCGCCCTGGAGGGTCAGGCCGCGTCCCGGACGCGCGTTGAAGGTGACGTCAATGCCGTCCCAGCGACGGGTCTGATCGCCGTAGTTCCTCCCGGCGGTGACGTAGTCGTTGGCCGGCACGCTGAACTTGTCCGGCTTGATGTTGTAGAGCCCCGGCACCGTGTAGCCGCCACCGCCCGGCAGTTGTGGATCGACCGGCGCCGTGATGCTGAAGGTGTCGAAATCGGCGGCGTTCCAGGCGCGGTTGTCCGTCACCCAGAAGTTCCCGTACCGACGTACGGTAGTAGCCCACGTCCACCGACACCTGGCGAATCAGTTCGTGCTGGACGCCCACTGAGTACTGCCAGTTGTATTCCCGCTTGCCCCAGCCTTCGATGACGTCGGGATCGTAGGACACCCCGGATGCCGTCGTGCTTCCGAAGTTCGACGGCGTCATCGCGCCGCACTCGCCGTTCGCCACCGGATTCGTGAGCTCGCAGTCCGGCACGTAGTCCCGGTTGGCGTCGTTCCAGGAACGGTTCGTGGCGACGACGAGGCGCGCCGCCGGCGCCATGTTCGTTGAGAAGGTCCCCGCCTCCGTACCGACGTTCAACTGCAGGCCGTAGAACGGCAGGTACTTGTTCATGCTGGCCCTGATCGCCGTCTTGCCGTTGCCGAACACGTCGTATGCGGCGCCAAGGCGAGGCTGCAAGTCGTGCCACCGGACCCCCTCCGCCTCCGGCAGGGTGATATTGCGCGTCGGGACGAACTGGGCAGGTCCGAGCGTCACCGAGGGGAACGACACGTGGAAGTAGTCGTAGCGCAGGCCGGCCGTCACGGTCAATTTGCGCACGGTCCACCGGTCCTGCATGAAGGCGCCGTGATCGTCGCTCAAGGATTCCCGATACCAGGGCGTGGCCCGCAGCGTCAGGCGATTAGGGACGCCGTTGTTGAACTGGAAGCTCATCGGGGAGTCGGTCGTGAAGATGTTCTGATCCTGACGATTGAAACCGAGGTTGAAGCCCCCCTTGAACGAGTGCGACCCTGTGATGTACGCGAGGTTCGCGCGGTAGATCGACGTGTACATCCACGTGTCACGGCTGTCTCCAACCGCCGCCCGGTAGTTCAGGCCCGACGACTGTTCCGCGACGCCGTTCAGCTTCACGGGGCCAGGGTCGTTCGTGAAGTAGAGGTTGTCATACGGGCGATACGCATGTTCCCGATGCCTATAGGCTCTGCCCTCGAGCAACAGCCGACTGGTCAGCGGGGCTGTCCATTCGGCGAAAATCATGTCCTTCGGCTCGAGCATGGCGTGATTGATCACGTTGGCTTCCGGCGAGATCGACGCGGTCAGCGACCGCGGGCAGTTGCACTGGTTCTGATAGTCGTACGACAGCGCGAGCTTGTGCTGTTGCGTCGCCTGCCATGTGACACGCGCGTTGCCCCCTCTGAATAGGCTGTCGTTGAACGCGGGATCCTGGCTTGTGTCCGCGCTCGTAGGTCCAGGCATTGGGATTGCCCGCATTCTTGTTGTAGTAAATCGGCGCGAAGCTTCCGATGTGAAGATGGCGCACGGTTGCGTGGAACCAGACCGCGTCCCTCTTGATCGGGCCGCCAAAACTCGGGTTGATGTCCCGGTACTGCTTCAATGAATTGGGCGTGCGCAACCCCTTGCTGATCAGCTCCTGATCGATGTTCGTGCCCTCCATCGATTCGTGTGCGTACCCGAAGTACATCATCCCCCTGAAGGTGTTGCCGCCTTCGCGCGGGATGAGGTTCATCCGGACGCCGCCCTCCTTCTGTTCGGCGGAGCCGCCGATGTCGATGTCCATCTCCTGGTAGGCCGCCACGTTGCTCGCGCCCGTATTGCCAGTGCCCGACGCCGACGCCACCGACACCCCGTTGACCAGCGTGCGCACCTCGCTGTTGCCGTGCGCGGTGACGGTGCCGGACGTGCCCGACCCCTCGCCCGACAGTCCGCCCGGATCCATGATGCCGAGCGACACGCCCGGCAGCATGCCCGCCATGGTCGTGATATTCCTGCCCGACGGGATGGCGTCGATGGTCTCCTGGTCCAACACGTACTGTCGCGACGTGTTCTGCACGTCCACGATCGGTGATTCGCCGGTCACGGTGATCGTTTCCTCAATGGCCCCGACCCGCATTTCGGCGTTGACAGTGGCCGTGAACGACCCGGCCAGCTCGACGCCGTCGCGCCTGACGGCGTTGAAGCCCGGCAACGTGACCAGGACCGAATATGTCCCCGGCCTCAGGTTTTCCACACGGTACTGGCCCGTGTCGTCGGTCACGGCCGACCGCACCTTCTCGATCAGCGCCGGACTCGTCACTTCGACCGTGACACCGGGCAGCACAGCTCCGGACGTGTCCCGAACCACGCCCGTGATAGAGGCTTGCGCGAACGCAGAAGCCGGCAGGCTCGCCAGACACGCGAGCGCGATCAACGCCAGTCGTACACTTCGACGCATGAATCACCCTCCCTGATTGGCTTCATCGAGTGCCACGATTCTCGTTACCGCCCGATACCAGGATTCGAGATACGGGGTGAACCCGGTGTCGGTTTGCGTGACGGTCACGGACACACCGGGCAGGACGGCACCACTTTCGTCCCGGACCGTGCCCGTCATTGAGCAGTGGCCTGTGCCCAGGCGGACGCAGCCAGAAGGAGACCCACAGCAACGAAGGAGACAACACGCGAGACGTGCGTCATCGATTCCTCCTGGCGGTTTCCGAAGTTAGGCCGAATGCTACACCGGCAGCGCGTAACCCGCAGACATTTTTTTGCGCGTCGGACGGCGATCACCTAGGGCCGTTCGGTCGGTCTGTCATCCTCGACCCGCCGCGTCAAAGACGTGCCTCTCTATAGGTTGTACGGCCGCGCGCGTGATCCCTTGACAGGCCGAACCTGACAGGCGCAGAGTCTCGTCCTGAGTTGAACAACCAATCGAGTGATTTCAGGCCCATAACGCGTGACCGCATGCTGGAGCCGTAGCGTCCTACAGCCAGCATTCGGTCCTCGGACTCCGCGATCCAGTTGCGTGACTATTTCGAGCGGCTCATTGCCGACGGGTCAGAGTGGAGCGACCGCTCGCGTTCGCAGGTCTCTGGAGGAGACGAAATGATCATCAGTGCCGCATTCCTGATCGCGTCGCTGCTGGCGCAAACGCCCGCGGCGAGGGAATCCACAGATCCCATCGTCGCGGAAGTGCTCGTCAACGCGTCAGCGCAGCGAATTTGGGACGCGTTTACGACGAGTGAAGGCATTCAGTCGTGGATGGTCGCAAACGGCGACGTCGATTTGAGGATCGGTGGCTTGATACGAACCAGCTACCGAAAGGGTGCGGATCTCGATGGGGAGACGGCCATTCACCAGTCGATTCTGAGCATCGATCCCGGGCGGATGTTGTCGTATCGCACGATCAAGTCGCCAAAAGATTTTCCCTTTGCCGACACGATAGCCAAGACGTGGACCGTCATCTACCTCGACGCCGTCGACTCAGGGCGGACGCGTGTCACGGTCAAAATGCTCGGCTACACGAGCGATTCGGACTCGCAGAAGATGCGCGCGTTCTTTGAAGTCGGGAACAAGGCGACGCTCGACGCCTTGGCCAAACGGTTCGCCGCGCGCTGACTCTGAGGTTGAGACGCAGCAGGATCGCAAGTTGTTACGCCGTTAGCAGTTGGTCACCGCTACGGCGTTGCCGAGGACCTATTCGAGACGTACAGCGCCGACTCGAACACTGTTCGATTAGAGCTTGAACTGTTCTTCGCCTCAGCGCTCAGCGTCACCAACGAGGGCGGGTCGCAGGAGGGGGCGGAATAGAATCCGCGGGCTCGGGCCAGTACACTCGCGACAAGTAATGTAGCGCGATACCCACGCCCCAGCGGTTGGGGGCCGTCCAGATGACAAGCGCCGCCAAGACAACCAGCATCGTCAGGCCCAGTACACGATGCGAACGCACCACTCCGAAATAGATCAAGACGATCATCGCGGCAAGCGGCAGCCGATCTCCGATGATGGTGAAGGCCCACGTATCGCCGGGATTAGGTGCGAAGACCAAACCGCAGATTGAACAGCGTTCAAGCTGGGTCCACCCTGAGAACAGCCGCCCCTCACCGCAGTGCGGACAGCGCTTGCGGAGTCCACGCCGAAGCGCAGTACCGATCAATTTCGAGCGGGAAGGCGTCATGCACAAACTGGGTGTCAGGTTTGAACAGCCCCTACTTTCGGTCCTTGTGCGGTCGACGAGCTCGCTTGAGTTCACCGCGAGCTATGGTGGACAACCTCCGCCTGGAACATGAGCGAGGTTGGTACCGGTACGGGGTTATGACAAAGGGTGTTCCGGCGGCAACGTGGAATTCACCGGCGTCGCTGCGTGAGCCGTAGCGGTCAGCCACCTCGATAGTGAACGTTTGGCTGATCCGGCGCACACTCAGCGCGCGCGCTGGATGTCGACGGCACGCTCCTGCGTGTACGTCACCTCGATGACGTCGCCCGCCTTGAGGCCATCGAGCAGCCGCGGATCGAGCACTCGGCGCGTGCCGCGCTGACTGTCGGCGGTCCTGTAGACGATCACGTTCTGTCCCCGGTCCAGGCTCTCGATCGTCACGGCAGCCTTCATCTGCTGCACCACTCCGCGAGTTGCCGACGGGTCACGCGACGCATCCGCGGTGGTCTCGACCGGAAGGCTCGGCTTCGCGCCGGGACGTACCGCGACGACGACCGACTCTGACAGGCGCACCGTGATTCGGTCGCCGGTCCGGAGCTCGTCGAACATCTTGATCTCTGGTGGGACGGACACCAAGTGCGTCGTAGAGGGCCCGGTCCGCAGGGTCACCGTTCGCGTGGCCCGTTCAGTGCGTTCCACCGTACCCGTCACCGTCTCGAGCTCGCGAACGGAAATGTTGGGTGCCTGCGCGTCCGACCCCGCCCACAGCGAAGCGGAAAGCAGTGCGCTTGCAACGATGTGACTGACCACCATAAGAACCTCCAGCCCAGTGTAGATGCCCACTATACCTCCGGGTCGCGCATCGTGAATCCGCCTTGTGCAAGTCATGAGCGAAGGATGGTCAGCCGTGTTGTGTTTCTGGCTGGGCATCGTCGGGTCTGGCCTCGGGTTACGTCACTGCTGCCCGGCGATAGCGGCCGGGCGGCAGCCCGTACTCGCGCCTGAACGCCCGATTGAACGACGCCTCCGATTCATACGGTAGATGCACTGACGCGAGACCAGATTTTGCCAGTCTGGCCAGTGTCCGAAACGCTGCTGTCATTCGCTTGACGTCTGCTCGGTCGCACCCGTCTAGACGATCATGCGTCACACGCCGCGCTTGCCGGCGAAGCAGGTGTATCACCTTTTGTGGTACCGGTACGGGGATTCGAACCCCGGTCCCGTGGCTGAGAACCACGTGTCCTGACCCCTAGACGATACCGGCGTGTGGGGCGAGTGAGAACCCTGCAATGTTAGCGAATGGTGGGGCGCCCGGTAAAGGGCGGATTACAATCACAGTGATCCCTTATGAGATCTCACAACCGCGCCCGCTTCCCCATACGAACATTCCTTCTCGGCATCGTCGTCCTGGCGGTCGTCGCCTTCGCCGGCGCCTGGATCTGGGCCGGACGTGCCGAAGGCCCCACGATCGACGTGAGGCAACCGACGCGATTCATCGGTCAAACGACTCCGCTGGACGTCAGCGTTGAATCGCCCGGCGGACAGTTCTCGGGCGTGGAGGTCGTGCTGCAGCAGGGCGAGCGTTCGTATCCCATCTTCACCCTCGACCAGCCGACGCAAGGCACGGTCCGGCAGGACACAGCCGAACGCATCTACATCATGCGACCGGTCGGCAAGAAGGCCGTGCCGGAATTGCAGCCTGGCCCCGCCCGGATCGTCGTACGCGCATCCCGCCCCGTCCTCTACGGGCTTCGGCAGGCGACGTCGGAAGCCACCCGCGACGTGGAAGTTCGGCTCGAGCCGCCCGCAGTGGCGGTGCTGTCATCCTTTCACTTCATCAACCACGGCGGCGCCGAGTTCGTCGTCTACCGCGCAACGCCCGCCGACGTCGAGTCGGGTGTCCGCGTCGGCGACTTGACCTATCCGGGCTTTCCCGCCGCGGGCGTCGGCATCAAGGCCGACGCCGCGACGAAGGTGGCCTTCTTCGCCCTCCTGCACGAGCAGGATCTGAACACGCCGATCTCCCTCTACGCACGCGATCCGGCCGGCAATGAGGCAACGACGGGCCTCGACCGTCGGGCGTTTGCGAAGCCGTTCGCCCGCAGCCGGATCAGTATCGATGATCGGTTTCTCCAACGCGTGGTACCGGCGATCGCCGCCACGACGCCTGACATGAATCTCTCGACGACTCCGGCTGATCTCGCCGCGTCTTTCCTGCGCATCAATGGAGACCTGCGGCGACGCAACGCTCTGACGATCGCGGAGTTGGCCAAGAAAACCTCAGCGGAGATGCTCTGGAAGGACGCCTTCCAACCGCTCGGCAACGCGTCGGTCGAAGCGGGATTCGCCGACAACCGCACGTACATATACCTGGGTGAGGAAATCGACCGACAGGTCCACCTCGGCTTCGACCTCGCCGTCACACAGCGCATCCCGGTGCTGGCCGCGAATACCGGCGTGGTGGTGTACGCCGCGGACCTTGGTATCTACGGCAACTGTGTGATCGTCGACCATGGCCTCGGCGTGCAGTCGCTCTACGCACACCTCTCCTCCATCGACGTCAAGGAAGGTGCGCGGGTAGAGAAAGGACACGTGCTCGGTCGCAGCGGCACGACCGGCCTGGCAGGTGGCGATCACCTGCACTTCACGATGCTCGTGAACGGCCAGCCGGTGAATCCCGTGGAGTGGTGGGACCCGAAGTGGATGCAGGACCGGGTCCTGCGGAAGGTCGCCGAAGCGGGCGGGGGCGGCGTGTGATAATCGAACGTTTGGAGACCTGGCGCATGACCCGACTGTTTCGTGTGGGCTTGGTTATTACGGCGTTGGCCGCCGGCACCGCGGCATGCGGTGGGGGATCGACGGAGAGTGCTGCGCCCGCGACACCGGCGCCAACCGTCAGTCCTGTGGACCCGGCAACAGCCGGACACGTGACGGGACGGATCGCATTCGAGGGCGCCCCGCCGAAGCCCAACGTCCTGCGAATGGACTCGGACCCGAACTGCGTGCAGCCGGGCGTGACCATCACGGACGAGGACGTCCTCGTCGGCGACGGCGGCGCACTCCAGAATGTCTTTGTATACGTGAAGGACGGCCTCGGCGACCTCCGGTTCCCGATTCCATCCACGCCGATTCTGCTCGACCAGAAGGGCTGCCACTACGTGCCGCACGTGCTCGGCGCGCAGGTGGGCCAGACGTGTCGAGATCCTGAACAGCGACCCCACGCTGCACAACGTGCACGCCATTCCGACAGCGAATCAGGAGTTCAATACCGGGCAGCCGCTGCCCGGGATGAAGCACGTGCACCAGTTCAGCACCAAGGAGGTCATGGTGCCGTTCAAGTGCGACGTCCACCCGTGGATGCGCGCCCATATCGGCGTCCTCGACCACCCGTACTTCGCGGTGAGCGCGGCTGACGGCACATTCTCGCTGAAGGGGCTGCCACCCGGAACGTACACGGTTGAAGCGTGGCACGAAACCCTGGGCACGCAGACCCAAACGGTGACGATCGGCGCGAGTGAGAGCAAAGAAATCGGATTTAGTTTCAAGCTGTGAACGCTCGAGCTCGAACGTACTTCTGACTTTAAACTTCCTACTTCTGACTTGTGATGGCCTTGCACCTCTTCGCCCTCCTCGTGGCCGTTTCAACAGCCATATTGATCTTTGCGGGAGGCCTCGTCACCAGCACAGGGTCTGGCCTCTCGGTGCCCGACTGGCCAACGACGTATGGCTGGTTCATGCTGACGTTCCCGCTGGACAAGATGGTGGGCGGCATCTTCTACGAGCACACGCACCGCCTCATCGCCAGCGTGGTCGGCCTGCTCATCATCGGACTAGCCGCCTGGCTCTGGCGGTCGGAACCGCGGCGCTGGGTGCGGCGGCTCGGTTACATCGCCCTGGCCGCGGTGATCACTCAGGGGATCCTCGGCGGCATCACGGTGCTCTGGTTCCTTCCGGATGCGATCTCGATCGCCCACGCCGGTCTCGCGCAACTGGTCTTTTGCCTGACCATCTCGATTGCGCTCTTCACTTCACCTGGATGGAATCGCTCGTACTCACGAGGCGGTTCCGAGCACGTGACCGCGGGTCGAAAGACACTCGACGCAGACCACACTGTCCGGAGAGTGGCTATCGCGACCACGGGATTGACGTATGTCCAAATCATCGTCGGTGCGACGATGAGGCATACCGGCGCCGGGTTGGCAATTCCTGACTTCCCGTTAGCGTTCGGTTACCTCGTGCCGCCGGTTTGGAGCGCGGCTATTGCGATTCACTACGCGCACAGGGTCGGTGCGGTGCTGGTGACGGCCCTGGCTCTGGCAACGGTCGGCCATGTGCTCTACCACCATCGCGGGCGCGTTGAGCTCCGCCGGCCGTCCCTGCTCCTCCTGGCGCTGCTGACCGTCCAGATCACGCTCGGTGCCTTGACGGTACTCACCGGAAAGCACTACGTCATCAACTCGCTGCACGTGGTCACCGGCGCGATGGTGTTGGCGACTTCGCTGGTACTGACGCTCCGTGCCTGCCGGCCGCGTTTTGCCGGCTCAGGCGAACGGGACGTGAAGGCCGGATCCACTACACCGGACCTGCCCTACGTGCACCGGCCGTACGTAAAGCAGGTCTCGCGGAGCAGACCCGCCGCCCGGACGGAGCCCACGCGTGAAACCCGGTGTACATTCCGCGGCCGCGCCTGTGCCCTCGGCAACGAACTGGCCTGCAAGCAGCGCCCGGTCGACCCACCGTGGGGCCGACTTCGTCACGCTGGCCAAGCCACGTCTCAACCTGCTCGTGCTGGTGACCACGACCGCCGGGCTTTATCTCGCCGCTCCCGACGGCGTCGCGCTCCCCGTCCTCCTCCACACGTTGATCGGCACCGCACTCGTGGCCGGCGGCGCGGCGGCGTTGAACCAGGTGTGGGAGCGGAAGACAGACGCGCTCATGAGGCGCACCCGCGACAGGCCAGTGGCCAGCGGCCGGCTACGGACAACCGAGGGGCTAGCCTTCGGCATCGGCATGTCAGCGGTGGGCCTCGCGGAACTCGCGATCGGCGTGAATCCTCTGTCTGCGGCTGTTGCCGCGTTGACGCTGGTGAGCTACGTACTCTTGTACACGCCGCTCAAGCGGCACACTTCGCTGGCCACGCTCATCGGGGCGGTGCCGGGCGCGTTGCCGCCCGTTATCGGCTGGGCAGCTGCCAGCAACAATGTCACGCTCCCGGCGTTCGTGCTGTTCGGCATCATGTTCTTCTGGCAGATGCCGCACTTCCTCGCAATTGCCTGGCTCTACCGAGACGACTACGCCGCGGCCGGTATTCCCTTATTGCCGGTGCTCGAACCTGACGGACATCGAACTGGGCGACAAGCCCTGCTGTACGGCGTCGCGCTGTTGCCCGTCAGCCTGATGCCCACGCTTGTGGGCCTGGCCGGCGGTTTCTACATCGCCGTCGCCACGGTGCTCGGGCTGACGCTGATTGCGCTCTGCGCGAAATTCGCGCGCGATCGAAGCGCCCAGACGGCAAGACAGCTGTTCCTGTTCTCCATCACGTACTTGCCCCTGCTCTGGGGAGCGCTCGTCGCCGACCGTCTCTGGATCTAGTGACTTTTCAACTTTTCACTTTCCACTTGTGACTTCACACTTGGGTGCGCCCGCCTGATGCAGGTCTCCGATCTGCCCGCGCTCAACGCGACGCTCAACGGCCTCGCCGCTATCTTCCTGACGGTCGGTTACGTCCAGATTCGCCGCGGCCGCCAGGACCTGCACAAGCGATGCATGCTGGCCGCCCTTGTCACGTCGGCACTCTTCCTCGTGTCTTACGTGATCTATCACCTCAACGTCGGTTCCCGCCCCTTTCCGGGGCAGGGTGTCATCCGAGTCATCTACTTCTCCATCCTGATCACCCACGTCGTCCTCGCGGCCGCAACGCTGCCGCTGGCCCTCGTGACGGCCGCACGCGGATTGAAGGGGCAGTACAGCCGCCACGTCCGGATCGCACGATGGACGCTGCCGATCTGGTTGTACGTCTCGGTGACGGGAGTGGTGATTTACCTGATGCTCTATCAGATGTACTAGCGGGCACGCCTAGCTAGGCCGCTTTTCGATTCGGCGTAGAGCGGAGGCTTTCGCCTTCGCGTAAAGCTTCGGCGGACCGCCGTAGCCTAGGCGGACGGCGGTTAGCCTCCGCGGACACGCGCACGCTGAAGCGTGCGCTCTACGGCGAAATGCAAATCGCTCTGGGTCCGCAGCAGTGCAATAAGATATAGCCGCATCCATGCCACGCCACTCGCCTGCGGTGACTCGTCGATGGCAGGCTACTCTCATCGTCTCCGGATTCGTGGTCGCCGTCGCAGGCGCGGCTCTGGCAGGCTGGTGGTACGCGCGAGAATCATCACCGCACCAGGGTCCGGTCGTCCTCATTTCCGTGAACGGTCTCACTCGCAACGCCCTGCCGGCGAGCGGCAACAGCAGCGCTTCACCCTCGATCGACGCGCTGGCCGCTGACGGGGTCGTGTTCGACCGCGCGTATACGCACTCGCCGCTGATGCTGCCGGCCTACGCGTCGCTCATGGCGGGGCAGTTGCCGTTCGAGCACGGAGTGCGCGACGAGGCCGGATTCACGTTGAGCGAGAGCACACGGTCGCTGGCCGAGCTGCTCCGAAACCGGGGGTTCGAAACAGGAGCGTCTGTTTCGTCATTCCTGCTGCGGCGCGAATCCGGCATGGCCCAGGGCTTCTCCTTTTTCGACTCGGAGCTGCCCGAAACACCCCCTGACTCGGCGCCCATCGTCGAACGTGACGGCGCCGAAACGATTGACGCGGCCGCCAGGTGGCTCCGCTCTCGACAGGGCCACCGCTATTTTCTCTTCGTGCAGGTCGACGACGCCGCGGCGGAGTCTGCAGTCTCGCAGGTCGTGACCGAGCTCAAGGATCGAGGGCTGTACGACCAGGCGACGATCCTCATGACCGCCGATGGTGGCGCCGCGAGCTCGGGCGTGTCGCTCGACGATGCCTCGCTTCAGGTGCCGCTCATCGTCAAGCAGCCGGGTAGTGAGGGAGCGGGACGCCATGTGGCCGTGCCCGTCCAGCACATCGACATCCTCCCCACCGTCCTCGACCTGGTGCGAGCACCAATCCCGTCGGGGTTACGTGGCCGATCGCTTCGCGAGGTGCTGGGCGGCGACGCCATCACACTGCCTGACCAGCCGATCTATTCCGAGTCGCTCGCTGGCCGGTTCAGATTCGGATCGACCGGCATATTCGCGCTCACCAACTCACGTCACCGGTACGTGCGTGACGACCGAGAAGAGCTCGTCGAGCTGGAGCCTGGAACCGAGGCGTCCTCGTCATCCGAAGCACCTGAGGAAGCAGAACAGATGCGCTCGGAGCTCGACCGCCTGCTCGAGGGACACCCCGTGGGCTTACCAGCGCGAGTTCCGGACGCGGAAGAAGAGCGATTCGCCGCCCTTGGCTACCTTGGCGCCGCGCCGCTCACGTCGACGGCACCCACGCCTATGACACCAGACGAGGAGTCGGCCGTTGCGCAGATGCACAGGTCCGCAGCGCTACTCGTCGCCCAGAAACAGTACGCGGCTGCCATCGACCGCCTGCGTGAGATCACACGCGCGCACCCGCAGATCGCGGTCGTGCAGTATCAAACGGGGACACTGCTCCAACGGTCCGGCAGGCTCGTGGAAGCCGAGAACACGTTTCGTGCAGTGGCGGCGATCGAACCTGATAGTCCGTACATTCAGATAGCCCTTGCCGATGTGCTGCTTCGGTCGGGACGGGATCAGGATGCTTCTGACCGTGCGGCCCTCGCGATGGCCCTGGCCGAGCACCAGGATGGACCGGCGCAAGCTGCCGCACACGAGGTAGCGGCGATTGTGGCCTTGGCCCGCGAGCAAAGCGAGGGTGCGCTCGAGCACGCCGAGGCCGCCGAACGACACGATCCGGAAATGCCGATGACGAGCTACGTCGCTGGCCGGCTCGCCTACGCGCAAGGCGAGTACGAAACGGCGCTCACTTCATTCGAAGCGGCGGCACGCGTGCTCAACGAGAACGAACGGGTGCTCGAGGGTGTGCAGTGGTACCTGGGCGACACCCTCGCGAAACTGGATCGGGCCGCCGACGCGGAGAAGGCCTTTCGAGAGGAGCTGCGCGCGTTTCCCCGCCAGATCCGTGCCTACTCGAGCCTCGTGATGCTCTATCACGCAACCGCCCGCCCGGATGCCGTCAAGGAAACGCTCGATGCGCTGGTCGTCGCGGCACCGACACCTGAAGGCTACGACGCTGCCGCGCGACTGTGGGTGACGGTCGGCGACCCGGCGTACGCCGCGGCACTCAGAACCGACGCGCGGACGAGATTCCGCGGCGATCCGTCGCTCGTCCTCTTCCAGCGACGGCAATAGCGAAATTCAAAATGCAAAATTCAAGATTCAAAATTGCGAAATGCAGAGTGCGAAATGGCAACGGGAGCCTCTGCGCCATCTCGTGATCTCCTCAATTTTGCATTTTGCATTTTGCATTTTGAATTACCTTGATCCCAGTGGAGCCCCACAGCACTTCTTGTGCTTCTTTCCGCTGCCACATGGACAGAGAGCGTTCCGCGCAACCTTGACGCTCCGTCGTGGTGTATGCGCTTCAGCCTCTACCTGGGGGACCACCGCTCTCATCATCCGCCCAAGCCTGGCGAACGCGGCCGCCGCTTCTGGCAAGATCCCGCGCATGGTGTTAGCCAATTCCGGAAGGGATTTCTTCGGCCTCTCCATCTCGTTGCGAACGGACCGCGCGAACGTGGGTGACGAGAAGAAGCTGAGCACCAGTAGTAGCGACCCAAAGTCCTCAGAATGCTCGTCGGGAACGTACGCGTCCCATGTCTCCTCCAGCCACTGGTATCCAGCCACAAAGCCCCTGGACCACTGACTGATTGGTGCGTCAGCATCAAGGTTCTCGAGACCTGGCGTCCGAATCTCGCAATCTGCCGGTAGCACGTCGTCGCCTTCGAGAACAGCCGCATTCACCTCGTTGTAGATCCGCATGATCTCGCCAAGGATGAACTGCGCTTCACGAAGATCCGCGTACCCCGCTTCACCACCGCCGAAGATTTCGGGCAACCATTCCGAGGGCCGGATGAGTTCTGGTGCCGTCGCCACCGCGAACAGGAAGCCCTGTAGCTCGCGAATCGTGAACGTGGCGGGTGGCCGCTCGGGCGCTGTCAGAAACGCTTCGAGGGAGTCGGCTCGGCGCGGGCGTGGCATCGTTCGATTGCACTCACTGAAGGCCAGGGATCTCAGGCACCGAACCCCATTTTACGGTGGAGTCCGGCCGGACAGACCTGGACTGCACGTCGCACCCTCGCACCCTCGCACCGCCCGATCTATGTGCGCCCGTTCCCGGGACCCGGTGGGCAGTGGCAAGTCTCGACGTCGGGGGGGAGCCAGGTACGATGGCGGCCCGACGGGAAGGAGCTGTCACTACATTGCGCCGGATGGGGCACTCATGGCCGCGGCGATCGCGGGGAACGGCGCGACGTTCGAGCCTGGTATTCCGGTGGCGCTGTTTCAGCTCCGGATCTCGGGCGGCGGCACGAACACCAACAGCAGACAGCAATACGACGTCGCTCCCGATGGCCGTTTCCTGATCAACGTCACCACCGGCGATGAGAGCGCACCCATCACGCTACTGATGAACTGGAACGCGCCAGCGCCGTAGCGCTCAGCATCGACGAGAGCGCTGAGCGCACCTCGGCTCCAGTGCGACGTGCGAGGGTGCGACGGTGTGAGGGTGAAAGTGCGACAGTGAAGGTGCGACGGTGCGAGGTGCGACGTGCGATGGTGCAAGGACGCACGGTCCGAAGTGCCGCGAGCGCCGGTGAGTGGTCAGCCGCGACGCCCTGTGGAGGTGACCAACCCGTGTCGCCTGACCGCGCTGGAAGGCGATAGGCGCCAGCGAGGTTGAGCGCGTCAGCCTCATCGCCTGCGCGACCCGAGCGTCACGCGGCCGACGATGGCGAAATTCAAGATGCAAAATGCAGAGAGAGCCCCGCAGATTTCGCATTCTTCATTTGGCATTCTTCATTTGGCATTCTTCATTTTGAATTTTGCATTTTGAATTTTGCATTTCGTGTCGGGTGCGCGGCGATGATCGCGAGCCCGATGGCGCTCCAGAACAAGCTCCTCACTTTTCGAACGACCGCCAGCGAGACCCCTGCCGTGGGATTCAATGCCAGCATCGGCGCGATCGCACCTGACAGCGCCTCATCCACGCCGATCCGAAACGGCACGAACTTGAAGGCGACGGTCATGACACGGTTCAGGGCCTCGAACACGATCGCCTGAGCGAGCGTCGGGCTCGAGTCGCCGAGCAACCATCGGAGCGTCAGGAACACCTCCAGCACAGCGAGCACATGAAAGACGAGGTCCAATCCAAACGCACGCCACAGACGCTCACGTTGCCCAGTCGAAAACCCGACGACGGCGATCCGCACGGCGGCAAGACGCTCACGCCATCTCGGACGCTCGCCGCGGCTGGCGTCCCACGTCCCACGAAGTAGCCAGAGCCCCACCCCTCCCGCCACCACGACCGCAAGGAGCGCGGCAACGATCTCCAGTTGCCAAAAGGCAGTGAGCGGAACGGTCGCCAGCACGACGATGAGCCCAATGACCACCATGGCCGCCACCGAGGCCGTGTAGATCAGATTCTCGATGGCCAGCGACGCCACCGACTCACTCGTCGCGAGATGGTGCCTGGTGAGAAGAACCTTGGTAGGCTCGCTGGCCAGCAAGCCCAGCGGTGTCACGCTCCCCACGGCATCGCCGGCGAGAAACGCGCTGAGCGCCTGGCCGAAGCTGAGGCTGGCGCCTGGTGGCATGCACATCCGCCAGCAGGCGGCGCGCACCGCGAACCGCGCCCCGGCGAGCGCAAGCACCGCCACGAGGCCCCAGCCGACGCGTTGAACGCCTTCGAGAATGTCGGCGACACCCGTACGTCGGACGACGTACGCGAAGAGGACGAGGCCGCCGAGCGTGCAGGCGACGGTGAGCAGATGCCGGCGGGTGGAGGACTGGCTCACGGGAGCGTCTTCACCTCAAACGGCCACACATTCACCACGAAGGCCACGATGATCACGAAGCGCTATTAGGTATCGACGTCCTTCGCAACCTTCGTGTTCTTCGTGGTTCCGTGGGGTGAGACGCGTCAGCTGTGCCGGGCCTCGACTTGTTTGAGGGTGGCCTCGATCAGGGCCTCGTTGTCCTCTTTCGACACCTGTCGCTGGAGGATCTTCGAGGCGATGGTGACCGACAGATCGACCGCCTCGTGGCGAATCTGCTGTATCGCACGTGCGGTCTCGAGCTGAATCTGCTGTTCGGCGTTCTTCACGATCGCCGCCGCCTCTGCACGCGATCGCTGCTTGAGCTCCTCGCGCAGCGCCTCAGCATCGGTACGGCTCCTCGCGATGATGGCCTCGGCCTCGACGCGCGCTTGGCGCATCATCTCCGCCGACTCCTTCTGCAGACGCTCGAGCTCCTGCCTGGCCTGCTTCGCGTCGTCGAGTGCCTTGGCAATCGTCGCCTGCCGGCGCTCGAGCGCCTCGAGGAGCGGCCGCCACGCGAACTTCGCGAGCAGCCCCACCAGGACGAGAAACGTCAGGATGGTCCAGATGAACAGCCCGGGATCGGGCTGGACCAGAGGATTGTCCATGACCTACCTCAGAAGGACGATCAGCAGGCAGAACACCTCGGCGAGAATCGCGACGCCTTCGAGCAGGAAGAGCGGCAAGTTCACCGCGCCCGTGATCTGGGCCGCTGCGCTGGGCTGACGGGCAATGCCGTCGGCCATCCCGTTGGCCAGCTTACCGATACCCAGACCCGCGCCGATGACGGCCAAACCCAGGCCGAGGCCGGCGCCCATGTAGTGCAGAACTTCCATTCGATCTCCTCCGTTAGTCGCTGTTAAGGTCGTCGTCGTTTCGTCGCCGTCGGGCGAGTCGTTCAGTCATCGAAAAGCGAGTCGTTGAGTCGTCGTACGGCGGGTTCCGCGAAGCGGACCCGCCATCATCAGTGGTGCGCGTGAATAGCCATGCCGATGAACACGGCCGTCAACAATGTGAATACGTACGCCTGGACCATGATCACGATGAGCTCCAGCGCCGAGATGCCCACGGCCAGCGGGACCGATACGGCCAGACCCACGCCCATGCCGACAGCCTGCCCCGCGATCTCCGTGAAGATGAAGACGAACGACAGAATGGCCAGGATGGCGATGTGCCCACCTGTCATGTTGGCCGCAAGCCGCATCGTCAGCGCGAACGGCCTGACGAACATGCCGAGGATCTCAATCGGAATCAGCGCGACGGCCAGAAACGGCGACACGCCGTGGGGCACCAGATTCTTCCAGTGCTGCACCGCGCCGTGCGCCTTCGACCCGGCGACGATGATGGCGAAGAAGCTCACAACGGCAAGACCGCCGGTGACGTTGAAGTTCGACGTCGTCGTCGAGCTACCGTGGAGCACCATGCCGAAGAACGAATCCGCGCTGGCGTGGATGACCCAATGGTTGAGCAGGGCCAGGACCTCGAAGATCGGCACCATCCCGATAGCGTTCGAGCCCAGGATGAAGACGAAGAGCGTGAGCAGCAGGGGCGTCCAGACCGTCGTCCACTTGTGCCCGATGCTGGGCTCCGCGACGAAGTCGCGGATGTACTCCACGAGGGACTCGAGTGCGTTCATGAAGCCGGAAGGCACCAGCCTGTCTTGCTTCAGATATCGCCTCACCGTCGTCGTCAGGATGAGAAACAGCAACGCCGCGACGACCCAGAGCATGAACACGTGCTTCGTCACGGAGAAATCGATGCCCGCGATGGTCGGCAGGTGCAGCAGCGGGTGGTCGAGGCTGCTGTTCGCCACGTGCTCGATGATCACCTGCCCGGCGTCGAATCCTTCGGAGGCAGCCTCGGCGGCCTGTTCTTGTACTTGTGCTTCGAGCTGGGCCATCTAGAAGGATCGTCAGAAAGTTAAAAGTCGAAAGTGAAAAGTCAAAAGTCGAAAGTCAGTCGCTCGGTCAACGCAGCCGGCCGTTCGCGCGCGAACAAACGCTGCAAACACAGCGCTTCGAACATGTGCAACGCGATGAAGTAGGTCGTGAAGCTGATGACGAAGGGCAGCGGCCTGAGCGCCAGCACCTTGAGCATCACCGTCACATAGGCTCCAAAGAACACCAGTTTCCCGCCGAACGCCGCCACCATCAGCGACGTCAACCGTTCGGGCTGCGACGGGTAGGTACGCGCCACCAGCACCCAGGTACCGACCGCCCCCGCCAGCGGGGCGAGCATGCCGAGCAGCACCTCCCGGTCGCTATCAACATCCGGAATGGCTGCCACCACCAACCATGACAGCACGGCCGAACCCACCATCCACCAGGCCGGCTTCATGACCGCCAGATCGTCTTGGCCAGCTCATAAAAGCCCACAACCAGACCGAGCATCAGCCCCCCGAGAAGGAACCATGGCGACGTCCCGAGCCACTCGTCCAACGCGTATCCGCCCCCCCCGAGAAGGACAATCGCGCCGATCATCGTGTAGCCGACCGCGGCCGCGGGTCCCGATCTCGCGAGCGTCGTGGGCAAGTCGCCCGGGCCACTCAGGGGTACCACACGGCCAGGCGTGGTCCCACGCCGGTTCTTTCGGGACCCAAACAAACAGCCAATCGTAGCAGACGCACATTGACAGTCGCAATGCACGGAGGACTATACTCAATTTTCCGGAGGAATCATGCCCGCAGCGTATGTGCTCCGCCTGGCGCTGTTCCTGGCCCTGACCGCGGCGATCGCGACGGGGACGGGCACGAACACCCTTGCTCAGGCCGGCGCAGGCGAGCGGACGATCTTCGTCAGTGCCCTGGACCCCCGTGGCGAGCCGGTTCAAGGGCTGAATCCGGGCGATTTCGTCGTCACGGAGGACGGCCGGCCGCGCGAAATCCTGCGGGTGTCGCGGGCCGTCGAGACCATGGATATCGCGGTCCTGGCCGACAACAGCGCGGCCGCGGATCGGGCCATCCCGTCGTTACGCGACGGGTTGAAGGACTTCGTAGGCGCGCTGGCGGCCGATCACCAGATCGCCATCGTCGGACTGGCCGATCGCCCGACGATTCTCCAGGACTACACCTCGAATCGAACCCAGCTCGAAACGGCGACCGGCCGCCTGTTCGCCATGGGATCGAGCGGCATGACGCTGCTCGACGCGATCGTGGAAGTATCGGCGGGTGTGCGGCGGCGCGAGGCGACTCGAGCGGTGCTCGTGCCGGTGATCACCAACGGCGTCGAGTTCACGAACCGAAACGCACGAGACGTGATCCGCGCAGCCCGAGAGGCTGGGGCCAGCCTCACCGCCATCGTGGTCGGAGAACTGAACTTCGTGAGCAATGAGGAGCGCGAGCGCGCCCTGGTGCTCGATCAAGGCACTCGCGAAACCGGGGGGCAGTTTGTGACCCTCCTCACCGAGAGCGCTCTTGTCCCCGGGCTTCAAAAGCTCGCCCGACAACTGTCCTCGCAGTACAAGGTTGTCTACAGCCGGCCGGACTCGCTCATCCCGCCGGAAAAGACCGAGGTTTCCTCGACCCGCTCGGGTGTGACGATGCGCGGGACGCCGGCGCGCGGGCAGACTGGAGCTTGACGTGAATCGTGCATTCCTGGCCGCAGTCCTCGTTGTCGTCTCCCTGACCGCCCGTGCGTCGGCCCAACCGCAGACAAGGCAAGCGCCGTCGTTCAGAACGACGATCGACATCGTGTCACTCAACGTGACGGTGATCGATAGCGCCAATCGATATCTGACAGACCTCGAACAGTCCGACTTCTCCGTCTTCGAGGACGGCGTGAAGCAGGACCTCGTCTTCTTCACCCGCCGGCCCCAGCCGATCGCGATGTCGCTCTTGCTCGACAGCAGCGCCAGCATGGAAGCCAAGCTCGAGACGCTTCAGTTGGCGGCCACGAACTTCGTGCGCAGGCTCCGGCCGAACGACCTCGCACAGGTGATCGACTTCGACAGCCGCGTGTCCATCCGACAGACGTTCACCGCCAGTCACGCCGAACTCGAAGCGGCGATTCATCAGGCGGTGTCAGGGGGATCGACGTCGCTCCACAACGCCATCTACATCTCCCTCAAGGAGCTCGGAAAGATTCGCGCGCTGAACGAAGAAGACGTCCGCCGCCAGGCGCTGGTCGTGTTCTCGGACGGCGAGGACACGTCGAGCCTCGTCTCGTTCGAGGAGGTGCTCGACTTGGCGAAGCGCTCCGAAACGTCGATCTACACGATCGCGCTGCGCGGAACCGACACCAATACGCGTGGCTTCCGGGAAGCCGAGTTCGTCATGCGCCAGCTCGCGCAGGAGACTGGTGGCAGGCCGTTCTTCCCAGTGAAGATCGAGGACTTGGACGGCGTCTACGCGCAGATCGCCGACGAGCTCGCCAGCCAGTACACGCTCGGCTACACGTCGAAGAACACGCGTAACGACGGTGCGTTCCGTCGAGTCGTCGTACAGGTGGCCAAGCCGAACGTCACGCCGCGTACCAAGCGGGGCTATTACGCCCCGGGGCGTTGAATTTTCTTCCGCTGGTCCTCTACGCAGCGGCCGGAGCGGCCTACGCCATCCATTTCGTCCGGCGCAGCCCGCAGGCCGGACGCATAGCGACAGCGCTTCTCATCTTCGCTGCGCTGGTTCACACGTTCGTCATCGGTATGCAGACGATGGAGGTGCGGCACGTCCCCTTCGCGAACCCGTCGCGCGCGGTGTCGACGTTCGTGTGGCTGCTCGCACTTTCGTACTTGTATCTCGAAGTGACGACGGACGAGCGGGCGATGGGCGTGTTCATCGTTCCCATCCTGATTGGTCTGCAGCTGATTCCGGCTATGTCCCCTGGAGTGGAACGAATGGATCCGGTGCTCGACAGCCCGTGGTTCTGGGTCCACGTCTCGTCGCTGCTGTTCGCGTACGCCAGTTGTGCGCTGGCGGGGGTACTCGGCCTGACGTACGTCTTGCAGTTCAAGGAGATCAAGAAGAAGCAGCTCGGCTACTTCTACACACGGCTGCCATCGCTCCAGACGCTCGACGTGATGAACTCACGGGCGGTGACGATCGGCTGGCTGTTCCTGACGCTTGGCGTCGCGGTTGGAGCGCTCTGGACCGCCCAGGCGCGAGTGCTCGCGCCGAACGACCCGAACCTGATGGCCATGTCGCTCGACGATCCGAAGGTGCTGGGCGCGGTGATCACGTGGATCGTGTATTCGTTTGCCGTGCTTTCCCGTCGGACGATGGGATGGACCGGACGACGCGCAGCGTTGCTGTCGGCGGTGGGGTTCGCGATCGTGTTGCTGAACTTCCTGCCCATCAACTACTTCGTCACCACGAGTCATACGTTCTAGGAAGACCCGCCACGTGCATCTTCTCCTGCTTGGCGTGAGTCATCGAACGGCACCGGTTGAGCTGCGCGAGCGCCTCGACTTCTCGAGCCGCGACGTCGGCGCCGCCGTCGAGTCGCTCTCCGCCCGCTCCTCCGCCGCCGAGTCGGTTGTGCTCTCGACCTGCAACCGGTCCGAGATTTACGTCGCCGGAAACGATCCGATACGCGCCCGCTCCGAAGTTGAGGCGTTCCTCAGTGACTACCATCAGGTTCCGAGCGAGGTGTTTCGGCCCCACCTGTTCATGTACGACGACGTCGCGGCCGCGCGGCACCTGTTTCGGGTGGCGTCTGGACTTGATTCGCTCGTCGTCGGCGAACCGCAGATTCTCGGTCAGGTAAAGAGCGCCTTCCAGACCGCGTCGGAACGACGCTGCACGGGACCGCTCTTGAACAAGACGTTTCACTGGGCGTTCGGTGTCGGAAAGCGCGTGCGCAGCGAAACGGCGATCGGCGAAGGAGCCGTGTCGGTGAGCTTCGCCGCAGTGTCTCTGGCGAGAAAGATTTTCGGGCGTCTCGACGGCCGGCGCGTGCTCGTCGTCGGCGCCGGCGAGATCAGCGCGCTGACCGCGCAGCACTTGCGCAGCCACGGCGTGGAGGAGATCGTCATTACGAGTCGAACGCCAGGGCACGCTGACGCGCTCGCGGCGGAGGTCGGCGGACGCTCGGTTCCCTGGGCGAACCTGCGACAGGCGATGGGCAATGCGGATATCGTCCTCACGGCGACGGGATCGCAAAGACCCATCATCGTGCGCGAGGACGTCGAGATGGTCCTGGGCCGGAGGCGCGCCGAACCGCTGTTCATCATCGACGTCGCCGTGCCACGCGACGTCGACCCAGAGGTCAGCGAGATCGAACAGGTCTTCTTGTACAACGTCGATGACCTGCAGAGCATCGTGCAGGAGAATCTGGCGCGACGCGGGGCCGAGATCGCGCGCGCCGAGGCCATCGTCGACGAGGAGCTCTCGCGGTTCACGGCGTGGCAGCGGTCGCGCCGGGCGATTCCCACGGTCGTGGCGCTGCGACAGCGGTTCGAAGACATCCGCCTGGCGGAGTTGCGACGACTCGACAGCCGATTGTCCGGTCTTCCGCCGGAGACACGCGCGCGGATCGACGAAGTCACCAGGCTCATCGTCGAAAAGCTGCTGCTCGAGCCGACCGAGCAGCTCAAGGCGTTGCCGGATGCGGAGACCCAGGCTGCCTATACTGAAGCCCTCGGCCGCGTCTTCAGGCTTGGTGACGACATCCAGCGAGCCTTCAGAACGCGACCCTGCGCCGGTGTCGGTTGAGGATGGTGCGGACCACGATCGCTAGCGCGGCGCCGGTCACACGATACACGTCAGCATGGGGCATTTGATACTCGGAACGCGCGGCAGTCCGCTCGCGCTGTTCCAGGCGAACACGGTGGCGGCTTTGCTGAAAGCGACCACGGGAGTCGCGTGTGAAATCGCCGTCATCAAGACGTCCGGCGATCGGCTCGCGGACGCGCCGCTGTCCGAAGCAGGTGGCAAGCGCCTGTTCGTCAAGGAGCTCGAAGATGCACTCCTCGCCGGCACGATCGATCTCGCCGTCCACAGCAGCAAGGACATGCCTGCGGTGCTTCCCGAAGGTCTGGCGCTCGGTGCCGTACTGCCGCGAGAAGACGCACACGACGCCTTGGTCCTGCCGAACGGCGCAGGACCGGCGATGCCGCTCGATGACGCGATTCGGAGGATGGGACAGACTCCACGGATCGGGACGAGCAGCATTCGGAGAACCGCGCAACTGACGAGCGTCATCCCGAATGCAGCGTTCGCACCCATTCGCGGTAATCTCGACACTCGGCTTCGTAAGCTGGAGACCGGAGAGTTCGATGCCATCGTGCTCGCGGCCGCCGGACTCAAACGCCTCGGCTACGAGCAGAGAATCTCGGTATTGTTGCCCTCCGACGTGTGCGTGCCAGCCCCAGGGCAGGGCATCATAGCTGTGGAAATGCGCCTCGACGACACGAAGACCGGTGCGTTGCTGAGCCGAATCGACGATACGCACGCCTCCGCGGCCCTCTGCGCTGAACGCGCGGTGGTCGTCCGACTCGGAGGCGGATGCCAGATGCCCATCGGCGCCTTCGCCACTATCTCTGGAGATCAATTGACGCTGAAGACCATCGTCGTGTCGATCGACGGCCACCGAACCGTGCGCGCTGAGACGCGCGGAGCCACTGCATCTGCAGCGCGCCTCGGGGCGCAGGCAGCCGAGCAGTTGCTGGCGCAGGGGGCTGCAGACATTCTCGCTGAGGCTGATACGGCCCGCATCGCGATGGAGCGGCCGAACTCATGAGGCGTCGCGCGGTCTACCTGATCGGTACCGGACCTGGCGACCCGCGCCTGATCACGGTGCACGGCCTCGAATGCCTTCAGGCGGCGGATGTCGTGGTCTACGACCACGGGGTTCCCGCAGAGCTCTTGAAACACGCACGAGAGGGCGTGGAATTGATTGACGTCGGCACGGCGTCACCGCAACCGACGGAGCAGGTGGCCATCAGCTACTTGCTCGCCGAGAAAGCGCGTGAGGGCAAGATGGTTGCCCGGCTCAAATGGGGCGACCCGTTCGTGTTCGACCGTGGCGGCGAGGAAGCCCTGTTCCTGCACGAGCAGGGCGTGCCGTTCGAGGTCGTACCGGGAGTGCCCGCCGGCATCGCGGTGCCGGCTTACGCCGGCGTCCCGGTGACCTACCCAGGAGCCGGCGATGCCATCACTCTCATTCGTGGATACGAGGATGAGAGCCGGACGCCGCCCGACATCGACTGGGCCAGTCTCGCGCATCTCGGCGGCACCGTCGCCTGCTACGCCGGCCCGCACCAGTTGCCTCGCATTCTCGAGGCGCTCAGACTCGGCGGCTGGCCGTCCGATGGCCAGGCCGTGGTCATCTACAACGGAACACTGCCGGCGCAGGAGACGCTGTCCGGCACCATCGACGAGCTGCTTGACAGGCTCCGGGATACACCACGCCGAGGACCCGCCACGCTCGTCATCGGTCGTGTCGTCGGGTTGCGACCGCACCTGCGCTGGTTCGACGCACGACCTTTGTTCGGACGTCGGGTGCTGGTCACGCGACCTCGGGAGCAAGCGGCGGAGCTGGTGGACCGGCTGACCGCGCTTGGAGCGGAGGCTATCGCGTCACCGCTCATCCGCGTCACCCCGCCCGACGACTGGGAACCGCTCCGGGCAGCTGCGGGCGCCGCCAACACCTACGACTGGATCGTCTTTACGAGCGCGAATGCGGTTGCGTCATTCATGAAGGCGCTGCTCGAAAGCGAACACGATGTGCGCCTGCTGAGCGGACCGCGCCTGTGTGCGGTGGGCAAGGGTACCGCCGACAAACTTGCTCAATACAGCCTCAAGGCCGACATCGTGCCGGACGAGTTCCGCGCCGAGGCGGCCGCGGCGGCCATCGCCGCCTCAGGACCGCTCCAGGGCGCCCGCGTGCTGCTGCCTCGAGCCGACATCGGCCGCGAGGTGATCGGCAACCAACTGCGACAGGCTGGGGCAGTGGTCACCGAGGTGATCGCGTATCACACGCGACTCGAGGACACGCCGCGAGAAGGTGATCCAGACGTGTACGGGCTGCTGCTCCAAGGATCCATCGACGTCGTGACCTTCGCAAGCCCATCGTCGGTGCGCAGCTTCGTCAAGATTCACGGCGCTGACGCGGCCGCCGACCTCTTGAAGAACACGGTGGTGGCAACCATCGGACCGGTAACAGGAGATGCAGCGCGACAGTTGGGTCTCCCGGTGACGGTACAGGCGGCGACCCACACAATTCCTGCGCTCGTCGATGCCATCGTGGCCCACTACGCTGCCGCGAGGGCCGCGTCACCGAACTGAGCCACGAAGGACTCGAAGATCACACATGCTCGTACAGACCTCTCGGCTCTCCCTGGCGCGGCGACCAAGGCGTCTTCGACGGACCGACGCCATCCGCCGCCTCGTGCGCGAAACCCACCTGACACCAGACTGCTTCATCTATCCGCTGTTTGTCTGCGAGGGCCGGGGCGTACGACGCGCGATCGCATCCATGCCGGGTGTCTTTCAGCTGTCCGTCGACGAAGCCGTCAAGGAAGCGGCGGCGGCATACGCCGACGGGGTGCCTGGCGTGCTCCTGTTTGGCCTGCCGGAGCGCAAGGACGCAACCGGGTCGGCAGCCTCCGATGCGAAGGCACCTGTTCAATCGGCTGTGCGCGAGATGAAGCACGCGCTGCCAGACCTGATCGTCACGACCGATGTCTGTCTGTGCGAGTACACCTCGCACGGGCACTGCGGGATCCTCGAGGGCGAAGAGATCGTCAACGACATCACCGTGTCGCACCTCGTGCAGGTGGCGCTGTCGCACGCGGTGGCGGGCGCCGATTTCGTGGCGCCATCCGACATGATGGACGGACGCGTGGCCGCGATACGCCAGGCGCTCGACGAACAGGGTTTCGAACGGGTCGGGATCATGTCCTACGCGGCGAAGTACTGTTCGGCGTTTTACGGACCGTTCCGGGACGCCGCGGACTCGGCCCCGCAGTTCGGCGACCGACGCAGCCACCAGATGGATCCCGCCAACGTGAACGAGGCCCTGCGGGAGGTGGAGAGCGATCTGGCTGAGGGGGCCGACATCGTGATCGTCAAACCGGCGCTCACCTACCTCGACGTCATCTCGAACGTGAAAGCGCGTTTCTCGCAACCCACGGCCGCGTATCACGTGAGCGGCGAGTACGCGATGCTGAAGGCCGCCGCGGCCAACGGCTGGATTGACGAGCCTCGCGCCATGATGGAAACCCTCACCGCCATCCGTCGAGCCGGAGCCGACATCATCATCACTTACTATGCGCGTGATGCCGCTCGCGCTCTTCGTTCGGAACGCTCGCCGACCTAACCACGAAGGTCACGAAGAGCTTCGTCGCAATATGTTTCCGTAGACCTTAGACCGCTTTTCGATTCGGCGTAGAGCGGAGGCTTTAGCCTCCGCGGACACGCGCACGCTGAAGCGTGCGCTCTACGGAGAAACGCAAATCGCCTAGGTCTTCGTGGTTTCGTTCAGCGCCGGTATCGATCCGAACGATATGAAAACAACCACCAGTCAGCGGTTATTTGTGCGGGCTTCCAAGATCATTCCCGGAGGCGTCAACAGCCCCGTCCGCGCATTCCTGGCGGTGGGCGCGTCCCCGCTGTTCATCAGCCGTGCCTCTGGCGCCACGATCGAGGATGTCGACGGCAACCGCTTCATCGACTACGTCATGTCGTGGGGGCCGCTGATCCACGGACACGCGCCGCCAGGGCTCGTCAAGGCGATTGCCGGCGCCGCGCGGCACGGCACGAGCTTCGGAGCGCCAAGTCCACTCGAACACGGCCTTGGCGAGCAGGTACGGGCGCTCATGCCGTCTCTCGAACGGGTGCGCTTCGTGAGTTCGGGGACAGAAGCCGCGATGAGCGCGGTGCGAGTGGCGCGAGCCTTCACAGGGCGCGACAAGATCATCAAGTTCGAGGGGTGTTACCACGGCCACGCCGACGCGTTTCTGGCGAAGGCTGGATCCGGGGCCACTACGCTCGGCGTGCCGACGAGTCCCGGTGTTTCGCGCGCTGTTGCAGCCGACACCTTGCTCGCCCGCTACAACGACATGGCATCGGTCGAGTCCCTGTGCAGGAAGCACAAGGGATCAATCGCGGCTCTGATCGTCGAGCCGATTGCCGGCAACATGGGCGTCGTGCCACCCGCCGACGGGTTTCTACAAGACCTTCGCGACGTGACGACTCGTCACGGGATCTTGCTCGTGTTCGACGAAGTTATCTCGGGATTCCGCGCTGCACCAGGTGGAGGGCAAGCGGCGTTCGGCGTTGTTCCGGATCTCACCTGCCTCGGAAAAATCATCGGCGGTGGCCTGCCAGTCGGAGCGTACGGCGGCCGAGCGGACATCATGGCCCTGATCGCCCCGGCGGGGCCGGTGTATCAGGCTGGAACGTTGTCAGGGAACCCCGTCGCGATGACCGCTGGGCACTGGTCTTTGAAGAAACTTACTCCTCGACTTTACAAGGACCTCGCCCGCCGTGGTACGCAACTCGCCGCGGGCCTCGCCGACGCCGCGCGGGCCTCAGGCGTGGCACTGCAGGTCAATGCATTCGGATCCATGGTGACGCCGTTCTTCACTTCGTCGCCGGTCAGAGACTACGACTCAGCGTTGACCGCTGACACCGCCGCGTACGCGACCTTCTTCAGGGGAATGCTCGCGCGCGGAGTGTACGCACCGCCGTCGCAGTTCGAAGCATGGTTCCTTTCGGCGGCCCATACCGACCGCCACGTGCAGCAGACGCTCGACGCAGCGCGTGCGGCGATGAGAGCCGTTGCGCGGATGCGCTAGAGTACTCTGCGTGTCACGGTCTCGTATTCCTCTCGCGCCACGGGCAGTGACCGCGTGCGGCGCGACAATGGTCTTGCTGACCACGAGTGTCGGCGCACAGACACCGGCCGACGAGAAGGAGATCCTCGCCAACCTCTCGTTCGAAGAGCTCTCGAAGATCCAAGTCACCACGCCGGCTCGCAGACCAGAGCTGCTCTTCGACACCACGGCGGCCATCGCCGTGCTGACCGAAGACGATGTCCGGCGCAGCGGCGCCTACACGCTGGCGGACGCACTGCGTTACGTGCCGGGGATGGACGTGGCGCGGATCCAGTCTCCGACATGGGGGGTGGGCGCCCGCGGCTTCAGTGGACAGTTCGCCAATCAGCTCCTCGTCATGATTGACGGCCGGTCGGTCTACAACTTTTCGTTTGGTGGTGTGTACTGGCATACCAAGGACATCTTCTTTGACGATCTCGACCGCATCGAAGTCGTGCGAGGCCCTGGCGGGAGCCTGTGGGGCGCCAACGCGGTCAACGGCGTCGTCAACGTCCTGACGAAGGACGCGCGTGAGACGCAGGGTGGCGTCGTCTACACGAGCGGTGGGAGTTTTCGCGAGGTAGGCGTCGGCGCGCGATACGGATTCCAGGCCGACACGAACACCTTTGCGCGCGTATACGTGAAGGCCGATCAGATGGGCGCGATGGCCGGCGGCAGGGACGACGACCCCTGGAGACGAGTGCAGACGGGTTTCCGCCTCGACCGTCATGCCAGCGAGAGGTCACAGCTCACCATTCAAGGCGACTTCTTCGAGACGTTCCAGAACAACCCTGTCACCCTCCCGACCTTCACGCCTCCCTTTAACACCTACGAAGTGCTGGAGGTTCGACAGCTCGGCGCCAACCTGCTCGGCCGATGGACCAACACCTTCTCGCCGGGATCCACGTTGACCGTGCAGGGCTACTGGGACTTCACCGCCTCACGCAACGCGCTCCTGCTCGAACGGCGTAACGTGGGCGATCTCGAGATTCAACACGACGTCACGATCGGCTCGCGTCAGTCGGTGGTCTATGGCATGAACTACCGGGCGCTGCCGGACCGCATCGAACCTTCCCGCACGATCAGTGCCCCAGGCCGGGAAACAGTCTTCGATCAATGGGCCAGCGTGTTCGCCCAGGACGAAATCGCGATCGCGAGGGATCGGTTGTTCCTCACGCTCGGCGCAAAGTTGGAGCACAACTCGTACACCGGATGGGAAACCCAACCAACCGTGAGACTCCGCTGGAACGCCACGAGTCGGCAGATGCTCTGGAGCGCGTTCTCGGATGCGGTGGCCACTCCAACAAGGACGGTGGGGATGGAGTTCGTGTCACGAGTCATTCCTCCCAACGGACTGGGCCCCGGAGCACCGGCCACGCTGGTGAAGGTCTACGGCCGCGCAACGCGCTCGGAAGGGCTGCGCGCATACGAAGCGGGGTATCGGGTGCGCCCCACGGCATCGACCGCAGTGGACGTCGCCACCTTCTACAATCAGGTACTCGGATCTGCGTGTCCTCGAGCCTGGCGTACCAGACTTCACACAGAGGCCACCGGTCCTGCCCGTCTACATCGTGAACCTGATCGACGGCACCACCTACGGCGTGGAGACGACACTCGGCTGGCAGCCCGTCCCGACCTGGCAGATCGAGGCTACGCACTCGTTCTTTCAGTCCGATGTGTTGCGTGGCTCGCTCAACCGTGCGGACGGCAACGCCTCGCCCAAGCACAAGGCGACGTTCACGGCCTCGGGAAACTTCCAGAGGGGATGGACGTGGGACGGGGGTATCCGCTTCGTGGACAAGCTCCCGTCGGCTCAGATTCCATCCTATGTGGTATTCGACACACGGCTGGCATGGACGCCCAACGCGGCATGGGAAATATCGATTGTCGCGCAGGATCTGTTCGACCAGCACCCCGAGTTTCCCGCGGCGTTCATCCCGACCCCGCTCGAGGTACCACCGTCGTCCTACGCCACCGTCACGTTCCGGTTCTGACTGTCACGCGCAGGCTAAAGCCTACGCTCTACGACGACGCGAGCACCTCGCGAACCTTCAGGGCAAGGTCTCGCATGGAAAACGGCTTCTGCAGAAACTGCACGCCTGCTTGCAGGACGCCGCGGTTGGCGATCACCTCAGCCGTGTATCCCGACACGAATAGGCACTTGAGGCCGGGTCTGCGCAGCACCATCTCCTCGGCGAGTTGCCGGCCGTTCATTTCCGGCATGACGACGTCAGTGATTAATAGCCGAATGTCGCCGGTGTGCGCTCCGGCTTGCTGGAAGGCATCGCCCGGGGTGGCCGCCGCAAGGACCGTGTAGCCCAGGTGCCGAAGCATGGCCTGAACCAGACCAAGGATCGCGACATCATCCTCGACGAGCAGTACGGTTTCTCCAGTCCCTCGCGGCAGGCCTGCTGGATCGACCGGCAACCTCTCGGTAATGGTGCCCACGTGCCGAGGGAGATAAATGTTGAACCTGGAGCCACCGCCCGGCTCGCTGTACACCTTGATCAGTCCGTCGTTCTGCTTCACGATGCCGAAGACGGTGGCCAACCCCAGGCCGGTGCCGCCGCCCATGCCCTTGGTGGTGAAGAACGGCTCGAAGATGTGTTCGAGCACCTCCTTCGACATTCCGCCTCCGTCGTCACTAACGGTCAGCACCACGTACTCTCCCGGTACGGCCTGCGGATGCATGTCCCAGCTGGCCTCGTCGAGCGTGCCATTGGCGGTCTCGATCGACACCTTGCCGACGCCGTCGATCGCGTCCCTGGCGTTGACAGCCAGATTGGCGAGGATCTGGTCGATCTGCGCGGGATCGATGCGAACCGGCCAGACGTCGGCGCCTGGGGTCCACGTGAGCGTAATGTCCTCGCCGATGAGGCGCTGCAGCATCTTGAGCATGCCCGCCACCGTGGCGTTCAGATCGAGGACCTTGGGAGACACAGTCTGCTTGCGAGCGAACGCGAGCAACTGGCGCGTGAGCTCGGCAGAGTGCCGACCAGCCTGCTGAATCTGGCTGAGGTCGTGGTGCAACGGTTCCGATGGGGACATCCGCTGGAGCGCCAACTCGGAATGCCCGAGAATCACTGAAAGCATGTTGTTGAAATCGTGAGCGACGCCCCCGGCCAGCCGCCCCACGGCCTCCAGCTTTTGTGACTGCGTCAGCTGTTCCTCGAGCCGCGCTCGCGATTCCTCAGCCCTCCGGCGCTCCGTGACGTCTCGGAGCGCCAGCACACGCGTCTGGCGCCCCTTGTAAAACAGGCGACGCGCGCGACTCTCGACGAGAAACTTCGACCCGTCCCGTCGTAAGCCCCAGACCTCCGTGGTCCCTTCGAAACTGGAACGGATGTTCTGCTCGACGACGGCACGAGATTCCGGTGCGACGAGGTCCAGGACGTTCTTGCCGACGACCTCAGCCGGCACGAACCCAAACATCTGCGCCGCCTGGTCGTTGAGCTCGATCACGAGGTCGTCCTCGGTGAAGATGAGGCCCTCGAAAGCTGCGCTCGCCAAGCGGCGCATCCTTTCCTCGCTCTCACGCAGGTCTTCCTCCATCTGCTTCCGTTCGGTGAGATCCACCGCGATGGCCAAGAAGCCAGTCACCTCACCATGGCCACCGCGTACGGCCGTCACGACCAGATGCACCTGAATCCGTTGGCCGCTGTTTCCAACTAAGGTCCACGGTCGCGCGTCGCGCTGACCCTCCCGCGCCGGCGCCACGATCGCCTCGAAACCCTCGACCCACCGCCCGTGCACTCGCGACTGCGCCTCCGCACATTCAGCCACCTCTTCTGGTACGAGGAAGGCCGTGAGCCTCCGCTGCAGGACAACTTTCGTCGCGTCGTACCCAAGCATCCGCTCCGAACCGGCGTTGAAAACCGTCACCGTTCCCTCGGTGTCCGTCGCGATGATCGCCACATCGGTTGCTGCCGCGAAAATGCCCTCTACGTGACTCGCCGCCGCGCGCAGGTCGGCGTCGCGTTGCCCGACGGCCTCGACCATCTGGTTGAACGACTCCGCGAGCTGACCGAGTTCGTCTCCCCGCCCTTCTGGTGCACGGACGCGATAGTCGCCCTCGCGCGCGATCCGCCCTGTTGCCTCGACCAGTTCGGACAACGGACCAAGGAAGTTGCGCTGGACCCCGCCGAGCAGCACGACGCCGACGACCAGGATGGCCAGGGTTACAGCGCCGGCCATGATCCAGTATGTTGGCAAGCGAGCGTAGAGTGGCGGCTCATCAACGAGCAGGTAGACGTGGCCAAGCGTCCGGTCGTCCCGCCGGATCGAGTGCCACAGCCTGAGACCGGTCGGCGTGAAGGTGGCCCCGTCGGGCTCGCGTGTCGCGGGTGTGACGATCGCGGCCGCCGAACGCCGGCTCAGCGCGAACAGGTTGCCGTCAGGGCCGAACACGGCGGCAACGGCAATCTCCGCGTTGGCTTCCCGCCACGTCGCCAGATACCGCGCAGCGCTGTCGGGATCCAGGAAGTCCAGCGTCGGCTGCAGGACAACATCGAGCGTTTCCGCCTGGGCTTCCCACTGCGCGAGCGCACGTGGGCGAGAGCTCGTGGCCTCATACACCACGACGGCCACACCCACGCACACCAGCGCCATCGCGCTGGCGATGATGACCAGCAGCACGAGCCTCTTGCGGATGGAGAAGTCCATGTCAGCGACTCCCGACCGGCGCTCGCAGCACTTGTCTGGCATGGGCCAGCATGTCGGAGCTGAGTCTGATCCCCGCCTGCCCCATCGCAGGCAGACCGACGTCGAAACGCACGCTTCCGCCTACCGTTACGAATTCGACAATGCCGCCGCGCTCGATGGTCTGACCAGATTCGCCGACCGTCAGGATCATCTGTCGTCGCAGGAAGGTGAGCCATGACGCTTCGCGCCTACCTTCCGCGCGACTGATGAACACCAGGTGGCACGGGGTGGTGTCGGCCAGGGTGCGGACGCGGCGCACCCGCAGGGACCGGCCGGTGCGACTGAGGGCGGCCGTCCTGTCGAGGACGTCGCCAAAGGGGTCGCTGCCAAGAACACAGATGACGATAGGCGAGTCCGGGGATTCGAATCGCTCCTCGGGCCAGATCGTGTAGTTGATGAAGGTGGTGAGGAATCCGGCCTTGACGTTGTACTCCGGAGCGACCGTCGACTGCGCGTGAAGACCCAGTGAGGCCAAGCCCAGGGCGGCCGCGAGCACGACCGCCAGGCCTGGCCGTTTCGAGACGAGGTGAGTACCTCCCGTCACGCCTTCCCTCGCGCGCATTGTACCTGTCGCGAGGGACCACTGAGCCCACCTGTCGGGCGAGTTCCGCGCCGGCCGCGTTGCTCGAGTATCCGAGGTGACTCTAACGGGCAGTACTTATCCGGACCGCTGAGTCGAACCGCACGCGCAAGACGGAACCCTGCGGCAATCGAAGTTCCTCGCCCTCTGTCGCCGCGATGGTGCCACCACCGCCGATCAGAATTCCAGCCATGGCGCCTTTGAATCCGCCGAGGATACCGCCCAGAATCGCGCCCACACCGGCGCCGGCCCCGACTCGCCCCACCTCACCCCTGATGCCTTCCCCTTCGAGCGCCTGAGTCACTGTTCCGCGAATCGGGTACGCACGTCCGTCCACCGTGACCTGATCGAAGCTGACGGTCAACCTTGCCGTCCGGTTCGTACGGGTCGCCGGCTCCACCGCCGTGATGACACCGCGCGTCACCGACCCGGCCGGCACCGCCAATCGTCCGTCGACATTGAGATCGACGAGCGTCGTCGCTTCGAATCTGTCCTCGACCTTGGCCGTCCCGGAGTTGAGCGCGTCCGTCAGCCGCACGTCCATCTCGGTCCCGGTCGGGATCTCGACCTCCCCACGGGCCAAGGTGGTGGTCGCGGGCGCTGGGGCCGTCGTGGTCGCGCGGGTCGCGGGTTGACTCGTGGCGGGTGCCGAGGTGCTCCGAGTCGGTTCACCGGAAGCACGCGCGCGCAGGTTCTCGATGCGATCGCGAACGTCCAAGTACTCGGTGCGCGCAACGGAGCGCTCCTTGCGGAGCTTCACTTTCAAGTAGGTCACCTCATCGCGCAGATCGTCGAGCTCTACCTGAAGCTGATTCGCGCGCGTGGCATCTCGACTTCGAAGCTGCGAGACGTCGGTGACCGCTTGTGTGGTGTCCTCCTGGAGGCGCTGAATGTCAGTCTGGGTCACGGTCTGGGCCGCGACGGATACCGCGAAACCGACCACGAACACGACCGCGGACGCGGCCCACCGAATACGATGCATTGAGGAATCCTCCGTTTGAAGCCGATGCAATTGCTGCGCCGAGGGGAATCCCTTGAAGGCGGCGCGCTTCACACACGAGCGGTTATGGGAGTCTGTAATGGTGTCCACCCGCCTAGTCCATTGGTCGCGGCCACGACCCGACTAGTTTCGCCAGGGCATCAGGTTTTCGATCCAGGCGATGCGTGTGAGATCGTTGTAGATGACCGTCACCATCAGCATCATCAGGACGGCGAAACCAGCCATGAGCATCTTCTCTTTGACGGCGTAGCTGAAGTCGCGTCGCGCAACGCCCTCCATGGCCATGATCAGAATATGGCCGCCGTCGAGCACGGGAATCGGCATGAGGTTCAACAGGCCCAGGTTCAGGCTGATCGACGCCATCAACGAAAACAGCGCAATCCATCCGGCTGCGGCTGACTCTCCGGACAGTTGCGCAATCGCCACAGGACCCATGAGCTGGCGCGGTGACGTGTCGCCCACGAACAAGCCGCCGAGCGTCCTGAAGATCAGTCCGCTGAATTCGATGTTCTTCTGGACGCTGAGCCCAATCGCTTCCAGCGGACCCGGCGTAAACGACCGAGTCGGTTCTGTCACGTACACCCCGAGCAGGGCGCGGTCGCCGCGCTGCTCCGGCGTCACCCTGATCTGCACCTGCTGCCCGTCTCGTCGGATCGTGAGGTCGAGCTCGCGACCACCGCTGCTCGAGATCGCCTCGATAAGCTTGGTCCGAGTCACCATCCGCTTCCCGTCCACCGCAAGAACGACGTCGCCCGCTTTGAGTCCCGCGCGCTCTGCGGGCTCCCCGGCGATGACCGAGGCGACGATCGGATCGATGTCCGGCAGAACGCCGATGTCTCCGATCTCGAAACGGTTGTCAGAGGTCGGCTGAACGGTAACCGACTGCGTCTGTCCGGCACGCCTCAGCGTGATCGGGACATCGCGATCGGGTCTGGTGCCAATCGCCAGGAACAGATCCTCCCAGGTGTCCACTGGGTCGCCGGCCACGGTGAGGATCAGATCCCCGGCTTGAAGACCCGCACGTTCGCCTGGTGACTCGGGTTCGACAGCGCCAATGGTGGGCGGCTGGTCCTCGTATATCGGAACCTCCGCACCCTGTGCCAGGACGAACGCCATCACCACGACCGCGAGGATGATGTTCATCAACGGGCCCATGATGAGCACCTGGAAGCGTTCCCACTTGGTCTTGGAAAGAAACTCGTCCGGCTGGCCGGTGCGGTTTGGATCGTCCGGGCTGTCACCGGCCATCTTGACGTAGCCGCCCAGCGGAATGAGGCTGACGCAGTACTCCGTGTCGCCGCGCTTGGTCTTCAACAGCTTGGGTCCGAAACCGAGGGAAAACGTCAGGACCCGCACGCCGAGCCGACGTGCCGCAAGGAAATGACCAAGCTCGTGCACGAACACCAGCACGCCCAGCACGAACAGAAACGCCGCGATCGTGTTCAGTGAACTCACCCTATCAATTCTAACCCCTGGGCCGCATGCCTGGCATACTCCCGCGCCCAGAGATCGGCGCGCCGAACCACCTGCAGCGTCGTCACTTCTTCCGGAGTATGCGCATCCATCGTCATTTCGACGACGCGGGCGATCCCCGTGAAGCCGAGCCCGCGCTCGAGGAACGCCCCTACCGCCACCTCGTTGGCCGCGTTCAGCACGACTGGCAGTGTGCCGCCTGCACGCAGAGCTCGATACGCCAGGCCCAGGCAGGGGAACCGATCGCCTGGCGGTTTCAGGAAATCGAGCCGACCCGCCCGCAGGAGATCGAGCGAGGGAAGCGACCCGTCCCACCGCTCGGGGTAGGAGCACGCATACTGAATCGGCAGGCGCATGTCGGTGACACCGAGCTGCGCGATGACCGATCCGTCGATCAGCTCGACCAGGGAGTGCACGATCGACTGGGGATGGATCACCACGTCGATCTGATCGGCGGACACAGCAAACAGCCAGTGTGCCTCGATGACCTCGAGCCCCTTGTTCATCAAGGTGGCGGAGTCGATGGTGATCTTGCGGCCCATCTGCCACGTGGGATGCCGCAGTGCGGCGTCGGGGTCGACCTGCTCCAGCGCCTCGGATGAATAGTCGCGAAACGGACCCCCGGAGGCGGTGAGGATGATGCGCCGCACCTCGGCCGGCGGTCGCGCGTGCAGGCACTGATGAATGGCGTTGTGCTCGCTATCAACCGGAAGAATCGCCACACCCTTGCGGCGCGCGGCCTCCGTCACGATCGCACCCGCCATGACCAGCACCTCCTTGTTGGCCAGGGCGATGGTCTTGCCGGCTTCGATTGCCGCGAGCACCGCTTCGAGACCCGCGGTCCCCGCGGATGCACAGATGACGATATCGACTGACGGGTGTGTCGCGACGGCGACAAGGCCCTCGGTTCCACCGACGACCAGGGGCGACGCCGGGCCGCACGCCGAACGTACGCGGTCGACGCCGTCGGCGGTGGCCATGGCGGCCACGTCGGGGCGATAGCGGGCGATCTGTTCGGCCAGGAGCGAGGCGTTGTCGCCCGCCGCGAGGGCGACTACCTTCAACCGACCGGGATGCGCGTCCACCACGGCGAGTGCGCTGCGGCCTATCGATCCGGTGGATCCGAGGATGGCAACCCGCTTCACGTCATGCTCTCAAGGTACAGGTAGTAGGCCGGCACCGCGAACAGGAGGGCGTCGATGCGATCGAGGACGCCGCCGTGTCCCGGAATCAGCGCCGAACTGTCCTTCACGCCGGCCGTGCGTTTGAGTCGAGACTCGAAGAGGTCGCCGCCAATGCCCAGGAGGACGATCGTCGCCCCAAGCAGCACGAGCGAAAGACGGCCAGCCGCAGGGAACACCCACGGCCCAGCCAATGTCATGAAGCTCGTCGCGAGAACCAGACCTCCGGCGGCGCCCTCGACGGTCTTCTTCGGACTGATGGCTGGCGCCAACGCCCGTCGACCAAACGCGCGACCGGTGTAGTACTGCCCGGAATCGCTGACAACGATCGTGGCGACGAGTAGCAACGTCGCTCGTGGTCCACCAAGGCCTTGCACCGCAGTGAGCATCCCGAGCGGCATCCCGATGTACCACGGTGCCAGGAGGCGTGCGGCCGCCTGGTCGACGGTGCGCCCTCGAAACAGGACTTCGACGGCGAGCCACGCAAGACCGGCCAGCAGCAGGGGCAACACGACCGACAGGTTTGGATCGGACAGTCCCCAGCAGGTGAGGACCACCAGCAGCAACACGGGCGCCATCGCCACGGGACGACCGGTGTGAATGATCGCGAGGTACTCACGCCCCGCAAGGGCCGCCACGAGACAGGCCAACAGGCGAAGACCGGAAAGGGGCAGGAACAGGATGGCCGCAAGCGCGGCTGCCGCAAGTGCGGCCCCGCTCAGGAGCCTCGTCACCCTTCGACTCCGCTCAGGATGAGCCTGAGTGTCAATCGAAGGCTCATGGAGCGCCGATGACGGCCCGCGCCGGGGTGATGCCGCCGTAGCGGCGCTCGCGCTTCTGATAGGCGAGGACGGCTTCGAGCAGGTGCCGGCGTCGGAAGTCCGGCCACAGCGTCTCGGTCACATAGATCTCCGCATAGGCAATCTGCCACAGCAGGTAGTTGCTGACGCGCATCTCCCCGCTCGTGCGAATAAGGAGATCGGGATCCGGCTGGCCGGCCGTATAGAGAAAGCCTGCGAAGCGTTCCTCGTCCAATTCGTCGGCGCGAAGGCCGGACTCGATCGCCCGGCGCGCGGCATCGACGATCTCCGCCCGCCCGCCGTAGTTCAGTGCGATGTTGAAGACCATCCCGGTGTTCCCCGCCGTCCGTTCGACGGCCCTATGGAGTTCATCCTGGATGTCTGGAGCCAGCTCCTCGATCCGTCCGATCACGCGGAACCGGATGTCGTTGCTGAGGAGCGTGTCGAGCTCGGAGCGGAGATACCGCTTGAGCAACCGCATCAACGTCGTGACCTCGGACGCCGGTCGCTTCCAGTTCTCGATCGAGAACGCGTACAGGGTCAGGACATCGAGACCAAGACGCGCCGCGGTCTCGAGCGTGTCACGTACGGCGTCGATTCCGGCCCGGTGACCTTCGACGCGAGGGAGGTGGCGCTGAGCCGCCCACCGGCCATTGCCGTCCATGATGATGGCGACGTGCGTCGGCAGCCGGTCGGCATCCACCTGCCGCGCGAGCGTTTCGTCGGGGTGCCCAGGCGGGATCGACCTAAACAGCGGCTCAAGCGACACGTTCATTTCTCGCCCTGCGGTATGGTTCGGCAGGACACTAATGATAGTCCACCCGGACCAGGAACAATCCCTGCGCAGGAGCCGTCGCGCCCGCGTCCGATCGGCTCCCATCCTCGAGAAGCGCGGTCATCCGCCCCGGCGGATATCGGCCACGCCCAATGTCGACGAGCGTGCCTACGATCGCGCGCACCATGTGCCGGAGAAACCCGCTGCCGCTGACCTCGTAGACGAGCCGCTTCAGGTCATCGAGATCGCTCTGCACGCTTTCCGGACCACCAAAGGGGACGATCCAGCGCACCCCCGTCTGGGTCGACATCTCCGATCGCATGATCGTCCGAACAGTGGTCGTCGATGTGCTGCCGGTGCTGCGAAAGGCCGCGAAATCGTGCGTCCCGACGAGCATCCGCGCCGCGGCTTGCATGGCCTCGACGTCGAGTGGTTCCGGTACGTGCCACACGTACCGATGCTCGAACGGACTGACGATCGCGCCGTTCCGCAGCTCGTAGCGATAGGTTTTCGCGCGCGCGCTGAATCGCGCGTGAAACGCGGGCTCAGCATCACACACGTCAACCACGCGGACATCCGGCGGCAGGATCGCGTTCAGAGCCCGTCGAAGGACCTCGGGCGGATGCGCGCACGTGAGTTGGGCGCTCGCGACCTGACCGAATGCGTGGACGCCGGCATCCGTTCGTCCCGCGCCGTGCACGGCGACCGGTGCACCGTCGAGGCGAGCCAACGCCTCCTCGAGCAGCCCCTGCACGGATATCCCTTCCGCCTGTCGCTGCCAGCCGACCAGGCGCGTGCCGTCGTAGGTGATCGTGAGCTTCAGTGTCCGCGGGTTCACACGCGCGAGCCGGGCTTGACGACCGGCTGCCCAGCGAGGCACAGGGGGCACGAGGCCGGTTCGTAGGTCGGCAACGAGAGCTCCGCGAGGGCATGAAACGGTACGTCGAGACGCTGCAGGCCGCCCCCGCGATCGATAATCGCCCCGGCACCAACGACGCGTGCGCCCGCCGCGCGGGCTACCTCGATCGTCTCCCGAGTCGATCCCCCTGTTGTCACGACGTCTTCGATCACGACCACCGTCTCACCCGGATCCAGCGAAAAACCGCGCCTGAGCATCAGCGTACCGTCCACACGCTCTGCGAAGATCGCCCGGATCCCGAGTGCGCGACCGACTTCCTGACCGATGACAATGCCCCCGAGCGCGGGCGAGAGCACCGTCCGGGCACCGAGGTCGCGGAGACGCTCGGCCAGCGCAACGCCGTAGGCCTCAGCCTCGCGCGGATGCTGCAGCACGAGCGCGCACTGGAGATAGCCTGGGCTGTGAAGGCCGGATGTCAGGCGGAAATGCCCTTCGAGCAGGGCACCCGCGTGACGGAACTGATCAACAACGGTCGAGACAGGCTGGTTCATCTGGCTTCACCGAAACCTAGGCATCGTAGGTCGCTGGCGCTTCCACGGTCAATCGCCCGTGGGCCGCGAGCCCAGTACTCCCAGCAACAGACCCAGCTGCGCAGTACAGCGTTGGAAATGACATCGCAGGTACGAGAGGTCGGTCGGCAGGCGCAGACGAACCAGAGACGGGTCGAGACGACCGGTGTCTCGCGACAACTGGCCGAGCGACGCCTCGAGGCAGAGGAACGCAAGCTCGAGCGCCGCTCAGGTAAGATTCCCCCCGTGCTGAAACTGTCGGTCACCATCATCACGCTCAACGAAGCCGAGCACATCGGCGCGGCCATCGACAGCGTCCGGTGGGCCGACGAGATCGTGGTCGTCGATTCAGGAAGCACCGACGGTACGACGGACATCGCACGGACGAGAGGGGCAACCGTCATCACCCGCGAGTGGCCCGGATATGTCGATCAAAAGAACTTCGCGGCCGAGCGCGCATCCCACGACTGGATTTTCTCGCTCGACGCCGACGAACGAGTGACGCCCGCGCTCGCGGCGGAGATTCGGACGCTCCTGGCGGCCGGACCCGCGGCTCCTGCCTACCGAATAGCCCGAGTGACGTTTCACCTCGGCCGGTGGCTGCGTACGACCGACTTCTACCCCGATTCGCAGACACGGCTGTACGACCGACGCGCGGCGCGCTGGCGCGGCAAGTACGTGCACGAGTCGGTGAGCGCGGACGGCCCGGTCGGCCGGCTCAACGAGGAGATTCAGCACTACTCCTACCGCGACCTGCACGACCACATGGATCGAATCAATCACTACACGTCCCTCGCGGCACGGCAGATGCACGAAGCCGGTCGCCGGACGCGGCCGCTCGATCTTCTGGTCCATCCACCCGCCGCCTTTCTCAGAAATTTCGTCCTGCGTCGCGGATTCCTCGATGGCGGGGTCGGACTGACGCTGTCGCTCGTCAACGCCTACGCCGTGTTCGTGAAGTTTGCGAAGCTGTGGGAGCTTCAGCGACGCCCCGCGCCTCGAGCCCCTGCACCTCCCACGGGCCACAGAGACACGGAGGCACAGAACCCATCAAACGGCACATCCTCTGTGTCTCTGTGACTCCGTGGCCTTCGACCATGTTCTCGCTTCACATCGACACGGCCAAGACCTGGCGGGGGGGCCAGAGCCAGGTCATGCACACGGTGCTGGGCCTGCGAGGTCTCGATCACAGGGCGTTACTCGTCGCACACCCGGATGGTGAACTTTTCAGACGGATGTCGGAAGGGACAGACCTGATTCCCCTCCCGTCTAGAAACGAGGTGGATCTCAACGCCGCCTGGCGGCTCAAGCGCGTCCTGAAAGAGTACTCACCCGTCGTCATCCAAGCGCACGACCCCCATGCCGTGGCCATGGCCTCCCTGGCACTTTCGATCTCCTCGCCCACGCCACGACCCACGCTCATCGCCACGCGACGGATCGAGTTTCCCATTGCGCGCAACTCGTTCTCGCGATGGAAGTACTCCAGAGTCGATCACTTCATCGCCATCAGCGCGGCGGTGCGCAATCGTCTGGTGAAGGATGGCATCCCGGCAGGGCGCATTTCGATCGTGCACGAGGGCGTCGACGTCGACCGCATCGAGCGACTGCCCAGCGGGAATGCCCACGCAGCCTTCTACTTGCCGACCCACTCCCCCATCGTGGGCAACATCGGCGCTCTCACATCCCAGAAGGGCCAGCATGACCTCATCGAAGCCGCGGCGCTCGTTGTGCGTGAGGTACCGGACGCCCGGTTCGTGATCCTTGGCGAAGGCGAACTCCGAGAAGCGCTGGAGCAGCAGATTCACCGCAAGCATCTGGAACGCCACGTCATGCTGGGTGGGTTCAGGGCCGATGCGATGGGCATGTTGAAGGATTTCGACGTGTTCGCCCTCAGCTCGACGCACGAGGGCCTGTGCACATCGCTCATCGACGCCATGGCCGGGTCGAAGCCGGCGGTGGCCACGGCCGTCGGTGGGGTACCGGAAGTCGTCGTCGAAGGCGAGACAGGCTTTCTTGTCGCACCACACGACCCGCAGGCACTGGCCGACAGAATCGTGCGCTTGTTGAAGGATCCGGCACTGCGGGCGCAGATGGGCAGAGCGGCGCTCACACGGGCCAGGGAGAGGTTTACCGTGGAGCGAATGGTTGAGGGAACCATCGACGTGTACACCCGTGTGGTCGCCTGACGCACACGCAGCAGTTCAGAGCCCTTAGACTGTTTTGCGATTCGGCGTAGAGCGGAGGCTTTAGCCTCCGCGGACACGCGCACGCTGAAGCGTGCGCTCTACGGCGAAATGCAAATCGCTCTCTCTAGGACGTGACCGCTGCCTCCAGCCACTTCGGGAGTATGTCGAACAACCGACTCATGATCGTCCTGACACGCTCCTCGAACACATCCGGCCGGCCGTAGGTATCGCTGTCGCTCTCTTCACTGACCAGGTCACTGACTCCACGCAATATCAAGACGCGCGTCTCGTTTCGCTGCGCAACCCTGGCGATCGCCCCCGACTCCCAGTCCACGACGATCGCCCCGTAGAGACGCCGCAGCATAGAAACATCGCGAGGCGCCAGGTCCCTGTCAGCGGACACGAGGAGGACACGCCGAACCGGCGACGGTAGCGGACGTGATTCCAACCACGTCAAGTCGATCGTGGTCGTGTAGCTGCGGATCGCCTCCGCCGAGTTACCCATCCGCTCGGTGATGTCGTAAATCAACGTGCGCTCGGCCAGCACGGTCTCGAATCTCTCGATCTGTCCGAGAATTCCCGCGCACGTACCAAGATTGACCACGACAGACGGGCGCCATCTGGCGATGCCGTACTGGGCGGACGCGGCCGCATCGATCTTGCCCCATCCGCCATGCATGACGATTCCTCGCCACGCACCGCTGTTGTTGTGAAAATACTCGCCGAACGGGGTCCGCTCCACGGTGGAACTCGGGAACAACCCTGCGACGGCACGCCACTCGGCGTCGGCCGACACAATCACCAAGAATGGAAGAGGGTCATCGACCCCGGTCAGGGTATTCGGAGTCGGCATCGTCGCAGGGTGAGTCTGACATAGCCCGACGGCTGCGTGGAACCACGCGCAGGCTCGAGCCTGCGCTCTACTTCTTACTTTTGACTTTCAACTTTTGACTTGGCCTACAGACCCCGCGCAGCGGACACTGCGTGTCCTTCTGGGGTCGCTCGAACCCGCAGGCGTTCATCATGCCGAGGTGACACAGCGAGAAATCGAAACGTACCGGATCGCCGGAATCGATGGCACGCAGCGACGCCGTAATTTCGGCGGCCATCTTCCACCCCGGACTCCTATAGCGGGTCAGTCGCAGACATTGCCCAAGCCGAATCACGTGCGTGTCGAGCGGCACAATGAGCCGTGATGGCGACACCTGCGTCCACACCCCGAGATCGATCGCATCGGTGCGTGCCATCCACCGCAGGAACAGATTCAACCGCTTGCACGCACTGCCGCCGGACGGTCGCGGAAAGAAGCAGGACACGCCTGGGCGCTTCGGCACACGGCCGTAGGCTGGACGAACATCGGTGGCAAGCGCGCGTGTCGAGAACGCCTCGAGGGCCGGACCAATGTCAGGAGAGGCGGAATCGTCACCCGCCATGAAGAACCGCTCGATCGAGCCGGACTCCCGAAGCATCCGCTGCAGGATGAGCATCAAGGCGGATAGATCCCGGCCGCGAACCCATCGGTGCACGAGGGGCGCGAGCCGTACGCCGTCGGTCGCGGGATCGAAATCGCGCACGAACGCCGCCGGATGTGGGCCCATGACCGCCATCAACGACTCGATTGACTGCAGCACGCTGGCCACCCGCCCAAACGCGAGGCCGGCAGCGCAGAAGCCGACTACCTCTCGATCGTCTGGCGCCGAATAGCGGCGAACGATGTGCACCGGATCGCTGGCCGAATGCAGATGATCGAAGGAGCGATAGAGCCGATCGAACGGCTCCCGAAGATCGACGGCGGTTCGCATCCGACGCCCGCTACGTGGCGAGCCTCCTGAGGTCGTCGCCCGCAAGGCGGTACACGGTCCACTCGTCCATGGGCTTGGCGCCGATCCTCCGGTAGAAGCCGATCGCCGGCTCGTTCCAGTTCAACACCGACCACTCCATCCGTCCGTAGTCTCGTTCGAGTGCGATCCGTGCAAGGTGACCCAAGAGCGCCGCGCCGACACCACGACCACGCCAGTCGGGCAACACGAAGAGATCCTCGAGATAGAGACCCGGCTTCGCGAGAAAGGTCGAATAGTTCTGGTACCACAAGGCGAATCCGACAGCATCACGTTCGACGCGCGCGATCGCGGCCTCTGCGCTTGGGTTCGTCCCGAACAGTGAATCCCGAAGGCGCGCCTCGGTGGCTACGACGGCGTCCGACATCCGTTCGTATTCGGCGAGTGCCCCGATCAGACTCAGGAGCAGCGGCACGTCATGAACCGTCGCCGCCTCGATCCGAACCTCGATCGCCAATGCTAGCTACACAGGGCCACAGAGACACAGAGTCACAGAGAGAACCACAATGCTCTGTGTCCTCTGCGACTCTATGGCCTGTTGGACGATCTTTGACGCTTGATCCATACGTTCCTGTTCAGAACGCCGTGACGGGTGTGCCAGCCCGGCACAGCGGGCACGCATCGGCCGGGTAGTTGTCGGGCGCTTTGTACTCCGCGAGAGCGACATTGGGCACACCGGCATCGACCATCGCTTCCATGCGGTCGTAGATCTCAGCAGTGGCAATCACCGTCCCCCCTGCCTCGCGCACCAGCTCGGCGCAACGCGCCTGTGTCTGCCCGGTGTTCCGGACGTCGTCGACCACCAGCGCCTGCTTCCCGGCAACCTGCTTGGCATAGAAGCGCGACAAGGTATTGTCGTTGGCGTCATGCGTGAGCGGAGCGAAGAGCGTTGGGGGACGCGTGATGGGCCGCCGGCTGTCGAGAAGCCCGGCCATGGTGTGGGCCAGCAACGCACCACCCATCACGGGCCCGACGACAATTTCGGTGGCCTCGACAACCGATGGTGGGAGCACGTCGAGCAGGTCCTGGGCGAAGCGCCAGATCGTCGAGGGATATCGAAAGAGCTGATGCGGGTTCAGGTAGACCGGACCGTGGAAACCGTTCCCGAAGTCGAAGTGACCATTGAGCATCAGTACTTCGTACTGCTGTAAATCCCTCAGCGCCTTCTCGCGTATCTCGTCTCGTCGGCTCATAAACGTTCAGTCGTAACGGTCAGCATCTGTCCGCGGTGGCCGTAGAGCGCACGCTTCAGCGTGCGCGCGTCCGCGGAGGCTAAAGCCTCCGCTCTACACAAAAACGTCGAATGGTCCGCGCGTTATGCGAACACGATCGCGGCATCCGGGTTGACGAATACTGGGCGGCCGCCGACGATCGTCGCCGCCACCCCTCCACGTAACTCCCACCCGTCGAACGGTGTGTTCTTCGACTTCGACCGTAACGTGCGTGCGACGACCGTCACGCGCAGGTCCGGTGCGATCACCGTGATGTCGGCGGGCTGCCCCTCCGAGAGCGAACCACCCGGCACGCCGAGGATGCGCGCGGGATTCGTCGAGAGCAATTGCACCATCCGCGACAGCGAGATGAGCCCGCTGTGTACGAGCCGGTCGAGCGACAGCGATACCGCCGTCTCGAGTCCGACGATGCCGAAGGGCGCACGGTCGAACTCCACGTTCTTCTCGTCGTAGTGATGCGGCGCGTGATCCGTCGCGATGACATCGACACTGCCGTCCACGATGCCGCTCAACATGGCGTCTCGGTCTGCTGCCTCCCGAAGCGGAGGGTTCATCTTGGTATTGGTGTCGTACGGAATGGGCGATCCAAGCGCTTCATCGGTGAGCGTGAAGTGATGTGGCGCGACCTCGCACGTCACGCGAAGACCAGCTTCCTTGCCTTTGCGCACCGCCCGGAGCGATGCGCGCGCGCTCATGTGGGCGACGTGAAACGCCGAGCCGGTCAGCTCCGAGAGCAGCACCCCGCGTTCGACACCCAAGGCCTCGCATGCACCTGGCATCCCGCGCAGACCCAGGCGGGCCGCGTGAAAGCCTTCGTGCGCCACGCCATCCCCTTTGAGCGACGGGTCCTCGCAGTGCTCGATGACCGGCATGCCAAACATCCCGGCATACTCCATCGCCCGCCTCAGCAAGAGTGCCGTCGCCACGGGATGCCCGTCGTCGGTAATCGCCACGCAGCCGGCCTTCTTCAGCTCCGCGATATCGGCGAGCAGATCGCCCTTCGAACCGCGCGAGACGGCCCCGATGGGATACACACGCGCGAGGCCCGCTGCGGCCGCCTTGGCAAGGATGTACGCCGTGACGTTCGCATCGTCATTGACCGGGGTCGTGTTCGGCATGCACGCCACGGCCGTGAACCCACCGGCAACCGCCGAGGCTGCCCCGGTCGCAACCGTTTCCTTGTGCTCCTGTCCTGGCTCGCGCAGATGCACGTGCATGTCGATGAAGCCCGGACAGACCACCATCCCCGCCGGCACCGCCACGACCGTCGCGTCGTCAACGGGAAGGTCCTTGCCGATCCTCGCGATCCGGCCTTCGTCGATCAACACGTCGTACATTCCATCGATCCCATTGGCAGGATCGATCACGCGGCCGCCGCTAAGCAGCCGTTTCATGTTCCACTCCTCCAGCTAGCAGGTACAGGACAGCCATCCGCACGGCGACGCCGTTGGACACCTGTTCCAGGATCACCGAATAGGGTCCGTCAGCAACCTCGGATGCAATCTCGACACCGCGATTCATCGGACCAGGGTGCATGATCATGACGTCAGGCTTCGCCCCACGGAGGCGCGCCTCGGTCATACCGAAGACGCTGAAGTACTCGCGCAGCGATGGAAAGAAGGCGCCTTCCATCCGCTCGAGCTGAATTCGCAACAGCATCACCACGTCGGCGTCCGCAACCGCTTCGTCGACGCTACTCGTCGCACGCACGCCGAACCGGGCAATCTCCGTGGGGATCAGTGTCGGGGGACCGCACACCCACACATCGGCGCCCATCTTCGTCAGCAACTGCACGTTCGATCGAAGCACCCGGCTGTGCAGCAGATCCCCGACGATGGCCACCTTCAAGCCCGCCAGGCGGGTCTTGTGCTCGCGAATGGTGAACGCATCGAGCAGCGCTTGCGTCGGGTGCTCGTGCATCCCATCACCGGCGTTGATGATCGCCGAGCGGCAGATGCGAGAGAGGAGATGACACGCCCCGGATGAGGCGTGGCGAAGCACGATCATGTCCGGGTGCATCGCCTCGAGGTTGAGCACTGTATCGACGAGCGTCTCGCCCTTCACGACACTGGAGGACGCGATGGCGATGCTGAGCGTGTCGGCGCTGAGGCGCTTTTCGGCGATCTCGAAGGATGTCCTGGTGCGGGTACTGGGCTCGAAGAACAGGTTGACGACGGTCTTTCCTCGCAGCGCCGGAACCTTCTTGATCGGGCGCAGTCCAATCTCCTTCATCGCCTCCGCGGTGTCGAGGATGAGCGTAATCTCCTCGGGCGAAAGGTCCGCGATGCCAAGGAGGTTCCTGCTCCGCAGCGACGTCGCGGCCGGACGAGCGCCGGTGTGCGCCTTGACGGACCCGCTCATGCGGCACCTCCCTGCAACACCACTTCATCGCGATCGTCGCTCTCCTGGAGGCACACCTGGACGCTTTCCTCAGGCGAGGTCGGCAAATTCTTGCCGACGTAGTCGGCCTTGATGGGAAGCTCGCGGTGGCCGCGGTCGACCAGCACGATCAGCTGAATACTGCTGGGACGGCCGAAGTCGATCAGGGCGTCGAGGGCAGCCCGCGTCGTTCGGCCCGTGTACAGCACGTCGTCCACCAGCAGAATCTTCCGATTGTCGATGGAGAACGGAATCTCCGTGCGGCGCACGAGCGGCTGCGGCCCCACGGGTTGGCGCATGAGGTCGTCTCGATACAGCGTGATGTCGAGCGCGCCGGTGGGGACTTCGTGGCCGGTGATCTCGCGCAGGCTGCGCGCGAGTCGCCGCGCCAGGTGTACGCCCCGCGTGCGCACACCCACAATGGCGAGATCTTCCACGCCTCGGTTGCGTTCGACGACTTCGTGGGCGATGCGGGTGAGGGCGCGGCCGATCCGGTCCGCATCCATGACGACAGGCATCTAGTGAACCGCTCGCGCTGGGTGGGTAAGACCCGCAACGGGCCTTCGAGCGCGCTCTCCGGGCCGCGACATCGGAGCAGCCCGCTCGTATTTCGAATGGCGTTCCATGAATCCTCTTTGCGGTCTCTCAGGGCCGCGGTTAAAGAGTCTGCCGATTATACCTTCGTTGAGCGGGAGAGCTGGGAGCGAATCCACAAGGCGAGCAGGAAAATGCCGATGCCTGCCGCTCCGAAGCTCGGACCGTAGCCGACCATTCTGATCGCTTGTCCCATGGCGATCGGTCCGGTTCCCTGGCCGAGGAAGAACGTGAAGGCAAACAGCGAAACCGCGGACGCGCGTGCCTGGGGGTTGAGTTCAGTGGCACGGGTCTGAAGGGTGCCGTGCATCGTGAAGTAGCCCATGCCGTAGAGGATCATCCCTGGAATGAACAGCCACCACGTCTGGAGCAGGCCGATGAGCAGATAGGCGGCACACAGCAATGAGCCGCCGAGCAGCAAGATTCCCCGTTCTCCGATTCGCGGCACGAGGCGATTGACCGTCGCGCTGTAGCAGAGCCCCCCGAGGCCGTAGCCCGCCAGCATCAGACCCACCTCGCTCGCGCCGAGGAAGGTAAACCGCTCCAGCATCGACGCGGCGAGATACGCCAGCCCCCCAAAAACGAAGAACCCTTCCAGAAAGACGCTCGTCAGGATCAGCCGGCCGAACCGCAACCGCAACAGGTCCACGAACGGCACCAGTGAGAAGCGGCGATCCTTGTGATCTTCTGGAAACCGTCTGGCCTCGCGTGAGAGCAGCACGGCGACGACGAATCCGGCGCCGCCGAAGAGCACAAAGATACCGCGCCAGTTCAAATGCTCGCCAAAGACCCCCCCAAGGGTGGCGCTCAGAATCTGACCGAGCATCAGGGCGCTCATGAAACGGCCGAGCGCAGACTGTCGGGTTTCGTAAGGAAACGTGTCGCCGATGTAACTGAGAGAGAGCGAAATGACCGCCGCGGCAACCACCCCGGTCAGCAGGCGAAGCGCGATGAACGTCCAGAGGTTCGGCACCAGCGCGCACGCGGCGGTGCCGACCGCGAACAGCGACATGACCCACGCCATCACCCTGAGCTTGCCGACGCGGTCGCCAAGGGGACCATAGAAGAGCTGGCAGAAGCCGTAGGGTAGGGCATAGGCCGATACCGTGAGCGCGGCGCTTGCCTGCGAAACGCCGAACTCACTCGCGATGATCCTGAGCAGGGGGTCGATCACCCGAGCGTCGGCACTCACGAGGAATGCCGCGGAACCGAGGATGAAAAGGGACGCGCGGTTGGCGGCGGACACGAACAGGAGTATACGGGGCGACATTGAACCATCGGAAGGCGCTGAACCGACTGATATACTGACGTCAATGCCCGTCGACGTCGAGGCACGGGTCATCTCCAACACGCGCCTCTCCCCCGACTACAACGTCATCGCCCTCGCTGCTCCAGAGATCGCGGCCGAAGCCGCGCCCGGCCAGTTCGTCATGGTCCAGATGGCCGACGGGTGTGGGCCCTTGCTGCGACGACCTTTTTCTGTCTTTGAAGTACTGCGCACGAACGATCGAGTCGAAGGACTGACCCTGCTAAGTAAGCGCGTGGGCACGACGACGAACCTGCTCCTCAACGCGAGCGCAGGTGACGTCGTGTCGTGTCTCGGACCGCTCGGGCATCCCTTCGACATCGTGGACCCGCCGGCTGAAGCCTGGATGGTCGCCGGCGGTGTTGGACTCGCGCCGTTTGCGACACTCGCGGACGCGCACCGTGCTCGGGGGACCAGCGTGACGCTGATCTATGGCGCCAGAACCGATCGTGAGCTGTTTTATCTCGATTGGTTTCGAACTCGAGGCGTGCGAGTGGTCCTGGCCACCGAGGACGGCAGCGCCGGCGACCGCGGGCGGGTCACGCTTCCGCTGGAGCGCGAGCTGCAATCTGCCTCCGATCGGAACGTCATGGTGTACGCGTGCGGACCGGAACCAATGCTCGAGGCCGTCGCGCGCGTCGCCACCAAGTACGGCCGGAAATCGCAGGTTTCGGTGGAGCGTGTCATGGGGTGCGGCCTCGGCGGCTGCTACAGCTGCGTGATCCCGGTTCGTGACGGCCCTGGAGGCCAGCACTACGTCAGATCCTGTATAGCCGGCCCTGTCTTTTCGGGTGAGGAGATCGTGTGGGACTAGACTCGTCGAGACGGGCCACAGAGGCACAGAGACACAGAGGTAGAAACCCAAAATGTTGATGTTCTCTGTGCCTCCGTGTCTCTGTGGCCCGTGGGAGCGAATAACGCCGGAATTCGAGATGTTCCCGTGACAGATCTCTCGGTCAAGATCGGCTCCCTCACACTCGCCAACCCGCTCATCGCGGCCAGCGGATGTTTCGGCTACGGCGTCGAATACACGGGTGTTGTCGACCTCTCGCTGCTCGGAGGCGTGGCGGTGAAGGGCCTCTTTCTGACCGAACGGCAAGGACATCCGCCGCAACGAATCGTCGAAACGCCCGCCGGCATGCTCAACGCCATCGGCCTTCAGGGCATCGGTGTGCACCGGTTCATCAAAGAGAAACTTCCGGAACTGCGCGAGCGCCGGGCCACGGTTATCGTCAATATCTGCGGATCGACACTCGACGAGTACGTCGAGCTCTCGAGGATTCTGTCCGACGCGGAGGGCGTGGCAGCGCTCGAGCTGAACATCTCCTGTCCCAACATCAAGGAAGGCGGTATCACCTTCGGCTGCAGCCTGCACGGTACCTTCGACGTCGTGAGCGCCGTCAGAAAGGTCACGCGCCTTCCGGTGATTCCGAAGCTCACTCCGAACGTCACCGACGTGGCATCCTTCGCGAAGGCTTCGGAGGATGCCGGCGCCGATGCCGTGTCGCTCGTGAATACCTTCCTGGCCATGGCGATCGACGTGGAAACACGTCGCCCGAAACTCTCGAACATCGTAGGCGGACTGAGCGGTCCGGCGATTCGGCCGATCGCGGTGCGGATGGTCTACGACTGCCGGCGCGCGGTCAGGATTCCGGTCATCGGCATGGGCGGCATCGCGTCGGCGAGAGATGCGCTGGAGTTCATGATCGCCGGCGCCGCGGCCGTCCAGGTCGGCACAGCGAACTTCGCCGACCCGTTTATCTGGACGAAGCTCCTGAGCGGAATTCGCGAGTACGTCGATCGCCACGGCATCCAGCGCGTTGCCGATCTCACGGGTTCGATCGACACCAGTGTTGACGCAACGCATGGATAAGCTTCTCGTTGCGCTCGACGTCGACACCGGCGAACGCGCCCTGAAACTGGCGTCGGCGCTCAATGGCGTGGTAGGTGGGTTCAAAGTCGGCAGCCGCCTGTTCACGCTCGAAGGCCCGGCACTGGTGCGCAGTCTCTGTGAGCGCGGTGCGCGTGTGTTTCTCGACCTCAAGTTCCACGATATTCCCAACACCGTTGCGCAGGCAGTGGAGTCAGCCGTGCACACGGGCGCCTGGATGGTCAACGTCCACGCGTCAGGTGGGATTCCCATGATGCAGGCGGCCGTTCGAGCGGGCCGAGAGACAGCGGAGCGTCTAGGCCGCCCGTCACCGCTTCTCATCGGCGTGACGGTGCTCACCAGCATGGACGACGCCGTCCTTCGAGAGACGGGGATCGAACGCTCCCTCCCGGATCAGGTGGTGGCGCTGGCGAAGATGGCCCAGGCCGCGGGCCTCGACGGCGTCGTCGCATCCCCCCAGGAAACGGTGGCGATCCGGCAAGCATGCGGCGGTGAGTTCGTCATCGTCACCCCGGGGATTCGAGGCGCATCGGCTGGCGCCGAGAAGAACGATCAGATGCGGACGATGGGACCAGCAGAAGCCGTGCGGGCGGGGGCGAGCTATCTTGTCGTCGGACGTCCCATCATCGCAGCACCCGATCCCCGTCGAGCGGCTGAATCAATCGCCGAGGAACTCGGAATCGCTATCTGATTCCGACTCGGGATCGCCTCCGACTCCGTACATGAAAACGGGACGGCCCCTCGGGGCCGTCCCGCCATGACGTAAAACTAGGCCGCTTTTGATTCGGCGTAGAGCGGAGGCTTTAGCCTCCGCGGACACGCGCACGCTGAAGCGTGCGCTCTACGGCGAAACGCAAATCGCTCTACCCGTCTCGAGATCTATTTCGCGGTGAAGACGAAGTGTCCGCGACGGTTCCGCTGCCAGCACGCTTCATCCTCTTCGGTGCACTGCGGAGTCTCTTCACCTCTGCTGACGGCCAGAAGGCGATCGGGCGCGATCCCGAGACTCACGAGGTAGTCTCGCACCGCACCTGCTCGACGCGCACCAAGCGCCAAGTTGTACTCGGTCGTGCCACGCGAGTCCGTGTGTCCCTCGATAGTGACGCGTGTCGTCGCCCAACGCCGCAGATAGTCCGCGTTCTTCTGAAGAATCGGTCGCGCATCCTCGCGAATGGTTGACATGTCGTAGTCGAAGAACACGTCGCCCAGCGGCATTTCCGCGTTCAGCTCGGCCAGCGTCTTCTTCTGGAAGATCTCATCCTCCGTAAGCGGCTTCGGCGGTGGAGCCGGCGCCGGCTTCGGCGGCGGTGGTGGCGGCGGAGGTGGCGCTGGCGTCGCAGCTGGAGGTGGAGGCGCCGGTGGTGGCGGTGCCGGAGGTGGAACCCTTCTGGCGCAACCCGCGACAACCACGAGCATCAGCAGCGCGGCGGTGGAGAGCATGACCGAACGGCGCAGTTTCATCAGCGAATTCTCCTGCGATTCATTGCGTTAGATTCCGAATGGAGCTTACGTCCTGATCGATCCCGTGTCAATCAAGGCGTCACCGGATCGACGCGCGTCTCGAACACACGCAGACCTAGATGCCGTTCATCTGTCGTGCCTTCTGACGGACCCGGAAAGTACACAGGGTCCGTTTCGATCGCAATCGCGCCCGCGGCGCGCAACAGATCATCAATCGGAACAGTCATCGTCCACTCGAAGTCTGTCGTGGGCTGAAACTGTCCGATCACACGTTCGCCAACGGTGATGCGCACGGCTGGAGGAACGTCGAAGTAACGCAGCGGCGACTCGCCGCGCATGGTGAGTCGAAGATCGCCGGTCGCTCCGTTGACCCGTAGTATCGACCGCTCGCTGCTCCAACGCCACTCCCTGCCTGAGATCGGGTCGTACTCGGCCTCATGCCAGCCTTCGCCGAAGCCATAGAGCATCCGATCGGCCGGCTGGATATCGAATTGCCGGACGGCAACGGACGCACGCCGCCCTTCCCCACCAACGGCGCGAGAGGCGACCGTGAGACGCGCATAGGTCCCGGGCCCATCGGAGACGCCACCCGGTAAGCCCAGAAACCTCAGGAAGTTACGTTGTCCGACGGTCAGGGTCCACCGATCGACGATCTCGCCGTCCACGGCCAACTCGAACTCTGCGTCAGGATCACCTGGCTCGCCCAGATGCCGTCCGCCGACGACGAGGTGGAAGGGTCCGGGACGTCGTCGAACCCATGCTTCGATCGGGCGTGCATCGGGACCGACCCCGGTCGCAATCGCGAGACCCCCTGTCTCGGGGGTGAGCGACCATCCTTCACCTGCGAACCAACCAGGCGGAGAAATGCGGTACCAGTCGGCCCCGAGCGGCCGCGACCCGCCCAACTCGGGTCGGCTCGCCACAGCCCATCGGTAGCGAATCACGTTCCGCCGAGCCTGCGGATCGATCAGCGCCATGTCAGAGCGGCGCGGATCGGCCAGGAACCAGATCGGGAGGGTCCCGCCTTCTCGCCAATAGGCGGCCGGACCCAACCACTCATACTGCCGCTTGGGTTCGACGGCCGACGGTAACGGATCCGCCTGTAGCGCGCGCCAGAGACTGTAGTGCGAGTAGACCGCGGCGGGCTTCGTCGTGCGCGCCTCATCCCTCGCGGCGCCGATGGCGCGAAATGCGGGATGGGACTCGCGACCGTAGGCCATACCCACGGGGACCGAAACCATCAGAATCGTGGCCACGACGGGCGCAGCCACCAGGGTCGTGAAGCGTCCGGCGGAACTGAGCGCACGGGCCGCCAGCCAGACCACCGGCACCAGGGTCGGAAGCGCGTACCGGACGGTCAGGGTCTCCTGGAACAAGAGATGGAGCGCTGCGTAAGGCCCGAACGCCACCAGCAGAAGGACGAGCGCATGCCGGTCGCGGGTGTACGCGACGCACGAGCCCATCACCGCGGCAATGGCAACCGCGGCAGCAAGGACGTCCGAGCCCCAGGGCAGCACGAACGTTTCGTACAGCGCGACAGCCAGACGGCGCGGCGTCGGGTCCAGCCAAAGCATGTTGACCCAGGCGAAGTCTTCCCCCGCCTGAGTACCCAACGAGGCGAGGTAGCTCTCGACACCACCACTATCGACAACGAGCGGCACGCCCCACGCCAGACCGCCCGCCGCAAACGCCGCGACCGGACGCGTCAGCAACCAGCGCACACCCCAGGCACGCTGCGCCACCAAGGCCAGCGCGAGGAGCGGAACGGTCAACCAGGCGCTTTGCAACCGGATGCCTATCGCCACGCCACTTGCCAACGCTCCATAGACGAGCCGCTGACGATCCTTCCGTCCCTGAAGGATCAGCACCTGGGCGACCAGGGCCGCCGCCAGACCCGGCAGGTCGCTCATCGGACGCAATCCCGACAGCCAGAACAAGGGCGAGGCTGCAAGCAGGACGACGCTCCAGATTGCCGCAAGCGGTCGCTGCGGCGCGAGAAGGGCGAATAGCTCGGCCGATGCGAAGACGGCCACGACGCCCGCGACGAGCGACCATATGCCAAGCGTGAGCGCTTCGGCGGTGATCTGGTCGAGCGCAGGCCGGATGATCGATACGAGCATCAGCAGCGCACGACCAAGCGCGATGTAGACGGGGGAGCCCGGGGGATGTGGCTGATGCCTCGCGGGATCGAAATCGCGAAGCCCCAGGGCGAAGTTGATCGAATCGATGTCTTCGAGCGACGGCGCGATGTACCACGCGTGCGCGGCAACATATGCCGCAGCGACAACGTAGGCGACTCTACGTGGGTCTGAGACGGACACCCTCATTCAAGCTGCCCATCCTATACCCCCGTGGGTCCACCGTGACCTCCTGGTAGCCGACCGCGCGAAGCTCGCGCTCGATCCGTTCGCGCACGCCCGGCTCGAGCGCGCGAGACATCTCGTCGTGGCCGAACTCGAGACGTGCCAGCGTGTCGTGGTGCCGAACGCGGCACACGCGAAAACCCATCGCCCTCAGCGCGGTCTCGGCACGTTCGATCATCCGAAGCTTCTCGCCGGTCACTTCAGAGTGATACGGAATCCGGGAGGACAGACAGGCCGACGCGGGCTCGTTCCAGGTTGGCAAACCTGCCAAGCGAGACAGCTCACGGATGTCTGCCTTGGTCAGATCCGCGTCATCGAGCGGACTCCGGACGCCTCGTTCGCGCGCCGCTTGCCGGCCCGGCCGATAGTCGCTCCGGTCGTCGGCATTGCTGCCATCGACGATGGTGCCGATACCGCGCTCGGCGGCGAGGGTCGACAGCACGCCGTACAGCTCAGTCTTGCAGTGGTAGCACCGATTCACGGGATTGGCCCGGTACTCGGGTTGGGTGAGCTCGGATGTCAGGACGAACTCGTGGCGCAGTCCGAACTCCCGGGCAATTCGCAGGGCCAGCTGACGATGGTGGTCGGGGTAGCTGGGGCTGTCGGCGGTTATGCACAGCGCGGAGGGACCGAGCACCTGCGTCGCCGCCCACGCGAGGTAGGCGCTGTCCACCCCCCCGCTGAACGCCACGATCACCGAATCACACGCGGCCAGGAGGCCGCGGAGGCGCTGCTCGCGTGACGTCAGCGCGAGATCCGGTGTCGCACCGATCACTCGTCCTCGTCGTCGAGCTTATCCTCGTCGTCGTCGTCGACGGCCTCGTCTTCGTCGACGTCATCCTCTTCATCCTCGTCCTCGTCGTCGTCGTCGAGGTCGTCGTCTTCATCGTCGGCGAAATCGAGATCGCCATTGGCTGAGACAACGAGGCCCTTACCGCACTCGGGACAGCTCAAGGCATCACCCTCCTCGAGGTCGGCGGTGTCTACTTCGTCGAATTCACACTCGGGACAGGTCGCCATGCTGGCTCCATGGAGCGGTCCGGCCGCGCTCTACGGCCCGGAGAAACGCCGCATCCTCAAGCGGATTCAGCACTTCCCGGCAAAGGTCGAATTATAGCGAGATCGCGACAGTCTCCGCAACGCACCCTATGGATTGGACCAGTTGAATCCGATATGTATCGTGTCATGTCTGCGCGTGTGATGCCCAGTCAGGTGGCCGCCGCTTCGAAGACGGTGCTCGTCGCCGACGACACCGCATTCGTGCGCGACCGTTTCCGGGTGGCACTCCAGTCGTCGGGTCACGTCGTCGCCGCTGTCAGCACCGGATCCGAACTGCTCTTCCGGGCTCGCCAGAAGGAGCCAATCGATCTCGTCGTGCTCGACCTTCGACTGCCGCAGGCGCAGGGCGTCGCCATCGTCCGCGCTCTTCGCCGCATCGAGGGGTTTCGGGCACCGATCGTCATCTTCAGCGGCACCATCGCCAACGCCGAGGAGGTGCGCCAGCTCGGGGCGCTCGGCGTGTCCGGCTACGTCAACGAGTACAGCGCCGTTCAGCATATTGTTCCCGCCCTGGCATCGCACCTTTTCCCCGATGCGGAGAACCGCCGGTCGAGCCCCAGGGTCGCTCTCGGAGTGTCGGTCTCGTACCGTGTGGCCAATCTGATCGCGGCCGCGGTGAGCCTCAACGTGAGCACCGGCGGGCTCGCCGTTCGGACCACGAGCCCGCTCGAAAAGGACACAGCGCTCAAGGTCCGTTTCCGGCTTCCCGGCGTGGGCAAAGAGATCGACGCCGAGTGCAGCGTCACCTGGACCGATCCGCGATCGGGCATGGGTCTGCGGTTCACGAAAATCGTGTCCGAAGACCAGAAGGCCCTCGGCGATTTCGTGCGCACCCATTTCTTCTCAAATCGAAAAGCATAAGCGCCGGGTCCTCGGAGCGTTTGATGACCCGCGCCGGAACCCGGCCTGCGTGCCGCGTACGCAGAGCGGGCTCGTACGTAGGGCGGGTTCCGCGGAGCGGACCGCCATCATCGTGTGCGGAGAAGCCGCAGCGCGTTGCCCACGACCAGCACCGACGCTCCGGTATCCGCAAGCACAGCCATCCACAGAGTGGCGACTCCGCCGACGGCCATGACCAGAAACGCCGCCTTCAGCGCCAGCGAAATGGCGACGTTCATCCTCACGTTACGTAAAGTCGCTTTCGCAAGGCGGAGGGCGTAGGGCAGACGGAGGAGTTCATCGGACATGAGCGCAACGTCGGCCGTCTCGAGCGCCGTGTCGGACCCCGCGGCGCCCATGGCGATGCCGACATCCGCCGCTGCAAGGGCAGGCGCGTCATTGATCCCGTCCCCGACCATCATGACCGGCCCGAAGCGGCTGCGTAGCGTCGCTATCAGGGCGTGTTTCTGCTCGGGGAGCAATTGGGCGTGGTGTTCGTCGAGCCCGAGTTCCGCAGCTACTCGGGCCGCCGTGCCCGCGTGGTCGCCGGTGAGCATCGCGACCCGACGGATGTCTTGCTCCCGAAGGAGCCCGATCGCCTCCCGCGCGGTGGGCCGCGGTCGATCCTCGAGCGAAATGACGCCCAGGCACACTCCATTTACCGCCACGAGCACGACCAGCTTGCCGTCGGCACGCGCGCTCAACAGCCCCGGCACGTCCGAGACCACAGGGATGCTGCGCGCTTCGAACAACCTCTCGTTGCCGATGACGACCTGCGCACCGCCCACCTCCCCCTCGGCACCCATGCCTGGCAACGACACGAATCTCGTGACCGCCGGCACGGCAACCTCCATGGCGCGGGCGTGGGCCACTATGGCAGCCGCCACCGGGTGCTCGGCGCGCGACTCCACGGCTGCGGCAAATCCCAGCAGCTCTTTGACCGGCATAGGCCCCATCGGCAGGACCTCGGCGACCCGAAACTCTCCCGTCGTCAGCGTGCCGGTCTTGTCGAACGCCACCACACGCACGGCCGCCAGCCGCTCGAGATGTGCGCCACCCTTGATGAGCACGCCGCTTCGCGCGGCCGCGGAGAGCGCCGACACGATCGAGACCGGTGTCGAGATCACCAGGGCACAGGGGCACGCGATCACCAGTAGCACCAGCGCGCGATAGATCCACACGGCCGGATCGGCCGCCAACAAGAGCGGGGGGATCAGGCCCACTGCCAGCGCCACCACGAGCACCATGGGCGTGTAGACACGGGCGAAGCGGTCCACGAACGACTGGACCGGGGCACGACTGGCCTGTGCCGCTTCGACGAGGTGAATGATGCGGGCCACACGTGTGTCGCGCACGAGACGTGTCACGCGAACGCCGAGCGCTCCGTGGCCGTTGATCGTGCCCGCGAAGACCTCGTCGCCTGGCAGCCGGTCCACAGGCACCGACTCACCCGTCAGCGGCGCCTGGTTCACATCGCTCTGTCCGGACACCACCACTCCATCGAGCGGCATCTTGTCGCCAGGACGGATGAGGATCTCGTCGCCGATACGGACGTCATCCACCGCCACCCGGTACTCGACGCCCGCGCGTCTGACGACAGCCTCGCGGGGCGCCAGGTCGATCAACGAGCGGATGGCATGACGGGCCCGCTCCAGGGTTCGTACCTCGAGCCACTGCGCCACGGCGAAGAGGAACACCACGGACGCGGCCTCGAACCACTGGCCGAGCAGCAAGGCGCCGGATACCGCGACCACCATGAGGGTGTTGATGTCGAGGGTGCGCGAACGAACGGCGACGACCGCGCGCCGGGCCGGGTAGATGCCGCCAGCGACGGCGGCGATGGTGAAGCACACCGCGGCGTCGAAAGCGCGCCCGGCAGTCGAAAGGATCAGGCCGGCGCCGATCGCGACGGCACACATCACCATCAGACGCCAGCGCCATTCGGTCCCGGCGCCGCCCTCGGCGGGCTCGTCGTGCTCCAACCACATCCGCATGCCGGTCTGGCCAACGGCATCGACGATTGCTGCCGCCGTCAGGCTGGCCGCGTCATACTTGACGTGCAGCCGCTGCCCCATGAGGTCGGCCGAGATCGCTTCGATGCCGGCCAGGGGCGTCAGTCGGCGTTCGAGGATGACCACCTCCTCCTGGCAATCCATTCCCTCGACGCGAAAAACCGCCTCGGCGTGAAGCACGCATGTCGTGCAGGTTTGGATTGCGTCAGGAGCGGCCACGTAATTCGAGTGTACCGCGCGGGGACTGGCCTGCGCGACGACGACTGTCCGCGCACGCTAAAGCGTGCGCTCTACGAGGGACGACCGAATGTCAGGGTACGCGGCCGTGCACGGCGGACGCGTCCATGCGCATGGGGGCGCCATCCGGTGCGAGGGCGCCGTCCGGGCGCGGGCAACGACGTCCATGTACGGCAGGCGACGTCCACGTGCGTGTGTAGAGCGCATGCTTTAGCGTGCGCGGACTCGGAGTCCGACCATCCAGCGTTGCTCGACGTCGAAAATCGTCGAGATGTTGCCGACCCCGCGGTGCTTCGGCTAGGATTGCGGGTCTGGCGACATAACCAACTGCGGGTCTAGAAGTTACGAGGAGGAGAACGGCGTGATCGAGGTTCAGCACCTCACGAAACGATACGGGCCGACGACGGCCGTCAACGACATCAGCTTTCGCGTGGAACCGGGGGAAATCCTAGGATTCCTGGGCCCGAACGGCGCCGGCAAGACCACGACGATGCGCGTGATTACCGGCTACATGCCCCCCTCCGAGGGCAACGCGATCGTGGCCGGATATGACGTGTCCAGTCACCCGATCGAGGCAAAGCGCCGCACTGGCTACCTCCCCGAGACGCCACCGCTCTATCCCGACATGACGGTTCGCGACTACCTGGCGTTCGTGGCCGCCATAAAGGGCGTGCCCCGACGGGAGCGCAAGTCGCGCGTCCAAGCGGCCATGGGACGCACCGCGGTGGCGGATATGGCCGACCGACATTGCTCGAAGCTGTCCAAGGGCTACAAGCAGCGCGTCGGCCTTGCTCAGGCACTCCTGCACAATCCGGAGGTACTGATTCTCGACGAGCCGACCGCGGGCCTCGATGTGAAGCAGCGCAGCGAGACGCGCCAATTGATCAAGGATCTTGGCGGCGACCACACGGTCATCCTCAGTTCCCACATCCTCTCGGAAGTCAGCCAGACCTGCCAGCGGGTGGTCATCATCAACAAGGGACGGGTCGTCGCCGTCGACACCCCGGACAACCTCACCTCGCGCCTTCGCGGGGAGGAGACGATGTTCCTGCAGGTGGACACGCGAGGTGCCGACGTCAAACCAGTGCTCGAGGCAATCCCCGGCGTGATGCACGTGTCACCCTCCGACGTGCAAGGGGATCTCATCAGCTTCGAGATCGGCAGCGAGACCGGCAGGGACGTGCGGCGGGAGCTGGCGTCCGCGATCGTGGGGCGAGGATGGGGACTGCTCGAGATGAGGCCGCTCAGAATGAGCCTCGAACAGATCTTCCTCGAGTTGATCGAGAAGGAAGAGCCTGGGGCCACTCCGGACGGAGAAGCGGCCGCCACGGATGCGACCCCAGCAGAGGAGACGGCGCATGAATAACATCCTTGCCATCGCGCACAAGGAACTGAAGGGGTACTTCGCCTCCCCAGTGGCCTACATCGTGATCGGATTTGCCGCGATCCTCTTTGGCTGGTTCTTCGTGAATCTCCTCTACTTCTTCGAGCAATCTTCGATGCAGGCCGGGGGTGGCTTCAACGGCCCGCAGGCAGTGAACGTGAACGAGATGCTCATCTCTCCGCTCTTTCTCAACGTCGCGGTGATCCTGCTCTTCACCTTGCCGCTCATCACGATGCGTACCTACGCCGAAGAGAAACGCTCCGGCACAATCGAACTGCTCCTCACGTCGCCGCTCACCGACGTTCAGATCGTCACGGGCAAGTTTCTCGGCGGCATGGTGCTCTACATGGCCATGCTCTCGGTCACCGTCGTCCACCTGGGCTTTCTCTTCATCTTCGGAAACCCTGAGTGGCGCCCGGTGCTCACGGGGTACCTGGGGCTGCTGCTGATGGGAGGCTGTTTCCTGTCGCTGGGCCTCTTCATCTCGAGCCTCACGAAGAACCAGATCATCGCCGGCATGGTGACCTTTGCGGTCTTCCTGCTCTTCTGGGTCATCAACTGGTTCGCCACGTTCGCCGGTCCGACCATGCAGGCGGTCCTGAACTATCTGTCGATCACCGAGCACCTGAACGATTTCGCCAGGGGCGTGATCGACACCAAACATCTCGTCTACTACGTGTCCTTCATCGCGTTCAGCCTGTTTCTGACCGTTCGAGCGGTCGACAGCGAACGGTGGCGGGGATAGGAGCCATGCAGCGTATCTTCAGCATTCTCGGGTGGGTCGGCACGGCCGTCGTGTTCGGGGCGGTCGCCATTCGCTTTGTCAGGCCGGAATGGGATCAATACGGAACGCAAGCCGCGTGGGTGGGTCTTGCGCTCGTGGTGCTCTACACACTCGGCCAATGGCGCGACATTGTCGAGTATTTCCGCCGCCGGCAGGCGCGCTACGGTGCGGTGGCGACGATAGGCGTGCTCGTGGCCCTCGCCATCGTCGTGGCGGTCAACTACCTGGCCTCGCGTCAGAACAAGCGCTGGGACCTGACCGCCAGCAGGCAGAACAGTCTTTCTGAGCAGACCGTCAAGGTGCTGCAGAGCCTCACCGCTCCGGTGAAATTCACGGTCTTCGACAAGCAGACCGACCTCGAGCGGTTCCGCGGCCGGCTCACTGAGTACTCCTACAACTCACCCCAGGTGTCGGTCGACTACATCGACCCCGACACACGTCCGATCGTCGCACGCGAATTCGACATCCAGGCCTACGGGACCGTCGTGATCGACTACATGGGCAAGCGCGAACGTGTCACCTCTGACACGGAGCAGGACCTCACCAACGGGCTCATCAAAGCGATGTCCACGATGGAGCGCAAGGTCTACTTCCTCCAGGGCCACGGCGAGAAAGAGCCCAATCGCACCGAGCGTGATGGATACAGCGCCGTCAGCGGTTCCCTGCGCCGGGACAACTACATGGTCGAACGGCTCGTGCTCGCGCAGATGAAGGAGGTGCCAGACGATGCGACGGTTGTGCTCATCGCGGGTCCGACAACCGATCTGCTGGACACCGAGGCCGAAGCGATTCGTCGCTACCTCGCGCGCGCGGGCAAACTGATGGTGATGGTCGATCCGCTACTCGGCCCGCAGGCCGTGCCACTGCCGAACCTGGAGGGGATCGTCAAGGAGTGGGGTGTCACGCTCGGCAACAACGTCGTCGTGGATCTCAGTGGCGCCACGAACGATCCCGAGCATTGCTGTCGCGGCCACGTATCCGATGCATGCGATCACGGAACGCTTCGCGACACTCACGATCTATCCGCTCGCGCGATCGATCAATCCGGTCGAAGGAGGCGTCAACGGACGCACGGCGCAGACGATCGTCGAGACCAGCCGGCAGAGCTGGGCCGAGGCCAACCTCGCGTCACTTTCGGGTGAGGCGGGTGTGTCGATGGACGAAGCGAGCGGCGACAAGGTCGGGCCAGTCCCGCTCGGTGCGGTCGTCTCGTCGGCAAGCGAACCACCCGCGGCGAATCCGAGCAAGCCGGCGACCGGCGAGACACTGAAGCCGGAAACCCGAGTGGTCGTGCTCGGCGACTCGGACTTCCCCAGCAACGCCTACGCCGGCGTCCCGGGCAACATGAACTTCTTCGCAAATGCCATCAGCTGGCTCGCGCAGCAGGAGAACCTCATCGCCATCCGACCCACCGAAGCGCAGGACCGCCGCGTCACGATGACCGCCCGTCAGCAGACAGGGGTGTTCTGGGCCTCCATCGTCGTGATGCCGGCTTTGGTGTTCCTCGCGGGTATCTATACCTGGTGGAGGAGGCGGTAGTGCACGGAACCAAGTCAGCCATTCTGCTGCTCGTCGTGCTCGGCGGACTGGGCGGGTACATCTATTTCGTGGACTCGAAACGAGACCCAGCGGCCGCCACCGCCAACGCCAAGGCGTTCACGGACTTGGTCGCAGACAACATCGAAGAAATCGAAATCCGCAACGCCGACGGCGTCACCTCGCACGTTCAGCGGGTCGGGACAGACTGGCAGCTCGTCGCACCAGACAAGGCGGATGCTGACGACGGTGTCGTCGGCACGGTCACGAGCAATCTCTCGACCCTCGAGGTCCAGCGCGTCGTGGACGAGAACCCGACCGACCTGGCGCAGTACGGACTCAATCCCCCACGCATCGACGTGTCATTTCGCCTCAAGGACCAGAAGGATTTTCAGCGGCTGCTCGTTGGCGAAAAGACGCCGACCGGCGGCGATTTTTTCGCAAAACGACCCAACGAGAACCGGGTTTTCCTGATTTCATCCTTCCTGGATTCGATCTTCAACAAGACCACGTTCGACCTTCGCGACAAGGCGGTCCTCAAGTTCGACCGCAATCAGGCGCAGGCTATCGAGATCGTCAGCGGAGCCAGTACCACCCAGTTCACGGGAAGCGGGAGCGAGTGGCGCATCGCGAAGCCCATGAGCGCCCGAGCGGACTATGCAGCGGTCGAAGGGCTGATGACTCGTCTCTCCTCGACCTTCATGCAGAAGATCGTCGAGAGAGAGACAACCGACCTGCGACAGGTACGGGCTCGACCGGCCGGCGCTTTCGGCCACCGTCACGGCCGGAAGCTCGAAGGCCACATTGATCATCGGACGCGCGGACGAAGGCGGCCGTTTCGCCAAGGACGTGTCGCGATCGGAGATCTTCACCGTGGAAGAAACGCTATTCACGGAGCTCAGCAAGACAGCCAACGAGTTCCGTCGCAAAGATCTCTTCGATGGCCGGTCATTCACGGCGAATCGGATCGAGGTCACGCGGGGCGGGGACAAGATCGCCCTCGACAAGACGACGGTTGATACGAAGGAAACGTGGAAGAACGCCGCAGGGCAGGATGTCGACCTCGCGAAGGCTGAAGATCTGATGTCGCGACTCTCCGCGCTCAGGGCCACGTCGTTCGTGGACACGACCCATCCATCGCTCAAGATGCCAGCGCTGACGGCAACCGTTCGCTTCGACGAGAACAAGACCGAGGTGGTCACGTTCGGCCGATCAGGCACCGACAGCTTCGCCAGTCGCGCCGACGAACCTGGAACGGCGATCGTCGACACGATGGCATTCGACGAGGTAATCAAGGCGATCGATGCATTGAAGTAATTCAAAGATTCAAAATTCAAAATTCAAAAATTTGAAATGCAAGGTGCAAAGCGCAGGATGCGGAAGGCAGGACCGTCTTCTTGCGCCGCGTGCGTTTTCAATTTTGCATTTTGCATTTTGCATTTTGCATTCATGACTGGGTGCGCGAAGGCGACCGTTGCCAGCGCACCCTCTCCCCCCTCACAGCCCTCCAGCAACTCTCACACGACATCACTGCCGCCACGATGGCGCCCGGCGTTCAACGCGCCGCCTGGGGCATCGTGGTCCACTCGTTGGATCGAAATGAGCGGGTCTTCGAGCTGAACCCGCACACGCTGCTGGTACCCGGCTCTGCCACGAAGCTCATCAGCGTGGCGTCCGCCGCTGCGGCGGTTGGATGGGACTTCACATTCGAGACGTCGGTGCGAGCGACGGCGCCCATCGTGGACGGCACGCTCCGCGGCGACCTGTTGCTCGTGGGGTCAGGGGATCCCTCAATCGACGGACGCGCCGGTCAACCGCTGTCGGCCTGGATCGACGCGTTGAGGGCCCTGGGACTTCGTCGCGTCGACGGTCGCGTGATTGGCGACGATGACGCGGTCGAGGAACCGCGCCCGCAGCTCGCCTGGGCGTGGGACGACCTTGGTTACCAGACGGGTGCGCTGTTCGGCGCACTGAACCTCCATGAGAACCGAATGGTTGTCACGGTCAGTCCGGGCGCCTCGCCCGACCTCTTCGCGACGCTCAGCGTCGAGCCTTCCGCCGTGTCCCGCGCGCTTCGCAACCGAGTCATCACCGGACCGCCAGGATCGACGCAAATGCTGTGGCCTGAGCAGCGACCCGGAGAGCCGTACCTCACGATTGCCGGGTCGATACCCGTGGGTGCCCCGTCCGCGCAGCTCACGGTCTCGGTGGGCAATCCGACGTCATCGTTCGCCGCGGCTTTCCGCGGGGCGCTCATCGACGGGGGTGTCGAAGTAAACGGCGAAGCGTACGACGTGGACGATGTGGCCGTGTCTCCGGACTGGAAATACTCAGAATCGCTGTACACCTACCGATCACCGACGCTCGCAGTCATCGCCCAGCCGCTGCTCAAGGAGAGCATCAATCTCTACGGGGAGGCCGCCCTGCGCCTCAACGCGGCCAGCGGCGCGCTGCCGACAAATGACGCGGCGCTCGACGGCCTCCGCACGCGGCTGACCGCATGGGGTATTCCGCCCGAGGCGTGGCAGATCGTGGACGGATCGGGACTCTCCCGCCGCAATGCCGTAGCTCCCGAGGTGTTCGTGGCCGTCTTGCAGCGCATGTACGAGCCGTCGGGAACATCACCCTGGATGACCGGACTTCCGGTCGCCGGTCGAGACGGAACGCTCGCGGGTCGGATGAAGGGAACACCGGCTGAGAACAACGTGCGCGCCAAGACCGGCACAATGTCGAATATCAGAACACTGGCCGGCTACGTCCGAACACGTGACGGGGAGGCCATGGCCTTTGCCATCATGGCGAACAGCTTCGAGGGATCCGGCACCGCCGCCATCGAGGCCATCGATCGCATCGCAGTACCGGTTGGCCGGGTTTAGCCGGTAGTTGGTAGCCGGTAGCTGGTAGCCGGTAGTTGGTAGCCGGGCTAGAGCGATTTGCATTTCCCCGTAGAGCGCACGCTTCAGCGTGCGCGTGTCCTGCCCCGTAGAGCGCACGCTTCAGCGTGCGCGTGTCCGCGGAGGCTAAAGCCTCCGCTCTACGCCGAATCGAAAAGCAGTCTAGGACGACAGATTCGATCCCACGACGACCCGAGCAGCGGACGCAATATCGTCCACGGTCCCGATGAGGCCACCTCCTTGCGCCAGCTCGCGTTTGCCTCCACCTTTCCCGCCGAACTGGCTGACGAGCTGCTTGAGGACCGAGTTCGCATCGATTGAGACACCCACCGAACAGGCAATGACAATTGATGTCGGTGGCCCAGGCGAGATCAACACGACGCAGACGGGGGGCCTACTGGCCGTCACCGCTGTGGCGAGCGCTTTCAGAGCGCCTGGATCCCAGCCGACGACGGTTTCCACCACGAGACCGACGCCGCCGACCTGGACGGCGAGAGCAGCCAAACGCGCTCCTTCATGGACTGCGAGCTGGTCCTGCAATCCCCTGATTTGCTTTCGAAGATCCCGCGACTCCACCTGCACGCGCTCGACCGCTGAGGGGAGGTCGGCCGGCACGACGGACAGCGTGCGGACACTGCCAACCACGGCGTCCCTGTAGACTCGCAGGGCCGCCAGGGCGCGGTTCCCGCACGCGAACGTGACCCTCGAGCCACCGCGCAGGCGTTCCCACGAGAGCACCGCAATCATGCCGACGGCGCCGGTCCTGCTTACGTGCGTTCCGCCACACGCCGACAGATCGAAGCCGGCAATCTCCACGAGTCGAAGCGTGCCCTCGCGGACGGATTCCTTCCGGAGCGGCAATGTCGCCGCCTCTTCCTGCGCGACGAATCGAATTGAAACCGGGTGGTCCTCCCAGACGACCCGATTGGCCTCGTCCACCGCCCGCTCGATCTCCGCTGATGGTCCTTCACGCGCGAGGTCGATCGTCGACACCTCTGCACCCATATGAAAGCCGACGGTGCGATTGTCGAACAATCGATCGAACGCCGCCGACAGCAGGTGCTGTCCGGTGTGCTGCTGCATGTGATCGAAACGCCGGCTCCAGTCGATCTCACCGGTCACCGCCGCGCCGGGCTCGAGCGGCGCGGACAGCACGTGCACGACATCCTCGTCCACGTCGATCGTCTCCAACACGTGAGCAGTACCGAGAAGCCCGACGTCGAACGGCTGCCCGCCGGATGTGGGATAGAAGGCCGTACGATCGAGGGTGACGGCGGGGTGACCCTCGTGGTCACGAGCGCGCGTCACAGTGGCGTCGAACAGACGGCAGTAGGAGTCGAGATAGTAGAGGCGGTCAGTCATCGTAATAGAAGCGGGTCAGGAACGCCTGCTGCCGCAAAGCCAGCCGCGCGAAGCGCACAGCTGTCACATCGGTTACAGGGCCGACCGTCGGGTCCTGGATCGTAGCAGCTGTGGGTAAGCCCGTAGTCGAGACCCAGTTCGAGGCCTTTTCGAATGATCTCGGCCTTGGTCAGTGTCAGCAACGGCGCGTGAATCCGGCACGCTCCACCCTTGACCCCCTGCGCAGTCGCGAGTGATGCAAGCCGTTCGAACGCCGCCAGGAACTCGGGGCGGCAATCTGGATACCCGGAGTAGTCCACCGCGTTGACGCCAATCACCAGGTCCTCGGCCCCGAGCGTTTCCGCCCACGCCAACGACAGCGCCAGGAACACGGTATTGCGTGCGGGCACGTAGGTAGATGGAATCTCGGTCGGATCGATGGGACGGTCCTTGGGCACCGGCGTGTCGGTCGTCAGCGACGATCCTCCGAAGATCGAAAGGTCCACATCGAGCTCGACATGCCGTGCCACGGCAAGCGCCGCCGCGACGGCCCTGGCCGACTCGAGCTCGTGCGCGTGGCGCTGCCCATAGCGGATGGTCAGGGCGAACAGACGAAAGCCTTCCGCCTGGACCATCGCGGCTGCGGTGTAGGAGTCAAGGCCTCCGCTCAGAAGCACTACGGCGCTACGCATCGTCTCTGGGCTCTAGTCTCTGGGCTCTGGGTCTGGTCTCTAGAGCGGTTTGCGTTTCGCCGTAGAGCGCACGCTTCAGCGTGCGCGAGTCCGCGGAGGCTGAAAGCCTCCGCTCTACGCCGAATCGAAAAACGGTCTCGTCGTGGTCCCAACCAAATACCAAAGACCAGAGACCAAAGACCACAGACTACACTCCCCGCGTGGCCGGATCCCAGATGTACTTGTGAAGCTGCGCCTGCACGCGCACGGGCAGGCGATCCTCGAGCACCCATTCTGAAAGCGAACGCAGGTCGAGCACGCCGTGAACGGGTGATAGATGTATCGCGGAGACACGATCCGCGATCTGGAACTTCGCCATGACCTCACGCGCAAACTCGTAGTCCTGCCGATCCTTCACGACGAACTTGACCTCGTCATGAGGCCGCAATCGTTCGAGGTTGCTCCACTCGTTGCGATGGCTTTCCCCGCTCCCAGGGCATTTCACGTCCAGGATCGTGACGACCGCCTCCGGGACGCGGGTAGTGCTGCGATGACCGCCGGTCTCGAGCAACACGGTGCGGCCTCGATCCAGGAGGGACTGCATCAAAGGGTAGACCTCGTCCTGCAGGAGCGGCTCGCCTCCTGTGAGCTCGACCAGCGAGCAATCCAGCCGCTCGACCTCGGCAAGCACCTCGTCGATCGACCGCTTGCGCCCTTCGTAGAAGGCATACTCCGTGTCGCACCACGAGCACCGGAGGTCGCACGCCGTCAGACGGACGAACACGCAGCGACGTCCGGCGTACGTGGATTCCCCTTGAATCGAGCAGTAGATTTCGTTGATCGTGAGCAAGCTCTTTATTATCGTTCCCACGACGGCATGAGCGTACACATCGGCACCTCCGGCTGGAGCTATCCCTCCGGCAAGGGGAAATGGAACGGCCTCTTCTACCCGGCGACCCGTTCGAAACGAGCGGGAACGGCGGGATTCGACGAGCTCCGGTTCTATGCCGAACACTTCGATACGGTCGAAGTCAACTCGACCTTCTACGGGCAGCCGCGCGAGGAGATCGCGAAGGGATGGGTCGCGCGCACGCCGGCCCACTTCGTGTTCTCCCTCAAGCTGTATCAGAAATTCACCCACCCGAAGATGTTCAAGGAGGCAGCGCTGAAGTCTGCGCCGGGCTCCGAGGGGACGCTCTTGGATCTCCTCGCACAGGTCACCCAGAGTGACATCGATGACTTCCGGGCGGGTATCGACCCGATCGCCCGCGCGGGCAAGCTCGGCGCGCTCCTGGCGCAATTTCCGCCGAGCTTCAAGAGCTCACCGGCGTCACGCGACTATCTCGCCAGCCTGCTGAGGCTCTTCAGCGACTATCCGGTGGCGGTCGAGCTGCGGCACAGCAGCTGGAGTGACGCGTTCAGCGACACCCTCGAGATCCTCAATGGATTCGGAGCCGCGTGGACGCAGATCGACGAACCGAAATTCAGATTCTCAATCAGACAGAACGCGCTGCCGAACGTCACCGGCTTCTACTACATGCGGCTGCACGGACGGAACGCCGCGCAGTGGTGGCGGCACGAGAAGAGCGAGGACCGCTACAACTACCTCTACTCGGGCGACGAGCTGAAGGAGTTCGGCGAAACAGCCAAGGCGGCGAAGGCGCTCGTGAAGAAAGCGTACCTCTACACCAACAATCACTTCTCGGCGAAATCGGTGGTGAACGCCGTGATGCTGAAAGCCCAACTCGGCGAATCGATTGAGGGAGAATACCCGCCGGCGCTCGTCGAGAGCTATCCGGAGATTCGCGGCCTCGTGACCGTGCAGCCTGGCATGTCTACTTTACGGTGACTCGCCTGATGATGTCGTTGACGGCAAGCTTCTGCGCCACGTCCATGCCGACGGTCACCTGGCCGAATACCGTGAAGTCACGATCGAGCTTCGGCTGTGGCTTGAACGTGATGTACATCTGGCTATCGGCGTAGCGTGGGTCACCCGAGTGTGCCGCAGCGACCGACCCCACTCTGTGGGGACGTTTGATCTCCGACACGCCAATCTGACTGCCGCTGCCACCTGACCCCCAGCTGTCGCGCTTGGTCATGTCGCGCGTCTGCGGATCGCCGAACTGGACGACGAAGCCGGGCACGACACGGTGGACGCGCAGGCCGTTGTAGAAGTTCCGCTTCGCCAGCGCCACGATGTGCTCGACCGTCTTCGGTGCATCGGCCGGATACGTCTGAATCTCGATCACACCCTTGGCCGTCTGGACGACCAGGACCGGCCCGGCGGCCGCGGCAGGTTTCGCGGCTGGGGCAGCCGGTTGTTGCGCGGCGCGTCCCTGCCCCGCTGCCGCCTCGACGAACACCGCGACGAGAAATGCCACAACGATGACCCCGGTCGATCGCCTCATGTTGTCCTCCGCTCCTGGACCCCAATTCTTGGACATTCCTTCTCGATGACGCAATCCCCGCACCGCGGATAGACCGGTCGGCACACGTTCTGGCCCCACGTCACGAGATACAGGTTAATGTGCGGCCACCATCGACGTTCGGTCGCGCGATACAACGCCTGTTCGGTCTCGTCGGGCAGCCTCGTCGAGACCCAGCCGAGGCGATTCGAGATCCGATGCACGTGGGTATCCACACAGATATTTCGTCGGCTTCGAAACGCGAGAATCAGCACCAGGTTCGCCGTCTTCCGCCCGACCCCCGGGAGCGCCGTGAGCTCCTCCATGGTGGTGGGCACCGTGCCGCCGAACCGTGTCATCAGCATCTCGCAGCAGGCTTTTACGTGCCGAGCCTTGTTCCGATAGAAGCTGACGGGATAAATCAACCTCTCGATCTCCGCGACTGACAGCTTCGCCATCGTCCGTGGTGTTCTCGCCACCTTGAACAACCTCGTCGAGGCTGCGTGCGTCGTCGCATCCTGCGTGCGGGCCGACAGGAGCGTGGCGATCAGAATCTGGAACGGATCCTCGGCCTGCTCGTTGGAAATCTTCTCGACGGCGGGCAGTTCCAGGCCGGTGAGTGCACGAGCGAGCGCGCGCATGACGCGTTCGACTTTTCGGGAGGATGGCTTGCGCAGCGAGCGTTTCATGCGATACAGAGGAACCACGAAGGACACGACGATCACGAAGTGTATTTTGGATCTCACGTCTGTCGGGGTGGCTCGTGACCTTCGTGGCCGATCCGACTTCGTGTTCGTGGTTGGTGCTTCACTGGACCGGCGTGAGTGGCGCCTGACCACTGAGCACGGCAATGACGTTGCTCGCAGCCAGATCCGCCATCGCCGTCCGCGTCTCAGTCGTGGCGCTGCCGAGATGAGGCGCCAACACCACGTTCTCGAGCGACAGTAGATCGGCGTGCACTTCCGGCTCCCGCTCGTAGACATCGAGCGCGGCGCCGGCGAGGAGCCGGTTCCGCAGCGCCCAGGCCAGCGCGGCTTCGTCCACAACCGGCCCGCGTGTCGTGTTAATCAGGTACGCAGACCGCTTCATGCGTGCGAGCTCGGTCTGCCCGATAAGGTGTCTCGTCTCAGTCGACAACGGCACGTGCAGCGAAACGACATCAGACGAAGACAGCAACCGATCGAGCCCCGAGTCCCGAGCCCCAGGCCCCGGGCGTGTCGAATGCACGATCGTCATGCCGAACGCGGCCGCCCGGGCGGCGACGGCCTGACCGATCCTTCCGAAACCGACGATGCCCAGCTGGCGACCGCGCAGCTGCATGCCAAGAAGTTGATCGAAGGCCCAGCCCTTCCAGGCGCCGCGGCGAACCATACGCTCGCCTTCACCCAGGCGCCGCGTGACCGCGAGAATGAGCGCGAGCGTGAAATCCGCGGTGGCGTCCGTCAGGACGTCCGGCGTGTTGGTGACAACGATGCCGCGAGCTCTGGCTGCCGCGACGTCCACGTTGTTGTAGCCGACCGCGACGTTTGCAACGAGCCGCAGTTCGGAACCGGCTTCGATCACGGTGGCGTCCACCGTGTCCGTCACCATCGACACGAGCGCCCGTTTGCCCGCCAGGCGCGTGATCATCTCCTCGCGCGGCATCGGGCCATCCCCTGCGAAGCGATCGACGTCGCACGCCGCGTCGAGGCGCGCCATCACAGAGGACGGTAAGGCGCGGGTCACGAGGATGGAAGGCTTCATCAGGTGAAGTTTGAAGTGCGAAATTCGAAAGTTGAACGCTAAGTCGAATTCAGCGAGAGAGGTCAGAGTCTGCGACACTTGCACTTTGAACTTTGCAATTTTGCATTCTGAATGGCCCTAGTGTCCCCACGACTTGCAGTAGCCGCAGTGGCTGCACATGACCGCGGGCTCGATGAGGCATCGACCTTCGCCTTGAGGGTCTGCGGGCAGCGCGAACATGACATGGCTGGCGTGGAGATGTGGAGCCGCGGCTTCAGGCTGGATCGTCTCTCGAGTCGCGATCGCGCCCTGGCGTGCAATCACGCTTCGCACGAGCCCGCGGAGCTCCTGCTCGTTCATGCCACCAGGTCCACGGTGTCGATGATGCCCACGACCGCGGCGTCAACAGGAGCAAGCGTCCGCCCCAACACCTGGCCCGCGGCGCGCCCCTCCATCACGATCAGTACTTTTTCGTGGACGCCTGCCCCAAGTGAGTCCACGGCCAGTAGCGCCGTGCCACGCGGCTGACCCTCGAGCGTCAGCGGCTGGACGAGCAGTAGTTTGGCCCCCTCGAACGCACCGTGCTTCTGCGTCGCGACAACGGTCCCCACGACCCGGGCGATCTGCATCAGCCCAGATCCCAGTGATCGACAATCCCGACGACGCCCGCATCAGTCGGGACCTCTGTTGGGAAGAAGGGAAAGCTCGCTTCTTTTCCCCGCACGAAAAACACCGTCTCACCCACCCCCGCGCCGATGGCGTCCACCGCCACGAGCGTACGGCCGGTGTCGGATCCGTCCGCGGCCAGCGGCTGCAGCACGAGCAGCTTCAACGACGACAGATTCTCGTCTTTGTGCGATGCGACGATGTCGCCGATGACCCTGGCGAGCTGCATGTTCGGTCGTCCAGTGGTGAGGGTTCAGCCCGCGACGACGTCCACCGTGTCCACGATGCCGACGATCGCGGCATCGATCGGGCAGTCCTTCATGCCGGCCGCCATCCGGGCGGAACTGCCGCTCACGATCAGCACCGTCTCACCCACACCAGCATGAACGGTGTCGACAGCGACCAGGTAAGTCCCTTCGGGCTTGCCGTGCGGATCCATCGGCCGAGCCACGAGCAGCTTGGTGCTGACGAGCTTGGGATCCTTCCGGGTGGCCACCACAGTCCCGACGATACGGGCGAGGATCATCGGACCGCGTGCCTCGCTGCCACGGGGGACTAGGCCTTGCCAGAAGCGGCCGTAGCTCTGCCGATCGGGAGCGCGTCCTCGAGGTTCGCGTGTGGCCGCGGAATCACGTGTACCGACACGAGCTCGCCGACCCGTCGGGCGGCCGCCGCTCCCGCATCGGTCGCCGCCTTGACCGCCGCGACATCCCCGCGCACGATGGCGGTCACGTACCCGGCGCCAATCTTTTCCCAGCCGACCAGCGTGACCTTCGCCGCCTTGACCATGGCATCCGCCGCCTCGATCATGGCGACGAGCCCCTTGGTCTCGACCATTCCCAACGCCTCTCCCATTCAATGCCTCGCTAATCTTTGAGAGTCCTGACGGCGTCTGCAATCAATGCCGTAAGTTCGCCGTATGTTAGCCGAATTTCACCGTCCCTGCTCGTCTCCACCCCATCGCGCAGGCTTGCGCGCTGGGGACCCCGGTCCTGCTTCAACGTGAGCGACACATCGGGCACCAACCGCTCGTCTGGCGAGTCCGGCGCTTCGAGCACCTGGCACACGACCTGATCGCCGCCGCCCTGGGACGGATCCGCGCACAGAGGCGCCGGGGACGGAATGCCGTACATACCGCGCAGACCCTGCAACCGTTCCACCTCGTCGCGCGAGATGAGGTTCTCGCCGCCGAGCATCCGCGCGACCAGGCTGATCTTGGCGAAGTGCTCGATGGTCTCCATCTTGTAGTACGCCGCGAAGACGTCGGTGCCACAGGTCACCGCGCCGTGGTTGGCCAGCAGCATCCCGTCGTGAGCCCTGATGTACTTGCGAACGGCCTCGGGCAACTCGCTCGTCGACGGTGTCCCGTACGCCGCGATCGGAATGCTGCCGAGCGTCGTAATCACCTCCGCGAGCACCGCGCGTGTCAGCGGGATGCCAGCAACCGCGAAGCCAGTGGCCAGCGGCGGGTGTGCATGTACCACGGCGCCCGCATCCGGGCGATTGCGATAGATCTCGAGGTGCATCGGCAATTCGGTGGACGGATCGCGCTCGCCCGAAAGCTTGTGGCCCTCGTAATCGACGATCACCATCATGTCGGGCGTCATGAAGCCCTTGCACACGCTCTTCGGAGTCGCGATGAGGCGACGGTCGTCGAGACGCGCGCTGATATTGCCGTCGTTCGAGGCGATGTACGAGCGCGCGTAGAGCCGACGGCCGGCTTCGACGATGTCTGCGCGAATCTGTTCCTCGACCCTGGTCATGTATGGAAACCCATTCGATCCCTGCCGCGTCACGGGCCACAGAGACGCAGAGTCACAGAGCGAACCAATTTACCCTGTGTCTCGTGACTCCGTGGCCCGTGTTTGTCTATCTCCGGCTGAACTTCGCTCGACATTCCTCGGAACAGAAATAGTGCGTGCTGCCTGACGCGGTGGCCGACAACGCTGCGCGCGGCGAGACAAAGGTTCCGCACACGGGATCCTTGACGAGCTTGACGGCCTGGGTTGGCGTTCGTCCTCGTGAGGGCTGAGTGCCTCGTGCCGCCTCGATCACCCCTCCGACAACTTGCCAGAACGCTCGGGCGATGAAAACGAAGAGCAGCGTGAGGAGGAAGAACCTCAGCACCGATCCACCGCCCTCAGCTACCCGGCGTTGCCGTGCTGCCGGGATGTCCCGCCGCGGCGACACCTTCGAGCGCACGCTTCGCCGCCTGTCCCTCGGGGCTATCGGGTGCGAGCGCGACAACCTGCTCCCAGGCGGTCTGCGCACGCGCGAGGTCTTGTTTGCCGAAGGCCAGGACGATGCCCTGATTCAGCATGGTCTTGGTGTGCTTGGGATCGAGCTTCAGTGAGGCGTCGAACTGCTGCAGCGCACGATCGATCTGTCCCAGGTAGTAGTAGCTGACGCCCAGATCGGTGCTCGCGTCTGGGTTGGCCGGGTCGATCTGCAGGCTCGCCTCGTACCACTTGATGGCGTCCGGATACTTCTCGGCATCGAAGTAGGTATTGGCGAGCTGCACAGCCGCCCCGGCGTTCTTGGGGTCGCTCTTGAGCACGGTCATCAAGGACTGCACGCGCGCCTCATCCAAGGGCGGCGCCTGAGGCGCAGCCGCCGCCCCCTGGGCTGCCGGCGCGGCAGCGGCAGCCGGCGCGACCGCTGCAGTGGGCGCCTGCTGGGCACCAATCACCCACCCAAGGATGACGCCGAAGAGCATCCCGGCAATGGCGAAGAAGATGGAGTCGGTACGCATGTCCTAGGTTCGGCTTTGGTCTCTAGTCTTTGGTCTTTGGTTGAGTCTTGGGTCTTGAGTCTCGTGTCCTACCAAAGACCAAAGACTAGAGACTAGAGACGATTCTAGTTCACCCCCAGCGTCTGCTGAAACCACTCGACGAGGGTCTGGACCAGGTCAGGATCGCGTGACAAGAGCGCGGTGCCGTGGGCGGGCACGCTCGACCACCGGACCTCTCGGGATCCACTCCCCATCTTCTCCATTTCTCGAACCGACCTCGCGGCGTAGGGATCCTGAACACTCGCAACCATGAGGGCCTGGCGGGCGCCGTACTGATGCATGGGCCCCTCGATTCGCACGCCCCGGTACTCGAGCGACGGAGACACAAGGGCGATCGATCGGACTCCAGGGTCGGCGGCAGCTGCCACCGCCACGAGATTGGCGCCCAGGGACGCGCCGGCCATGCCTATAGCCCCCGGCCGCACGTCGCTCAGTCCGGCGAGAAAGGCGACCGCGGCGCGGACATCCTGATGCCATGTCAGCAGAGCCTGGGGATTGGCCGGCAACTCCGTCCCTGGAAGGTCGACTGCGAGCGCATGCACCCCGGCAGAGGCCAGACGCTCGGCAACCGCCTGCCAGTCGTCCTTCGGGCGTCCCAGCATCGGCACCAGAATCACGGCCGGCGCAGGCCGCCCTTCGGCCTCGGTAAACAATCCGGTCACGGTGCGCCCGCTTGCCGACCGAAAGGTCACGAGACGACCGGCTCCCTCTGCGTAACCCGACATCAGCAGGGCACAGCCCACTCCCAGGACGGCCACGCGCAGACCTGCGCTCCCGCCGAGTGGCGTTCCGACACCCGCAGTCGTCGCCGGCATCATGATGTCTCGGTCAGCACTCCGAGGAACCCGCGGACGCTCTCTTGAAGACCCACGAAGACCGCACGGCTGATGAGTGCGTGCCCTATCGACACCTCGTCCAGATGCGGCAATGTCCGAAACATCACGAGGTTGTCGAGATCGAGGTCGTGACCCGCGTTGACGCCAAGGCCGAGGGAGTGCGCCAGCTCGGCGGCCTCGACGTACGCGGCAAACGATCGCCGCGCCTCCGCTCCCCCATACTCGAAGGCACGCGCGAAGGGCTCCGTGTACAGTTCGACCCGATCCGCGCCCAGATCCGCTGCCCAGCGAATCGGCGCGTCAGTGGCATCGACGAACAGGCTGACACGAACACGTGCGGCACGCAGTTCCCGCACGACGTTCGCGAGGAGGGCTGAGGGCGTGGTTGCCGACCAGCCGGCCTGGCTGGTGATCTCGCCCGGCTGCACGGGAACCAGCGTGCACTGGTCCGGCTTGACGCCGTGCACGAGCTCGAGCAGATCAGGACGGGGGTCGCCCTCGATGTTGTATTCCACGCGATGCCCGGCGCCTGTCAGGAACCCTGCAATGTCATGCACATCGGCTGAGGTGATGTGCCTCGCGTCAGCGCGCGGATGCACGGTGATTCCGTGGGCGCCGGCGCGCACGCACGTCTCCACCGCCGCGAGCACCGAGGGAATGCGGCCACCTCGCGAGTTTCGAATCGTCGCGATCTTGTTGACGTTGACCGAGAGCTTGACCACAGCTAGACAGGGCCACAGAGACACTGAGTCACAGAGAGAACCAAAATGCTCTGTGTCTCTGCGACTCTGTGGCCCGCTGGAACGATTTTTGACACTTGATCCATACGTTTCTGTTTAGCGGGACCCTACATGCTCTGTCACCGCGTCGACGATCTCCTGTCCCCAACGCCGGATATCTCCCTCGTCACGGCCCTCGAGCATCACGCGCAGCAGAGGCTCGGTACCCGAATACCGCACGAGCAGCCGGCCGTGACCTGCCAAACGGGATTCCACAGCGGACATCACCGCGGCCACTTCGGGAACGGTTTTCAAATCCACCCTTTCCGCAACGCGAACGTTCAGCAGCACCTGTGGAAATGTGGTCAGCTCGGAGGCCAGATCGCCAAGCTCACGTCCTGTGGCCGCCATGGTCCGCAATACGTGCAGCGACGTGGCCAGCCCGTCGCCCGTGAACAGGTGATCCGAGAAAATCACGTGGCCGGACTGCTCACCGCCGAGCGACAGACCGCGTTTGGTCATTTCCTCCATCACATACTTGTCGCCCACCGCGCAACGAACGATGTCGATACCCGCCTGCCGCAGCGCCAGCTCGAGGCCGATGTTACTCATCACCGTGGCCACAAGCGCATCGTCTGCCAGACGACCCTCCTTCTTCATCTGCTTGGCGCACAGGAGCATTACCGCATCGCCGTCCACGACGCGGCCAGAGGCATCCACGAATATGGCGCGATCGCCATCTCCGTCGTAGGCCACGCCGAGCCGATACCCGCCTTCAACAACGGTCCGGGCAAGCAGCTCCGGTGCGGTCGAACCGCAATGGAGGTTGATGTTGCGTCCATCCGGCTCCACGCCGATGCATCGCGCTTCAAAGCCCAGTGACTGAAACAACTGAGGCGCAACGGTCGCCGTCGCACCATTGGCGCAATCGATCACCAGGCGCACCGACCGGTTCCATTCGTTGGGTTGAACGATGCACGACAGGTGCGCGAGGTACTCCGAGCGATAGTCGATCCGCTCGATTGGTGGACCGCCTGCAGCGATATCCATCTGCCGAGCACCCTCCGCGCCCCAGGACCGATCGGCGACGATGGCTTCGACCTGGCGCTCGAGGAGTTCGGTGAACTTCTCCCCGGTCCCAGAGAACACCTTGATGCCGTTGTCGTCGAAGGGGTTGTGCGACGCGGAGATCACGAGGCCGGCGGTGTAGGCCATGCGAGGCGTCAAGTAGGCAATCGCCGGCGTGGGAAGGACGCCCGCGCTGGTCAGCGTGCCACCCTGGCTCCGAACACCGGCCGCGAGCTCGCGCTCTATCCAGGACCCCGATTCGCGCGTGTCCCGGCCGACAAGGAATCGCACGTCGCGATCGTCGCGCCTGAGAGCGCGCGTCAGCGCCGCTCCCAGCCGGAACACGGTTGGCGCATCGAGCGGATACTGTCCGGCCTTGCCGCGAACCCCATCCGTGCCAAACAACTTCTGCATCTCTCTCCTACTGCGCCCGAGCCGGAGTCGTCGTGACACGCACGGTGACGAGTGCCGTCGTCGGCACCCGAAGGCGAACGGTTGGGTCGGCGACGCCCACGTTGACGGTATCGGTCACTGGTCCAGTCGCCCCAGCGATCGACACCGGCTCGGTAATCGCCTCGGTCAGTCGCGCCACGGCACTCGCAGGACCGATCACCTCGACGGTTGCGGGAACCGCGGACGCGACACCAACGGCGTACCCGCGACGCGGCTGACCCTCCAGGCCTGGAACGACAGGAACGAACTTGCTCGCCATCGATTCGAACGCAATGGGTACGTTCGACGGCGTGATCTGGACAACTTCGATCCCGAACGGAGCCAGGACATTGTCACTGGACAGGTGGAACAACCGCTGGCCCGAGCGCGCCGTCCGCAGATCGAGCACTGCCACGAGCTCGCCGTTCGTGACGCGGCTCAGCGCGCCTGACGACCCACGAACCCGGACATCCACTACGGCCGGCGCGTCGCCCACCAACTCGAGCTGAGCCGGCAGGTTCACGAACTCGAGCGGGATTCGTAGTGCGCGCTCGACGATCTGTTCGCCTGCCACGAGATACCAGACAGTCGCTCCCAGGGCAACGGCGAGCAGCTTGAGACCGAAGTTGCGAAACACGCCCAATGCCATCAGGTCACCGGCCGAGTGGCGCCGAACCGGGCAGTCGCACCCATCGTCGTCGCCCGAGGAGTCTCCGCAGTTCGGCGCGCAGTTCCTCTGGGGACACGCCACGCCTCAGCTTTCCACCCATCACGATCGCGATGCTGCCCGTCTCCTCGGATACGACGATGGCCAGGGCGTCGTTCTCCTCGGTGAGGCCGAGTGCGGCCCGGTGTCGGGTACCCAACTCTCGACTCAACTTCGGGCTCACCGACAGCGGCAGAAAGCAGGCGGCGGCGGCAATGCGGTCGCCTTGCACGATCACCGCGCCGTCGTGCAGCGGCGAACCCGTATGGAAGATGCTCGCCATCAAGTCGTAGGTCACCACGGCGTCGAGCGGAATCCCGCCCTCGATGTAGTTCCGAAGGCCGATCTGTCGCTCCATGACGATAAGCGCGCCTGTTCGCTTGGCTGCCAGATTGGAAGCGGTGACGACAATCTCTTCGAGCGTCTCTTCCGCACGCCACGACCGGTCGAAGTACCGCAGAAACGGGGCTCGGCCGAGGTGCGCCAGCCCGCGGCGAATATCGGACTGGAAAAGCACGACGATGGCGATTACGACGTACGTGGCCAGACTCCGGATGATCCAGTTGACGGTTTCCAGCTGCAACCACCGCGAGAGAAAGAACAGGCCGATCAGGAAGCCGCCGCTCAGCGCCATCTGAGCGGCTCTCGTTCCCCGAATGAGCAGGAGCAGCTGATAGATCAGGACCGAGACAATCGCGATGTCGAGCAGATCCCACCAGGCGATCGTCTGACGCTGCAACAGCTCGGAGATGGACATGGGGAAGTTAGTTTAGAAGTTCAAAGTGGGAAGTTCGAAGTCAGGAAGGTGCGGACTTACTTCACTCTTTACTTTCCACTTTGCACTTGAAATCATCCTGCATGATATCGCCGAATCTCATCGGCCACGCGGACGACCTGCAGCATCTGACGCACGGCGTGCACACGTACGATATGCGCGCCGGCGAGCACCGCCGCGGTGACGGCCGCCGCCGTCGCCCAATCACGTTCGGCGGGCGGCACGCGGGCGCCCACCGCGCGGGTAATAAAGGATTTCCTGGAGGGGCCGGCGAGGAGCGGTCGGCCCAGTTCCGCGAATTCATCGAAACGCGCCAACACCTCGCAGCTCTGCGCGGCATCCTTCGCGAACCCAAGACCCGGGTCGAGGATGATGCGCTCGGCCGCGATGCCTGAGGTGGTCGCAAAGGCCATGCTCTCACGCAGCTCATCGAGCACCTCCCCGACGACGTCCGTGTAGGACGCCTGCTCATACATCTGCTGTGACCGACCACGGGTATGCATGAGCACGATCGGCGCGCCGCTCCGCGCCACGACATCGGCGAGCGCGGGCTCGTATCGCAGCCCGCTGACATCATTGACGAGCGCCGCCCCGGCACCGAGCGCGGCTTCGGCGATGGAAGCCTTGTAGGTATCGATGGAGATCGGGGTCTGCACGCGAGCGACGAGCCCTTCGATCACGGGCAGGACACGCCGGCGCTCCTCGGCTTCGTCGAGGGCCGCAGCTCCGGGTCGCGTGGACTCTCCGCCTACGTCAATGAGGTCGGCCCCATCCTGCGCCATCTGCACGCCCGCCTCGATCGCCACGGACGGGTCGAGCAACTGGCCGCCGTCCGAGAACGAATCCGGGGTGACATTGATGACGCCCATGACGAGAGTGCGCTCCCCCAGCACGAGCGTCCGCCCTGCGGACAACGCCATCGTGAATCGACGCCTCGGATTCATCAGTGACAAGTGCAAAGCTGGAAAGTGCTAAAGTGCAAAGTAAGCACGGCACTTGCGATTCGAACGTGCGCGATGTGAGGTGGAAGTCGGACAGCAAGTCTCCCGCGGAGGCGCCGTACAAGACAAAGGGCCCGTATCGAACGGGCCCCACTTGCAGACTTACTTCACACTTCTACACTTTACACTTTGAACTTGCTCGGTCATTCCTGCGTGACCGGGCGCGCGGGCAGCGGCGACACGATGGCCGGCCGCTCCTTCTCCTTGGCGACCTTCGGCTCGCGCGATGCAGGATGGGTCGATCCTGCCGCGGGCACGAACTCGCCGAGCGACTCGCCCTTCGCGATCCGCCGGACCTGATCCGCGTCGAGCGTCTCCCGGACCAGCAACGCATCCGCCATATCGAGCAGCGCCTGCTTCTGTCTCAGGAGCACGATCTGCGCGCGGGTGTAATTGTCGCTGACGAACTTCTTCACTTCCTGGTCGATGCGGAGCGCCGTGTCCTCGCTGTAGTCCTGGTGCTGCGAGATCTCGCGGCCGAGGAAGATCTGCTCTTCCTTCTTGCCGAACGTCAGCGGACCGAGCGCGTCGCTCATGCCCCACTCGCACACCATGCGTCTGGCCAGGTCGGTCGCCCGCTCGAGATCGTTGCCGGCACCCGTCGTGATGCTGCCGAGCGTGATTTCCTCGGCGATACGGCCGCCAAGCAGGATGGCAATCTGATCCTGCAGGTACTCGCGTGAGTAGTTGTGCTTCTCGTCGATCGGCAGCTGCTGGGTGAGACCCAGCGCCATGCCGCGAGGAATGATCGTCACCTTGTGGATCGGATCGGCTTCCGGGAGCAGCACGGCGAGCAGCGCGTGGCCTGCCTCGTGAATGGCCGTGACGCGCTTTTCGTTGTCGTTGATGATCATCGATCGGCGCTCGGCGCCCATCAAGACCTTGTCCTTCGCGAACTCGAAATCGAGCATGCGAACGACCTTCTGGTTGACGCGCGCTGCGTAGAGCGCGGCTTCGTTCACCAGGTTGGCGAGATCGGCCCCGGAAAAGCCCGACGAGCCCCGTGCCAACACCGCCACATCCACGTCGTCCGCCATCGGGATCTTCTTGGTGTGGACGGCGAGAATGCCTTCGCGCCCCTTTACGTCGGGCCGGTTGACCACGATCCGCCGATCGAAACGACCGGGACGCAAGAGTGCCGGGTCGAGCACGTCGGGACGGTTGGTGGCCGCGACGAGAATGACGCCTTCGTTCGACTCGAAGCCGTCCATTTCGACCAGGAGCTGATTGAGGGTCTGCTCGCGCTCGTCGTGACCGCCGCCAAGACCGGCGCCCCGGTGGCGACCGACGGCGTCAATCTCGTCGATGAACACGATACACGGCGCGTTCTTCTTGCCCTGCTCGAACAGATCGCGCACACGCGATGCGCCGACTCCGACGAACATCTCGACGAAATCGGAGCCGCTGATCGAAAAGAACGGCACGTTCGCTTCGCCAGCCACGGCACGGGCCAACAGCGTCTTCCCGGTGCCGGGAGGCCCCATGAGCAACACACCCTTCGGTATGCGACCGCCCAGCTTCTGAAACTTCTGCGGCTCTCGGAGGAACTCGATAATCTCCTGCAGCTCTTCCTTCGCCTCGTCCACGCCGGCGACGTCCTTGAACGTCACTTTCTTCTGCGCGCTCGACGACAGCTTCGCCTTGCTCTTCCCAAATGAGAGGGCCTTGTTACCGCCGCTCTGCATCTGGCGCATGAAGAAGATCCAGAAGCCGATCATCAGGAGAATCGGCGCCCAGGAGTACAGCAGGGCCGCCCAGGGACTGGCCGTCGGTTCGCGCGCTGCCACCGCAACGTTGCGCTCGATCAGCTTGTTCGCCAGTCCTTCGTACTGCGGCGGCGCATACGTGCGGAAGCTTTCGTTGGCTTTGTTGACGCCGGTAATCTCGTTGCCGGTGATGGTGACCCGGTCGATTTGTCCGGCATCGACCGATCCCATGAACTCGCTGAACGTCAACGGCTTGTGACTGGTCTGGAACTGATTCGATACGTTCCACACGAGTACGCCGATGACGACCAGGGCCGTCCAGAAGACAAGGCTCTTCAGCGTCGAGTTCACGATCCCTCCCCACCCAGCATGCTCCTCAAGAGTATCACCTTGGGCCACCCTTCTGCTGGAGCAAGACCAGTTTCAGGCCGCGCAGCTCCACGCGGCTCCCCGGCAGGTCCACCCCGCCCCGAGCGCCACGCAGGAGCACTGTCACCGTCTCCACATGCTCCAACCCGACTTCTCGACCACCAGAGGCGGCCCGAAGCGCCCGGAGGAGCACCCGGCGAAGAACCGGGGACGGCGAGGCGGTAAGCCCAGGGACGTCGAGTTCGAGGCCGGTTTCCGTTTCGATCGACAGGGCCCGGAAGCGTTCGTCCGCCAACTGGTCGAGCCACTGAGCATCGTCTCGAATGACGGCTGCCGCCCGGGCGATGGCCGGCTGAGTGGCACCCCCGGCTGCCAGCTCGAGTTCCGGCAGAATCCGGTGCCGGACACGATTGCGCGGATTTGCCACGTCATCGTTGGTTTCATCCTCGATCCATGTTTCGGCTCGAGAGACCAGGAAGGCCTGCAGATCGGTGTCCCGTACGTCCAGGAGCGGTCTTACGAGCGCGCCGCGCTGAGGATAGATCCCTGCCAGGCCCGTCAGTCCGGCTCCTCGCATGAGCTTGAGAAGAAACGTTTCTGCCTGGTCGTCCTGGGTGTGCCCAACCGCGATTCGGTCTGCCCGAACCAGGGTTGCGGCGCGCCCGAGGAACGCGTAGCGAAGGCGGCGACCCGCATCCTCGACCGACACCCCCTGAGAGGCTGCATACCCGCGGACATCAACCCGCTCCACATCGAGCGGCAAACCGAGCCGCCTCGCAAACTCACGACAGAACGCCTCGTCACGGTCGGCTGTTGGTCGAAGGCCATGATTGAGGTGTGCGAGGCCGACCACCACGAACTCCCCGTGCTCGGACAGGTCGAGGAGAAGCCGCGTCAACGCGACCGAGTCCGATCCCCCGGACACACCAACGAGAACGCGCGAGCCCGGGGGCAGCAGCGCGTAGCGGCGGATCGTACGGCGGACCTGCTGGTGAAGAGGTGATGTCAATTCCGTGGGGCAACCCTGGCGCGGCCGGCCGCCAGCGAGGCCTCCTAAACTCAGGGCCGAATCTTGTAGTCCACCTTCGCGCTACGCGCTTCGGCGGACAGCCTTCGCGTGGCTTGCCAGCCGTAGCTCACGCTCTGGCAAGCGTGAGCGAAGGCTGGTGCCGGAGGGCGGACTCGAACCGCCGACCCCGCGCTTATGAGACGCGTGCTCTAACCGGCTGAGCTACTCCGGCACGAATCCTTGATTCTAGCAGGCCCGGGGGATCCACCAGTCTTTGGTCTTTGGTCTTTAGACTTTGGTTGGTCTCCCGTGCTCCACGAAGGACCAGAGACTAGAGACCAGAGACCAGAGACCAAAGACTGGGCTCTGGGGCTATTAGCCCTCAATCACCGCCGCGGCGAGGAGCGGAATCAGCACCTCGTGATGTCCGGTCAGGGAAATCCCACTGCCGCCGGTCCCGGCGATAGGCCGGGTCACGACATTGGTCTGGGGTCGATACATGCGAAGAAAATCGATATTGACCGTCGTCAGGCCTTCGAGTGCGATGCCCTGATTCCGGACGAGCGCGACGGCCTTGAGGAAAATCTCAGGCAGCACGACGGCGGAACCGCAATTCAGATAGACCCCCCCGCGAAGCTTCGCGACCGACGCCGTAAAAAACCGAAAATCGCGAAGACTCGTTTCACCTATCGCCGCCCCTGACGCAGCCGGATGCATGTGAATGATGTCCGTGCCAATTGCAACATGCACGGTGAGAGGAATTCCAAGACGATGCGCCGCGACAGCGAGACTGAGGTCCGCGTGTGGTGGATTCCTCTCGGCAATGAACGCCGCGACGGCCTGACCGAGTCCCTGGCCACGCGCGGCGCCCTGCCGAATTGCCTCGTTGAGCAGCACGCCTGTCTCTTCCGCCATGCCGAAGCGACCTGGCCCCAGTGCCTCATCCACATCCTCGGACGTTCCGCCCGAGAGCGCGATCTCGAAATCGTGAATGATGCCGGCGCCATTGAGCGCCATGGCCGACACGAAGCCCCGCCGCATGAGATCTATCAACACCGGCGAGACCCCGGTCTTGATGACATGCGCGCCCAGGCCCCACACGATGGCGCCGTCTCGAGCTCGTGCGTCCAGGAGTGCGCGCGCCGCCTTGCGAAGATCCTGCGCGCCGAGAATCGCCGGCAGCGAGTCGAACCACGTCTTGAAGCTCGCGCCACGGTCAACCGGACGCGCGAAATCCTCAGCTCGGGCCTTGCTCTCCCGTGACGCCAGCGGGTACGTCCGCACACCGTCGAGATCGAACTCCTCGTAGGGCAGTGGCATGGCCCCTACGGTAGTAGGGTCGAGGGGGTTTGGGGAAGAGGGACATCAGGCGGCATCATGAAAAATCACTCCCAGGGTGTGCCGATGACCCGATCGCAGTCGGCTCACGCCGTGTCGCATGTTCACGCGATAGATACCGCGTGTTCCCTGCACGGGGCGGTTGCGCACCGCCCAGACCACGCCATCGCCCCGCTCCAACGGCACGACTTCGACTCGCGACTGCATCCGCGGCCGTTGCTCTGTCAACACGAACTCACCGCCGGTAAAATCCTTCTGCGGCGCCGAGAGCAGAATCGCCACCTGCAGCGGAAAGACCTTCTCGCCGTACACGTCCTGATGCAGCGCGTTGAAGTCCCCTTCGCCGTACTGCAGCAGGAGCGGCGTCGGACGCGTTTGCCCCGAGTCATGGCACGTCTTGAGAAAGTCCGCGTGCGCGTCGGGGTAGCGCACGTCGATCCCCATCGATTCGTTCCAGCGATTGGCGACTGGTACCAGCCGCGGGTACAGCGCCGTGCGCAGATCGGCCACCATGTCGGGCAGGGGATACGCGAAGTACTTGTACTCGCCGCGGCCGAAACCGTGTCGCGCCATGACGACATGGCTCCGGAATGTTCCGGCATCGTCATAGAGACCCGCAATGGCGCTCGCCTCGCTCGCGGTCAAGAGCTTCGGGACCGTGGCCCAGCCGTTGGCATCGAGATGCGCCGAAATACTCGTCCAGTCGTAACCATCCACGCGTGTGTGGTGCGTCATCGCCGCGATCTCCTTCGACGCCTTCCTCTGTTGCTCATGCCCACTATGGGCCATTCTCGCACCAGGGACACTCCACCTCTTGCTCTTGAATCGACACGAGACGGGGTACCCAACGCTTTCTGTTTTCGAGCGCAAGAAGCGTTTCGATGGCAAGAACCGGATAGTCCCCACGGGCAGGAGACCGTATCGTGCGGAGCATCAGGAGATGCTCATGAGAAATAGATACAGGTTACTTGGCGCGATGATCGCGGGGCTGCTCGCGGGCTCTGATGCCCTCATTGCCCATCATGGAGCGGCGGCATACGAGCTGCAGCCGCTAACGACGCTCACGGCCACCGTGAAAGGGTTCGACTGGCGAAACCCTCACGCGCTGCTGCATTTCGACGCGACCGATGAGAAAGGCGCGATCGCGACCTGGACGGCCGAAACCGCCGGCCTGATCATTCTGGTTCGCGCGGGGTGGGGACGAGACGTGCTGAAGCCGGGGGACCGCATTTCGGTGGTTGGTCGCCGGGCGACGAACGGCAGCCACACCATGCTGCTGCAGCGCGTCGTTTTGCCCTCCGGGCAGGAATTGACCTCCTTCGTTCCACCCAAGTAGCCAGAGGAAACGCAGACATGACTACCCGAATGAGTCGTTCGCTCCTCGCCGTTATCGTTCTGACGGCGGGGCCTTCCGTCGCGTCCGCCCAGGCCGATCTCTCCGGGGTCTGGATCCGACAACCGGCGGGCAACGCGTTCAGCGAAACGCCGCCCCCGCCCATGACGCCCTGGGCGTTGGAAAAATTCCAATCACACAAACCCACGGTCGGACCACAGGCCGCACTCGACGCGAACGATCCGACGCTGGACTGTGCTGCCCCTGGCGTGCCGTACATATTGGCCGTTCCCACGCCGTTCGAGTTTGTCCACACACCAGGGCACGTGATCCAGTTGTTCGAATACAACCATTTCGTACGACGAATCCACACGGACGGCCGACCTCATCCCGCCAATCTGCGAGATACAGGAAGCTATGAATGGATGGGGCATTCGATCGGCCAGTGGGAGGGGGACACGTTCGTCATCGACACGATCGGCTTCAATGAGGAGACGTGGCTGGATCGGTTGGGCCATCCTCACAGCGACGCGCTGCACGTGGTTGAACGGATCCGCCGTCCGGACCACGACACCCTGGAGTACCGGAGTCACGGTAGAAGATCCAAAGGCGTACGCGGCACCCTGGACTGGCCGAATGGTATTCAAGCTGAGGTCGGATTGGGAGATCCTCGAACACAGCTGCACGACAAAAGGCGACACGTACTTGGACTTCAAGCAGAAGGCGTGGGCGCCCGGGAATCAGAGCCCTACGCGATGAGCATCGCGTCCCCATAACTGTAGAACCGATAACCTCGCGCCACCGCGTCGCGGTACGCCTCGAGAACCCGCTCGCGGCCGGCGAATGCCGCGACGAGGACAAGCAATGACGAGCGGGGCAGATGAAAGTTCGTGATCATCGCGTTCACGAGACGAAACTCGTGCCCTGGACGAATGAAAAGACGCGCCTCGCCTCGCGACGATTCGACCGCCCCGTCGGCATCGATGGTCAGCGACTCGAGTGTTCTCACGGTTGTGGTCCCGACCGCGATGATTCGACGGCCTTCCCGCCGTGCACGTGTCAATGCGGCCGCTGCTTCGGCCGACACCGTGAACGCTTCCGGATCGACGACGTGATCCTCCAGTTCCGCACGAATCGGTTTGAAGGTGCCGTAGCCGACGTGCAGCGTCACTTCCGTTCGCTCGACGCCTTGTGAAGACAGCGCGGCGAGGAGTGCGTCGGTGAAATGCAGGCCTGCGGTCGGCGCGGCAATCGACCCACGTTCACGGGCGTATACGGTTTGATACCGCTCGCGATCGGATGGTCGGTCGTCGCGTTTGATGTACGGCGGCAGCGGCATGTGGCCGAGCCGATCGATGACGTCCGCGGCGTCGGCCCCCGAATCGGTCCACAACCGTATGGTCCGCCGGCCGTGAAAATGCTGCGCGAGGATCTCGCCGTGCAGCCGCACATCGCCGTCTCCGAACACCACCTGTGCCCCCGGCTTGAGCTTCTGGCCCGGGTGCATCAGCGCGTCCCATTCGCCACTGCCGAGCGACCTGACCAGCAGGCATTCGACGGCACCGCCGCTGGGATGCCGCCGCCCCAGTAGCCGCGCCGGAAACACCCTGGTGTTGTTCAGGACGAGCAGATCACCTGCGCGCAGGTAGTGCTGAACCTGCAAGAAAGCGGTGTGCTCCACGCCTCCTCCCCGATGCAGGACCAGCAGACGGGAATCACCCCGCACCTCCGGCGGCTCTTGCGCGATCAACGCCTCGGGCAGTTCGAAATCGAAGTCGGATGGGGTGGACATCGCCAGTCTTTGGTCTTTGGTCTCTAGTCTTTCGGAGTTCCCTACCAAAGACCAGGACCAGACTAGAGACTAAAGCCTGGAGCCTCAGCCCCTACGCCCAGCGCAGCAGCACACCACCAACGGTGAAGCCGGCGCCCACCGATGCGAGCAGCGCGAGCTTGCCGTGGGTCAGTCGCCCATCGGCGACGGCGTCGTTGAGCGCCAGCGGTATGGTGCCCGCCGTGGTGTTGCCAAATCGATCGATGTTGATGACCACCTTGTCGCGCGGGAGGCCGAGCTTTTCGGCCGCCGCCAGAATGATGCGACCACTCGCCTGATGCGGCACGAACAGGTCGATGTCGTCGGCCGTGAGGTTGTTGCGCTCCAGGATTCGACGGCACACCTCTTCCATGTTGCGCACCGCAAACTTGAATACGGCCTGTCCATCCTGCTTGACGTAGTGCAGCCGCTGCTCGACCGTCTCGCGTGACGCCGGCATCCGGCTCCCTCCGGCAGGCATGCAGAGCGCCGGGCCTCCGTTCCCATCCACGTAGTTCTCGAAATCGAGGATGCCGATGGCATCGTCGTCGCTCCGCTCGACCACCACCGCGCCCGCCCCATCACCGAAGAGGACGCAGGTCGTGCGATCGGTGTAGTCGATGATGCTGGACATGACATCCGCGCCCACCACCAGCGCACGCCGGCTGCCGCCGGCCGCCACGAGCTGGGACGCGGTCGTCAACGCGAAGGTGAACCCCGAGCATGCCGCGACGAGGTCGTAGCCCCACGCGTGGTGCGCGCCGATCTTCGCTTGGAGCACACACGCCGTGCTCGGAAACATCGTATCGGGGGTCGTCGTCGCCACCAGGATGAAGTCGATGTCCTCCGGCGTCAAACCCGCCTTCTCGATCGCCAGGAGCGACGCCTCTTTCGCGAGATCGGAGGTCGCCACGCCAGGATCGACGACGTGGCGCTCTCGGATGCCGACGCGCTGCATGATCCATTCGTCGCTGGTGTCGACCATGCGCTCGAGGTCGGCGTTCGTCAGCACACGTGGCGGCACATAGGCGGCGATGCTGGAGATGCGTGCCCGCACCGTCGTGCGGAGAAGTCGACCGTTGGTTACCACAGACGAGAATCCTTCCCGGGAACGGTGAGCCCAAGGTACTGGTACGCCCGCGCGGTGGCGATCCGGCCGCGCGGTGTGCGATCGAGAAACCCAGCCTGAATGAGATACGGCTCGTAAATATCCTCGATGGCGTCTCGTTCCTCGCTGATCGCCGCAGCCAGGCTGTTCACACCAACGGGGCCGCCGCTGAACTTCTCGATGATCGTTCGCAGCAGTTTGCGATCGATCTCGTCGAAGCCCTGGTCGTCCACTTCAAGGAGCTTCATCGCCGCGTGCGCGACGTCAACAGTGATCCGGCCGTCCGCGCGTACTTGAGCATAGTCGCGGACGCGCCGCAGCAGACGATTCGCGATCCGAGGCGTGCCGCGGGACCGTCGCGCCACTTCCTGTCCGGCCTCTTCGTCCATCGATACGCCGAGAATTCTCGCCGATCGTCGCACGATCTCTTCCATGTCCGACGGCTCGTAGAAGTCCAGCCGGTGAACAATCCCGAAGCGGGCGCGCAGCGGACCTGTGAGAAGGCCTGCCCGGGTCGTCGCTCCGATCAGGGTGAACCGCTGTAACGGAACCTTGACCGACCGCGCGCTCGGCCCCTGGCCGATCACGATGTCGAGCTCGTAGTCCTCCATCGCCGGGTACAGGATCTCTTCGATCACCGGCGGCAAGCGGTGAATCTCGTCGATGAACAGCACTTCGTGTTGCTGGAGATTGGTGAGCATCGCGGCCAGATCGCCGGGCTTCTCAATCACCGGACCGGCAGTGGCGCGCACGGCCACGCCCATCTCATTGCCGATGACGTACGCCAGCGTCGTCTTTCCCAGTCCCGGCGGGCCGTACAGGAGGACGTGATCCAGCGCCTCGGACCGGCCGCGCGCTGCCGCGATCGAGACCTCGAGGTTGTCCCGAACACGGTCCTGCCCGATGTACTCGTTGAGCGAGCGCGGGCGCAGTCCAGCTTCGGTACTGGGCGTCTTCTTCAACGCGTCCGCCGGCGACGACACGGTCAGGCATCACGAACTCGTCGCGCACGCTGAAGCGTGCGCTCTACAGGTGGCTGTAATACAGGTCATCGACGTCCGTGTGTAGAGCGCAGGCTTCAGCCTGCGCGACTCCGTCATCGCATGAGCTCCCGCAGCGCCGCCTTGAGCGCTTGCTCGAAACTTGGCGCGTCGGTCGACGACAGTGTGGCATCGATGGCTTTCTCGGCCAGCGGCCGATGATAGCCCAGGTTCTGAAGCGCCGAGAGAAGGTCATCGCGAAGACGTTCGCCGGTCGGAACCGGTTCGGGCGCTTCACCTGGAGGCACCGCGATCTGCGAGAGCCGGTCCTTCAGTTCGAGCACGATTCGCTCGGCGGTCTTTCGACCGACACCAGGAATCCCGGTGAGCCTCGCCAGATCGCCCCGCTGCACCGCGGCGATGAGGTCGCGCGGCTCGATTCCCGAGAGCACCGCGATCGCAAGTTTGGGACCGATGCCGCTGATACTGATCAGCCGCTCGAACAACTGCTGTTCGAGCACTGTCAGAAATCCGTAGAGCTGGAGGGCCTCTTCGCGGACGTGCGTATGAATGTGCAACACGGCTTCGGCGCCACGCTCGCCAGCGTCGTAGAACGTGGAGAGCGGTACGTGAACCAGATAGCCCACTCCCTGCACATCTACGATCAGCAGGTTCGGCTGTTTGTCGAGTATCCGCCCGCGAAGAAACGCGATCATCCGTTGGCGGGAGGACGATACTGTCGCCAGGATCGGGGCTTGCGGACTGGGGGCTCGGGACTGGGGACTCGGGATCCGGAATCCGCCAACAACCCCACCGGCGGCATCGAGTGCAGGTGACAGATCGCGATGGCCAACGCATCCGCTGCGTCGTGCGGCGACGGTGGCGCCGCAAGCCCCAGCAGGATCTTGATCATGTCCTGGACCTGATGCTTTTCGGCACGACCGTACCCCACCACGGCCCGCTTGATCTCGGCCGGCGTGTACTCCACCACGGTGCACCCCGCCTCGACCGCTGCGAGGATCGCCACGCCGCGCGCATGCCCCAGTTTCAGAGCGCTGTGTACGTTGGACGCGTGAAAGACGCTTTCAACCGCGACATAGTCGGGCTGGCACCCCTCGAGCAATGACGAGAGCTCTCGGTGGATGCGCGCGAGCCGCTGTGGGAACTCATCATCGGTCTTAGCCGTGATCGCACCGCACGTCACCAGGCGCACCCCTCGGCCGTCCGTCTCCACGCAGCCGTAACCGGTGCGCACGGAGCCGGGATCGATGCCGAAAATCCTCACGCGAGAGAGGCCTCGATCTCCTTCTCTTCGACGTCGAAGTTCGCCCACACGTGCTGGACGTCGTCGTGATCCTCGATCGCTTCCATCAGCCGCAGCATCTGCTGCGCTTCCTTGCCGACCAGCTTGATGAAGTTCTGCGGCACCATCGCAATCGCGGCACGTGCCGGCTCGACCCCGATCGCCTTGACGGCATCTCGCACCGCCTCGAAGCGCTCCGGCGGGCAGATGATCTCCCAACCGTCGTCATCGTCGCTCATGTCATCCGCGCCGGCATCGAGCGCAGCAGCCAGGAGTGAGTCCTCGTCGGCCTTCCCCTTCTCCACGAGGATCTGACCCTTGCGGGAGAACATCCACGCCACGCTGTTCTCGGCGGCCAGATTGCCCGCGTGTTTGCCGAGGATGAAGCGAATCTCGCCAACCGTGCGGTTCTTGTTGTCGGTGAGCGTCTCGATCATCAGCGCGACGCCGCCTGGGCCATAGCCTTCGTAGGTCACTTCGTCGTAGGTGACACCCGGCTCCTCGCCCGTGCCACGGCGAATCGCGCGCTCGATGTTCTCGCGCGGCATGTTGTTCGCCTTGGCCTCCGCCACAATCGTCCGCAAGCGGGGATTCATGTCCGGATCCCCACCACCGCCGCGGGCCGCGACGGTCAGCTCCTTGATGAGACGGGTGAAGACCTTGCCCCGCTTTGCGTCAGCGGCGCCCTTCTTGTGCTTGATGGTGTGCCACTTGGAATGGCCTGACATGGCGGAAACTCCAGAGAAAATGGGCGGAAAAGCAGGCGCAATTCTATCAGATCGTTCGCTTGGCCAAGATGATCCAGACCTCGGCCCGAGAATCCCAGGGAGCGCCGCGGTAGTCGCCCAGCGTCGCGGTCACTTCGAAACCCGCTTTCGCGAGCCGACGGGCCATCTGCGGCACCGACAGCGTCCGGAATTTCAGCGCGAAGGTCCTCGACGTGCGAAGACGACCGCGTCGTTCGGTGAACTCCTGCTCGAAGATCGTAAGGTGCCGGGCGCGGTCCTGTTTCACCGTTTCGACGAGGGTGACATGGGTGCCGCCCTTGCGCCGTCTCCATCCTTTGAGGCTCACGCGCTGCCGATACTCGTCCCACGAGGGCAGGTCGGCCACGAGCTCGACGCCGAACATGCCCCCCGGCTGGAGCACGCCGTGCACCGCGGCGAGCGTCGCTGCCAGATCGCGCTCACGGAGCAGCGACTGCAGCACCCCGTACGGCGCCAACACCAGAGAGAAGGTGGCTCCCGGAAACGGTAGAGCTCGGATATCTCCACGGACCAGGCGGACCGGCCGGCCCACGCGCGTGCGCGCCACGCGCCGATGCGCGCGGGCAAGCATAGGCTCGGACCGGTCGATCCCGACGAGCGGCACCCCGGCACGTCCCAGCGGCAGTGCTATACGGCCGGTGCCACAACCCAGTTCGAGGACCAGACCACCCGCGTTGAGCGCAACGTGACGCCAAAAGGGAACGTCTCGACGGCCGAGGGTGCGTGCGTTCTCCCAGTCGTAGAACGGGGCGTATTCGTCCCAGCCCTCGTACCCTTCGCTACTCGGTCTTTTGGCCAACGGTCGCAAACAGCATGGTGTTCTGAATCTCGACGAACGAGGACCCGACCTCGCGCGCTTCGGCTTCGTACGCCGCGAGGGCCTCTTGAAATGCGTGACCGAGCGAACGAACGGTGTCGGACGGCGCCAGCGCGAGCGCTCGGGACACGGCCTCCTTCCGGCGGGTCCATACCGCGTCGGGTGGCATTCCCAGGTGTACCTGTGACACGGGAAACAGCCTGACGTCCAGGGGCTCGATCCCGTGGCGCGCGAAGAGCGCCGGCAGCCTCGAGCCGAGGGCCGGATCGTTCACGTCGCCGCGAGCCGCCGCGATCGCGGCAAAGAATTCCATCGCGGCGCGGAACGCGACGACCCCAGCCGGCGTCGCAGCATACGAGTACCCGCGCGCCGTTGTCTGGTTCCACCGCGAGGACCCTGCCACCGGCGGTCGTGACGCGGGCGCACTCACGTACCGCGGAATCGACGTCACTGATGTGCTGCAGCACGGCCACGCAGAACGTCGAGTCGAACACACCGTCTCGGAACGGCAGGCGGCAAACGTCAGCCGCCGCGAATCCAACACGCTGGTTGTGCGCGGCGGTCTGCTGCTTCGCGAGCTTCACGCGATCAACCAGCAGATCCACACCGACCAGACGGACCTGCGAGACATGAAGGCGCCCGATGCGTACCTCGGCCGTACCCTCCCCGCAGCCGACATCGAGAATCCGGTTGCCAGGCCTGGGTCGGAGTGTCTCCGCGAGAAACTCAGTGAAGTCGTCATTCCACCACCGCGCGCGGAGGTGCTTCAGCGTCGGCGAGGTCAGGACGTCGATGGTGGAAGTCAAAGGTTCGAAAGTGGAAAGTCAAAAGTCGAAAGTTAAGAGTTCAGGCCCACAGCCCAGAGCCTGAAGCCCAGAGCCAAGGTCGAGAGCCCGCGTCAGTCCGATACCGCCAACTCGCCCGGCACGATCGGACGGGTGCGCGGCAGGAGCCCAAGCCGCGCCATGTGGCCGATCGCTGTCAGGATACCTACGAAGACCGCCAGCTTCACGGCGTCACCGACGCGACCGCCGGGCACGCTCTTCCAGAGGAGCCACAGCACCGGTTGCGCAATGGTCACGGCCCAGACGGAGCCGTAAAAATACCGGCGCTCGTGTCCCTCTCCTTGCGTTGATGGTTTGACTCGCGGCAGACGCCCGAGTGCCCCAAGCATCCAGACCGTCCCAGCGATTGGGAAATACGCGACGCTGTACATCTGCTTGAGGCGCCACTCGCCCATTGCGGCCGCATACGCCAGCCCTGCGATGTTGAGCAGGGCGAAGGCGACAACCTCACCCCACGCCGTCGTGTAGCACACGCGGCGATAGAGCGGATTCGGTCGGTCTTCGGTGAAGCGAATGATGTAGGGTGCTGGCTCGCAGCCCGGAAGACGACCCCTCAGCCCTGCGATGCCGGTGCCGACGAGCACGACGGACAACCACGCGAGCAAGCGGCTGTCGAACCCCTGCTCGAACAGGTCGAACGTGAGCGGGCCCGGTGCGATGAAGAAGACGAAGATCCAGATCGGCCAATGGAGCAGCCGGTAGTACCCCTTGTTCCGATGCCGAATCGGTCGATTGGTGTCGAGTTCGACTTGGCGCGCAGCGGTGCGAACGTTCACGTCAGGCATGGAGAGAGCCGAACCATTCTACGCGCAGGCGGACGCACAGCGCTTTCCAGTCTCGTACCCGTAGTGTGCATGCCTTCAGCGTGCGCGGACAGAGCAGCTTCAGCGCGCGGCGGACAGCCGTAGAGCGCACGCTTTAGCGTGCGCGGACAAGAGGCCATGCGCGCGGATCCACTACCGCGCATCCTGGAGGACATCGGACGGTGCGCCCTCGCGACGTAATCCGGCCGTGCTCGAGCAGCATCGCGCGATCCGCGCACGCCCGCACGAAATCAGCATCGTGGGTCGCGACGACGACGGTTCGACCCTCGCGAGCCAGCTGCGTCAACGTGCCCGCAAGATCTTCGCGGCGGGCGCGATCCAGGGAGGCCGTCGGCTCGTCCATCAGGAGCACCGACGGCTCAACGGCAAGGGCGCGCGCGATCGCCACGCGCTGCGCCTCACCGCCCGACAACTCATGGGGCCTTGCGTCAGCACGCCCGCCCACACCAAGCATCTCGAGAAGGTCTCGTGCGCGGCGCTCCGTCTCCGCACGCGATCGGCGGAGCACATGCACTGGCGCCAGCGAAACATTGTCGAGCGCGCTGAGGTGCGCAAACAAATGATGAAACTGAAAGACGATGCCCACAGTGTGAGCGCGGCCAAGTGTGCCTCGGGGTACCGGACCTGGTGTCAGGAGAACGCCGCCGACTTCGATCGTGCCCGCTCCGATCGGATCGAGTCCGGCGACGGCGCGAAGCATGGTCGTCTTGCCGGATCCCGACACTCCCATCAGCGCGACCAACTCGCCGCGACTGGCCGAGAACGTCACACCGTCGAGGACGGCTCGCCCGCCCCGATTGACCGTCACATCCCGGACGGCGAGGGTGGTCATCGAGGCGTCCAGCCCTTCTCGAGCCTTCGCGCAAGTCTCGCCAACGGCAGCGACAGGGCCAGATACATCGCGGCGCACAGCGCGCCGGGAACCACCCAGCTTCCGATATTGGCCGCGAATATCGACGTCTGCTTCGTCAACTCGACGACGGTGATGACCGAGACGAGCGAGCTGTCCTTGAGCAGCGCGACGAAGTCATTGGTCATCGGCGCCAGGGCGAGGCGAAAAGCCTGAGGCCCTCGCACCAGCGTCAGTGTCTGGCGATCCGTGAGGCCCAGAGCACGCGCGGCGTCGAGTTGACCCTGCGGCACTGCCTCGAGGGCGCCGCGATAGATCTCGCTCTCATAGGCCGCATAGTTCAACCCCAACCCTATGAGCGCCGCAAGGAACGCAGGCAGCTGCACCACGGACGCCAGACCGAAATAGAGCACAAAGAGCTGGAGCAGAAGCGGTGTTCCCCGCATCACCTCCACATAGCCCGTCAGCACCGCCCGGAGCGGTCGGCCGCCGTAAACGCGTCCACACGCGATCAACAGGCCGACGATGACAGCCAGCGCCATCGAGGAACACGACAGAACGGCCGTGATGACAGCGCCGCGGCCGAGCGCCGGCAGGTACTGAAGGGTGGCCTCCCACGCGCCGGGTCCGCTTCGCGGCACCCGGCCTACGTCGGTGGGGCTCGAACCCGGCGCCACGTCCGTGGGACTCGTGCCCCGCGCCATGTCCGTAGGGCGGGTCCCGCGCAGCGGACCCGCCGCATCCACGGACTCGCTCGCCAGCACGCGCGCGTACAAGCGCGGCTGATCGTCGTTCCACATGTTCCAGCGGCGGAAGATGGCTTCGAGCCGACCATCCCGCATGGCCTGCTTCAGAATGGCGTCGATGCGGTCGCGAAGGGCCGTCTGGGCGGGCGAGAGCACTCCGACGTAGAAACCCGTGCCGAGGTCGGTGTCTTGGTTGACGAGATCGCCATCCCTGCTGACACCCCGCTCGGCGAGGACCTCGTCCAGCACGACCGCATCGACGCGACCGAGCGACAAGTCGGTGTACGGATGCACGTCGTCTTCGTAGGTCACGACTTCGACGCCGTGTTCCGTTTCAGCGGCAACGAGCAGGTCATACGCGAGCGTCGCGCCAAGCGTGGCGACACGACGGCCCCGAAGATCGGCGAGCGTGCGGAATCGGGCTCGATCCGTGGCGCGAACGGTGAGGACTTCACGGAATTCGTAGTACGGGACGGTGACCGCCAGGCGGTCTCGCCGAACGGGGCGGTCCTCGATGCCGCTCAGACCGATATCGAAGTCGCCTCGGGCTACCGAGGCGTCGATGCTGGTGAAGCCCACCTGCACGAACCGGGGCGCACGACCGAGCTCACCGGCGATCAGCCCGGCAACGTCCACCTCGAAGCCGACCACTCGGGAGGTGTCCTGAGGATCGGCCTCGACGAATGGCGCGCCGCCCTCTGCGTCACCCCCCCATCGCAACTCCTCCCCGGACTGCGCAGCAGGAGGCGTCCACTCAGGAAACACCCATACGAGAAGAATGACCGCGAGGGTCAAGAGCCGGGACATGGGACGAGTCAAAATACCCCATCCGCCGTCTCATACCGAGTACTGATGTGTCTGACTCAGCTCGACCGCGCGAGGTCGCGGTCGGACGGAGCGTCGTTCGGCAGGCCGGCCGTACCCTCTCGATAGGGCGTCACAGGCAGGTTGCAGTTCTGTTGATAGAGGAAGGCGTGGAACCGTTTGTAATCGCCGGGCGGCATGTTGAAGAGCTTGACGAGCGCCCGATAGCTGCCGCGAGTCTGTTGCAGCCCTCGGTCGACGAGCGCGAGTAGCTCGGCACGTGTAATCTCGTGTTTCTTGAACGGACGGTATACGAGCGTCCAGAAGTCGCCGCCCGCGATGAGACCATCCCACAACTGTTGAACCGTGGCCGACTCGGCATCGGGCCGCGCCGCTACAGTTGACGAGGCAGTCTCCCGTCCACCAACCCTCGCTGACCGCAGGTCCAGAGCGAGGTCGGCTGCTGTAATTGGCTTGTTCGAATCGCGCAGCGCGACTCTTTCGGTGATGTTGCGGAGCTCGCGCACGTTGCCCGGCCACTGGTACTCGAGCAGAACCTGCTCAGCCTCCCTCGTCAGTGCCTGAGACCCCAAGCGATGTGCATCACAGGCCTGCTGCAGGTAGTGCCGAAACAATTCCAGCACGTCGGGTCCTCGATCACGTAGCGGGGGTACGCGAATCTCGATCACATTGAGCCGATAGTAGAGATCCTCTCTGAACGCCCCGACCGCGATCTGCGCACGCAGGTCGCGATTGGTGGCGGTGATCAGCCTGACGTCGGTTCGCCCGACGGGAGCGTCCACGCCCACCGGTTGAATCTCGCCGGTCTCCGTGAACCTCAACAGCACGGCCTGCATGGCCAAGCTCATCTCGCCCAGTTCGTCGAGAAACAGGGTGCCGCGATCCGCCTGTCGTACGAGGCCGATCTTGTCGCGGAAGGCGCCGGTGAAACTGCCGCGCGCATGGCCGAACAGTTCCGACGCCAGCAGTGTCTCTGGAATGCCGCTGCAGTTCACGGCCACGAACGTCTGCCGACTGCGCGCACCTTGCTCGTGAATGAGCCGGGCCACCACTTCCTTGCCTACGCCCGTCTCACCGGTAATGAGTACCTTCGCGTTGGTGCGTGCAGCGCTCTCGATGTCGACGCGCATCAGCTCCATCGCGGGGCTGTTGCCGAGCAGGACAGGAGGTGTTCCAGTCAGAGACATAGGTCTGCGTCCCTGCGGAGCAAGAGGACCGCCAGACGTCTGCCCGGTGCGGGCAGCCTCTAAGGCACTGATGTCAAGCGACCTAACGTTTTTCGTACAGTTGAAAGAGCGTCAGAAAATCTGGGGGATCGCGAAGTTTCGGACAGTTCGTGTGCGGTCTCGTCAGCGCGCGCCTGTCCGCGGAGGCTAAAGCCTCCGCTCTACGCCGAATCGAAAAGCGATCTAAGCCACGACGCGGTTCTTACCGGCCCGTTTCGCAGCATAGAGCGCGCGATCGGCGCGTTCGATGAGTTCACGCGGCGACAGTTCGTAGGAGACCGACAGTCCGATACTCACCGTCACACGAAGCGTGGACAACGTCGGTTCCTCCAGGCGAAACTCTTCGATCCGCTGTCGAATCCGTTCGGCTACGACGGCCGAATGCTCCGGCCCGCTGCCGGGCATCACGATCGCGAACTCCTCGCCACCGAAGCGGGAGCACAGGTCGAATCTGCGAACGGAACGCCGGAGGATGTCGGACACACTCCGGATGACCTCATCGCCTGCCAAATGGCCGAACTGGTCGTTGACGGCCTTGAAATCGTCGATGTCGATCATCATGAGCGCAACGGGGGCCTTCTGCCGCTGTGCTCGATGGAGCTCATCATCGAGCCGCTCGTGAAAGTAGCGCCGGTTGAAAAGGCCGCTCACGGGGTCGATGACAGCCGCCTGCGCGAAGGCCTCCGCTCGACGTTTGGCGCGCTCGCGGTCGAGCGCGAGCGATGCGGGCGCCGTGAGCGCCCGGAGCGTCAGCAGATCTTCCTTCGTGAACGCCAGGTTATCGAGGCGATCGGTCACACAGACGACGCCGAGCACCTCGGCGCCTGCCGTCACAGGAATAGCCACGAAGGAGTTGGTGCGGTACCGAGGGCGACGGACGTGCAGGTTCGGGACGAGGGACACATCAGGAACCCACATCGGCGTTCGGCTCGAGTAGACCGAGCCGATCACACCTCGTCCTGGAGCAATACGAACCTGTTCGACGAGCTCGAGCGGGTAGCCGTGCGTGGCCACGATCGCCAGGTTGTCGTCATCCGTTGGGACGGCAAAGGTAGCAATCCGGCTCGGCACTGCCCGCGCAACATGACGAAGAACGAGCGAGCACACGCTGCCCAAGCCGCTCACCCGTCCCAGCGTGCGTGTCAGACGATGCGTCGCCTCGCCGATGAAGGCCTGTGACGACCACGAAAACGCGCGCTGGGCGAACTGCAGATCCCTGGCGAGCTGGAGGAGTGCGGGGGCGGAAGGCATCCAGTCGCCCTCGAGAGCGAGCACGGCGCGTACACCGGTCCGCCCATTCAACCCGACGAGCGTCCAACTCGTGTCTTCATGAACCCAGTTCTGAACTCCGTCCTCCAGAAACGCCGCGACCCGGTTGAATCCCTTCCAGGACTCGACGCCGGCTGACGGAAGGCGGGGCTCCGTACTCGACTCTGCCAGCGCCGCCCACATGCCATTCGAGTGACCGACGAACGCCACCTTGACCTGCAGGACAGACGCGATGAGCGTCGCGAGCTTCGTCAGCAGATCCTGGGGCGCAGCAGCGGCACCGAACTGCCGACGCAGGTCGCTCAAACGCCGGCATTGCTCCGGTGACAATGTGCGCATGCTGGAAGAGCCAAACGAAGTCCGCTGCGTCGCCTGAGAGTGCATCAAAACAGAAGTCCAACCTGGAGATGACATTCGTCTAAAGAGTCAGCCTGAAGAACCCACGTGTTACCCGTCGTGTGGTCTTGTCCCAGTGTTTTTGCGTATATCGTCGATCGTCGCTCGCGAACACCGATCGATTCGCAACAAGCATGCCCATCAGCCACACCATTACGTTTCCGTGCTCAATACCGAGACGGACTGAGCACAGCTGATTCCGCTCGAGGTCACGGGGAAACATCAACCGCGATCGCGACACGGAATCTCTGAGAACGACATTTGAAGCGCTGTGTCGAGGGCAGTTAGCGATCCGAAGGATGTTTGGCGAGCATCATACGCTCCCAGGTCCGGATCAGTTGCACGAAGTCAGCATGTTCGGAGGCGTTCAGTTCCTCGGGTCGTCGCCATGAGTGGCTGTCGATCCTGACAGTACTCTCTCGAAAGTCGATACTGGATACGACCTGCAAGGCCAATCTTCGCGGATTTGCACTGGCCGCTCGAGTAAGCCGAGGGAATGACTATGGACGTGTGGGCTCGCGCCAGGCTCGGCGCTCAGCCCTTCCAGGCCGCTGTAACTTCCGCCATCCACGTCATTGCGGAGCGCCAGCACTGGCGACGAATCGATCAATGGCGGCAAAAAACAACCCGAGCGAGGGCAGCGATTCGATGCCAGCGCCAGGTCGGTCGTCCGTCACAAAGAACAGCGTCATAGCCTTTCGGCCGCTGAGCAGGAGCTCACCAGCAGTACGAAGCTGGAAGCGGATGGGATCCTGAACGAAGGCGTTGTCGTAGTGCAGCGCGTACAACGCGACCCCGCCAGAATCAGCGTAGAGCACGTGGACCGGAGTGTCCGGGCGCTGGGCGAACCGCCTGAGCTCAGTCTTGATGAAATTGCTCTCGGTGACGGCCAGTTCGGGATGGTGGTAGAGGGCTTTGGCGTCGTACGACCGCACCACCGTGAGTCGGACCTCGTCGCCCGAGGATCGATAGAGGCGCTCCGTCCAATCGTCGCTCTCGAAACGGCGCTGGCCCCAGGTCGCATTCCGGCCCGACGCCGCGCCCGTATACCCCGCGAGTGTCATCGGGATGGAGCCGGTGGTCAGGCCGTCGTGGACCGCTGAGTCTGAGTAGCTGTGAATGAACGTTGGTACGAGGGTAATGGCGACGAGTCCACACACGATCGGGAGGAAACGCGTCGAAATCACGCGTCCGCCCGTGCGACCGGGCGTGGACGGGAGTCGCCACCCAGCCAAAAGATGATCGGGAGTGCGAGAGCGAACGTGAGCATTCCTGACAGCGGGTGGATGAAGCTGTCGAGTACCCAGGGGCCTTCCCAGATGACAAGCGCGGTCAGTGACACGACGCGCAGGATATTTGCAGCGATCGCAAGAGGCGCGGCAGCCAGGAGAACGAATGCCTTTCGTTTCCATCCTGGAGTCGAATACGCCGTGAGCAAGGCCACGGCGCCGGCAGCGTACAGTGTCGAGAAGCCGCTGCAGGCATCCGAGATCTGGAGAGGGCCGGCCGCCAGGTGCAGCGTCGTCCCTTCCACGAATACCGGTATGCCCAGCGCAGGCACGATCCAGGCCGACGCTGCCGTGGCGATCAGGCGAAGCTGCATGTGAATCTGCTCGGTCATGCCAAGCGGAATCGGCAGCGCGGCCACGAGGAAAACAAGCGGAAAGAGAATCGCTCGGGTACGCTTGACGCCAATCAGCAGCAGCGAGAGGCCCGGCAAGGCGATCACGATCGAGGTCGCGGCCAGGAGCTGTGTGTGCATCCCCGCATCGACCGCGTGAAGCAGCAACGCAGGCACCAGCAAGACGAACCCCCAGGCGCTACTGCGAGGCGCCGGCCGTCCTCTGAAGGGTTTCAGCTCGTGATAGACCAGAAAGGCCACGATCGGGGGCACAAGCGCGCCATGGGCGTTGTGCCAGACGCTCATCGTCCAGCGCTCCCACAGGAACACGACGGTCGGCGCGTAGAGCACCACGAGTTCCACCAGGAGCAGACAGATCCCGACGGAACGCCACATCGATGAAGTGGGCTTCGCCTCTGCGTCGACTGTGTCGATCGCGACCGCGCTGGAAATTCCCGGCGACGATGAGGTCAAGCTGCGGGAGGACTGCACGCCTTTCAGCCGCCTATCGTCTTCAACGCCTGCTGAACCTCCGGATAGTCCGGTCTGAGCTTCAGTGCCGACTGATATGACTGACGCGCGCGAGCGAGGTTGCCCTGTTTCGCGGACGCCAGGCCGAGGTGATAGTGATAGATCGGGTTATTGGGATTCTTCGCAAGGCTGTCCTCGAACGCACGGGCCGCGAGGTCGGGCAGCTGTTTCTGGTAGTACACCCATCCCAGCGTATCGCGCACGTCGGGATTCTCAGGAGCCTGCTCGACAGCGGTCTGGGCTAGGATCAGGGCGCGGTCGAGATTCTCATTCGCCTCGGCATAAATGTAGGCCAGGTTGTTCGCAGCAACCAACGAACGCGGATCGATCGCGAGCACTTCGTCGTATTTCTGCTTCGCCTCAGGAATCTTCTTCTGCATTTCCAGAATCATTCCCACGATCAGACGAGACGGTGCGTCCTTCGGATTGGCACTCGCGCGCTTGTCGAATTCAGCCTTCGCCGCGTCCAGCTTCCGTTGGGCCAGGTACACCTGGCCGAGCATGGCGTAACCCGTCATGTTGGCGGGATCAACCTCGATGAGATGGCGCAACGCCCCCTCGGCTTTCGCAAAGTCCCCTGCGGCCACGTAGACACGGGCCGCGAGAGCGAGAAGCTCCGACCGATCGGGCTGGATCGCCAGCCGGGTCTCGACACGAGCCCGCGCGGCCGCTATGTTCTTTTGCGCGAGCTCCAGCATCACCAACCCCGTGAACGGTTCGAGGGAGTTGGCGTCCAGCTGCATTGCCCGTTCGTAGTCCCCCCTCGCTCCTGCGAAGTCCTTTTTCGTGGCCTTCAGCGCGCCGTTCAGCGCATGCACTTGCGTGGCGTTGGGATACGTCTTGAGCAGGGCGGCGATCTCGACTTCAGCGCGCGCCGTCTGTCCCTGCGCCAACAGTCCGCGGGCCAAGGTCAGTCGCGCGATAGGATTGCCCGGTGCGTTCTTTGTCGCTTCTTGCGCATACCGCACTGCAGTTGCGGCGTCACCGCTGAGCAGCGTCAGCCTCGACAACTGCACTTGCGCCAACGCCGCGCGCGGATTCAGTCGCAGCACTTCGGTGAACGAGGCCGTCGCCTCGGGGAACTGGCGCGCCGCGAGCTGCATCGTACCGTGCAGGTAGTGGGCCGGCGCCGACTGCGGATCCGCCATCACTGCTTCTTCCGATCGCTTCAGCGCATCCTGAATCTTTCCTTCTGCGTGGAGCCAGCGCGTCTTGGTCATGAGGGCCGCGGCATGCCTCGGCTCACGTGCGAGCAGGCGGTCGAGAGCCGTGTTTGCATCGGCCGTACGCTTCTCGAAATACATGATCTGCGCCAGGCGCAGCTCGGCGCTGGATGAGGCGCCACGCGCATCTCTGCCCACGAGCGGTTCGAGCACGCGCTTCGCGTCGGCAATGCGATTCTGGCCCAGGTAGTAGTCGGCGAGCGCCAGCTTCTCCGGATCACCACCACCGTCCGCGATGGTGCGGAGATGTACCTCTGCGTCCTTCGCGCGACCGGTTCCCATGTAGTAGGTCGCAAGAGCGCGGTTGGCGAGGCCATGTTTCGGATCGAGGGCAAGGGCGGCCTTGAATGTCGCTTCGGCGCCGGCGGGGTCGCCGATGCCCCACTGAAAATTCGCGAGGGCAAGTCGTGCCGGCACCGACTTCGGATCGACCTCGACGGCCTTCTCGTACGCAACACGAGCCTCTTCCCGCTCGCCATCCGCAAGCTTGAACCCAGCCAGGCTGGCGTAGCTGCCAGCATTCGACGGATCGATGGAAATTGCCTGTTCTATCTGGGCGATGGCTCCGTCGAGATCCCGCAGTCCCGCCAGCGCATTGCCAAGAATGAGAAGGCCTTGAACATTCCGGGGATCCCGGGCGAGGGCTCGCTGCACTCGTGTTTTTGCGTCCTCGAACTGACGGGCCAGCAGGAGATACGCGGACGCCTTCAGCTGTGCGTCGAGGTCATCTGCCAACAGGTCGGCCGCTCGAATCTGTTCGGCGAACGCTGCCGGCGCGTTGCCGGCGTACCCGTACGCGTCGGCGAGTTTCTGTCGCGCCTCGCCAAACCGTGGGTCGATCCGCACCGCATTGCGGTATTCGACAATGGCCTCCGCATACTTCTTCTGTTCGAAGTACTGGTTGCCGCTCTCGTACGCGCGCAGCTTCTCGGCCTCCGGATCGGAGCACGCGACGGCGAGTACCGGCCAAAACCGCCACGCTGCCGACGACGAAATTCCGCATGTTCATGTGCGCGACCTTGTTACGCTCAGCCTTCGATCGAAGCCAACGCCCGTCGGACGTCGTCGGCGGCCGGGAAGGCGGGATTGAGCTTCAGCACGTGCTGGAGCGCTGACCGCGCCTCAACCTTGTTCCCGTTCTTCAAATACGCGAGGCCCAGATGATAGTGAATATTGGGGTTGGATGCGTTCTGGGCGACAGCCTCTTTCAGGGTTGTCACCGCCAGACTCGCAAGGCCCTTCTGATAGTAGACCCACCCGAGGGTATCGGTGATCGACGAATTGTCCGGAATCTCGGCCTTCGCCAGCTGTGCGAGCTGGAGCGCTGCCTCCAGATTGCCACCGTTGTTCGAGTAGTCCCAGGCAAGATTGTTGGCCGCAACGGCAGCCCGGGGATTGAGCTGAACTGCCCGTTCGAAATGTGCTCGCGCCTCGGTTACTTTGTTCTGCTGTAGCAAAATCGTACCAATCATCGTTTCCGCACTGGCTGCCGCCCCCGGACGTTTCGCCATCACCTCGAAGTTCGCGATCGCTTCGTTCAGTCGATTCTGCGCCAGGTAAATCGCGCCAAGACGGCTGTAGGCGTCCATCTGGTTGGCGTCCAGCTCGAGCAGCCGGCGATATGCAGCCTCGGCCTTCGGCAGGTCTCGCACTGCCATGTACGCCATTCCGCTCATCATCACGAGTGTCGTGTCATTGGGCTTCTTGGCCAGTTGAGCTTCAATCCGCGCCAGTGCGGCCGCAGGCTTCTTCTCCGCGAGATCGGCGCTCGCCAATCCCGCAAGGGCGATGTCCGACTCAGGCTGTAATTCGAGAGCCCTCTCGAACGAGCGCCGTGCCCCCCCCACGTCTCGCTTGGCTTCGTACAACATCCCCATCCACGTGTGCACCTCCGCAGACGAGGGGGCGGCCTTCGCAAGCGCCAACAGCTCGCGTTCGGCGTTAGGAAAATCGCCAGATTGCAACAGGGCCCTGGCATAGAGAAGATGGGCCGGCGCCGATTGCGGCCGCGCTTTGACCACTTGCTGCGAGAACTGGAGCGCATCCCTGAAGTTCCGCTGGGCGAGGTAAAGCTCAGCCAACTTCGCCTGGACTGGAACCGAAGTAGGGGCGGCGCTCAAGGCCGCCTGGTAGGCTTTGACGGCCTCGTCGATCGAGCCGGTCGCCTCGAGCGCAAGGCCACGTGCGTATTGACCTCGCGCTGATCGGGGGTTGATCTCGACCAGGCTTCTCGTAGTCGTCAATGCGTCCTGGTTCTTGCGCTCGACAAGCTGAAACCGAGCTCTGGCCTCGAGCGCGGATTCATTCCGTGGCTCACGCTGAAGCACCTCATCGAGCCTTTTGTAGGCAGCCGGACGACGACCTTCAATGAAATCAAGGGCGGCCAGGCGGAGCGTCGCTTGCACAAACCCGTTTTGCTCCTCCGTCAGACTCGAGAGAATGCCCGTCGCCTCGGATACCTTCCGGACACGAACGTAGTGGTCGGCGAGCAATAGCTTCGCCTCAGTGGTACCGCTCTGCTGCGCAAAGGATTTCAGGTACGGCTCGGCCTCGCCCGCTCTGTTCTGGCTGGTATAGAACGCCGCCAGGGTGCGATTAACCGCCGACGAGGCTGGTTCGAGGGCGAGCGCAGCTTTGAACTCAGCCTCGGCTTCGGTCAGTTCTCCCACCGCCCAGAGGAAATTCGCGAGGCTGCCGTGCGCCTGAAATGATTGAGGCGCAGCTTCGACCGCCCGTCTGAACGCGTCCTCTGCTGCCTCCCTGTCGCCTCTGGCGATCTGAAGCGCTCCAAGGTTGGCGTAGCTCAATACCACCTCTGGTGCTTCTTCAATCGCCGATTCGATCTGCTCGACTGCCGCGTCCAGGTCTTTCAACCCCGCGAGGGCATTGCCCAAAAGCACCAAGGCACGGGCATTGTTCGGCTCCTTGGTGAGGACAGCCAGCGCGCGGGCACGAGCCTCCGGGTGTTGACTCGCAAGCTGAAGTATGACTCCGGCAGTTAACTGGGCCTCGACATCCTCGGGCATCAGGTCGGCGGCACGAACCGCTTCGCGACGGGCGTTTCGGGAGTCTCCCGCAGCAAGGTAGGCCTGCGCCAGTTTCAGTCGGCCCTCGCCGAATCTTTCATCCACCTCCACGGCGTTCCTGTAGCTGATGATCGCCTCAGGGTATTTCTTACTCGCCATGTAAGAATTACCCTCGTCCAAGTAACGTCGTTTCGCGGTCTCAGGATCCGCGGAGCATGACGCGCCTCCGACAGCCAGAATCATCAGACAGACGACGGCCAAGCTCCTACACATTCAAACCCTCCAGACGGACAGATAAGACTATATGGGAGAGCAAGTGGCCTTCCACGTCCATTGGATACGCGATTGGATGTAAGTACATGCAAAATATGAGTGTTGCTGATTCCTTTTGCCTCGACCCATGATCTGAAGTCTGTGTCATAGAGGACTAAAGACTGACAATCTAAGGTCAGCTCGCTCCCCCAAGGAACCGCCTCCATCAGCCAGGAGCCATTCCTCGGTACTATACGGATCTGTGAAACGAGAGCAAGCATGGTAAAGGGGACCGTCGAGCACACCCGAACTCTGCGTTCCTCAAATACCAAATCGCCCTGCTGGAGCAGATATATATCCAGCACGCTTATCTAGGTACGTTTTCAACTACTTACTATGATGCCAGGCTCGCTGAACGTCCTCCTCCAGCGCGCGATGGTCGTAACCGGCACGTAAATTGGAGAAGCCGTCGGCGTCCCCCCCGGATGCAGTGGAAATTATGCTCAAACTGCTTGAAAGAAACATGGCGGCCGTCGAACAGCGATTGGTCCTGTGGCTCCTCCTCAGGCCACGATCCCAGAACTGAAACTGTTCACACGTGTGACGGTTGATGCGGTCCGCCACGAGCGCCTGATTGGCGAGATGCAGGCGTTGCGGGGCGGCGTCTATTTGGACGGCGGCTATCTGACGCCCGAGCAGTTGGCGGCTGGGGGCCGGCACAGGACCCCCGAGGACGAAAAGAGCTGGCACCTTTTGATCACGGATGCAAGAGGCCACGTCAGTTCCTGCGGCTGGTACCTCAATCACGAGAACACGGCGTCGGTTGACGACTTACGGGTGCGGAATTGCCCTCTCGCGCGAGTCGCTGAATGGCGTGAAAAGCTCTATGCGGCTGTGAATCTGAGATCGCACGAGCCCGACGTTCCGGCTTGTACTACGCGGAGCTCGGTGGCTGGGCCGTGTCGAAGGAACGCCGCTGCACCTCGGAAGGATTGATGCTGGCGTTGGCGGGCTATGGTCTCAGCCGGCTCTGGGCGCTCGCCATTGGCATCACGGCTGCCAATGTCACGCACGCATCGTCGTCGATTCTGCGCCGCCTGGGCGGTTCGTACCTGGAGGTGGATGGCACGACAATACCGGCCTACTACGACCCGCAATACAACACGATGATCGAACTCTTGCGGTTCGACTCGAGGCGTCCCAGCGCAAAATTCAATGGCCTCATCGACCTGGCGAAGTCAAGCCTCGCAAGAGTACCCGTCGTTGCAAGGTCGCAGGGATTGTGGCCCGTGCAGGCTCGGTTCGAAAAGTCGATGGTCGGCCCGCTCGTCGCCGCCTAGGCCCTGATGTAAGCGCACACGCGCCGGCGCCGTGGCACAATCTCGACCATGGCGATGGGTTTCGACTATGCGACCGCGTTCAGTCGCAACATCGGCTGGCTGACGGAGGAGGAGCAGCAGCGCCTCCGGCACAAGCGGGTCGCCATCGCCGGCATGGGCGGCGTCGGCGGCTTCCACCTGACCACCCTCGCCCGCCTCGGCATCGCCGCTTCAACATCGCCGACCTCGACACGTTCGAGCTGGCCAATTTCAACCGGCAGGCGGGCGCCGTATTCGACGCTCGGACGTCCGAAGGTCGACACGCTTGCTGACATGGCCAGGGACATCAACCCTGAATGCGATATCGAGGTGTTCCCCGACGGCGTCCAACCGGAGAACCTCGACAGCTTCTTCGAGGGCGTCGATCTTTACGTTGACGGCCTCGATGCGTTTGCGTTTGGGGCCGCGCGAGATGGTGTTCGCCCATTGTGCGGCGCACGAGATTCCAGCCACGAGTGTCGCGCCGCTCGGCATGAGCGCGGCGCTCATGAACTTCCTGCCAGGTCGGATGACGTTCGAGCAGTACTTCCAGCTAACCGGATGCTCGGATGCTGAAAAGGCCATCCGCTTTCTGGTGGGCTTCGCGCCCTCGCTGCTGCACCGGCATTATCTGGTCGACCCCACTCGGGTCAGTCTGGCCGACGGCCGGGGCCCATCGACCGGGCTCTCCTGCATGCTGTGCGCGGGCGTGGCCGCGGCAGAGGCGCTGAAATCCTGGTCGGCCGGGGGAAGGTCTGGGCGGCGCCGCATGCCATCCAGTTCGACGCTTTCGGAACCGCCTTGCCCACACGTGGCGGCCAGGCGGCAATCGCCACCCCCTCAATCGCCTGGCTATTGCGATCGCCAAGCGCCAACTGGGACTTTAGCGCCCGCGGCACCGTGGAGCGATCCCCGGGGACCAAGACAGTCTTTCGTCCCAACAGAAAACCCCTGTAACCGCTTATCCGCGGCTACAGGGGCTGGAGAAGGTCGAACCGAACCCGAATCGAATCGGGCGCGCGGTAAGGCTTGCTTAGGCCTTACGGCGGCGGCGCGCCGCGGCGCCAACTCCCAGGAGTCCGATTGCAAGCAGCGACAGGGTCGCCGGCTCTGGAACGGCCTCAAGGTTGAACGCGATGCTCGTGTCCCCGATGACGCTATCCGGG
>CAWHBF010000029.1:155000-418493 GCA_963827515.1 uncultured Acidobacteriota bacterium | reverse complement strand
GCCTTGTCAGATCCTCTGATTCTCGGAGAGACCTGAGCCACTTGTACTGGGGCACGCATTTCGGTACGCTACGAGCGCGTGCTGCCCGGCAATGCGCCTGCGTGGATCGACCGGTTCCTGACGTGGCTGGAGCCGTTCGAGGGGGCGTTTGGCCATCGCGCACAGCGCGGCGCCTTCCGACGCTATCTCCTCGGCTTACTGAGTGACAGCCCGCGCAAGTCGATGAGCGCGATGCTGGCGCGCGTCAGCGAGCCCGGTAGCTATCAGGCCTTTCAGCACTTCATCACCGACGCGCCGTGGGACGCGGACCTTCTCTGGCAGCGCCTGCGCGCCACGGTGCCCGCCCGCGCGGGCGCGTTGATCCTGGATGGGACGAGCTTTCCCAAGCAAGGCGCGTATTCAGTCGGTGTGACGCGACAGTACTGCGGTGCCTTGGGCAAGGTCGCCAATTGCCAAGTCGCTGTTACCGCCGCCCTGTGGAATGGCGCGCAGGCGTGGATGCTCGGCGCGCAACTCTATCTGCCCGAGGAGTGGCTGACGGCGGCGGCACGCCGCCGCGCGCGCATCCCGGCAACCGCTCGGTTCCAGGAGAAGTGGCGGCTCGCGCTCACGCTCGTGCGGCAAGCGCGGGCCGCGGGCTTTCAGATCACCGCCGTCCTTGCCGACGCAGAGTTTGGCGAGAACTCGACGCTTCGGACCATGCTGCATCGGGCCGGACTGCCGTATGCGCTGGGGATCACGTCTCAATTGAGTGTCTTCCTCGGGCCCGTCCACCTGCACCCGCCGTCACCGTCACGCGGTCGGCCTGGCCGACCGCACACGAAATACACGCTCGCGGCAGAGACGCGCCCGCCGCAGCGCGTCGCCGACATCGTGGCCGCGTGGCCGGCCCGGCAGTGGCGCACGATCACCTGGCGAAATGGCCGAGCGGCACGCGCGTGGTCGGCACGCTTTGCGGCGGCGCGCGTCACGCCGGCCCACGCGTGGCAACGGCGCCCGTTGGATCCCGAGGTGTGGTTACTGGCAGAACGGGATCGCGGCGCGACGCCGCGCACCAAGTACTACTTGGTCCACCTGCCCGCCACGGCGTCGTTGCGCGCCCTCGTGCAGCTCGCGCATCAGCGCTGGGCGATCGAGCAGCAGTATCAAGAGCTCAAGAACGAGCTCGGCTTCGATCACTTTGAAGGGCGCTCGTGGCCGGGCTGGCAGCGGCATGCCGTCCTCACCGCCCTCGCCTACACCTTCCTGCAAGTGGAGCGGCAACGCCACCCGTCACGCACCCTCACGCTCCCGCGTGTCCGCGCCATTCTCCAGGAAGTCCTGACCGCCCATCTCTTTGTCACGCGCCCGCACTATCTCCACCGCATGCTCAAGCTACAGCAGGTCTCCCTACGAATCTGACAAAGTAGTATTAGCGGAATGCCCTTTATCGGCCCCGCCCTCCCGCCAGCACAGCCTGCTGCATGGGGGTGATCAGACGTCCGTTCCAACAGCCCACAGGGTCGCAGTGACACAGAGCATCTGGTTCTCTCTGTGACTCACTGTCTCTGCGGCCCTTGGCATGCCCTCGCCTACGCTGCGGACCCGGTCGGCTCCGCCGGTGGAAGCAGGTTTCGCAACATGTCATTCAGCCGCCGGACGAACGTGCCGGGATCCTCGAGCTGGCCGCCTTCGGCCAGCAAGGCCTGGTCGAACAGAATGTGGCTCCAGTCCGCCAATCTGGTCTCACTGGTCTCGTGCTGCAGACTCCGCACGATGGGGTGATGCGGATTGACCTCCAGAATCGGCTTGCCGCCGGAAATCGGTTGGCCCGCCGCCTTGAGGAGCCGTTCGAGATTGAGGCTCATGTCGAACTGATCGCGTACGAGGCACGCCGGCGACTCCGTCAGCCGGTGCGTGATCCGAACGCTCTTCACCTTGTCGCCGAGCGCCTGCCCGATCCTGTCGGTCACGCCCTTGAACGCATCGGCCTCGCGGGCCTCTTCCTCCTTCGCTGGCTCGTCGGCCAGCGCACCCAAATCCAGTTCGCCCTTCGCCACCGACTGGAGCGCCTTGCCCTCGAACTCCGTCAGGCCGCCCACCATCCATTCATCCACGCGGTCGTGCAACAGGATCACTTCGACGCCCTTCGTCTTGAAGATCTCGAGATGCGGACTGTGCTTGGCGGCGGCAATGCTGTCGGCGGTGATGTAGTAGATCTTCTCCTGCCCCGCCTTCATCCGGGACACGTACTCGGCAAGCGACACGACCTGCTCGTCGCTGTCGCCGTGCGTGGTCGCGAAGCGCAGGAGCTTTGCGAGTCGCTCCCGATTGGCGAAATCGTCGGGGAGACCCTCCTTCAGCACCCGGCCGAACTCCTTCCAGACCGTCGCGTACTTCTCCTTCTCACCGTCCGCCATCTCCTCCAGGATCGACAGGACCTTCTTGACGCAGACAGACTTGATGCCCTCGATGACCTTCGATTCCTGGAGCAGCTCCCTGGACACATTCAGGGGCAAATCGTTCGAGTCCACGACCCCGCGCACGAACCGGAGGTAGGACGGCATCAGGTGTTCGGCATCGTCCATGATGAACACGCGACGGACGTAGAGCTTCACGCCGTGACGCTGGTCGCGGTCCCACAACCCGAACGGGGCGTGCGACGGGATGTACAGGAGCTGCGTGTACTCCTGCCGGCCTTCGACCTTCGAGTGTGTCCAGGCCAGCGGGGGTTCCTGGTCGTGTGCGACGTGTTTGTAGAATTCGATGTACTGCTCGTCCGAGATCTCCGACTTCGGCCGCGCCCAGAGCGCGGACGCCTGGTTGACTTGCTCGTCCTCGTCTCCCGGCACGTTCCGACTTGCGTCCTTGTCCCACTCCTCCTTCTTCATGAGGATCGGGTGGGTGATGTGGTCCGAGTACTTCCGCAGGATCGTTCGCAGACGGAAGCCGTCGAGCACGCTGTCCTCGCCCTCGCGCAGATGCAGCACGACTTCGGTGCCTCGAGATGGTTTGGACGTCGTCTCGAGCGTGTACTCGCCTTGACCGTCACTCTCCCACCGCACACCGTGCTCGGGTGTCATCCCCGCCCGTCGCGTCAACACGACGACCCGCTCCGCCAGGATGAACGAGGAGTAGAAGCCGACGCCAAACTGACCGATGAGGTTCGCGTCCTTCGCCTGATCGCCACTCAGGCTCTGGAGAAACTCTCGCGTGCCGGATTTGGCGATCGTGCCCAGATTGGACGCGACCTCATCGCGCGACATGCCAATGCCGTTGTCCGACACCGTGATCGTGCGCGCCGACCGGTCGTACGAGACCCGGATACGCAGATCGCCGTCCTGTTCGAAGAGTGCTGGGTCCGCCAGGGCCTCGAACCGGAGCTTGTCACACGCGTCGGAGCCGTTCGACACCAGCTCGCGCAGGGCGATCTCCTTGTTCGAGTACATCGAGTGGATCATCAGGTGCAGGAGCTGCGTGACCTCTGCCTGAAATCCCAGTGTTTCCTTCGTGCCGCCAACCATATCGTCCGACCTCCAAGAGAATGCGAAACCCTCTTACCTTACCGCCTTCGTAGCTCGAGTCAAGAATCTGGCGCTAGAATCGAAGGACCTCGTCTTTCACCCACGTTACGCGATCCCAGGAACCGACCCTCACCATATGCTACGAGCCGGAATCGTCGGGCTGCCCAATGTCGGCAAGTCCACTTTGTTCAACGCCGTCACGCGTACCCGAAACGCGGAAGCGGCCAACTACCCCTTCTGTACGATCGACCCGAACATCGGGACGGTCACGGTCCCTGACGCCAGGCTGCGTGAACTGCAGCGAATCGCCAAGACGACCGTCGTCATCCCGGCGGCGATCGAGTTCGTGGATATCGCAGGTCTGGTGAAAGGAGCGAGCCAGGGCGAAGGGCTTGGCAACAAGTTCCTCACTCATGTCCGCGAAGTCGACGCGATCATCCAGGTGGTGCGGTGTTTCGAGGATCCCGATGTGCACCACGTATCGGGAAATATCGATCCCGTTCGGGACATCGAGGTCATCAACATGGAGCTGATGCTGGCCGACCTCGAACAGGTCACGAAGCGCCGCGAACGGCTCGCGAAGGATATCAAGCGCGGCGACAAGGCCGCGGCGGCGGAAGACGCAGTGCTGGCCACGATCGAGCCTTCGCTCAACGCGGGCAAGCCGGCCCTCACCGTGCCGTTGACCGCGGACGAGCGTGCGCTCTCGGCGCCGCTCTTCCTCCTGAGCGACAAGCCGACGATCTTCGCCTGTAACGTGCGAGAGGCCGACCTGGCCACGGCCGACACCAACCCGTTCGTGCAGAAGGTGCGTGAGTATGTGGGCACGCACTTGGCCTGCGAGGCGGTCGTCATCAGCGCTCAGATCGAGAGCGACCTCGTCGATCTCTCACCCGACGAGGCCCAGGCTTTCCTGGCGGAACTGGGCGTCCAGGAGAGCGGCATCGGCGCACTCATCCGGTCGACCTATCACTTGCTGGGCCTGCGAACGTACTTCACCGCCGGCGAGAAGGAGGTGCGGGCCTGGACCATCCATGCCGGCGACACCGCGCCAAAAGCAGCGGGCGTGATCCATTCAGACTTCGAGCGGGGCTTCATCAAAGCGGAGACGGTGGCGTACGACGACCTCGTGCGCTGCGGCTCCGTCGCCGCCGCCAGGGAAAAGGGGCTCTACCGCATGGAAGGTAAGGAATACGTCGTGGCCGACGGCGACGTGCTGCTCTTCAAGTTCAACGTGTAGGCGTCTGCCGGACGTGAACCTGTTGCTGCTCGAGCCCGCGGAGGTCCGGTCGGACGGTACGTCCGTCGTGTCCGCCTGGCGCGCCCGTCACCTGCGGGACGTGCTGCGGGTGCAGCCGGGACACGAGGTGCGCGCCGGGATGGTTGATGGCGGGCTCGGCACCTGCACGGTCCTCGCCCTCGACGCGGACACGGTCACGCTGAAATGCACGTTCGACGCGACACCGATCAGGCCATCCGTCGACCTGCTGCTCGCGCTGCCCCGTCCGAAAGTGATGCAACGACTGTGGGCACAGATGGCAGCGCTCGGCGTTGGCCAGATTATTTTGACGAACGCCACGCGCGTTGAACGCAACTACTTCGACACCCACGTCCTCGAGCCCGACAACTATCGACCGCTCCTCCTCGAGGGGCTCCAACAGGCACGCGACACGCATCTCCCCGTCGTGTCGATTCACAGGCGGCTCAAGGTTCTCCTCGAGGACGACCTCGACAGCCTCTGCCCGAATGGCGCGCGTCTGGTCGCGCATCCGGGTTCGAAAGAGACGTTCACGGCAGCCCTCGGAACGAACCCTGCTCACCAGCGGGGAGAAACCCGGACGCTCCTCGCGGTCGGCCCGGAAGGTGGCTGGACCGACTTCGAGTTGCACCTCCTGGCCGCCCACGGCTTCGCTGCCGTCGGCATGGGCGGACGCACGCTGAGGAGCGACACCGCGTGCGTCGCCTTGCTCGCCCTGCTGCACGAGGCGCTCCGGTGATCGCCCGACTTGCGGCCATAATTGGCGGCGCGTTGGCGCCTCGATGAAGGAACTCCAGTTTACCGCTCGGCGTGCAGCCACCTGGGCCAGTTGGGACCGGTGGCTGTCGCCCGGGTCGGATCAAGACACGTCGGCCGCGGGCGACCCGCTGCCGCTCGCGGATCTTCCCAGTCAATTCCGGGCGCTCTGTCACGACCTCTCTCTGGCGCGCGATCGCGAGTATTCGCGACCGCTGCAGGACGAGCTTCATCGCCGTGTTCTCGAGGCACATCAGCACGTGTACGGTGCTCAGGCCAAACAGGGCTCGGCCTGGCTCGATTTCTTCCTCGGCGCGTTTCCCGCGCTCGTCCGCCGCGAGTGGCGGGTGGTCGCTGTTTCTGCCTGCCTTTTCTTCGCGCCCTTTCTCGGTGCCCTCGTCGTGATCCAGAGTGCTCCCGACTGGGTGTATCTGGTGCTCGCGCCTGAGCAGGTGGGAGCAATCGAAGAGATGTACGCCCCCACGGCCGAGCACCTCGGCCGCCCGCGCGAGGCGACAACGGAGTGGATGATGTGGGGGTACTACATCGCCAACAACGTCCGTATCGATTTCCAGTGTTTCGCGGGCGGACTGGTGTTCGGACTCGGCTCCGTGTTCTTTCTCCTGTACAACGGCCTGGTGCTCGGCGCTGTCGCCGGGCACCTGACCCAGATCGGGTACATCGAGACCTTCTGGGGTTTCGTGGCGGGCCACAGCGCGCTGGAGCTCGTCGGCGTGGCGCTCTCTGGAGCGGCGGGCCTCATGCTCGGCACGGCTCTCATCTCGCCTGGGCGCAGGTCGCGCGCGGCGGCGCTTCGTGCGCGAGCCGCGGTCGCCGCGCGTCTCCTGGCTGGAGCCGCTGTCATGACGTTTCTCGCGGCGTTTGTCGAAGCTTTCTGGTCCCCGAATCAGGTGATTCCGGTCACGGTGAAGTACGGCATGGGCGTCACCCTGTGGGTGCTATTGATCGCGTACTTCGCGTACGTGGGACGAGCGCGTCGTGCAACTTGACCAGCTCCGTCTCCATCTGCGGCGACGCACTGAGTGGGAGGCGCTGGAGCTTGGCCGCGCCATGCTGCGGGCCTGGAGCGGTCCTGTGTACCGCGCGTGGTGCGGAACCTTCATCCCATTTGCTGCATTGGTCACGCTGGCGCTCTGGCCGTGGCCCGAGATCTCTGGCCTCGTGCTCTGGTGGTGCAAGCCGATTTTCGACCGCGTGCTGCTGTACGTGTACAGCCAGTGCGCGTTCGGTGCGGAACCGACGGTCCGCGACGTCTATCGCGCGCTGCCATCAATCCTGCGACGCAGCGGTCTCTTGGCGTGGCTAACGGTATACCGCTTGGGTCCGGCCCGATCGTTCCTGCTCCCGATCTGGCTTCTCGAACGACAACGCGGTCGGGCGGCACGGGCGCGAGGCCGGCTGCTCAAGCGGCGCGCAGGGTCGTACGCCGTGTGGCTGACGATGACCTGCGCCATCATGGGCGTGGCGCTGTACGTCTCACAGATTCTCGTGTTCGAAGCACTGGTCCCGATTGGCCGAGAGGGTCTCTTCTCGTGGGATCAGTGGATGTCGGGCTCGTTGGACCACGCGGCGCTCGCGCTCCTGACCCTGTTTGCCACAGCGGCCGCCTGCGTAACGGAACCCCTCTACATCGCGTCCGGATTCAGCTTGTATCTCAATCGCCGCGCCGAGCTCGAGGCCTGGGACGTCGAGCTGCGGTTTCGGAGTCTGGCCCAGCGGCGGCCTCGGGACACAGTTGAAACATCCGTTGCGCGAACCGCAGCGGTGGTGCTCCTCTTTCTCGCGCTCACGACCGCGACCCCTCACGCGCAGACTGCACCCGCGATCGATCCTCCCCCGCGCGCCTCGACGGTCCCATCCGGTGCATCCAGCCCGGCGAAGCGGATCGTACTGGATGTCCTTCGTGATCCGGTCTTCGGCGTCGAGCGCGAGGTCACGGAGTGGCGACCCAAGCGCACTCCCGGCACGAACGTCGCCCCGAAGCTCCCCGCGTGGTTGCAGTGGATCCCGACAGTCGTCGCGGTGATCGCCACGACGGCTCGTTACCTCGTGGGTATCGCGGCGGGAATCGGTCTCGCGTGGCTCCTCATCCGCCTCCAGCGTCGCGGCGCCACGCGCAGCTCACCAGGCGTCGGGACACCACCGGCGGTGCTCTTTGGTCTGGACGTGCGGCCCGAGTCGCTACCAGCCGACCTCGTGGCACGCGCCAGGCAGCTCGCGCTGGCGGGCAACGTCACCGCCGCACTCGCACTCCTCTATCGAGGCGCCCTGGTTGGACTCGTGCACGGCGCGGGTGTGCAGTTCAAGGACGGCGACACCGAACGGGATTGCTTGCGCCGGGCTGGCGGCGTGCTGCAAGGTGTCGAGCTCGCGTACTTCGGCGCGCTCGTTCGATCGTGGCAGCACGCGGCCTACGCGCACACGGCGCCGCACAGGGATGCCGTGCTTGGGCTCTGCGACCAATGGCCCGCTTCCTTCGCAGTGCCGGAGACCCGCGGATGAGTCGCCGGCTGATGTGGGGCGTGACCGGCGCGTAGTGGTCTGCCTGGGGCTCGTCGTCTCATGGTTCTTCAACACCTTCGAGCGGGTGTCCGTGCCCCGCAGGGACGCCCCGCAGGCCGAGGCGCGCGAGAATCCGTACCTGGCCCTCGAACGGTTTCTGGCGCGAATGGGCAGGCCCGTCACCCGCACAACCGAGGCCGACATCCTCCATCGATTGCCCGCACCGGGCGCGCTCATCCTCGATCGAGGACGTGCGTATCATCTGACGGGCCCGCGACAGGAAGCCCTGATGGAGTGGGTCAACAGCGGCGGCTACCTGATGCTTGTTCCGGAGGCACCCGGTACGCCGGATCCGGTTGTTGACATGTTCGACCTGGTTTGGACGGACGCGCTTCTCGAGTCAGAGAGCGAGGATGAGGCGCCAGGGAATCCACAAGTGAAACGACCACCCAAGCCTTCACGGCGGCCCGTGGTCGTACCCGGCACTGCACGACCGCTGACCGTCGCGTTTCAGGATGGTCTGACGGCGGTTGGCGAAGACCCGGAGTGGGCTGCTACCGATCCGAACTATGGCGCGCACGTACTCCACTTCGTGCACGGTGAGGGCGCGGTCACCGTCATCGCACGCCTGGACGCACTGGTCTCGAACGACGGTATCGCTGACTATGACCACGCTGAACTCGTCTCGTCGCTTCTGGAGCGGTATCAGCCGAATGGCGCCGTCGTGCTGCTGACCCGTCTCGGGATACCCACGCTCGGGCAGTGGCTCGTGGCGCGGGCACCGCTCGCGCTCGCGAGCGGCGCCCTGCTACTGGCCATCTGGCTCTGGAACGTCGTGCCGCGATTCGGGGTTGTCATTCCCGAGCCATCTCCGGATCGACGTGATCTGCACGAGCACTTGCTCGCGGTAGGACGCTTCGTTCGAAAACGGGGCGGTGGAGACGTGTGGCTGACGATCGTCCGCTCGGCGGTGAAAGGTGCGCTCGTCAGGCGCCACCCTTCATACGGACTTGGCGACGACGATCTCGCGGTACGTGCCGCACACACGGGAATCCCGCTGGCCGACCTCTCTCAAGCCTTCACTGGTGATGGGAGACGAACCGACCGGCTCGTGGTCACCATGCGCGCCCTCCAGCGCGTGGAACGGAGTCTCTGAATGTCATTGTCCGATGAAGCCCTTCAGCACGCCCACGCGCACATCACGGGCCTGCGGGCCGAAATCGCCAAGGCCCTCGTTGGCCAGACGCCAGTCGTTGACGACGTCATGTCGGCGCTCCTGTGTGACGGCCACGTGCTGCTGGAGGGCGTGCCCGGCGTAGGCAAGACGCTCCTGGTGAAAGCGTTGGGCAAGGCGATGGCCGCCCAGTTTCGACGTGTGCAGTTCACGCCGGATCTGATGCCGTCCGACGTCATCGGCCACACGTTCTTCGACGCTGCGACGAGCCGGTTCATCACACGGCAAGGCCCTGTCTTCACCAACCTGCTTCTCGCCGACGAGATCAATCGCGCGCCCGCCAAAACCCAGTCGGCACTGCTCGAGGCCATGCAGGAGCGACAGGTGACCCTGGAAGGCTCCACCATCGAACTCCCTCGACCGTTCATGGTGCTCGCGACGCAGAATCCCATCGAGCAGGAAGGCACCTATCCCCTGCCTGAAGCGCAGTTGGACCGATTTCTCTTCAAGATTCGCATCGACTATCCCTCGGCCGAGGAAGAGGGGCGCCTCACGCAATACGTGCTCGACGGCAAGACGGGCGCCGACCTGGATGTCGCGGGGGTGGCCACGGTGCTGCAACCGGAGACTCTTATCAAGCTGCAGCAGTCGACCGCCATGGTCACCACCGATGACCGTGTCATCGCGTACGCCGTCGCGATCGTGCGTGCAACTCGCGAGGCGCCCCTCCTCGCCGCAGGCGCGGGCCCTCGCGGATCGATTGCCCTCGTGCGTGCGTCACGAGCGAAGGCGCTCGGCGAAGGACGCGGCTTCGCAACGCCCGACGACGTGAAGGCCGTGGCCTTGCCCGCATTGCGCCATCGGGTGGCGCCATCGGCCGACGCCGAAATCGAAGGTCTCACAGCCGATACGCTTCTGATGAGCATTCTGGACCGCGTGCCGGCACCGCGCGCGTGATTCGATGACACGGGACGATATCGAGACGTGCTGATTCCACAACGACGGCTGCTGGCCCTGTCCGGCCTCTGGACCGGCATCGCTCTCGTGGCTGCCTTTGTGCCAACCGCACGCATCGGATGGCAAGTGGCAGGCGTCTTGTTCGTCGGCGCTGCGATCGCCGACGCCTGGTTGGCTCGTCGCGCCACGACGGGACTCGAGGTGCGACGCGAGACGCCGCGAGCGCTCTCGGTCGGGCTCTGGCACACCGTTACACTTGCGCTGGCCGCGCGAACACACCGGGTCTCCGGTGTGATTCTCGACCGCGTGCCGACCGGCGCGGATGCGGAGCACGAGCGCCAGCCGTTCTCGGTGCCTCGGGGCTCCGTCGCCCGGCTGTCCTATCGGGTGCGTCCGTTCGAGCGCGGCACCGGCCGTCTCGGCCCGCTGAAGGTACGTCTCGACTCACCGCTCGGGCTGTGGCACAACCAGCAAACGGTCGGGGAGGCCACGAGCATTCGCGTCTACCCGGACTTCGCTCGAATCGTGCATTACACGTGGCTCGCCACCGACAATCGTCTCTCGCAGATTGGTGTCTTGCAGCGACGCCGGCGTGGTCAAGGACTGGAGTTCCACCAGCTCCGGGACTACCGGCAAGACGACTCTCCGCGCCAGATCGACTGGAGCGCCACGGCACGGGCCAGACGGCTCATCGCCAGGGAGTACCAGGACGAGCGCGACCAGCAGGTCGTGCTGGTGCTCGATTGCGGACAGCGCATGCGCGCCAGGGACGGAGCGATGTCGCATTTCGACCACGCCCTGAATGCCTTGCTGCTCCTGGCCTATGTGGCACTGCGACAGGGCGATGCGGTTGGCGTCGGCACATTTGCGCACGATCGTCCGAGGTTCCTTCCTCCGCGTAAATCGATCGCTACGGTCTCAGCACTGATGCACGGCTTGTTCGACCTGCAGCCGTCCCTGCAGACGCCCGACTATCTGGGAGCGGCTACCACTCTCGGGCGCCGATTGACCAAACGCGCCTTGATCGTCTTCGCCACCACCGTGCGCGACGAGGACAGCGATGCGCTGCAGGAGGCCGGACGAATCCTCCGTCGCAAGCATGCCGTGGTCGTGGCCAATTTGCGGGAAGCGGCATTGACGCGGGCGAAGGAACACCCCATTGCAGGCCTGGAGGACGCGCTCGTCTATGCTGCTGCCACCGACTATCTCGAACGGCGACGAAGGACGGTCGCGACGCTTCGCCGATCCGGCGTGCACATCATCGACGTGCCGCCGGCAGGGCTTGCGCGACACCTCGTCAACCAGTACTGGGAAATCAAGCGTGCGGGCAGCGCGTAAACCATCCTTCAGGACAGAGTGAGCATGACCACCACCGATCCGGAGAACCCGTTCGTCGCGCCTGCCGCCCGACTGCAAGACTACTCGCAGAACGCGTCGCGCCTTCTCGCCGAGGTCAGGGTCGCGCCCGCGGGCGCGGCGATGGAGTGGCTCAGCACCGGCTGGGCGATGTTTCAGGAAGCACCGGGGACATGGATTGGGATCGTCCTGGTGTACTTCCTCATGATTGTCCTCGTCTCCATCGTGCCAGTCATCGGCATGTTGAACGCGGTGTTGTCGCCGGTGTTCGCGGCCGGGGTCATTCTGGCCTGCGAGGCTCAGCACCGCGGCTCGCCTCCGACGGTCGCGGATCTGTTCCGCGGGTTCCAGCGGAACACCGGCAATCTCATGCTCATCGGCGTCCTGTACATGGCCGGGCTCCTGGCGGTCTTCTTCGTGATGGGAGGCGGCGCCGCCGTCATGGTGCCGTTTCTGGTCCTTGGTGGAGACGAGGCGGCCGTTGCCGCTCCGGGGATCGTCATCGTGATCGTCCTGGCGGCGCTGCTGCTCATCCTTCCTCTCGGCCTGACGTTGTGGTGGTCACCGGCGTTGGTGGCGGTGCACGACATGACGTCCTTCGAAGCCATGAAGCGAAGCCTGTTCGCGTGCCTCCGCAACTGGCGAGTGTTGCTCGTCTATGGCGTCCTCGCGATGGTGATGTGCCTCGTCGCCATCATCCCGCTGGGCCTTGGACTCTTTGTCGCCGGTCCAGTACTGGCGATCAGCTGGTGGGCGGGCTACCGAGCGATCTTCGTGGAGTAGCGGACGCGAATGGAGCGACTCGACACCGTGAACGTTCGGCCGACGCCAGAGGGCTGCGAGTTGGCTCTGGCGGCTGCCGGCCCGTTCAGCCGCGCGTTGGCGTGGGTCATCGATCTCGTGGCTCGCCTGTTCATCTGGCTCTCGCTCGCTCAGGCGCTGACGTTCATGGGCCAAGTGGGGATGGGCGCGGTGCTGTTATCCGGGTTCCTACTGGAGTGGCTGGTGCCGGTGTGTTTCGAAGTGCTGTGGCGCGGTCAAACTCCAGGCAAGCGGGCACTTGGGCTGACCGTGCTGCATGATGACGGCACGCCGGTGGGATGGCAGGCATCCTTCATCCGCAACACGATCCGGTTCGTGGACTTCCTGCCACTGTGCTACGCCACCGGCTTCGTCACGATGCTGATCAACGCGGATGGCAAGCGACTCGGCGATCTCGTCGCGGGGACTATCGTGGTGCATTCGCCGAGAGCAGTGGTGACTTCCTCGCCGATCGAGGCGGACGTCGAAGCACCCCCATTCCCGCTTCTGCCCGAGGAGCGGAGGGCCATCGTCGAATACGCTCAGCGGTTAGGTACCCTCACTGATGAACGGGCGCTCGAGTTGGCGACATTGCCCGCGCCGCTTGTCGCCGGCTTGGCCCCGGCCGATGCGCGTGCCCGACTGTTGCGCATCGCCAGTTTCCTCCTCGGCCAGCGCTGACGTCTGTCCTAGCGCGATTCATCTGAACCACGAAGGCACGAAGAGCACGAGGGTACGGAAGACGTTCCTTCGTGTCTTCGTGGTTTCTTGATGGAGCGAGATCTAGTTGCCGGGTGCGAAACAGTAAAGGTAGCCGTTGCCGCCGGTCGGGAGCAGATTTGCCTGGCTGCACCCTCGACTCGCGTGCGCAGAGTTCCACGACCCGTTGGTGTTGCCGATACGGTCGTGATGCCCAAGCTGCACGTTGCCCTTCCCGTCCGCGTTGCTCGTGTAGTTGCTGCAGGTGTGGTCCATACCGTCGGTGTAGGCGCGGCCGTCAGGCTGAGATCCGGTCAGGATGTCATGCTGGTTCGGCATGTCGCCTACGCCCTTGATCATCTCGCCCTTCTCGTCCCGGGCGGTGTTCCTGTTGATGCGGTTGCCCATGCGCGCCTGCTCCAGCGTATCGCCGTGCAGCTCGGCAAGATTCTGCGACACCATGAGCCCACGGGCGTTGTGCCAAGGTCCCTGGCCGATGCGGTCGCGGGCGCTGACCGCGCCGGGGCCCTGGGTGCTCAGGTAAGCCACCCACTTGACGCCACCGCGACCGGCCGCCTGGGCAAGCATCTGGCAGTGCGCGTCGGCGCCCGCCAGCCCGCCGTAGTTGCCGCCGTCGCCTTTGGGAACGCTCGTGACAAAGAAGCTCATCGGGGCAGGTGGTGCCTGCGGCTGCTGCGCAAGAGCCAGATACGAACCGAATGTGATCGAAAGCGCCAAGGCGCCAAGGACGGGTCGGATGTTATGCATGGTCTGTCGTCTCCGCGCAAATCTTACCTAACGCGTGACCGCCGCGCAAAGCGCAAGTGACATCGGCTGCAGGCGGAACGGTGTGCATCGACTCTTGACGGGCGCCTCGTAGTAACGGACGCTTAAGTCCCAGATGAGCACCGTCTTTCTGAGCTACGCGGCCGCCGATCACGCCCGGGTAGAGCCGCTCGTCAAGGCCTTGGAGGCGCACGGCTTCGACGTCTGGTGGGACCGGGATATCTCCCTCGGCGAGAGCTACCACCGCGTGATTCAGCAGGCCCTGGAACGCGCCGTGTGCGCGGTTGTCGTCTGGTCGCACCATTCGATCGGCTCGGAGTGGGTGACCAACGAGGCGTCTGAGGCACGCAAACGCGGCATCCTCGTGCCGGCGCTCCTCGACGACGTCGAGCCACCGCTCGAGTTTCGCCATCTGCAATCAGCCACCTTGTTCGCCTGGCAGGGTGCCCTGGATGATTCTTCCCTGCAGCAACTCATCAGCGCGGTCCGCCGCGTCGCCGAACGTGGCGGTGCGCCCATGTCGTCTCCGGCCGTGCGACAGCCGAGCGCGAGGACACTGAAGAGCTGGTGGGAAACGCCTGCCGGCTGGGCGGTCAGTGCCGCCGCGCTTGCTGCTGGCGGCCACGTTGCTCGTGCTGGTTCTCAGGGGAACCGGGTTGCTCGGGGGCGCAACGCCACCACCGGGTGCGGCAACCACCGAGCCAAACCCTGCTTTGGTACCAGCAGGAGGCGCCGTTTCCCCAACCACTCCGGGCGTTTCTCCAGCCACTCCTGGCGGCGCCCGCCCGGCGAGCGCGCCCGCCGGAACCATCGACCTGCTCGACGTAAGTGATGGGGCGCAGATCGTCGCGGCAAGCGAGGCCGGGTGGAAGGCCTACATCTTTGCCAGGGACGAGCCGACCTGCTCGAACATCAGCACGAACGGGTTCGTCACGTTCGCTTTTCGTGACGAGCGGCGGGCGCGCTTCGATCGGATCGGTGTGTTCGTCGACTTCACCAGCGGCTACAACATCAAGACCGTCGAGCTGTACGCGAGCGATGAATCCGACCGTGGGCCGTTTGAGAAGATCGGGACATTCACGGTGCCGAATTTCCGTAACGAACGTCAGCCGTTTCACGACTTCACCTTCGAGCCAGTGACGGCCCGATACGTGAAACTCGTCGCGGTCGACTGGCAGGAAGGCGCCGGGCGACCAAACGGCATCATCTGCACGGTGCGACTGCTGGGCACCCTGCAGTAGCGCGGGGGCGCCCAAGCGCGTGACACGCGCACGCTGAAGCGTGCGCTCTACGGCGAAACGCAAATCGCTCTAGTCCAGCTAGACTAGCCGTCCGGCCCGGATGGGCCAGCCGTGTCCCGCCGCGCGGTCGCAGAGGAAGCCCGATAGTGGCGAAGCTGTGGCGTCACACGAGCGATCCACGCCACCGCGAACAGACAGCCCAGCCCACCCGTGATGACGGACACCGGCGCACTCCACAGGCTTGCCACGACACCGGCCTCCACCTCGCCAAGTTGCGGGCCGCCGATGAAGAAAATCATGTTCACGCCCATCATGCGTCCACGTAGACGATCCGGTGTTTCGAGCTGCCGGACGATGTTGCGGAAGATGACGCTGACGGTGTCCGCCATGCCAGTGAGCGCCAGGCACGCGAACGTGATCCAGAACGACCGTGAGAAGCCGAAACCAACCGTCGCCACGCCGTAGATGGCGACCGCCCACAGAAGCACCGGGCCGCGCCGCTCGATTCGTCTCGTCAGAAACACCATCGCGATGCTCATCAGCGTGGCACCGATCGCCGGCGCTGCATAGAGCCATCCGTACCCTCTTGCGCCGACCTGGAGGACATCCTGCGCGAAGATCGGAAGCAACGCCGTCGCGGACGAGAAAAATGTCGCGAAAAAGTCCAGCAGCATGGTCGAGCGGATGAGCGGTGAGCGAAACACGAAGCGAAGCCCCTCGACAGCCGCCCCCCACGACACGTTGTCACTCGAGGTCGATTCGGGAGGCCGTGCAGGAACACCGCGCATCATCAGTAGCGCGACGATCACTGCGCTGAATGAAACGGCGTTGAAGAGGTACGCCCAGCCGACACTTGTCGAGGCGATGACGAGACCGCCGAGCGCAGGACCGAGCACCTGCGAGGTCTGCTGCATGATCGAGTTGAGGCTGATGGCGCTCGGCAGTTCCTCGCGTGGCACCAGGCTGGGCACGAGCGACTGGCGCGCGGGGAGGTCGAACGCGCCCACCGCCGAACTGAGCGCTGCCAGCGCGTAGATCGGCCACAGTGACGAGACACCGATGAACGCCACGAGTGCGAGACCGACGGCCACGAGGGCCGAGCACGACTGCGTCAGCAGCATCAGTCTGCGTCGATCGCCGGCATCGGCGACGACGCCGCTGATCATCGAGAAGACGAAGATGGGGACGACCCTCGACAGGCCGACAGCACCGAGCGCGAGCCCTTTCTGATGAGGAGGAACAAGCAGCGACACGTGCCACAACAGGGCCGCGTTCTGCATGAACGAGCCGATGAACGAAAACAGCAGCCCGAGCCAGATCAGACGATAGTTGCGGTGCCGAAGCACCATGAGCGCGGGATGTGAGAGCACGGTCTTCACGAGGCGGTAGGCGAATCGTTCGAATCTCGGCGCGGTGTCAGGGTGCGTTCACCGGGTCGGCCGGCGTCGCCGAGTAGACGGACCAGCCTTGGCGCGACAGCATCACGCCCACCACGGCGAGAGCGGATGCCATCCACGCCCATGCGGCTAACATTCCGTGCTCGATCAAAAGGCCCGATGCGATCGGTGAGACGATCGACGCCATCGACATCAGCGACTGGGTGATGCCGAGCACCATCCCCTGCTCGTGCCGACCGGCCTGTTGCGTGATCAAGCTCGTAAGGACCGGCCGGATCACGCTGTTGCCGTACGCCGCCAGGAGTCCTGTCACCACCAGCGCCGCGGATGACACGGCGATCCCGAGGCCGAAGTAGCCGAGCGCCAGGGCCGCGAATCCCGAGGCCACGAGCATCGGCTCGCCGAAGCGCTTCACCAGGCGGCCGATCAAACCTCCCTGCAGGATGATTCCGAGAAACCCCACCACCCCAAAGACGTAGCCGATCTCGCGCGGTCCGAACGGGCGCCCCTGATACGTGAAGCGGCGTTCGGCGAACAGCGCGAAACCGGAAATGAAGACAGCGAACGACACGATGTAGAACACGTACTGGAGCAGCAGCTCGCGGAGGCCGGGCCGTGAGAAGTAGTTGACGTATGTCCGCAACCGGAAGACCGCCCCCTGGTCGTCGAATGCGTGCTCCGCGCGGCCGCCTTTCAGGAGCGTGGCCGTGCAGAGAATGCTCAAGGCTGACATGACGGCGGCGAGATATATCGGTGTCGTCATGCCGTATCTGGAAGCGAGGAAACCCGTCAGCGAAGGGCCGATGAAGAACCCGATGCCGAACGCGATACCGATCAAACCGAACGACTTCGCCCGTTCACTCGGTTCCGTGTGGTCGGAGATGTAGGCCTGCGCCAGCGACAGATTGCCGGCGGTCGATCCATCCAGCACACGCGCGATGTAGAGCATCCACAGCGACTGTGCCCCAGCCATCACCAGGAATCCGATGAACGTCCCGACCTGGCTGATGAGCAGCATCGGCTTTCGCCCGACGCGGTCCGAAAGATGTCCGATGATCGGCCCGGACACCAGCTGACATGCGGCGTACACCGTTATGAGCATCGTCGCCTGCAGCGGTGTCGCATCCAACGTCTCGGCGTAGATCGCCAAGAGCGGAAAGACGAGGGCCATCCCGAAGACGTCGACGAGGACGATGAGGAAGACCGGGAGGAGGGACACGCGCCGTGGCTGCCCCGGCGCGGACGCAGTCATCGCATTCATTATCTACTGGTGCCTGTAGCGCGACGTATACGAGTCGCCCGCTTGGAGTGAAGCATCCGGCACGGGCACGGCACTCGTGCCCGGCCAAGATGACGGGGTTGATCGATGAGGCTACCGGGTGGCCGTCGCGTCGGCCGCCGCGTCGTACACTACGCGTCCGCCGGCCATGGTCAGCACCGACACGATGTCCTTGATCTGGTCTGCCGGAATCGTCATGTAGTCCTTGTCGAGCACGGCGAGGTCGGCGAACCGGCCAGGCTGGATCGACCCAAGGTCGTTCTCACGGAAGAACAGATAGGCATTACTCCGCGTGTGGGCGATGAGCGCCGCCTCGCGGCTCACCGTGTGCGTATTGACCACCGTGCCGCCCACCATCTTGCCGGTCACCGCGAAGTACAACATCTGGAATGGGCGGAACTGATTGACCTCGAACGCGTCGGTCCCGAACCCCCACAGGATGCCGCTGTCCTGAATCTCCCTCATGGGCGGCATGGCAAACCCCTTGTCCCCTTGAATTCTGTGAAGGAGCCCGCCGGATACGACCGGTCTGGGGTTCAGGGCGATGAACATGTTGAGCTTCTTCATACGCTCGATCTGCGGCGGGGTCACACCTTCCATGTGCATGAAGGCCCAGCGGAGGGGCCTGAGGTCGACTTCCTTGTGCACCTTCTCGAGCTGATCGAGCTGCGCGTCGATGGCCTTCTCCGTCACGGTGTGGAGCTGGACAGGTATCCCGGCCTTGGCGGCAGCGAGGGCAAACCGCCCCCACGCGTCCCACACTTCCTGCGAGGCAATCGGCTCTGGACCTGGGGCAATGACGTCGCCCCCGCCGCCGCCTGGGAATCGCTCGCCGTAGTTCGAGTTTTCCATCCACTCGTCGCCATCGTGATACCTGAGCGTGGCCAGCTCGGCAATCTGCTTGTCGAGCGTTCCCGCGCCTCGTCCCCCGGTGGTCACCGTCTTGGCGCAGAAAAAGCGCATGCTGGCCGTCCCCTCGCGCTGGAACTGCCGATACAGGTCTTCCCATGTGCACTGGCCGCCGGACGCGGTGAGGCCCGCCTTGGCAAGATCTCGGAGCATCACCTTCTGGCTCGCCACGATCACGTCCATCGGCAGGTTGGCTTTGCCACCGTTGGGCGCGTCGAGAAAGTTGGCGGCGTCCACGATCGCGTTGCGGCCGGCTACACCAGTGATGCCGGTCGCCCGGCCCTTGGCGTCGCGCATGATCCATGGTTCGGTCTTCGTCTCCAGACCAAGCACGTCGATCGCTTTGCTGTTTAGGTACTGTTCAGATCGCGTGAACTGCAGGAACACAGGGACGTCGGGCGCCACCTGGTCGAGTTCCTCCCGCGTGAACGGCTTCTTGTTGTCTGCGAACTGGTCGGGCGACCAGCCGCCGAGGTTGTATACCCACTCGCCGGGCTTCTTCTCCTTGGCCTTCGCGCGGATCAACTCGAGCGCCTGCTTGCGCGAGTCAACCCCGTCGAAACGGAGCTCCAGCGCCCAATAGGCGCCCTCTTCCTGGAAGTGTGCGTGATTGTCGATCATTCCGGGGACCACGGTTCTGCCCCGCAGGTCGATGCGCCGCGTATTTGGCCCCGCGAGGCGCGTGATGTCCTGGTTGGTGCCGACCGCGACGAAACGGTCACCGCGAACAGCCACGGCCTGCGCGATGGAGAACCGATCGTCGACGGTGACGATCTTTCCATTCGTCAAGATGATGTCCGGAGCCGTGGCCTGCTGAGCGGAGAGCAGGATCGAGACCCCGGTGACCCCGGCTACGACAAGGGCTAGCGTCCATCGTTTCATCATCTTTCCTCCATCTCACCCAAGAGCGCGCTCACGCCGTTGAGATTATATGGCCATCCTCTCGCGAGCGACGCTCTCGCACCGGCCATAATGTTCAGGGGAATGGCACAAACAACCTCGGCAACTCCGGTTCACCCACGACCACGGTTCGCCGCACTGAGAGTTCCGGCCTACCGTCGATACTTTTCGGCCAATCTCCTGTCGATGACGGCCGACAACATCGAACACGTCATCAGCTACTGGGTGATGTTCCAGTTGTTCCACTCACCGGCTCTGGCCGGGTTTGCGGTCATCAGCCACTGGGTGCCCTTCCTGCTCTTTTCGATGCACGCCGGCGCGCTCGCCGATCGCTACGACTGTCGCAAGCTGATCCAGATTTCACAGGGGTTGTTCATGGTGGCGTCGCTCGCGTGGGGACTGTTGTTCCTCGCCGGGACGCTGCAGATGTGGCACGCCGTCGTCATCCTCCTGGTACACGGCGCCGCGGGCGTCGTCGGTGCTCCCGCTTCTCAGCTCATCATCCACGACATGGTGCCCCGCCACGATCTGCCAAGCGCAATCCGATTGAACGCAAGCAGCCGTTACCTCGCGATCCTCCTCGGTCCGGCGATTGGCGGGGGACTCATGCTGCTACTGGGTCCGGCGTGGGGGCTGCTGACGAACGTCGTGATCTTCCTTCCCTTCAGTCTCTTCGTCAGACACGTCCCATATACGGGTCACGCCGATGGGGCAGGGAGCGAGCCGTCGGCCGGCTTCGTCGAGCTTCTCGGTACGTTCGCGAAGACGCGCAGCGACCCTCGCATCACGACGATGATCGTGCTTGCCGGGGCGACGTCGTTTTTCGTCGGGAACGCTTTTCAGGCGCAGATGCCGGAGTATGCGCACCTGCTCGGCGCGGACGAGACCGGCGCCCGGTACAGCGTCCTGCTCGCGGCAAACGCGGCCGGTGCCATCATCGGCGCCTTACTGCTCGAAGGGTCCAACCTCCTGCGGCCGAGCGCTCGCACGGCGATCGTCTGCGCGGGACTCTGGGGGGTGGCGATGGGTCTCTTTCCGATGACCAACAACTACGGCCTGGCGGTCGCGCTCCTCGTCGTGGCGGGTGCGTTCAGTATCGCGTTCACGTCGATGGCGCAAACGCTCGTGCAGGTGCTGGCGCCGGCCCGTCTCCGTGGCGTCGTCGTGGGCCTGTTCAACACGGCCATGCTCGGCCTGCGGGCCGGCAGCGGCATCACCGTGGGGGTGCTTGGTACGTTCATCGGCGTACGCCGGTCGCTGGAGTTGTCGTCCCTGATGGTTGTCGCGGTCGCGATTGTCCTGTTTGCTCGCAACGCACGGGACGAGAATCGTCACGCCGCGGGCACTCGAAGCTGACGTCTTGCAGGGTGAGGGGACGGCGCGTCGAACTGCTTGTCCGCGGAGGCTAAAGCCTCCGCCCTACGCCGAATCGAAAAACGCTCAGACTAGGTGCGGCGGAATCGATCGACGAGAGCAGATCGTGTCACTGGGACAGCTGGGAAATCCCGATGATTCGTTCGAAGTGCAGAGCGCTCCTGTAGACCGCTTTTTCCGACGTGAGCGAATGCAAGAACGAACGCACGACCGTCGCGCGGAGCGCCTGACGCTCGCCGCGGAGTTTCACGAAGACGTCGGTCGTGCGACCCGGGAAGAGCTGACAGTTGGTTTCGATGAGGACGCCGGTGTCGGACACATTCACGAGCACCGTTCGCGTCGCTCGAGGAAGGCTCACCTGAACATCGTCGCCAATCTCCGAGCTCGAGACGGCGGGCGGCAAAGCGTCGTTCAGTCGCGTGGACGTCGATGTCGTTCGCGGGCGGCTGGACTACATGCGCGGCGAACCACATGCCCCGCAAGTGGCTTGTCATGCGCGGCGAGTGGCTTGTCCACGTCATCGGACACTTCGAGATCGAGCACGAGCTTCTCGAGATCGATCTCGACCATTAGCGCATTCAGGTCGAAATCCGGGCCCAGACCCAGGGTTGTCCCTGTGTCCGATGCCCCCCCGGGACGGATCGCCGACGGACCTTTCTCTGCGCGTTTCGGCACTCTGCGGGCTCGCCTGTGGACCTATCTATCGGCGACGGCCCGGACGAGCTTTAAATACGGCGTTCCGCGAGGGGCCCAGGAGCCCGTCAGCGCCAGCCACGGTGCATCATCGCGTGGGCACGAAACGCTGCACCCGCTCGCCGTTGAACACCTCGCCCGTATAGATGTTCCCCGTCGAGTCCACTGCAATCATGTGAAGACCGAACCACTGGCCGCCGTTCTCGCCCATGCTGCCCATCTGGCCAACGACCTTCCCGTCCTCGCGATTGAGGAACCAGATGTGGTTGTTCGTCAGATCTGAAATGTAGAGGAACCGCTGCGCCTTGTCGGGTGAAAACCCGACGCCGCCGGTGGACCCGCCATCGCCGGTGTTTGGCGCGAGGATGAATTCCTTCACGAAGGTGCCGTCCTTCTTCGTGACGTGAATGCGATTCGCATTGCGATCGGCCGCATAGACCAATCCGTCGTTGGAGACATTGAGCGTCAGGTGGCCTCTAAACTCTTTGGGCATCGGACCGCCTGGCGTATAAGCGCGATCCGCGTCGTTCGTCGACACCTCAGAGAGTTTGCGGCCGTACGCGCCCCACCCGCGCTTGAAGGCGAGCGTGTCGAGCGCGAACACCATCACGCGGCCCCCGAGGTAGTTGTCCGCGACGTACATCTCGTTGGCAGGTTCGTCGATTCGGATCTCCTCGATGCCACCTACGATCATCGGAGTGCTCGGGGGATACTTCACGCGGTAGGCGGCGATGGCGGCCGTTCGGGCTGCTTGCTCGGCCGGCGTCCGGACCGCCGCCGGTGGCGCCGGAAACGTGCCGAGAGGACCGGCGCTCCCGCGTCCCGGCACACGTGCGGGTCCGGAGCCGGGAGCCTGTCCGGCGGTGCCGCCGCCGGAAGCAGGGTCCGCCTCTGGCACTCGCGCTACCATCGCGACCTGCTTGCCGCTCTTGGGGTCGTACTTGCGAACCGTGTCCTGTCCCGACGTAGACGAACCCCTTGCTGTCCACGTCCATTCCGTGACCGGTCCCAGGATCGAACGAACCGATGACGTTGCCGTTCTTGTCGATGTGGATCATGGACGGTGGCCGGACGCAACAGGCGGCCGTCGGCGGATTCAGCTCGGCGCGGAGCTCGAGGTCGCGTAGATCGCCGGGGCGGTTCAGCACCCAGACGTTGTCGTCCTTGTCGACCGCGAGGCCGGTAATTCCTCCAAGCTTCCACTTGTTCGGCAACGCCTTCGGCCAGTCGGGATCGAATCTGTACCTCGGTGCAGCCCCTTGGGCGCCAAGGGCGACGTGGAGCGCGACGACGCACAGGGTGACGAGCGGGAGCAGCCTTCGCAGCAAGGCGCGGAGTCGTACGGTGTTGGTCATCAAAGTCCTCGGCGGGATGAGTGAGCCGGCGTAGATCCAACCTCGACCCCTCGCCGGGCCGGGCGTCACGCAAATCGAGGGGCCAAGTATACAGACGCTAGCTGGGTGGCGTGAAGCAGGCTAGCGCCGCTCCGGTACATGACCTGTCCGGATTCGGGCGTCTCGAGATCGCAGGCTACCGAAAACTCTTGTCGTCGGCCGACGGTCCGTAGATCGAAGGAACCTTCGCTCCCATCAGACGTAGATACACGGTCATCTGACCACGATGATGGGTCCAGTGATTGATGGTGTCCTGGATCATTTCGTAGCGGGGTGCGGCTTGCACCACGGCTCCGCGCGCCTTCAGACGCCACGTAGTCTCCAAGTGCTCGTCCGTGGTCTTCTTCAGGGCATCACGCGCGTCCGCTGCCGACGTGTCGAGCGCAGCGATCAACTCAGCGCTCGTCTTCTTGGCTTCCCGCTTCATCGTCGGGCCGTCGGCTGGGGCGATGTCCAGCTCGTCCTGCGTGACCTCCATCGCGATCCACGACGGGATCGTGGCGACCATATCAGTGAGATAGCCAAAGATCATCGATCTGTCGTGCGGTTTCCAATCGTACATTCCCTCGGGGACCTGCTCCAACGCCCGGCGGGAGCGCTCGACCTCGCGATTCACTTCCGCCAGCAGAAACTCCGTCATCTTCATACTTCCTCCTCCGCAGACAATGGAGAGAATCCCCTCACGACCGGCGAACCGGCGAAGGCGCGCTCGAGTTGGTCGATGTCGATCTTCTTCATCCCCATGAGCGCCTCCATCACACGCCACGCCTGAGGGGACTGATGATCCTTCAACATGTCAGGCAATGCCGTCGGAACAATCTGCCAGGACAGGCCATACCTGTCCTTGAGCCAGCCGCACTGCTGCGCGTTGGCGTCTCCGCCTCTCGCCAGCTTCTGCCAGTAGTAGTCGATGTCGTCCTGCGTCTCGCAGTTCACCTGCATCGACACCGCTTCGTTGAAGGTCAAACCAGGACCGCCGTTGAGCGCCGTGAAAGCCTGTCCATCCAACTCGAATGCCACGGTCATCACAGAACCGGGGGACAGCTTGTTCGTTTCGAATCCAGCGCCGCTGTGGCGCCTGACTGCGATGATTCTGGAGTGCTTGAAGATGGAGATATAGAACCGCGCAGCTTCCTCCGCCTGTCGCTCGAACCACAGGCATGGGGCAATCCGCTGAATGACGGGCATCATGGCTCTCCTTGACGACGTGACGGCACGGTCCTCGGGCTCAGCGATGGACATCGCTGCCGCTGCCTCCTACATCAATCACGTAGCAACTCTGGTACCGCCGCGAAAGATGGGATATTCCGTGCTTCTGCCAACTTGCTACCCCCGCAGTTACACTAGGCGCGCATGGTTGGTGGAGGAATTTTCCTCAGCTATCGGCGGGACGATACGGCCGGTGAAGCGGGACGGCTGGCAGAGCATCTCGTCCGCCGATTCGGCCAGGACCGTGTGTTCATCGACATCGACACGATCGCGCCAGGCACCGACTTCACCACCGAACTCGAACGCGCGCTCGTTGGCACCACTGTGGTGCTCGTGATCATCGGTCGACGATGGCTGACAGCCGCCGACGCACACGGCAGGCGTCGTCTCGATGTTCCGGACGACTTCGTTCGCCGAGAGATCGTCACCGCTCTCCAGCGGGGTACGAGACTGATCCCCGTCCTCGTGCAGAACGCCACCATGCCGACGGCGGCGGAACTTCCTGACGTGCTTGGCCCACTGGCTACTCGCCAGGCGATGGCGATCCAGCACGAAGAGTTCAGCGCCGACACACAACGTCTCGCCGATGCGATCGCTCCTCTGCTCGAGTTGAAACGCACAAACCCTACGCTGAGCCGTCCCGTCGTCGCGGCGATCGCCCTTGTGGCGTTACTCGCCGTGGTCTTCATGGGGTGGCGCTGGCAACAGTCCACTGCGGCCGCAGATGCAACAGCGCGGGCCGCCGAGCAGGCGGAGGTGACTCGAATAGCCCGCCAGCAGGACGTGGATGACCTGGTACGTGTGGCGGATGCGCAGCGAGAGCGAGGGCAGTTGTCGGACGCCCTGACGACGCTCGAACGAGCGGTTTTGCTTGACGCCGACACGTCGCGCGCGAAGACGCTCGAAGAAGACGTCGCGATGCAATGGATCCGAGGGCTCTCGGTTGAGAGCGGCCAGCGATTCGCCGACGCGATGAAAACACCGCTCGCGGTCCTCGACCGTGCGGCGCCGTTTGCGAGCGGCCCACGGCAGGGCGATCTCCTGGCACACCTCGGTTGGGCCACGTACCTGCGCTGGCGCGACGGTGAGCGAACCCTCGACCCGCCCGCGACCTATCGCAAGGCCTTGGCCGTCGATCCCGCGAACCCCTATGCCAACGCGATGCTCGGACACTGGACGATCTCGTACGACGATCGTCCCGACGATCTCGAGCAGGCGCGACGTCTCTTTCGCACGGCGATCGATTCCGGACGCGCAACGGACGTTGTACGGGGACTGCAGCTATCGGCTCTTCGAAACGTGGGCAGCGTCGAGAACCGGCTGGAAACGATTCGTGTGATCGATGAAATGCGCCGGCGCAACGAGCCCCTTCGATCGCGCGACGTGAGCGACGCCTGGAGCATCTACTACTTCGCGCTGAGCGACAACGGCGCCCTGACGTCACGCGCGCTCCTCGCGGTACTGCCGCCAACCGAGCACCTGCTAACCCTGCGATGGGCCTTTGACGAGTACCGCGAGAAGCGCAGAGTCCCGATTGCTCCAGATGCAGTACTACACCGCGCGCCTTCAGGCCGAGGCGGGCAACGTGACGGAGGCTCGAGACTCGCTCCAGGCACTCAGAGTCGGCCTTGCGAACAGCCCGGGATCTTTGCGCGACGCAGTGGACAGGGCGCTCAAGAGCCTGGCCGGCCGCGGCCAGGGGTAGGCTCCGCCCCGGCGTGAGCCATTTTCATCTCGGCTTGCGCATCTCCTAGTAGACGACCCCTGTCCGCTTCGCGGGCTTCGTGGGGCCGATAGGAGAAACCATGCCTCGACAGGACCGAGTCCTCCAGTTACGGTCGAAAGTCGGACGTTTCGCTCTCGTCGGCCTCGGAGGCTTCGTGGTGCAAGCGTTCGTTCTCGAACGACTGACACGACTCACCTCGCTGGACTATCGCATCGCCGCCATTCTGGCGGTCGAAGCAGCGGTGCTCCACAACTTTGTGTGGCACGAGCGATGGACCTGGCGGCTGCCGAAAGGGGCCGGGAGCCGCATGACGCGTGCAGCCCGATTCCATACGACGACCGCGCTGGTGTCGATCGTGGGCAACGTCGTCCTGATGTCACTGTTCGTCGAGGCGCTGGGATGGCCGGTGCTTCCGGCCAATCTCGCTGCCGTGGCCATTCTGGCCATCGTGAACTTTCGCGCGGCAGACAGGTGGGTATTTCGGGCAAGCTCCGAGCCGTCAACGGACCCGACTTCTCTGGCCGGACGTCCCGCCGCATCACGAGCGTGCCGCGTACCCGCCGTCGTCGCGGCGGGTGTGTTGTTGGCAACCGCGGGACCCGTCTTCGCGGGTCCTCCAGCAGACACCCTCGTAGCCTGGAACCGCTACGTGGCGATGACCGAGCGGCGTATCGATGCCGAACTTGCCGATGGACGTCGCTTCCTCGCGATGGATTTCGAAACAGGTCGACGAGAAAGGGAGCGAAGCCGACTGCAGAGCGGACAGCTGCTGATCGAGCCGGTCGCGTCCGAAGGGGCGGAGGCTGGGAGCATCGATGTTCCCGAGGGCATGATCCACCACTGGCGTGGATACGTGTTCATTCCAGGCGCCACGCTCGGGGCCTTGATGTCGAACGTGAGCGATCCGACGGGACCCCGGTCGATTCGACAAGAGGACGTACTGGAGACACGCGTCTTGTCACGTCACGCCGATGGTCTGCGTCTCTTTCTGAAGCTGCAGCGTCAGAGCCTCGTGTCCGTCGGTTACAACACCGAACACGACGTTCGGTACCGCAGGCACTCGTCCGCGCGCGCGAGCAGTCGTAGTCGTGCGACGAGGATCGCTGAGGTCGATGATGTCGGTCTACCGTCCGAGCGTGAGCGCGGTCCGGACGACGATCGTGGATTCCTCTGGCGAATGAACTCGTATTGGCGCTACGAAGCGGTGCCGGGCGGCGTGATTGTGGAGTTGGAGTCGCTGACCCTGAGCCGCGGGCTGCCGTGGGGCACGCGCACCGTGGTCCGGCCTCTCATCGAACGCGTGGCGCGTGAATCCATCGAGCGGACGCTGGTGACGCTCGGTCAGCGGGTCCGGCTCGCGGCGTCAGGCAGTGAACGGCGAGGTTTCGTGGGGTAGGTCGGACAACTGAATCCGCAGGTTACCCGGGTTGGTCGCGTAGAGGTACGCGGTCTTCAACGTGATCACGTCCGCCCGCACGAGCTTTTCGAGTTCACCATCGAAGTGCTGCATCCCGTCGAGCTCGCCGTCCTTCATCGCGTCGAGGAGTGTCTTTCCCTCCTGTCCGCCTTCCTCCATGTACTCCTGTGTCCTCAGGGTCGACTTCAGCACCTCGATAACGGCGATCCGGCCGCCCAACGTCTTCGGCACCAGGCGCTGCGACAGGATGTACCGGAACGACGCGGCAAGCCTCGATCGAACGGCTTGTTGATCGCCCTGCTCGAACGAGCCCACGATACGATCAACCGTCTTCGAGGCATCAATCGTATGGAGGGTCGAAAAGACCAGGTGTCCGGTCTCGGCTGCCGTCAATGCGATTTCGATCGTTTCTCGATCGCGCATCTCGCCTACCAGAATCACCTTGGGCGCCTGCCGGAGCGCTGACCGAAGCGCCGCTGCGAACGACGGTGTGTCGGTGTGCAGCTCACGCTGGTGCACCGTGCCCTTCTTGTGTCTGTGCAGGAACTCAATCGGATCCTCGATGGTGAGGATGTGATCGGCGCGAGTGGAATTGATGCGGTCGATGATCGCCGCCAGCGTCGATGACTTCCCTGAGCCGGTAGGCCCAGTGACCAGTACGATGCCGTTCTTCAGTTCGGCCATCGCCCCGAACACCGGCGGAAGGCACAGATCCTCGATGCTCGGGATCCCCGGTGCAATGACCCGCATGATGACCGCGTGGGTGTTGCGCTGGCGGAAGACATTCACCCGGAAGCGAGCGCGGTCGGGCAAGGAGTAGGAAAGGTCGCAAGCACCCTCCTCCTTCAGCGTGCGCTTCAGATAGTCGTTGTCGCCGATCAGATCGAGCGCAATCCGCTCGGTGTCCGCGGGCCGCAGGACCGGTACATCGGGAAGCGGAAATTCCACGAGCTCGCCGTACTGCTCCGCCTGCGGAGGGCGGCCAGGAGAAAGCACCAGATCGCTGATGCCTTTGCCGGAGTCAAGGAGCGCCGTGAGCAGATCTGGGGTCGAGGGGCAAGCCATCCCCATACCTTTCGGTTCCGGCGGCTGGTTTCGCTAGGGTGCGGCTGGCCGTCGTTGACGGTACGATGCCACATGACTACCACGCGTTCGGAGGCGCGGCTGCAGGAGAGTCTGGCGGAGATCACGCGGCTGCTGGAGCGGCACCGCGTGCTCACCGCGCTGACCCATCGGCAGGAGGGGCGCCGGCAGGACCTCGTTGAGCAATTGCAGAACCGTCAGAATCTGACGGAGCTGCACAAGCGCCTCCGCACGATGCACATGGCTGACATCGCGCACGTGCTCGAGGCGCTGCCTGTCGGAGAGCGCCTGACCGTCTGGCAACAGGTCGATCGCGACAAGGCCGGATTGGTGCTCGTCGAGGTCTCCGACGCGGTGCGGGAAGCGCTCGTCGATGCCTTGCCGCGCGCCGATCTCGTCACCGCGGTCGCGGCGCTCGACCCGGAGGACCTCGCCAGCATCTCGGAGGTGCTGCCGCCGGACGTCGTGCAGGAAGTCACGCAGGCGCTCGACTCGCGCGATCGCACGGTTTTCGAGAGAGTCATCTCATACCCGGACGACTGCGTGGGCCACTACATGACGCACGAGTGGGTGACGGTCCGGGACGGCCAGGTCATCCAACAGGTTCTGGCCGAGCTGCGGGCCCGAGCCGAACTACCGCCGCAAACCGACCGGGTCTTCGTCGTGGATTCCCGTCACGTCCTCCGAGGCACGATTCCGCTGCAAGCCCTCCTGCTATCCGAGCCGGACGCGCCGGTAATCGGCGCGTTCGACGAAGAGGCAGTGACGTTCACTCCGGACGAGAAGGTCAGCGATGCCGCCCGCGCGTTCGAGCGTTACGACCTGGTGTCGGCCCCTGTCGTGGACGACCGGGGCAAGTTGGTCGGTCGGCTGACGGTCGACGCTGTGATGGACTTCGTCCGCAATGAATCAGACCTTCGCGCCCTCAAGCGTGCCGGGCTCAGCGGAGAGGAAGACATCTTCGCCACACCATGGGACAGCGCCCGTAACCGCTGGCCCTGGCTCGCGATCAACCTCGTGACGGCGTTCGTCGCGTCGCGGGTCATTGGCCAGTTCGAGGGCACTATTCGTCAGCTCGCCTCGCTCGCCGCGTTGATGCCAATCGTCGCGAGCATCGGGGGCAACACCGGGAATCAGACAATGGCGCTGGTGATCCGGGCTCTGGCCACCGATCGGATGCAGCCCGGCCAGGCCAGGCAACTGCTGCGCAAGGAGCTGCTGGTGAGTCTCATGAACGGCCTGCTATGGGGATTGTTGGTCGGCGTCGCCGCCATGGCCCTCTACGCCAGTGTCGCCCTTGGCGCAGTCATGACGGCCGCTGTGGTGCTGAACCTCATGGTGGCAGCGATAGCGGGCGTCGCGATTCCGCTTGGCCTGCACACCTCCGGACGCGACCCGGCGCATGGATCGAGCGTGTTGCTGACCTTCATTACCGACGGCATGGGATTCTTCTTGTTTCTCGGCCTCGCTGCGGTCGTCCTCGCGTAGCCACCACGCGAGCCCCCACTGAACCGCCCGTCTCGGGACGAGGTGCGGCGCATGGCGACGGCCAGCGTTCCTGCTATGGAGTCTCAGCCGGTTGCGCCGCCGGTTGAAGGAGCTTGCCCTCAGGTAACTTGACCCGTCCCCGAAGTGACTTGTCCAAGTACAGCGCTTCGTCCGCCCGATGCACGAGAGAAGGTGCGTCGAGCTCTCCCGGATTGGATTCAGTGACGCCGACGCTGATTTTGCACGAGAGGCGTCCACCCGGTACATCGACCTGGACGCTTTCGCACGCGCGGCGCAAGTGCTCGGCCACGGAACGAGCCGCATCCAGGGGAGTGTCGAGAAGCACCACGAGGAACTCGTCCCCACCGTATCGACACTTGATATCCGTTGTTCGGAGCGTCCGCCGAAGCGTACTCCCGACCGCCTCGAGCACCCGATCACCCGCGAGGTGTCCGTGCCGGTCGTTGACGGTCTTGAAGTCGTCCACGTCGAGCATCAGGACCGCCATGCCGAGACTGGGTCCGCTTGGACCGCCGCAGCTGCAGTTCCAACGCTTCGAACCCGTACGCCCGGTTGAAACAGCCGGTGAGCGCGTCGGACTCGTTGATGCTGCGCATCTTCGTGAACAACTGGACGTTCTTGATCGAAATGGCGAGAACCGTCGCAACGGCATCTGCACGACCACGTTCGGATGCGGTCATCGGTTGAGACTTGTCCACACCAAGGACACCGAGCATCTGACCCCTGGTCCGCAAGGGAACGAGGTACCAGTCGCTCGGCAGCGGTTCCTCCCCCTGATAGGGATCGGCGAACGAGCGGGCAAGATTCATCAGCGACAACGAGTCCGACTTGTCGAAGGGCTCGAGGAGCCAGCACCAGCCGTCCGATGTCGACGTGGCCACCCAGCATCGCCGGTTCTTGAGAAACGGCTGGAGGAGACGCGCCAACTCGCCGCTGAGCGTGTCTCCGTCCGCCGCGTTCCCGAACGCCTGGAGCGTGGCCACGAGCTGTTTGAGCTCTGCCCCAGCTCGCTCCGACTCCTCCGCCTCCCACGCTTCCCGACGCGTCGCTGTGACCACTTCGAGACGCCTGCGCCAGAAGTGGATGGTGTAGGCAACCACGAGCATGATGAAGCCCGGAATCAGATCGACGTGGTAGGTGCTGGACAGGCCCTCGGCGGCGCTGAGGAAGGGCCGAAGCGGCTGTAAGAAAACGATTCCAGCGCCGGCTAACAAGGCAATTACGAGCGAAGCATCCGGATGACGGAAGAGACGCACGCAGGAGCCCCAACAAAGACCGTGCCCTGGGCCTAGCGCGTCCGAGGGGCCGCTTTTATCAGTGGGTTAAACAGGTGCCACAGAGCGCGCGCTAACGGATCTGTACCCGTCGTTACAAATCGGGGGCGATTGCACAGTAAGGAAACTGAAGCCATACGGCGGCCGTGGCGACACGGCCACGCGTCAGGGCGGCGTGCAACGGGTCGCTGCGGTCGCCGTGTCGCGATACACACGGTGACAGTTGGCGCAGGCGTCGGCCACCTGGTTGGTGACCTCGCTCACCATCTCCGCGTTTCTCGCCTGGGATGCCTTGTAGGCGGCTCGTCCGACTTCGGTGAGCTCTCGTACCCACCGCTGCCAGTCGGCCCGATCGACGGGCACCGGCTTTCCGTTTTCGCATCGGCGGCCAGGGGTCATGAGGAGCGGGCCCACTTCAGCCAACGAGATGGCCGCCGCATCGACGACGGCCCATGGCTCGTACACGTCCCCGTAGCGCGACGTTGTCGTGGAGGCATCCGCTCGTGCCCCTGGTTTCGGTCGGGCACCCGGATCCTGGGTCTGCACGTCGAAGAGCACGTTGGAGCTGGGAAACAGAATGCCGCGCATCACCTGATTCATGTTCCCGGTGGCGGGAAACGACGGGCTTGGCCCAAGCGCCACAGGGGTGGCGCCGTTGGTACCGGCGGGGAAGGAGATCTGTTTCAACGCGCCTTCATCGGCACCAAGATTCGTGGTCCCACCCGGAAACTGGTTGGCCTGGAGCATGTAGGCGACGATCTCCGCCACCTGGACGCGAGAGAGCGTTCCCGGCGCGTCGGCCGGCATGGTCTTGTCAACCTTGTTGAAGAGGTTGGACAGGGGCTGCCCACCCCACACGCCAAGGAACCCCGAGCCAGCGAGCTCGGGCCCGACGCTCCCTTCCATCCGCGCGCCGTGGCACGCCGCGCACTTGCCCTCGTAGAGCACAGCGCCGCGCGTCGCTTGCGCGTTCGTGAAGACGCCTTCCTGCGTCGTTCGCGTCTGCTGCGCGAGAAGCGGCAACGAGGACGAGCCCGTCGTTAAGCAGGCAAGGGCAAGCAGACAGAGGACGTCGACGCGCTGCATTGTGCTGCCCCAGTTCACGTGGCGTCCTTCGATGGTCGGGGAGCGCTAGTCTACCGTCCCGATGACTTCCGCCGTGCCTTTGTCCGAGGCGTCCTTGATAACGGCCTTCGCGTCCCCGCGTTTCATCGCGTCCGGCGCCGCGAGTTCCCCGCGTTCCTGGGCTCTGGCGTTCTTCAGGACAGTGAACGCGTCCATGTTGTTCTCGTTGCAGGCGTATTCCAGCATCGGACCCTGGGTGCGGTGCAGCGGCAGCGCGAGCGTCCAGGGTGAGACCCAGGTCGTTGGATCGGTGATGGTGAGCGTGTGCTCGATGCTGTCCTCCGACACACGCGTGAAGCGCTCGACGAGCGTGAACGTCCCCTCGGACCCGAAAAAGTCCCGCTTGGGTGTGAAGTTGATCGTCTCGACTACCAGCGTGTCGCCCTCCCACCGACCACGCGCGTCCCCGGCATACGTTCGAACCGACGCGGGGTTGTGCGGTCGCCCATCCAGCGGAATCACGCGGCGCTCGGAGTTCCACTCGTAGGTCATCACGATGAAGTCCTTCGACTGGACGATGTGAAAAATGCTGCCATACGGCGCGGGGACGGCCGGCACGGCGCGGTCGTGGAAGACGCACCACTGGGTGCCGCGATCATCTCTCCAGGTCGACGGCAGGGGCCCTCTCGCCTTTTCGGCGGCCAACTGCGCCGTCACCCGTTTCCGGGCCTCAGGCGTGAACGCCGGGATTCTGCCGTCGGCCGGCTCGATCACGACCGATGTATGACGGTTCGGCCTGGCGCCGGTCTGCACAGGTGTGGCCGCGAAATCGCTCTGCACGTAGTGGACGAGCTGATCCGTCGTGAACGTGTCCTTGACCGCCTTGTCGAAAGCATCGATCGCTTCCTGCTCCGTATAGAGCGCCTTTCCGGCCAGCTCCTTCGGTCGCTCGAACGGCGTGTATGTGAGATTCGTCCAGTATCCCTGGAGATCCGGCCGGCCGTCTGGCGTCTTCGGCGCTCGGTACGTGCCAGCCGCAGCCGCTGGTCCCTGCTGCGCCACCGCGAACGGGGCCGAAAGCGTCGAGGACCACGATTCCCGTGACACATCCAGCGGCGATCCTCCGAGAGAACGATCGTGCGTTCATTTCGATCCCCATGCTGTCACCTCGCGGCCGGTTCCTTCGCGTATCGACCGAAGATCAAATCGCCTGCGAACTCTTCGCACTTGAACTCGCCCAGCTCCATGTTCGGCTCTACGCGTCGATAGAGCGGCATGCTGATCGTCCAGGGACGCGTGTAGACGTTCGGATCCTCGATCGTGGCTTCGTACGACAGGTGGTCCGGCCCCGTGCGACGGATACGCTCGACGACGTGCAGTCCGTCGGTGTGGTAGTTGCCCGCGCGATCGAGAAATCTGACCTGAACGGCACCAGCCTCATCGAGAGCGCTGATCGTGCCCCCCAGAAATCCTTTCGAATCGATAACCAGCGTGTCGCCGTCCCAGCGGCCGTTCGACCACCCCATCCACGTGTCGGCGGGCGGCGGCGCTTTCCCGTCGATGTAGATGGTCCGCTGTGCGCTGGCGAACTCCGACAGCATCAGGATCTGCGCGGTGGACTGCACGATCTGCACGGGATACGGCATGTACATCATGCGCGGCACACCAGGCAGATAGCACTTCACCTCGGCGTCCTCTTTGAGGACATTCGCTGCGTAGCCTTTCTTCTTGGCCAGTGCGTCCGGACGGTACGGGATGGGGCCGTCACGCACGACACCGAGCCCGGGAGGCACGGCGTACGCGGCGCCCAACTGCAGCACCGGTCCAGGTGCGGCCACGTGGGCTTCGAGATCCCAATGCGCGGTGTTCAGCGCCTGCCAGAATCCATTCAAGTCCGGACGGCCGGCGGCGGTCCGAGGAGCGGTGTAAGTCTGACCCTGGCCGAATCCCGGGAGTGGGGCTGCGAAGAGCGCCGCCGCGAGCCACGTGAGAGTGACGATTCCGAGGCGAATCCGGGTCCGTTGAAGCGGTGCCATCACTTGCAGGACACAGGCGACCGTCGCGTCATTTCAGCAGGTTGCCCTTGGCCTTCGCCGCGGCCTCGGCACCGTCGTTGGCAAGCCAGAGCTCCTTCCCGTCGGCACGCTGGTAGCTCACGCCGGCCACGAGGTTCGATCCGTCCCTCGTGCCGTAGCCCCGGACGACCAACTCCTCGCCTATCTTCAGTGAGTCTTTCGTAATCCCGTTACGAATCAGGCCGTTCGGCGAGCCACCCTCGATCCCCCACTTCGTGACGACGCCGTCCTCGCCCTTCACGTCAATCCAGATCCAGCCGTGCGGATTCACCAGCTCGACTTTGGAAATGGTCCCGCGCAAGACGAGCGGCTTGTCTTCACTGAACACCTGATTCCATGAATGGTGGGCGCCAACCGAGGCGATCGTCTGGGCCACCAGGACACCGACAAGCAGCGCCGTGTTCCGTAATTGCATTCTCGCCACTCCTCGCCACTTTTCAGCGTTCTGTCGCGCAGCGCGGCTCACCGCACGCCGTCCGAACCCGCGTTGGATGGGCACGATAGCGCGGGATTCTGATGGTGGACGAACGCAGCCAGACGTGTCAAGCGATCGGGCACAACGAACCCTCATCGAACTTGACACCCCTGACACAGGCTCTATATTAGGGTCGCCATCACGCCGTGGGGCCAGTGACTGGGCACAATGAGAAGAAGAGGAGAACTCTGATGCAGCGGTTTTTGAGGGTGTTTTTCACCGTTCTCGGTCTTTTGATGACCGCACCTGCGTTCGCGCAGATTTCGACCGCACAGCTCGACGGGCGAGTCACCGATACCAGCGGCGGCGTCCTCCCCGGAGTCACCGTCACCCTGACCCAGACCGAGACGGGCGCGGTGCGGAGTGCCGTGACCGACGAGAACGGTGGATACCTGGTTTCGAACCTGACTCCAGGTCCCTATCAACTGGAGGCAGCACTCCAAGGGTTCCGCACGTACGTCCAGACCGGCATCGTCCTTCAAGTGGCCGCCTCGCCGACGATCAACGTCAGCCTGGCGATCGGCGGCCTCGAGGAGTCGGTCACGGTTGAAGCGGCAGCGCCCCTCGTCGACGTGCGAAGCGCCGGCGTCAGCGAGGTGGTTGAGAACGAACGGATCCTGGAAATGCCGCTGCAGGCGCGGGATGTGACGAGCCTGCTCATGATGGTCGGCGCGGCGGTGAATACGGGCAGCCCGAACAGCCGCAGCTTCGGTGGCGCCGTGAACGTGGCCGTGGCCGGCGGATTGCCGTTCGGCGTCGCCTACCTGCTCGACGGTGCCATGCACAATGATTCGCAGAACAACGCGAACCTGCCGCTCCCCTTCCCCGATGCGCTGCAGGAGTTCCGGGTCGCCACGACCGGTCTCACCGCTCAGAACGGGATGCACTCGGGCGCATCCGTGAACGCGGTCACCCGATCCGGGACGAACCGGTTCTCCGGCAACCTGTTCGAGTTCAACCGGGACAGTCGGTTCAACGCAACGGATCCCTTTGCCCGCGTGGTCAACGGAGAGCGTGTGAACGACGGACTGTCGCGCAATCAGTACGGCGGCACGATTGGCGGACCGATTCTCAGGGATAAGCTCTTCTTCTTCGGCGCGTACCAGGGTACTGACCGGCACCAGACCCCAGCGGGAAATATCGCGTTCGTGCCCACTGAGGCCATGCTGCTTGGGGATTTCACCGCCTACGCCTCGGCGGAGTGTAACGGCGGCACCCCAGTCACGCTGAGGGCGCCATTCGTGAACAATCGGGTCAATCCGGCGCTCTTCAGCCCGGCCGCGTTGGAGCTCGTGACGTACCTGCCGAAGGCGGACGACCAGTGCGGACAGGTGACCTACAGTCAGCCGGCGGACGGCAAGCAGGGGCAGGGGCTCAGCCGCGTCGACTTTCAGAAGAGCTCCAATCACTCGATCTTCGGCCGGTACCTGTTCACCTTCGACCATGCGCCGGCTCCGTATGCGCAGACCAACGACGTGCTGACGCTCGCCGGCGGCGGCGGCCTCGACAACCTCGCTCAGTCGGCGACGATCGGCGATACGCTCGTATTCGGCAACAACATGGTGAACTCGCTGCGCGTGGCGTTCAACAGGACGTCGATCAACCGCGGGAGCCCACCATTCTTCGACCCGCTCGATCTGGGAGTCCAAAACTTCCACACGTACCGCGACGGTGAGATGGTGTTGGCGGTCACAGGGGGCTTCAACATCTCGGCGGCCACATCCACCACCGGCATCTTCTGGACCAACTCGTACCAGGTGGCCGACGACGTGACCCTTGTGCGAGGGAACCATCAGATGGGCTTCGGCGTGAACGTCGCCTACTGGAAGTCATCCCAGACATCGCACGCCCGGTCGGGAGGCAGCTTCATGTTCAACGGTCAGACCACCGGCCGAGGACTTGCGGACTTGCTCGTCGGCGCCCTCGGAAGCGTTGAGCACGGCGTACCCAACCTGCTCGTCATGGACATGGTGTACGCGGGAGTGTACGCCCAGGACTCCTGGAGGGTGAGCGATCGGGTCACGTTCAACTACGGTCTTCGGTGGGAACCCTTCCTGGGCCAGCAGATGCTGTACGGCGGGGCGACGAATTTCAGTCACGACGAATTTCTGAAGGGCACGAAGAGCACGGTGTTTCTCAACGCGCCCCCCGGGATGACCTACCCAGGTGACGCTGGCTTTCCAGGCGGCAAGAGCGGATACCACAAGCGGTTCCTGGACTTCTCACCTCGCGGAGGGGTCGCGTGGGACGTACGCGGAGACGGCCGCCTGGCTATCCGGTCGTCCTACGGGCTGACATACGATTTCCCGAGCGGCGATTTCATGAACATCAATGCCTCGGCGCCACCTTGGGGCAACCGGTCGCTCATCACCACGACAAGGTTTGACGACCCGTACGCCATCGTCGGTGGCAATCCGCACCCGATCGCCACGAATGCGAATACCGTGTTCCCGGCGTTCGGCGCGTTCGGTGTGATGGATCCGAATATCGAACCGCCGCGCGTCCAGTCCTGGAACATCACCGTCGAACAACAGCTCTGGCAGAACTGGTCGGTGACGGCGAACTACCTGGGCCGCTACTCGGATCACCTCTGGGCAGAGGTGGGCCTCAATCCTGGCGTGTTCCTGGGTCTTGGTCCGTGCACCATCAACGGTGTCTCGTTCCCGGTGTGCAGCACCAACGCCAACCTGAACCAGCGCCGCCAGCTGAGCCTCGAGAGCCCGGCGTTGGCAGGCACGCTCGGCTTCATAGACCAGCACAACGCCGTCGGCTGGCAGACGTACCGAGGGTTGAGGCTCACCATGACTCGACGCGCTGCTTCTGGTTTGGCCATCAGTGGGAACTACACGGTGTCGGCGTGCGAGGGCACGGCGACGCCGGGGAGCTTCGCGCAGATCGCCAGCGGGTACACGAATCCCGCCGATCCGGATATGGACAGGGGGCATTGCGACCAGGACCGCTCACACCTGGCGAATGCCACCGTGGGTTACATGATTCCGGAGTGGGGCAATCGGGTCGTGAACATGCTGGCAGCGAATTGGAGGATGTCGGGCATCCTCTCGGTGCGGTCGGGCCAGTGGATGAACATCATCACCGGCACGGACAACGCACTGAACGGCCAGATCGGGCAGCGTCCGAATCAGGTGTCTGACGATGTGTATGGCGCCAAGACGCTGACCAGCTATCTGAACAGGGCGGCGTTTGCCGCGCCGGCGCCAGGCACCTTTGGAGACCTGGAGTACCGCGCGGTTGAAGGGCCGGGATACTGGGACATCAACCTGGCGGTATCGAAGCTCATCGCGTTTGGCGGCTCTCAGAGTCTGGAGTTGCGGATCGAGTCGTTCAACCTGTTGAACAATTTCAACTGGGGCCTGCCAAACTTGAATCTGACCAACGCGCAGTTCGGGCGGATCACCACCAATGGCGGTGCACCCCGAGTCATGCAGTTCGGAATCAAGTACGCGTTCTAGAAAGTCTCTCGGAGGGTAACGTCACGGGTCACAGAACCGCGGAGTCACAGAGCGAACCAACATGCTCGGTGTCTCTCGTGGCTCTGTGGCCCGTCGAACTCATGTGAACGCGGGCGACCCCGGAGTTTCTCCCCCCGCCAACAGCGCCCGCCAGGTACTCCTCGCGAGTCTCATCGGCACCACCATCGAATACTTCGACTTCTACATCTACGGCACGGCCGCGGTGCTCGTGTTCCCGGCTCTCTTTTTTCCCGCGTCCGATCCCTCCACGGCAACACTCGCGTCGCTCGCCACGTTCGGCATTGCCTTTCTCGCGCGTCCGATCGGGTCGGCGCTCTTCGGCCACTTCGGTGACCGCGTCGGCCGCAAGACGACGCTGGTGGCCGCCCTCTTGACGACCGGCGTATCGACCGTTGCGATCGGGGTGTTGCCGACCTATGCCTCGATCGGCGTCGCGGCTCCTGCGCTACTCGCCCTGTGCCGCTTCGGGCAGGGCCTGGGCCTGGGCGGGGAGTGGGGGGAGCGGTGCTCCTGGCGATCGAGAACGCGCCGCCCGGCAAGCGGGCGTGGTACGGGATGTTTCCCCAGCTTGGCGCGCCGCTCGGGTTCTTCTTGTCCACAACCGTGTTCCTGGCCCTCTCGAACGGGCTCGGCGATGAACGCTTCGCCGCATTCGGGTGGCGGGTTCCATTTCTCGCGAGCGCCGTCCTCGTGGTCGTCGGCCTCTACGTGCGCCTGACGATCGCCGAGACGCCCATCTTCGCCGCTTCCCTTCAACGTCGCGCGCGCGTGAAGGTCCCGATGGTCGCCGTACTCCGCGAGCACCCGGGCACGGTCGCTGCCGGCACGCTGATGTCGCTGGCGACGTTCGTCATCTTTTACCTCATGACCGTGTTCACACTGTCGTGGGGCACGAGCGCCCTCGGGTTTACCCGCGAGGAATTCCTCCGGATCCAGTTGGTTGGCGTGGTCTGTTTCGCCGTGACCATCCCGATTTCCGCGCGCATCGCGGAGCATGGCCGCCGGCGAATGCTCCAGCGCGCCACGATCGCCATCGCGCTGTTCGGTCTGGTCATGGCGCCGCTGTTCTCGGCGGGCACGATCGGCGCCGTGCTGACGCTGGCGGTGGGGCTGGGCCTGATGGGACTGACGTACGGTCCGCTCGGCACGGTGCTGACGGAACTGTTTCCGACCGACGTTCGCTACACCGGCAGTTCCTTGACGTTCAATCTCGCGGGCATCATGGGCGGATCGTTCGCACCCTACATCGCAACCTCGCTGGCCGGCAGCTTCGGACTCCCCGCCGTTGGCTACTACCTCACGGGAGCGGCGCTTCTCTCGCTCATCGGCCTCGCGCTGACGCGAGAAACGAGAGACGAGGATCTGACTCGCTAAGAGCGTTCTCTACATACACGGGCCACAGAGACACAGAGGCACAGAGGCTCTTGAGCATCTTCTGACTCGTGCTAGAGTCTCTGTAGTCTGCCGCTAGACTCGCGTGGCCTAGTGGAGAGTGAGGGCGTCAGTCGGGGCCGCCGCCGGAGATCAGCGTCTGGCCTGTCTCCTTGGTGCAGCCGCCGGCAGGCATCGTGGAGCCGCACTTGATGAGCAACCCCGCCATCGCGCCGAAGGGCCGGCCGTCTCTCAGCGGGTGCAACATCACCGTGAAGATCGTGCCGTCAGGGAAGGCCTTCGGCGTGACACCCTGGCGCGCCAGCGCCGCGGCGGATGCGGTCTCCACACCCCACTGCAAGGGCTTGCCCTTCTCCATGACCGGCTTGCCGCTGTCATCCAGGACGTCGAACACGAGCTGCGCGTGATTGGCGCCGGGAATGTACCGGACGAGCTTGCCGGTCATCGTGCGTGTCTTCGTCAGGTCGTACATGGCGAACGAGTGATGCGACAGGGCGGGGGCCACCATGACCGCGAGCAGCAGGACGCCGACGGCCCACGCGACCCACGATGACTTCGGTGTTGTTTCTCTCACGACGCCTCCTCCTCAAGTATGCCTCGACACGGTACCCGGAGTCCGGGGACCTGCCACGCTGGCCGCTACTCGGGCCGTTCCCAGCCCTGCTCGAAGTGCTTCTCCCAATTCTGCGCCCATGGCCGCCCGAAGTAGTCCACGTACCCCTCGTCGATGAACGTCAACTGCGTCGGCCGGCCATCGGGTCCGTTCACGATCGTGCTCTGCACGCGACACTCCACGAACGTGTGCCTGGCATTCGGATCGTCGGGGCCGCCGGCGAGTTCCCAGGGCGTCACGGTGTGCAGCGGCCGCGTAAAGGCTTCGGGATCGTAGAAGGTGGCTTCGACGGTGATCGTCTTACCGTCCGCACTGGGCCTGAACACCTCGACGATCTCCATCGCGCTGCTGAACTCGAACATCGAGTGCGACAACGTCCAACCCTGAACGTTGGCGGTCCACGTCACGAGCGTGCTGCCATTCCAGAAACCGACTGTTTCGCCGTACCACTGCGGTACCTCCTGAACGTGCTTCTGTCCGACGTGCACCTTGCGAAGCAAGTTGTCGGCGATACCGCTCAGGAACTGCACCTGATTCGGCGTCGTCAACACTTCGATGGTCCCTCCAAGCGAGAACTGCGCCCACCACCGCATCAGTCCTTCGGGGTAGCAGAAGGCGGCGTTCCACTGCGGTGAGTTGTTCACGACCTCATGGAAATTGTGCTGCACCATGCGCTTTTGGTACTCGGGCGTGAGCAGCGAGATCATCGTCGCTGTCTGCAGGTTGCGGCCCCAGATCCACTGTTCGCCCGGCGCACCTCGGCGATATCGCCCGTCCCAGTTGGGGAGCGTCTGGCGCGTATGGACCGTCGGTCCTCCGGCTTTCCGTGCTTCGGCCATCAGCGCCGCGTAGTGTTCGCCGGCTGTCTTGTAAGCGTAGGGTGTGACGATCTTCGCGACCTCGCGATCGAGGGTGCAGTCACCCCATTGGCCGACCCTGTTGGCGGTCCACATGTCCGTCAGTTGCCTGGGAGTGTTGCACCGCGCGTATCGCGGGTCCGTCCAGTGCTGCCGATCGCGATAGAAGTTCTTGGTCGTGAAGAGGTCAACGGGAAGGGCCTGAACTCCGGCTGGAGGCACCGGTGCGGGAGCGGGCTTGTCTTGTGCAGGAATCCTCGCTGCAAACGTTACGGCCAACGCCGCTGCGACGAGCACGAAGTACGTGGATGCCGACACACGCGTGCGTGTGGCAACGGTGCGGGGCGTGACCATGGAACCTTCCTCCTCGCTCATTCGCGGGCTATTCTATTCCCTATGCCATCCCATTGTCGTCGCACGGGCTCCCTCGCCACGGTCCTGGCCGTCGGGGCGACGACGGCGGGTCTCGTCACCCTGGCGGCGCAGGCGCCACTACCGGTCGCCGGACAGCGCGGACAAGGCGCCGCACCAACACAACAGGGGCAGCCGGCCGCGGCGTTGCCTCAAGCGCCGATCGTGTCACCCCTCGCGTCGATCTCGGATGCCGTGACGGGTCCCGGACAGCCGTTCTCCTCCCTGATGTCTCTGCCCGCCGGAGGAGACATGGCGCACTTCAGGTACGAAGCCACCGAATACTTCGTCACGGGCGTGGCGAGCGGCAAGCCTTACAAGACACGACTGGTGGTGCGACGGCCCTCGGACAGTGCGCGGTTCAGCGGCATCGTGCTCGCGGAAATCCTTCCTGCCCACATGGTCTACCGCCTCGGCGACATGAAGCCGATCGTACGACGGCTTTCTGCCGAACGAGTAATGGAGCGAACCTCCGATCCGTGGACGTGCCGATGATTCCAGGTGCCCACCACGACCGAAGCGATGCGGCGGAGGATCGTTCCCAACACGCCAGGACGGCGACGCGCCAGGCGACCAGTTTCGTGTGTACGAGTTTGCGGGGATGGCACACCTCGACACCCGCAACGTCGAGGCATTCAGGCCGAATCCGTGCAAGTACCCGATCAGCTTGTTCCCCCTGAGCACCTATATGTCGGTGGCGCTCCACCATCTCGTGCAATGGGTCGATGCCGGCACGGTTCCTCCACGCGCGGACAGAATGCTCGTGGACCGCAATGTCGCGAATGATGGCTCACTCATGGCCCTCGACGAGTTCGGCAATCCAAGGGGCGGCATTCGAAGCCCCTATGTCGACGTGCCCGTGACGAAGTACGGCGTTCCGAACGAAGGCGCCGTACCGGCGACGCCGAACACGGTGCCGTGGGTGGCGCTTCGTGGTGACGCAGGTATCGATCAGTTGTGTAGGCTCACCGGATACGAGATTGCGCTGTCGAGTGCCGAGTTGAAGAAGCTGTACGGCACCAAGGCAGCGTACGTCACGAAAGTTCAGCAACGCGTTGACGAACTGACGCGCCAGGGCTGGTCGTTGCCTGTCTACAGGGACCAGATTCTCGCCGATGCCTCGGCCGTAAGCTTCTAGCAGTCGTTTTTTGCTGGCCTTCGGGAGGCGCGGTCTGTGCGCGAGCGCGAATTGCCCGATAAAGACCCTTCCACCTGTCTCCAGTTCGTTTATCCTTGCCGGCATGACTGACACTCATGCAGGGCACCGCACGAAAACCGCCGTCCTGATCGCCTGCCTTCCTTGTCTTGTCCTGTTCACCTCGCCCTTGTGGGCGCAGGATCTCGGCCCGAACTTCCGCAAGATCAAGGACGGGATATACGTTCAGTCCTCTCGCGAGGTGAATTCGACTTCCAGCATCGTCCTCACGGAAGAGGGGGTCGTCATCATCGACACAGGTCAGACACTGATCGACTCCCGTGAGGTGATGCAAGCTGTCAGAAAGCTGACGAACCTCCCGGTGCGCATCGTGATCAATACGGAGGTGCACCCCGATCACACGACTGGCAATTTCGTGTTCTCTCCTCCCGCCCTCGTCGTCAATCACGTCGGCGCATCCGATGCCATGCGAAAGGCTTTCGATCCGGAACGAGCCAGCACACTCGCCAAGCAGTCCCCGGAGATGCGCGAGGCTGTGCAGGGCTACCGCCTGGTGACGCCTCACGTTGAGTACCAGAACAAGACGACGTTACGAGTCGGGGAACGGACCTTCGAACTGATACACATGCGCGGCGTTCACAGCGAGGCGGACACCGCGGTGTGGCTTCCAAACGAGCGGGTGCTCTTCGCGGCATCCGTAGCGCTTCCCGGATCGATCAACAACATCCGACCATTCGTCCAGATCCCCGACATGCTCGCGGCGATGAGGATGATGAGATCTTTGAATCCGGATATCGTCGTCCCTGGACACGGTTCGTTCGGCACGACGAAGATCTTCGACGACAACGAGCGCTACTACACGCTCCTTCTCGAGCGCGTTGGCACCCTGGTGCGTGCCGGCAGGACGCTCGAGCAGGTCAAGCAGGAATTGAGGATGCCGGATACACCGACTGGTCGTACCAGGAGCGGATGCCGAGCAATGTCGAGGCGGCCTACCGGGCGGTCACCGCACGCTGATTTCGGGAAGGCGAGCGTTCAGTCCGGGAAAGCGGGATCGAGGGTCTCGAGGCTCGTGCAGGAGCTGGGTGATATCGACAGGGTTGACGGGCTCTTGCAATGTGTAACTGCTTGTAGGTGCGACAGTTAAGCACACGGCCCGATTCAGCGACAAACCCGACCGGACGGTGTCTGCTCTTGGCAGCTTTGCCCGGCCCGCACGAGCCCAAACGCCTTCGCCAGCGGTAGTCATCGCGCATGCCGCCACGCGCTCGGTCAGGTCAATGCAGATAGCGTGCGAGCGCGAAACTCATGTCCTGCGCCTGGCCCGGCGCCACGATGCGCCGTTCTCGATTGAAACGGAGCTTGTCGGTTGCCCTCTCCCTATGTTCTGCTATGTGCGCCCTCGAGCCACTTTTTCGCCAACTGACGCGCGCTCGTGGCGAACCGAGGCACGCGCCAACCCCCGTGACGATTCCCGTTCGATCCAATAGGAGAAGTCCGATGCGCACCCTACGACTACTGCTGTTGCACGCGGTGACGACGCTGGTTCTCATGACGACCCTGCTCGGGACGGCTCCGCTCGACGCCCAGTTCGGAGGCCTTGGCGCTGACAGCCAAGAAGGGCCCAGGACGAACTGCGGAAGAAGAAAGAGGCCGAGGAGCAGGCGAAGAAGGAGTCTGAAGCCCAGAAGGAGGCAGCAGCCAAGAACGAGGAACCGGCACCAGCGGCCCCTGCCGGCCGCGCCGGCTCAGCCCGCAGCCACCAGCGGCTTCGTCTACGGCTCCTCGCGACGCGACGCCGCGCCTGCCTTTCAGGCGTTCAGCAAGTTCGACTTCGTTCCGGGCGAGAAAGTCGTCGCCCTAGACGACTTCACTCAGGACGCCGTCGGCGACTATCCCGCGAAGTGGAATACCAACGCGTCGGGAGAAATTGTCACAGTTGCGGGTAAGCCAGGGCGTTGGTTGAAACTGGCTGGCACCGGCTTTTACCTGCCGGAGTTCGTCAACGCGCTGCCCGACGACTTCACGCTCGAGTTCGACGTGCTCACGCCGCCAACCTTCTCGGGATACCCTCTCAACGCGGTCATCACCGATCTGCCGTCCGGCGAGGCTGCGGCTTGGAGCGCTGCACCCAACTCGGTCATCCTGCGACTAAATCCCGGGGCCGGGGACGCCGGAACATCGGAAACCCAGGTGAGACAGAACGGGGACTCGGCGGCCCAAAGCACGAAGTCCGTCACACAGTTCACGAAGACGGCCAACCCCGTTCACGTGTCGATGTGGCGTCAACGCCAGCGCATCCGCGTGTACCTGAACGAAGAGAAGGTGTGGGACCTGCCGCGCGCGTTTCTGGCTACAGCAAAGTTGAACATGCTCGTCTTTGGGTTGCGCGTCGATGACCCCACAGGGGAGTACTACGTCGGGAACTTGCGCCTCGCGGTCGGCGCGCCGGACACGCGCAACAAGATCATCACCCAGGGGAAGTGGGTCAGCCACGGCATCCTGTTCGACGTCAACAGCGACCGGATCAAGGGTGAATCGTACGGCTCACTCAAGGAGATTGCCGGCGTGCTCACCGAGAGCCGCCGACGTGCGCGTCGTCATTGTCGGTCACACAGACTCGGACGGCGAGACCGCCGCCAACCTCGACCTTTCGAGGCGAAGGGCCGCCGCCGTGAAAGCGGCGCTCGTCAGCGAGTTCAAGAATCGACGCGGCACGCATGGACACAGACGGCAAGGGCGAAGGCGAGCCGGTAGACAAGAACGAAACGCCGGCCGGCAAAGCCAACAACCGACGCGTCGAGTTCATCAAGAAGTAGGCGCGCCGTGACTCACACGACTCGACTCGTCACGTCGGGTCACGGTAATGAGGACGCCGTGAGCCGATCGCGACGAGCCGTCATCTCCCTGCTCTCGATGGCGGCGCTCGGCGCGGCTCTGCTCGTCGGGGCCGGGACACTCGCTGCGCAGGGTGCCCTTGCGCAGCTCGGCCTCACCGAGGCGGCGGCCCGGAACTTCGTGATGCGCGAAGCCGAGTCCACGAGCACCAACCGCCGGGCTGCAATCGTGGAGACCGGCAGACGCGCGTTCTTCAAGCTTCCGGCGGCTGCGCGAGGTCCTGCCGCCACGGCTCTCTTCGCGTGGGCCAAGGCCTACGTCGGCTCCGCCGCGTTCAAAACCGCCTACGCGCAGCACAGGCGCGAAGTCATCGGGCCGGACACTACGCCAGCCCAGCCGTCGATCGACGAAGAAGTGCAAGCGCAGATCAACGAGATGAAGCAAAGCATCGCCCAATCGCGGCAGATGGCCGCCTCACTGCCACCAGCGAATGCGGCGCAGCTCCTGAAGTCGATTGATGAACAGGAGGCCAAGATCACGAGCGGAGAGTTCGCGAAGATGCTGCGAGCGGGTCTTGAGATTGAGCGCGGCGACAGAACGGCCAGGGACAACGCATCGTCGAAAGCCAACGACGAGCGATATCCCATCGATCCCACACGAATTCTTGTCCGCCGGCTCAGGGAGTTTCTCGACGCGACAGCGAATGTCAACTTTTCAGCCCGTACCGATCAGTCTGACGGGTGGAGCCGATGGCATCGAGTTCATCGACAAGGCAGACAGACAACGCAACTGGATGTGGCAGGAAGCCGTGATTGTCGGACCCGAGGCCACGTCTGCAGCGCGCGCGGCAGCCCAAGCCTGGCTAAAGGAGATCCAACCATGAATCGCCGTGAAGCAATGGCCCTTCTGGCTGCGCTGCCGTTGGCGGCTCGTCTCGGCGCTCAGACGCGACCAACGTCGACTCACCGTCTGTTTCTGGGGCCAGGGCACGGGCTTCTCCTGGGGCCTGACGGGCGCCTGCAGTCGTTTTCCATGGACATCGGCAGGGGCGAAGAGATGCCAGCCGCGGAATACCTCGGACTTGGGGACGAGCGGCCCGTCGATCACTTCGCCCTCTACCCAGTCGCCTGCCCCTCGGCGGTGGTGGCGGCCGCTGCGGGATCGGGTACATCGTTCGCGGTTCTGGCGGACGGACGTGTGCTCGCCTGTGGCGCCACTGGTTCTGGTGAGCTCGGGTCGACGCCTCTCACCGAGTTCGAGACGAGAGCGCAGCCGCGCATGAAGACGAATACCCCGACGCCGGTGGCCACGTCGGTGGATGCCGTGGACATCTCGTCAAAGGCTGATCACGTTCTCGTGCTCTCGCGGGACGGCGGTGTCTACGCGTGGGGTCGGGGCGACGGCGGACAACTCGGCATCGGGCCGTTGCCGACGGTCACCTTCAAGACGCAATCGGCGCGCGTAATGCCCTACGTGCCGTACCCAGTTCGCGTATCCGACCTCGCCAACGTGACAGCAATAGCCGCTGGCAATCGCCACTCGCTCGCCCTGCTCAAGGACGGCACCGTGCGTGCCTGGGGATTCAACAGGTTCGGGCAGGTTGGCGACGGTTCCACTGCCAATCGAGACCGCCCCGTCGCGGTGGCCGGTGTGCGCAATGCCGTCGCGATCTCGGCCGGGTGGGACTTCTCCGTGGCGCTGCTCTCGGACGGCACCGTCATGGAGTGGGGCGCCACGTATACAAACCCGTCACCGAGGCCAACGCCGGCGCCCGTCGTCGGGGCACGAGGTATTCGCGCTGTCGTTGCCGGCGGGTCGCACGTCGCGGCAATCACGACCACCGGTGCTGTGATGACGTGGGGGAGCAACGCTCACTACGAGACTGGGCGACCGGGTTCGATACTCGGTGCGGGCCTCGTTCAGGGTCTCGAGAATGTGACGTCGATAGCAGTCGCCGACGGCACAAACATCGCCGTGCTCGGATCGGGCCGGATGATGACGTGGGGAGAAGTGCGCGAGTGGACTCGACCTGGATCGGGCGGAGCGGGCCTGAGTCCGTTTCCCATCTTGCTCTGGCTCGACGGACTCGACCAGCCATGAGTCGCCGCAACGTTCTGGTTCTGCTCGCGGTCACCCTCACTATGTTCGCCGTAGGCCTCGTGGGATCGCCGAGGCGCTCGCCGCCGAACTCAAGCCAGTGACCGGCGCGCCACCAGCGCCATGAGCCGCCTTTCGATTCACCAATCCCTCGTTGGCCTCACGTCGGCGGTTGGCGAGAGCCTATTCGCCCATTGACACAGCTCGGCGGCGCTGCTACGGTCCCCCCGTCGGAAGGAAAACATGCTGTCGATCCGAGTTGCGCTCGTCCTGTTCGCCTGCGCCGCGGTGCTGTCGAGGCCCGCGCCGACAGCTGCCCAGACCTCTGACGCCGCCAGCCTGGCGGGCATCGTTCGCGATGCGTCCGGAGGCGTGCTGCCCGGCGTCACCGTAGAGGTGGCGAGCCCGGTGCTCATCGAAAAGGTGCGCACGCGCGTCTTCCGATTCGCGGCGCGGACGCGACTCCCGGGATCGGTGGACATCTACAACCTGATGAACGCCAGCAACGTGCTGAACATGACCACGCGCTACGGCCCGGCGTGGCTGAACGCGATCCAGATCATGGGCGGGCGCCTGATGAAGGTCAGTCTCCAGCTCGATTTCTAGGACTTGTCCGAGGAGCGACGTATGAAGAGGATGCTGCTGATCGGAGCGCTGGCCGGCCTGGCGCTCTCGCTCGACCTCGGCGCGCAGGATGCGCGCGGAGTGGTGGATGCGGCGAGCCGAGCCATGGGCACGGCCACGCTGCAAGGCGTGAGCTACAGCGCCACCGGCTCGAGCTACTCGGTGGGCCAGAACTACACCGCCGGAGGGCCGTGGCCACGCTTCACCGTTACGAAGTACGACGCAGCCCTCAACTTCGGCGGCCCGGTGATGCGCGAGGAGTTCGTCCGCGTGGACGATGAGAACCCGCCGAAAGGCGGCGGCGCCGGCCCCTACGTACCGGAGACGCAGCAGGGCGGCATCCGTCCGATCCCGTTCGGCCCGCAGACGACGCGCGCAATGCGCGACGGGCGGACGGAGAATGGCGCGCTACTGATCTGGCTGACGCCGCATGGCTTTCTCAAGGGTGCGGCCGCGAACACCGCCACCGTGCGGGCCGGCCAGCGCGGCGCGCAGGTCGTTTCGTTCACCGCATTCAACGGCAAGTACGCGATCAGCGGCACGCTCAACGCGCAGAACCTCGTCGAGCGCGTCGAGACCAGGGTCTCGAACCCACTCTACGGCGACATGGCGCTCGAGGCGGTCTACAGCGACTACCGCGACGTCAATGGTGTGAAGTTCCCGATGCACATCGTGCAACGTCAGGGCGGGTTCCCGACCTTTGACCTGCGCGTGAGCAGCGTGCAGCCCAACAGCGACCAAGCGGCCAGCCTGACCGCGCCGCCGCGCCCAGCCGGTGCGCCGGCAGCCGAGGGGCCAGCCCGCGCCACCGCCAAAGAGCTGGCGCCCGGCTTCTGGGCGCTCGAAGGCGGGATCCCCATGAGCTTCCTCATCGAGTTCCGCGACCACGTGGTGGTGATCGAAGCGCCGGGCAACGAGGAGCGGACCGAGGCGATGCTGGCCGAGGTGAAGCGCGTGACGCCGAGCAAGCCGATCCGCTACGTCGTGAACACGCACCACCACAGCGATCATTCGGGCGGGCTGCGGGCCGTCGTCGCCGAAGGGATTCCGATCCTGACGCACCAGTCGAACAAGGCCTACTACGAGAAGCTCTTCCGCAACCCCTCGCAGATCGTGCCCGACCGACTGTCGCGCGCGCCGAAGGCAGCAGTCATCGAGGGCGTGGGCGACAAGCGGGTGCTCACCGACGGCACGCGCTCGGTGGAGCTCCTGCACCTCAGCGGGAACCTGCACGCCGACTCGCTGCTGGTGGTGTACCTGCCCAAGGAACGGATGCTGCTGCAGGCCGACGCGTTCGCACCGCGTCCGCCGGGCGCCAAGCCGCTGCCGTCGAGTCCGTACACGACGAACCTCCTCGAGCACATCCGCTCGCGCAAGCTCGACGTCGCACAGCTCGTGCACGTGCACGGCGGCATGGATCCATTCTCAGCGCTGGTGGAGACGGCGAACAGGCGCGGCACCAACTGAATCCGGCCGAACTGCACGTCGATTTGCGATCCTCCGACGTCGTCTATACCTGGGGAGAGCTGAGGAGTAAAGATGCCGAACATCATGCGCACGACCGCGTGGGTGGTCCTGATGGGCGTTGGCGTCGCGGCCGCGTCGGCCGTGAAGGCGTCGCTGGGCGCAACGGCGCAGCGCCTGCAGTGCAGACGGTGCCCGAAGCTATCGGCGGCACGGTGACGAACGCGGCGAGCGGGCGGCCCGAGGCGGGCGTGTGGGTGATCGCCGAGACAAAGCTCTCGACCCCCTACCGAAAGGTCGTCGTTACCGACGACCTGGGACGATTCCTCGTGCCCGATCTGCCGGCGGCGTCGTACGACGTGTGGGTGCGCGGCTTCGGTCTGAAGGACTCGGCCAAAGTGAAGGCCGAGCGCGGTCAACAGATCCGATTGCAGGCGAGCGATGCGACGCCGCAGGAGGCGGCGCGCATCTATCCGGCCTCATCGTGGGCGGCACTCATCCAGCCACCGAGCAAGGACCAGCTGCCGCCCGAGTTCAAGGGAAGCCAGGACCACTGGCTCACCGAGCTGCGCGCGTGCAACCAGTGCCACCAGCTTGGCATGACGGCCACCCGCATCTACAACCAGCCCGAGCAGTGGGACAAACTGCTCTCGCTCAACCGTGGCATGAGCAGCGCCGCCGACGAGCTGGGGCGACCGCTCCTCACGAAGACGCTGGCCGATTGGGTGGGCCGCATGCGCGCTGGCGCGCTGCCGCCGGCGCCGCCCAGGCCCACCGGCATCGAGCGCAACTTCGTCGTCACCCAGTGGGACTGGGGCTCCGCGCAGTCGTTCGTGCACGACAACATCGCCACCGACAAGCGCAACCCGACGCTTTACCCGTACGGCAAGGTCTTCGGCGCGGACCGAATGTACGGCGGGAGGCTCCTTGTGCTCGATCCGGTGAAGCACACCGTAGATGCATTACAGATAGAGCCGCGCCGGAAGGACGGCTACGACGCGGCGAAGGACTACTACCACACCAACGAAGGCGACACCGCACGCTGGATGGCGAGCCCGCACAACCCGATGATGGACGACCAGGGGCGCGTGTGGATGACGGTGGGCATGCGTCCGGGCGGCGTGGAGAACAACCCGCGCTGGATCAAGGACACCATCGTCACCGAGTCGATGAAGGCCGAGGAGATCGACCTCGCCTACCAGTCGTTGGCGTCGCGCGGCAACGGCATGCACCTCGGTTTCTACGACTCAAAGACGGGAACATTCGGTCAGGTGGACACGAGTTTCCCGACGCATCATCTGCAGTTCGACTGGAAGGGCCGGCTCTGGACCGACGCGGGCATCATCGGAACGCTCGACCTGAACAAGCTCGACTTCAAGAACATCCCGGCGACCGAAGCGGACGCGCAGATGGCGTGGATGCGTGTCGACCCGCGCACCAAGCGCGTGCTGCCAAGCGGCGGGTACGGCATCACCGTCAGCCCGGTGGACGGCAACGTCTTCGTGAGCGTCTCCACCTCCAACGGGCCGGAGAACAAAATTTGGAAGATCGACCCCAAGACGCGGAGGATGACGGACTACCCGCTGCCGGCGCCCGGCCGCCTGGCGCACGGCATCGACCACAGCACCGACGGCCGCGTGTGGTTCTCGGCCGGGAGCGGCCACCTTGCGCGCTTCGATCCGAAAACGGAGAAGTTCACCTACTGGGAGTTGCCCGGCCCGAAGTACCCGGGCACCGGCAAGGAGACCGGCAGCACCGAGTACCCCTATTTCCTCTGGGTGGATCAGTTCGACACGCTCGGCATGGGCAAGGACATGGTGATCGTCACTGGCACCTCGTCGGATGCGCTCTTTATCTTCGACCCGAAGACGGAGCGCTTCTCGACCTTCCGCATGCCATATCCGCTGCCGTTCTTCACACGCGGGCTCGATGGGCGCATCGACGATGCGGGCGCGGGGTGGAAGGGGCGGGGGCTGTGGGCGTCGTACAACTCGTATCTTCCAAAGTTCAGCGAGACGCGGATGGGCTACGTCGCGCACATCCAACTGCGACCCAATCCGTTGGCGGACTGATAATGCAGCGTCCAGAGTTCAAACGGGAACCTCTAGTGATTTGCTAGTGATTCTGCCGTTAGAGCGCACGCTTCAGCGTGCGCGTGTCCTGCGGAGGCGTAAACCGCCTCCGCTCTATCGCCGAATCGACAAGCGGTCTAGCACCGAGACAAGACGCGCGAGCATCAAGATCTCCTCAGAATCGGCCACCGATGGCCGCCGGGCCATTCTGTGTAGCCCGGGCATCGAAAGCAACGGTCCTGTGCCTCTGGTAAACGTTCAGGCCCAACGGCGAGTAACCCCTGACATGAACGCCGCACTCCGAGCGTTGAACCGCTTCGGGCTGGGCGCGCGCCCTGGCGAGCGGGGCCGACTGCGGGACCCTCGCGGCTGGCTCCGGGCGCAGCTCGCCGGCGACCCACCGATGGCGGCCGCTCCGGCCATAGCGGCCCCGGCCGCGATCAGCGATGCGATTCGCGCGTTCCGCATGCCCGCGCAGGCGAACCGACGACAGCCGCCGCCGGCCCAGCCTTCCCAACAACCACAGCCACCTCAGCCGCGCCAACAGGCGCGACGGCGACTGGTCGAGATCGCGGCGGCAGAAAGCCCTCGCCGCACTCGAGACGCGCATCAGGTAAGCGAGCGCCCGTTCGTCGAGCGACTTGTGGCCTTCTGGTCGAATCACCTGTGCGTGTCCACTGCAGCCAAGGTGCTCGTGGTCCCGTTGGCAGGCAGCTACGAACGCGAAGCTGATCCGTCCACATGTTCTCGGCCGGTTCGAGGACATGGTCCTGGCGTCGGCGAAGCATCCGGCGATGCTCGTCTATCTCGACAACTTCCAGTCCATCGGTCCGACCTCGCGCGGCGCCGCACGACGCCGCGGGCGAGGGGCACGCGGGCTCAACGAGAACTACGCGCGTGAGCTCCTCGAGCTGCACACAGTTGGCGTGAACGGCGGGTATGCCCAGCAGGATGTGGAGGAGTTGGCAAAGACCCTCACTGGTTGGACGGTGACCGGACTGCAGGATGGCGGGTCCGCGATCGGCTTTGCGTTCCAGGGCGTCCTTCACGAACCGGGTGCGAGAACTGTGCTCGGCGTGCGCTACCCAGAAGGCGGCGTTGCGCAGGGCGAACGTGCCATCCACGACCTCTGCAGCCATGCGTCGACGGCTCGATTCATCGCCATGAAACTCGTGACGCACTTCGTCGCCGACGATCCGCCGGCCGCTGCGGTCGACCGTGTCGCCCGGGTCTTTCGCTCCTCCGACGGCGATCTCCGCGCGGTCGCCACGGCGCTCATCGACGTTCAGGAAGCGTGGAGCGACGAGACGCGGAAGTTCCGCACGCCGCAGGACTGGCTCGTGGCGGCGTTGCGCGCGTTCGGTGCTCCAGAGATCGGTCCGATGACGGTACCGGTTCTGCGTCAGCTGCGTCATCCACTATGGGCTCCGCAGTCGCCGAAAGGCTTCGGAGACTCGGTGCAGGAATGGGCCGACCCTGACTCATTGCTCAATCGAGCGGAATTGGCCAGAACGCTCGCGGGGCGTCTGCGCGCCGATCGAATCGAGCCGCGCGATCTCCTCGAAGTCGTCGACGTGAGCGAAAAGGATCCGCTCCGCGCCTTGCTCTCGGACACGTCGATTGCTCCCGCGGACCGTCTTTCACTCGCCATTGCCGGACCTGCGTTTCAGTGGAGATGATCATGGACCGTCGGACATTCGTGAGACACATGTGCCTGGGCGGGATCGCCACGTTCGGTCTGCCTCGCGTCACCTTTGCTCAGGTCCGACAGAACGGCCGGTTTGTATTCGTGCTGCTCCGTGGCGGATTCGATGGCCTTGCTGCCGTGATCCCCTACGGCGATCCCGACTATCGGTCCCTGCGAGGCGGTCTGGCGTTCGAGGACTCGGACCTGATCGCGCTCGACGACGAATTCGCACTGGCCCCCGGCCTTGCGCCGCTCCGCGAACTGTGGGCACAGGAGGAACTGGTCGTCCTGCATGCGATGGCGATTCCCTATCGCACGCGAAGCCACTTCGACGGCCAGGCGATCCTGGAAACCGGCATCGATCGGCCGATGGGATCAGCCGATGGATGGCTGAACCGCCTTCTGCAGGTGATGCCGGGCGAACGATCTGGGATCGCGATCGCGTCTGGGCTTCCCCGCTCCATGTCGGGCCCGGTGGACGTGCGCACCTGGTCACCCACCCAGCTCGGTGTCGTGGATGACGGATATCTCGATCGGCTGTCAGTGCTCTACCGAGCAGACAGCGTTCTGCACGGCCGATTCGAAGCGGCGATCCAGCAACAAGCGACCATCGGAGAAGAGCCGATGGCCGGTCAAGGCGCGCGGCGCGGCGGCGTGACGCCGCTGATGACTGCGGCGGCGCGCATTCTGCGGGAGGACAGGGGCCCCAACATCGCGGCGGTCGAGTTCAGCGGCTGGGACACCCACGCGAATCAGGGGCTGGTCGGTGGGGCGCTGGATCGCTTGCTCGGGCAGCTCGCCGAGGGGCTCGTGACGTTTCGAACCGAAATGGGAACCGCCTGGGCCAATACCACTGTTGTGGTCATGACCGAATTCGGACGGACCGCCCGGCCCAACGGGACTCGCGGGACGGATCATGGGACCGCAGGTGCCGGCTTCCTGATCGGCCCAAAGGTGGCGCGCTCAACCGTCTTCTCCGATTGGCCTGGGCTGGCGACCACCGCGCTGTTCGAAGGACGGGATCTCAAACCGACGCTGGATACACGCGCCGTCCTGAAGGCCGCCATCGCCGGCACCTTCGATCTGACACCTGCGCAGGCAGACCGCGTCTTCCCCTCATCCGGCGCGGTGTCGGGCGCCTACCACCTGATGGGCTGAGCCCGATTGGTCCGGCGTGCTATGGGGCTGGGACCGCCGTCCGGTTGCCCGGAACAATTTGCACCTGGTACGCGAAGACCTCCCGCGTGCGGGCGTCGACATTCACCTTGACCCACTGCACATCGTTGTTCCCGTTGGCGGGGTTGTTGCCGAACGTTTCGACACGCGTGAAGTTTTCGAGCCTGCGACCCTGCGCATCCTGAAAGGGCCTGTCGATCCGGAAGTAGTGGGAGTCTCCGTGGACGTACGCCACCGGCTTGCCGAATCGAACCACCTCTTCGCGGAGAGCGAGGAGAAACTCCTGAAAGCCGTCGGGCAACGCATCCGCCTGTGCCAGCGTGCGTGGGTCGCGAATCGGGGCGCGAGTCGGATCCGACAAGTCCCACCCCGGATTTGCCTGTGCGATCAGCATCACCGCGGCTGAACCGCGGGCCTCGGCTTCCTCAAACGTCTCCTGCATCCACTGAATGACCGCGTCATTGCGAGCGGCATACTCGTCCGGATCGGGATCCGTATCGCACAGGTTGTTGCACGAGCCCTGGATGTTGAGGGTCGCGTAGGTGACTCCTCGCAGACTCCACCTCCGGTTCTCCACGCACGGGACGAATCCCCCCAAGCCGAGGCAGAGCGGTTCCATCTGGACGTCCTGCGGCAACTGGATCTGACCAAGCGAATACGGCGTGCTGAAAAACACCTCGCGCTCGAGGTCGAGTCTTCCCAGGGACGGGAACCCTCCGTTCGAAGGGCGGTCGCAATCCGTCCAATCGTTGTCGCCCGGCGTAAACATCGCGGGCGCTTCCAGCGAGTTGAAGTACCCAAGGATCGCTGGTACAGCGCTGCGTCGCACGGGCTGTTCGAGCCCTGCTTGAGATCCCCGTCGTGCACGCTGAAAGCCAGACGCTGGGCATTCATGTCAGCAATCAAGTTCGGAACGCCAACCGTCTCCTGAGCCGGCGAGTACGGGAGGTCCCCCCACAATCCGATCGCATAGGGACTCCACCCGCTGCGATTGGCTTGATCCACGCGGCCGTTACCGGTTTGCGCGCCGACCAGAGAGCTTGCTCCGACCGCTACGACGATCGCTGTCGCACCGATGCTCGCGACGCCGCCCCCAATCCCTTTCCAGTCCCACCACGCCAGCGTCTCTCTGATCATGTCTCCCCCACGCTCTGCGGCTCCAGAATGGCCGTCTCCGGGGATTTGACCAGACCGCGGTAATCTCTCTATGACTCTCGGGTAACGACAAGGCAAACATGTGGTGCCGTGCGCTCACATCCTCCACGCGTACTGCAGCTTGATCAGCAGCTGATTCGACTCGAGCGCCCAACGGTCCAGCGTCGAGCGCACGTTGTGGTTGTAGACCACGAATAGATCGGCCACAGGGAGAAACGTCCACCGCAACCGCGAGTTGATGCCCACGAGCTTGCTCTCGGTGTCGTACTGGGCGTAGGTGGCAATCGACAGATCCGGCGACACGTTGATGCGCAGCCGTGTGCCCAGCACATTCTGCGTGAACTGTCCGCCTGTCAGGTCTCCCTCGTTGCGCTCGGCGTTCAACTCCACGGTGTAGAGCGCGGTGGGGTTCCACACCACGGTCAGGTCCCATTGTGTCAGCTCCCCGTCATAGAACGACCCGGTCGTCCACCCGACCGATGTGTAGAGACGCCGCTTCTGCGCGGTGGTGAAGCCCAGGTTCCGGCGGACCCAGGTGTAGCTGCCTGGCGGGACAATGACACCCGGAGAGATTTGGAAGGGTTGTACCGGACGATCGCCGGCGGGCGTGACGACCGCCTGAACACGATCGCCGCTTCGAAATCGCCAGACCGACTGGATGGGCGAATCCAGACTCTCCCACCGCCCATCCAGGTCCAGCGTGATGTAGGGATTCACGCCGTGGCTCACATCCTGAACCGGGCCGCTGGAGAAGCGCGTCCGATTTGAGATCGCGGGATTCAAGCGCTGCATCGCACGACGCGGGACGAAACCGATCGAGGGATCGAAATCAGCCCCAATACGCCGGTACCAGAAACGCATGTCCCATTTGTCATTCGGATAGTCGATCTTGGCCGCGTAGGCCGTGGTGTCGCCGCGCAAGCCCTCGCGACCGGTCGCGACCGCCCATGCACTCACCGAGAAGTTCTTGTTCCCGAGAAAACTCGTGGTGCTGTACGTGAAGTCCACTCCGCTCAACCAGCTGCCACTGCGTCCGAGCGGGTCGCCTGCGGTGGCCAGGAACCCGATGTAGGACTCGCGCCAGAGGTTCTGTTTGACCCGCGCCACGGCCATCGTGGTGCGTTCGGCGACCACGCCCGGCTCCTCATCGGTGGTCACGACGATACCTGCGAAGTTGGTGCTGGACACGCGCCCGTTGACCTTCCCTCCGACAAGAATCGGCACTTCGCTGCCACCCACGAGGCCGATGCGCCGGCTGAAGTACGGAATCATGTCGTTGTTGACGGGGGGACCGAACTGGAAGATGTCCACGCCTTCGAGAAAAAACGTCCGCTTCTCCGGGAAGAGCAGGGGGAACCGCGTCAGGTTCGTCTGACGTGTATCGACTTCCGTCTCAGCGAAATCGGTGAACGACGTGAACGAGGCGGTGACGTTGGAACCCAGGCGCTGCGTGACGTCGAGACTCGGACGGAACTCGCCCTCAACGGAGGCAGCGCGCGTCGGAACCCCCCCACCCGTGGTGATGCTTGGCCGAACGCTCAGGCCTCGACCCAGCGCGAAGTCTGGGATCTCTGTCAGCAACCCTGCGCGACTGGTCTGCGTGAGCCTGTACCTGTCGCACCGGCGACGCCCAGCGATCGACTTCCTGCAGCCTCTGCACGCGGCGCTCAATGTTGAGATGCCACTCGCGCAGTTCCGGCCTGAAGCTCAGGGAATCGATTGGGATGCGGATCTCAGCGCTCCAACCGTCATTCCCGCGAGCGGTTTCAGCCTCCCAGATAGCATCCCATTCGGCGTTCTCGTTCTCGCCGCTCGCGTTGACCACGCCATCGTAGCGAGCACCGTTCGGATTGACGGCGAACACGTATCCGGACCGACCATCCTGAAACGGGCCCAGGACGATGCGCACATGATCCTCCTGCCCAAGGGGCGCGTCGCGTCTGACGTTGAAGCTGACGATCCCCGTCGGATCGGCATCGCTGCATATGATGCCAATGACAAGGGTTTTCCTGCCGGCCAACACGCGCACCGTGGTCGGGAACGTTGCCGGTGCCCCCTCGCTCGGGTCCGTCTGAGCAAAGGCCCCTGTCGTCTCGGCGGCGCTCCAGGCAGCCTCGTCCAGAATCCCATCGAGGCGAATCGTTTCCGCGCCGCTGCCAGTCCGCAGCGCCGGCGTCGCCACCTCCTGCGCAACAACGAACGTCGGGGTTCCGATGGTCAAAATGGAGATCGCCGCTCGCCACACCAATCCCCGCACGCCGGCTCCCTTCACCGTGAGCCCTGTCATTCTTTCCGATCGGAATCGGGAGTGACCGCGGCGGACGCAGCGTTGTGGAACATGACCGGCGATCGGGATGTCTCGTCAACGTGGAGTTGGAAGAGGTCGGGCCTCGCGTAGTGACCCACCGGGTCGAAGTCCTGTCGGGCGCGAGTGAGGTCGTCGAGGTCGATGTCGGCAGTCAGAATTGTCTCATCCTCAAAATCAGCACCCGCGAGCACCTGTCCCAGCGGGCCAATGATGCAGCTGCCGCCGCGCGACAGAATCGTGTCGGGTGCGTCTCCAAACGCCGTCTGGTAGTCGGCCGGATAATCGCGCCGGCGCGCGAACTGATTGGCCGACAGCACAAAACAGCGGCCCTCTTGCGCGACATGCCGCATCGTGGGCAACCAGGTGTCGCGGCCATCAGCTGTTGGTGCACAGTAGATCTCGATGCCTTTGGCATACATCGCCGCGCGAAGGAGCGGCATGTAGTTCTCCCAGCAGATCACGGCGCCGACGCGGCCGATGTCGGTCTCGATCACGGGCATCGTGGACCCGTCGCCGAAACCCCAGATCAGTCGTTCGCTGCCCGTGGGCATCACCTTCCGATGTTTCCCGGCCAGGCGTCCATCCGGCCCCAAGAACAGGACCGTGCAGTACAGCGTGCCGCGGTCGCGCTCGATGACGCCGATGACCAGGTGCATGCGGGCGGCGTGGGCGATGGCGGCAAGTCGATCGACGTCCTGACCGGGAACGTCGATAGCGCTGTCATGGAAGATCCGAAACTGCTCACGCCCCTCTGGGCTTCGCGACCCGACCACCGCGCCGAAATCGAGACCGCGCGGGTAGGCAGACACGAACGCCTCTGGAAAGAGAGTCAGGCGAGCTCCGCGACGGCTCGCATCCGCGGCGAGATCGCTGACCTTTTCGAGCGTCCGTGCGACGTCAAACGCCACAGGGGCCGCCTGCACGACGGCGACGCGTGCCGGAGACGACACGGACCCTCGTCCGCCCTCGTGCGCCATGGGGATCCGATAATACCTGATGCCCTTTTCCATTGGTGACGCGGCTATCGTTCGCGCGCTTGGAAACAAGCGTGGCGACATCATCGCGATCGGCCGCGATGGCCGCTACCAGCTGCGCATCGAGGGGGTGACGATGTGGTGCCGGGAGGAGGATCTCGACACCCAGAAGGACTCGGGAAGGACGAAGGCCAGCAGAAGCAAGCCTGCCCGGCCAAGACACACTGAGGAAGATCGCGGGCACGTCGCGCCAGCCGGTCGGCTCGACCTACACGGGCTCATCGTCGAAGAAGCGCTTGCCCGCCTCACCGATGAGATCGACCGGTCGCTGCTGCGAGGCGCCGATCGACTAGAGGTGATTCACGGCAAAGGTTCAGGGCGCGTCAGGGACGCGGTCCATCGTCACCTCGCGTCCATGCCCGTGGTCGCGGCGTTTCGTCTCGATCCGGTGAACCCGGGTGTGACCTGGGTCCATTTCCGTTGAGTCGAATCAGATCGTTCCCGCGCTCTTCCAGGCGGCGATCGTATGGCGATCGACGCCGAGCTCCTCCAGGATCGACGTGGTGTGCTGGCCGAGCGCCGGCACGTCACCCATGACCGGCTCGACGCCCTCGATCTCCACCGGCGGCCGGAGCGCGCGCAGCGGACCAACCTCGGAACCAATCTCCGTCCAGCGGCCGCGGGCGGTCAGCTGGGGATGCTCGAGGAACTCGGGCACCGTGTTCATGCGCGAGTACGCAATCCCCGCGGTTTCGAGACGATCGATGACCTCTTCGGTCGACAAGCGCCCCAGCACGTCGTCGATCATCTCGTGCAGTGCCGGCCGATGCTGAACGCGCAGCTCGTTCGTGCGATATCGCTCGTCATGTGTGAGCTCCGCGCGTTGTAGAACCTCACCACAGAAACGCACCCATTCCCGGTCGTTCTGGACAGCCAGGATCACATGCCTGCCATCGCCGCTGCCGAACGGGCCGTAGGGCGCGATCGATGCATGATGCGGTCCGCTGCGTGGCAGTGAGTGCCCGCTGTACGCCGTGTGGTACATCGGGAACCCCATCCACTCCGCGAGGGAGTCAAAGAGGGAGATGTCGAGGACGGTTCCGCGATCGGTGTCGCGGCGCGCCAACAGCGCGGTCAGGACAGCGGAGTAGGCATACATGCCGGCCGAAATGTCAGCGAGAGAGATGCCGACCCGACTCGGAGTCGCGTCGGGTCCAGTAATGGAGACGAGACCGGCCTCGCCCTGCACGAGCAGGTCGTAGGCCTTCTTTGACGCGTACGGACCCGAGGTGCCGAACCCTGACACGTTACAGACGATCAGCCGAGGGTACCGTGCGCGTAGCGCAGCTGATCCGATTCCAAGACGCTCGGCGGCGCCGGGCCCAAGGTTCTGTACGAAGACGTCGGCACGATCCAGCAGCTGGTGCACAACGCCAAGGGCCACCGGCTGCTTGAGATTGAGCGTCAGCGATTGCTTCGATCGGTTGAGCCAGACGAAATGGCTGGAGAGCCCGTTCGTGGTGGTGTCGTACGCTCGCGCGAAGTCACCTCCGTCCGGTCGTTCAATCTTGATGACGCGGGCACCCAGGTCCGCGAGTTGCCGGGTGGCGAACGGTGCCGCCACTGCCTGCTCGATCGTGACCACAGTGATGCCGTTCAGCGGAGGTTTTCCGCGGTCCGTCATCCGACACGCTGCCGACCCGCCGCGATGGCAAGAATTCGACGCGCGCGCTCAACGACCGGGAGCTCGACCATCAGGCCCTCCAGGGCCATCACGCCTTCTCCTCCCGCGCGCGCGTTTTCATACGCGGCGATGGTGCGTGTGGCGCGATCCACCTCGGAGGCACTCGGCGTGAAGACCTCGTTGATGATCTCGACCTGTCTGGGGTGAATAGCCATCTTGCCGCGAAAGCCCAGTCCCCTGGCTCGCTGACAGTCGCGTCTGAGCGAGTCGATGTCGTGGAGATTCGTAAAGACCGCATCGATCGCGTCCGCCCGGACCGCCGCCGCGGCCATCGCGACTTGTCCGCGAGCAAACATGAGCTCTTCACCGTCCACCGTCCGTTCGATCGCGAGACTGGCGGTCAGGTCCTCCGCTCCGAGGAGAAGGCCTCCAACCGGTGCGTCGGCCATCGCGATCTCGCCGGCGCGAAGTATGGCACGCGGTGTCTCGAGCATCAGCAGGAGAGGCGGAACCGCGCCCGCGTCCGCATCCCAACCGAAGGCCTGCGCCACAAGCTCGGCGGAACCGGCGCTCTCGATCTTTGGCAGTAGCAGGCCGTCAAACCCGATCACTCCGCTGAAGAACTCGAGGTCCGCCTCGCCTTCCGGCGTCTGCACCGCATTGAATCGCACGAGGCGAAGCGTCTTGTCGTTCGGGGTCGACAGAAATTCCGCAACCAGGGCGCGGGCCTTCGCCTTCTGCCCCGCCTCGACGCTGTCTTCGAGATCGAAGACGACGGCGTCGGCTCCTGCGGACATCGCCTTCTCGAACCTGTCCTGGCGTGTGCCAGGGACGAACAATATGGAGCGTATCGGACCAATCATGCCCGATAGCTTACCGTGGGTTTTCAGGAAATCGGACGCGAACGCACGCGAGGGATCGCAGGAGTGCGCTGTATGGGCAGGCCTAAGGCTCTGGCGCGACTCCGGGCTGGGCGGCCCCTTCGACAGGCGCCGGCGGACCGACGTTGACCTGGGTGCCCGCGCCCGTGGTACCGCCGGGCGCCACGAACCAGCCGCGTGACAGGTAGTCGGTCAGGGTGAGACCGAACAGGATCACCAGGAAGAAGAACGACACGCCGCAGATGAGCTGCGTCAGGCGGCTGCTGTACTTCACGTGCATGAAGAACAGGATCACGAGCGTCGCCTTCAGAATCGCGATCGACAGCGCGACCGGAAAGTTCAGCGCCCCAAGGTTGACGAACGCGATCGTCACGGTGATGGCCGTCAGCACCATGAGCGATCCGAAGATGGTGTAGTACGTCGATTTCGGTGAGATGTGACCAGCCATCGCCTCAACCCAACTGGTGCGCCCTGTCCACCAGGTACAACAGTGGAAACAGGAAAATCCAGACGATGTCCACGAAGTGCCAGTACAGACCGGCAAGCTCCACCGGCGTGTACCACTCAGGTGAAAACCGCTTCTTGTGAGCCATCCAGGTAATGACGCCCATGAGAACACACCCGATCACCATATGGAGCGCGTGCAATCCGGTGAGCGCGAAGTACAGGGAGAGAAAGATCTGAACCTGCGCGGCGTGCGGGCCTTCAAAGGAGAAGTTGGGGCCCGGAATGTGGTTGAGCTCCCACTTGTGGTGATACTCGAAACCCTTGACCACCAGAAAGGTCAGCCCCAGCGCGATCGTCAGCAGCAACCATCGCACCGTCGCCTTCTGCTCACCGGTCTGCGCGGCCCGCACCCCGAGCGCCATCGTCAAGCTGCTGCCGATCAGGACGACCGTGTTGAAACCGCCGAGCACGATGTCGAGCTCGAGGCTGCCTTCCGACCAGGCCTCGGGGTACCACACACGGTACAGCAAGTAGGCCATCAGCAGGCCGCCGAAGAACATGACTTCGGTGACCAGGAAGATCCACATGCCGAGCGTGGATGCCTCGTGCTGCTGATCCAGTGTCTGAAATTGATGCTGGAGCGCCGGATGGTGCGCGTGGTCGGCCGCGCCGAAGCCGGTGGCGGAAGCGGGCCCGTGCGGATCGGCGTGTGCCGCAAGACCGTTAGGCAATTTTGATCTCTCGCTTCGAGTACGCGTACGCAGCTTCGGTCACGATTGGGGTCTCGGTGAAGTTCTCGGGTATCGGGGGCGATTCGGTCTGCCACTCGAGACCGGTCGCACGCCAGGGATTCTTGCCCGCCGCCGTCCCGCGGACCATCGAATAGATCAGATAGCTCGCGGTCAGCACGTAGCCGATACCCAGGATCGACGCACCCGCCGACGAGAGGACGTTGAGCACCTGGAACTCTTCGGCGTACACGTGGTAGCGGCGCGGCATTCCCAGATAACCCAGGATGAACTGCGGGAAGAACGTCAGGTTGAACCCGACGAAGACGAGCAGCGCGGCCAGCGTGGCCAGGCTGTTCGAATACATCTTCCCCGTCATCTTGGGCCACCAGTAGTGAAGGCCCGCGAAGAAGCCCATGATTGCGCCGCCGACCATGATGTAGTGGAAATGCGCGACGACGAAGTACGTGTCGTGCAGATGTACGTCCAGACCGAGAGAAGCCAGGAAGAGCCCGGTCAACCCGCCGATGAGGAACAGGCCGATGAACCCGAACACCCACATCATCGGCGCCTGCCACCAGATGGCGCCCTGGTACAGGGTCGCCGTCCAGTTGAACACCTTGACGGCAGACGGAACGGCGACGGCAAACGACAGGAACGAGAAGACCATCGCGGAGTAGGGTGAAATCCCGGACACGAAGAGGTGGTGCGCCCACACGAGGAAGCCGAACACGGCGATGGCCAGGCTCGAAAACGCGACGAATGAGTACCCGAACACGTTCTTCCGCGAGAAGCAGGCAATGACTTCGCTGATCGCGCCCATGGGCGGCAGGATCATGATGTAGACCGCCGGGTGCGAATAGAACCAGAACAGATGCTGGAAGAGCACCGGGTCTCCGCCAAGGCGTGGATCGAAGATGCCGAAGCCCAGAGCGCGCTCGACCACCAGCATCAGGAGCGTGATGGCGATGACCGGCGTGGCGAGGATCTGGACCAGCGCTGTCGCATACAGCGCCCACACGAACAACGGAAGCCGGAACCACGTCAGCCCTGGCGCGCGCATCCTGTGGATCGTCACCGCGAAATTCAGGCCCGTGAGGATCGAGGAGAAGCCCGCGATGAAGATGCCGATGCCGGTCATGAGCACGTTGGAGTTGGACGCGGACGAGCTGTACGGCGTGTAAAACGTCCAGCCGGTGTCGACTCCGCCAAACACCATGGCGGCGAGCGTAAAGATGAACCCGATGACGAGACAGTACCAGCTCAGCAGGTTGAGCTTCGGGAAGGCCACGTCCTTCGCGCCGATCATGAGCGGCATCACGAAGTTCCCGAGGATGGCCGGCACGGCGGGTATCAGCACGAAGAACACCATCGCCACGCCGTGCATCGTGAACAGGCGGTTGTAGGTGTCCGCCGACACGACGTCGGCCTGGGGCGTCGTCAGCTCGATCCTGACGCCGGCGGCAAAAATGCCGCCGAGCAGGAAGGCGATGGCGACGACGATCAGATACAGGATGCCGATGCGCTTGTGATCCTTGGTGAGGAGCCACGAAGCCACCCCGTACTTGACGTTGAGATAGGTCACACGCGGGAGGACGGTTGTCGTCATTTGGTAATTACCTTGGCCCGCCGTCGCCAGGAGCCAGAGACGGGGCCGGCGCCGCCTGGCCGGTCGTCCCCGCCTGCGCTGCCGCACCCGTCTGGCCGGTGGACGGCAGCGACTTGATGTACTCGATCAGGCTCATCAACCCTTCCTCGTTGATGAGCCCCTGGAAGGTCGGCATCAGCGGCTGATACCCCGCCACCAGCTTCGCTTGCGGCGTCAAGATCGATTCGCGGATATACGTGTCGTCGACCGTCACGGTGGCTCCGGTCGCCAGCGTCTCCTGCGTCCCGAACTTGCCTGCGAGCGAAGGACCGCGCCCGGAGCCATCGGTGAGATGACAGCTGACGCAGCCGTGCTGCTGAAACAACCGCTCGCCTCGCGCCGACATCGACACACCGCCGCCGCCGCTCAGCCAGACCTGGTAATCGTTCGGCTCCATGACGACCACCGTGCCGATCATTCCTGAATGCTTCGTCCCGCAGTACTCCGCGCAGAAGAGGTGGTACTCGCCCGTCTTGGTCGGCGTGAACCAGACCGAACTGTAGCGGCCGGGGATCGCGTCCGCCTTCACGCGGAAGGCGGGAACAAACAGCGAATGCAGCACGTCCTCGGATGTGAACACCACCTTGACCGGGCGGCCGAGCGGCACGTGCAGCTCGTTGATCTCGCTCTGACCATCGATGTGCTGAAACCTCCACATCCAGCGCTTGCCCGTGGCGTAAATCTCGAGCGTTTGATCCGGCGCGCGCACCAGTTGAAAGAACACGATGGTCGACCAGGCGAAGATCACCATCGACACGAGAAACGGGATGATGGTCCAGCCGAGCTCCAGCGCCACAGAACCCGTGATTGGAGACCCGATTCGTTCGCCGGTCCGGTCGCGGTACTTGATCGCGAAAATGATGACGAACACCACGACGAGCAGCGCGAAGAACGCCGTCACCGCCGTGACGAAGAAATACAGGTTGTCCACCGCGGGGGCGAGGGTGGAGGCCTGTTCGGGGAAGAGTGGGATACCTTCGAACATAAAACGCTACGGTCTCATGCGCGGCTTTCCAACCGGCTCGGTGTCGGCGGCCGCGACTCGCGACGCCGCATCAACAGAATGAAGCTGCCCATGAACAACACGGTCAGTGCGCCGCCAAGGCGCACGATGTTCATCACCACGAGGCCGTAGCGGCCGCTTTCCGGGTCGTAGTGGAAGCAATACAGCAGCAGCTCGTCGATGGCGGAACCGATGCGGCCCTGCCCGGATTCGACGAGCGCCAGGCGGAGCTCTTTCGGTGAAAACTCGACGCCGTAAAAGTACCCGGGACAGCCGCCCGTCGGGGGTGACGACGAGAACACCACTCACGTGTGCAAACTGCCCCGTGCGCTCATCCCACTGATACGTGAACCCCGCCGCCGACGTCGCGCGGCGAATCGAGGCTTCGTCGCCCGTCAGCAAGTGCCACGCCGCACCGTCGCGCTCGGTCGACCAATACTCCAGATGCGCTCGCTTCTTCTCGGCGGCAATCGCCGGCGTGTCGCGTGGATCGAAGCTGACCAGCACGACGTCGTAGTCCTTGCCTGCCACAAACGGCATGACTTTCAGGGCGCTGGACAAGCCGTTCATCACCTGGGTGCACAACATCGGGCACTGGTAGTACACGAAAGCCAGGATCACGGGCTTGTTCCCGAAGAACTGCCCGAGCCGCATCTGGCGGCCGTTGTCGTCCTTGAACATCGCGTCGAGCGGCAGCGCCTCGTCGAGGCGCTGCTTGAAGCCCACGCCTTTGAGCTGGGGCGGCGTCGACGTGGAGACCACACCGGGCGCCTGGGGATCGACATAACCACCCGGACCAGCGGTCTGGCGCAAAGGCCGAAATGCAAAAGGCAAAATTCAAAAGGCAAAATGAAACACCGAGCCGGGAACCCACGCCCGGCCCGCCTCTCTCTTTTTGCATTTTGAATTTCGAATTTTGCATTTCGTGTTACTGCCTTCTCCGTTCCACCACGCGGCCGGCACTCGCGTCCGTCGGCATCAACCCGGGTGTTCGAGGCTCGCCGCCGTCAGCTGTAGTAGAAGACAGTGTCCCGCGCTCCACCGTCAGCCGCATGGCTTCCTCGATGGGGATGTGGACGAGGCCCTCGTTCCGGTTCATCCACCCGTAACCCTCGAGGAGGCTCTGCTCGTCGCGCCGAAACTCAAAGAACTCGTTCTGTGGTTTCTGCTGCAACCTCGGCGCGGGTGGCAGCCGTTCGCCCTGGGCGGCCGCGAGCGGGTAGCGCCGCTCCCCGGTTTCCATCGCGCGATCGATCAAGAGGGCGTACACCACGCCCAGGCCGAAGTGGATCACCACGGCCAACACGGCCAGCGAGAACAGGAGCTTCACGATGATCCCGACGGTGGCGTCGGTGTGCTCATAGGTCGAGCCCGGCGGTGTTTCCAGGTACTCGTCGTCAGCGGAGGCGTGCCCCGCGGCATGATGCTGGTCCATCAATGGCCCCCTGAACTCTCGAGTGCCTCGCGGAGGTAGGGGTCACTCACCGCCAGGACGGGCCGCTGCGCCAACTGCGTCAGGAACATCCACGTCCACAGGCCGCCGATCGCGAGCGGCGCCGCGAGATCCAGCCAGTGCACGAACAGCCCAGACGCGTGCTCACCCTCGAGCAGATGGAGGTTTTCGCCCGTCGACGCGAATTCCGGCGAGACGAGCAGGAACAGGTCGACGTAGCGAACCGCCAGCAGCGCGAGGGCCACCCAGACGAGGCGGTGCGGCACCCGCTTCATGTCGCGGGACAGCAGGAGCGAGAAGGGCACGGCGAAATGAAACACGACGAGAAACAGGGCGAGATACTGCCACCCGTGATTCATGCGCGCGAGGAAATACGGGACCTCCTCGACCAGATTGGCGGCGTACACCAGCAGGAACTGGGAGAAGTTGAAGTAGGCCCAGAGCATCACGAACGCCAGCGACAGCTTGCCCAAGTCCTGGAAATGGTGCGGCTTGAGCACTCCCGCCATCGGCTCGTGCCTCACGAGATAGGTGCTCACCACGATGGTGAATGCGAGCGCGGAGAGACCCTGGCCGCCGACGAAGAGGAAGCCGAAGAGCGTCGAGTACCAGTGCGGATTGATCGACATGATCCAATCGACCGACGCAAAGGTGGCCGCGAGCGTATAGAACACCAGGCCCCCGCCGCTGAGGTATTGCAGCCGGAGGTTGACGCTCATGTCCCCTTCGTCCTGCTGCTGCGACCAGCGGGTCATCGTCCACGCGATCAGAATCCAGCCGGTGAAGTAGACCAGGGCCCGGATCAGGAAGAAGCCGGTGTTCAGATACGCCGCCTTGTGGCGAAGTATTTCGTCCTCCAGCACGTGGTCAGGATGTGTCCAGGGATATAAGGTCCCCATCCCGAGCACGACGGGCATGAACAGCAGCGCCAGCAGCGGAAGCGTCCGGCTCGACGCCTCGAACACCCGGCGGAACACGCCCCAGGCGCCACCGGACAGGTGCTGAATCATCATCAAACCCATCGACCCGAGCGCGATGCCGAGGAAGAACAGGTACGCGATCAGCCAGGACCTGAAAAAGTGGTCGCGATCAAAGACGAACCCAATCGCGCAGGCCACGAGCCCCAGACCACCGGCCTTGAGGGCTCGCGCGCGATACACGTCGATGTCGCCAGGCCGCGTGTGGGTCATGTCGGCCATTACGGTGTCTCCTGTGGCGTCGGCGCGTCGAGTTCGGCGCGGCGCTCAGGTGGCACGTCGCCAACGGTGGCGCGCTGGCTGAACTGGAGAGCCCGAATGAACGCCGCGATCGCCCATCGGTCTGCCACCGGCACCTGCGCCGCGTAGTCCGCCATAGCGCCGAATCCGTTCGTCTGCACATCGAAGAAATAGCCGACCGGCGCGGTACGGAGCCGCTCCTCGTGGAACGACGGTGGCGCACGGAACCCACGTTGCACGACCATGCCGTTGCCCTGTCCGGTCCGACCGTGGCACGGAGCGCAGAACACATTGAACCGCTCACGGCCGCGGGCCATCACCTCCGCAGTCACCGGCATCGGGAAGCTGTCGGTGAGCTGGCCGTCGATTTTTCCCTGATAGAGGTGCTCGTCCTCGCGCAGCATGCCGCGCGCAACGGTGTTCGCCACGAGGGTTCTGGAGCCGCGCCCATCGGTGAAGAAGGTGCTGGCTTCGAGCGGCTCGTACCGCGGCGCATCGTGCATATCCTGGCGACACGCCGCCAGGAACGCGCATCCAGCCACGACGAGGAGCACGGCGTTACGGGACAACTTCGGAGACTCCCACCGGATGCAGGCTTTCGAGGAACTGCGCCGTGGCCTGCCGATCGAACCGCGGGTCGGTCGTTTCGATGCACAGGAAAAACCGATCCCGCGACGCACGGACAAACGCCGGCACGTTGAAGACGGGGTGGTACGGCATCGGCAGTTTGTTCCGCACCCACATACCGACAAATGCAGACAGCGCGGCGCCGAGCACAGTCGTTTCGAAGGCCACCGGAATGAAGTGCGGCCAGCTGTGAAGCGGCCGGCCACCGATATTCAGCGGGTAGGCCGTCGTCTGCGTCCAGTATTCCAGCGCGTACCCTGAGAGGCCCCCGATGATTCCCCCGAGCAAGACGAGCATCGGCAACCGCGTCCGTCGCAGTCCGAGCGCCTCGTTCAGCTCCTCGATGGGAATCGGAGAGTAGGCGTCCATGTTCCGGTAGCCCGCGAGGCGTGCGCGCTCGGCCGCGGTCACGAGCGCCGTCGGCGTCTCGAACTCCGCCATGAGACCGTAGAGCGTGGGTGACACCTCGACGTGTGCCATCACCTCACCTGTGGTGCTCGGGCTGCAGCTTCGCCTGCGGCACGATCGTGCGCATCTCGAACATCGCGAGCGCCGGCAGGAAACGGATGAACAGGAAGAACAGCGAGAGGAAAAGGCCTATCGTCCCCGCGAACATCGCGAAGTCCCATCTGGTCGGCGTGTAGATGTCCCAAGACGAGGGGAGGAAATCGCGGTGGAGGCTGGTCACGATGATGATGAAGCGCTCGAGCCACATGCCGACGTTCACGAGCAGCGAGAGCACGAACAGCAGCGGGATGTTGTTGCGCACCCGGCGGAACCAGAACAACTGGATCATGGCCGCGTTGATGGCGATGAGCGACCAGTAGAACACCGCGTACGGGCCGGTCATGCGGTTGGTCATCATGTACATCTCGTACGGGTTCGCGCTGTACCACGAGAAGAACGCCTCGTTCGCGTATCCGTAGGCCACGATCATCCCGGTCACGAGCATGACTTTCGTCATGTTGTGGATGTGCCGCATCGTGATGAAGTCTTCGAGCCCGTAGAAGTTCCTCAGCGGAATGGCGAGCGTCATCACCATGGCGAAACCGGAATAGATGGCGCCCGCAACGAAATAGGGCGGAAATATCGTGGCGTGCCACCCGGGAAGCACCGACACCGCGAAGTCGAAGCTCACGATCGTGTGAACCGAGAGCACGAGCGGTGTGGAAATACCCGCGAGCAGCAGATACGCCATCTCATACCGCTGCCAGTGCCTGGCCGATCCACGCCACCCGAGCGACAGCACGCCGAAAATCACGCGTCCGGCCTTGGATTGCGCGCGGTCGCGGAGCGTGGCCATGTCGGGGACGAGACCCGTGAACCAGAAGAGCGCGGAAACCGTGCCGTAGGTCGAGACGGCGAAGACGTCCCAGATCAGGGGACTGCGGAACTGCGGCCACAAGCCCATCGAATTCGGGTAGGGGAAGAGCCAGTACGCCGCCAGCCACGGACGGCCCGTGTGCAGCAGTGGGAACATGGCCGCGCACGCGACGGCGAAGAGCGTCATCGCCTCTGCGAACCGATTGATCGAGGTGCGCCACTGTTGCCGGAAGAGCAGCAGGATTGCCGAGATGAGCGTCCCGGCGTGGCCGATGCCAATCCACCAGACGAAGTTGATGATGTCGAACGCCCAGCCAACCGGAACGTTGTTGCCCCAAATGCCGATGCCCTCCACAAGCAGCTTGCCGATGGTGACGTTGAGCAACATGAGGAACGCAAACGCGATCGCGAAGCCAAGGAACCAGCCGATCGGGGTTCGGTTGGTGAGAATGGGCGAACTGATCTTGTCGTTGATCGACTCGAAGGTATGGCCCGGCGCGATGACGAGCGGCGTCTCACGAACCGCGTCTTCGCCGGCCCCGGGCATGTAGTCGTGCGGGCGATCCTGCAGCGACATCAGGCCCCTTCCTCCGCGGCGGCTGGGCTTGCAGGCTCCAGATCGGTATTCGGGTTCCGTACGATCGCCATGTAGGTAGTCCGCGGACGGGTATTGAGCTCAGCCAGCAGCGCGTAATTGAGAGAGCTGGCCTTCAGCCGGGCGACGCGGCTGTTGGGATCGTTGACATTGCCGAACACGATGGCTTCCGTGGGGCACGCCGACTGGCACGCGGTCGCCACCTCACCATCGCGAATGTCGCGATCCTCGAGCTTGGCCGACACTCGCGCGAGGTTGATGCGTTGCACGCAGTAGGTGCACTTCTCCATGACGCCGCGGCTTCGCACCGTGACGTCCGGGTTCCGCTGCAACTTCAGGCTTGGCGTGTCCCAATCCTGGTAGAGCAGGAAATTGAACCGCCGCACCTTGTAAGGACAATTGTTCGAGCAGTAGCGCGTCCCGACGCACCGGTTGTAGACCATGTCGTTCAAGCCCTCGTCGTTGTGGACCGTCGCTGACACGGGACATACCACTTCGCACGGCGCGGCCTCGCACTGTTGGCACAACATCGGCTGATGGTAGGTGTCGGGGTTCTCGATGTCGCCGGTGTAATACCGATCCACGCGCAGCCAGTGCATCTCGCGGCCGTTGAGCACCTGAGCTTTGCCGACGACCGGGACGTTGTTTTCCGCCTGGCATGCGACGACGCAGGAGTTGCACCCGGTGCAGACGTTCTGATCGATCGCCATGCCCCACGCATAGCCTTCGGTACTTGAAGTCGCCGTACATCGTGAGGCTGGCGAGGGGCTGGAGCTCCATCTTCTGAGCGAACAGCGGATCCGCGGCGTACTGCGCCACCGTGCCCACCCGTACGAGGTTGCGCCCTTCGAGCGACCAGTGATCCTGTGTCGATGCAAGCTCATAGCGCTCGCCGGTCTTGACGAGCTCGACACCGGTCAAGGTGTCGAGGGCGCCAGTCTGTACGAAGGGGATTCACGTTGAAGCCGGTCCCGTTTCCTGCGCGGCCCGCACGCGTGCGGCCGTACCCGAGATGCAGCGTGAGCGTGTCCGGGGCCTGTCCTGGTGCGAGCCACACAGGCATCCGAACCGTGCGGCTGCCGTGCTTGAGATCGACGACATCGCCGCTGATGAGCGAGAGCCGGGCGGCCGTGGCCGGAGACACCAGCGCGGCGTTGTCCCATGTGAGTTTCGTGAGCGATTTCGGAAGCTCCTGGAGCCACGCGTTGTTGGCGAAGCGGCCGTCGTACACGCTCGGATCCGGGCGGAAGACGATCTCCAGGCCCGATGCCTCGGCGGTAGCGGCCGGCGTGGGCTGGGTGAAACCAACACGGAGTGTCACCGTTCTGGCCGCAAATGCCGTGTTCGGAACGACGCCGTTGTGCAGCCATCGGCGCCACTCACGATCGAACGGCGAGAGTTGTGGCACCGGCGCGGCTGCAATCGGCGACGGCGGCGCCGCAGGTGGCACTCCGGCGTCTCCGGTGGCGACGCCCGGCGTTGCGGCCGGAACAAGCGGTGCCGGCGCGGGCGCCACCGACGGGGGTGCCGCTGGGACCTGCGTCGACAGGCCTGTCTCTCGCGACCAATGCTCTCGGACAAGGTCGTATCCAGACCGCCCGCGCCCGTCGATCGCCGATACGACCTCGTGAGCCGACTTCCCACCGTAGAGCGGCGCGATCAACGGCTGAATAATCGTCGCCGTGCCGTCATCTGCGCGCACGTCACCCCAGGCTTCGAGGAAGTGCGCCTCGGGGATGTGCCATTGGCAGAGCGCGGACGTCTCGTCCTCGTAGAGGCTGAGATGTGCGCGTGTCGGCACCCGCTCGATCGCCGCGGGGAAGTTCAGATCCGAGGGGGCGGTGTAGACCGGGTTGCCGCCCAGGATCAACAGGAACTCGACCGTGCCTGCGTACATCTCGCCCACAAGCTCCTGCAACCCCGCAAGCTGGTTCATCGGTTGCGATTCCGCCGTCTGTGTGTAGGTGACGGTGGAGCCGACGTTGCCGAGAGCCTCGTTGATTGCGTGAGCCAGTGCGTGGACAACCGCCGGCTGTCCATCGCCCGCAATCACGATGCTCTGTCCGCGATGGGCCTGAAGATCCTTGACCAACGGAGCAAGCCACGCGCTGGCTGCCTCGGGAACAGCGGCGGCAACGCCGTTCACGCCGAGCTGCGCGGCCAGCGCACGCGCGAACGATTCGATCTGCGAGGCGCGCAGGGAAAGTCGATGATCGGCACGCGTTCCCGTATTCGTGGCCGTACTCTCGACCGCATACAACCGATTGACTTGTGAGCGATCCCCTTCGATTCGGCGGCGGGACGCAAACGCGCGGGCGTGCTTGAGGCCGGCGGCGCCGGTGCACAGAAAGTCCGCGTCGAGCGACAGAATGACCGTTGCCTTTTCGATGGCATACCGCGCGTCCGCGTACTCGCCGAAGGCGAGTCGGCTTCCCTCGCGGGCATTGTGGCGGCCGACCGGCTCCCACTGGACCCACTTGGCGCGCGGATACTGCGCGACCAAGCCGCGGAGCTGGGCTGCCAGCGTAGGCGAGGCGACCGTCTCCGTCAGTATCCGGAACCCGACGCCCTGTGATGACCGCTGGCTGGCGAGCATCGCCTGCGCCGCGCCGGCAAAGGCCTCAAAGGGACGAATGTCGCCGAGATTGGTCAGGGTCTGTGACCGATCAGGGTCGTAGAGACCAAGAATCGCCGCCTGCGCAAAGACGTCGGTTGCGCCGCGGCTCGAAGGATGATCCGGATTCCCCTCGATTTTCGTGGGCCGGCCTTCGTGGCTCTCGACGAGGAGCCCCATTCCCGCCCCGCTCATTGGCATCGCGGTCGCGTAGAACAGCGGCTTGCCGGGCACGAGCTCCTCCGGCTGGCGCACGTACGGCACGAGCTCCTCGGTCGGCTGCCGAGTGCACGCGCTGACGCCCGCCAGGGCGAGCGAAGCGCCCATCAGTTTGAGGAAATTGCGGCGGCCGACGGGGTCGAGCCACTCCGACGCGTTCTGCGGGAACTCGCGGTGAAGGAATTCCTTGAACTCCGGCGTTTCCGCCAGAGATTCGAGACTTCGCCAGTATTCCCGGCCGCGGGTGTTGTCCAGCTTCCTCCGCAGCGCGTCGATGTCGTGTCCCGGCGTCATGATCGGCTTACCGATGGCACGTGGAGCAGTTCGTCAGGCTCTGAATGCCGTACTCTTCCACGAGTCGTGGACCGACGACCGACTGCGGAACCGATGGACGATAGCCCATCGTAAAAATCTCGCTGCGAGGGCGGACATACCGCTCCGGCGAACGGTGACAGTCGAGGCACCACTCCATCTGGAGTGAGTGTTCCTGGAGCATCAACGGCATCTCGTCGACGCGCCCGTGGCACGTCTCGCACCCCATTCCCTTTTTCACGTGAATACTGTGGTTGAAGTAGACGAAGTCCGGCAGGTCGTGCACGCGAATCCAGCGCAAGGACCGGTCGTCGCGGAGGCTTGCACGGATCGGTTCAAGCATCGGGCTATTGGCCCACACCTGCGAGTGACAGTTCATGCAGGTCTTGGTCGGCGGGATGCCGGCAAACGAGGAGGTCTCGACCGACGTATGGCAGTACCGGCAATCGATGCCGTCGTCTCCCACGTGGTGCGCGTGGCTGAACTGAAGCGGCTGTTCGATGAACTCGTCGGCGCGTGTCACGTACGACGAACGTCCGAGGATCATGATGAGACCGATCAGGCCGGCGGCCAGGAAGAGCGCGCCGACAATACTGATGTTCGCGAGAGTATTGGCGCTGCGACGAAAGATCTGCGGCATCGGCTGTTGACAGTCGGGGCGCCCGCGTACCGGGCGCTCACACTAATTGCGAATTACGCTCGGAGGGGGCAGGGGGCAGCTTCTTTCCCGAGGATCACCCTTTCTTTCCCGTGGATCCGATTTGTAGCACATTGTGAAAAAAGGATCAAGGCGCGATACCCCGCTGAATCTCTAGCCAAAACCGCGAAATTCAATGCGACAACCGTCGTCCTCGTCCATGCTGATCTTAATCCGGCTCTGCCGCCGCCTAGACCGCTTTTCGATTCGGCGTAGATCGCGGAGGCGGTTAGCCTCCGCGGACACGCGCACGCTGAAGCGTGCGCTCTACGGCGAAACGCAAACCGTTCTAGAACACCGAACTGGTGCACCAACACCGGTTTCAGAACCCGTGTTGCGGGCTCGACGTCATGCCGCGTTCAAGTGCGCGCTTTCTTACCGCCGCGATGGCCGGCGAATCATACGTGCCCTTCTGAAGATCGGCGTACGCAGTCACGACCCACTTCACATGATCTCGGTTACCACTTGGCTCGATGTCGGTGCGGCTATGCCGATGCAAACCGGATTGATGTGCTCAACGGCCGCACGGATATCTCCTGATGGACCTGCGAGACGCCTACCTGATCCCCGCGGCTGCACTGAAATGATGGGGTGAAAGATCCGATGCTCGTATCCGAGTTCTCAAATCGAAGGCGCAGCAGCGTTGCACCTGTGCGACAACGCTCGCGAATTGCCGCCGGCCGATCGTCCACCTGCGAACAAATCCCGCTCGTGAGGGCGCGGCGCGCTTGACCCTCTTCACAGTTTGCGAATAAGATCGCGCGGATTTCGGGTTCCCGGCGACGAACACTTTGGGGGCACGTGGATGCGGCATCACAGTTCCATCGCGGACTCGCGGCCTGGACAACTGGCCTCATCCAGCGCCGCGGAGCCCTAGCCATTGGCCCAGATCTTTCCCCCCGGGTGGAACAAACTCCCGATCGTGGCCGCCCTCGCGGGCCTCCTCGTTCCGACGCTCGCGATCGCGGGCGTCTGGTACTTCTTTTCCCCGTGGTACACGGACGTGGGCTACCGTCCCGTTCAGCCCGTGCCGTACAGCCACCAACTCCACGTTGGCGAGCTTGGTCTCGATTGCCGATACTGTCACGCCTCGGTCGAGATTTCTGCGGTCGCGAACATTCCGCCCACCCAGACCTGCATGAACTGCCATCAGACCGTGATGAGGGACAGCGAGGCGCTCGCACCGATTCGGGCAAGCGCCGCCAGCGGCAGGCCGATGCGCTGGATTCGCGTCCACAAGCTTCCCGACTACGCGCATTTCGCCCACCGCGCGCACGTGGCGGGAGGAATCGGTTGCGTCACCTGCCACGGCCGCATCGACGAGATGGAAACGGTCACCCAGATGACGCCCCTCAGCATGGGCTGGTGCCTCGACTGCCACCGCAACCCCGCTCCCTACAGACGCCCCGTCTCGGAGGTCACCAACATGAAGTGGGCCCCTCCCCGGGACGTTCAAGTGCGCGCGGCACAGCTCGAACGCGAACGACCGGTCAATCCGCCGACTGACTGTTCTGGGTGCCACCGGTGAGTCGGACCTACTGGCGAAGTCTCGCGCAGATCGAGGACAGCCCCGAATCCCGCGCCTTTCTCGAGCGGGAGTTCCCGGAGGGAGCCTCGGAGCTTCCCGAAGGGGTCACCCGGCGCGAAATGATGATGCTCCTGGGCGCCTCGCTGTCGCTCGCGGGGATTGCCGGGTGCCGGCGTCCCGTCGAAGAAATTGTCCCCTATGTCACGGCTCCCGAGGAGTTCGTCCCTGGCGTCCCCCGCTACTACACGACGACCATGCCGTTCCGCCGGAGCGCTTACGGCCTGATTGTTGAGAGCCACGAAGGGCGACCGACCAAAATCGAGGGAAACCCTTCACACCCCTCGACCCTCGGGGCCTCGTGCTCACTCGTCCAGGCGTCCGTGCTCGGCCTCTACGATCCCGACCGCTCGCAGTCGGTCATGCAGCAGACGCACGCGGAGGTCCTGGAGCGATTTCGTGGCGGCCTGGGGGAAGCTGTCCGAGGCTCATGCCGCGGACGGTGGTGCCGGCCTTGCGGTCCTCTCCGAGTCCTTTTCCTCCCCCACCCTGGCGCGCCTGGCATCCGAGCTCCGCGCCCGCTATCCGCGGGCGATCTGGGCAACCTACGAGGCGGTCAGCGACGAGAACCGGCTCGCGGGTTTGCGGTCCGCCACGGGGCGCGACCTCGACCTCCTGCTCCGGATCGATCGGGCGTCCGTCATCCTCGCGCTCGACGCCGACCCGCTCCTGACCGACCCCGAGATGATCCGTCACGCGCGAGGCTTCGCGGACGGAAGGCGTGCGGGAGCCTCGGGTGGCGTGATGAATCGACTCTACGCTGTTGAAGGGGTCTACTCGCTGACGGGCGCCATGGCCGATCATCGGCTCCGTCTCGAGAGCCGGCAGATTGCCCCCTTCCTCGCGGCCCTCGCGGCACGCCTTGTTCCGCCCGCGGCCGGAGCCGCGAGTCTGCCGGGAGCTGATGTCCCGGGTGTCGACCCGCGTTGGATCGACGCCCTTGCCAAGGACCTTCTGGCGAACCGCGGCAAGGGATTGATCGTGGCTGGCGAGCGCCAGCCCGCGGCCGTCCACGCCGCGGTCTGCGCCCTGAACACGTCTCTCGGCAACACCGGCACGACCGTCAGCTACTACGAGACAAAGGATGCGGCGCTTCCGAGCGTGAGCTCCTTGACCTCGCTCGTCTCCTCGATGAGGGGGGGCGCGGTCCAGACGCTCGTCGTCCTGGGCGGCAATCCTGTATTCGATGCACCCGCCGATCTCGACTTCGCCTCGGCCATGGCGAAGGTCCCTCACTCAATCACACTCGGGCACACGATCGACGAAACATCCTCCAAGGCGGAGTGGCATATCCCACGCGCTCACTACCTGGAATCGTGGGGAGACGCGCGCGCGGTTGGAGGCCTGCTCAGCGTCGTCCAGCCGATGATCCTCCCGCTGTTCGGTGGGCGAACCCCCGTCGAAGTGCTGGGGCTGATGGTTGCGGGCAAGGATCGTCCCGGCTACGACATCATGCGGGAGACCTGGAAACCGATCCTTGGCGATGCCGAGTTCGACAGGAAGTGGAACCGCGTCTTGCACGATGGGTTCCTCGCCGGCAGCGAGCTGCCCGAAGTCGTTCCCGATCTCACAGCGACAGCCCCTTGCGGAACTCGCGCGCCTGGTCGGCGCCGGCGCGGCCGGCACCGGCCTGGAGATCGTGTTCCTCCCCTCCCCCTCGCTTCACGACGGCCGCTTCGCGAACGACGGGTGGCTGCAGGAGCTTCCCGATCCCCTCACCAAGCTCACCTGGGACAACCCTGCCCTGGTGAGCCCGACGACCGCCGGGACGCTCGGTCTTGCGAGCGGGGATTTGGTCCGTCTCGACTATGCGGGCCGATCGCTCGAGCTTCCCGTCTGGATCCTCCCAGGCATGGCGGACGGTGTGGTAGCCCTCACCCTTGGCTATGGCCGTCAGCGCGCGGGACGGATTGGGTCTGGCGTCGGGTTCGACACGTTCACGGTCCGAGGCTCCCAGGCACCTGGCTTCGACAGCGGCGTCAAACTCAGCAGCCTCGGACGCACGTACCCGCTCTCGGCGACCCAGGAACACGGCAGCATGGAGGGGCGCCCGGTGGTGCGCGAGTCGACCCTGACCGCGCTTCGATCGGAATCGGCCGGGGCGGAGGCAGCCGAGAGCGCGCAGACGGGGGTCCCCAGCGCGCTCGGTGTTTTCGAGGAGGAACCGCCTCACTTCTCACTCTGGAAGGAGCATGCCTACGATCAGGGCCACCAGTGGGGGATGACGATCGACCTGAACTCGTGCATCGGGTGCAACGCGTGCATGATCGGCCTGCCAGAGCGAGAACAACGTGCCGGTCGTCGGCAAGATTCAGGTCGCGAAAGGGCGCGAGATGCACTGGATCCGGGTCGACCGGTACTTCTCCGGCGAGCCCTCCGGCAGCCCGGAGATGGTCTTCCAGCCCGTTCCCTGCATGCACTGCGAGGATGCTCCCTGCGAGCAGGTCTGCCCCGTGGCCGCCACCGTCCACGATGGGGAGGGCCTCAACGTCATGGTCTACAACCGGTGCATCGGGACCCGCTACTGCTCGAACAACTGTCCCTACAAAGTGCGCCGCTTCAATTTCTTCAACTTCACCAAGGACACGCCCGACATCCTCAAGCTCGCGATGAACCCGGACGTCACGGTCCGCGCGAGGGGCGTGATGGAGAAGTGCACCTACTGCACGCAGCGGATCAATAAGGTGAAGATCGATGCGCGGCTCGGCGGACGCGAGCTTCGTGACGGCGACGTCAAGACGGCCTGCCAACAGGCGTGCCCGGCCTCGGCCATCCAGTTCGGGGATCTTCGGGACCCATCGAGCCAGGTCGTCAAGGCGAAGGCCGATCCGCGCAACTACGCGCTCCTCGAGGAGCTGAACACGAAGCCCCGGACCACGTATCTAGCCAAGGTCCGCAACCCGAATCCTGACCTCGAGGGCGCGCGGACCGACGCGGGAGCCTGGTACGCAGGGAAGGACGAGAGGCCCGTTGCATGATCGCCCGCCTCCGCTAGCTACGGCGGGCAAGCCGCGTGCTGGGCGTGATCGTGCTCGCCTCTCTTGTCGTCTCCGGCTGCGCGCGCGGTTGCACGTCGAGCCGCCCTCCCATCCATCTCAATCCGAGCATGGACGACCAGCCGAAGGTGCTGCCCCAGACGGCCAGCACGTTCTTCTACGACGGCGCGTCCATGCGCCAGCCCGTTCCTGGAACGGTCGCGATCGGCGGGCTGAAAGAAGACACGCCCTTCTTCACTGGCAAGGACGCGAACGGGGTGTTCGTCGCGACGATCCCAGTGACGGCGGACGAGGCGCTACTCGAGCGCGGCCGCCAGCGCTATGCGATCTATTGCCAGCCGTGCCACGACGCTCGGGGAGACGGCAGGGGGATCCTGTTCCAGCAGGGCACGCCCACCGCGACCTTCCATGACCCGAAGATCGCGAATTACCCGGACGGACAGATTTTCGACGTCATCACGAACGGACAGGGGTTGATGGCCGGTTACCGCTGGCCGATCCCTCCGGCGGACAGGTGGGCGATCATCGCCCACGTGCGAGAACTCCAGCGCGAGCGGCAGGCACGCGCCGCAGCCGCGCCCGCCGCCGCTGCAGCTCCCCCCTCCGCTGAAGCTACGGCGGGCCAGCCGGCGGACAAGCCCGCGGGCACCCCTTGAGAAAGGCGACGGGATGAACGGCGCAAAGAATCGCAAACTGCTGTTCGTACTCGGTCCCGTCACCGGTCTGGCGATGTTCGCGGGTGTGGTGATTATTGCCACCTTCCTGACGAACCGGGAGTACAGGGAGCCTTACCGCGCTCCTGCCGCGACCGCCGACGCCACGCCGCGCGTGGAAGGACTGGTCGCCGAGGAGGCCGACGCGGAGGCGACGGCGCGGGCAACGCCCTACGTGGAGGCGGAGTACCGGACTTTTCCGGTCGTCGGGAGCCGCGTGGCCATCTGGTCGGTGGCACAGCTCCACTTGCTGTTCGCGGCCTTCGTCCTTGCCGTTCCCCTCTTCGCTTTCATCATTGAGGTGATCGGCTACAAGACCGGAGACATGCGATACGACCGGCTTGCGCACGAGTTCACGAAGCTCCTCTCGGTCTCCTTCTCGCTCACGGCGACCTTTGGGGCCTTTCTGACGTTCATGCTCATCATCCTGTATCCGAAGTTCACGAACTACCTGATGAGCGTGTTCTCCCCCACGTTTCTCCCATACGTGCTGCTCTTCTTCTTCGAGGCCGCGTTCCTCTACACCTACTATTACGGCTGGGGGAAGTTCCATCCCCTCGTTCATCTTGGCCTGGGGCTCGGCCTCAACATCGTGGGCACGGCGATCATGCTCATCGCCAATGCCTGGCTCACGTTCATGATGTCGCCGAACGGTGTCTCGGATACCGGAGCCGTGATCTCCACCTGGGACGCGGTCTACAACTTCACCTGGATGCCGATCAACATCCACCGAATCATCGCGAACGTCGCCTTCGGCGGATCGGTCGCCGCCGCTTACGCGGCCTTCAAGTTCCTCCAGGCGACAACCGACGAGGAGCGCGCGCACTACGACTGGATGGGATACATCGGCAACTTCATCGCAATCATTGCCTTCCTGCCGCTTCCTTTCGCCGGCTACTGGCTCGCGAGTGAGATCTACGCCTACTCGCAGACGCTCGGCCTCCAGATGATGGGCGGGGCCTTCTCGTGGCTCTTCATCATTCAGGCCGTCCTGATCGGGAACCTCTTCCTCGCTGCCAACTACTATCTCTGGCTCGGGATGGGACGGGTCGAGGGAGGGCAGCCGCTTCAGAAGTTCATCAAGTACCTGCTCATCGCGATCGCGCTCTGCTTCATGGTCTGGGCGACGCCGCGATCGATCATCGCCACCGTCTCAGAGCTCCGGGCTATGGGAGGGTCGGCGCACCCGATTCTGGGTTTTCTCGGCGTCATGTCCGCGAAGAACACGGCCGTGAACGTCCTCATCCTCACGACCTTCATGAGCTTCCTCCTCTACCGCCGGACGGGGAAGGTCGCAACGGTGTCGTGGGCAAGACTGGGTCACGCGGCGCAGCTCACCATCTTCGCCGCCGTCGCCGTCTTCGTCATCTTCCTCGGCATCTACGGGTACTTCGTCGAGGCGAGCGTGAGGATTGGCCTCTCGGTACCCCAGGTCGGCTCGGTCCTGTTCGCGATGGTGTCGATCACCATCATCGACATCTTCCTCTTCCGCGGGGCGAAGGCGGGCGAGGTCCGCTGGGGACGGATTCCGGCGATCTCCCAGTACGTGCTGATCTTCATCGCGGTCACCTTTACCTGGCTCATGGGGCTCATGGGCTACGTTCGCTCAGGGCTCCGCCAGCACTGGCATGTCTACGGCGTCATTCGGGACACCTCGGCTGACGCGTTCACGCCCACATTGGGCTTCGCGACGAGCGTCGTCTCGGTGACCGTGCTCGCGTTCTTCCTCCTGATCGGCTTCGTGTTCTGGATCACGAGCCTGCACGACCGACCTGAACATGTGCCGGCGGCGAAGAGAGTCGCGCACCCAGGAGCGGACGTCGTTCTGGAAGGCGCGCACCTCTCCCGCGCAGAACCTCGAGCAGCGGAGTAGGCTGTCGTGACCATTCCGCTCATCCCCCGAATCGGCGGTCTCGTCCTCGCGACGACATGGTTCTACGCCTATGTCGGCCAGATGGTGCCTCAGAACGAAGTTCAGCCTCCTGCGGAGATTCTGATTCGCGCGGATCTGACCACGGCTGACATGGTCACGGTCGGCCGCGAGATCATGGACACCAAGGGACTCTGCTTCACGTGTCACACGATGGGTCGAACGGGGGCGCTACGGTTCCCCGATCTCGCGGGGGTCGCGGGCCGCGTGTCGGAGCGCGTTCCTGGCATAACCGATATCGAGTACTTCGCCCAGTCGATGTACGAGCCTGACTCCTTCATCGTGCCGGGATTCAACAAGGGCATGCCCGTGATCAACAGGGCTCCGATCGGGCTGACGGATCAGGAGATCCTCTGCGTGATCGCGTACCTCCAGTCGCTTGGCGGCACGCCGACGGTCACGCTCCAGACGGCGCACCGCTACTACACGCCGCCCGCAGCAGCGGGGGCGGCGCCGGCTGGTGCACCGCCCGCACCGGGGGCGGCGCCGCCGGCTGGTGCACCACCTGCAGCGGGCGCGGCGCCCACGCCTGGCGCGGCGCTGCCACTCACCGCGACGCCGGGCCAAATAGCGCCGGCTGCGCCTGCACCTCCGGCAGTTCCAGGGAACGCGCCGGCCACAGGAACGGTGCCACGATGAACATCCTGGTTCTCCTCGCTGTCGCGACCGTGTTCGCGCTCCTTCGTTTCCGTCGGGGCAGTCTGCTGCTGTGGGCCGGCGCCTGGTGGGTAGGGCTCTACGTATTGCTCCGATTCGGATTCACGACCCCGATCCCCGCCTCGGTCATCTCGATCTATATGGGAATCGTTTCGCTCGCGATCCTGGCGTACTTATCCTCCAGCGAGGAACGCCGTGAAGAGGTCTCCCGCCCGCTCGTCCGGTTCATGACGGAGAAGCGGTCCACAGCGCTCCTTGGCGCAGTGGCCATCGCCATCCCAGCGCTCGCAGCCGCGAACGTCTACGTTCAGATGAACGTCCCCCTCGAGCCCCCCTTCTTTCCGCGAACGATCCATCCTGCATCGCCGTCCGAGATCACGGTTCAGGACAACAGGGTCGACATCGATGCCGGAGACAACCCCTACCGGGAACTCGAAACATCGAATGCGGAAGAGTTCCGCAGACACGTCGAGAACGGGCGCCGGGTCTACTATCAGAACTGCGTCTTCTGCCACGGCGACAACCTGGGAGGCAACGGCATGTTCGCCCACGGGTTGAACCCGATCCCAACCAACTTCGCCGACGGGCAGACGCTCCCGAATCTCAGCGAGACGTTTCTGTTCTGGCGGATCTCCAAGGGAGGCCCCGGGATGCCCGAAGAAGGGGCGCCGTGGGACACGGCCATGCCCGCCTGGGAGAAGTTCCTGAAGGAAGAAGAGATGTGGGATGTGATCCTCTTTCTCTACGATTTCACGGGCCAGAGGCCCGCCGTGCGCGCGCTAGAGCAGGTCGAGGCACAATGAACTCCTGTCTGATCCGCCGGTGCGCGCTCGGGTATCTCGCTGTCCTGATCGTCTCGTTGTGTGCCGCGCCCACGGGATCTGTACGCGCGCAGGGTCCCGACCTCGGGACCGAAGCGCAGCGGGAATCGGGCAGGGCGCTGTACGTCAAATACTGCTCGCAGTGTCACGGCGAAAAGGGGGACGGCGAAGGCTACGCCACCTCGCACCTGAGCCCCAGGCCCCGCGACTTCACCGCGGGCAAGTTCAAGGTCCGCACGACTCCCAACGGAGCGCTCCCTTCCCATCAGGACCTCGTGAACATCCTCAGGCGCGGCATGCCGTACACATCGATGCCCGCCTGGCCCACCCTCTCCGACCAGGAAGTGTCGGATCTCTCCTACTACATCAAGACCTTCTCCCCCGACTTCGCGAACCCCGAGATCGTCCCCCAGCCAGTGCCGCTCCCGAGCGCGCCGGCCGCCACGAATGAGTCCATCGAGCTCGGGAAGAAACTCTACGTGGAGAATGGCTGCGTAAAGTGCCACGGCACGCTCGGTCGTGGCGACGGACCTTCGGCTACAACCCTGAAGGACGACTTGGGCCGTCCGCTACGCGCGGCGGACCTCTCGCAGAGTTGGACCTTCCGGGGAGGCTCGTCCCGCGAGGATATCTTCAGGACGATGAGCACGGGGCTCAACGGGACGCCCATGCCGTCGTTTCTCGACGCCCTCCCGCCCGAGCAGCGATGGGCCATCACTGACTTCATCGTCTCTCTCTCGGGGAGCGCCGGGCCTAACTATTCCAACCTCGTCATCGCGAAGTACGTCCCGGATCCGATCGACATTGCCAACGGGGCTGCGAGCTTCGCATCCGCTCCTGCGGTCCGCTTTCCCGTCGTAGGACAAATCACGGAGCCGGGACGCTCGTTCCATCCGCCGGCGACCAGCGTCACTGTTCAGGCGATCTACGACGCTGAGTCGATCGCGCTTCTCGTTCGATGGAACGACATGAGCCCTGAGAGGACGGGGAAGAACGGGCCGTCGCTTCCAGTGCCGCCGGAGGAAGAGGAGGCCGCAGATGAGGGCAGCGGCGGGGCGACTGGCGACTCGTCGACGGGGAGCGTCTTTGGCGACGAGGTAATCGCCCCGACGCCGGGAGGCGCCGAGCAGGCCGCGGCGGATCCCTTTGCCGAGCCGGACGTGGCGCCAGCCGGCCAGCCATCCGAGTTCTCCGACGCAGTCTCGGTCCAGATTCCCTCGCAGGTGCCAACGGGCGCCCGCAAGCCCTACTTCATCTTCGGCGACGCCCAGAATCGCGGTGGATCTGTGGTTCTTCGATCTGGCCGGCGCCGATCCTCTTCAGTTCACCGGTCGGGGAAGCGGGGATGTCGCCCCCAACGACACGGGCGATCTCACTGGTGTCGCGAGCTACGACCAGGGAGAATGGTCGGTGATCTTCAAGCGTCCGCTTCGCGCAAGTTCGGGCACCACACTCGTGCCAGGGGCGTTCATGCCGGTCGCCTTTTCGGTTTGGGACGGGCTCTCGCGCGAGCGTGGCAACAGGCGAGGCCTCACGGCCTGGTATTCCCTCTACGTCGAGCCAGAAGTCGTCCCGTCGGCTGTTCGGCCCGATGGTGCGGACGGCGCTGCTCATTCTCGCCATTGAGCTGCTCGTGATCGGTTGGGTACGCTCGCGCTACGCCTCTCGGGGCCGCGACGAGCTCGGCGGCAGACAACAGCCGGCCACGAGCGTTTGAGGGGCCATCCGGAGGATCCGATGTACAAGAGCATCTACGTTCCCGTCGACAATTCAGACCAGTCCAACCGGGCCGTCGCCTGCTCCGTCGCGCTGGGCAAGGCGTTCTCGGCGAAACTGGTCGGCTGCCACGTCTACGCAGCCAAGCTGCACGACTATCGCTTCCGGCAGATGGAGTACACGCTGCCCGAGGAGTACATCGACGAGGTGGAGCTCGAACGCCAACGGAAGATCCACGACAGCCTCATCACGATGGGCCTCAAGCTCATCTCCGACAGCTATCTCGATGGCATGTCCCGCCTCTGCAAAGAGTCCGGTCTCGAGTTCGAACCGCGGATGATGGACGGGAAGCATCACGTCGAGATCCTCAAGGATCTCGACGGCTCACAGCACGATCTGGTCGTGATTGGCGCTCTGGGAATCGGGCGCGCCAAGGACAGCATGATCGGCTCCGTCTGCGAACGCGTCGCCCGCCAGGCCGACCGTGATGTCTGGGTGGTCAAGCACGTTCCCGAGCCGGGTGAGGCCGAGCGGGACACGATCCTGGTTGGCATCGACGGCAGTCCCCAGTCGTTCGGCGCCTTCATGACGGCCATCGATCTGGCACGCGCATTCGGCAAGAAGGTCGAGACGATAGCCGTTTACGACCCGTACCTGCATTACTCGGTCTTCAACGGCATCGTCAACATCCTCACCGAGCAGGCGGCGAAGGTCTTCCGGTTCGAGGAACAGAATCAGCTCCACGAGGAGATCATCGACACCGGGCTCGCACAGATCTATCAGTCGCATCTCGAGGTGGGCGAGCGGATGGCGAGCGAGATGGGCGTCGAGATCAAGAAGACGCTCCTCGACGGGAAGCCCTTCCAGAAGATCATCGACCACGCGCGCAAGACGAATCCCTGGCTGCTCGTGCTGGGACGGATCGGCGTCCACAGTTCGAAGGACGAGAAGGCGCTGGGCAGCAACGTGGAGAACATTCTCCGTGCCGCGCCCTGCGACGTCCTCCTGTCCACGCGCCTCGAGGTGCCGCGACTCGACGTGCGCGCCGAGGAGACCGTCCGGTGGACTCCCGAAGCCGAGGAGCGGATGACGCGCGTGCCCGAGCAGGTCAAGGGCATTGCCCGCACCGGAGTCCTTCGTCTGGCGCTGGAGAAGGGGCATTCGGTCGTCACGAGCGCGGTCATCGACGAAGCCATGGATCGGTTCATGCCGAAGGGCGCCGCGAACGCGACCAAGGCGCTGGCCGAGGCGGTGGCGCTCGAGCGGGCCAGATCCGGCTCCGTGTCGATGTGCCGGGCCTGCGGCGTCACGGCCACGCAGAGCGGCGCCGTGAAGTGCACCGTCTGCGGGGCTACGGATTTCGAAGTGATCTCCCGGGAGATGATCGAGAAAATCGCAGAGGTTGAGGGCGGTCTCGAGGAGGAGACGACCTACGACGGGCGGAAGCTGCGATGGACGGAGGAGGCCCGAAGGGGCCTCTGGACCATGAAGAACGCCTATCTGCGCCGCCGCGTGAAGGCGCGTGTCGAAAAGAGCGCGCGCATGAAGAGGCTCGACGTGATCACGCTTGAATTCGCCCGACAGGTGATCGAGGAAGAGACGGGAGCGCCGCTCGACATCAAGACCCCCGCCGCCGACCCGGGGAAAGCGCGCGCAGCCGGAACGACCCCAGCCGAAGAACAGGCCGGCGCCGGCGCTGGGAGCGAGTCCAGGCTCATTGCTCGCGACGACCGGAAGAACCCGTTGATCTCGACCTTCGACTGGACGAACGACGCGGTGCAGAGGATCTTCCGCGTGCCGGCTGGGTTCATGCGAACCCAGACGCAGGAGCGGATCGAGGCACTCGCACGAGAGCGTGCCGCGGCGGCGATCGACCTTGCGCTCGTCGAGGATGGAATCGAGATCGGCAAGCAGATGATGGCCGAGATGATCGCGAACTACACGTCGCAGGGCAAGGCCCCTGGGGCGGCGACGACGGCGCCGGTTGCTGCGGAACCCTCCCCTGCGGTCCCGGAAATCGCGACACCCGCGCCCGCGCAAGAAACCCCGTCGGGTGGCGGGTACCTCAACGAGGTGAGATCGATGTCGGCGATGCCTCGCCAGGACTGATTCGTCGAAGTCCACGGTGGCAGCTCGGCGCGAACGCAGGCGGACAGGATGACCGCGTACCGTTTTTGCCGCTCGGACGACATCGGGCTGCTCGTTGATGCGCTGAATCGTTCCTGGCCGCCGTACTTTCCCGACGAGCCGCTCATGACGCCGGCCGCGTTCAAGCGGTCGATCCGCGACCTTCAGGTCTGGTGCAGCAGCTGCATGGTCGCGTTCGCGGGATCCGATCCGATCGGCGTCCTCATCGGCGCCAAGCGGCCTTCCGGTACCCTCGTTCACCGGATCGCCGTCCATCCCGATCATCAGCGGCAGGGTCATGGCCATCATTTGCTGACCTCGCTCAGCTCGAAGCTCGCGATTCTGGGCCCCCCTCGAATCGTCGCCGAAGTCCCCGAAACTCTCGCGCCTGCCTGCGGGCTGTTCAGCGCAAGCGGATATGTCCAGGAAGCGCGTCTGACAGACTACGTCCTGACCCCACGCCCACCTCGCGCCGCAGGGCCCCGCAGCGCGAAGAGCAGGATGCGCGGACGATCGCGACGGCCGGTTCGTAATTCCTGTCACGGTCGACGATCTCGCCGCCAATGGTCTCCTTGAAGAGCGCATCCCCAGGTTTGCTGGGAGCGCTCGGTCGAGACGCTCACTGCAAGGAAGGACGACATCGCAGGACTCGCCGTCGCCTCCGACGAGCGCATCGAGGCCTACCTCCTTTACGTGAAGCCGACGGAGATTCTGTCGCTCCGCTCGTTCGTCGACGACGGTGGAGCACGTCTGAGGCAACTGCTCTCTCGACTCGGCCCGGGAACCTTCGGATTCCCGAAGGTCCACCCGGAGGAAATCTCAAAGGAGCTTCTGGAGATCCTCGGTTTCCGCCCCGCCGGCGGGCATCTGCTCTACGCAGCGAGGGCGCGGTCTCGACTAGGGTCAGGACCAAGCCTCGACCAGGTTCAGCGCGCCGAGGCTGGAACGGCTCCCATGACGGACCGGAAATAGAAGCGGTCCCAGAAGCGGCACTCACGATCGCGCAGACCATTCGCTGCCTTGATGACGTTGTCCAACACCAGGTACCGATCCGAAAGCCTCGGGGATCCGTCGAGCTTGAGCGTCGGCCACGGCACCGCTTCGGCCGGAGCGTTGGGGTTTCCAGTCTCTGCAAAGCGCCGCCAATAGCCGCTCATGGCGCGAAAGAGGTCGACGTCGGTCGGTGTGAGCACGTGGTTGGACGGCGCCCCGAAGTTGTTGCCAAAGAGCAGATTCGATTCCAGCCCATGGAATGCCCGACCGGGCGTCACGGCGTCGATCGTGTGCTCGAATGAGTAGAAGTAGACATCGACGCGGGCCTGTGACACGAGCCGGGCGACTCGGCGCGCCTCGCACACGAACACCGCATCACCCGTGAGCTGCGAGAGTGCATCCTTCGGCGACGGAAACGCCGTGGCCGGGTAGAGACGCAAGACCGCCGGCGCGTCGGCGCCAAACTCGTTGTGCACGACTGCCTCGTACTGAGTGGTGTCCAGGCCGTCTGGAAAGCTCCGATCGACATACACCCAGCCCTCATGTCCGTTCACGCCGATGATGAGCGGCACGCGCGCGAACGCACCACTCCTGTACAGCTCTCGCGGCTGATCCGGAATCTCCAGCCCGTCGACAATCGGGTTCCATTGAACGGCTCCGGTCTCCAGGACCTGCGCCTGGTCGAGCGGCAGCGCTCTGAGTACCTGATCCCTCGTCTTCGATCGAAGGCACGTCGCAGCCGTTCTCACATCCATGCACTGAAGAGCCCTGGCCAACTGTTCGCCTTGAGCCTCGGCCTCCGCCGCGCTCGTCCAGCGGGCTGCGGCCACCCCGCTTTGCATGATGGCCCTGTGGAACAACCCGGCGGTCGCCGGCGACACGAGATGTAGACTGACGCTCTGGCTCCCCACTGATGTTCCGGCGATCGTGACGTTGCGCGGGTCGCCGCCAAATGCCGCAATGTGCTCGCGCACCCAGACGAGCGCCGCACGCTGGTCGAGCAGGCCGTAGTTCCCCGACGACCTGTAGGCCGGATCTTCAAGAGTGAAGGCGCTGTGGGCCAGGAAGCCGAACGGGCCAAGGCGGTAGTTGGGCGCTACGACGATCGCGTTTGTTTCCTGGGCGAACCGCTCGCCGTTGGACGCGGCAAAATTGGCCGACGCTGCCTGGAAACCCCCGGTGTGGAACCAGACGATGACGGGCGCGCGCGCGGGGCGCGAGGGCGCCCAGATATTGAGCATCAGACAGTCTTCGTTCCCTGACGGCTGACCCGTCGTGGGCGGATTGATCAGCGAGCAGGTCGGTGGCGGAGACGTTGCGGACAGTACGGCGGGAGCCCATGGCGTCTTCGGCTGAGGGGGTTTCCACCGCAGGTCTCCGACCGGCGGCGCCGCATACGGGATTCCGAGGTAGGTGCATCCACCGCCGCGCAAGACGCCTCGCACCGAGCCACTCGGCGTGCTGGCCACGCACGCCTCGTCCGCCGACTGAGCGACCATCGTCGAATGCCGCACAACTGGCGAAGGAAGCAGAAATAGAAGAATGACAAGCACAGTAAGGTACGCAAACCTGTGGGCGCTCATTTCTCCCTCCCGGTCTGAAAGCGTTTGAAGACGCCTGGCCTGTCGATCGGACCTCCGACACCTACGTAAGCGGATTCGAATGGGACGTTGCGCCTTTTTTTCGTGGCGCGCACTCTGTTCTCGGGTACCAGCCTGATTGGACGCTCATGTGAAATAACGTGAGAGGTTCTGGGATGGAACGCCGCTTATGAACAGCAGGCATTTTTCAGCGTGGCCAGGCGTTGCGGTGCGAGTCGCGAGTCGTATGGTCGCGCATCGGAGCCGTCGCTGATGAGACCCTTGATGCTGCCGGTCTCGACCTGGGTTGCCGCGGCGGTGCTGAAGAAGAGCCAGACGACTTCGAGCAGCGCGATGCGGCTCCACACGGGCCCGCATTGTAGCCGAACGGGCGTCTGAAGGGTCTCAGGTTCTCGGGGGATTGAGATGACTCCAGTGCCTTCTCCACGCTCGCCGACCGCCCCGATGCGACACGATTCACGCGTGTAAGTAGGCTAAGATCTCGCAAACGTGAAGGGCTACCACGACATCGTCGGCGACGGAGGGTCCAGAGTCCTCGAGCAGGTTGCCGAGCAGCGCACCCGCATCACCGACGGACTTGCACGGGTGCGCCATCTCGTGGCCGTGGGCTCCGGCAAAGGGGGAGTCGGCAAGAGCACCTTGACGCTGCATCTCGCGGGCGCTCTGCGCGCCCGGGGGCTTCGGATTGCGATCCTGGACGCGGACTTCAACGGCCCGTCCCAGGCGCGCATGGCAGGTGTCCAGGGGGCGCTGTTCGTTCCCGGCAGCCACAAGGTCGCGCTCCCGCGAACCACGAACGGGATCGGGGTCTTCTCGCTGGGTTCGATGATCCCGGAGTCGGAGTCGCTCGAGTTCGAGAGCGCGTCGCACGGAGAGTCCCATACGTGGCGCGCCACGAGGGAGTTCGCTCTCCTCGGCGAGATCCTCGGGGCCTTCGAGTGGGGAGCGCTCGATCTGCTGATGTTCGATCTGCCGCCGGGAGCCGAGCGGACGGTCCAGTACGCCGATTTTCTCGGGCCGCGGACCTCGTTCCTGCTCGTGACAATCCCCTCCGAGGTGGCACGGGGCGTGGTCGCGCGCTCCGTGGCGGCTCTGTCGAAGGGACCCAATCGCGTCCTCGGTTACGTCGAGAACATGAGCGGCTACTACTGCCGTGACTGCAACGCCATCAAGCCGCTCTTCATCTCACCAGGCTCATCGAGCCTCGAGATCCCTTGCCTCGGGACCGTCCCCTTCGATCCCGAGCTTGCACGGCACTGCGATACGGGGATGCCTCTCGCTGAACCCGAAACACCGGTTGGCCGCGCCCTCGAGCACGTCGCGCAGCAACTTCTGGACAGCCTCGAAATCGACAAGGAGCCTCGGCGATGAAGTTCCTCTGCATACCCTGCGACAGCCCGATGAAACTGCAAAACGTCGGCCCGCCGGAACGGGGCTCGCTCTCGGTCGTCTACGCGTGCCCGGAGTGCGGCTACGAGATGGCGATGCTCACCAACGCCTACGAAACACAGGTCGTCCAGTCACTCGGCGTGCGGATCGGTCCAGAACCCGACGGAGGAGCGGCGAGTACCCGGCGCGTCCGGCGGCAAATGCCCGTTCAGCGCGATGATCCCGGGTATGGAAGACGCGCAGCCCGGCCGGGCCGGAGAGCCGATCCCGGTGCGGTGGACGTCCGGCGCCGAAGCGCGGCTCGCGAACATTCCCGAGTTCGTCCGTCCCATGGCGCGAACCGGCATCGAGAAATTCGCCCGAGAGAGAGGCGCCCTGGAAGTGGACGAGACGATCCTCGACGCGGCCCGTGACTTCTTCGGCATGTGAGCACGTCCCCAAAACGAGCGTCCATCGAGATGAACCTGCCGGATCCGAACACGAGCCCGCCTGCTCTGAACCGAGTCGAAGGGTTCGCCCGACCCTACGTCGTTTCGTGGAACCTCACCTACCGCTGCAACCTCGCTTGCGAGCACTGCTATCTCGACGCCGGGGTCGCGCCGCTGGTCGGCACGGAGAATTTCGCGGACCGAAGCGAACTCGGCACCGAGGAGTGCTTCAGGGTCATCGACGAAATAGCCGCCTTCGCGCCTGAATGCCTGACGATCCTCACGGGCGGCGAGCCGCTTCTGCGGCGCGACATCCTCGAGATCATCCGGCGCGCGTCGGAGCGAGAACTTTGGGTCGTCGTCGGCACCAACGGCGTGAGCATCACGGAGAACCTGGCAGGACGCCTCGCGGAGGCCGGAGCGCGTGGGCTCTCGCTCTCTCTCGATGCGCTCGATCCCGATTGCCACGACCGATTCAGGAAGGTGCGTGGCGCCTGGCGGAACACGGTAGAGGGAGCGGACATCCTGAACAGGGTCGGACTCCCCTTCATCGTGCAGACGACGGCGGGCTCGCACAATCTCGGCGAGCTCGAAGCGATCGCCGACTTCGCGCACGATCGCCTCGCCGCCAAGGTCTGGAACCTCTACTTCCTGGTGCCGACGGGGCGCGGGCAGTTTGTGTCGGATATCACCCCGGCGCAGTACGACGGGGTTCTCGATTCGCTCTACCGGATCCAGAAGAAGTACGACCGCCGGATGCTCGTGAACGCGAAGTGCGCTCCGCACTACATCAAAACCGTCCTGGAGAATGCCGCCGCGCAGCCCGATCCGATCCCGGCGGATGGCGAATCGGCGGGGGCCTACCCTTCGACTCGGCTCAGGTCAAGCCCTCGTGGTCTGGTCTGTCGCGGATCAGGACCTACTCCGGAGGGGCCGGCGGGTGTCCGGCAGGGACGCACTACATGGGGATACGGCCGAACGGGGATGTCACCCCTTGCCCCTACCTCCCGGTCTTCGCGGGTACTCTTCGCAGCTCGAGTCTCGCGGACCTCTGGACGTCCTCGGAGCTGTTCGTCGGCATTCGACGCCGCACCTCGCTCGGCGGGCGATGCGGGGAGTGCGAGATGAACGGCCACTGCGGTGGCTGCCGCGCACGGGCGTACGGGATGACCGGCGATCTGATGGCCGAAGACCCGCTCTGCACCCACACCCCCGGCACGTTCGCCGGGTCCCCCCTTCTCCTGGCCCGCAGTAGCCTTGGCGAAGGCGGGGCCATCCGCGATCGTGCGTCCGTCGAGGGAGTGCAGGGGATTCCCGCGATCGAGTACGGCCCCGAATCGCCGACGTCGATCGCGTGGGACGATGCGGCCGCCGAGCGCATGAAGAAGATTCCGGCGTTCGTCCGCGGGATGGTCGTCAGGGCAGTCGAGGAGTCCTGCCGCAGGAACGGCATCAGCCGCGTCACGGCCGAGGAACTGGAGCGGATCCGCGCCCGCATGCCGACCCCGAAGATCTTCGGGTAGTAGGAATCGCGCAATCCTTCGTATCATCGATACGATCGCCTCACTCCTTGATGTAGACCTCTCCATCGCGCAAAGCGATGAAAGCAACTTTGTTTTCGATGAAGTAGTCGATGACATTCTCATTCAAGCCAGACTCCGGGTGCGGAGATCTATAGTGCGGCGCGATCGCAAACGGGACAAAACTCAGTCCCTCCCACACCGTGGCGTCTGAATACCCCGTCGGCACGGCGATTGGATCATCGACAAGATGGAGTCCTCGTAGCGTGGGGCCCATGACGCACGAACCGGCACTGTAACCAGCGTAAACAAAAGCCGGATCATCGGATCGAGACATCAACGCCCGCTCCAAGCCACTCTGGCTCATTGCCCGACGCAATACGAAGGTATTTCCTCCGACCACCCAAAGTGCATCGAGCCTTGCGAGAGTTTCCTCGAGACCCGTTGGAGCGGCAAAGAACCTTCGCAGATCCAGTTCCTCCGGAGTTAGACCGATGTCCTTCAATTCGTCGAACTCGCGCGCGCGACCCTGTTCCAATCTGTCTTTGTCTGACGAAAAGTCGAGGGCGTTTCGCACCACGCCGATGCGCTTGCCGCCAGCGACCATGCGACCCAAGTCGGATGCTCTGGTGCCAAGACGAAACGATGAAAGGTAGAGCTTCACGTTGGGCAAAAATCTGGAACCCCGTAGTCACCCCGCGGAGAACCCGCGCGAGATCCGCCGCCGCTCGGGCTCGGCAGCCGTGGCTGTGATCGAGTCTCGGGCACCGGTCACTCCTGGGTCTTACAACGGCACCATTCCCATCCACCACATGATCTTGTCACCGACGTTGATGTCGTAGGTGCGTGCAAAAGTGAGCTTGCCATCCGCGCCCATGCGGAAGACCGACAGCCCCGCCAACACCGTCCGCACAGTGTCGCCATCGCGCACATCCACCGGCAGGTTGTGCTGCGCCACCAGCATGCGCCCGCTGGGATCGATGTGGAACGTGCGCGGATGAACCTTTTGCGTTTCGATGTGCTGGATTGCCGTCGGTTCGCCGGTCTGCTGGTTGATTGCATACACGACGATGCTGTTCTCGCCGCCTTTGTAGACTTTCTTGCCGTTGAATTCCACCACATCCTGCGAGCGGTTTGCGCCGTACACGAAACGCCCGTTCGGATGCACGTGCACCGTGCTCGCCGCCTGGCGCGAGCGGATGTTGCTGGGTTCCAGTAGCGTGGTCTTGTTGAAAGCGACTTCTGGCCGCGGCTTGCCACCCTGCATGCGGTGCATGTGCATCTGGTTCTGCGTTTCGATCGACACGTACATCCACGGCTCCGTCGGATGAAAATCCAGATGGCGCGGGCCATAGCCACGCCCGCCGTTGGGCGCGATCTTGTACTGGTTGGAGAGCACGCCGTTGTTGTAGTCGAAAACCATGAGCGCGCCGGGGTCCTCAGGCCCTTGCGGCGTGCCTTCGTTGCCACGCGTGACCAGCACTACATGGCGGCCGTCGGGCGTCACGCGCACTTGGTGCGCGTAGATGCCAGCGTCTATCGTGCGTTGTGGCACCTCTTCCCCAGGGGTGAAATCCTTATTAATGCGATACACCCGCAACGAACTGGGGTTGTTAAACGCCACCAGTATGTGCTGCGATTCGTTGTCGAGTGTCATGTGGATCGGCCGCACTGGCAGGCGCATCGGATCGCGAATCTGATTGAGCGCACCCGTAGTGGGATCGATGCTGAACGCCGTCACGTGGTGCTCGGTGCCGGTCTGCACATTGCCCGCAGCGCTGCTGCTTGAAGCCACATAGAAATAGCGCTGGTTGCGATGCGGCCAGCAGGTACCTGCACGCCGGCAGGCAATGTCACCGAATCACGCTTGATCAATTCCGCGTTGGCCAGATCGACGTCGTAATGCGTGAGCTCCGGCCCAACGTTGGCATACAACGCCAACTGCCGTGGGCGCCTTGCGCGAAAGCTAAATGCGGAGCAATAGCACTACCTGCAAGAAGCGACAAGAAAGCTCGACGGCTGGGCATGGGGCTCCTTTGAACTGAGACCTCTGGTCATTGAGGACCGAGGTCATCGTCGGTCAGGAATGATTCCCTGCAAGTTCACGAGATCGTTCACGTTCAGAAGGTGGGCGCCCAGTTCCACTCCCATACCCACCGGGCCAGTCCGATGTCAGCGATCCCCTAATCAAGCACCTATTGCTCTGTCTTCAGGTCTGCCCAACGATTCGGTTCAGCGGCGGCGCGCCGACGTGTCCAGCGCGCCGCATTATGCACAATGACATGACGCACTTGCGGCGCGCACGTGGTTGCCGTCCGCTGCAACCGGTTGTTAGGCGTCACTCGCGTCTTCTTCATTGTTCGAGCCGTTCACCACTATGACTTCATGGAAACCTTCTCTAATGGTGGGCGCCTCGAGCAGTCCAAACACGCTGCGAACTGCGAACTCGGGGACGACTTCATCCAAGGAGCGCTGTGCATTCTGCCTCAACGCTCGCTCGAGTGGTGTCTTGATCCACACCGCAACCGTTCGAACCGAAAAGCGCCTGGCGAGAGCAAGGGCGCGAGTTCGATGGCGTCTCCCCGGAAGAGCCGCGTCCAAGAAGACAGCTGAACCACCGAGTGCTTCATAGTTGTTCCTGATCCATGTGGTCTTGCCGCCACCTTGAACTCCCATTACGACGAAGAAGCAGGTATCCGGCCCTGCGACACCGAGGAGGCTCTCCAGCTCGGCGTAGAGCTGCTCCCACGCTGCGGCATTCCGCTCCTCCGTGTACACGCGCCCCTTTGACGTCCACAGATAGTCGTCAGGGTTGAATACACGCGGTATAGGCATGTGACGCCTAACGACTCTTGGAGTAGACCGCCGAGCGTCTCCGCAGCCAACGGTGGCTGCTTGCCGCCATGTCGCCTGTGGCACTCCAATACTGGCGGGATGATAGCACCGGGGCTGCTCTACACGATCCGCCCGTTGGTTAGCTGCGAGCGGCGTGGTTGGCTGCGGCCGGCTGCATCCCAATGTCTCGCCGATCCTCTGGAGTAGATCCATGGCGTTCATACATGCGTCCTCTCCCGCAGGAAGCTCCTGTCGGAAGGGGCGACAGCAGCGGGTCGGTCGGGGTCGCCGCGCCGATGAACACGTGCACGCGAACTACACTCAACGATGGGGTGGATCTCTGAGTCGCTTGCAAGCGAACTGGCCCGCGCCCCCGGTCTGTCGCGGGCCGAGGCCGCGCGACGCGTAGTCGAGCGATACCGGCGCGACAACAGGTGAGCTGCGACGTGTGCGTTAAGCTGGGACGATGAGCCGCTCGCTGCGCGACGGCGGCATTGGCGCTGCGCTCGCGACCTTCATGCTGCTGGCCAGCGCGTCCGGCATCGCGCGGCAACGCGGCGAGCTGGACCTGACGGTCGAGGCGCCAGCGTCATTGGCTCCCGTGGCTAATCGTGTGAGCCGGATGGATCGCCAGCAACTGTCTGACGCGCTTGCGCGCGCCGGCCTCAAGATTCCGCCGCACATCCGCGTCACGCTCATTGCGGAAGACGACCCAGGTGCCCGCGCCATTCCCCGGTGGATCGTAGGCCTGGCGTCCGGCCAGCGTGACATGGTGATCTTCCCTGAGCGCATCGGCTCCTACCCGTACGACTCGCTCGAGTCAGTCGTCTGGCACGAAGTCGTGCATCTGGCGCTCTCGGCGCAGGCTGGCGACCGACCACTGCCGCGCTGGTTCCACGAAGGTGTAGCGATGTCGGTTGAGAGGGGTTGGGGCGTCACGAGTCAGGTGCGGTTTCTGCTCGCGGCCGGCGGCAGTGCCGATCTCGCGAACGTCGAGCGTCTGTTCAATGCCGGGACACAACCGGAGAGTGCCAGCGCGTACCTGCTTGCCGCGGCGCTGGTGTCGGACCTTCGGCAACGTCACGGCGCGGCGGTGCCGGGGGCGATCGTCGACCGCGTCGCGCGTGGCGCCGGCTTCACGGAGGCGTTCGTGCTGGAAACGGGCGACACGCCAGACCACGTTGCAGCTCGCGCGTGGCAAGTCTACCGACGCTGGACGAGTTGGATTCCTGCCGCCACCAGCGCTAGTTCGCTATGGATCGGCATCCTCGTACTGGCGGTTGCCGCGTTCTTGGCAACGCTGCGCAAACGATGGCAGCGTCGGCGGCAGTGGGACCGGGAAGAGCCGGGCACGCGGAACACGGCGCAATAACCGCGCCTTCGCTTGCTCGCTTCGCTCGCGGCGTTCGCCGAGGCACTCGCCAGCGCGGTGTGTGGTGGTCGTGTGGTCCCGAGACTCGGTGGCCTCGAGTTGGGTGCGCGCGGCGTGCTGATCTACACCCACGTCGTCAAGGAACTCCGTACCTACGGCGCGAAGCCCGCTCGACATCCTCCACAGTCGCTCGGCGCCGTGACGAGAATTCCGGCGTGCTTCTGTTTGGCTTTACCCTTGCATCGGAATCCGATTGAGGAGGACTGACATGGAACTCACCACCGGACTCCTGATAGTAGCCGGGTTGTTTCTTTTGATCCTCGTGCCGTACCTCGTGTATGAAATACGCCGGGGCAAGGCACACGGCCACACGTGGTTCACGTGGTTCAAGCCACGCGGCCATAGCGATATCGGACCTGATGTGGGCGTTCGCTACACGGAGCCGGGTGTGGACGAGGCGCGGGGGGCGCGGCACTGACCTGTGCCGCTGTAGTTTCGACAGTCGGCAGCGCGCGATACTGACAAGACGATCGACCCAATCGCTCGTGGTGCGCTTGGCTCGCTAGGGGTCTGCTTAGCGCGCCGAAGCTTCGGCGGAGGCGGTTATCGGAAGGGGTCGGATTCGGCTGCGCCCTGCGTCGCGATCTCTGCCTCCAGCCACGTCTGGAACTCCTCGGCGGTCTGGACGGTGACAAATCCCCGCATCCGGTAGTGGCCCAGACCGCAAAGCTGCGCGCAGGCAATCTCGGTACTGGAACTCGGCATTCCCCGTCCTGGTCCGCATCTCCGCGGTCGTGACGTTGGGGATGAACCAGATGGGGATCGTGAGGCCGGGGATGGCGTCCTGCTTCACGCGAAACTCGGGGACGCCGAAGCTGTGGATGACGTCCTTGCTCCTGAGCCTCACGATGATCGGCCTGTTCACGGGCAGATAGAGCTGATTGACCGTCGTGACGTCGTCCTTCGCGGCAGGATCGGCGCGATCGAGTCCCAGGGGGTTCGACTGGAGGTCGAGCAGCTGGATGTCCGTGCGGCCGAATACCCCGTCGGGGCCGGGATAGTGCATGTTCCAGGCGAACTGCTCCCCGGTGACCTGCACGACCAGCGCTTCACTCTCCGCGGGCATGACATCGACCCGCGCGGCCCAGAGCGGGATCGCGAATCCGAACAGGAGAATCGCTTCGACCACCGCCACACCGATCTCGGAATAGTTCGACGCGTGCGACTTCACCCCCGTGTAGTTCGCCACGGGATTGCGCGATCGCCGGAAACGGATGAGGCAGTACGTGAAGAACCCTCCCCACCCGACGAACAGGACCAGCATGAATACGTGAACCCAGCCGATCATGTTGTCGATCTGCGCGCCGTGAGTCGCGGCGAGCGCGGGGAGTCCCAGCCACTCAGTCATCATGCTTTCGACGCTCCTTCTTGGAGCTTCGACCATTCAGTCTCGAGGTCGATGTCAGCGATGCGCTTGGCGCGCTTGCGGAGATAGAGAAAGAAGCCTACGAAACCACCCTGCACCGCAAACAAGACGGCCAGCATCACCAGAACGCCGAGCTTCGCCCCGTCGATCATCGAGGTCTCCGCCGCTCCGAAGCACACCGGGCAGGCGAGGACGGTGGAGCCCCCTCCGATCATCACGGACGCCGCGGTCGCGAAGGCCCGGCGGAATCCCCCAGTAGCGTGTCGTTCTTGCTTTCATCACAGCGTCCTCGTCTTGCGCAGGAACCACGAGTCGTAGACGATCAGGCCGAACGACGCGGCAAACGCCGCGACGGCGGCGAGCAGGCTTCCGGCCCCGTTCCCCCGCTCGGTACTGGCCCAGACACCAGAGACCGAACAGCACCGCGAGGGCCGCGGAGAGCAGGATCAACAGCGCATGGAACAGCCTGAGATTCATTCGTGAATCCAATAGCCGCTGCTGTGGGTCAGGACGGGAAGGGCCATTAGCGCAACGAAGAAGACAACAGTCAGCGCGAGGACCGCGATGATCAGCTTCTTCTCGGAGATCAGGTGCATGAAGTAGCCCGCTACGAGTCCTCCCTTGATGGTCGCGACGAAAAGCGCCACGGCAACGGCAATCGGAACGGAAAGGTCGAGGTACGAGATCGCCACCGTCACGAGTGTCAGGACCAACAACGCAACGAAGACGGTGATGTAGACCCTGACGTGTTTGTCGATGTCAGCCGGGTCGTGACCGAGGTCAGCTGCGTGGTCGCTGGTCGCTGCGTGGTCGCTCGTCATTGATGCCGCCTACAGAAGGTACAGCGTCGGGAAGAGGAAGATCCAGACCAGATCCACGAAATGCCAGAAGAGGCCCGAGTGCTCGACCCGGTTGGTGAACCACACCGGATTCGTCTTCCAGAGCTTCGCGCCGGGGCCCCAGAAATACGCGTTTACCGCCATCCCGCCGGCCACATGGAGCATGTGCAGGCCGGTCAGGGTGTAGTAGATGGCAAGGAAGTTGTTGGTGCTGGGATATTCCCCCAAAGCGAGATGGTGGCCGTATTCGAAATACTTGACCACGAGGAAGACGAACCCGAGCAGGATCGTCGCCCCCATGTAGATCCGAAAGGTCCCGAAGCGGCGGCGCATCAGCGACGCCCAGGCCATGACCATCGTGACGGAGGACGAAATCAGGACGATCGTGTTGAACGTGGCCATCGGGACGTCCAGAATCGTGTCTCCCCGCGGCCAGCTCGGCGCCCCCGTCCGGATCAGGATGTAGCTCGCAAACAGGGCGCCGAACAGCATGACCTCGGAGGCCAGGAAGAGCCAGATGCCGATCTTCCCGTTGGTGAGGCCGGTGTCCCGGCGCACCTCGACGGTGTAGGGAATGTCCATCTCGATCAGGCCTCGTGCTGCGGCAGGAAGTCCTTGGCCGCGCCGGGAACGCTGTACTCGTAGGGTCCGCGGTACGCTGCCGGGGGCGCGAGGAAATTACCGTGCGGGGGAGGCGAGGGAGCCGCCCACTCGATCGTCGTGGCCTGCCACGGATTGTCGTCGGTCTTCTCCCCTTTCCGCATGCTCCAGAAGAAATTGAAGATGAAGGGAATCTGGAAGATCGCGAGGATCCATGCGCCCCACGAGGACACGACGTTCCAGTGAAGGACCGGCTGCGCAAAGGCGTAGGTCGCCCCACCGTCGAACAGTCGCCGCGAGACGCCGGCCAAACCCATCAGGAACATCGGCATGAAGACGACGTTCATGCACACGAACGAGCCGAAGAAATGGATCTTGCCGAGCGTCTCGTTCATCTTCCGCCCGGTTGCCTTCGGAAACCAGTAGTAGATCCCCGCGAAGAGGGCGAAGATCGTCCCCGGCGCGACGACGTAGTGGAAGTGGCCGATGACGTAGTACGTGTCGTGCAGCGGGATGTCCGCGATGTTGAAGGCGAGCGGAAGCCCCGTGAGCCCGCCGATGCCGAACATCGGGAGAAAGCCGAGTGCAAAGAGCATGGGCGTGTTGAAGCGTATCGACCCGCCCCAAAGCGAGATGAACAGCGCTGTGAGGATCACGACCGACGGGATCGAGATGATCATCGTGGTCGTCTGGAAGAACGCCGCCATCGTCGTCCCCATGCCGGTCATGAACATGTGGTGCGCCCAGACGATGAACGACATGAAGCCGAGGAAGATGATCGAGTAGACCATCGAACGGTAGCCCCAGAGGGGCTTACGCGTGTTGTTCGCGATGATCTCCGCCACGATACCCAGCGCCGGAAGGATCAGGACGTAGACTTCCGGGTGCGCCAGGAACCAGAACAGGTGCTGCCAGAGGAGCGGGTTGCCTCCACCGGCCACGCTGAGCACCTGGCCGCTGACGACCAGGCCGCTCGGGAGAAAGAAGCTCGTGCCGGCCAGACGATCCATGAGCTGCATGACCCCAGCGGCTTCGAGCGGCGGAAAGGCCAGGAGCAGGAGGAAGGCCGTCACGAACTGGGCCCACACGAAGAAGGGGAATCGCATGAAGGTGAGTCCCTTCACGCGAAGCTGGATCGTGGTCGCGATGAAGTTGACCGCCCCGAGCAGCGACGAGGTGATCAAGAAGATCATCCCGACGAGCCACAACGTCTGGCCCGGCGCGATGATGGCGAGGGGCACGTAGGAGGTCCACCCGGACTGCGCGGCTCCCCCGGGGACGAGAAAGCTGACCAGCATCGTCAACCCACCGAGGAGGAAGGACTGGTAGCTGAACATGTTCAGCTTCGGGAACGCCATGTCCGGAGCTCCAATCTGGAGCGGGAGCACGAAGTTCCCGAATCCTCCGACGGCGAGGGGGACCACCCCGAGGAAGACCATGATGGTGCCGTGCATCGCTCCGAGCTCGTTGTAGAACTCAGGGAGCATCGTCCCGCCCGGCATGCGCGCGTCGCCGAGGAGACTGCCGAGCAGCGGCAGCGCGGCCTCCGGGTAGGCGAGCTGCCAGCGCATGAGCATCATCAGCGAAAAGCCGAAGAGGAGGAACAGGAGGCCAGTGATGGCGTACTGGATGCCGATGACCTTGTGGTCGGTGGAGAAGACGTACTTGCGCACGAAGCCCAACTCTTCGTGATGGGCTTCGTGCGCGACGTGCGGCTTGTGTGCGGCGACGTCTGCCTGACTCATGGGGCTTTTCTGGGTCGCTACTTCGCGCCGGGGGTGGCGAACTTGAAGTCCTGAGTGACCGTACCGGTGGCGCCAACCGTGACCGAGGCTGTCTGCATTCCCAGCTTCTCGTGCCAGGCGGTGAGCTCGTAGGTCCCCGCGTCGAGGCCCGCAATCGTGAACTTCCCGTCCGTGCTCGTCACCGAGAAGAAGGGATGCGTGAAAACGCCGACGTAGGCGCTCATCCACGGGTGGACGTCGCACTTGGTGTGGAAGATTGCCTCCGGCTTGTCGAACGCCGTGGTCGTCTCCTTGACCGTCGCCGGCATCGCCCGGTTGAATGCCCTGTTGATCTTGGGAAGCGTGTGGATATTGTGAAGGATACCGTCGGAGTTGAGGATCCTGTAGGTCTGGCCGACCATGATCCCCATCACGTGCGGCACGTACACGCAGCCTTTCTGATCAAGGACCACCGGAGTCTTGGGAGCGGGCCAGGTCTTCCCGGCCGGGAGCCCCTTCGAGACCCACACCATGATGTTCCCCATGGTGTTGCCCTTGCCGAGGACCAGCATCTCGTTCGGCACGGGTTTCCCCGAGTGTATCTTCATGCACACGGGCTCGGCGTCCATGGCGAGCGGCCTGAGAGTGGGGGCGGTCCCGGCGAAGGTGGCGGTTCCGGAGACGGTCGCGGCGGCGGCGGCGACACCCGGCGAGACCAACACAGCGACCAGCCCAGCTGCCAGCCACAACCTGTTCCCTGTCTTCCCTGTCCTGCGCATGCTCGGCTCCTTGGTCATCGCAAACCTTGTTTCCGTGGTCCCCATTGACGCCGCTCCGCCCATCTTGGAAGCGGGCAGATTGTAGCACCCGGTCTGTCGTTTGTTCAACCCTAGCACAAGCTCGGACCGCCCAAAATTCCAACCTTCGACGCTACTCAAAGGCCGCGCTGAACCTGCGGAACGGCGATGACCACCGGCCCCCGATCCGCCCTCAAACGTTCTCGAAGGCCAGCGATTCGGCAATCCTCGGATCGCGCAGTGGAACGAGTGCCTGCCGTCGCATCAACCAGCTCGCCGCCGCGACGAAGCACCCGCCGACGGCCACGAGCGCAGCGACGTCCAGAACCGACGGACGAAGCCCTTCGGGATGGAGTGTCGGCATGACCTGCCAGTAGAGATCCACGAAGTGCATGATGAGGAGCCACGCGCCGCCCACGGCCAGGGTCGCTCCGTTCCGCTTGACGCTCCGGCCCATCAGGTAGAAGAACGGAGCCACGAAATGTCCCGCCAGGAGGAGGAGCGAGACATTCATCCAGGACCCCTCCATCCGAGCCCTGTAGAAGATCGTTTCCTCCGGGAGGTTCGCATACCACATGAGAAAGAACTGGGAGAAAGAGATATAGGCCCAGAACGCCGTGAATGCGAACAGGAACTTTCCGATATCGTGCAGGTGGTCAGCGCTGATGACCGTGTCCACCAGCCCCGCCCCGCGCATCGCTGCCGCGACGACCGAGAGGAGCGCGATGAACCCAACGAAGGAACCCGCGAAGAAATAGACGCCGAACATGGTCGAGTACCAGTGCGGCGTGAGCGACATGATCCAGTCAATCGAGGCGAAGGTCTGCGTCAGCGCGAGGACGATGATGGAGGGCCCGGCGACGCGGCGCAGGCGGGCCGATACCTTGGGGTCCCCCGTCACGTCCTGACCGCGCGAGCCGCGGTAGTAGAGGATGGCGATGAAAGACCAGATCCCGAAGTAGAGCGCCGCCCGGATCAGGAAGAACGGCACGTTGAGGTAAGGCGCCTTCCAGCGAAGCAGCGCATCCTGCTCGACTGCGTCGGCGTGGGACCATTCGTAGAGATCGTGCAGGCCGAGCAGCACCGGCAGGAACAGGGCCGCCATCACCGGAAGCGTGCAGAAGACCGTCTCCCCGATCCGTCGCAGCACGATCCCCCAGCCGCCCTGGGCCGCGTACTGGATCAGCACGAAAAACATCGCGCCGAGGGCCAGGCTCAGAAAGAACAGAAACGACACGAGCCACGAGAAGAAGAATTGCCTCGGATTCGCCGCCCCCAGAATTGCGCAGGCCACGGCCCCCAGCAGGGCGCAGACGGCGGCAATGACCGGAATACGATTCCACGGGTGCCCCGGCGGGATCGTGGCTTGCTCGGGGCGCAACGCTACGCGATCACGTTCGGGGATCATTCAGGACTCCAGGAGCTCGACGCTACGGGCGCCCAGGGACTTCAGCAGCGTCCCGGTGGCCGACGGATCGAACCGGGGATCCCACGATTCGATCGAGATGAAGAAGGCGTCGTCGCTCGCCCGCTCGAAGACCTTCGATTGGAAGAGCGGATGGTGGTGCATCGGGAGCCGGTTCAGGCCGAACATGCCGAAGACGGAGCCAAGCGCGCCGAAGAGGACCGCAACCTCGAAGGTGACCGGAATGAAGGCCGGCCAGGTGAAAAACGGTTTGCCGCTAATCACGAGGGGGTAGGCGCTGGTGTGGACCCACCACTGCAGGACGAATCCGAGCGCGGCCCCCGTCAGTCCCATGCCGAGGACGATCCAGGGAAGCACCGAGCGTCGGAGCCCCATCGCCCGGCTGATGCCGTGGACGGGGAATGGGCTGTGGGCGTCCCACCGGGTGAACCCCGCGTCACGCACCTGCTCGCACGCGTGATAGAGGTCCGTCGGCGTCGAGAATTCCGCGAGGATTCCGTAGTACGGCCCCTGCGGCAACCGCGGGAGCAACGGCATTGGGAAGCTCCATCGGGAGCGGGCTCGGGCATCCCCATGGGCCTCGGCGACGTGGTGGTGTTTGAAGATCTGGACTTCGGGGATCTCGCGTTCGTGAATCTCGCGTGCGGGTCCGGGCTGCCAATGCGGATCGGCTTGCGGCAGGACGGTCTTCACCTCGGCGGTGGCCACCATCGGAAGAAAGCGCACGAACAGGCAGAACATCGTAAAGAAGAGCCCGAAGCTTCCGAGCAAGCACATCACGTCCCAGATCGTGGGACTGAAGTAGCCCCAGGATGAGGGAAGGAAGTCACGGTGGAGCGACGTCACGATGATCACGAACCGCTCGAACCACATGCCGACGTTGATGACAATCGACAGAACGAACAGGATCGGTATGCTCGTGCGCGCCTTCTTGAACCAGAAGACCTGGGGGCTGATCACGTTGCAGGAGACCATGATCCAGTAGGCCCAGGCGTACGGTCCACCCGCGCGGTTCAGGAACGTGAAGAGCTCGTAGGGGTTCCCGCTGTACCACGCGGTGAAGAACTCCGTCGCATAGGCGTAGCCGACCATCGTCCCCGTCACGAGCATGATCTTCGCCATGTAGTCGAAGTGCCGGAGGGTGATGATGTGCTCGAGGCGGAACGCCGTACGGCAGATCACCATGAGCGTCAGCACCATGGCGAACCCGGAGAAGATCGCGCCCGCGACGAAGTAGGGCGGGAAGACCGTTGTATGCCATCCAGGGATGAGGGAGACCGCGAAATCCATCGAGACGATCGAGTGAACCGAGAGGACCAGCGGCGTCGCGAGGGCGGCGAGAATGAGGTAGGCGGTTTCGTAGTGATGCCATTGCCGCACGGAGCCCCGCCATCCGAGGGCGAAGATCCCGTAGACGAGCTGCCGGGTACGGGTTTTCGCCCGATCGCGCATCGTCGCCAGGTCAGGAATCAGGCCGACGTACCAGAACAGCACCGAGACGGTTCCGTAGATGCTGACCGCGAAGACGTCCCAGAGAAGAGGGCTTCTGAAGTTGGGCCACGTGCCCATCTGGTTCGGGAGCGGGAACATCCAGTAGGCGACCCAGACGCGTCCCACGTGGATCCCCGGGAACGTCAGGGCGCACATGACCGCGAAAATGGTCATCGCCTCCGCCGAGCGATTGATCGAGGTGCGCCATGTCTGGCGGAAGAGGAAGAGGATCGCCGAGATGAGCGTCCCGGCGTGCCCGATCCCGACCCAGAACACGAAGTTCGTGATGTCCCACGCCCAGCCGACGGGCTGGTTGAGGCCCCAGATGCCGATCCCCTCCCAGAAGAGCCACGAGACGGCCACGCCGAGAAGGCCGAGGAGCGCGAGGGAAGGAATGAAGAGGAGCCACCAGCCGATCGGTGTCTGCCGCTCGACCGGCTCCGCGACGACTTCGGTGATTGAGTGGAAATCCGGCGAGCGCAGGATGAGCGCGGGACGGCCGGCGACAGGGTTGTCGAGCAGCTCTGCTTCCATCTGGGCCAGGCCGGGTTCCCCGCTTCGACTGTTTACTCGTTACTCGCGACGCGGATGGACGCCGCAGTGAAAGCGGCTTTTTGTATCATCGTGCATCGCCGGGAGTCAAGCGCCGAGACCGGTGTGGCGCCCTCGTGGCACGCTCAGACCCCCTTTTTCTTGTAATCTTCGATGAACGATGCGAAGCGGTATTGACGGAGGTTCTGGCGCGAGTTGAGGAGGATCAAGACGACGATCACGGCGTGCGATCCGATGGGAAAGGTCGGGTCGTTGAGCCGGCGGAAGCCGTAGTAAGTGGCCAGGACCATCGCGATGACGATCCCGACGATCGAGAGCGCGAGAAACAGTTTCTTGCGCCGAAGCGCGCGCTCGACGAAGCGCTGTTGAGTGTCCGTCGCCAATTCGCACCACCCTCGGTCGATTCAAGACTTCTGACCGCGGTCGCGCCCTTACGGCGCAGCCGTGAGGCCGATCTGCCTGAGCAGCGGTTCGACATCCTCTCCCGAGGCAGGCATGCAGGCGAGGATCCTCGCCCCGGTCTGCCGGACCCAGGAGTCCGCCCCGGGAAGCGCGCGCACCTCCCGGCCGGCCGGGGTCCCCGCCCCGCGTGCTGTGGGCGGTGGGGTGGAGGCGTCGAGGAGCCGTTGCCACGCCTCGTGCGTCTCGGTCGCGAACTCCTCGAGTAGCGACGCGGCCCCCCCCGCACGCAGGATCCGCATCATCCGCGCCGCCAGCTCGCGTGCTTCCACCAGCCCCGAGTTCATGCTGTGCACGCCGACCGGAGCCGCCTGGTGCGCGGCGTCCCCGGCAAGCCAGACGCCTCCCTTGCCGAAGCTCCGCGTCAGGCGGCGCTGGAACAGGCCGAGCGTCGACCAGTAGATCTGGGTCGGTCGCGCCGTGCACCAGGGAGCCCTCTCGGCGATCAGCTGCTCGAGACGCTCCATCGATGCCTCGTGTTCTGAGGCGTCCCGGACCTGGAATCCCCAGCGGCATCGCCCCTCCTCGAGGGGCCAGTAGACGCTCGTCAGGTCTGGATCGAGAATGACGCGCACTTCCGCGGGAAGCTCTCCCGCCGCCTCGATCTCGTAGACGGAGAAGATCTGACCCACGCCATGCTCCTCCATCTCGATGCCGGACATCCGCCGCACAGCCGAGTCGTACCCGTCGGCACCGATCACGTAGTCCGGTCGGATCGTCTCGGTTTGCGCGACAATCCACTCGCTACGTGCGATGGGGTATCCGCTCGCGACCTGGTCGAGCTTCGCGATCTTCGCACGGAGGGTGGCGCCGTCGGCGGCGAGGGACTCGAGACGGTGCCCCCAGAGGACCTTGACCTTCTTCTGGCGGAGCGCCTCCTCGGCGGCCCTCTCCAGCAGGCTCTGGCGGAGGACGAGGAGATACGGATGCTTGGAAGCGAGGGCCGAATAGTCGATCTCGGCGCGCCTCTCCCCTCCGTCGTAGTATGCGACCTTCGTCAGCTTCCGCCCCGCACGGATCAGCCCTTCGGAGAGCCCCGCCTCGTCGAGAATCCGGAGCGTGCGCGGATGGATTGCGAGGGCGTAGCTGTGCTGGGTCGTCCGCTGGTGCATGTCGACGACCTCCACACGGACCCCGTGCTGCTGCAGGAACAGGGCCGCGACGAGACCGACCGGACCGGCGCCGACGACGAGAACTTCAGGATCGGGGTGATGAAACATCGAGCTTCCTCGCTAATCCATGTTCGCGAGCTGCGCGACGATCGCGTCAATGGGCGCCTTCGCGCACGTGAACATCGGCGTGTCCCGCTGCGTATAGAGGCTCGCCTCCGTGTAGCGCAGCCGCCCCACCAGATCGACGAACTCCTGCGGGTAGTCCGAGTCGAACGCGACCACGAAGTCCTGATCGTCGATGCCGTAGCTGTAGCTCGAGTTCAGACTCACGCCCTTGAACGGCGCGGAGGCGGCGATGTGCTCGTCCATCATCCCCTGCCGCGCGTGGGGCGAAAGGCGGTACCACGACCGCGTCTTCGTGAAGGGGTACACGAACAGGAACTTCCCCTGGCCCGGCAGCAGCTCGACGCCCTCCCCGGCGCCCTTCAAACGGTTGACGTACTGCGACCGGCGCTGCAGCGAAAGGAAGCTGTGCACCTGCGACAGGTAGCCACCCAGCTGCGAGCGTCTGATCGTCGCCTCCATCGACTGGAAGCACAGCGGGTCGAATGCGATCTGCCAGAGCATGAAGTCAACGCCCGCGCGCAGCCCCACGAGAGAGTAGGTACGAAGGATCAGGTCCTCCGAAGACTCCCACTTCCGCACCAGTTCGATGAACTCGGTTCCCGCTGCCCGCCGCTCATCCGCGGGGAGCCGGCGGAACACCGGGTCGAGCTGGTAGAACGAATAGTTCAGGAACTGGCGGCGCTGCCTGTCCGGGCTCTTGCCCGTAACGATCCCGGTCGGGTCGAGGTCGACGGTGGGGCCGCGGCGCGGCGGCGGGCCCGTGTCCCCGGGAGAGTGCTCCATGCTTATACCTGCTTGGCGGTCAGCAGCGAAAGTCGCGCGAACCCGGTGCTTGGAACGCGCTCGCGCTCGATCTCGCTAGCCACATGCGAGGCAACGTACCACGCGGTAAAAAAAGGAGCAAGCTGCGTCGGGCCGTTCCTGCTCTCGCGACGACCCGAGGCGGGCTTTGATACTGCTTTGCGCTCGCATACAATCCCTGCGACCATTGAGGACAACGCGTGAGTGACCGAAAATACCGCCTCCGCGGCTACCAGGATGACGACCGGGATCGTCCGAAGAAGCCGGCATCGCAGCGCCCGGCGCAAGAGCCTGGCGCGCCGGCCGGTGCCCGCCGGATTTCGCAGGATGGTCCCCGTAACATCAACATGCCGGGGTTTCGGCAGGTGGTCCGGTGCTCCCAATGCGGGGCGGTCATCGAGGAGGTGCATCGGACTCGAAAGCCGTTGCGCCCGGTGTGGCACAGAGCTTCACGCGTGCTCCCAATGCACCTCGTTCGACCCGGGAAGCCGCTTCGAGTGCATGCAGCCCGTGCCAACGCGCGTGTCACCCAAGGGCGCGAAAAACGCCTGCTCTTTCTACGAGCCGCGGACGACCGTCGAACGCGAGACCACGACCCCACGGGTCGATGATGCCCGCAAGGCATTCGACGACCTGTTCAAGTTCTAGAGGCTGCCCGGCTCCCCCATCCCCGACAGGTTTGCCGGGCCATCCTGGCCAAATTAGGAGAAAGTGCGCACCTCCGCTGTTGAAGTGCGCACATTCGCCCGATATTGCGGAGGCGTACCTACCCGAGGGTGTCTCGGGGCTTCGATCAGTTCTCGCGGAAACTGTTTCTATGAGCAATGTCTTGCTGGTCGCCCACCATGTCGACAGTGGCTTTCCCATGGCGGAGGTCCTTGCGCTCAAGGCTCCCGTCGCCCGCATGGATCGCGCCGATGCAGTGATCGTGAGCCTCGCACTGAAGGTCGAGGCCCGCGATCCTGGAACCGCCGACCACTGCCAGCGGCTCTCGAGGTACGCCAGCACGCTCGGCCGAACGATCGGGCTCTGCGAGGAGGAGATCGCAGCGCTGGACCGAGGCGGCTATCTTCACGATATCGGGAAGATTGGCATCCCTGGCGGCGTGCTGCAGAAGCGGGGCCCCCTCACGCCGCGTGAGCGAACGCTCGTCGAGCACCACACAGTGATCGGCGACCGCCTCTGCGCCGGCCTCGGCTCGCTGCGACTGGTGCGCCCGATCGTTCGGCATCATCACGAACGCATGGACGGAAGCGGCTACCCTGACGGACTGCGTGGTGACGCGATTCCGCTGCTCGCACGGATTGTCGGTGTCGTGGACGTGTTCGATGCGCTGATGGCCGAGCGACCCTACAAGGCCGCGCTGCCGTTCGATCGCGCAGCTGAGATGCTGCGGGAAGAGGCGGCGCGTGGCTGGCGATGCGCCGATCTCGTCGAGACGTTTCTCAACCTCATCGAACGCGACGGGATGATCAATTCTTGTCCATCCGGTTTGTGGCCAGCTAGCTGCCTTGCGCCCAGCCTCCTCACCTAGGTCATAAGCCTTGCGTTTACTCGAGGCACTCACGACCCCATATGCCCAAGTCGGCTGGGTCCTGCTCGAAGGATTCGCAAGGAACTCGGCTGGGCTCGAGAGAAAGTCTCGACTCACACAACGCACTGCGACTAAATACTTCATGATCTTCTCCTGCTTATCAGTCCACGCCCTCCCGGCCTTCTAAAAACCACGATTGCCGTCACGGTCCACGGCACCGTTCTTGTAGGCATCGCTTCATGTTCGCATCGCCCGGAGGCCTCTTGGGCTTACGAATCCACTGTCCGGAAGGTTCGACGGTCAAGGCGTGAAGATCGTGAGAAAACATGTCCCTCCGACGTTGTGGCTCTTCCTTCCGCTGTTCGTCGCTTGTCCTTCAGCTGCGGCGGGTCAGGACCGTTCCCTCACCGACGTGTTGACATTCCTGATGACCACCCAGGCCGTCCAGACGGCTGACGTGGTAAGAGACCGCGAAGCCGCCATGGCGACGCGCGACACCATTGCGCGTTCGCTGCTCCTCGAGCTTGCGACACTGCCGATTGCCAGCTCGTCGAGCGCATTTACGTACCGCTTCGATCAGCGGCTTGGAACGTTGAACCGCCTGGCCCAGAGCTTCGGTCCGTTCATCGTAGATCGCGCAGTCACGGCGGGCGCGAAGCACGTCTCGCTCGGAGTCACGTACCGTCAAGCAGGTTATCGAAGACTCGATGGACGCGACCTGCAGGATGGCACCCTCGTGACGACCGCGAACCGGTTTCGCGACGAGCCGCAGGCGTTCGATATCGACACGCTTGCACTGGAGCTCGCCGCAAAAACAGTGACGCTCTTCGGAAGCGTCGGCATCGCCGATTGGCTCGATGTCGGGGCTGCCGTGCCCATCGTCAGGACCGATTTGTCCGGTGAACGTGTCAATACATATCGTGGCGTGTCGCTCGTTCAGGCCCGTGCCATGGGTACGGCCACGGGCTTGGCGGACATCGCACTACGCACGAAGGCACGATTTTTCGGCCAGGGCGTCAGCGGCATGGCCGCCCTAATGGAGGTACGCCTCCCTACCGGCGACCCCAAGAACCTGGGCGGTGCGGGACACTCCGGGGTGAAGGCCGTCCTTATCGGTTCTATCGGCCGCGGCTCGCTGGATGCACACGTCAATGCGGCGGTGGTTCGAGGGGGAGTGTCTTCGGAAACACATGTCAGTGCCGCAGTCGCGGTTGCAGTCACTCCTCAGGTCACTCTTTCACTGGAGACCTTCGTGCGACGCGTGAAGGAACTGGGGGAAATAGACGACATCGTTGCGTCTCACCCGTTGGTCTCGGACGTCGATACGATTCGCCTCGGTTCTGTCGGCGGCAACGTCACGACTGCGACGCTAGTCACCGGTGTGCGATGGAATGTGGCGCAAACATGGCTCATCAACGCCAATATCGCCGTGCCCACGACCGAGCGGGGGCTTGTCGCCGATGTCGTCCCTACGGTTTCGCTGGAGTATTCGTTCGCCCGCTGATGTCTACCGGACCTGAACTTGTTGAATTTCCCATCGCTCTGGTGACCGTTCGAGCAGAAAGGTCCACTGCCTCGTCTGCATGACGTTGTTGCGCTTCCCCACGCTGGTGGCGTACCTGGCTGTACCACGACACGAGGCGGTGGCGCGAGTGCCGGCAATCGTCAGATCGCAGGCGTCGAACACGATGCTCTGCGCGTCCAGGTCGCTGAATGCTCGCGCGAGCGCCCGCTCGTCCACCGTCGGCCAGATGTCTTTCACGGCACTCGCGTCGAGTCGCTCGTACGCGCTTGCATACCGGGCGAGTACGGCCTGCACGACCACGTTATTGGCAGTCGGGGCCGGGGGCGCGTCCCGCCCCGTGTCTCCTGCCGGCGGCAGTATCGGAGGAACTTCATCGAGCCGCTCATTCGCGGCGCGCGCCGTGACCAACTCAGCAACTTTCGGCACGGAGGTCGTGCTCGTACCCACAACGTCCGTTGGCCTCACCGCCTCATCCGCCGGTTCCGGTGGTGCCGCCGGAGCCGGCAGCGTACCCGCGACGACCGGCGCGTCGCGAGCGCTTCGCAGCTGGCTTACAAGCACCTCTTGCGGTTGCTCGCTCGGTTTCTGAGCGACGCCCTCCGTGACAGCCGAGCGGCGCTCTCCTCCGGTCGTGACACCTTCCGGGCGAGCAGAAACTTCACTGGCGAGAAGTCTTGGCACGAGATCTGAGTTCAGCCGCGCGAATTCGGAAGCATCACGACTGTTCGCGTCTGCGTGGAACGGATCTGACGCGGGTCCACGCGACGCTGTTCCATCCTGAGCAGCGGTGGTCGCCGCTTCGCGCGAGATGACTGGGTCCGCCACGATTCGCGAGGCGGTACCGTGACTCACGCCGGGGAGGTGGCCAGGGAGCGCCGCATAGATCACACCACCCAGCGCTGCCACCGCAAGCCCGATCGAAATGCGACTGATCGACGACACTTCCCGGCACGCTGCAAAGGCGGTGCTAACCCACTCTGATTGGGTGGCAGCTCGCGCTTCGGTCGAAGAACCTGTCAACGTGTCGGTGAGTGAACGATCGCGAACACTCTCAACCGGCACAATCTCCAAGAGCGGGCCGGCCTCACATCCGGGTAAGTCGCGTTCCGAAAGAAACTCGTTCTTCGCCGAGTCGGTGGAGCTGAGAGTGATGAGGACCACCTGACCACCCTGCAGGACCCTTCTGGTCTTGGGCACGTCTGCAATGCCCAAAGGAAGGTCGCACTCGGACGCAAAATCATCGGCGGGTTCGTTACCGAATACCAATGCTGGTCGCTTTCCCGCTCGGCCATTCCTTTACTCCAGGGTGTAGTCCGGATCGTCAGACCGTCCCTTGTTGTCTTCGCCCTTTCCGGGTTCGGTATCGTTGCCCTTGCCGTCTTTGCCCTTGCCGCCCTTGCCGCCCTTGCCGTCGTCATCATCCGGGGCGGGCGTGGGACTCGGGCTGGGCGACGGCGTCGGCGTGGGTTGCGGAGCAGGAGCCGGCGCAGGTTGCGGAGCAGGAGCCGGCGGAGGTTGCGGAGCAGGAGCCGGCGCAGGTTGCGGAGCGGGAACCGGCGCAGGTTGCGGAGCAGGAGCCGGCGCAGGTTGCGGAGCAGGAGCCGGCGCAGGTTGCGGAGCGGGAACCGGCGCGGGGAGCGGGAGCGGCTTGGGAGCGGGTGCCGGAACCGGTTTCGGCGCTGGCGATGCGGGCGGATCGGGGTCTCGGCGGCCTTCTGTTCAATTCTGATCAGATGGCCGGCAATCGTCAGCTGCGCACCACGTCGTTCTGGCCCGTTCTGGTCAACATATATTCGTGCGTCAACGGGTCCGGATCCGGACGATGGAACGACTCGTATCCACGACTCACTCGTCGCGGCGCTCCACGCGCATCCGACTCTGGTTTTGATCGCGAGCGACTGGTTGGCGCCCATGGGCTCCACGAAAATCGCTGGGGGATCGAACTGGAAGTAGCAGTCCGCCGCCTGCTGCACGACACTCACGCGGCGATCATTGACCGTCAGCGTGCCACTGCGGGCCTGTGCGATGGGATTTTCCACGACGGTGAGAACGACGGCCGCCTCGCCCTGACCCGAGGCCGGGCTGATTTGCAACCATGAAACGTCGCTCGAAGCCGTCCACGCACATTCCCTCGCAAGCGAGACGCTTGCGTTGACGGTCGCGCCCACCGCTGACACCGAATCCACCGGCGCACTGAAACCGACGTCGCACCGTGCGCTCGGCCCGGCTATTTCCGTGACGCTGGTGGATCCGCAGGCCACGGCAGTCGCGGCCAGGATCGTGATGCCAAGAACGAGGGGGACTCTGGTCACTTGCAGGAACCCACTCGGCAGCAAACCTCGTACCTGCATGAATGCGCGCTTTTAATGGCAGCGGGCGGGTCGGCGACCGAGCACAACACCCAGGATTACAAAGGTCATGTTAGATACTTACAGCATAATTATGGCGGAGGGAGAGGGATTCGAACCCCCGGAACCCTTTCGGGTTCAACGGTTTTCAAGACCGCCGCCTTAAACCACTCGGCCATCCCTCCGCGTCGAACCACGGCGAGCGCTACGACCGCTCGCACGACGGGGTCGTAGAACGTCAGATCGTCGCAGCTTTGCGCGCCGAATAGCAAGGGTATACCCCTCCGGATTCCCCACGTCACGCGCCCTCCACACCGCTCGGATATCATGACGGCACCTAGATGTCCTTGACCGGTTCCGAGACCAACCCAGACCAGCTGCGTCACCTGAAGCGCGAGCTCGAGAATTTTCGAGACATCGCGCAGCAGCTCGTGCCGCTGCCCGGTGACGTGCCCACAGTCCGCGGCTTCGACATTTGGGGGGGAACCCTCCCGCTCTCCGGGCCGGTCGGCGGCGACCACATTACCTATGTCGACTTCAAGCAACGATTCGACCTCCCCGCGCGGATCAATCAGGCTCGCGAGGCAGGTCGTCTCGATGTCGTGGAGAACCTGAGGCGCTGTCAGCACACGGGTGGCATCGCGCTCATCGACGTGTCGGGCCACCGGATGACCGACGCCCTGCTTGCCGCCATGCTGCACCAGGCGTTTCTCCTCGGAGCGCTCTATGAACTGGACCGGTACGGTCAGATCACGCGACACCTCTTCGAGAACCTGAATACGCGCTTCTATCAATCCTCGGGCACGAACAAGTTCGTGTCGTTCATCTACGGCGAGATCTCCGAAGACGCCAAGTTCCGGTTTCTCTCGGCCGGCCAGCCCTATCCGACGGTCTTCTCCAATCAGCACGACCGATTCATGGATGTCAGTCCCCACCTGTGCCTTTCGTTCCCTCCGCTTGGGATGCTGCCGTCGTTCAACGTCATCGACCGCAGCACGACGCAGAGCGCCTTGGGTTTCAAAGAACGGTACGAAATCAACGAATGGACACTGATGGGCCGCGGCGACATCCTGCTGATCCACAGCGACGGCCTCACCGAACACTCTGGTCCAGACGGGCCGTATGTGCCGTTGCGCCTCGAGCAAAAGGTCAGGGAGGTGAAGCACCTCGGCGCACGTCAGATCTTCGACGAACTCATGTCGGACTTGACCGCGTTCGGCACGCCGACTGACGATCTCAGCCTCGTGGTGATCAAACAGGCATGAGTTGCGGCGGCTGTTGACGCCCTTCGCTGTTCCGACGTATAAGCCGCTAGCCGTTCTTCACAAGGAGCTTCAATGACCAACTCGGTGACCACGCATGGCCATGGCGACATGGGCTGGCAATCGGATGCCGCCCTCGCCTACGCGATTTTCAGGCTGACATTCGGTGTCAACATCTGCTTCCGTGGCATCGTTCGCATCACGGTCAACGGGCTGGATCAGTTTTCAGCCGGCTTGATGAAGCAGTTCGAACCGACGTGGTTTCCGCCCTTTGCCATCAGCTCCTTCGGTCACGTCATTCCGTGGGTCGAAACGGCTGTGGGCCTGATGCTCATCGTCGGTCTGTTCACCCGGCCGGCTCTGGTCGTCGGCGGGCTGCTGATGACCAGTCTGACGTTCGGAACCATGTACCTGCAGAACTTCGACCTCGCGTGGCTGCAGCTCACGTACGCGATCGCGTTCTTCCTCTTGCTGGCGTCCCGGTCGTGGAACGTGATTTCGCTGGACCGGATGTTCTTTCCGTCTCAGGGCGGGCGCAGCCTCTAAGCGAGTCGCTACGTTCTCTTCCGAATCACGCTCTGGCCGTCCATGAACGGCCGGAGCGCCTCCGGAATCACGACCGACCCGTCTTCCTGCTGGTAGTTTTCGAGGATCGCAATCAACGTCCGGCCGACGGCCAGTCCTGATCCGTTCAGCGTGTGCGCGAACTCGGCCTTCCCGGCCCCGGCGGGTCGGAACTTGATGCTGGCACGGCGCGCCTGGAACGCCTCGGTGTTGCTGCAGGACGAGATCTCGCGATACGCGTTCTGGCTCGGCAGCCACACCTCCAGGTCGTAGGTCTTGGCAGAGGCAGGTCCCATGTCACCCGTGCAGAGCAGCATGGTTCGGAACGGTAACCCGAGGCGCTTCAGCACTTCCTCCGCATTGCTCGTCAGTCTCTCCAGCTCGTTGAGAGACTCTTCCGGGGTCGTGAAAGCCATCAGTTCGACCTTGTCGAACTGGTGTTGGCGAATGAGGCCTCGTACGTCGGCGCCGTAGGATCCTGCCTCGCTGCGGAAGCACGGCGTGTAGGCGGTGTAGCGAATTGGCAGGTTCCGGCCGTCGAGGATCTCGCCGCGGTGCAGGTTCGTCAGCGGCACCTCCGCAGTCGGAATCATGTAGAGATCCCAGTCACCGGCGATCTTGAAGAGATCCGCCTCGAACTTCGGCAGATTTCCTGTGCCCGTGAGGGACGCCGTGTTCGCCATGAACGGAGGTTCGACCTCCGTATACCCGTGCTCTTTCGTGTGCAGGTCGAGCATGAAGTTGATCAGCGCCCGCGCGAGCTTCGCGCCTGCACCAATGAGCACAGTGAAGCGCGCGCCGGCGAGCTTGGTACCCCGCTCGAAGTCGATGATGCCCAGCGCAGGACCCAGATCCCAGTGCGCCTGCGGCGTGTACGCGAACGTATGCGGCGTGCCGTGACGACGTACCTCGACGTTGTCCGCCGCGCTCTTCCCCTTGGGCACGCTCGCGTGTGGCAGATTGGGTATCCCCAGAAGTCCTCGAGTGCGCCGCTCCTCGATCGACTCGAGCACGGCGCCCAGCTCCTTGATCCTCTGTCCACGCTGCCGGCTGGTGTCCTGAATGGCGCTGACGTCGAGTCCGCTTCGCTTGGCGCGAGCCACTTCCTCGCCAGCCGAGTTCTGGTCGCGTTTGAGCCCCTCGAGTTCGGGAAGGAGCTTGCGGCGTTCCGCTTCGAGGCCAGCCAGTGCTTCCAGCTCGGCGCCCAGGTCGATGCCGCGATGCTGAAGGGCCGCTCGGACGGTCTCGACATGGTCATTGTCGCGAAAGAGCGCGGGATCGATCATGCTGCCTTCGATCCTATAACAGCGCTCCTGGGGTACGATGGCGCCGATGGTCGCGCCTATTCGAAAAGCCGTCTTCCCCGCCGCTGGACTTGGCACTCGTTTCCTCCCGGCCACGAAGGCACAGCCCAAGGAAATGCTCGTGCTCGTCGACAAGCCGGTCATCCAGTACGGCGTCGAGGAAGCCGCGCAGTCTGGTGTCTCCAACATCATCATTGTCACGGGTCGCGGCAAGAATGCGATCGAAGATCACTTCGATGTGGCGGTCGAACTGGAAAGCTTCCTCGCGCAACGGGGCAAGACGGCACAGCTCGAGGAGATCCGGGAGATCACCCGTGCGATCAGCGTCGCGTACGTGAGGCAAGGTGAGCCGCTCGGGCTCGGTCACGCGGTCCTGGTGACGAAGAATCTCGTGGGTAACGAACCATTCGCCGTCATTCTGGGCGACGACGTGATCGATGCGAAACCGCCGGCGCTGCGCCAGATGATCGACGTATATGAACGTGTCCAAGGTCCGGTGCTTGCAGTGGAGCGGGTGCCCGCGGAGGCCGTCTCCAGCTATGGGATCGTGGCGGTCGACGAGAGCGAGAATCTGGGGCCCGGCGTACACCGTGTCAAGGATCTCGTGGAGAAACCCCGCGTGGAGGATGCCCCCTCAGACCTGGCGATTATCGGGCGCTACATCCTGACGCCCGATATCTTCGGCGCCCTCGAAGCGACGGCCAGCGATCGGACGGGCGAGATTCAGCTAACCGACGGGCTTCGCCGCCTGCTGAAGGAGCGACCGATCTATGTTTGTGAGATTGACGGCGTGCGCCACGACACCGGCAACAAGCTGGGCTTCCTGAAGGCGCTGGTCTACTTCGCGTTGCACCGACCCGATCTTGCCGGCCCGTTCCGCGACTATCTCGAATCGCTCGATCTGAAGGTTGGCGCCGCCAGCTAGTCCTTCGTGCCTGGCGCGCTGGCCGCAGGTGATGGCGCCGCGGTCTTGGCGGCTGGCTCACTCTTCGCTGGTCCATCTGCCTTGGCCGGCGTAGCGGTCTTGGTCTCCGACGGCGCCCCCCCTTTATCTGCGGCGGCCGCATCCGACTTCGCGTCTTTTGACTTCTCGGTGGCAGCTTTGTCAGGCGTCCCTTTGTCGCCCTTGGCGTAGTCGGTGATGTAGAAGCCCGAGCCCTTGAACTGAATCGCGGGAGCCGATTGCAGGCGCCTCACCGGGCCCTTCTCGCAGAGTTCGCACGTTTCGACGGGGGGATCGGAGAACTTCCGGATCACCTCGAATCGCCGTCCACACGCGTCGCACTCGTACTGGTACAGCGGCATGCGCTACTCCAGTACTGCGCCGGTCGCGTCGTCAAGCAGCAGACGACGGTGCGCCCAAAACGGCGCGTTTCCTTGGGCAAGCACGGCATCGTGGAAGGCGCGCATCGAAAACTTCGCGCCCTGTTGTTCCTTGTAGTCGCGCCGTAGCTTCAACATCATCAGCTTTCCAATCGAGTACACCAGGTAGGTCGGGTCGAACGTCCCTCGCTCGGCCTCGCGCCGCGCCGTCGCTTCCTCGAGGAACGCCTCGTCTCGAAAGAAGCGCATGCCCTGCTCCACCGACAAATCTTCACAATGGAGGCGAATCGCGACGACGAATCGCGCCAGCCGGACCAGCGATTCCGCCAGCTGACCCAGCTTGAACGAGGAATCGCTTCGACGGAAACCCGCCTCTACCATCATGTGCTCGCTGTAGTGGGCCCAGCCTTCCACGAATGAGGCAGGCGCAAACATCAACGATTTGCGCACCTTGGAGTCTACGCGTCGCAAGTGTTGAAAGTGGAGGAAGTGTCCTGGATACACCTCATGGATGGAAATATTCCAAAGCGTCGGCAGGTTGAAGTCGAGCATGTGTTCCTTCTGCCGTTCCGGTGACCAGCTCCGATCCACGTCAGTGAGGTAGTAGTAGGCCTGACTTGGCTTGGTCTCGAAAGGGCCCGGGGTCCACATGCTCGCGAACGCCCAGCGGCAGAACTCCGGTGACGGCGCAACGACGACCGGCTCGGAGCCGGGAACCGAAACGATGGCCTGGCGTTGAATAAATTCCAGGAGCTCGGACAGTTGCTCCTGGGCGGTCGCAACGAGCTGGCCAGGCTCGGGATGCTCTTCCTTGGCCTTCCGCCACACGGTCGTCGGGTCGCCGCCGTTGAGCCGACCGGCGACCGTACGGAACTCCTCTTGAACCTCGTTCAACTCCCTGAGGGCAATCGCGAGGAGGCGGTCTGCGTCGAGCGTCACGCCCTCTTCCAGCTTGAGTTTCTTTTCAAAGGCGTCCCGGCCCAAGCGGAACGATCCCCTGGCCCTCGGCGCCAGGTCGGACTCCAGATAGCCAACGAATCCTCCGATTGCCTGCGCCGCCTCGGTGGAGGCATCGGCAAGATCCCCGAGAATGTGCAGATCGTCGAGGCGCGAGAAGGCCCTGGGAAGATCCGTTTCGATGAACTTCAGCGTCCCCCGCCACGTTTCCAGCCCGATCTTGACGAAGATTCCGGCGGATTCCCGGATGTTGTCGCGCGCAGCATCCACGAGTCTCGGCACCTGCCGCAGCTTCGATACAACGCGCCTGGCACGCTCGGCCTCCGGCGCGTAGCCAAAGAGGGCCTGACTGGCCAGACCCGTGCCGACCGCGTCGGCATAGAGCTGGGGACTTCGCTCCCAAGACCGGACGGTCTCGAGCTCGTGCATCCGAGCCTCGATGTTGGACGCGATAATCGAATGCTCTACCTGCTCGGTGGCTGGAAGTCGCGCAACGTCAATCTGCTGGAGACGACGGCCGAAGCCCGCCAATGCTCGGACGTGCGTTTCTACCGACGGGCGGCTGAAGTCCTCGAGCAGGTCGTCATGCTGGTGGACCCCGTCAAATGCGGCCTGCCCGGGAAGGACCTCATAGAGGTACGCGAGGTAGTCGTCGAGAAAATGGGGGAATGGCTCCGATAAGTACATGCGTGGTCATGACTGGCGCTCTCTGCTTCGGCTCCGTGAGCGCACATCTCGCAATGGTACAATAACTTTCGGCCCGATGTCCGGCACGTTGTTCGTTGTCGCCACGCCCATCGGCAACCTCGAGGACATCACACTTCGGGCGCTCCGGGTCATGCGGGAGGTAGACCTGATTGCTGCCGAAGACACTCGCCGAACGGCGAAACTTCTGAATCACTACGCGATTTCGACGCCGACCATTAGCTTTCACGAACACAACAGCCGCACGCGGGTACCCCAGCTCCTCGCGCGGTTGAACACCGGAGCAAAGATTGCCTTGGTCAGCGACGCCGGGACTCCTGGTATCGCTGATCCGGGAATCGCACTCGTTCAGGCGTGTTGGAAGCACACTATCCGTGTCGATCCGGTGCCTGGGGCGTGTGCGCCTTTGGCGGCCGCGGTCGCCTCGGGATTTCCCCTTGAGCCCTTGACCTTTTATGGATTCGTCCCCGCGCGAGCCAAGGATCGGGCGACGTGGCTCGATCGGCTGCAGACCGTGGATTCAACCCTCGTATTCTTCGAGACGCCCCATAGGATGCAGAGGACCCTCGTTGATCTCCCGAAATATTTTGGCAATAGACCTATTTGCGTGGCAAGGGAAGTCACGAAGTTGCATCAACAGATCGTCGTTGGGGACGCATCGACTGTTATTGGTCAAATAACAGATTACAGAGGGGAGTTCACGATCGTCGTGGGGCCAACACCACCCCTGGATCTCCGCAACAGCCACCCGTCTGAAGACGACATCTATGTAGAATTCTGTCGTGTGACCAATATTCTTCCCACAAGGAGGGCGGCCATCTCAGCCGTGGCCAATAAGTATGGTCGTACGACCAAAGAAGTCTATGCGGCGATTGAACGTCGCAAGGGGACCGTCGAGTGAACGCATCGCCTGACGTTCACGTTGTGATCCTCGCAGCGGGGCAGGGAACCCGGATGAAATCGTCCCTGCCCAAGGTGCTGCATCCTGCAGCTGGGTGTCCGATGATCGAGCATGTCCTGCGAACTTCGGACGCGCTGGCGCCAGCCACGACCATCGTTGTTGTAGGGCATCAGGCCAATATTGTTCAACAGCGACTCCTCGAGGGCCGCCGCGATATCCACTGCGTCCTGCAGTCGCCACAGCTCGGGACGGCTCATGCGTTGCAGCAAGCGGAAGGCGTCCTCGCTGGTCGGAAGGGTACGGTCGTCCTGCTATCCGGCGACGTACCGCTCCTGACCGGAGCAACGCTCCGAGGGCTGGTCGAGACACACCTGCGAGCTGGGGCGGCGGCAACCGTGGTCACGGCCGTCGTCGAGCGGCCGTATGGCTACGGCCGAATCATCCGTTCGCGAGGGCGAATAGCCCGTATCGTCGAGGAACGCGACGCATCTCCGGCCCAGCGACTCGTCCACGAGATCAATAGCGGCATCTACGCCTTCGATGCAGCGCCGCTATTCGAGGCACTTCGCGGCGTAGCCGCAGGGAATGCTCAGGGGGAGTACTACCTGACGGATGTCATCGCCATCTACCGACGACGCAAGTTGCCGGTCGAGACATTGATCGTAAGCGACCCCAGAGAGGTTCGCGGGGTCAACAGCCGGAGCGAACTCGCAGAGGTGAGCGCCATCATGAGACAGACGAAGAACGAAGAGCTGATGGCCGCCGGGGTGACCATCGTGGACCCCGCGAGCACGTACATAGATTCAGACGTGCTGATCGGTCCTGACACGGTGATACACCCGGGTGTGGTAATCCAGGGACAGACCAGGATTGGCTCGGCCTGTGAGATTCAGGCCTACGTACGCATCACCGACTGCGAATTGGCCGATAAAGTCACCATCCTCAACTTTTGCGTGATCGTTGGTGCGCGGGTTGCAGAGGGTGCGGCGATCGGCCCGTTCGCCCATCTCCGCCCGGCTACCGACGTGGGCCCAGGGGCCAAAATCGGAAACTTCGTGGAACTGAAGAAGACGTCGCTCGGGGCGGGATCGAAAGCGGGCCACCTGTCGTACCTTGGCGACGCGACGATCGGCGCAAACGTCAACGTGGGTGCCGGCACGATCACCTGCAACTACGATGGGCAGAACAAGCATGAAACGGTGATCGAGGATGGCGCATTCATCGGGAGCGACTCGCAGCTGATCGCCCCGGTTCGGGTGGGCCGTGGCGCCTACGTCGGTGCAGGTTCCTCGATCACGAGGGACGTGCCGCCCGGAGCGCTGGGCATCGCCAGGGGCCGACAAGAGAACGTCGAGGGGTGGGCCACACGGAAGAAGACGCCGCCAACGAAAGCGTAACGTCAAGAATCCGGGATCGGGAGTGAAGTATGTGCGGAATCATTGGGTACATTGGTTCGAGGCCGGTCGTGCCCGTGCTGCTCGACGGACTGCGGCGGATGGAGTATCGCGGCTACGACTCCGCGGGCGTGGCGGTCGTGAGTCCGGAGGGCATCACCCTGCGCCGATCTGCGGGCAAGCTCGCCAACCTCGAGAAGGAGATCCAGGCTCGGCCTGTTGACGGGTTGTACGGCATCGGCCACACGCGATGGGCGACCCACGGCCGGCCAACCGAGGAAAACGCCCATCCCCACCGCGACTGCACGGGGCGCATCGTCGTCGTGCACAACGGCATCATCGAGAACTACCTCGAACTGAAGCGCGAGCTCCAGTCGCAGGGCCACACCTTCGCGACCGAAACCGACACCGAGATCGTCGCGCACCTCGTGGAGCGGGAACTGCGGGACGACGGGCTCGAGTTTGCCGTGCGTCGCGCCTTGGTATTCCTGCGCGGCATGTTCGCCGTAGTGCTCGTGTCGATGGACGATCCGGAGAAGATTGTCGCGGTCAGCAATGGCCCACCCATCGTCATCGGTCTTGGTGAGAACGAGTTCTTCGTAGCCTCAGACATCCCGGCGATCCTGGCGCACACCCGGGATGTGGTGTTCCTCGGCGATGAGGAGATGGCGATCATCACCCGCTCCGGGGTGACGTTCACCGACTATACGGGACGAGCGGTGTCGAAAACGACGCAGCGTGTCCTGTGGGATCCCATCGCGGCCGAAAAGGCCGGCTACAAGCATTTCATGCTCAAGGAGATTCACGAGCAGCCGACCGCGGCTCGCGACACGATTCTGGGACGGGTGTCGTTGGATCGAGGCCGAATCTTCCTCGAGGATCTCAATATCTCCGACGACACGTTCCGCACGCTCGAGAAGATCACGATTCTCGCCTGCGGCACGTCCTGGCACGCTGGCCTCGTCGGAAAGTATTTGATTGAGGCGCTCGCGCAGATCCCCGTTGAGGTCGATTACGCCTCGGAGTACCGGTACCGGAACCCAATCGTGTCGAGAAAAGAGCTCGCGATCGTCATGACGCAATCCGGCGAGACCGCAGACACGCTGGCGGCACTCCGCGAGGCTCGTAAGAAGGGGGCCGACAGCATCGCGATCTGCAACGTCGTGGGAAGCATGGCCACTCGTGAGGCCACGGGAACCGTGTACACGCATGCCGGACCGGAGATCGGCGTCGCCTCCACGAAGGCGTTTACGTCACAGCTCGTCGCCCTTCAGCTCCTTGCGCTGTATCTCGCTCAAACTCGCGGTACGCTGCCGCCAGCGGACATTCGCGGACACATCGAGGAGCTCCTGCAGCTTCCTCAGTTGATCGAGCGGGCTCTCCAGGCGTCTGCTCTCACGGAGAAGGTTGCGGAACGGCTCTACAACCGCACCGACTTTCTGTTCCTCGCCAGAGGAATCAACTATCCGATCGCGCTCGAGGGGGCGTTGAAGCTGAAGGAAATCTCATACATCCATGCCGAAGGTTATCCGGCCGGAGAGATGAAGCACGGACCGATCGCGCTCATCGACGAGCGCATGCCGATCGTGGCGCTCGCGCCGAACGACCACGTCTTCGAAAAGATGATGGGGAACATTCAGGAAGCCAAAGCCCGAGGCGGGTCCGTCATTGCGGTGACTACGGAGGGCGATGATCGGATCTCGTTGGTGCTCGACGCCGGTGATGTCAACTTGCCCATGCCCGCGACCACAGCGCTCCTGACACCCATCGTCATGACGATTCCGTTGCAACTGCTCGCGTACCATATCTCGGTGCGCCGAGGCTGTGATGTCGATCAGCCGAGGAACCTCGCGAAAAGCGTCACGGTAGAATAGTAGGCGTTCGCCTACTTCAATGGGTTTCCTCGCAAGTCTCAATCCTGAACAACAGGACGCTGTTCTCCAGACCGAGGGGCCGCTCCTCATTCTCGCGGGCGCGGGATCTGGCAAGACGCGGGTCATCGCGCATCGGATTGCTCACCTGGTGAGCAGTGAAATCTGCCCGCCTGACCGCATCCTCGCCGTTACCTTCACAAACAAGGCAGCGGGGGAAATGCGATCGCGCGTCGAGACGTTGCTCGGCGTCGACTGCCGGCAGATGTGGATTTCGACCTTCCACGCCCTGTGCGCGCGGCTATTGCGGCGCGAAGGGCCAAACGTCGGACTCTCCAGAGACTTCGTTATCTATGACTCCACCGACCAGTTGACGGTGATGAAACAGGCGATGCGCCAGGTCGGGGTGGACGACTCGACCGTGCAGCCGCGCCTGGCGCTCTCGCGCATCAGCCACGCCAAGAACCGCATGGAGGGCCCAGAGGTCTTCACTGGCGACTCGTGGAATCCGCGCGATCGACAGATCGGCGCCTTATACGAGCTGTACGTCAAGGCCCTCGCTGACGCCAACGCGCTCGACTTCGACGATCTCCTGCTCAAGACGGTCGAGCTGTTTGAACGGTCTGAGCTTGTCCGCGACAGGTACAGCGAGAAGTTCCGTTTCTTGATGGTCGACGAATACCAGGACACGAACCGCCCGCAGTACTTGCTGATCCAGCGTCTCGCGTCGCGGCACAGGAACTTGTGTGTAGTCGGCGACCCAGACCAGTCCATCTACAAGTGGCGCGGCGCCGATCTCCGCAACATCCTGGATTTCGAGCACGACTTTCCAGAAGCCCGGACCGTGAAGCTCGAGCGCAATTACCGGTCGACTCAGGTGATCCTCGACGCGGCGTCCGCCGTCATTGCTCAGAATCGCAACCGCAAGGAAAAGAGGCTCTACACGGAGCAAGCGGGCGGCGCCCGCGTCCTCTACTATCGGGCGGGCGACGACCTCGACGAGGCGGAGTTCGTGGCGCGCACGTCTCGGCAGGCACTGCGGGACGACGTCGAGAATACGGTGGCGGTCCTCTATCGCACGAACGCTCAGTCACGCACTCTCGAAGATGCGCTTCGGCGGGCGGGCATCGACTACAAGATCATCGGCGGCGTCCGCTTCTACGAACGAAAAGAGATCAAGGACACGCTGGCCTACCTGAAACTCGTCTTGAACCCGCACGACAGTGTCAGCCTCAGGCGGGTCATCAACGTACCAGCCAGGGGTATCGGCAAAGGGGTCTTGGAATCGTTGGACGGTGTCGCACTGGACGAGGGTACGGAGCTGCCCTTGCTCATGGCTGGCCTTCAGCCTGTCGTGACCACCAACTCCTTGTGGGCCCGCCTGGTACACGCGACCGAACAGCGACTGCTGGCTCCACGCGCCCTCGCGTCGCTGACGGCATTCCGGGACCTGATCACTGGCCTGGCCGCGATGGCCGCTCGGGAGACGGTGTCGATCGCGCTCGGAAAGGTGATCGACCAGAGCGGGTACCTGCAGGATCTCCGTGATGAACGCAGCGAGGAGGCCGAAAGCCGCATTGAAAACCTGATGGAACTGGTGTCGGCCGCTCGCGAGTACGAATCGCGCGGGCCCGAGCCGTCGCTCGCGGGATTCGTGGACCAGCTCTCCTTGCTGTCGGATGTAGACGAAGAGGCGGGCGCCCGCGATGCACGGGTGCTCATGATGACTATGCACAGCGCCAAGGGGCTCGAGTTTCCGGTGGTCATGATTACCGGCCTCGAAGAAGGGCTCTTTCCGCATTCGCGCTCGCTCGACGACCAGGCCGAGATGGAGGAGGAGCGGCGACTGTGCTACGTAGGAATCACGCGTGCGGAACGCCGACTGGTGCTCACGTCAGCGGCCAGGCGACGGGTGTTCGGTGACTACCAATCGCGAGAGCCGTCTCGTTTCATCGAAGAGATTCCGTCCGCGCTGGTCGAAGAGGTCCCCTCGACGTTCTCTTCTCCCTACCAATCGCAGTTGAGGCCGAATCCGTATGGACGCGGGGCAGGAAACCGGAAAGTCCGCGAGGAACCCGCCTCCTACGCGTACGAAGACGAGGATCAGTCGGCGCCGGGTGGCCTCAAGCCTGGCCTGCGCGTGCGGCACCCCATGTTTGGCGAAGGGACCGTTCTGAGCGTTGAGCCGCTGGACGGCGACACCAAACTCGTCGTGCGATTTAGCTCGGTGGGACAGAAGACGCTACGGGCGAAGTTCGCAAAGCTGGAACCGGTCTAACTCTCACCGTCACCCGCGAGTGGCCGCCTCACTCTCCTTCATCGCCTGCCGTCTCCGGCTGGAGATCCTCATCGTCCTTCTCCGCTAGCCGCACGATCGACACGGCCAGGTCATCGCCTTCTGTGTCAATCAGCCTCACGCCCTGCGTGGAACGCCCAATCGTCCGGATATCCCTGGATGCCATCCGGATAATCTTGCCTTGCTGGGTGATCACCATGAGCTCGTCGTCGTCGGTCACCTGAATAATGCCAGCGACCTTGCCGTTGCGATCGCTCGTCTGAATGTTGATGATCCCGACACCGCCCCGAGATTGAATCCTGTACTCGTCCAGCTCCGTGCGTTTCCCGTAGCCCTGCTCGGTGACCGAGAGAATCGTGCCCCCTGGGCGCAGCACCTCCATGGCGACCGCCGAGTCTCCGTCTCTGAGCGTGATGCCGCGGACCCCAAACGCCGACCGGCCCATCGGCCTGACGTCGGTTTCGGCAAAGCGGATCGACATGCCGTCTCGGGTTCCGATGAAAATCTGCGCGTTGCCGTCAGACACCTGGGCGTCGATCACTGAGTCACCCTCCTCGACACCCATGGCGATGATGCCCCCGACTCTCGGGTTGCTGAACGCCGCCAACTCCGTCTTCTTGACGACTCCGTGCCGGGTCCCCATGATGATGAACTTGTCGGCCTCGAACTCCTTGACGGTCAGCAGCGCCGCGATGCGCTCCCCGTCCTCCATCGACACGAGGTTCGCGATGGCCTTTCCGCGCCCATCGGGTCCGACGTCAGGAATCTCGTAGACCTTGAGCCAGTACACCCGGCCCCGGTCGGAGAAGATCAGGACGTACGCATGGGTCGACGCCACGAAGAGATGACTGACGAAGTCCTCCTCCCGCGTCCGCATGCCGATGCGGCCCTTTCCGCCGCGGCGCTGGTTCCGATAGTTCGTGATCGCCGTGCGCTTGACGTAGCCGGTGTTGCTGACGGTGATCGCCATGTCCTCTTCGGCGATCAGATCCTCGATGCGAAACTCTCCCTCTTCCGCCAGAATCTCCGTGCGCCGATCGTCCCCGTGTTTCTCGCGCACGGCCCGAAGCTCGTCGACGATGATCTGCATCACGAGCTTCTCGCTCGAGAGGATCGCCAGCAGGCGTTCGATCAACGCGAGCAGCTCCGCCAGCTCATCCAGAATCTTCTGCCGCTCGAGGCCGGTCAGCCGCTGGAGCTGCATATCCAGGATGGCCTGGGCCTGGATCTGACTGAGGCCGAACTGCGCCATCAGCCCATCTCTCGCCGCTCCAGGATTCGGTGCATTGCGGATGAGGGTGATCACCGCGTCGAGATGATCGAGAGCGGTCCTGAGCCCCTCGAGGATGTGCCGGCGGGCTTCCGCTTTCCGCAGCTCGAACTCCGTGCGTCTGCGGACGACTTCCCGTCTGAACTCCACGAACGTGTCGATCAGTTCGACGAGCGACAGCACCTTCGGCCGTCCCCCGACGATGGCCAGCATGATGATGCCGAAGCTGCTCTGCAGCGCCGTGTGCTTGTAGAGGTTGTTGAGGACGACGTCGCCAACTTCGCCACGCTTCAGATCGATCACGATGCGTAGCCCGTCGCGATCGGACTCATCGCGAATATCAGAGATCCCCTCGAGCGTTTTCTCCCGCACGAGATCCGCGATCCTCTCGATGAGCCGAGCCTTGTTGACCTGATATGGAATCGCGTCGATCACGATCGACGAGCGGTCACCTTTCTTCGCAACTTCGATCTCGGCCTTGGCGCGCATGACAACCGCGCCGCGGCCGGTGAGGTACGCCTGTCGTATGCCTTGCCGTCCGACGATATAGGCGCCGGTTGGAAAGTCCGGCCCTGGCACCAACTCGAGAAGCTTGCGCTGTTTCTCGGAAAGCGTGGGCGGCGCCGGCTCTTGTGCGCTCTCGATCACCCAGATAGCGGCATCGATCACCTCGCGCATGTTGTGCGGCGGCATGTTCGTCGCCATGCCGACGGCGATGCCGGTGGAACCGTTGACGAGCAGATTCGGATACGGCGCCGCGAAGACCGTCGGCTCTTCGGTGGTCTCGTCGAAGTTGGGGACGAAATCGACGGTGTCCTTGTCGAGATCGGCCATCAGCGCTTCGGCGAGTGACTCCAGCCGCGCTTCGGTATACCGATAGGCCGCCGGTGGATCGCCATCGACCGAGCCGAAGTTCCCCTGGCCGTCCACCAGGAGATACCGCATGTTGAAATCCTGCGCGAGACGCACCAGGGTGTCGTACGCAGGTGCGTCGCCGTGGGGGTGATAGTTGCCGATGACTTCGCCGACGATCTTGGCGCACTTGCGATAGGCCCGGTTCGACGCCAGGCCCATCTGACGCATCGCGTACAGCACGCGCCGGTGCGCGGGCTTCAAGCCATCACGAACGTCTGGCAGCGCTCGTCCAATGATTACGCTCATGGCGTAATCCATGTACGAGCGCTTCATCTCGTCTTCGATGTTGACCGGGATCTTGTTCTGATCGGGTGCGTTCATGGATAGAGTGGCGTTCGCGGAGACCTGATCGCCTCCGGACCTATACGTCTAGATTCCTGACATCGAGTGCGTTGTCTTCGATGAACTTTCGGCGCGGTTCCACCTGATCGCCCATGAGCGTGGTGAACATCTGATCCGCTTCGGCATGGTCCTCGGCACGAACCTGCAACAACGTCCTGTGTCCCGGGTCCATCGTCGTCATCCACAACGTATCCGGATTCATCTCGCCGAGACCCTTGTACCGGTTGACGGCGATTCCCTTCTTGCCCGCCGCGATGAAGAAATCCACGAAGGCGTCAGCGTTCTCCAGCGTCGCGTCGGCCTCCTTGCGCGATTTCGCACCACCAACCACAGCCGGCGCTTTCGCATCGGAAGGGCCCCTCGTCGCCTCGTCGGCCGGCGTGACGCCGCCATCCGCGCCGGCGTCCATTCCCTCGCCTTCCTCGATCTCCTGGTCAACGACGACGGTGTCAGCCACTCTCACGACCACCGGGAACGTCACGTCCCGGATCTCGCGATATGCCGCCTCCAGGGTGCGATACTCGCCGGACGCGATGAAATCCACGCCGATGTTGTAAGGCCGAGGATATCCCTGAGACCGATCCTCGACCGCCAGCCCGAACGCGTTGTGCTCGTTGTCGCGACTGACCGTCACGGTGCGAAGCGGGGTGGTCATGCGAGCCGCCAGGATGTCGAGCTTGTCGCGCTGCTCGAAGAACGACTTGTCTCGCGCGTCGGCGTACAGCAACGTCGATACGATGTCCGGCGGGTTGCCTCGTCGCGTCACCTGCTGCAGCAGCTTGCGGAAACCCATCATTTTCTGCAGCGATCGCTCCAACGTCTCACCGAAGATCTCGCCGCCATCGGCGAGTCTGACGATGCGCGATTCAACCGCACGACGAATCAGGAAACTCTCGAGCTCGCGTTCGTCCTTGATGTAGGTTTCGGTGCGGCCTCGTTTTGCCCGATACAGCGGCGGCTGAGCGATGTAGATATGCCCCCGGTCGATCAACAGAGGCATCTGGCGGTAGAAGAACGTCAGCAGCAACGTCCGGATGTGGGAACCATCGACGTCAGCGTCGGTCATGATGATGACGCGGTGATACCGCAGTTTCTCGATGTCGAAATCCTCGATACCGATACCGCAGCCGAGGGCGGCGATCATCGTCTTGATCTCGTCGCTGCCGAGCATGCGATCGAAGCGGGCCTTTTCGACGTTGAGAATCTTGCCCTTGATCGGCAGGATGGCCTGAAACCGCCGGTCGCGCCCTTGCTTCGCGGAGCCGCCGGCTGATTCACCCTCGACGATGTAGATCTCGCTTTGGGCGGGGTCCCGCTCCTGACAGTCAGAAAGCTTGCCGGGAAGGCTACTGCCATCGAGTGCGCCTTTACGGCGGACCAGATCGCGGGCCTTTCGTGCGGCCTCGCGCGCCCGTGCGGCGTCGATTGCCTTGCCAATGACACGCTTCGCGACGACTGGGTTCTCTTCAAGGAACTGTCCCAGTCTGTCGTTGACGACCGTCTCGACGATTCCCTTGACCTCGGTATTTCCAAGCTTGGTCTTCGTCTGACCTTCAAACTGCGGCCGAGGAATCTTGACGCTGATGACGCCGGTTAGTCCTTCGCGAATGTCATCGCCGCTGAGCGTTGCGTCCTTCAGATCCTTGGCGAGGTTGTTCTTGACCCCATACGCGTTGATCGTCCGCGTCAGCGCCGAGCGGAATCCAGAGAGATGCGTGCCGCCTTCGTGCGTATTGATGTTGTTGGCAAACGAGAAAATCAGTTCCGAATATCCGTCGTTCCACTGCAATGCGATTTCAACGTCGATTCCGTCCTTCTCACCCTTCATGAACACTGGCTTGTCGTTGACGACGGCTTTGTTCTTGTTGAGGTGCTGAACGAACGACGTGATGCCGCCTTCGTATTGAAACTTGTGTCCCTTCCCGTCGCGCTCGTCATGAATGGTGATGAGAATGCCGCCATTGAGGAACGCGAGCTCTCGGAGTCGCTGTGCGAGCGTGTCGAAGCTGTACTCGACCGTCTCGAAGATCTGCGCGTCGGGCTTGAACGTGACCTTCGTGCCGCGGCGCTCCGTCGTCCCGGTGGCCTCGAGATCCGCGATGGGAGCGCCCCGCTCGTATCCCTGCTGGTAGACCTGTCCGTTCCGCCAGATCTCGAGATCGAGACGCTCCGACAGCGCGTTCACCACGGAGATGCCGACGCCATGCAGACCGCCCGACACTTTGTAGCTGTCGTTGTCGAATTTGCCGCCTGCATGCAGAACCGTGAGGGCGACTTCGGCTGCGGACTTTCCACTGGTGTGCCGATCGACCGGAATACCACGACCGTTGTCGACGACAGTGATCGAGTTGTCGATGTGAATGGTGACGCTCACCTGGTCGCAGTAGCCAGCGAGTGCTTCGTCGATCGAATTGTCGACAACCTCATAGACGAGGTGGTGCAATCCAGCAGCGCCAGTCGACCCGATGTACATGGCTGGGCGTTTGCGGACCGCTTCAAGGCCTTCGAGAACCTTTATTTTGTCCGCGCCGTAATCGTCGACTGAGCCGTTGCCGCTCGGTCCGGCTGTGACCGGATTGTCCGGGGCGAGGTGGGTTTGCCGGTCTTGCTGTTCCGTTGGTTCCACTCGTGTCCTTGCGGTTAGATCCTCATCGGCATGATGACGTAGGTGTAGTCGTAACCCTTTGCACCAACGGGCTTCATGACGGCCTGGCTGACCTCGTCCTTGAGCGAGAGCATGACGACGTCTGTTTCAACGACATTCAAGAAATCAAGAACGTACTGTGCATTGAAGGAGATCGTGAGCGGACCTCCTGTGTAGTCCACCGCCAATTCCTCGCGCGCCTCGCCAAATTCGGAACTGCTCGACGTGACCTCGACGTTGCCTTTCTTGATCTCCAACTTCACGGCTCTCGATCGCTCGTTCGACAGAAGGGCCACGCGCTTGACCGCGTTCGTGAGCCGGTCTCGCTCGAACTCGATGTGTTTGTCGTTTCCTTTCGGAATAACCCTCTCGTACGCGGGAAACTGACCGTCGATCATGCGGGAGATCAGCATCCGGCCACCGACTTCGAAGAAAAGGTGGTTCTCCCCGCTCTCGAAGATGACGTCGCCGTCTCCCTCGAGAAGCAACTTCCCAAGCTCGAGGAGCGTCTTCTTTGGAAGAATGACTCCTGACTCTTCCGTCACGCCAATCTTGTGCTCGACTTCCACCAGCGCGAGCCGGTGACCGTCGGTCGCGACGAGCGTGAGACTGTCGGGCTTGATGACGAACTTTGCGCCGTTGAGAAAGTAGCGGGTGTCCTCGCCTGTGATCGCAAACTGCGTTTTCGCGACCATTTCCTTCAGCGCCTGACGCGGAAGCGCGGCGCGAGCCGTTCCGGTTGCTTCCGGCAGACTGGGGAAATCCTCCCGAGGGAGCGTCTGCATCCGCGAATCGAATCGGTCCGCCGCGACTTTGACGCCGTTCTTGTCTTCGACGATCCGGATATCAGTCTCCGGAAGGGCCTTGATGATCTCGTAGAGTTTCTTTGCTGGGAGCGTCAGTGACCCACTCTTACCAACCGAAGCGGGGCATCGACTTCTCAATGCCACTTCGAGGTCGGTCGCCAGGAGTCTTACCTCTTCCCCTTTTGCCTCGATGAGCACGTTCGCAAGAATTGGAATGGTGTTCTTTCGCTCGACAATGCCCTGGAATAGCTGAAGTTCACGCAGAAGGTCGTTCTTGCGGACGACGAGTTCCATAGGCTTGTGTTGACCTCGAGCGGAGTGATGATCCGCCGCTATACGGATCCTCTTCAAGAGGATAAGAAGAGATAGGGAATTATATAGGAAATAAGGTGCTGCGCAAACCTCTATGTGCGGCTTTTAGTCCTTGACCCCCAGTAGTTTAGGTTGTGGAAAAACATGATGACGCGGGATCGCTGATCGACGCGGATTCCAGCCTCATCCTACCGGCTCAAAAGCGTCAACAGGTGCCCGCAGAAGGTTGCTGTGCACGTCGCAGGATTCAACGAAAGGATTCAAGGAAATTGGTCATGAGGGTGTTGAAATCTCCATCCTTCTTTCGGAGTTCCTCCACCTTCTTGATGGAATGAATCACCGTCGAATGGTGCTTTCCCCCGAAACTTCTCCCGATTTCTGGCAGCGACGCGTGGGTCAGCGATTTACAGAGATACATCGCCACTTGGCGGGGCATAGCGACCGACTTGGAGTTGTTGCGTGACTTCAGGTCACCGATCTTGAGTTGGTAGTAGTCCGAGATGAAACGCTGGATTGTTTCGATCGTGACGGCACGATCGTCCTGGTCGACGAAGTTTTTGAGGACCTCCTGGGTGAGTTCCAAGGAGATCTCCCGGCCGGTCAGCGAGGCGAACGCGATCAGCCGAATCAGCGATCCTTCGAGCTCGCGAATATTCGATTTGATGCGACCAGCGATGTACATGGCTACGCCGTCCGGCAACGGCACGGCCTCCGCTTCGGCCTTTCTTTTCAGAATCGCCACTCGGGTCTCGATATCAGGCGGTTGAATGTCAGCGATCAAGCCCCATTCAAATCGCGAGCGCAGCCGTTCCTCGAGTGCGGGAATCTCGTGCGGTGGGTGGTCACTGCTGAGGACGATCTGTTTCTGCGAATCGTACAGGGCGTTAAATGTGTGGAAAAACTCCGTTTGGGTGCCCTCTTTTCCAGAAACAAACTGAATGTCATCGACCAGGAGGACGTCAACCGACCGGTATCGCTCTCGAAAGTCGAGAATCCGATCGTAACGAAGCGCGTTGATCATCTCGTTCATGAAGCGCTCAGAGGAGATGTAGGTCAACTTGAGCGTAGGGTCATGTTGGAGCACGTACTGACCAATCGCGTGCATGAGGTGCGTCTTGCCGAGCCCCACCCCACCATAGATGAAGAGAGGGTTATAGGAACGCGACGGCGCCTCCGCCACCGCCCGGCAGGCCGCGTGTGCGAATTGGTTGGATGGACCCACGATGAACGTGTCGAACGTGTAGCGAGGGTTCAGGCCCGCCGATACCGGCGCGGCGGCGTCCGGCGGTGCACTCAGTGAAGGTAAGGCTAGGTCCGGTTCTATTGGAGGAGGGACCGGCACGCCCTCGGCGACGAAAGTAAGGGATGCACCTGTCCTGCGCACCTCTGAAAGGGCCTCGGACAAGACGACGGAGTAGTGCTTCGTCAGCCAGTCCTTGAACAGAGTGTTCGGCACCCGGACCGTAATCGACTGTCCGCCGTCTGCCACGAGGGATGTCGGCTTGAACCAGGTATAGAAGCTGTGCCGATTGACCTTGGTTTCAACGCGGGAAAGAATCTGTTCCCAGATGCTGACGTCCATGTCGTTATGACCGGAAGAAACCCGAGGATAAATTGGACTTTCGCCTAGACAATGGCCTGATTTTGCTATTGGATTGAAGCAGACTACGCATTGACAGGCGTAAAAAAGGCTCTATTTTGACTTTCGCCCACGAAAAATGGCGAAAAATCACGTTTTCTGCGCCAAGCACTTCAACAACGGCCGCTTTTCCACAGTGTTTTCCACAGGTGTGGAAATCTTGGGGAACCAACCGCAGTCGCGCGTGGTGCCCACCACTCGAGCGCCTGAGTCATCAACTGGGAGTCCGCGACTGTAGCACAAGAGGAGGCTTCCCACGTCTCTCCGTTGACACCCCGAGCGAGGCACGACTAGTATTGAAAGTTCCGCCGCGCGACACGCGCGCGACCGAATCAGAGACGGCAGGATCACGATGAAAGGTAAGCGCACCTACCAGCCCAACACCCGTCGCCGGAAAAAGACCCACGGATTCAGGGTCAGGATGGCCACGAAGAACGGTCGAATTGTCCTGAAGCGACGCCGGGCAAAAGGTCGTAAGCGACTGACCGTTGCCGACGAGGGTTAGCACAGGACTCACAAGGAGCCGGCATGAGCAGCCAGGAGCTGCCAGCGACCGAGCGTATTCGCCGCAGGCCGGAGTTCCAGCGCGTGTACGACACGGGAGCCCGGGCGCATGGCAGGTTCATGACGGTCTTCACGGTCGCCAACGGCACCCCGTCGGCTCGGCTCGGCGTGGCGGCGACACGCAAGATCGGCTCGGCGGTTGACAGAAACCGAGCCAAGCGTTTGGCCCGAGAGCTCTTCAGGCGTCACAAAGTGGCTGCCGGCCTCGACATTGTTGTCGTGCCGCGCCGGGAAATGCTCGATGCTCCCTTCGCCAACCTCGAAGCTGACTACCACTCCACACTCCAGCGCTGCGAGCGTAGCCCGTCACCGTCCCGCCGGTCCGGCCACACACCTGGTCGTCGGACTCATAAGAGCGTATAAACTGCTTATTTCACCGCTATTTACAGGATGTTGCCGCTACTACCCATCGTGTGCTGACTACACCCGAGAGGCGGTCGAGGTCCATGGACCGGTCCACGGTCTTTGGCTGGGGCTCCGCCGACTGTCGCGTTGTCATCCCTTCGGGCGCCACGGCGTCGATCCGGTGCCACGGTAGTGGCGATGGAGCGTCGCGTTCTCATCGCCGTTTTCCTATCCTTTCTGGTGCTCTACGGCTACCAGTCGTTGGTTGTTCCTCGCCCGCCGGCCGCTCCAGTCGTCTCGCCGACGCCAGCAGCTTCTGCGACGCCCGCTCCCCAGGAGGTCGCCCCCTCGCAACAACAGGCTCCCGTCGTCCCGCCGGTGGCTGAAAGTGTGGCGCCTGTTTCAGTGCTGGGAGACACCATTGAGCGGCAGATAGTTGTGGAAACGGCAACGGTCCAGGCGACGCTTTCGAACCGAGGAGGGCGCATAGTCCGCTGGAGGCTCAAGGACTATCGTAACAACCTAGGCGAACCGGTCGATCTGGTTCCTTCCGCCCTGCCGGCGGATCAGCCGACGCCGTTTTTCTTGCGCGTGGACGATGACGCAACAACGAACCGCCTGAACAGCTCGTTATATCGAGTCTCCGGCGCGGCGAACGACCGGGTTGATGTCGGCGGCGACGGAGCAACGGTGTCCTTCGAGTTCGAGGATGCGTCCGGACTTCGGGCTCGAAAGGAATTCCGTTTCGATCGGGAGAACTACATCGTCACGTTCTCGGCGACGGTTGAGGACGGCGGCCGTCCGCTGAATCCCGCAGTCGTATGGGGCCCAGGCCTTGGCGATATCGGTGCGCAGGCAAGCGGTGGCAGCTCCTTCACGGGCAACTACAGCCAGCCACCGCAGGGAATATACGAGCGCGAGGCGACCTCGGAAGCGGAACGGCTCGCCGGCGATGCGATAGTCGAACAGCCCATCCATGAGGGACAGTTCCGATTCGCCGGAATCGACGACCATTACTTTTTGGCGGCGGTACTGAATCCCGGCCAGGCGAAAGTCGAGTTCCGTGCGGTCACCATTCCTCTTCCCGACCAAACGCCGCGGCCGTTCGTCGCCGCGACGTTCACGTTTGCTCAGTCGCCGAAGGAGGCCAGGTTCTTCTACGGACCGAAGCAGTTTGATGTGCTCGAGTCCGTGGACCGCGAGTTGGTACGCGCGATCAACTTTGGATTCTTCGGATGGCTGGCCGTGCCCCTGCTCGGCGCGCTGCAGTCGATCTACGGTTTCGTTGGTAACTACGGTTGGTCGATCATCCTCCTGACTGTTTTCATCAGCATCGCCATTGCCCCCTTGCGTCACAAGAGCGTCGTCTCGATGCGCAAGATGCAGGAGGTGCAGCCGCAGATGAAGGCCATCCAGGACCGGTACGCAGGGCTCAAGGCGACCGATCCGGCGCGGCAGAAGATGAACGCGGAGATCATGGCGCTCTACAAGGAGAAGGGCGTCAACCCGGCAGGTGGTTGCTTGCCGATGCTGCTCCAGTTTCCTGTTCTCCTGGCGTTCTACGCGATGCTGTCGCAGGCCATCGAGCTCCGCGGCGCTGAGTTTGGGTTATGGATAAGAGACCTCTCGCAGCCGGATCCGTACTATGTCATTCCGGTGCTGATGGCAGGCACCATGTTCTGGCAGACGAAGATTACGCCATCAACCGCTGACCCGGCGCAGCAGCGGATCATGATGATCATGCCGCTCATGTTCACCGTGATGTTTCTCTGGGCGCCGAGCGGCCTGGTGATCTACTGGTTCGTGAGCAACCTCTGGGCGATCGGTCAGCAGTACTTCACGAACTGGATGATCGGACCGGCCATCGTTGCAGCGGCTCGACCAGCGGCGGAGCGTCAGTTGAAGAACGTCGGAGCGAGTCGCACCGGCGGCGCATCGAAGAAATCGTAGGAGCTCGACCGAGTCATGCCTTTGATAACGGAGATCACTGAATTCCTGCAGAACGTGGTCGGCGCGATGGGTTTGACGCTCACGCCGACGGTGGAGGAGACGCCCGACGGCACGCGGATCAACCTCGAGGGGGAGGACGGTGGCGCGCTCGTGCGGCGGGGCGGCGAGGGGCTGCAGGCGCTGCAGCACCTGGCGGCCACGGCCTTTCGGAAACAGCTCGGCGACGACAATCGGATCGTCATCGACTGCAATGGATTCCGCAAGGACAAGGACGCAGAGATCAAGCAGATGGCTCTGCACATGCTCGAAAAGGCGCGATCGTCCGGGATGCCACAGGAAATGGGCCCCCTCAATCCGTATGAACGGCGGATAGTCCACATGGCGATTGCAGAAGACCCGACAGCGACATCCGAGAGCATCGGTGACGCGTTCATGAAGACGGTGATCATCTCGACGAGGAAGTAGCGGCCGTCCGGCCGCTCACGGGGGATGTTCTCCACCGACGACTCCATCGTAGCGGTCGCGACGCCACCTGGCAGAGGGGGCATCGGCGTCGTTCGGATCAGCGGGTCTGCGTCGCGGGAAATTGCCGCAGCCATGCTCACGCGCCGCGAACCACTCGAGGCTCGTCGCGCGACGTTCACCCGACTGATCGGGAAGAGCACGAGCGTGATCGACGAAGTCGTCGTCACGTACTTTCCAGCACCCCATTCCTACACCGGTGAGCATGTCGTCGAGATCAGTGCGCATGGAAACCCTGTCGTGCTTCGGGCGATCGTCGGACGAGCCCTCGAGGTCGGGGCCAGACTTGCCGAACCCGGGGAATTTACGCTCCGTGCGTTTCTCAACGGGAAGCGGGATCTCGTGCAGGCGGAAGCGGTCGCCGATCTCATCGCGGCAGCCACGCCGGTACAGGCGCGCGTCGCATGCGATCAACTCGAGGGCACGCTGACGAACCACATCGCCGAGGTTGATGCCGAGCTTTTCTCGCTGATCGCTCGCCTGGAGGCCTCGCTCGATTTTCCCGACGAGGGTTACCACTTTATAGAATCCGACGAGACCGGGCGCCGCCTCGGCATCGTGGCGGGCCAACTCGATCGCCTCCTTGCCGGCGCTGGCCGAGGTCGCCTGATTCGCGAGGGGGCAACCGTAGTCGTAGCGGGCCGGCCCAATGTTGGCAAGTCGAGCATTTTCAACATGTTGGCAGGGGCGGACCGAGCGATCGTGGCGGAGGCCGCCGGCACTACCCGCGACCTGGTGTCGGAGCGCGTCGATATCGAGGGCCTCGAGGTGACGCTCGTTGATACGGCCGGCTTGCGCGAGGCGGTGGATGTCGTGGAGCGCGAGGGCATCGCGCGAGCGGAGCGAGCGGGTGATGTCGCAGATCTGCTCCTGCTCGTGCTCGACGGCAGCGAACCCCTGAGCGGGGAAGACGAGCAGCTGCTTTCCAGAACCGACGATCGTCGCCGGGTTGTCGTGGCGAATAAGTCCGACCTGCGTCTGGCCATGGATCGACAGACGGACGTGAGTGTTTCGGCTCGAACAGGGACAGGCGCCAACGAGCTGCGACGGGCAATCGTCCGAGAGCTGACGGGTGAGGACTCTCTCCGCGATCCTGCCGCCATCTCGAACGTTCGCCACATCACGCTGCTCGAACAGGCACGAGCCCGGCTCGTCTCCGCGCAGGAATTGGTCGAAGCGGGCGATACACCGGAAGAGTTCGTGTTAGCGGACCTGCAGGCGGCCCGTGCTCTTCTTGAAGAGATCGTCGGTACTCGAACCAGCGAGGAACTGCTGCAGCACATCTTCGCGAAATTCTGCGTGGGGAAATGATCAGTTTCGACGTCATCGTCATCGGTGCGGGCCATGCGGGTGTGGAAGCCGCGTACGCCGCCGCGCGTCTCGGGTGCACCGTTGGTCTGTGCACGCTGTCGAAGGAGACCGTCGCTCACATGCCGTGCAATCCGGCCGTGGGCGGAACGGCGAAAGGTCATCTTGTGCGCGAGATCGACGCCCTCGGTGGCTTGATGGGTCGCGCGATCGACGCGACGGGAATCCAGTTCAAGCTTCTCAATCGAAGCCGCGGGCCAGCGGTCTGGTCGCCGCGCGCGCAAGCTGACAAGCGCAGGTATTCAGAGTGGGTTGCGGACGCGATTGAGGGCGTGCCGAACATTTCGTGGGTGATCGGTAAGGCTGCGCGCCCCGATGTGGAGCGGGGTCGAATCGTGGGCCTCGTCATGGACGACGGCACTCGGTACGCGTGCCGTGGGCTGGTGGTGACCACAGGAACGTTTCTCAACGGACTGATCCATGTGGGTTCCGAGCAACGACCCGCCGGCCGCCACGGAGAGCCGCCCTCAGTCGAATTGGCTGAGTCGTTGAAGTCGTTTGGTTTCGAGATCGGACGTCTGAAAACCGGCACGCCGCCGCGATTGCACCGTGACAGTATCGACTTCGATCTGGCGGTTCAGTCGGGGCTGTTCGTCGAAGAGACGGGAGACCTGATTCCGCAACCGTTTTCGTTCTCGACAAACCGGAGCTTGAGAAATCAGATCAAGTGTTGGCTGCTGCACACGACGGAGCGGGTTCACGATCTCGTGCGCCAACATATCGATCGAAGTCCGCTGTACAACGGCCAGATTCAGGGCATCGGTCCTCGATATTGTCCGTCGCTCGAGGACAAAGTCATGCGGTTTCCCGACCGGGAACGCCACCAGATTTACCTCGAGCCCGAGGGTCTCGACGCGGACGAGATCTACGTGAACGGTTTTTCGATGTCACTTCCACGCGAGGTCCAACACGAGTTGGTCCGCTCGCTGCCGGGTTTGGAACGCGCGGTGATGATGCGACCCGGGTATGCCGTCGAGTACGACTTCGTCCAACCGACGGAGCTGAAGTCTTCGCTCGAGACCCATCGAGTGGCCGGCTTGTTCTTCGCCGGACAGATCAACGGTACGTCCGGCTACGAGGAGGCGGCTGCGCAGGGCCTCGTCGCGGGCACGAACGCAGCGCTTGAGAACCGGGGCGATCCGCCGTTTGTCCTGGGCCGCGACGAGGCGTACATCGGAATTATGGTTGATGACCTAATAACAAAGGGTTGTCTCGAGCCGTACCGAATGTTCACCTCAAGGGCGGAACATCGCCTGCTATTGAGAATCGACAACGCCGACCTGCGTCTGACGCCTAGAGGTCGTGGGATTGGCCTCGTGAGTAGAGGGGAGTGGGAGCGATTCGAGTCGAGGCGAGATCGCCACGCGCGAAACTTCATGACGCTTGAACGGACCATGGTGCGTAACGAGCAGGGTGGAAGGGTGACCGCGAGTGAAAGAATTCGACGCCCAGGTGTTGGGCTCGAGTCGCTCATCGCCTCGGGGGATCTCTTGCTCGAGCTCGACGAGGCGACACGCCCGCTGGACATCGCGAGCCTCGAGAACGACGTCAAGTACGCCGGGTACTTGAAGCGCGAGCGTGCGAGCGCCGAGAAGGCCAGGCGGCAGGAGCGGAGGCGTGTGCCGTATGGCTTCGATTTCACGCGCGTGCCGGGGTTATCAACCGAAGTGGTGCAGAGATTCACGCAGGTGCGCCCTGAAACCCTTGGCCAGGCCTCTCGAATTTCTGGAGTGACGCCAGCGGCTGTCGCGGTGCTCGGTGCGTTTCTAGAGAAGGCGACACACTCCGGTGAATCAGAGCGAGTTTAGAGCTCGGCTGCTGAGACGAGCCCGGCGAGCGGGCTTGTCCCTTCCGCAAGAACTGGCCGAACGCCTCGAGATCTACTATCGCCTTCTGACGTTATGGAACTCGAAGATCAATCTGACCGGCCTGAACCTCTCCGAGACGACTCCTGAGTCCATTGATCGTCTGCTGATCGAACCCCTTGTAGCCGCCAAGCATGCTCCTCTAGGGGTCACCAGGATGTTTGACATCGGCAGCGGCGGTGGGTCCCCGGCTCTTCCGCTCGCTCTTTCAATCCCCGGTGTACGACTGGTCATGGTCGAATCAAAGACGAGGAAATCGGTATTCCTGCGTGAGGCAGTGCGTGCACTCGACTTGACAGGGGCCGAAGTCGTCACCGCGAGGTTCGAAGAGTTGCTATCGAGGCCTGACCTGCACGAAACGCAGGACCTCGTGACTATACGAGCCGTTAGGCTTGAAGCAAGGTTGTTCACGAGTGTCCAGGCGTTCACCAAGCCCAAGGGTGTAGTGTTCCTATTTCGTAGTACAAATGCAGACGTTCCCGGAGGCACGTTGTCTCCGTTGTTGACCTGGAAGGCAACCTACCCTTTGCTTGCTCCGCACCGGAGCAGTTTGATGATTCTTGAGAAGCGTTCGGGTTGGCCGATGAGCGGCGCTACTCCTTTCGTGAGCCCTCTGGCCCACTCGGATCGACGTTCCACGTGGAACATCAAGATCCTCCTCGACTATTCCCTTGACGCCAAAGTTGACGCACCCTAGAGTTGGTGCTCCTGTCGCTCGATAAGTCCCACGGTAATTACATATTAGGTCATATGGCAGAAAACATGGTCTCTCTGGGTCGCATCCTTGCCGTGGCGAACCAGAAGGGCGGAGTCGGAAAGACGACGACCGCGATTAACGTCGCAACGTCGCTGGCGTTAACAGGCCAAAGGGTGCTGCTCGTGGACATCGACCCTCAAGGCAACCTGACGAGTGGAGTCGGACTCCGGGGCCATCGCGCTCCCTCGGGAACCATCTATGAGGCCCTCGTCACCGACGCGTCACCGGAGGGGTTCGTCCTCGAAACGCAGGTGAAGAATCTCTCTGTCATACCAGCGGACCGACAGCTCACCGGCGCGGAGATCGAACTGGTGCCGCTACCCGATCGCGAGCAACGGCTTCGACGGCTCCTGACGCCGTTGAAGTCCAGCTTCGACGTCATCTTCGTTGACTGCCCGCCGTCACTCGGCCTGCTGACGCTCAATGCCCTGGTCGCGGCTGACGCGGTCCTGATTCCGCTGCACTGCGAGTATTTTGCGCTGGAGGGACTCGCCGAACTCGTCGGTACGATGCGTCGGGTACGAGGCAGCCTGAATCCAACGCTCGACATCGAAGGGGTGTTGCTGACCATGTGTGACGATCGAACGAACCTGGGTCAACTCGTTGCACGGGAAGTGCGAGAGTTTTTCAAAGAGAAGGTGTTCGACACGATCATCCCTCGCAACGTTCAAGCTTGGCGAGGCGCCGAGCCATGGTATGCCGGCGGTAATCTACGACGCGAAGTCGAGGGGCGCGTCAGCCTACGTCGCGCTCGCGCAAGAAATGCTGGCACGACATGCTGCATAACCACTCGAGGTCACCTCGCCCACGTCCGGATCAAGGAGCACGCCGATGATCGAACGTCGTCCGGCCCTCGGCAAAGGCCTGAGCGCACTCATTCCAGAGGCACCCGAACAGCCTCGACAGGGAACGTTCGAGGTCGACATCGACCTGTTGACCCCGAACGAGGAGCAGCCCCGGCTGAGCATCGACGACGGGAAGCTCAATGAACTGGCGGCGTCGATTAAGGCGAACGGAATAATCCAGCCGATTCTGGTTCGCCGTACCGAGAACACTTACCGAATCATCGCAGGGGAGCGGCGTTGGCGCGCGGCGCAGCTCGCTGGACTGCTGAGGGTGCCTGTCGTTGTCCGCGAGGTCCCCGAAGGCTCGGATCGACAGTTACTCGAGCTCGCGCTCGTCGAGAATATCCAGCGAGAGGACCTCAATCCGGTCGACGAAGCGCTGGCGTATCAGCGACTGGCTGATGAATTCGGACTGACCCAAGAGCAAATCGCCGCCGCTGTCGGGAAGGATCGCACCTCCGTCGCCAACTTTGTTCGTCTCCTGCGCCTTCCCGAAGAGGTCCGGGGCGCCCTGAAGGCGGGGGCCCTTTCGATGGGACACGCACGGGCGATCCTGGCACTACCGGAGGCGCCTCTCCAGCGACAGGCCGCACGCGACGTTGTGACCGGAGGACTTTCGGTACGCGAAACCGAAGCTCTGGTGAAGAAGCTCGGGGGCCCACCGCGTGCCCGCGCGCAACAGGCTCCCCAGCCGGCTGACGTCCACACCCGGGCCGCAGAAGAGCGTATCCGTTTCGCTTTGGGCACCAAGGCGCGTATCGTCCGTAGGGGTCACGGCGGCACGATTGAGATCGAATTCGGGTCCGAATCGGAACTGAATCGTCTGTACGAGTATCTGACCGCGCAGCGCCCGGGAGAGCCGAGCGGAGCGTGAGAATCATGGCCATTCGTGTTATAAAAGATCGTTTGTGCCTGCCAGGTACAAGCTTGCAGGGCCTCGCCAGGCATCCGGCCGCGCGTAGCCCGTATCACGTTTGTCAGCCGTGGGTCGCGAAGCGAACACGGCCGTTACTCTGCTGCAGGTGAAGCCATGAACACTCGTGCGTCCGCGGACCGATACGCGCGAGCCCTACTCGATGTCGCCGCCAAGGAAGGCAACCCGGAACAGGTACAGCAGGAGTTGGCGGGGTTGGCTGGGGTCTTCAGCAATCCGGAGCTCAGCGCGGTGTTGAAGAGTCCGGCCGTTCCGCTGGCCTCCAAGCGCGGCATCGTCGAGACCCTGATCGCCAGGACCAAGCCTTCGGGCCCGCTGGGGAAGCTACTGCTGCTGCTGGCCGATCGCAACCGACTGGCACTGGTGCCGGAGATAGCCAAGGTATACGACGAACGCCTGATGGAGCTTCGGCAGGTGGTGCGGGTTGACGTGACGACCGCGATGCCGTTGACGTCCAGCCACGCTGCAGACTTCGAGCAACGGTTATCGAAGGCAACAGGCCGGCGGGTGTTGATGACGACCACAGTGGATCCGGCGCTCATTGGCGGTGCAGTGGCCAGGATTGGGACGATTGTCTACGACGGCAGCGTCGCGAATCAGCTCGCCCGGATCAGGGAGCGACTCGAACAACAGCGTTGACCGGTCGCCCGAGCAGTCGGGCAGTCGGAAATGGATCGGATATGGACATACGAGCCGAAGAGATTTCCAAGATCATCCGCGACCAAATCAGCGGGTTCACCGTCGACGTGAACGTCGCCGAAGTCGGGAGCGTGATCTCGATTGGCGACGGGATTGCGCGCGTGCACGGCATCGAGCGCGCGATGGCCGGTGAGATGCTGGAATTCACCCACGGGGTGTTCGGCATCGCGCTCAACCTCGAGGAACAAAGCGTCGGAGCGGTGCTCCTGGGCGACTTCAAGGCCATCAAGGAGGGAGACGTCGTCAAGCGGACCGGTCGCATCATTTCCGTCCCGGTGGGTGAGGAGATGCTTGGCCGCGTTGTCAATGCACTTGGCCAGCCGATCGACGGCAAGGGTCCGATCCAGACGAAGCAATTTCTTCCCATCGAACGCATCGCCCCCGGCGTTGTCGATCGGCAGCCGGTGAAGGAACCGCTGCAGACCGGGCTGAAAGCGATCGACGGGATGGTGCCGATCGGTCGCGGTCAGCGAGAGCTCATCATTGGCGACCGGCAGACCGGAAAGACCGCGGTCGGCATTGACGCGATCATCAACCAGCGCGGCAAAGACGTCATCTGTATCTACAACGCGATCGGCCAGAAACAGTCGACGGTGGCGCAGGTGGTGCGTACGCTCGAAGAAAACGACGCGATGGGCTATTCGATCGTCGTCGCCGCCACGGCGTCGGATCCCGCGCCGATGCTCTACATCGCCCCGTACTCAGCGTGCGCAATCGGCGAGTACTTCCGTGATAGCGGCCGTCATGCCCTGGTCGTGTACGACGACCTGTCGAAGCATGCGCAAGCCTACCGGGAGATCTCCTTGCTCCTGCGCCGTCCGCCGGGACGCGAAGCGTATCCGGGCGACGTCTTCTACCTCCACTCCCGCCTTCTCGAGCGTGCGGCGAAGTTGAACGCGGCTCAGGGCGGAGGGTCGTTGACAGCCCTTCCGATCATCGAGACGCAGGCCGGCGACCTGTCGGCTTACATCCCGACCAACGTCATTTCCATTACCGACGGGCAGATTTTTCTGGAAAGCGACCTCTTCCACCAGGGCGTACGTCCCGCGATCAACGTGGGCAATTCGGTGTCGCGCGTCGGGGGATCGGCTCAGATCAAGGCGATGCGCCAGGTGGCGGGCACGCTTCGGTTGGACCTGGCCCAGTACCGAGAGTTGGCGGCCTTCGCCCAGTTCGGCAGCGATCTCGACAAGGGCACACAGGCGCAGCTGAATCGGGGCCGCCGGTTGGTGGAGATCCTGAAGCAACCACAATACGAGCCTGTCGCTGTCGAGAAGCAAGTCATCATCGTCTACGCGGCCACGAAGGGGTTCATCGATGCGGTTGCAATCGAGGACGTGCGGCGCTACGAAGAGGAGCTGTACCGCTTTCTCGAGTCGCGCCATCCTGGGGTGCTGAGCGGTATCGCCGAGAAGAAAAACCTGGACGATGTCTTGAAGGCGGCGGTGGAAGCCGCACTGAAGGACTTCGGGCTGCAGTTCGTCGGCAAGGCACAGACCGCCGCGGTTGCCTAGCGGACATGTCGATCAGATCAGCCTTCTAGGACTATGCCGTCACTCATTGACCTCCGTCGCCGCATTCGCGCTGTCAAGTCTACGCAGCAGATCACCAAGGCGATGAAGATGATCGCGGCCTCGCGCCTCAAGCGCGCGCAGGAACGAGTCGTGGCGGCACGTCCGTATGCGCAGCGCATGCTGAAGCTGCTGAACGGCCTGGTCTCGAGGGTCGATCCCGAGTCGCATCCGCTGCTTCGGAGCACTGGGAGCCCCGAGGGCCGACCACTCCTCATCGTCATCACCGCCGACCGCGGGCTGTGCGGAAGCTTCAACTCAAACGTTCTCAAGGCCGCCGGCCAGTTCATCACCAGCGAGAAGCAAGGCGTCCATGACATCGCCCTGGGTCTCATTGGCCGGAAAGGACGCGACTTCTTTCGGCGTCGCGGCTTTGACGTGCGCTACGAGCGCGTGGGTGTGTTTCAGAAGCTGTCGTTCGACCATGCGGTCGAGATCGCCAACATGGCCATCGACGAGTTCGTGTCTGGCCGCGCATCGAGCGTGTCGCTTGTGTACAACGAGTTCAAGTCGGTGATGTCGCAGCGGATCGTCGTCGAGCGGCTCTTGCCTATCCCACGACTCGAGGAAGAAGAGCAGGTCGGCCCGGCGGTCGATTACCTCTACGAACCCACACCTGGCGAGATCTTCGTCGACCTGCTGCCCCGTCATGTGCAGGCGCAGGTCTATCGGGCGCTGCTCGAGTCGAACGCGGCATTCTTCGCCGCACAGATGACGGCGATGGACGCAGCAACGCGGAATTCCGCGGAGATGATCGAGAATCTCACGCTGTACATGAACAAAGTACGGCAGGCGGCGATCACGAGAGAAATCATCGAGGTTGTGTCCGGGGCATCGGCGACATAGACGATGCGGGTCGCAAGACACTAGCGAGGGCGCTTTCAGGCACCGCGAACGAGAAGAGCACAATGTCACAGAACGCAGCGACGATGGGACAAACAGGCGCCGGACAGACCGGAACGGCACAGGAACGGCGGGGCAAGGTCGTACAGGTCATCGGCCCTGTGATCGACATCGAGTTTCCGGGCGATCTTCCCGAGATCTACAACGCCGTCCGGGTCGTCTCCGACGGGAGCGACGGCAGCGAGAAGATCGACGTGGTCGCCGAGGTCGAGCAGCACCTCGGTGAGAATCGCGTCCGCGCCGTGGCCATGAAGCCCACCGACGGTATGACCCGCGGGATGACCGTCATTGATACTGGCTCTGCGATAACAGTGCCGGTGGGGCCGGAGACGCTCGGACGTGTGCTGAACGTGCTCGGCGAACCCGTGGACTTCCCCGACCGTCCCATCGTGACCAAGGAGCGGTGGCCGATTCATCGGCACGCACCGACGCTCGAGCAGCAGTCGACCGAGCTCAAGATGTTCGAGACGGGGATCAAGGTCATCGACCTTCTGGAGCCCTATCTTCAGGGCGGCAAGATCGGGTTGTTCGGCGGCGCGGGCGTCGGCAAGACCGTCATCATCATGGAGCTCATCCACAACATCGCCTTGAAGCACGGTGGCGTTTCCGTGTTCGGCGGTGTCGGTGAACGCACCCGTGAAGGGAATGACCTCTGGCTCGAGTTTCAGGAGTCGGGCGTCATCAACATCGAAGATCCATCGAAGTCGCGCGCCGCGTTGGTGTACGGCCAGATGACCGAGCCGCCCGGCGCTCGTCTCCGTGTCGGGTTGTCGGCACTGACCGTCGCGGAGTACTTCCGCGATGCCGAGGGCAAGGACGTGTTGCTCTTCATCGACAACATCTTCCGGTTTACGCAGGCTGGCTCAGAAGTCTCGGCGTTGCTCGGCCGGATGCCGTCGGCCGTCGGATATCAGCCGACGCTGCTGACCGAGATGGGTGAGTTGCAGGAACGCATCACCTCCACCAAGAACGGGTCCATCACGTCGGTGCAGGCGATTTACGTGCCGGCCGACGACTACACCGATCCGGCGCCGGCCACCACGTTCGCCCACCTCGACGCGACGACGAACTTGTCGCGGCAGATTGCCGAACTGGGCATCTATCCGGCCGTCGATCCGCTGGCCTCGACCTCGCGCATTCTCGACCCGCGCATCCTCGGAGAGGAGCATTACGGCGTGGCGCGATCCGTGAAGCAGATCCTGCAGCGGTACAAGGACCTGCAGGACATCATTGCGATTCTCGGCATTGATGAGTTGTCCGAGGACGACAGGCTGACGGTGACGCGAGCGCGAAAGCTGCAGCGCTTCCTCTCGCAGCCCTTCTTCGTCGCCGAACAGTTCACCGGCATCAAGGGCAAGTACGTGTCGATTGCGGACACGATCAGGGGATTCAAGGAGATCGTCGAAGGCAAACACGACGATCTGCCGGAGCAGGCCTTCTATCTGGTTGGTACGATCGAAGAAGCGATCGAGAAGGCTGCCGCCATGAGGGCGGCCTAACCGCGTCCTGCACACCGGCAGACACGACATGGCTCTACCAACGAAGCTTCTGCTGGAAATCGTCACCCCGGACCGCTCCCTCGTGCGCGAGGAGGTTGACGAGGTGCAGGTTCCCGGCGCAGAGGGATATTTCGGCGTGCTACCGGGTCATACTCCGCTCCTGGCCACGCTGAAGATCGGCGAACTTTGGTACCGCGTGGGTCAGGAGAAACACTTTCTGGTGATCGCTGGTGGTTTCGTCGAAGTGCTGCCGGATCGGGTGACCATTCTCGCGCAAATCGCGGAACGCGCCCAGGACGTCGACCCTGTTCGAGCCGAAGCAGCACGGAAGCGGGCTGAAGAGCGGCTGGCGCAGGCGTCACATGACATCGACTTCGAGCGTGCGCGCGTGGCGTTGATGAAGTCTCTCGTGCGGCTTCAGGTCGCAGCACGCGCGCGGACGAGGGCGTAACAGAAGTCGCCTGGGGCCCGACCCCAAAGGCCAGACGTGCTGCTCAGCCTCCGACACGTCGTCCGATACCGCGGCCTCGTGGCCAGCCTCGTGGCCCGGGAGCTGAAGGCGCGGTACCGAGGATCCGTACTCGGCTTCTTCTGGTCGTTCGTCAATCCACTGCTGCTCCTGCTCGTTTATACGTTCGTCTTCACGGTCGTTCTACCCGGAGCGCACCCGCCGGAGCTGGAACCGTTTGCGCTGTTCATGTTCTGCGGCATCCTGCCCTGGACCTGGTTCTCTTCGTCGCTGCTCGAGTCCTCCACCGTGCTCATCACGAGCGGCAACCTGATCAGAAAGGTTCTCTTTCCGGCTGAGGTCCTGCCAATCGTTACCGTCTTGGCCGGGTCGGTTCATTTCTGCCTCGGCCTTCCGATTCTCGCGGCGTTTCTGGTCTATTACCGCGTGCCGGTGACGCCGACGGATCTGTTGTGGTTTCCGGTTGTCGTCCTGGTCCAACTCACACTGACGCTTGGCCTCGCGCTCCTGTTGTCAGCGTTGACGGTGCACTTCCGCGACGTACGAGATCTGCTCTCGAACCTGCTGACGCTCTGGTTCTTCGGGACGCCGATTATCTACGCGCTGTCCCAGGTCCCCCCCCAGGTTCGACAGATCCTGAATCTGAACCCCATGACTCACCTCGTCGTCTCCTACCAGGAGGTATTGTTCACGCCTGGTCCGTTCACGCGATGGCTCCAACTGTTGGCGGTCGGCGCCGGATCGTTGGGCGTGTTCATGGTCGGATTCTTCGTCTTCGACCGCCTGAGGGATACCCTTGCCGAAGAGGTCTGAGTGAACGCCATCGACGTGCAGGACGTTCGCAAGACGTATCGCCGCTACGGGCGGCGCCGGCAGTTCGCCACGCTGAAGAGTGCGTTGCTGTCGGGAGGAGCGTTGCGCGACCTCCGTCCGGACGAGACTTTCGATGCGCTCAAGGGCGTGTCATTCGGGATTGCCGCTGGCACGACATTCGGGATCGTCGGGCGCAATGGATCGGGCAAGAGTTCTCTGCTGAAGCTGGTGGCAGGCATCGGGCGACCAACGGCTGGCACGGTAGTGGTCCGAGGTCGTGTCTCCGCACTGATCGAACTTGGCGCTGGGTTTCACCCGGAGATCTCCGGCCGCGACAATGTGTACATCAACGGGATGATGCTCGGTCTCACCCGGCGCGAGATGGCCGCCCGGTTCGACGCAATCGTCTCATTCGCCGAGTTGGAAGACTTCATCGACGCCCCGGTGAAAACCTACTCGTCCGGGATGTACATGCGTCTCGGCTTCGCCGTGGCCATTCATGTCGATCCGGACGTGCTGCTCGTGGACGAAGTGCTGGCCGTTGGTGACGAAGCGTTTACCCACAAGTGCCTCGACAAGTTCGCGGAGCTTCGGCGGCGGGGCCGCACGGTGCTGCTGGTAACGCATTCGCTCGATCTGGTGACCCGGTTCTGCGACCAGGCGTTGTGGCTCGACGATGGCCTGGTGAAGATGCAGGGCGATCCACGGCGAGTGATCGATGCGTATCTGCTCGACGTGGCGGGAGCAGAGGGTCGCGCACTGGCTGCCGCCGCAAGCGGCGCGGCTTCACGCGAGGGTGTCGGACGTGCGACGTCCGCGGCGACAACGGACGAGCTTCCCGACATGTCGAAGGCTGTCGAAGGCCGTTGGGGCTCCAAAGAGGTCGAGATCGTGGCCGTCGACCTTCTCGACCGCGACCGCCGGCCGGCACACCTCTTCCGGTCGGGCGATCCGGTTGCAATTCGCCTCCGGGTGCACGCCCACCATCACGTGTCCGATCTGGTAGTCGGAGTCGGCATCTTCAATGCGGACGGCGTGTGTTGCTACGGAACGAACACCCATATCGAGGGCGCCACCTCGGCAGAGATGAGCGGCGATGGTGAGGTCAGTTTCGCGATTGATCGGCTCGATCTCGTCGACGGCACCTACAAAGTGGATGTGGCGGTACACCGAAGGAACGGTGTGCCGTACGACTACCATCGGCTGCTCTACACGCTCCGTGTTGTGTCGTCGTCCAAGGAAACCGGCATCTTCAGGCCGCCACACAGGTGGGACTTCTCCGGCGGCATCACGATTGTCGGCGTGGGGTCATCACGGAACGGCGCGACCCAGGATCCCCCCAGGTATTAGTTCGCTCTACTCGTCACCCTGCTTCAGAGCCATGGTGATGGTCTTCCTGAACTTCACCGGTGCTCCGTTGAGCGTTGCCGGCTTGAACTTCCAGTTTTTCGTCGCCGCCAGCGCGAGCGTGTCGTATCTGGGGTTGGCGGAGGTCCGCATGACAGCCTCTTCTACCAGGCCGCTTTCGTCAATCAAGATGTCGAGCGCGCCCTCCCTCATCAGGCCGAAGCTTCGAGGGTAGGACGGAAGATCCTGCCGGATGATCACCGGCGGAGACACCATTGCGTCCGCCATGGTGAAGACGCGCCGTGAGGTGGTCAGAGCGACGGCGGCTGTTTCCTGTTCCCTGGCGGCCTGCGCGCGTGCTGCTTCGGCGGCCGTAGCGGCTTCGGCAGCGGCGATCGTGGCGGCGGCGTGAGCCACCGCCCGAACGCTGAGCTCCTTGAATCCAGAGGCGAGGGTGCCCATGTCGGACAGCGGGGGCTGGCTCGCAGCCGCTCCAAGGTCCGGATGGGCAAGCGCATTGAGGACCTCGGTAAACCCCGCCTCCGCTGCGACGTAGTCTTTGTGGTCGAACGCGGTTCTTGCCTGAGCGTACTTCTGCTGCACGATGGCCGGCAGCATTCGCTGCCTCACGGTGGAAAAGGCCGACCGGAGGCGAGGCGATGCTTCAGCATCCGAAGGTTGATACAGCGGCCTGTCTGAAACCAACGTCTCGATCGCGCGCTCCGCGTCGTGCGCGCGCCCGAGCGCGAGATAGCAGAAGGCTCGGTACTGATTGATGACGAAGCGATCTGAGGGCGAGCCGGTGGTGGTCGAAAGCCGATCGAGCACCGCCAGCGCATCCTCGTATGCGGCAGACGCGTAGAGGTCACGAGCCGCGTCCAGCGTCTCTTGCGCAGCGCTGGGGCGCGCGCTCAATACCACCAAAGCCGCGGTGAGTCCTAACCGAACGAAGAAGGATCTCTGCATGGCTGGTTACTTCTTTGAGAAGTCGATGCTCGTCCGCACGGGTGTCTTGAGCGTGACGTCGATCGTACGGCGTTGCTCACCGAACTCCGGGTTGGTAAACACCACTTCATGCGGGCCGAGGGCAACCGACAGATTTCCGATGGGTGTCTCTCCGACGACCTCTCCGTCGATCGACACTGTCGCCCAAGGAACAGCGTTCAGCGACACGACGCCTTTCGGCAAGACCACGGCTACGGGGGAGACCCTTCCTGGCGACACCTGAATCGTGCGGGTCGTGCGGAACCCGAGGGGTTCGTTCGCGATCTCGATCTCGTGCGTTCCCGCCGCCAGCATGATGCGGTCGATGCTGCTACTACCGAGCAAGCGGCCCTGCTCGTAGATCTGCAGTTCTATGGGCGCAGACACCGACATCCACCCGGACACGATCGCGCCCTGAGGCGCGCCCAACGGCACGACGAGCGTGGCGGGGATCCCCGGCTGGACGACGACCGTATGTTTCGCGGAACCGAACTCGTTCTCGAGCGTGACCGAATGTTCACCGGATGCCAGGTCGGTCAGCGTCAGTGGCGTCGTGCCCTTGGGCTGACCGTCCACGGCCACGCGCGCACCGCTCGGCTCGGTCCGGACCTGAAGCGTGCCGGTAGTGACCGAGGTCTTGGGCAAATCGAGATAGTGGGACGACGTGGCGCCCGCCACAATCGTGACCGGGATCGTGCGCGGCTCGCCTTCACCTCGGACGACGATGCTGTGTGCCCCAGGCGGCAACGACAGGTTCAGCGGCGCCCGGCCACGCGGCACGTTGTCAACGATGACCTGGGCGCCCGGCGGGTTCGTATCGACAACCAGCGTCCCAGTCGAGGCCGCCGTGGCTGAGGACGTGAGGTATCGCGACCCGGCGAGCAGCGCGGCCGCCACGGCGAATAGAGCCACCGCGGCGGCGATCCATGAGCGGTTGACCGAGAATCTCTTGGATTGAGTCACGGGCTCCGGTTCCTCCGTTGCGGTGATCGTTCGCCGCGGCCCGAATGACACTTCTCGGTCGACAGCGACCTCCCGCGGCGCGGTCTCCGGCTCGGCTTTCGAGTCCGCGATCTCCGGCGCGGTCACCGCGGGCTGGATCTCGACGGGTGGTTTGGGCTCTTGGAACAGTGCGGGCAACAATTCAACCGGCGGCGGCTCGGACGGGACCTCGTGCACGACACTCGGTGCAGACGCCTGCGGTGTCGGTTGAATCGGGCGGACGATCGGCTCTTGTGCTGTGCTGGTCTGGGACGAACCGTGGTACCGCTCGAGGAATGCCGTCAGAGCATTGGTGTCTGCTGAGTACGTGTCGTCATTCGCGAGCAACTCTTCAAGTCCAGTGTGCGCTTCGGCGGGCGACTTGAACGAGTTTCGAACATCGAGCTGCAACGCCCGTCTCAACCACGAATGCAGATCCGGCGAGAGAGGCTCTTGGTCGCCGTTTTCGGACAGGGCGTGCGCAGACGCGAGGAGATCGTCGAGTGCGCTCGGATACTCGTCGCTCTTGAGAGGTCGCCCGAGGATCAGTGACAGACCGACCATGCCCAGTTGCGTCACGTCGGCGGACTCGTCGAAACGTGGCAGGCCGCTCGAAGGGGGCAGGGCCACGCGAAGATCCTCCCAGTACCGCTCGCGCGAGTAGTGGAGCTGTTCGAGCGCCCCGCCCACGACCCATTCAGCAATGACGAGCCGCGCCTGTGGCGTCAGAATCAGCCGTTCCGGTCCCAACGCGCCGTTGGCGACTTGGGCGTTCTGGTGCAGCAGGGCCACCGCGGGTGCCAACTGCCGGAGAATGCAGAGGGCGGTGTTGATGTCGAGCACGAGGCCGCGCCGAGCGGTTTCTGCGAGCAACTCCGCCAGCCGAACACCGGACGTGCACTCAGAGAAGAGCGCCAGAGTACCGCCGTTCAAACGGTCGACTCGCCGAACGCGCGCGTACGACACGTGCTGAAACGTCGACAGGTGGCTGACGCGTTCGCGGAGGGCAGACTCGAATAACGGGATCTCGGTGAGTTCGGGCCGAAAACAGAGCAGTTCTGGATGCACGTCCCGGTCTCCGCCGGCCCTCACCCGGTAGCGTCTCCCGAGACCGTCCTCGAACCCTAGGACTGGAACGTCCGCCGTGGGAGCTGCAGACTGACCCATAACTGCGGTTCACGCGCTGCGCAAAGCGTACCCACCGTGCCGATGAAGCCGCCCGCTATCCAACTGTCACCAGACAAGAGAGTTAGCCGGGCACGGTCGAGTCGGAGACCCCCGGAGATGCGGTGCTCGCGCTTACGTACCTGCGCTCGCAATCCAAAAAGTGTCGCGACCGGCGTGCTGCCTCGTGTCGCCGCAGTCGACCCTTGGTTGGAACCCCTGGGCCACAGTAGTATTCCGCGTGCCTCGTCCGCTCGCGTGGTTGTTCGTAGCTGCGGCAATGTTCGCGACTCCGGATGAGGGACTTGCGCAAATGCCAGATCTGTCTGGCAACTGGATTCGCGGCGGACGCCTCGAGTTCGGTGAGTGGAGCCTCACCGACGAAGGCCGGCGTGGGCTCGAAGCCTACGATTTCAAGACCGACGATCCTGCTTACCGGTGCCTCGCCGCCAGCTGGGCCCGGGCCTGGATGAACCCCAACGTGGTCGTTCGGATCACGCAATCCGCCAAGGAGGTTCGGTTCCAGCACGAGTTCATGGACATTGATCGAAGACTGCCGATCGTCGAGGCCGCACAGGCGAATCCACCCCGCGTCAGCATTCAAGACCAGCCGGCGCTCGGCAGCTCGACCGCGTGGTACGACGGAGACTCGCTTGTCATCGAAACGACCGACGTCGGGCCTGGCTACGTGTCCACGATGCAGGAGTGGGCCGGTCTGCCTCAGAGTCGGCGCATGCGAACGGTGGAGCGGTTGCGCCGCTCTGGCGACCTCCTGACCATTGAGCTGACGCACGACGATCCCGCCTACTACCGCAAACCGCTCGTGGTGACGCTTGAATACAAGAAGACAGACTTCGAACTGATGAAGTATGACTGTTCGCCTGAGGAGGCCTCGATTGTGGCGCCGAGGTGACCTGCCACGGACCGCTGAGACCGATATGCGAATGAAAGTCGTCCTGCTCGCGCTGGTCCTTACGGCGCTTGCCATTGCCGACGGATTGAGGGCACACCACTCCACCGTGGTCAACTTCGACTCGTCGCGTGAGGTCACCATTGCCGGCGTGCTGACCGAGGTCACGTGGCGAAACCCCCATTCACGATTCAGGATGAATGTCACCGGAGAGGGTGGCGCGACGGTTGAATGGCTGGTCGAGATGGGCGCCAGCAATACCCTGACGCGCGCCGGCTTTCCGATGGAGACGTTCGCCGTGGGCGACCGCCTCACCGTGACGGGGTGGCCTGGCTACCGGGATCGCAGCATGCTGCTCCGTGAGACCGTGCTGCAGGATGGCAGGCGCCTAAAACCCTGAACGGCGTCCGTGTCCCTGGCTGTCGATGCCGGCAGGGGGTTTGACTGTCCCCCGACGAAGATACACACCTCTCAGGGAGAGTTCGCACCGAGCAGCGTGAAAACACCCGTTCGGGCGATCGCCCACAGCTGGTACCGCATATGCAGGCATGATTCACTGGGGAACTCCTATGGAAGCGAAATCGCCGCTGGCGGACTTCTGGTTCGACCTTCTCGATGGCCGGACGGTTACAGACGGCCAGAAAACCTCGAAACTCCTCGTCCAAGGCATACACGTTGACGGCGACACCGTCTGGGTCCAGGTTGCCCGAGCAGAGCAGCCCTGGTCGAGGCTGCTGCTCCACATTCGGCCGCGGGCGACTCTCCGCGACGTCCTGGCCGCGCTACGGGAAGCGTCAACAGGCTCGGACCGGATCGAAGTCCCACACGCCGCGTGACGCACGGCCGGCGCCGGCAGCAGTTTGAGGTTGTCCCACGAATGGCCTCTGACACCGGGCTCAGGTAAGCTCGGGTCAAGGCCAGTCAGGATGTTCCTCTTGTGAGCCAGCGCCCGTCGACGGCAAGGCTATCCAGCGCAACTGCGGCCGCCGCATTCGCCGAGCGCGTCCGATCGCGCGGCGGCACGGTGGTGTTCACGAACGGTGTGTTCGACCTGCTTCATCCCGGTCACATTCGCTACCTGCGTGACGCGAGGGCGCTCGGTGATGCGCTCATCGTTGCGGTGAACTCTGACCGGTCGGTACGGTCCAACAAGGGCGACGACCGCCCGATCAACCCGGAAGCCGAGCGTGTGGAGGTGCTGCTGGCGCTCGAGTGCGTCGATGCCGCCGTCATTTTCGGCGAGACGACACCGCACGACATCATCAGCGCCATCCAGCCCGATGTGCTGGTCAAGGGTTCTGACTGGGGACCGGACAATATCGTCGGGCGGGACGTGGTCGAAGCACGCGGCGGTCGCGTCGTTCGCATGGATCTGGCTCCGGGCTTCTCCTCGAGCGCCCTGATCGAAAAAGCTCGTCGCGCCAACTAGCCAGGAGACGACCCTCCCGCACGATTCGGCGTGTGTGACAATAGGAGTTTGCCCGCCTACCCGGGGCTTCAGCCAGGGTGGGCTGTCGGCATGTACCGCTGATGCCCACGGGAACCTCCCTCACGCTCCGCGCCCTTCTCAGCCAGGCGGCGTCTCGGGCTGCGCTTGAAAAGCTCGGCCCCGTGACGGCTGGGCTGACGCCGGCGGCCAAGGCGCTGGCCGCCGTATCCGCGGCCCGCGGCGAGCCGGGGCTGACGGTACTGGTCGTGCCAACGGACAAGGACGTCGAGCAGTTGGTGACAGACGCGCGGTTCTTCTATCGAGCGCTCGAAGGCGCCTCGGACGCCGAGGTCGAGCGCGCCGTGATACCCCTTCCGTCGATACAGGTCGATCCCTACCGCGGCATGAGCCCGCACTTTCGCGTGGCGGCCGCGCGGGCGCGGGCGATTCATGCGGCGATTGCTGGCACGGGCAGACTCGTGGTCGCGTCGGCGCCAGCGCTGCTGCCGAGGGTGAGTCGGCCAGAACGCTTCGCGCGCGCGTCGATGACCATCGGTTCCGGAACAGAGATCGAGCCGCTGCGTCTCGCCGACCTGCTCATCGACGCGGGCTTCACTCGTGAGGATCCAGTAGACGAGCATGGCTCCTTCACGGTTCGCGGCGGCATCCTCGACGTGTTCCCGGCCGGCGATCCCGAACCGGTGCGGATTGAGTTCGTCGGCGACATGGTCGAATCGCTCAGGCGCTTCGACCCGGCCACGCAGCGATCGACGGGACCCACCGATCAACTCCTGATCGTCCCCGTTCGCGAACGATTCGATGACGACGATGACTTGTGCGGGGCGATCGATGCGCTGGGCACCGCGCACGGGATGCGTCTGATCGTCTCGGAGTATGGACTGGTCGAGGAGCAGGCTCGAAAAACGCGGTCGCAACTGGACAAGAGCTATCGGGACGCGAGTGAGCGGGGACCCATCGACAGCGAGATTCCGTCGGAGGCGTTCGTCGCTTGGGAGGATATCGAGGCGCGGCTGAGCAACGCGCCACGACTCGAGGAACTGGCAATCCAGGACGCCGGTGCCACGAGGATGCACGAGGTGTCGTGCCAGCCCACCATGGAGTTTCGCGGCCGCGTCGGCGATTGGATTGCCGATGTCCGCAGCGCCCGCGCCCGAGGCGACGCGGTGCTGTTCGTCGCCGATAGTCACGGGCGCGCCGAGCGCACGGTCGAGATCCTGCGGGAGTACGAGCTTGTCGCAGTGCTGGTCGAACGCGCCGAGGATGCACATGCCGCCGCGGTGCTGGTGGCGGTCGGGTCGCTGTCCCGCGGCTTTCGCCTGTCGGATGCGGCGCTTCAGATCTACGTCGAGACCGACGTCTTCGAAGAAGAACGTCAGACGGCCGGCACTCGTCAGAGCCTCGCCAAGACCTTTCTCTCGGACCTTCGGGAGCTGAAGGTCGGCGACCTCGTCGTCCACATCGATCACGGCATCGGCGAGTTCGTTGGGCTCAAACAACTCGGCGTTCGCGGCGCCGGGGACTCATCGAAGGAGTTCCTGGAGCTCCGCTACGCGGGTGAAGACAAGCTGTTCGTACCGGTCGAACGGCTCGATCTCGTTCAGAAATACACCGGTGGCGCCCGTCCCGCGCTGGACCGCCTGGGCGGCACCTCGTGGGAGAAGGCGAAGACCCGCGTCAAGAAGGCGATGCGCGACATGGCGGAGGAGCTTCTCAAGCTCTACGCGCAGCGCAAGGCGGTTCCGGGTCATGCCTTTGGTCCCGATACACACTGGCAGGAAGAGTTCGAGCAGGCCTTCCCCTATGAACTGACGCCCGACCAGGCGACAGCGACCGCAGACATCAAGAAAGACATGGAGACGGCCACGCCGATGGACCGCCTGTTGTGCGGCGACGTGGGCTACGGCAAGACCGAAGTGGCCGTCCGTGCCGCGTTCAAGGCCGTCATGGACGGCAAGCAAGTCGCGTTTCTCGCCCCGACTACGGTGCTCGCGTTCCAGCACGCGAAGACGCTCCGGGATCGGTTTGCCGGATTCCCTGTCACGATCGAGATGGTCAGCCGGTTTCGCAGCAAGCAAGAGACGACGGTCGCGATCGAGGGCCTGGCGTCCGGCAAGGTCGACATCATCGTCGGCACGCATCGCCTGCTCTCGAAGGACGTCGTGTTTCGAGACCTCGGGCTGTTGGTGGTCGACGAGGAACAACGTTTCGGCGTGGCGCACAAGGAACGCATCAAGCAGATGCGAAAACGAGTCGACGTCTTGACGATGACGGCGACGCCGATCCCGCGGACGCTGAACATGTCGCTCGTTGGCATCCGCGACATGTCGATCATCGAGACACCGCCCAAGGATCGTCTTTCGATCCAGACCAACGTGGTCACGTTCGACGCCGCGGTGATCGAGCGCGCCGTTCGAAACGAAGTGGCGCGGGGCGGGCAGGTGTACTTCGTCCACAACCGAGTGGAATCGATCTTTTCCATCGGCAGCCTCTTGCAACGGCTCGTACCGGAAGCGCGGATCGTCATTGGCCACGGGCAGATGGGTGAGGAGGAACTGGAGCGCGCGATGCTCGGCTTCGTCGAGCGTCGATTCGACGTGCTGCTCGCCACCACGATCGTCGAGAACGGGTTGGACATTCCGAACGCGAACACGATTGTCATCAACCGCGCCGATCGCTACGGCTTGTCCCAGCTCTATCAACTCCGAGGCCGTGTCGGCCGATCGGATCGCCCTGCGTACGCCTACCTGCTCGTTCCGCCGCAGGAATCACTGTCGCCCGTGGCGCGCAAGAGGCTCGCGGTCATCAAGGAATTCAGCGACCTGGGCAGCGGCTTCCGCGTCGCCGCGCTCGATCTCGAGATCCGTGGCGCAGGCAACCTGCTCGGCGGCGAACAGAGCGGTCACATCGACACCGTCGGCTTCGAGATGTACATGAAGCTGCTCGAGGAGGCTGTTCGCGAGCTCAAGGGCGAGGACATTGACGATGACCTTCGGGCAACGGTGAACCTGCGCGTCGATCTGACGATCGACGAGGCGTACGTCCCGGAGATGAACCAGCGCCTCATGGTCTACCGGAAGGTGGCCGAGGCCCGAAGCGAGCGCGAACTGGAGTCGAGCCTTGCCGGGATTCGGGATCGCTACGGCGCACCCCCAGACTCGGTCTTGAACCTCGCCGAGTACGGCCGAATTCGGGTGCTCGCCGACCACCTGGGCGTGGAGACCATCGACCGGGAGGGTCGTCTGGTCGTCATAAAGTTCAGGCCACGTGCCAAGGTCGACCCCACGCGCCTCATCAAGGTGGTGCACGAACATCCCGAGGCGACGCTCGTGCCTCCGGGGTCGCTGAAGCTCGACCTCGAGGCAAACGTCTCCGGTCCCCGGAAAGGGGCTTTGGCTGGAAAAGCTGGAAAAGGCCGTCCGTCTGGAAGCAGTTGGTGGACCTCGCGTGCCACCTCTGGCGCGGTCACGACTGGTTTCACAAAGGAGGATGTCCTGCGGAAGCCCGAGGCCAATCCGCGAGCGCCCGGCGGCATGTTTTCACGGCTGGAGGAGCTGCTGCGGGCCTTGGGTTAACATATTGATTTTTCAGGGATTGCCATGAATAAACGACGCGTCGTGCTCGCCGTGCCCCTGTTGGCCATTCTGATCGCCGCACCGGCGCGAGCGCAGATCATCGAGCAGGTACTCGTCAACGTGAACGGCGACATTCTCACGAAGACGGAGTTCGAGCAGCGTCAGATCGCCGTGCTGCGCACGCGTCCCGAGCTCGCGAACGTCACGCCCGAAAGCCTCGAACTAAAGAAGGCGATTGGCGAGGTGACCCCCCAACTCATCCTCGACGCCGTGGACGAGTTGCTTCTCATCCAGCGCGGCCGCGAATTGGGTCTCACGCTGGGTGATGAACAGTTCGCCAGCATTCTTGAGAACATCAAGAAATCGAACAACCTGCAGGATGACGCGCAGTTCGAGGCGGCGCTCAAGCAGGAAGGATTGACGATGGCCGATCTCCGACGGTCGCTCGAGCGCCAAATGTTGGCGTCCGAAGCGCAACGTCGGGATGTCGTCGAGAAGATCAGCGTGACCGAAGCCGAAGCACAGGCCTACTACGAGGCGAACAAGAAGGATTTCACGACCCCGTCAGAGGTCACGCTCCGAGAGATCTTCATCGAGGTGCCGGTGACCGATCGCGGAGTCAACGTGGCGGAAGACGACGCGGCGCAGGCCGAAGCCGAGGCCCTGCGCAAACGGTTGCTCGCCGGTGAACCGTTCCCGCGCCTGGCGGCCGAAGCCTCTGACGCGCCATCGAAGGCGAACGGAGGCCTGATCGGACCGATCAACCGGGAAGAACTGGCCGCGGCGCTGCAGACGCAGTTGGACGCTATGAAGATCGGCGACCTCACCGGGGTTATTCGCACGGCGCGTGGATATCAGATTCTCAAGCTCGAGTCGCGGACCGAGACGAAGATCCGTACCTTCGACGAGGCCCGCAGCGACATCAGCAACAAGGTGGGTGAGTCGAAGATGACGGGCGAACGGCTGAAGTACCTCGAACGGCTGCGCGGCCTGGCGACGATCACCTGGCGCAATGACGAGTTGAAGAAGGCGTACGAGCAGGCACTGGCGGTGCGGCAACGGACACTCGCGGGATGACCGACGCGTGGTTCGCGCTGTGGACACGATCGAGGCACGAACAGGTCGTTCGCGAACAACTCGAACAAAGACGGATCACGGCCTTTCTGCCGACCGTCACGCGATGGAGCCGCTGGAAGGATCGGACGAAGAGGATCGACTGGCCGCTCTTTCCCGGATACTGCTTCGCCCGCTTCGACCCACGCGATCGGTTGCCCATCCTGAAATGTGCCGGTGTCGTGAACATTGTCTCGTTCGAAGGCGAGCCGGCGGCGATTCCCGAACAAGAAATCGACGGTATCCGACAGCTCGTTGAGAGCGACTTGGCCTACGACCCGTGCCCGATGATTCGAGAGGGCATGATGGTGGAGGTGACGCATGGGCCGCTCAAGGGCGTGATCGGTCGCCTCGTCCGTAAGGGTCCCCATGCCCGACTGGTGCTCACGGTCGATCTGATCGGCCAGGCCGTGAGCGTCGAGGTGGACGCAGCGGATGTCAGGGCATATTGATGAAGATTGGTCGAGTCACGCTCGCGTCTCCTTTCGTCGTCGCCCCGATGGCGGGAATGACCGACACGGCGTTCCGCCGATTGGTCAAGCGCCAGGGAGGATGCGGCCTCGTCGTCACGGAGATGGTGTCGTCGGAGGGCCTGGTTCGCGGTATCGATCGAACCCTCGAATACGCCGAGTACACCGAAGAGGAGCGTCCCGTTTCGATTCAGATTTTCGGCGGCGACCCGGCGAAGATGGCGGCCGCCGCACAAATCGTGGAAGGTATGGGCGCCGACATTGTTGACGTCAACATGGGCTGCCCGGTGGCAAAGATTGCCAAACACAGCGCCGGTTGCAGCTTGATGCGTCAGCCCGAGCACGCCGCGAGTGTCATCGAGGCGATGACGCGGGCGGTGAAGATTCCCGTGACCGTGAAGATGCGTGCGGGATGGAATGACGGTTCGAGGAACGCACCCACCCTGGCAAAGATGGTCCAGGACGCCGGCGCCGCTGCGGTGACGATTCATGGTCGGACCGCCGAGCAATCCTACAGCGGTCTCGCAGATTGGGATCTCGTCGCGCGCGTCGCCAGCGACCTGACGATTCCCGTCCTAGGGAGCGGCGATTGTGTCGAGCCCGAGCACGTGATCGGGCGCTTGAGGTCAGGCGTCAGCGGAGTTCTGGTGGGCCGCGGCGTCCTGCGCAACCCGTGGATCCTGGCACAAGCGGCCGACATGGCCGCGGGCCGTTCGCCACGGGTCGTGACCCTGAGTGAGCGGGGACAGTTCCTGTGCGACTACATCGAGCTGCTGCTCAACGAACGGGTCAACGAGGGCGAAGGGTTCAGGCACTTTGCGCCGCGCACCGTCGCCGACGCCCCCATGGAAGTCGCGAGAGGACGCGATCGCTGGGTCATCAACAAGATCCGCGCGCTTTGCGCCTGGTACTCCAAAGGGCTCGAGGGGGGATCGCATCTTCGGACGCGCGTCAATAGCGCCGCGAGCCTTGCGGAGCTTCATGAGATCGTCGAGGAGTTCTTCTTCGCCGTTCCCGCCGTCGTCTAACGGTTTGCGATTTAGCGTAGAGCGCACGCTTCAGCGTGCGCGTGTCACGCGCACGCTGAAGCCTCCGCTCTACGCGAAACGAAAACGCGCTCTAACGCTGGCCGACCAACGCAGCCGCGAGTCCAGCGGCACCCTCCTGCATGTCGAAGTCGTACATCAGCGCCTCTTCGAACGCCTCGAAGAAGCACGATCCCAGACGCTCATGGGCCGGGTGTTCGAGGTATGCCTTCAGGCCGGCCAGATCATCGAATTCCAGGACAGCGGCGTACGGGTAGTTCGAGCTCATCAGGGCCTCGTACGGCCGGCCGTGCAGGACGCGGGTGCCAATGCGTGCACCTCGGATCGACGGGATCGCCTGTATAGCCGTCTCGAACGCCGCCGCGAGCTCCACTCGTCCAGAGTCGGAGAGGTCCGCCCGGGGACGGAACAGCACCATGTGAGCGATCATCCGCGCCGCCGCCGGTCGCGCGGTGGCCCTCCGGCTGGTCTGTATGGACGAGGTGGTCCTTTTCGTCCCGATGCGCCCGGTGGGCCATCGCGTGGGGGACCACCGAAGGGCTTGCGGTCCCTGGGCTGGTCATCCCGCGGCGGCCCCGCGAAAGGTTTCCGGTCACGCGGCGGCCCATCCCGCGGAGGTCCCCCGAACGGCTTTCGATCGCGCGGCGGTCCGTCCCGCGGTGGCCCAGCGAAGGGTTTCCGGTCGCGCGGTGGCCCATCCCGCGGAGGTCCTCCAAAGGGCTTCCGGTCGCGCGGCGGTCCGGTCCATGGCGCTCCGGCGAATGGTTTGCGGTCGCGCGGCCCCTCCCGTGGTGGTCCAGCAAACGGTTTCCGATCGCGTGCTGGTCCGTCCCGCGGCGGCCCCGCGAAAGGTTTCCGGTCGCGCGGTGGCCCATCCCGCGGAGGTCCTCCAAAGGGCTTCCGGTCGCGCGGCGGTCCGGTCCATGGCGCTCCGGCGAAGGGTTTGCGGTCGCGCGGCCCCTCCCGTGGTGGTCCAGCAAACGGCTTCCGATCGCGTGCTGGTCCGTCCCGCGGCGGCCCTGTGAAAGGTTTCCGGTCGCGGGGTGGCCCATCGCGCGGAGGTCCTCCAAAGGGCTTTCGGTCGCGCGGCGGTCCGGTCCATGGCGCTCCGGCGAACGGTTTGCGATCGCGCGGCCCGTCCCGCGGAGGTCCCTCGAAGGATTTCCGGTCGCGCGGTGCCCCGCCGCGTGGGGGTCCCCCGAAGGGCTTTCGCTCGGGGACCGTCCCCTGTGGCCGGTCGGGCGCTCGGCCGGATCTGTCGGCGGGCCCCTTGTCTTCGCCAGATCGTTGGCGTCGTTCGAAACGCTGCTTCCGCCAGTCCTGATTCCTGTCCTTCTTCGCGTCCTTGAACTTCTGGCGTGGGTCCTGGTGTTCGCCGCCTGGACGCCAGTCGCGTCCTCGTCTCTCCACGGGACGCCGGGCACCGGCCCGTCGCGCCTCGGCGTCCCGCCGTGCCTCGTCCGGTGACGACCAGAGCCTCCCGCGGGCGAAGTACTTCAGCTCCGCGTCCGGGTGTTTGTCCTTGAGACGATTGAATGTTGGGAGGAGCTCCTCGCGCTCGACGGCACGAAATGCCGTCGGCAAGCCTCCCGCCATGATCGTCCAGTACGCGTAGCGTGGTGGCATCACTAATCCGTTCAGATTCGCTTCAGTTTCTCGACCAGCGTTGTTCGTTTCAGGCCCAGCAGCGCCGCGGCCTTGTTGCGGTTGCCCTTCATCCGTTCGAGCGCACGGTGAACAAGATCACGTTCGACGGAGGCGAGATATCCCGCAAGGTCGATCCCCTCTTCCGGAAGTTCCACGAACGCTGACGGCAGCGCGGTCGAACGCGGCTGGAGTTCCGGCGGCAGATCCGCGCTGTCTATTTCCTTTCGGCCCGCGCCGAGGGCCACCGCGCGCTCGACGGCGTTTTCGAGCTGACGTACGTTGCCAGGCCATGCATACGCCATGAGAGCACGCATCGCGCTCTGCGAGATCTGCACGTCGCCACCCGGTGCGAATCTCGCGAGAAAATGTTTCGCGAGCACCGGAATGTCATCCCGCCGATCGCGCAGGGGAGGCAGTTCGAGGGGAATGACATTGAGCCGATAGTACAAATCCTCGCGGAACGTCCCTTCGGCCACCATCCGTGACAGGGATGAGTTGGTCGCGGCGATGACGCGTACGTCGACCTTGATCGTCTGATTGTCGCCCACCCGCTCGAAATTGCGCTCCTGCAGAACCCGAAGCAGCTTCATCTGAAGGCCGACGCTCATCGTCCCCACTTCGTCCAGGAACAGCGTGCCCTTGTGCGCTTGCTCGAAGCGGCCCTCACGGGAGCCAACGGCGCCGGTAAACGCTCCTCGCACGTGGCCGAACAGCTCGGCCTCGAGGAGCGTCTCCGGTATTGCACTGCAATTCAATGCGACGAACCGGTGCGCCCGACGCTCGCTATTGTGGTGGATGGCCCGCGCGACCACCTCCTTGCCGGTTCCCGTCTCGCCGGTAATCAAGATCGTGCTGTTCGAACGCGCCACGGTCTCGAGAAGCTGGAAGAGCTCTCGCATCGGCTGGCTCCGGCCGAGGATCCCACCGAACTGATAGCGTTCCTCGAGTTGCGACCGAAGGTAGGCGTTTTCCGAAGCCAATCGGCGCTGTTCGAGCGCCTTCTGCAGGACGTGCATGAGCTCGTCGAACTGGAAAGGCTTGGTGACGAAATCCGAGGCGCCCTGCTTGCCTGCGTCGAGGGCATCCTTGAAGTTCCCGTAACCCGTGATCACGATCGCCACGATGGCGGGATACCGGCCAATGGCGGCATTGACGACCTGTCGTCCGTCGACGCCCGGCAGCCGGAGGTCAGTGACGAGGACGTCGAAGGCGAACTGGTCGAGCAACTCCAGCGCTTTTTCGCCTGTTTCAGCCTCCACGACCTCGAAATCCCGTTCCCTGAGCCGTTCCGCCGTCACCGTTCTCAAGGCCGTTTCGTCGTCGACGAGCAGGAGGTGGGGGGTGGGTTGCGGCACGGAGCGCCAACATCTTGACACAGAACGAGAACGGAACCGGATCTACCGGATTTTCTCGCCGCGCCGATACAGCTTTTTGTAGAGAAAGGGTGCCCGCGGAGTCACCGGGGGCCAACGAGAACACTTATGGATCGCCAGACCTTGTCCATCATGAAAGCGTGCGAAGCCGTCGGCGTCAGCCGCCGCACGATATACAACTGGATCGCGGCCGGCAAAGTGGAATACGTGCGAACCGCGGGCGGTTCGATCCGTATCTTCGCTGATACGCTGTGGCGCGACGCCACGCCCTCAACCAGCGCTGCGTCGACGGGTGCCGCCAGTACGCTGGGACACGCGTGAATCTCGTTTCGCAGTCGGGGGACGCCCCCGTGAGCGAGAAGGCCTCGGACGAAATGAACCGCCTGTTTCACAGGCTGAACAACCAGCTGGGGATCGTCCTGGCACACGCCGAGATGCTCGAAGAGAAATCCGTGGAAGAGGCGCATCGTCAGCACGCTTCTCGAGTTGTTGCGAGCGTGATCGATGCGCTGGGCACCTCGCGCGAGATTCGACGGCTGTCCGACACCGCTGCCATCTAGTCCGTCAGGTCCTGAATCGGGACACCACTTTCATTCGTCCCGTCAGGTCCTGAATCGGGACACCACTTTCATTCGTCCCGTCAGGTCCTGAATCGGGACACTACCTTCCCCCATACCTCGAGTCGGTGCTTCAAGCGGACACATCTGCGAAAAGTGTAAGCAAACGTGTCAAATGCTTGGCGAGCACGAACCCAAATATCGCCAAACATTTGACGAATTGTTCGTTTCTGCACATCTCTTCACCTACCCGTCCCGATATACCTTTTCAGCAACGAAGTGCATAACCGTCACATACTTAGCAGCATTTCGCCCATCACAATCGCGTCTGTTTTGACACCGCCTCCGGCAATTGGTACCCGAGTTGCCTAGGACTGCGGCGGAGGTTACACAAGCATGCGTCCCCAGAGCGTCAAAGCGAACCCACGAGTTGTTGCCTGTATTCCATTCGTCGAACAGCTTGCCCGTCGGGTTGCGGCCACCATGCCGCATTCCATCGACATCGGCGATCTCGTTCAGGACGGGGTGATCGGCCTGATCGATGCAGCTCGGCGGTTCGACGAGGGCCGCGGCATCAAATTCGAAACTTTTGCTGAGCGGCGCATCCGCGGGGCCATGATCGACGCCCTGCGTAAGGACGCCTGGCCTCGAGGGGTTCGTCGTCAGCGCCGCGAGCTGGAGGCGGCGCGAGAGGAGCTGCGACGCGAACTGGGGTGCGAGCCCTCCCTGGCGGACCTCGCCGCGAAGGTGGGTTCGGACGAGAAGCGGCTGGGCCGCACGATCGTTCGTATCAACGCCATCGAATCGACCTCGCCACTCGCCAATAACGATCGCGTCGACGAATCCTCGCTACCGCAGGCTCTGGTTCCGTCCGAACCCGAGCAACCGGACACTGCCTACGAGCGCGCCGAGACACGAGACCGCGTGCTCGAGGCGATAGCCTCGTTGCCGCCGCGCGAGCAGAAAGTGATCAGCCTCTACTATTACGGCGAAGTGACCATGAAGCAGATCGGGGCTGAGATCGGCGTGAACGAGTCACGTGTGTCGCAGCTTCACGCGCGTGCCGTCCGTCGCCTTCGGGATGCCCTGAGTGCCGTCGTCCCCGCCGCCGAAGCAGCGAACGTCATGCGCAGCACGCTTCTGGCCTTCCGTCACAAGCCGCAGATGGCCAAGGCCACGTGGGAGAGTCAATCGGCGCTGGCCAATGTGCCTGCGGCGGGAGTGGTTGTGGCCTATCCGAGCGTCTCACGTACGGCACGCAGCAATTCGCCGAGTCTGAACGGCTTGGCGAGCCAGCGGCAGCCGCTGTCCTCGAGGAAGCGCTCGGCGTCGGTACCGGCCACGTCGCCGGTGACAAAGATGACCCGACGAGCCAACGCAGGGGTTGTCGCTGCGATGGCACGGTAGAGCGTCATCCCGTCGACACGCGGCATCTTCAGATCGCAGACGATCACGTCGTACGAGTTTTGCCTCAGGCGGGCGAGGGCTTCCTCGCCGTCGCCTGCATGATCCACCGTCAAACCCGCGGTCTCGAGCGTTTCCACGACCACGGCCGCCAGCGAGCGCTCGTCTTCGACGAGTAAGACCCGTGCGCCGCGGATCGCCTTCACGGACACGGCCGGCGTCGCCGGTCGTGCAGGATGTGCCTCGCTGCTGACAGGTAGCTCCACGACGAATGACGCCCCGGAGCCAGGTGCCGAACTGACCCGGATCCGGCCGCTATGTTCCTGGACGATCGCGTATGCCACGGCCAACCCCAGCCCCGTTCCGTGACCCACCTCTTTCGTCGTGAAGAACGGATCGAAGATCTTGCTCTGGATCTCGGCGGGAATTCCGGGCCCGCTGTCGGTGACTTCCAGCGCGACGGCGTCGCGCTCGACATCGAGCCATGTTCGAACGACGAGATGGCCCGAGTCACTCACCGACAGCATCGCCTGTTCGGCGTTCGTCAGGAGGTTGAGGAGCACCTGCGTGAGTTGGTGTGCATCGGCGAGGACTGGGGGCAGACCGGACGCCAAGGCGGTATCGATCGTGATGCGCGCGAGCTGCTGCTCGTAGGCGCGCCTCGCCAGCGTCTGATCCACGATCTGGTTGAGGTCGATCATCGCTCGCGTAGACCGACGCTTGCGCGCGAAGGTCAACAAGTTGCGGACGATCCTCGCAGCGCGGTCGGCCTCGCTGAGGATGACATCGACCCCCAGACGCACTCCGTCATCGAGGGGTTTGGTTGACAGCCGCTCGGCCCAGCTCAAGATCGTGGCGAGCGGATTGTTGAGCTCGTGCGCGACGCCGGAGATCGTCTGGCCCAGAGCGGCCATCTTCTCGGCCTGGATCAGCTGCTGGTACAGATCGCGCGACTGCTCGTCCAGTCTCCGCCGTGCGCTGATGTCACGGATCAGCGCTTCGATCTGAAAAGCACCGCGAGTGGGGGGCCCGGCTCGGGCTGTCACCTCCACCCATAGCGGCGACCCGTCGAGGCGCCGCAGGCGCAACAGGTAGTCTGCAACCGCTCCGTCCGTTATCAGCCTGTCCAGGAACGGTGCACGCGCCATGGGATCGGCAAATCGGTCCGGCGCGAAGGGGGCGACGTCGATTTCTGGCGTGTCGCTGGCGTATCCGAATATCGCCTTCAACGACGGATTGGCCGCAATCGTGGAACCGCCGGGTCCTTCGCTTGCGGATTTGAGCAGTCCGACGAAGGCCCCTTCACGCACAGCCTCGAACAGCCGGGCAAGGGCCTCGGTACGGCGGCTGCGTGCAGGCACCCGCTGCGGCGGTCGCATCTGTGTCGTCCTTACTCTGAGCCGCCGCCCCGAGGACCGAGCGCGAAGGTCATGGTCCCGCCGACGATGATCCGACCGTTGACGCGGGCGAAGCCGTCGAGCTGACCGACACGACTGCGGAGCCGCTTCACGCGCGCCTCGATCTCCACGACGTCTCCCGGGCGAGCGGGCTGGCGGTAGCGAACGCGCTCGATCCCCATCAGGAAGATGAGCTTTTCACGGTTCTCCGGCTTCGACAGAATCAGAATCGCGCCGACCTGAGCGATCGCTTCCGTGAGAATCGTCGGCGGGAGGGCGGGGGGTTCGCCCGGCTGGTGCGACAGGCACCGTTCGTTCCGTGAAATGTTCTTGATGCCGACGATACGCTTGTCGTGTTCCAGCTCGGTGATGCGGTCCACGAGCAGGAACGGGTAGCGGTGTGGCAAGATGCGCTCGATGACGCTGTAGTCGAGCGGAAGGGTCAGTGCGTCCATCGGAGCGTCCAGTATAATCCGTCCATCTCGAACGCCCATGAGCGCCCATCCCCCCGTGCGTCCACCCTCAGACACAGAATTACTCTCCACCCTGTTCGACCTGGGGCGGGAAGTGATGTCGGTGCTCGATCTCGAGGAGCTCCTCGCGAAGATTCCCCAACTCATCGCCCGGCTGACCCGGTTCAACGCGTTCTCGGTGTATCTGCTCGACGAGGCGCGTCAAGAGCTTCGTATCGCCTACGCCGTCGGTTATCCGGAAGGGGTGACCTCCACCCAGCGCTTGCGGGTGGGCCAGGGGGTCGTGGGCGCCGCGGTCGAGGAGGGGCGCCCGATTCTCGTGAACGACATCCGGCTCGAGCCGCGCTACCTTGGGCCGCTGAGGAACATGCTGTCGCAGCTCGCGGTCCCGATGCGGCGCAAGGGGAAAGTCATCGGCGCACTGAATCTGCTGAATGAGACCGCCGGCGCGTTCACGCCGCAGGACGAAGCGCTGCTGCGGCAGTTCGGTGCTCACGTCGCCGTCGCGATTGAGAACGCCCGCCTCTTCAAGTCAGAGCGCCAGTATGTCGATACCCTGGAGACCCTCGCCGAGATTGGGCGGGAGATGTCGTCCATTCTCGACCTCGACGTCCTGCTGACGCGGATCGCCAGTCTGACCAAGCGGCTGATCGACTACCGCACCTTTGGCATTCTGCTTCTCAATGAGACCACGCAGATGCTGGACATGAAGTTCGCCGTCCGGTACGGCGAGGATGCCACCTCGAAGAGCGTCAAGCTCGGGGAAGGTCTGGTTGGCTGGGCAGCGCTGCACAAGGAGCCGGTGCTTGTCGCCGACGTATCGCAGGATGCGCGGTACCTCCATCTCGTCCCCGACGCCCGATCCGAACTCGTCATTCCGATGCTCATCAAGGATCGCTGCATCGGCGTGTTCGACCTGGAGAGTCCTGAGCTCAACGCCTTTACGAAGGAGCACATGGAGCTGCTCACGCTGCTCGCGAGCCAGGCGGCAGTGGCCGTCGAGAACGCGCGCCTCTACGAGGAATTACGGCGTCGAGAGGAGCGGATCGACAAGGAGTTGAGATTCGCACAGCGCGTCCAGCTTGCGTTGATGCCGGCGGATCTGCCTGCGCTGCGCCACGCCGAGGTGGCCGGCCGCTTCGAACCCGCGCGTGAACTCGGAGGAGATCTGCACGACTTCCTTGTGCCGGCGAAGGACACGCTCGTGGTGGCCGTGGGCGACGTGTCGGGCAAAGGCGCTCCCGCTGCACTGTATGGAGCGTTCGCCGCCGAACTCGTGCGGTCCCGGACACTGCGCCGCCGATACACGCCCGAACGGTTCAGTGTCGCGGGGGTGTTGCAGTCGATGAACAGCATCCTCCACGAACGGCAGCTCGAGGAGTACTACTGCACCCTCTGTTACGCCCTTTTCGATTTCACACGACGCGAGCTCACGCTGTCCAATTCCGGATTGCCGTATCCGATCCGGTGTTCGGAGGACGACTGCAGTCAGGTTGAGCTGCCCGGCGTGCCCCTCGGTTCGTTCCCCGGCATTACGTACGACGAGATCACGCTCCCGCTCCGAGTGGGAGACGTTTTCGTCTTCTGCACCGACGGTATCTTCGAGACGCAGAACGAGCAGAAGGCCGAGTTTGGAACACAACGCGTCTGCGAGGTGATCCGCGCGCACCAGAAGGCTTCAGCGCGCGAGATCGTCACGGCGATCTTCGAGGCGACCGTCGCTTTTCGCGGCCTCTCGTCACAGGACGACGACATGACCGCGGTGGTTGTGAAGATTACCCGGGCCTAGAAGCGCTGTTGGAGAGACAGCGTAACGCGCCCGACGTCGACGTCGTCGCTGCGCCAGAACTGGCGCTCATAGTTTGCGATGATCGCGGTCAGTATGGGCAGGTTGAAGCGAATCCCGCCCGAGAGTGTCTGCGCCCGGAAGTCGCCAACCCGGTCGATCGAGAAATTCTCGAAATCCTCGACGCCGGCCGCATAGGCCCCCTGGATCCATACCTGAGGATTGATCCGGTAGATTGGTCGGACGTGAAGGCTGTGGCCGACCTCCATTGACGTGATCGAATCGGTGTCAGTCAAGGACAGCGCGTAGCGCAACGCTACCGACAGGCGATCGGTAGCCATCCACTCCACCGCAGGCGAAATGAATGTTGTGTTCGTCCCGTCGAAGGTGAAGTGGCGCAGCGTCCCCGTCCAGGTGACGCCCCTGACCGTGTGCTCCACCTCTCCGAGGAAATCACCCTCTGGCATCACCTGGTTGTCCGGCCCGATGAGCACCTGACCACGCAGGATCGTTGCAGGCTTCATGCGCCACTCGAGCCCTCCACCCCCGCGCTCTTCGGTGAGCGCGAACTTTCGCTGGACCTGGCCCCTGCCAATAACCCGGAGTGCATCAGAGACGCGGATGTTCAGCACGACATCACCACCGTTGGTGTCTGGCGTCGTGCCGTCGAACTGTTCGTTCGCTCCGCGAATCTCGATGCGGTTCAGGTACGCGAGCCGTGCACGCTCGAGCGCTTGCCGGTGTTGTGGGGTCTGCGCTGCGCCCACGGCCCGCTCGAAGTAGGCCACAGAGTCGGTTGATCGCCCTGACTGCTCGTGCGCGCGACCCAGGAGCGCCAGAACTTCGTCGTTGTCGGGCGCGAGTTTCGCCGCTGGCTCCAGGATTTCGAGCGCCAACGCCGGCTCATCGCGTGCGATCAGAGCTGCCGCAACGCCTGCCATCGCCTCCACGTTGGCCGGGTCTTCGAGAAGGACACTGCGGTACACCGGTTCGGCCAGAGACTGATGGCCCATTCGGACATGCAGGCGCGCGATCCACAGGCGAGCAGCGTGATCCGCAGGATTCATCGCGGCCAGCCGTTGGAAGGCGGCCAGAGCCTCGGCATCCCGTCCCTCGTTGGCAACCTGAACCGCTTCCGTGTGCGTCAGAACCGACGATGCTTGGGTCTCTTCGACGGAGGGATTGAGCGCGAGCATGGTGGCGAGAAAAAATGGGAAGAACATCAAAAAGACACCTCTACGAGTCCACGGAGCGATCTGCCTGCTCCTGCGTGTCGGCTCGGAGCCCTGAAGCCTGTAGTTTCGTAGGCAGCGCATCGCTGGCCGGCGGCCTAGGCCGACTGGACGCGTGATTCGTGCTCTGGTTCGACGGGCCCGCTCTCCCCAGGCACGGTTGCCCTTTCGGTCGAAGGTGTCGCAACAATCGTCGCCAGTTGCGCGGCAATAATGGCGGCTACGGCGTGGGTGGCGGCATCATGCTCGCGGCCGTCGGGCACTTCGAACGCGAGCACGCCGAGGCAGGTATCAATCCCCAACACGGGGATCACGATCGCAGCTGCCGAGTCGTGCGTGCTGCTCACGATCACACGTTCACCCGTTCGCCAGGCAGTGGCGGCAGCGTTGTCATCAGCGCGTGCCACCGTGGCAAGACGGGAGATAGTGTCCGGCGGGTAACCGTGTGCCAACACGGGCAACAGTCGATCGCCGGCCCCTACCCACAGGATCAGCCCGGAGGCATCAAGTGCGGCAGCCGAACGGCCCAACAAGGCGGGCAGAGAATCGGTCGTTGCTACCCTGGAGAGCTCCGTACAGAGGAGGGCCACGGATGTCAGATCGGGGCTGCGACGCGGCTGCGGCGCCGGAGGAAGTTCCGGCGCGGATTCGGTCGGAGGGATCGCAATCGTTGGTGAGAAGGCAACCGCCGGATCGGGGACTGGCGGAAGCTGGGAAATCGGCGCGAGCGCGAAGAGGCCTACCACCATGATCGCCGCGATCACGCCGAGCGCGATCCACCGCACGCGAGCAACCTCGTCGAGCTCGGTCCAGAGATATGCCCGCGCAACGTCATCGAGCTCCTGAGTGGCCACGGTGACGCTCGAGATCGAACGACGCTCGATCGTGACGAGAACGAAGGACGCCGCGATCAGACCGGCCAGGAGCAGCGAGAGGACGGTGAAACGCGCGACCCGCTTTTGCATCCCGGGACTCAGGATAGCACCGCCGCTCGTGGCCTTGCGCCTTTCAGAACCGAACGACGGCCCCCAGATGGAGGCGCACGAGCCACGTGTTGGGGTCGGTCGGTCTCTCCAGGAACAGCCGCTTGGAGAGATGCAGCGTGGTGTCGAGACTCAGGCCGGTCTTCAGGACGTACGAGTGCTCGAGAATGTGCGCGCGAATGTTCGTGCCTGGAAGATCGCTGTGGACAAAAGCCGACGGCGTGACGTCCTGTTCTGACCACCCATACGTGTAACCCGCGCCCCACGTGCCGGTCACGCGGGGCGCGCCGTACTCCGCTTCGAACCAGAGTCCGGAATCGCGATCGGTGGACGCTCCCGTGTTTCTGGCGAACTCCGCAAGCAGTCGGAGCGGATACTGAGCGTTGCCGGTACGGAACGTCGTCTCCCCGATGACGTCGACGACGTTGAACTGGGATGCGTATCCGATGACATTGCCGCCAGGGCCACGCCGGACAAGATTGGTCAGGATGCTCTCGAGTGGTCCGCCGGCACTTGCCACGGCGATCTGGTCCTCGTTGCCCCAGGCATAGTTCGCGGCCGACAGGATCAGGCTGTGCCGGCCGAATCCGAGGCTCACTTTGCCTGCGCCGCCCAGCATGTACGAATCCTCCGAGGCAGAACGCTCATTGATCGCCACCTGGAGCCCCACGAGTGAGATCGCCAGGCCCTCGCGCGCTTCCCAGGACACCTGTTCCCAGCCGCCTTCGAAGTTCAGGTCCTCGTCGAACACCATCTGTGTTGCCGTTTGAGGGGCATTGAACTTGCCGATGCCAAGGGTCACCGCCGGGGCTGCCTTCGGGTTGTACGCGAGGTATGCGCGGTCCAGACTGATGGGCTTCGGCTGAAAGAACTCCGTGAAGGTCTGGTTCGTCGAAACGGGTGTGCCGGGGTCACCGCTCGCGATCTGCACGTGAAGCCGCGCATCCTCGTTGATGTCGGTGTCCAACCGCACTCGCAGGCGGAGGCGCGCGCGGTGACGGGTTTCGACGTCGTCCTGATAGAACCCTTCGTAACGCGACCGGAAGTCTCCGCCGAATCGGATCCGCTCGTACCACGGAGTCGTCGTTGTCTGCGCAAAGACGCTCTGGAAGGGGGTCAGGATCAATAGAACGAAAAGCAGTGACCTGTTCATCTGTTTACGATGTACGACGACCAGGTTTCTGTCGAGTATCGTCAATGTAACGTCTGCGTAAAGAGCAGAGGCCTATCAGTAGACCGGTAGATAGGGCGTGAGCCACTGCGCGATGATCGTGAACCGGTTCGTGAAGATCAGAACGCCGATGATTACCAGCAGTGAGCCCGACACGACTTCGATCGCGTGGTAATAGCGGCGGATCTTGGCAAAGGCCGCGAAGAAGCGGTTGATCGCAAGCGCGGTCGCAAAGAACGGGACACCAAGGCCGAGAGAATAGGCCAGTAGCAACCGGACGCCGTCGCCTACCGTGTCCTGCGCCGCGGCGATGGCGAGAATTCCGGCCAGAATCGGTCCAATGCACGGCGTCCATCCGAACGCGAACGCAATGCCGACGAGAGTCGCTCCGACGAAGCCGGCAGGGCGGCGGTTGGATTGGACCCGCTTGTCCTGATACAGCCATTCGATGCGAAACACACCCATCGTGTGCAGGCCGAAGACGATGATGATCGCGCCCGCAATCTTGCCAAGGACCGTCAACCTCGACATGAGGAATTGGCCGATCAGACTCGCGGAGGCTCCGAGCGATACGAAGACAAGCGAGAAGCCGAGGATGAACGCGAGGGAGGCGACGATCACGCGGCGGCGGGCGTCGGGCTGCGCGACGCTCGTCGTCGCGCCCGTCCCCGCCCGCAAGATCGTCGAGCGACAGGCCGGAGACGTAGGAGAGATACCCGGGAATCAGCGGAAGGACGCAAGGCGAGATGAATGACAGCAGGCCCGCCCCAAACGCCGCGAGCAGCGTGACATTCTCTTCCATCTATCCAACGGGCTTCAGCGGGATATAGGCGATCGATGTCGGCACTTCTTCCATCTGGACCGAGTGGCCCTTGACCGGTGGGAGATCCTGGTACAAGAAATCCCACTTCCATCGCTCGGACGGATTCGAGGCCTGGAGCCAGTTCCGCGCCGGCACTGGTCGTGTGAACACCTGGCGGTCGGCCTCGGCGTAGGGCGTGTTCGGCATCGCGGCGGCGATCGCTCGTCGTACGTCGCCAGCGTTCTCGAACGTCAACGCCAGCCCCAACGAGCGGCCGAGGTCCACGAGAATGCGACAGTCCTCCATCGCTTCGCCGGGCGGCGCCACTGCGAGAGACGCGGCCTGGGGGCGACCTTGGTCGTTGGTGTAGATGGCATCCTTCTCGACGTACGCTGCACCCGGGAGCACGATGTCGGCCGCCCCGGCCAACTCGGTCATGAGGACGCCCTGCACGATCAGCAGCGGCAAGGTTCCGTTCCGTCGGGCGGCTACGAGCCAGGAGACGTCGCCGAGCGAGCCATCAGGGCCAGGGTCAATGACGTACACGGCCTTCACCTGTCCGCTTTCGACAGCCGTTCTCAACCGAGACACGTCCGGTGCACCGTCGTTGCCGAGGCCCACCGCGAATCCAAGGTCACGGGCGCCATTGATGTTGGGTGCGTTCGCCTTGGACACCTTGAGCTTGGCGCCGGCCGGCTGCGGTTTGTCGCTGGAAGTCCACGCCAGGGTAACTGTCGCCATGCCGTCAGCACCCAGAAGGCCCTCGAGGAGTTGCTTGAGCACGAACAATTCCTCGACGGAGGCATGAGCTGACACAAGGAACTGCACCGCTGACGCACCAGTCGTCCCCGCCGCCTGCAAGCGATCTCTCAGCCGTGGCTGGACGTCGTGCCAGGCGCTGGCCTCGAGCGCTGCGCCGTTTCGAAGCATTGGGCGGCGGAGGCGCTCATCGCTTTCGACCCAGTGATAGTCGAACCGGCCGATGTCGCACATCCAGTAGCCGTTGACGTCCGGGTTGTACCGCGGCGTCATGCGAATCAGACGGGAACCCTTCGCCCACTCGGGTTTGCCCTTCAGCCAGGCGCTGGTGTTGCAGCCCTTCGAACACATGGTGCACACCGTGTCCACCACGGCCGGGTTGTCCCAGGGCCGGCTCTTGAAGCGGTAGTCGCGCGTGAGAATGGCGCCGACCGGGCACACATCCATGAGGTTTCCGGACAGGAGCGAGTGGACGCCCTGCTCCTGGAACGTCGCGATCTCGCTTCCATGACCGCGATCGACAATGCCGATCTGCGCGTCACCGTCGACCTCCTTCATGAAACGGACGCATCGCGTGCACAAGATGCAGCGATTGCGGTTCAACATCAGCGTGGGACCGAAATCGACGTCGGCTTTCACGCCCTCTCCGTCGAACACCCGCCGAGGAAAATCCATGCGGCTCTCGGCCGGACCGAAGGCATAGGAATAATCCTGGAGGGGACACTCGCCGCCCTTGTCGCACACCGGGCAGTCGAGCGGGTGATTGACAAGCAGGAACTCGAACACGCCGGCGCGTGCTTCGACCACTTCCGGCACCTGCGTGAGAACCACCATTCCGTCCGTACAAAGCGTCGAACACGCCGTCTGCAACTTGGGCATCTTCTCGATCCTGACGATGCAGACGCGGCAGGAACCGTCGATGCTGATGCCGGGGTGATAGCAGTAATAGGGGACGGCGATCCCGGCTTCGATCGACGCCTGCAGTATCGTGCGCCCCTTCGGAACCGTGATCGGACGGCCGTCTATCGTGAGCGTGACGGTTTCCATAGCCCGCCGATCATATCAATTTTGCGGTTGCGCCCGGGTGACGTGCCGGCGTCGTTTCGGTGATTTTCCGCAAAGTCCTCGACTAGAATCGAGGCGAGACCTCGCGGCGAAGGGAATCCTGATCTCAACGGCGACTTCTTGCCACCTTTGCTCAAACGCGCTGGCGTCATCCTATCCGGGCTCCTCCTGACGGGAGTGCTCGTGCAGCTCCCCGTTCTTCCTTCCGGCGGCGACCAGGGTGTGTCTCGATCCAGCGTGGCGGCGGCGGCCGCCCGACTGTTGGGTGAGAGTCCCGAACGGGTCGGCGTTGATGCGACCGAGTTTCTGACGGTGCGGAAAGTAGCCACCGCAAGTGTCTTTTCGCTCGTCGCCGCCTTTGCGGTGGGTTTCTGGCGCCGAGAAACTGGCGGTTGGCTGCTGGCGGGGATCCCGCGCTTGTCGCCGTCCGCGGTGGGTATCGTGCGAATCGCCTTCGCCGCGGGTCTTGTCTGGGCGCTGTTGTACACCGGGCCGGTCGAACCGGGGTTCCCACTGGCTTGGCATCGAGACGCGGGGCCGCTCGCCAACTGGTCCTGGCTGCACGCCCTTGCCGCTCACGACCGAGCCACTATCTGGATTCACGGTGCCCTGATCGGCGCGGTTGCTGCTTTCGGGGCCGGCTTGTGCTCGCGTGTGGCGGTCGTCGCGGTGGCCGCCTTGACCTTGCTTCAGACACTCGTCCTCTTGCAGCGGCAGTCCACCCATGACTGGGGTTTGCCCCTCGTGACACTCTTCCTCCTGACGATCGTTCCATGGGGCGACGGGCTGAGCGTCGATGCGGCGTGGCGCTGGTATCGGGGACGTCCGCAGCCCGTGCGCGCCGCGACGGAGTACGGTCTGGCCGTCTGGATTCCAGGATTTGCGATGGGCGTGGCCTTCCTGGCCGCTGCCTTCGCGAAGCTCGACTCCAGCGGACTTGCCTGGATCACGGGGGGCGCCGCGCGGTACCACTTCGTGACCGATGCGGGTCAGGCGAGAGTGGATTGGGGTCTCGGCGTGGCGGCGAACTTGCGGCTTGCTCAGCTGGCCTCGCTCGGAGCCGTGGCGATCGAGGTGCTGTTCATCCTGAATATCCTTGCGAGTGGCTGGGCGATGCGATTGCTGTTTGGCCTCGCCGCGGCCGGGCTTCTTGCGGGCTTCCTGCTGCTCCAAGGTGTTTTCTGGGCGATGTGGTGGGTCTTGTTGCTTGCCTTCCTGCCCTGGGACGCGGCGGCACGTGCGACGGCCAACGTCTTGCGGCGCGCTGCCGACGCCTTTGGACGCCGCCCTTCAAAACTCATAGGGAAGAGGCCTCGGTTCATCAGCCAAGCGGCAAAACGGAATCTGGGTGGCTCAGGTCCTGGCAGGTCGCCGTTCTCAGTGCGTTCGCCTTGCAGCAAGTGGTGTTCTCCGGTATTCGGCTCGAGATGGAACCCCTCATCTCAGACTATGGAATGTATTCGTGGACGTATGGATCGACTCAGGAGTTCGACGAGTATCTCGCCGACAAGCGGCGGATCTGGCGCTTCGAGATACCCGGAGATCCGACTGTCGACGTAGCGGAACGCCTGTCCGAGATGCCCGGCGCCACAGACGTCATCACGACGGCGATACGTGAACAGCGGACCATGACGCGATTGACGGCGCCCACGCGCGAAGCGGTACGGGCGGTGCTCGACGCCTACCAACGCCGTTACCATGAATCCCTGGTCGCTCTTCACGTGAGTGCGGACGAGCCGCGGTTCGACTGGGCGAGCGGCCGCTTTGCCGCCCCTCGGCGAAGCGACTATGGGATCCTTCCGCTCGGAACGCTTTCGACAGATTGACTCGATTTCACGCCGCCCGTCGCACGCGATGATGTTCTATCGAATACCAGGTGAGCGACGAGATTGCCCCGCGTGCGGGGGGCCCGTGTGCGATCTCGAGCCGCTCGTCCTGCACGAGTCCCGCCGCTATTTGTGGCGTGTCGGTGTCGTATCCGGGTGCGAGCGATGCGGCCTCGTCTTCGCGAATCCGTTGCCCACGGCGCGTGAACTCGCGCTTGTCTACTCGCCCACCGGCGACTGGGGCAGAAGTCGACAAGAGCCTCGAGAGAGGCCCGTTGCTCGCCGCCGGCTCCAGCGACTCTTCGCAGGGATTTCCGACGAGTTCGACGTACTCAGTCCACCGCCCGGCAGTGCCGCGTTCGATTTCGGCTGTGGGCCCGGTCAGTGGCTCGACGCCCTGGCGACGGCGGGGTGGACGACACACGGACTCGAACCGGCGACCAAAGTGGCATTTCAGCGACATCGTGAAATCACGTCCGTCCCGGACACGCCGCAATTCGATCTCGTCATGCTCCATCACGTCCTCGAACATGTGACCGAGCCGTTGGCGATCCTCAAACAGCTAGGTCGGGCGACGCGGCCAGGCGGATTTCTGATGATCAGCGTCCCCAATTTCGAGGGTGCCCACGAACACGGCGACCTGGATTACTGCCTCCGGTCCAAGACACACGTGCTGGCGTTCACGCAGCCGTGCCTGGAGTGGCTCACAGCGGCGTCCGGATTCCGCATCGTCGCCGGATCGATTGGTTCCGGCGGCCGGCATCGGATCGTTCTGGCTCGCCGAGACGCCGGAGTGCTGCCGGTACCGAGTGAACCACTCACCGAAGGGCGCACCGCGCTGGCCCGCTACTACGCGCGTTTTCCGAACGCGCGGGCACGGCCGCGTCGAGGTCCCGTACGAACACGCGCGGCCCTGGGCAGCGTCCGTCTCCTCGCCGTCGCGGGGTCACGACGCCTGCTTGGCCCTTTCGCTGCGCGATAGAGCCCTGACAACTGCGGCATCGATGTCCTTCGCGCGAGGACTGGCCGTGAGGAACCGGCAAGATGGAGCGGTGAATTGCGGCGTGGCCTGCTCTAGTCGCGCAGCCAGTCCGCCGGTGCCGGACCGAGGACGTCAACCGTGTGTTTCCACTCGAATCGGCGTGTCTGCCAATTGAAGACTCGGCGATCGCCTTCGAACAGGATCGCGTCCGGCTCCGACTCGTGTGGAAGGCATTCGCCGAGCACATCGCTGAGGCGGGCGCGCGCGGCCGCGTCTTCCGACGCGGCCAAGGGGAGCAACCAGGCGTCGCGGTCCGCCAGGAGGCAGTCCGTGAGATGACGGCCGCGGCTGTCCAGCATGACCACTCGATAGACCAGGTTCGTTGCATCTTCGAATTCTTCGGTGCTTGCGTAGGTGGCGGAGTACATGTCGTACGCGGACAGCATCGGTCTCGCTTCGACGTGGAAAGCCGACATGACGCATTGCTGGATCATCACCATGACAACGAGAGCCACCTGGACGCGGTTGAGCCCCCACATGGGCGCCACGGTTGGCTCACGGCGGCGCGCCGGCCACCGCGCGTATTGCCACGGCAGGAACGCCACCGCCAGGATCCACCAGCCCCACCACAACACACCCTGGAACAACGCAAATCCCGCCAGGAGCGAAAGCGCCGCCAGGCCGAGGAACAACGTATAGGTTGCGGATCGGGAGAACGCAGCTGTGATGAGCACCGACTCCACGACTACGGCAACTCCCGACAGGAGGACGGCGACGCCGTGTGATGCCGTCAGTTGCGGGCCCCAGGGCACGAACGCCTGATCCAGATCGCTGACGAAGTAGTACTTCACCGTTCCATTCAGAATCCAGTCGAGCCCACCCCCCCTGAGCTTCGACCACGCCGCCGCGAGGAACGTGATACCTAACACCAGGCGCGGAACCCAGATGGCGAAGCCGTATCGCTGTGCGGGGGCGTTACGTTGCGGTCCTCTACGGACCCGGCGCAGTAACGCATCCACGCTCCAGGCATCTGACCAACGAGCCGCGAGCAGGCAGACCATCGCGATCGCAAGCGAGGCCACCGCGTGCGCGGAGGTGGTGACTGTCAGGATGCAGGCCCACAGCAGGAATCCCACGACGAAACACACATAGCTCACCGGCGTGAGGACACCGGCGATGAAGAAAGCCCCGGACCAGGCGATCCAGCGGCCAAGATTCTCCGCGATCGCCGGATGTGCGCCCAGCCACCGGACGACGCTGCCATACGGACCCCTGGCGGCGTCGACTTCGTACGACTGGAGTGACGTCAGATCGGCCGGGTGCGCGGCGACGTACAGAAGGACACAGGAGCCGAAGACGATACGAAACGCAGCGGCGCCCTCGGGCGACGCCGCGGGCACACCGCGGTGTATCCCTCTCAAGATCGATGCGGGTATTGCACGAAGACTCGAGATCGGATCGGAACGGAGTGTCTCGAAGGCACGCCTTGGCGCGGCATGCGCCGGCACGGCCGGTGACCTGAGCACACCGGTTATGAGCACCAAAGCACCAGCGAAGGCGAAGACATATGCGAGGGCTCTGGCCGCCCTGGCGATCCACGGCGGCGCGCCCTCGATCCACCCGCCGCGGCGAGGGGAAAGCGGGAGCGAGCGCGAGAGTCTGCCAGGGGGGACATCGATACCGTCAGCCCGATCCACGGCTGGGTGCCTGACCAGGGCGCGCAGGGTTTCGGGCGAGGTATCCGTCGGCGAGTAGCCCCACACGCCGTCTTCCAACGCGACGGGACTGGCAAGTTGGAACCGTCGCTCGAGTTCCACACGCTCGCCGGCGCTCACGCCGCGCCAGGCGATTCGAATGATCGGACTAGGAGAACCGAAGAGGAAAGGAATGTTCGCCAGAATGAGGGCTGAGGCGATGGCGCAAGAGATCCCCCAGAGCAACAGTCGCTTCCAGCCGCTTCGCATTACGCTTCAAAAAGGCTGCCCGTTCATGTCGACACCTGAGGATAGGCGATATTACGACCCGCACCTACTCTGAGTCGAAGCGTGCGATGGCGGCATAATCGCGATTGACCTGCACCTGGCGAACCAGACCTGACGTGGGTGAGGTCCATTCCAGCGTGCGCTCGGTGAGTGATACCACTTCCTCTTGCGTCCGGCCGCTGGCGTAGGTGATGGTCACCGTCACAGGGATGTCGAAGATCTGCTCGGTGGTTTGTTCGAGCTTCACGGTCACCGACCCGGCGGCAATCTCTCTCGAGAACCGAACCCGCGGCAGGTCGACGCCGTATATCCACTGGTTGAAGAAGCGGCCGAGCGGCCGGCCTGATTCCGCCTCGAACGTGCGGCGCAGCGCTTCGGTATCGGCCTTCTGGAACTTCTGTTCGGCGTAGAACCGCCGCAGTCCGGCGAAGAAGGCGTCGTCACCGATCAGGCGGCGCAGCATATGAAGGACGGCAGCGCCCTTGTTGTAGACCACCGCGCGAAAGACGCGAGGCTGCGCCCTGATGTGGCCGAGCCGGTATCCCAGGTGCACGGGGCCTTCGTCCGACTCCGCAATCGCCCACCGATTGAACTGGCGCAGCATGTCGCGGAAGGCGCGTTCACCGCGAACCTGCCGCGCGTAGAGGGCGGCGAAGTACTGCGCGAAGCCTTCGCTGAGCCACTGTTCGTGGTAGTTGCGCCACCCGACGGCCTGACCCCACCACTGATGCGCCAGTTCGTGCGCGAGGAAGAACTCCGGAAACCCTCGGAACGCTGCCGGATCGTCTCGCCAAAACGCGCGCGCCCCAGGGGGAGCGCTGTTGAGCACGGCGAAATACCCGGGACTGTGCCCGCCCGGCAACTCGTGCTCCACGAGCGCGAGCGTCGCGGATTCGTAGGGTGCGTCGCCCAGCGTGTCGGCGTAGAAGCGCATGATCGCCTGGAAATCGCCCAGGAGGCTGCGGCCGAGACCCTGCTGTCGCGGATTCGCCTCGATCGCCAGACGCATGGGCCGCTGCCCGAGGGGTTCGCCGTGGCTGGTGACCTCGATTGTCGACTCCGCCACGCGGACAAAGCGGCTCACCACGAGCGCCAGATAGCGAAGGGGTTCGCGCGCGGTGAACACGAACGCCTTGCCATCGGTGAGGGTGAGCAGGTCGCGCAACGTGACCTCGTTCTCGCGCCTCGGGTCACCGCTGGCCACGCACGTGTAACCTTCGGGTACCGTGATTCGCACGGTGGCGGTCGCGTAGTCCGAGACGGTGCTCTGTGGATACCAGTACGAGCGATTGCTCAGGAGAAGGTTTGGCTCCAACTCGAACGACGGATCGCTCCCCTCGCCCGTCTGCACCCCTTCATCCTCAATCTCCTGCGGTACAACAGGTCCCCTGTACGACACGACGAGCGACAGCTCCGAGTCCTGGTTCACCTCCACCGGAAGACTGACGATGACGCTGTTCTGGCCGCGAACGCGCAGGTGTAGAAGACGTCCATACTCGGGGCTGGTGACCGAGGTCACGCTCAGGGTATCAGCCAGACGCAGCGTCAGTGACGAGAGCGCCGAGGCGCGGACGCGAAGTCGGAGGCGTGCGCGGCCGTCGATGAACTCCCGCTGCGGCGACACCGTTGCGTCGATGTTGTAATCGAGAACGTCGAAGTCGCGGTAGTCGTCTTCGTTGTAGGACGCCCCGCGCGCCGAAACGCGCTCGGGCGACGGGTAGAGCGCGATGGTTCGTTGTCGATCGCGCTCGAAGAGCGTCACGTCCTCCGCCTGGGCGAGCGACCGCGAGTACGTGAGCGCTCCGTGTCGTCTCGTCTGAAGCTCAGCGAGGAAGTCGCCCGGTTGAGGCAGCAGGTACCACGGTTCAGTGCTCAACCCGCTCAAGTCGAGACTGAACGACCGCGGACTATCGCGGTCGAACACCTCTTGCGCGCGTCGCAACTGCCGGGCGTCGAGCGGTGCCGGGGTCAGGTGCTCGGTGCTGACGCGCTGTTCGTACTGGGAAGGATGAAGACGCACGAAGGCCGCGTCGAATTGCGCACTGAGATCGCTCGAGCCCGCGAAGATGCGCAGCTGACCCTGTTCGCCGACCGGGCCGGGCGAGAACCGCATCACGCCCCGTCCAAACAACACCAGGCCCGTCGTCCCTGCGTCACTTTCGACGAGATAGACGTGCCCCTCCTCCAACGTAATGAGCAAATCGATCGCAGTGATCGTCAGCCCACGCGCGGCGAAGCGCATTGAAGAGTTCAACCGTAGACGATAGAGCCCTTCGACGGTCGTCAGTCCCTGCGCGGCGGTGATTCGCCAGGCGTCGTTGTCGCCCCCGACAGGCCGCCGAACATCGAGCAGAGTGGTCAGAATGCGAGCCCGACCGGCCGTCTCGGCGAACATCTCGACGACGAGCCGGTACCCCGTTCCCGGTGCGGCGCCGTCGAGCGGCGACCGATCGCGTTCGTTCACGATCGCTCGAACCGTGTCCGGGCGGAAAACATCGGCTGCGAACTGCTGGATCTGCTCGGGTGACGAGCGAGTGTCCGTCAGGGCGGCAAATCCGTCGGGGTTGCCGGTTCTGAGCAACGTCTCGAGCTGGGCGAGCAACCGCTCGACCCCGTCGGTGTCGGGGACCGTCTGTCCGGCGGCGGCGATCGGAGCGGCGATCGTCAGCGCTGATAGCAGGACGAGCCAGGCTGGCATGCGGATGACCCGCCTGATGCTATCGCAACACGACGACGTTCAGAGCATGCCGGCGTCAGGGAGAGAGGCGCAGCAAGACGTCTGAGTCCTGGCGGAAGAGTTCGACCGCACCCCCTGCGAGCAGGGCGGCGGATGTCGCCTGGCCCTCGCCCTCCAGGTAAGCGTTTTCGTGAACGATTACGTGCGTGGCGCCGCTGGTGTGTAGCGCCTCAATCGACACGTCCGGATGGCGGGGAACTTCCGAGAGCGCCGTGCTCAAGAGACCGTAGTGCGGGGGAAAAAACCCGCTGTAGCCGTTCACGATCCGGCGCCAGTGGACGGTCGAGTAATAGACCGCTCGGATGTCGTAGTCCACCTGTCCCAGGGGCAGTTCGACGAGGACGCTGTCCTCGGGTTGCCGCGCCATCTCCCCGTACACCGCAGGCGCTTGGCGGGGAGGATACACCCGGGCCTCCGGTGTCACGAGATCGCGAACCGCCCCCGTGCCGTTCAACGTGAACGGCACATGCGTCGACTCGAGCAGGAAAAAGACGCACATGACGGCCAACGCTCCGACACCACCCCGGCACTTGGCCACGGCATGTGCGCCGTACCCGGCGAGGACGGCGAGCATCAAGGCCACGAGCATCGCGAGGCGGGCTGGTACCCGGAGTCCGTCGAAGGCGGGCACGTATTCATACAGGAGCAGATAGGGAGAGGCGACCTCGAGCGGCCGGCCAAGGGCCAGGGGCGATGGGCCGAGCGAGAGCCAGAGCGCGGCTACCGCGCCGAGCACGAAGAAACCGCGGTCGCGCATGAAGGCCGAGACACGTGTCCTGAGCCGGGGTGAGAGCACGAGCAAGAGACCGAACGCGATGCCGCTGCGGACGAACATCTGGTTGATGTTCGTGATGCGGAGTGTGAACCATCCGGTATCGAAGATGATTCGCCGGAGCACCAGCGCAACAGCGGCAGCGATCGCATGGATTCACCGCCACGAACGCAAGGAGCCGGCCGAGCCAGCGTCTCCGCGTCCCCTGAAGAGACGATGGCTTCATCGCCACACGCACACCCGCAGCGATACCGATGAGGGCGAGGACGATCGGCACAAGACCTGGAAAGAGGTCACCCTCTGCTTTTGGGGCGACACGGAGAATGCCTCCCCAGACTCGTTGCTCGCTGAACGCTGTCGCGTACCGAGTACAGGTCGGCCGAGTACAGCATCACCTCGCTGATACTCCGTGACGCCTGCAGGTCTTCCCTCAACGCCGCATACGGCAGGAGGAACGGCAGGACGAGGACGGCGACGCACACCCCGGCGAGCGAGAGATCGCGCCAGACCCGAACGTCGCGCCAAAGCCCACGGCTTCCGATCTCCCAGAAGGCGAACGCCGCAGCCATGGGCGAAAAGAACAACAGATAGTAGCCGGACGACAAGCTCTGCAGCACGAGAGCGAGCGCCGCGCCAGCCAACGGGAGATGCCGCCGGCTGTCGAAGTACCGTCGCAATCCGAAGAGGACGAAGGGCATCCACTGCGACGACAACACGTGGAGATGTCCGGACTGAGGCACTCGGTACGGCGCAAACGCGAACATGAGACCCGCGACGAACGCTGCGACGGCGTTGCCGGTGAGTTCGCGCACGAGCAAGTACATGCCGAATCCCGAGAGGACCCAGGTGGACAGAAAGAGGATGTTGTAGGCAAGGATCGGATTTCCCGTAAGGGCGTACACGGGAAGGATCTGCACCGCCTGTGCGATGAGGTGCTCGGAGTACGCCAGCGTCAGCGGCGCTGGGTGAAAGATGTTGGCATCAAAGAACCCGGCAATTCGAGAGACGTCTCCGCCGAGTAGACGAAGGAGATGTTCGCAGTCCCACGCCAGAATCCACATGACGAGCAACGGGTCGCCGAGATCCCACGGCACATCCCGACTGAGGCCGCGCGTCAGCGGCCACGTCGCCGCAATTGTCAGGAGCAGGTAGGCGACGAGGGCCTGTGCGGCTCGGGGCATTAGTCCTTCGTGCCAACCAGGGCGTGCCGGATCGGAGCGCCAGGGCTGTCCGTTCGAGCAGACACGGCGTCAGCCAGCGTGTGCCAGATAGTCCCGGGTGAAGATGCCGATGTCGGCGAAGATCGATGCGAGTTCGCCGGGGTCGCCAAGAAACACGACACGGAAGGAGCCAAACGCGGCCGGCATGCCGAAACCGGATCCATAAACGCACAGGATGCCCGTGGCTCTCAGGAGGCCCAGAACGTAGTCCTCGTCGGTGCACCCCGGGGGAAGGGTCACGAACGGCATCGCGTAGAACGCGGCGCGCGGAGCCACACAGCGCATGCCGGGAATCGCGTTCAGCGATTCCGTGGTCAGGCGAGCGCGCTCCGCTAGTGCCTTTCGAAACGTGACCTGGTGCGAGCGATCGCCCGTGAGCGCCGCGGTGACGGCGTACTGCATCGGGCCCGGACTACAGAGGCGTCCGTCGGCAAGCTTCTGCGTGGCGGCCAGCACGCCGTCCAGTCGCGGGGTCTGGCCGACCACCATCCAGCCCGTTCGCCATCCCGGGGCGAGAAACGCTTTGGACAGGCTCGAGAACGAGATGATGGGAGCGTTGGGATCCAGGGTGGCCAGCGGCGGCAGCGGACCATCGAACCCCAGGTCGCCATATACCTCGTCGGCGAGGATCGTCAGGCCGAACTCCTCGGCCACTTCGATCAATCCTCGGCGGGTCGACACCGGATAGACGGCACCCGTGGGGTTGTTCGGATCGATCACGACGAGTGCTTTCGTTTTTGGCGTCACGAGCGTGCGCAGGTGCTCGATGTCGGGAAGCCACTGGTTGGCCGGATCCGTCCTGTAGTAGACCGGTCGGGCGTTGAGCTTGGCCAGGATCGCCGTGTAGAGCGGATAGGTCGGCGTGGGCACCAGGACTTCGTCGCCTTCGTCCACCAAGGCGTTGATAGCCAGCTCGATGCCTTCCCCGGTGCCGGTCGTGATGAGCACGCGGTCCGGGTCGACCGCGACGCCGCGGGCTTCGTATTCCGCGGCGACCGCTTGGCGGGCTTCGAGAATGCCCGCGGAGGGCAAATAGCCGTTGTAGCCGTCTCGCATGGCGCGCTCGGCGGCCTCGATGAGGTGCGGGGGGGGCTGATATCCGAACGCGACTGGATCGCCGATATTCAGATATCGGACGCGCCTTCCGAGTGCTTCGACCGCCCGCGCTTCCGAAACGATGTTACGAATCGCGTATGAGAATCGGCCAACCCTTTTCGCGACCGGAATCGGACCTAACATCTTTGAAATCGGCATCTTCGTTCCATCTTATCGGCACTCTAAGCGCGCGACGCGGCGAGGGGCGTGAGACGTGGGAATGACCGCAGCCGACGCAAAAATTACATGGTCACGCGCCGACGCAAGGTTATAGACGTGAATCAAAAGCACCTAAACCATTGTATATTAACGATCTACAGACATGGCAGGCGTTTTGAACACTTGAAGAGCGTGATTCGCCGAGCGGCCACCCCCCTCGTGTTGGCGACCATGGTCGCATGGACTCATACAGAGTCGCATGCGCAGGAACCGCCGGCTCGTGAGCGCCCGTCGATCACCTTCAAGTCGGGCGTCGAGGTCGTCACCGTGACGGCCGCCGTCAGGGATCGCCGGGGCCGGGTCGTCCGCGACTTGAGCCGCGACGATTTTGAGGGTACTCGACACCGGGGCGAAGCGGACGATCCGCGATTTCCACGCGGGCGACGCGCCGATCAGTCTGGCGATCGTGCTCGACATCAGCGGGAGCATGGCGGTGGGCGGCAACATGGACCGTGCAAGACAAGCCGTTGCCTTCGCGGTGGGCATGCTCAACGGCGAGCATGACGAGGCAGCGCTCTTCACCTTCGATGCGAAACTTCAGGAAGTCGTCACGTTTACGAAAGACGTCGACGTCATTCGGCGAGTCAGCCTCGAAGGACGACCGTGGGGGATCACGTCACTGTACGACGCGGTCGCCGCGACGGCCAAGGCTGTGGCCGAGCGGGCGAACCGGCACCGTGCGATGCTGGTGATCACCGACGGCATCGACACCGGCAGCCGCATGAGTGCACCGGACGTATCGGGAATCGCGAGCTCGATCGACGTGCCGGTGTATCTGTTGACTGTTGTCACACCGCTGGATCATCCTGGAGGTGAGTACTCGGTCCTTTCAGCCGACGGCGCCGCTTCGGAAATTGCGACGCTCGCCGATCTCGCTCGCTGGACGGGTGGCGACCTGCGAGTCGCCAGCGTTCCGGCTCACACACATGTGGCGATTCGAGACCTGTTCGAGGAATTGCGCTATCAGTACCTGATCACGTTCGAGCCGGACACTCGTCCTGGGTGGCACCCGCTCGAGATTCGGACCCGGAACAAGGATCTATTGGTTCACGCGCGAGGCGGATACGTGTCCGGCCCGGCGCGAGTGGAAGACTAAATAGGTAACGTTGGAGGAGAGTGCCATGAGTAAGAAACTGTTCGCAGCATCGATGATGGCGTTGAGCGTTGCAGTCGCTCCCGCTTGCGCTACAAAGGGATTCGTCCGGGAAGAGGTGGGCACGGTCAACACAAAGGTTGACACCTTGTCAACGACCGTCGAGCAGACGCAACAGCGCGTCGGCCAGAACGAGACAGCGCATCGGCGCCGTCGACCAGAAGGCAGAAGCCGCAGGCAAGTCCGCGGCGGAGGCCAGAACGGCCGCGACGGATGCACGCAGCGCCGCCGACAAGGCTCGGGGCCCAGGCGACCGCCGTCAATGGGCGGGTGGACGCGGTCGCGACGGAAGTCGCAGCTTCACGACGTCTGATCTACACCGTCACGCTGAGCGAGGATCAGGGCAACTTCAACTTCGGCAAGGCTGACCTGCCGGACACGGCTCGGACGCGCGTCGATCAGATGATCGACCAGCTGAAGACCAACCCTCAGAACGTGTTCATCGAAATCGAGGGACACACCGACAACGTGGGTGACACGGCGATCAACGAGCGTATTGGCATCGAGCGGGCCGAGGCGGTCAAGCGGTATCTCTACGAGCAGCACCAGGTGCCGCTGCACAAGATCAATGTGATCAGCTACGGCGAAGGGAAGCCGGTTGCGCCAAACAACACACGGGACGGTCGCGCACAGAACCGTCGCGTCGTCGTCAAGGTCCTGTCGTAAGCTCCATCTCCAGCCCAGGGGCGGCAAGCCCCTGGGCTGGGCTTCATTACCGAAGGCTCCCCAGGTTCACCCGCACCCGAGCCAATTCCTTTCCCTGATCTTTCACCACCACTTCATAGATACCGGCGGACTCTAGCCCGAGAGCGTCGAAACCCGCGACAACCGTCCCGCCGAGCATCGGTTCGTTCGCTCCTAGGACGTTCAGCGGCACGCTCGGGGAGAGCGGAGGCGTCCCGTCGACACGCGCACCAAAGCGAGGAGTGCGATTGACCTGCACGGGGAGGATTCTCGTCGGCTGCGAAGGTACGAGCGGCTGTAGGGCGACGAGTTCCACCTCGTACAGGGGCACGCTGACATAGGCGTTCAAAGGATGAAAGGTCAGCTCCACAACGAACTCGACGAGGCTAACCCGGTCGCCTGCGGCGTCGAGCGTTTCCCGCTGACCAAGCGGTCTGGCCCCTATGCGCGCCCGGTCTTCCGCGATTCGCACGATCCGCCGGAATGGCGTCACCACGTCGATGTAGTCGATAGGAGCTCGGGCGACCTGCAAGCGATACGGCCGGTGATACTGCGTTCGTACAGACTCGACCCGGGATTCTCCAATTGCCGTCGCAGCGTTGATGAGGGGAAGGTCGAGCGATCGCTCAAACCCGGAGACTGCGCCGGTGGCCAGGATCACGCCACACAGGATGCGGGGAACCGTGCGCACTACCTCAGCATGGTAGCGCACACGGTTGCCGCAAGGTCTTATCGGCGGGGGATCAGCTGCCCCCGGATTTCCCCGCCCGGGTTCTGAGTGGTGTGGACGTTGACGTACGTGTTGCCGCCGAGGACGGCCTCGATGACGTCGTCAATCGTGTTGATGCCGATGGCCGGCCTCGGGGTGAACACGCCAGCGGTGTCACCAAGCCGGAAGGTCATCGCAAAATCGCCAACGCGCCCGTTCAGGCCCGCCGGAAAGTTCAGGACGGTGGGTCCAGGGGTGCCCGGGGAGCCCATGTGGATGTGTCCTGCCGTGGTCGGGGTTGGTGTGTTGAATACCCGCAGCGTGACCGTCAACTCCTTGCTTCCCTGGTCGACACCCACTGCGACCGTGCCGAACATTCCAGTATTGAGAGCGGCGGGTGTTTCTTCGCCACCCGTGAGGTCAGCGGACAGGGTGACTGTTTGCGCAGCGGCCTGAGTCGAAAGCAGCAACACGAGCGCCAAGGCCCCCGTGCACATTCCAAGAAACTTCGTCATTGTGGCTCTCCTTGAAGTCGTCCAGCGTCAGAGGGGTGGAAGACAGCACGAAACGGACCACGATCGTCCACCACGGGCTCAACAAGATACAGCGTAATCGCACCCAAGTGGTTTACGGTCGGCGAAAATGCTTTCGCGTCCCGCCTCGAGTGGGGCCAAAGGCCCGATCAGCATAGACTGATCGGCCATGGATCTGGTCGAGCGCGTGGCGCTGATTACCGGCGGAAAGCGGATCGGCGCCGTCGTTGCGATAGAGTTGGCTCGCCGAGGGGCAGACATCGCGCTCGTCTACCGGGAGTCCAGGATCCGAAGCCGAGGAGACCGCGGCCGCGGTTCGGGCACTCGGCCGGCGGGCGGTCACGCTTCGGGCGGACCTCTCGTCCCCTGACGACGCTCAACGGATCGTCGACGAGGCGGTCGGCCATCTGGGCCGGCTCGACGTACTTGTCAACATGGCATCCATCTACAGGAGTCTGTTGCTGGACGAGATCGAGGTCAGCGACTGGGACGCCCAGATGGCTGTGGACCTTCGGGCGGCGTGGCTTTGCGTCCGCGCCGCGGTTCCGCACATGCGTCGCGTACGCGGCGGCCGAATCGTCAACTTCTCAGATTGGGTGGCACGCAGCGGGCGGCCCCGGTACGTCGGCTATCTCACCTACTACGTCGCCAAGGCCGGGATCGTTGCCCTGACCGAAGCCCTGGCGCTCGAGCTGGCCCCCGACCAGATCCTCGTCAATGCCGTGGCGCCTGGGCCCATTGTCGCACCCGAGGGGACCTCGGACGAGGCGTTTGCGCAGGTGGAGCGCGCGACGCCGCTGGGCCGCTGGGGTGGAGAGATGGAAATCGCCAAAGCCGTGCTCGCACTCGTCGAGACCGACTTCATGACCGGCGAGACGATCCGGGTCGACGGCGGCAGGCACCTGAAGTAGACGCGTCAGGCGAGAGCGCCGGCGCGTTCGAGGATCTGGTTCAGCGTGGACGACGTGCCCGTGAGCGGCAGGTTGCTGATGTAGAAGTGACGGGCGCCGAGGTCGATCATGGCACGGATAGTTCGGGCGCAGATTTCGACCGGCGTTGCACCCGCGGCAAACTCCGCCACGAGTGACTCCGCTGGAACCGGCAAGAACCTGCTCAGAATCTCCAGCGTCTTCTGGTTGGCGCTGCGATAGTAGAACACCCCAAACATCCCCGGCACGTGGTCGAGTCCCCTGTGTCGGGCTTCGCGCATGAACTCCGCCACTGGTCCGATGTTGAGGTGGCTGACGATCTGTGTGAGGTAAAAGTCTGCCGTGAAAGAGCCGTCGGCCAGGTACGACGCCTGCTGCTCTGGATCGCCGTACGGATTGGCCCACCCGCCAAGTGTCAGCCGCGGCACATGCGCGCTGATTTCACGGCGCAGTTCCCATGCGTGCCCGACACAACGAGGCCGGCCCAGACTTCGGTCGCCGCCGAGTACCACGAGCGCGGGAAAGCCCTGCTGCCACGCCTGCTCCGCGTAGCTCAGGCAGAAGTCGAGAGAGTGCTTGGTCGTCAGGAACGGAACGATCAGCTCCCTGGGCATGTCGGGGCCGAGGTTCGTGACGAGATGCCGAAGATTGTTTTCCTCCTGCTTCCCGACAGCGCTGTCGGTGAGAAAGACGGCGACGTCCTGTTTCGTCAGCGTGCGCACCGCGTGGTACGTGTCAATCCAGGCGTCCATGCCTTCGAGTGACCCGAGCTCCGCACGCGGCGGTCGGAGTTCCGCCGCGATCACGGTTCGTGCGGATTGCAGTGTTTTCAGGAATGACATGCGGCTATCGCACGCTCGCTGAAGCCGCCGGCGCGCTTTCCCGGAGGGAGCTCGTGATGAAATCGAACATGGTCTGGCGAAGATGTTTGATCAGGCGCGGATCGCTGAACCCATGGCGCTGACGCGGGTAGGTCATCATCTCAAACGTCCTGCCGGCGCGTTGCAGCTCGTACACGAACTGCTCGGAGTTCTGTCTGTGCACGTTGTCGTCGATGCCGCCATGGATGAGCAGCATCCGTCCGTGAAGATTCGCTGCCGCGAAACGCGGTGCCGTGGCTCGATACCCTTCGGGGTTGTTGAGCGGCGTCTTCATGTACCGTTCGGTGTACACCGTATCGTAGTTCCGCCAATCGGTGACAGGTGCCCCGGCGATACCGGCCGCCCAGCTCGTGCTGTGCGTCAAGGCGTACGCGGTCATGAACCCGCCGTAACTCCATCCGTGCAGGGCGATCCGCGACGGATCCACGTAGGGCTGCTGCCTCAACCAGCCGACCCCGTCTTCGAGGTCGCGAAGCTCGAGCTCGCCAAGTTTGCCGTACACGGGCCATTGTGACTCTGCTCCCTTGCCGCCCGAGCTCCGATTGTCGAGCACCCAGACCACGATCCCCTGCTGCGCGATGAGCTGGTGGTACATGTACCTGCGACCCGCCCCACTGGTTGCGCACCGAGGCGGTGCCAGGGCCGGCATAGGTCAACTGGTACACGGGGTAGCGTCGCGAGGGATCGAAGTCCGGCGGTCGGATCAGCATCCCGTCCATCACGAAGCCGTCGCGTGTGCGAACTTCGACGAACTCCGGCCGGGAGAGCCGATACTCGGCGAGCGACTTGACGACATCGGCGTTGATGACGCGCACTTCGCCGCCGTCGGCACGATGCAGACGGACTTGGGTTGGCGTCGTGGCGTCACTCCACGTGCCGATGTACTGCGTGTAGGACGGATTGAAATTCGCGCGATGTGTACCGTCGGTGCGTGAGAGACGCGTCAGGGCGGCGCCGTCGAGCCCGATACGGTAGACGTCCGTGTCGATGTGCCGGCGGGCGCCAGCGGCGAAATACACGAGCCCGCGCGCTTCGTCCACACCGTACAACGAGCGAACATCCCAGCGGCCCGTTGTGACGGGCCGGACGAGTGTGCCATCGCGATAGTGGTAGAGGTGCTTGAACCCGCTGCGTTCACTGAACCAGAGGAACGAGCCGTCCTTGAGCCAGATCGGACTCCCGTTGACGTTGACCCACGCGGCCGTCGTCTCGCGCAGCAAGCGTCTCGACCGTCCTGACGCAGCCTCCGCCACGTTGAGGTCGAGCCACGTCTGCTCACGGTTCTGCACCTGATAGGTCAGCCCCGCTGTGCCCGGTGCCCAGTCGACATCGACAATCAGCATGTCGGTGGCGACATAGGATCCCTGCTCGACCCAGACCGGCGAGCTCCCGGTCACGTGGGCAATGCCGAGGCGCACCAGAGGATTCGCGTCTCCAGCCTTCGGATAGTCGGTGACTTCGACGTTCGGTCGGTACGGAATGTCGTCCACGACCGTGTACTCGGGCACTGGACGCTCGTCGAGCTGAAGAAACGCGAGTCGAGACGAGTCTGGGCTCCACCAGTAGCCTCGGAAACGACCCCGGCCGTAAATCTCCTCCTGATACAACCAGTCGAGCTTGCCGTTCAGGAGCTGCGGCCCGCCGTCCGTCGTCAGTGCGCGTTCCTGCCTGGCGCTGACGTCGACGACGTGCAGGTTATTGCCGCGGACGAAGGCGACGAGACGTCCGTCCGGACTGAAACCAGCTTCCTCCTCCGATCCAGCGGTGTCGGTGAGACGAGTCGCGGCGGCGGATGCGAAGTCGTAGAAATAGAGATCATCGGCGATGGTCACGAGCGTGCCGGTGCGAGACGGATTGAAGATCAGATCGCCCGATCGAGCCAGTCCTGACGCCCGCTCGGGCGTGATGTCGGGCAACCTCGCAAGCGCCGCTTCCATACGAGCGAGATCGAAGAGAGACGACGTGCTTCCGGAAGCGGCATCGACCTTGAGCCACTCAATGCCCCCACCTGTCCGGCGGGACTGCAGGTAGGTGGCGTCATCGATCCATTGAAGGTTGGTCGGCGGTGCGCCGCTGAAGTCCACTCGCCGTTCCGGGTCGTAGATGACGTCAATGCTGAGGACTCGTGCCGGTGATTGCGCCGCTACGGTTGTGGCGAGGGTGGCAGCGCACACGCCGAGAGCCGCCCAGAACCGAAAGACCGACCCCATGACCGACAGAATAGCAGGGCTGAGGCCTGCTATTGTCTCCCCATGGCAGAGTTGACGTTTCTCGGCGCGGCGCGGACGGTGACAGGGTCCAAGTACCTCCTCGAACATAACGGGCGCCGCGTGCTCGTCGATTGTGGCCTCTTTCAAGGCCTGAAAGAGCTGCGCCTCCGGAACTGGGAGGAGTTTCCGGTCCCTCCCGCCTCGATTGATGCGGTCGTGCTCACCCATGCGCACCTCGATCATGTCGGCTATTTACCGCGACTCGTGGCACAGGGGTTTCGCGGCCGCGTGATCTGCACCGCCGGCACGGCGGACTTGTGCCAGTTGGTGCTTCCCGACGCCGGCCGGATTCAGGAGGAAGACGCTCGGCAGGCCAACCGGCGCGGCTACACGAAGCACAACCCGGCGTTGCCGCTGTACACCGAGTCAGACGCCTACCGTGCGCTCTCGCAGTTGCAGCCGCGCGGCTACCAGCAATCGATCGAGGCGGTACCGGAAATTTCGGTCGAGTTCGCCCCAGCCGGGCACCTGCTCGGCTCCGCGTACGTTCTGGCTCGACTCGCCGGGAAGGGGACGATCCTGTTCGGTGGCGACCTCGGCCGCTACAACCGTCCGGTGTTGCAGGATCCCACCAACGCCGTGGACGCCGACCTGGTCCTGGTGGAATCGACCTATGGCGATCGCGATCATGCGGTCGACGATGACGGGGCGATGCTGGCGGAGGTGATTCACGACACCGTGCGGCGCGGCGGCAAGCTGATCATTCCTTCGTTTGCCATCGGCCGAGTCGAAGAGCTCTTGTACTGGGTGCGGCGCCTCGAGCATGAGCGAAGAATTCCGGTGATGCCGGTGTACGTCGACAGCCCGATGGCCGTCGAAGCGCTTCGGGTACTATTCGTCCCATGTCTCTGAACTCGATCCGGAGATGCGACCCGCGGGAAAGGACGTGTTGGTGTTCGGCTCGACGCGCTTCCAAACGGTCGCCTCGCCTCAGCAGTCGAAAGAGCTGACCGCGTCGAAGCGCAGTGCCATCGTTATCTCGGCGAGCGGGATGGCGACCGGAGGACGCGTGCTGCACCACATGGCGGCGGCCCTGCCGGACAGGAAGAACACCGTCTTGTTCGTCGGACATCAGGCCGTGGGGACACGCGGGCGTCAATTGGTCGATGGTGCCTCGGAGGTCAGAATTCACGGGCAGCAGATCGCGGTTGTCGCGCGGATTGCCAAAATCGACTCGATGTCCGCGCATGCCGATCGTGGTGAGATTCTGCGCTGGCTCGGAACGCTCCCCCGGCGCCCTGGTCGGCTGTGCCTCGTCCACGGTGAACCGTCGCCGATGGATGCACTGAAGGCGCTCATCAAGGACCGGCTCGGGTGGGATGCGCATACGCCCGAGCACGCGGAGAAGATCACCGTCTAGCTGGTAGCCGGTAGCCGATAGCTGGTAGCAGAAGCAAGGACGCATTCTGTACGGCTACCAACTATCAGCTACCGACTACCAGCTACCAGAGCTACCAGCTACCAGCTAGCCCCGTGTCATCATCGGCATGTGTTGTCGCGTCGCTTGCCACCGTACGCCGAGCCGAACGCGCTGTCGCGCGCGGTGGAGGCGCTGCGCGTCGAGGGCGTGCCGTTCGCGGATCTGACCGAGTCGAATCCGACGCGGGCGGAGATCCCCTATCCGGATGACCTACTGACCTCGCTCGCCGACCCTGCCGCGCTTCGTTACGAGCCTTGCCCGTTTGGGCTTGCGTCCGCACGTCATGCGGTCGCCGAGGATCAGCGACGCCGTGATGTGACGGTCGATCCCGCGCACGTCGTGCTGACCGCGAGCACGAGCGAGGCGTATAGCTGGCTGTTCAAGCTCCTGTGCAACCCCGGCGATGGCGTGCTGGTCCCACGGCCGAGCTATCCTCTCTTCGATCACCTGACGGCGCTCGAAGGCGTTCGCGCACACCCGTACGCGATCGAGTACCACGGTCAGTGGGAGATCGACGTCGAATCATTGGCCGCGGCTCCGCTCGACATTCGCGCGCTCCTGGTAGTGTCGCCGAACAACCCGACCGGATCCTTCATGAGCGCCGAAGAGTTCCAGCGGGTCGCGACGCTGTGCCGGCAGCGGAAATGGGCGCTGATCGTTGACGAGGTCTTCGCTGACTATCCTCTCGACGCCAGCACTCCCCTGACTGACGTGGCCGTGCGCAGCGAGGTCCTCTGTTTCACGCTCGCGGGTTTGTCCAAGACGATTGGATTGCCGCAGCTGAAGTTGGGCTGGTGCATCGCGGGTGGGCCCGCGGCAGAACGAGACGCCGCGCTGGCGGCGCTCGAAGTGATCGCGGACAGCTACCTGTCGGTGGGAACCCCCGTGCAAGTCGCGACGCCGACTCTCCTGAGCAGCGGAGCGTCGATTCGGGCCTCGATACAGGGAAGAGTTCGCCGCAATCTGTCGACGCTGCGCGGCATAGCGGCAGGATTCCCCGCGTCTGAGGTACTCCGCGCCGACGGCGGTTGGTCGGCGGTGCTGCGAATTCCCTCAACAAGGGGCGAGGAGTCGGTGGTGCTCGACCTCCTTCGCGCCGAGCGCGTCCTCGTTCACCCCGGTTACTTTTTCGATTTCCCGCGCGAAGCCTACCTTGTGGTCAGTCTTCTCCCGCCGGAGGAGTCGTTCGCCGATGCGGTTGCGCGGCTGCTCCGGTTCGTGCAGTGCTGACCCCACCAGCGTCGCGTCGCGCCGGCCTGCTCGTGCCGTTGTTCTCCATGCCCTCGTCCCGGAGTTGGGGTATCGGTGAGATTGGCGACATTCCAACGATGGCAGCGTGGATGGCAGGCGCGGGGCAACGCGTGCTCCAGTTGCTGCCGATTAACGAGATGCCGCCGTTCGAGACATCGCCCTATTCGGCGCTTAGCGCGATGGCGATCGATCCTCAGTTCATCAGCCTCGCGGATCTGGAGGATTTTGCAGCGCTCGGCGGCGAGGCCCGGCTCGAGGCCGACCTGCGGGTGCAGCTCGACAAGGTGCGAGCAGCCATCACGGTCGACTACGCAACTGTGCGCACGCTCAAACATGCTGTGCTCCGGCAATCGTTCGCGCGATTCAGGGAGGAGACATGGAACAGGAGGACCCCGCGCGGGGACTCCTTTCGTGCCTACGTGCACGACCAGTCATGGTGGCTGGATGAATACGCCCTCTTTCGGGCGCTGCACGCGCGGTACGACGAGCAGCCGTGGAGCGAGTGGCCCGAACCACTCCGCGATCGGGAGCCCAGCGCATTGGCGGATGCGCGTGTGGAGTTGGCCGACGACATCCTTTACAGGCAGTACTTGCAATGGGTGGCCTCCGACCAGTGGTCAGCAGCGCGCAGGGCGGCTGGCGGCGTCGCGATCTGGGGTGACCTGCCGTTCATGGTCAGCGGCGACAGTGCTGACGTTTGGTCGCGCCAGGACGAGTTCCGGCTGGACGCGTCGGTTGGCGTGCCCCCTGATGCGTTCAGCGAGACGGGACAGGATTGGAACTTTCCCGCGTATCGCTGGGACGTCGTCGCCGCCGGCGGCTACGGATGGCTGCGGGACCGAGCGCGACGGAACGCGGCGCTCTTCGACGGCTATCGGGTCGATCACGTCGTGGGCTTCTATCGGACCTACTTCCGTCCCCACGACGGAAGTGGCGCCCAGTTCAGTCCGGCGGACCAGCCCGCACAGGTACTGCTGGGGGAGCGGGTGCTTCAAGTGCTTCGCGAGTCGGGCTCAGAGATCATCGCCGAAGACCTCGGCGTGGTTCCGCCTTTCGTCCGCGAGTCGCTCGAACGGCTGGCTATTTCTGGCTACAAAGTTTTTCGGTGGGAGCGCCTTTGGGAGCTCGATGGACAGCCATTCATCGATCCGGTCGACTACCCCGCCGGGTCGATCGCAACCTCCGGCACGCACGACACCGAACCGATGGCCATCTGGTGGGCTACAGCCGCTGCGGACGAACGGGAAGCGGTGCTCGCAATCCCTTCCTTGCAGATGCGGCTGGGCCTGCGACACCGCCGTCTCGCGCTCAAGGCGCCCGACCTCCTCGCGCCTGTCCGCGACACCTTGATCGAGGTGCTCTATGCAGCGGGCAGCGATCTGCTGATCCTGCCGATTCAGGACGTGTTTGGCTGGCGCGACCGCATCAATCAGCCGGCCACCGTCAATACGTCGAACTGGACATGGCGTCTCCCGTGGCCCACCGACCGGCTTTCAGAGGAGCCCGAAGCGAGAGCCGCGGCGGCTCGGCTGGCAGGTTGGGGGAGGAGGCACAGCCGGTAAGTGCAAGGCGCGACAGGCAAGAAGATGCGGCGGCGCACCTGGCACCCCTCGACGTTCCCCGATACAATCCACAGCCTTGGCCCTCGTCCCCGGCACCCGCCTCGGCCCCTATGAAGTGATCGGGCAGATTGGAGTGGGCGGCATGGGCGAGGTGTATCGCGCGACGGACACCAAGCTGAAGCGCCAGGTCGCCCTCAAAATCCTTCCCGCATCACTGGCCACGGACCGTGATCGGCTGGCGCGGTTTCAGCGCGAGGCCGAAGTGCTGGCCTCGTTGAACCACTCCAACATCGCCGCGATCCATGGGTTGGAAGACGCTGACGGCATCAAGACTCTCGTGATGGAGCTCGTCGAGGGACCCACGCTCGCGGATCGCATCGCGCAGGGCGCCATGTCGCTCGACGAAGCACTGCCAGTCGCGAAGCAGATCGCCGAGGCGCTCGAGGCAGCGCACGAGCAGGGGATCATCCATCGCGATCTGAAGCCCGCAAACATCAAGGTGCGACCTGACGGAACGGTCAAGGTGCTGGATTTCGGACTCGCGAAGGCCGTCGCACCTGCGGCGGGCTCGCCGCCGAGTTCGTCGATGGCGCCGACGATCACGACGCCCGCCATGACGCAGGCCGGAATGATCCTCGGCACCGCGGCGTATATGAGCCCCGAGCAGGCTCGCGGCAGGACCGTTGACAAGCGTTCGGACATCTGGGCCTTTGGCGCGGTGCTGTTCGAAATGCTGACGGGTCGGCGCGCCTTCCCCGGCGAGGACATGACGGACACGATCGTGTCGATCGTCAGCAAGGAAGTGGACTGGGGGGCGCTACCGCCAGGGACGCCCGCCGCCCTGCGCCGCCTGCTGTCCCGTTGTTTGAAGAAAGACGTCAAGGTGCGCCTGCGCGACATCGGTGATGCGCGCGTACAGGTCGAGGAACTGCTCAGTGGCGCTCCCGACGAGGTGGCCACGGCGTCGTCGTCGGCCGTCGCGGCACCGGTGGCCTCGCGGCCCTCGCGTGCGGCGTGGATGGCTTTCGCCACAGCAGCGCTCGTGGCGGCAGGCCTCGCCGTTCCCACGGTGCAGCATCTGCGCGAGACGCCGCCGCTCTCGCCGCCCGAGAGGCGCACCGAGATCGTCACGCCCGCGACGTACGATTCCGAGTCGTTTGCCCTTTCGCCTGATGGCCGGCAAATCGTCTTCGCCGCCTCGGCTGAGGGGGGGTCTCGCTTATGGCTGCGGTCGCTGGCGACGACGACCGCACAGCCGCTCCCGGGTACGGATGGAGGACGTCTTCCCTTCTGGGCCCCCGACAGCCGAGCCATCGGCTTCTTCGCCGGTAGCACGTTGAAGCGGCTCGACCTCGGTGCGGGCTTGCCTCAGACACTCGCTCCCGTGATCGCCGGCGCGGGCGGGACATGGAGCACGGACGGCGTGATCGTGTTTGCGCCGAGCGTGACGAGCTCTCTCATGCGCGTGTCCGCCGCCGGCGGGCCGGCGACACCACTTGGGACGCTCGGTCCGCTGCAAACGGGCTACGTCGGACCCCACTTCCTGCCCGACGGCCGCCGGTTTCTGTTCCAGGCCCGCGGTGCATTGGAGGTCAGCGGGATTCATGTCGGCGCCCTCGACGGAGGTCCCCCGACCCGACTGGTGCCGTCTGAAGCTGCCGGCGTGTATTTACGTTCGGGGTGGCTCCTCTGGGTGCGGGCGGGGGCTCTCGTGGGCCAGCGGTTCGACGCGACGCAGGCAGTGCTCACGGGTGAGCCGATAACGCTGGCCGACGGCCTGACGTCGAGTGGATTCGGCCGGACCGAAATGTCGGTGTCTGCCAGCGGCCTGGTGGCCTATCGCACCGGCGCGACGAGTCAACGGCAGCTGAGATGGTTCGATCGATCGGGTGCGGAGCGGGGCACTGTGGGCGATCCGGATGCCAGTCTCTACCATCCCATTGTGTCGTCCGACGGCCGTCGCGTGATCGTCGCCCGCACGGCGCAAGGCAATACCGATCTCTGGTTACTCGACGGCGCTCGCACGAGCCGCCTCACGTTCGATGCGCAAGAAGACCGGTTCCCCCTTTGGTCGCCCGAGGGTACGCGAGTGGTGTTTCGCTCGATCCGAACGGGTCAGGCCGACCTCTACCAGACCCTCACCAATGGTGCGGGTAACGACGAGCGGATCTTGTCCTCCGAGCAACTCAAGACCGCGACGAGCTGGTCACTCGACAGCCGATTCCTTATGTACATGAGCCAAGACAGGCAGACGAGCACCGACCTGTGGTTCCTGGCAATGGTGGGGGAACGGACGCCCACCGTGTTCCTGAAAACGCCTTTTCGCGAAGCCTACGGCGCATTCGCGCCGGACGGTCGCTGGGTGGCCTACCAGTCGGACGAATCGGGACGCTCCGAGATCTACGTGCGACCGTTCGTCCAGCCTGGCGAGGCGCGCACGGACTCGGGGGCGACATCGGGCCGGTGGCAGGTGTCTACGGCGGGCGGCATTCATCCTCTCTGGCGGTCCGACGGCAAGGAGCTGTATTACCTCGATCCGGTCGGTGCGATGATGGCGGCGCCGATCACCGTGGCGGGGTCCACGTTCGAACCAGGCACGCCGGTGGTGCTCTTCCCCACGCGCATCCTTGGCGGCGGCGCTGATATTCAGCAGGGTCGGCAATACGACGTCGCCCGCGACGGCCGCTTTTTGATCAACACGGTGGTGGACTCAGCGGGCTCGCCCATCACGTTGCTGCAGAACTGGGATCCCGATAGCCCCGCGATAGCTACGCGTGGTGGGAGAGCGAGAGGGTGCGGCAGGGTGCGAGCGAGGTGCGATCAGCCGCGCGAGACGCCGGGCAGGTGCCGCCCATGTTCGACGCGCAGGGCGATGAGATCCGGGTGGTCGATGCGAAGCTCCTTTGCGACGGCGTGGATCTCGCTTTCCTCGACCGTTGAAATCGCCTGGTCCGTGGCAGACAGCGCGAAGAGGCATCGCATCAACGCCAGCTTCTGGTCGTAGGTCGACAGGTTCGAAAACTCTCTTGCGACAAGAAAGTTCGCCGTCCCCCCGAAGAGCAGGCTCGCTGTCTTCGCGAGCTGCACGACGACCATTGCCTGGTCGGGCGAGAGCTGCCCGTGTTCTTGCACCAGGGCTTCCATCGTGCGCGTCTCTTCCGGTGAGACGTGCTGGTCGGCGTGCGCCACGCGCCCGAGCAGATACGCGAACGCGGCGAGGTAGCGCGCTTTCTCCGGCTCGAGATGATCGAGCGCCTCGAGCGTCTCGCGGAGCGGTGCGAACTCCTGCTGCTCGGGGGTATCGACCCCGAGCCACGCGCGAAGCGACTTCAACGGCATGTGTTCGCGAGCGCCGCGCATCGCGTCGCGCACTGATCCGCGCACGCTAAAGCGTGCGCTCTACAATGCACCCTCGCACCCTCGCACCCCGCGCACCTCGCAGCCGCACCGCGCACCCCACCCGTCGCGCCCTCGCACCCCGCACATTCGCACCTCGCACTTGTCACTTTGTACCTCGTACTTCCTACTTCCCACTTTGCTGCATCCTCGCCCACGAGTCCTTGAGCGTCACCGTCCGGTTGAAGACCGGCGAGCCCGGGCGTGAGTCGGGATCCATGCAGAAGTAGCCCAGCCGTTCGAACTGAAAACGGGCGCCAGGCGCGGCTTCCGCCAACGCTGGCTCGATCTTGCAGCCCGTGACCCGTTCGAGCGAGTTCGGATTCAGATCGGTCAGCGGCTCTCGTCCGCCTTCACCAGGATCGGAGGATTGGAAGAGTCGATCGTAGATGCGTACCTCGGCATCCTTCGCCTGGGGCGCCGACACCCAGTGAATCGTGCCCTTGACCCGCCGCGTCGAGGTTTCTCCGGTCAGTGAGCCGGGGTCGTAGGTACACCGGAGCTCCGTCACGGCGCCCGACACATCCTTGACGACGCGTTCGCACTTGAGGATGTAGGCGTATCGCAGCCGCACCTCACTGCCAGGTGAAAGGCGGAAAAACTTCTTGGGAGGTATCTCCATGAAGTCGTCGCGCTCGATGTAGAGCTCGCGGGAAAACGGCAGCGTACGCGTTCCCGCCGACGCATCCTCAGGATTGTTGATGGCCTCGAGGTACTCGGTGCGGTCGTCTGGATAGTTTTCGATCACGACCTTCAAGGGGCGCACGACTGCCAGAGCGCGCCGAGCGCGCCGGTTCAAATCCTCGCGGACCGTGTGCTCGAGGAGCGCCACGTCGATGACGTTTTCCTTCTTCGCCACGCCAATCCGCGCGCAAAAATCGCGGACCGCCTCGGGCGTGAAGCCGCGGCGGCGGATGCCGGCTATCGTCGGCATCCGCGGGTCGTCCCAGCCGTTGACGATCCGTTGCTCGACGAGCGCCAGCAATTTGCGTTTGCTCATCACGGTGTAGTTCAGGTTGAGGCGCGCGAACTCGATCTGCCGCGGTTGTGCCGGCGGGCGAGTCTGTTCGATGACCCAGTCGTAGAGCGGGCGGTGATCCTCGAACTCGAGCGTGCAGAGCGAGTGCGTCACCCCCTCGAGCGCATCCGAGATCGGATGCGCGTAGTCATACGTGGGATAGATGCACCAGGCGTCACCCGTCCGGTGATGGGTGGCGTGCCGTATGCGGTACAGCGTGGGGTCCCGCATGTTCATGTTCGGCGAGGTCATGTCGATCTTCGCGCGCAACACGTGCACACCGTCGGGAAACTCTCCAGCCCGCATCCGGCGAAACAGGTCGAGGCTCTCTGCGATGTCGCGTTCCCGGTAGGGACTGTTCCGGCCCGCGTCGGTCAGCGTTCCGCGGTGTTCTCGAATCTCGTCGGCCGTCAGACTGTCGACGTAGGCCTTCCCGTCCTGTATGAGCTGCTCCGCATACCGGTACAGCGACTCGAAATAGTCGGACGCGTAAAACATCCGCTCGCCCCAGTCGAAGCCGAGCCAGCGAACATCCTCCTGGATGGAGTCGACGTACTCGACGTTCTCCTTCGTGGGATTGGTATCGTCGAATCGAAGGTTACAGACGCCGGCGAAATCGGCGGCGACTCCGAAGTTCAGGCAAATCGATTTGGCATGGCCGATGTGTAAGTACCCGTTGGGCTCGGGCGGAAAGCGGGTACACACGCGGGCGTGTTTGCCCGAGCGCTGATCGTCCGCCACGATGGCGCGGATGAAGTCGGTTGCGGCCGGCGCTGCGGTCGTGCCGGCTATGGGATCCATGCGGTCATTATCTCATCGGGACTCAGGAGTCGGGATTCGCGGCTCGAGGAGGTCGGTGGTTTCCGCTTCATCGGTGGTAGCCCCGTCGGGCAAACCCATGAGGCCGACCTGCTTGAGCACCCTCGGTACGGTGTCGATGGGGTCCGCCGGCGGCATCTCCTCGGCTGTCGTCAGTTTGAGCTCCTTCAACCTGCGCGCGCTGACGAGCACGCGCGATTCGAATGACCCGGCCGCGTCGTTGTAGGCGTGAACCGCGCCGTCGAGCTTCTTCCGCACCTCGTCGAACCGGTCGGCGAACGTCGCCAGCCGGTCGTAGAACTCCCGGCCCAGCCGCGCCACTTCGCGATAGTTCTCGGTGAGGGCCTCCTGTCGCCAGGAATGCGCGACGGTGGTCAGCAAGGCGATCAGGGTGATCGGGCTCGCCAACAACACCCGCTGACGGAGGCCGTGTTCGATGAGCCCCAGATCGTGCTGCAGCGCTGCGCTGAAGAGCGTTTCGCCCGGAAGGAACATGACGACCATGTCCGGAGAGTCACCAAGAGGCTCCCAATAGGCCTTGCTCCCCAGCTTGTCCATGTGGTCGCGTACCTGCCGGGCGTGCGCCAGCAGCCGTGCGCCCCGGACGTCGTCGTCGGTCGCCTCCTGCGCGTCGAGGAATGCTTCGAGCGGCGCCTTCGCGTCCACGACAATCTGCTTGCCGCCTGGGAGGTGAACGATGAGGTCGGGCCTGAGCCGGCCGTTGTCGCCCAGGAGCGAGGGCTGCTCGTCGAAATCGCAGCGCTGCACCATGCCGGCGATCTCCACGACACGCCGGAGCTGCATTTCACCCCAGCGACCCCGGACCGCTGGTGTCCGGAGTGCGCGGGACAACGCGTTCGTCGTGGACCCCAGTGCGGCGACCTGTTCCGTGAGGCGCGCGTACGCGGATACACGGTCGTGTTCGGCTTCGGACAGACGGGCGTCCACGCGTTTCAGCGTGTCTGTGATGGGCTGCTGGAAGCCGGCGAACGATGTCTTGGCAAGATCGAGAAACGCCGAGCGATTGTCCTTGAGCGCTTCGGCCGCCAGCGACTGGAACGTGTCGCGCAGACGCACGTCTGCCGTGTCGAGCAGCGCGTCCGTGGTCGCGATCGCCTGCTTCTGACGCGCAACCTCGTCAGTCAGCCACTTGTTGTCCTGTTTGGTCGCAGCCAGCTCCGCAGCCGTTTCGGCACGAGCTTCAGCGAGTTGTCGGCGTGCGCGCGATCGCGCCAGGATGGCCGCGACGATCGCACCGATCACCGCCGCCATCGCGGGGAGAAACCATTCCATTCGAGCTAGTGGGGGCGACCGAAGTGTAGCACCGGCAGGCGATGATACGATGACGCGGTTGAGGATTCTGAGCCTTGCCCTCACCACATTCGTCGTCGTCGCGGCCTGTGGAGGCGACGCCCCCCCGCCGCCCGCTTCGCCGGGCCGCGACATTGTTCTCACACCAGATACCGCGCTCGTCCGAGGGGAGGTCGCGGAGCGAGCGACCCTCGACACCATGCTGCGCGAGAATGGCCTTGCCGAGCAGGTCGTGACCGCGGTCGTGGACGCTGCGCGGACGGTCTTCGACCCGCGGCAGCTCCGCGCGTCACAGCCGTTCGTGCTCGAGCGGAGCCTCGAAGGCGGCCTTCGTCACTTCGAGTACGAGATCGACGCGGATTCCTTGCTACGTGTCACGCCCGTGTCGCCCGGTGCCGACGGCGTCCGCGCGGAGGTGTCGTCGATCCCCAAGACCGTTGAGAGAGATGTCATTTCGGCGACGATTGACGACTCGACGCCGTCACTCTTCCAGGCCATGGACGCGACCGGAGAGAGTGCGGAGCTGACGATGGCGCTGGCGCAGGTGTTTGCAGGGGAGATCGACTTCAATACGGAAGTGCAGCCCGGGGATCGGTTGGCGCTTGCTTTCGAGCGCTTCGTTCGCGAGGAGCGTCCGACGACCTACGGCGTGATTACCGCTGCAGAGTTTCACAACGACGGCCGGGAGATTCGCGCTGTCCGCTTCACGCCCCCCGGGGGCGAGCCTGGCTATTTTGATGAGCACGGGCGCTCTCTCCGGCGGTTCTTCCTGCGGTCGCCTTTGAAATTCGATCCTCGGATCACGTCACGGTATTCGTCGAGTCGCTTTCACCCGGTGCTCCAGCGCCCGAGGGCGCACCGCGGTGTCGACTACGGAGCCCCCACGGGCGCCCCAGTCATCGCTGTTGCCACCGGCACCGTGGTGTCGGCGACTTCCGACAGCGTGAACGGTCGGATGGTTCGCATTCGACACGGAAGCGGATACGATTCGTATTACCTGCATCTGTCTGCCTTCGCCCAGGGGGTTCGAAGGGGCGCGCGGGTGGATCAGGGCCAGACCATCGGCTTGGTGGGTTCGACCGGGCTCGCCACAGGCCCGCATCTCCATTACGGACTGCAGAAGAATGGAGCGTGGGTCGATCCCCTTCGGGAGCATCGCAATATGCCGCCCGGCGATCCGGTGCCGGCTGCCGCCATGGAGGCCTTCCGTGTCGTCAGCGAACCGGCCCTGGCCGCGCTGGAATCGGCGATGGGCTCGTCACTGTCGCCCGAGGCTCGGGTGCAGACGGCAGAATAAGTAGTTCGGAGTTCGTTCTTACACAATTCCCATGGCAACCATCAGCCCCTTTCGCGCACTCAGACCCACTCCCAGTTCGGCACGCGCTGTTGCTGAAGTGCCCTACGACGTTGTCAACACCGACGAAGCGCGCGCGCTGGCTGCCGGCAACCCGTTGAGTTTTCTGCACGTCTCGCGTGCTGAGATCGACCTGCCGGGCGGCACGAATCCGTATGGCGATGCCGTGTACGCGAAAGCGGTCGAGAACTTCGGCGTCCTGAAAGCGCAGGCGCCTCTCGTGCTCGAGGCGTCGCCGACGCTATATGTGTACCGGCTGCAGAGGGAAGGGCACGTGCAGACAGGCATCGCCGGCTGCTTCTCTGTCGACGAGTACGACGCCGATGTCATCAAGAAGCACGAGCGCACACGCAAGGACAAGGAAGACGATCGCACGCGGCACATCATCGAGCTGCGCGCGCAGACTGGGCCGGTGTTCTTGATCCATCTGGCCTCTCCTGCCGTGGACGCCATTGTGCAGCGAACGACCGCGGCGAGCCCGCTATTCGACTTCACTGCGGTGGACGGCGTGAAGCACACGCTTTGGCCGGTCGGGTCAGGTGACACGCCCGCGCTCGTGTCGGCGTTCAAGGCGATGTCGGGTCTCTACATCGCCGACGGCCATCACCGAGCTGCCAGTGCCGCCCGCGCGCGACAGCACCTGCGCGGTGGCGGCGGGTCTGGCGAGTGGGACACGTTCCTCGCGGTGGCATTTCCGGACGATCAAATGTGTGTGTTGCCCTACAACCGTCTTGTGAAGGATCTGGGCGTTCACACACAGGACACCTTCGTGGCGGCCCTCCGGCAGAGCGTCGCAGTGGCGAAAGGGGGCCCTGCGGCGCCGACGCGCAAGGGCGAGGTGTCGATGTTCCTGGGCGGGGCGTGGTACACGATTGGACTCGGTACCCCTCCTCCGGGAATTGGCGCCGCGGACGGGCTCGACGTGAGCCGCCTGCAGGATCTGGTGCTTACGCCGCTGCTCGCGATCGGCGACGTTCGCACCGACAAACGAATCGACTTCGTGGGAGGCGCCCGCGGGACCGCCGCCCTCGAGGCCGCGGTATCGTCCGGTGAGGCAGCGGTAGCCTTTTCCATGTATCCCGTCAGCGTCGCCGACCTGATGGCGATTTCGGATGCCGGCGGCATCATGCCGCCGAAGTCCACCTGGTTCGAACCCAAGCTTCGCGACGGCTTGCTGTCGCACGTGATTTGACGTTCTCATAGAAATTCAGGAGTACCAAATGCCGACGACTACCCGGATCCACAATTTTTCTGCCGGCCCAGCGGTTCTGCCGCTCCCGGTGCTCGAAGAAGCGCAGCGCCACCTGATCTCACTGCCGGGCGTCGGGATGTCGGTGATGGAGATTAGTCACCGTTCGGGCACATTCGAGGATTTGCTCAACGGCGCGATCGATGACATTCGCGCGCTGGCAGGCGTTCCGTCGAACTACAAGATCCTCATGTTGCAAGGCGGCGCCAGCCTGCAGTTTTCGATGGTGCCGATGAACCTGCTCACTCCGGGCAGCGTGGCCGACTATGTCGACACGGGGTCCTGGTCTGACAAGGCCATCAAGGAAGCCAAGAAGGTCGGGAAGGTCAACATCGCGGCGACGAGCAAGGCCGAGAGCTACACGCGCATTCCGGGGCAGTCCGAGCTCAAGCTGACCCCCGGCGCCGCGTACGCGCACATCACGAGCAATAACACCATCGAAGGGACCGAATGGAAGACGCCTCCGGACACCGGGGACGTGCCGTTGGTGGCGGACACGTCATCCGACGTGTTCAGCGGTCCCATCGACGTCGGTCGGTTTGGTCTCATCTACGCGGGCGCACAGAAGAATCTCGGGCCGTCGGGTGTGACGCTCGTCATCATCCGTGAGGACCTGCTCGCACGTGGGACCGACGCGCTGCCGACGATGCTGAACTACAAGGTGCACGCGGAGAACAACTCGCTCTACAACACGCCGAACACGTTCGGCATCTACATCCTCGGGCTGACGGTCAAGTGGCTGCGTTCGCTGGGCGGGTTGCCGGCGATCGCGGCCGTCAACCAGCGCAAGGCCGGAAAGATCTACGCGGAGATTGACCGCACCGGCTTCTATCGTGGGACTGCGCAGGCGGGCAGCCGATCGGTGATGAACGTGACATTCCGGCTGCCGACCGAAGACCTCGAGAAAGCGTTCGTCAAGGAATCGACCGCCGCCGGACTCGACGGCCTAAAGGGACACCGAGCGGTTGGCGGGATGAGGGCGTCGATCTACAACGCCTTCCCGGAAGAAGGCGTCGATGCGCTCGTCGAGTTCATGCGGGAGTTCGAGCGCAAGCGCGGATAGCATTTCCCGGCGTCCCGCTTCGTTCGTCCGCGCAGGCTGAAGCCTGCGCTCTACATTGATGCGCAGAACCTATTGGTGCGCAGAACCTGTCCAGGTGTAGAGCGCACGCTTTAGCGTGCGCGGACGCAATCAGCCCCGGCAAGAATCAGGGCGTCGTCGGTCGTGCGGGTCGACGCCGACGCCTTCGTCTGCGGCGTGGCGGAGGTGCCCCCGCTCCCGCCTCGTCAACCATTGGCTCGAGGACCCCTGCGGCTTCGATGAATCCCCGCCAGTGCTCGAGCGTCTCCGGCGCCTCGCCGTGAAGCTCCAGCCATGTCAACGCTTCCTGAAATGGCCCACGGTGCATCAGAGCCCGCTTCGCTCGGGGCGACAACGTCATGTCCGTCAGCCGTCGTTGCAGACCGACAATCTGCATCAGCCGGTCGACATCGCGTCTGGCCAGTGGCAGCAAGCCCAGCGATGGCGCCGGTCCCTTCTTCGGGTCTCCGTCCCGAGGCGGTCGCGCCGGTGGGCCACCCGAGAATCCGATCGGCAATAGCAACGAGCCGAGGAGAATGGCGTTGGTGAGTGAGTCTGGAGTGGTCTCGAACCGCATGCGGTAGGCATCCAGCGCTGCGAGCGACCGCCACAGGGCCTCGCCGCTGCCCTTTTGCAGTTCTCGTGCGATGGGTTCGAGCAGCCGGCGCTCCGCGAGCATGCGGAACGCACGCTCGGCGGCCCCGGTTCGGAGCAGCTTGTACAGCTCCTCGATGAGTCGTGCGGGCGCGCTTCTGGCGATCTCACCCCGATGGGCGGCGATGGCGGCGTCGATCGGCGGATCGATGGTGAAATCGAGACGCGCGGCCATGGCGACGGCGCGCAGCATACGCACCGGATCCTCTTGAAACCTTTCGGCCGGATCACCGATGCACCGGATCACGCGTGTCCTCAGGTCCTCGAGGCCACCCGTGTAGTCGATGATGGAAAACGACCCGATGTCGTAGAACAGCGCGTTGACCGTGAAGTCCCGCCGGAAGGCATCCTCCTCCGGCGTGCCGAATGTGTTGTCTCGGTGAAGCAGGAGATCCCTGGACTTTGCAGTTGAATCAGTTTCGACGAGATCTGGATCCCGTGGCTGGGCGTCGAGAACCGCCAGCTCCGCCGCCGATACGAGCCGTCTGAACGTCGCAACCTCGATCGTCTTCTGCCCGTAGCGGATGTGCGCCAGCCGAAACCGCCGGCCGATGATCCAGCAGTTCCGGAACAGTCGCTTGACTTGGTGGGGGTGGGCGGATGTCCCGATGTCGAAGTCCTTTGGGCGCAGGCCGAGCAGGAGGTCGCGGACGCTGCCACCCACCAGATATGCCGCGTAATCGCTCTGATGGAGGCGATAGAGCACCCGCAGCGCGTCCTGGTCAATCTGCTGGCGCGAGATCGTGTGCTCGGCACGAGGGACGATCACCGGTTGACCCATTGGCCAGCATTGTAACAAGGCACGTCTCGTGCAGGGGCCGGAGTGCTACCATCGCCGTCATGTGGTCGCCACGCGGGGTTCTGCCTCTCTTGCTCCTGCTCGCCGCGGCGATACCTGTGGCCGCGGCTGAGCACCCCTCACTCGCTCAGGCTCGCGTGCTCTACAACGCCGCTGACTACGATGCCGCGATCGATGCGGCCTCGGTGGCCTTCGGCGATCCGGCGTCGGTCGACGCCGCGACACTCGTCGCGGCTCGCGCGTACCTGGAGCGATATCGCATCAAGCTCGATCCGTCTGACCTCGCCAGCGCGCGGACAACTCTCGGTATGGTTCGTGCGGTTAGGCTCACGCCGCGCGACTATCTCGATCTGCTGGTCGGGCTAGGACAGGCGCTCTATCTCGGGGAAACATATGGCGCGGCAGCGGAACTCTTCGACGTGGCCTTGAGCCGGCGGTCCTCATTGAGCGAGCGCGACGGACTGGCGTTGCTCGATTGGTGGGCTACCGCGGTGGATCGCGAGGCGTGGCGGCTTCCGGCGGATCGACGCCTGTCCCTGCTCGAGGGCGTGCGCGCCAGGATGGAGGAGGAAGTACGCCAGGATCCAGGCAATCCCGTCGCGAATTACTGGCTTGCGGCGTCGGCCCGCGGCGCCGGAGACCTGGAGCGTGCCTGGCATGCCGCGGTGGCCGCGTGGGTGCGGGCGCCGTTGCGGCCCGACACCGCCGCCGTGCTTCGGGCCGACATCGACCGGTTCGTCACCGAGGTGCTCGTGCCCGAGCGAGCCCGTACCCGGCCGGGCCACGAAACCGGCGAGGCGAGCGCCGCGCTGCAGTCAGATTGGAACGCGCTGAAGGGCCAATGGCAGTAGAGAAATTCAAAATGCAAAATGCAAAATGCAAAAGGTGAAACGTATACAGCCACAGGGCAGCGAGAGGCCTTTGAGTCTTGAGCAATTTTGCGTTTTGAACTTTGCATTTTGAATTTCAGCGAAGCACATGCCCTCCCCGTCGCGCGAGACCATTGGCTGATGCCAGGGTGATCAGCGCACAACCCACCATCACGAAGGCCGGAGCGGTATTCATACCCGTCTCGCGTATGAGGCTGGTCGCCACGAGCGGAGCGGTGCCGCTGAATACCGTGAAGGCCACGTTGAATCCGAGCGCCACCCCGCTGAACCGCACGCGTGTGGGAAAGAGATCCGCGAGCAGTACCGCGAACGTGCCGTTGACGAGGCTGGCGCACACACCCCCCAAGGCCAGTGCCCACAAGGGAGCGATCGTGTGGGAAGCCAGCGCGCCGTAGAACGGAAATGCCAGCAGCGCCAGCGACGCGGCGCCGGCGACAATCATCACGCGAGGTGACACGCGATCGCCGAGCCAGCCGATGGCGACCAGGGCGGCGGCATGGACGATGACACCCACGGTCTGGGCCACGACCGCCTCCCGGGGGTCGTAGCCGAGCACGCCCGAGAGATACGCCGGCATGTGCGCGAAGAACAGGCCGTTGAATCCAGCGGTGGCGGCGAGCCCACCCGCACCGAGCATCACCGGCCACCAATGCTCCCGGAGCACCTCGCGGAGCGGATGCCTGGCGGCAAGGGCTTTCATCTTCGCGAATTCAGGCGACTCTTCCATCGCGCGCCGCATGACGAAACTCAAGACGCCGGCGAGACCGCCCAACACAAAGGCGATACGCCACCCGAGCGCTGGCACCTGATCGGGCGGCAGCCAGGTGCGCACGGCCAGGCTGATCCCGGTGGCCGCGGCCACACCGAGGGTGACACACGCAAACACGACTCCACACACGAACGCCGCGCGACGCGGCGCGGTTTCGACGACGTAGGTGATCGCTCCAGGCAGTTCGCCGCCGAGACAGAATCCCTGGAGGAGCCGCAGCGACACCATGACCACGCTGGCCCATGCGCCCCACACGGCGAAGGGGGGCACGAGCCCCATGCCGAGTGTGGCGGCGGACATGAGGAAGAGAGACAGCAAGAACACTTGTCGCCGCCCGTAGCGGTCGCCGAAATGGCTGAGTACGACCCCACCGATGGGCCGCGCGAGATAGCCGACGGCAAACGTCGCGAACGACGCGATCAGCGAGACAAGCGGCGTGGAATTCGGGAAGATCGCGTCCGCGATGTCCTGGGCGAACACGCCGAAGATCACGAAATCGTAGAACTCGAGCGTGCCGCCGAGACTGGCCAGCAGGACTATTCGCCAGCCGGCTCGGTTGATGTGGTCGCTTGTCACGGGCGCATTATGAACCACGAGCCACGAAGGTCTGAACCACGAAGGTCTCGAAGATCACGAAGGGAATCCAATTAGGTTTGTGACCTTCGCGACCTTCGTGTTCTTCGTGGTTGATCTTCGTGCCCTTCGTGGTTAGGGCTTCGCGTCTCGCCAGTTGTCCGCGAATCCCACGTCGACGGTCAGCGGAACAGCCAACGACGCGACCCCTTCCATCCGTTCGCGCACGAGTGCGGACGCTGCCGTGGCCTCGGCCTCCGGGCCCTCGAAGACCAGCTCGTCGTGCACGGTCAGGATCATGCGCGTGGCAAGGCCGCGCGCCGGCAGTTCGCGGTGAAGGTCGATCATGGCCTTCTTGAGGATGTCCGCCGCCGTCCCCTGAATCGGCATGTTCACCGTGACCCGTTCGGCTGCGGCGCGAATCTGGCCGTTGCGGCTGTTCAGCTCGGGCACCGGTCGTCGTCTCCCGAAGAGCGTCGTCACCACGCCCGTCTCTCTCGCGCGCGCCAGCGTCTCGTCGATGAAACCACGCACCTGCGGGAAGCCGTCGAAATAGGCGTCGATGAACGCCTGGGCCACGTCCTTCGTCACGCCGATGTCCTTGGCCAGCGTGAACGCCGTCTTGCCGTACAGCAGCGCGTAGTTGATGATCTTCGCCCGGCGCCGCAGCTCGTGTTTGCCGAGTCCGCTATCGGAGCCAAAGACCTTCGCGGCGGTGCGGTCGTGGATGTCCTCACCCCCGCGGAAGGCTTCAATGAGCGCCCGTTCCCCCGCGAGGTGCGCAAGCACGCGCAGCTCGATCTGCGAGTAGTCGGCCGAGATCAGCACATTGCCAGGCTCGGCCACGAACGCTCGCCTGATCTGACGGCCGAGCTCCGTGCGGATTGGAATGTTCTGGAGATTCGGGTCGGAGCTGCTGAGCCGCCCTGTCGCAGCCACCGCCTGGTTGAATGAGGTATGCACCCGTCCCGTGCGCGGGTGCACGAGCTGCGGCAGCGCGTCGATGTAGGTGCTCTTCAGCTTGTGGAGACCGCGCCAGTCGAGGATCAGCCGCGGCAGCTCGTGCAGGAGCGCCAGCTCTTCGAGGACCTCGACCGCCGTGGACGCAGAACGCGTCTTTCCGGTCTTTTTCGATGCGGGCAGCTGGAGTTTGTCGAACAGGATGTCCGCCAGCTGCTTGGGCGAGTTGACGTTGAACTCCTGTCCCGCCAGTTCGAAGATCCGCGTGGTGTAGCGCGCCAACTCGCTTTCGAGGTGCTGCGATTGCGCGGCGAGAGCGGTGCCGTCGATGCGAATGCCGGCGAGCTCGATATCGGCGAGCACTGGGACGAGAGGCATCTCGAGCTCGCGGAACACCTCGTCCAGGCCATCGTTCACGAGGAGCGGGGCGAGCTGATTCGACAGTTGCCGCGCCAGATCGGCGCGCTCACAAGCGAACGTGAGCAACGTCTCCGGCGCCAGCTGAGCAACAGGAACTGACTTCGCGCCTCGGCCACAGAGATCCTCTTCGGTGAGCGCTTTGTAGCCGAGATGCCCCAGGGAGGCAGCTTCGAGCGAGTGTCCCTGACTCGTCGCATCGAGTACGTAGCTGCCGAGCATTGAATCGAATGCCATGCCGCGCAGCGCGATGCCGTGAGTCTCCAACACGATGGCATCGAGCTTCAGATCGTGACCGGTCTTTCGGATCGTCGCGTCTTCGAACAGCGGCTTCAGACGGTCGAGCGCTTCCCTTCTGTCCATCTGCGCCGGGGCTGGCCCGGCGAGCAAGTCGTGGCCGCCTCCAAGCCCTTCGTGCCCGAGCGGGATATATCGTGCCTGCCGATCGGCTGTCGAGAAGGCAATACCCACGATCGCCGCTCTCATTGCAGAGCCCTGGTCACCGAAGACGTGCATGCCGCAGCTGCCGGCGGCGCGAATCCCCTCGATCAGATCATCGAGCCCAGACGCCGTGACGACGAGCGCATAGTCCTTCGTCACAGTCTCAGCGGTTGGCGCGTACTCGTTCATGAGCGAGCGGAACGTCAGCCTCGAGAACAGGTCGTAGCAGCGAGCCTGTGACGCGCCACGGTATCGGAGCGATTCGAGATCGACGTCAAGCGGCACATCGCAGCGGATCGTGACGAGATCGCGGCTCCGCAACGCTTCCGTTCGATGCGTGATCAAGGCCTCGCGGTACTTCTTCTGGGTGATGTCTGCGGCTTTCTCGAGAAGAGCATCCAGGCCTCCGTAGGTGGTGACGAGATCGATCGCTCCCTTTTTCCCAACTCCGGGCACGCCAGAGATGTTGTCGCTCGTGTCTCCGACGAGCGCAAGGACATCCACGACATGCTTGGGCCGGACGCCAAACTTCGCCTCGACCGCCGCCTCGTCGAACCAGGCGCCATCTTCACGGGGGTCGTACACGCGAACTCCATCACGCACGAGCTGGAAGAAGTCCTTGTCAATCGACACGATGGCGACATCGAACCCTGCTTCCGACGCTCTGGCCGCAAGCGTGCCGATGACGTCGTCGGCCTCATAGCCGGGCGCGGTGACGATGGGCACGCCCAGCGCTTCGCAGGCTTCGTGTACCCAGGCGATCTGTTCCAGCAAGTCGTCGGGCATCGCCGCGCGATTGGCCTTGTAATCCGAGACGATCGCGTCTCTGAACGTCGGACCCTTGAGATCGAACGACGCGGCGAGGTGACTGGGTCGATGGTCGACGATGAGCTTCCGCAGCATCGTCACGAAAACGTAGACGGCGTGAGTCGTCTGGCCTTCCTGGTTGGACAGTCCCTGCCCCCGGAACGCGTGATAGGCGCGGTACATCTGGGAACTGCCGTCGATCAGGAAGAAAGTGGGGCGGGACATGACCTGCGAGGTGGTGGCGGTAAGGATATCATTGGGCCTCATGCCCTTCGGCGTTGCCGGTCGCGTGCGAGCGCGGGCCTTGCTCCTACTTGCCCTGTTTGCGGCTGCCGGTTGCTCCAGCGCCGGTGTCTTCCGGCAATACGAATACGAAGAAGAGCTGTACCTCGCGTTGGACGGGTCAGTGACCGTGAATGTGAATGCATCGGTCGCTTCGTTGGTCGCATTGCGCGGCCTCAACTTGGATCCGGACCCGAACGCGCGGATCGACCAAGATCAGGTCCGCGCACTCTTCGAAGGTCCTGGGGCGCGCGCCACGGTCAGCCTGGCGAGGCGCGATCTTCGTCGTTTCGTCCACGCGAGCGTGAGAGCGGAGAACGTCGAAGCCCTATCGATGCTTGCTCCTTTTGCCTGGTCGGCGTATCGATTCGAACGCAGCGGCGATCTGTTCGAGTTTCGACAGGTGGTCGGACCGTCTTATGGAACTCAACCGAGCGGCATCCGGTGGACGGGTGACGAGATCGTGGCCTTCAGGCTGCACCTGCCGAGCGAGATCGTCTTTCACAACTCGCCGTCCGGCCAGGTCGCGCGCGGGAACATTCTGGAGTGGGAGCAGCCCCTTGCGGAGCGACTGGCGGGTCGTCCAGTCGAGATGGAAGTCCACCTGGAAACGGAGTCGATCTTATATACGACACTGCTGTTGTTCGGCTCGACGATCGTCGCGGCGGCCGCCACATTGCTATTCGCCGTGTGGTGGATCGCTCGCCGCGGGCGCGGAAGCGAGGTCGTTGGACCGCCGTCGGCGCCTACACGGTCCGGCTGAGCCGGATCCAACATCTGTTGCCGGCGACTCGGGACTCGATTGCGGCGCACACGCCGGGCAGAGGGTCGCCGGCTTTGCGGGATTCCTATTCTCGACGAACTGCAGTTGGCGAAGGACTTGCGGGACGGCCGGTGACGAGACGCGGGGGGAGCCGCGTCTCGCCGTCGATCCTTACAGCCGCTCGAGCTCCTGCTCGACTTCGGCCTCCGTCTTCAGATTGCTGGTCACCGAGAAGGCGTTGAACGAACTCGCGATCGACCGCGCCAGCATCCGGTCGATGTTGCTGTTCACGACCCCTTCGAGTGTGACACGGCCGCCGTCCACGATGATGTGAATCGGGGGGTTGACCATCGCGCCGTACCGCCAGAAGTTCGAGTTTCCATAAATGGCACGGGAGATCCGGAATCGCAGCTCGTCGTCGAAGAACGACACGGGCAGGGTCGTGATGTCGTTTTTCACCTGGCGAACACCATCAATCTTCGCCACCCGTCGCTCGAGGTCTTGACCCTTGTAAGGCATCGTCACTTTGCCGGTGAGCGTGACAATACCGTCGTTCACTTGCGCGTGCACGCTGTCGAAGATGGTGAAGTGCGGGTATCGCAGCACCTGCTGCGAGACGTCCTGAAACACGTCGAGATTTTCGCGCTGCGCCGCCCACGCCGGTGTGCTCGAAATCACGACGACGAGAAGCGCGGTAGCAACCTTGGCGAACATGATGTGTGCCTCCTCCGTTGGTCCTGAGAGCTTCAGGTCCTACCCAAGGGAAAGGCAAAGACGTTGCCAGCTTCAGACGGTTCAAATACCCCCTATTTTTCCGGGTCTGGTGCAAGGTCGATCGTGACGTCGTCCTCGGCGGAGGACGATTAGAGGAGCATCATCGTCGCGACGCCGGCGGCAATGAGGAGGATCTGTCGCAAGGAGGAGGCGTCGGTGCGGCCCCGGTGCAGGCCGGGGATCAGGTCGGCCATGGCGACATACAGGAAACTCGCGGCCGCCAGTGCCAGAAAGTACGGCAGGAGCGGGGGCAGGCTGTCGAACGCGACGAGCGCCGCAACTGCGCCTGCGGCGCTCGCAAGCGAAGAGAGCACGTTGAGCACCAACGCCCGGCTGCGGGAGTAGCCGGCGTGCAGCAGGATGGCGAAATCGCCAACCTCCTGCGGGATCTCGTGGGCCGCCACGGCAATCGCTGTGCTGATGCCGAGCGGGACCGACGTCATGACGGCCGCGGCGACGACGGCACCGTCGACGAAGTTGTGGAACGCGTCGCCAATGAGCACGGGAAATACGCTGCTCTCGTGCACTTCGCAGTCGTGCGTGTGGCAGTGTCGCCAGAGAACAAGCTTTTCGAGGACGAAGAACAGAAGAATGCCGAGCAGCAGCGTGCCGAAGACCTGCGGCGAGGGAAGGGTTTCGAGGGCCGTCGGCAGCAGGCGCAGCATCGACACGCCAAGCAGCGCACCCACCGCGTAGCTGACGAGCCAGGGAATGAGCTTCGTTCTCGCGTTGTCCTTGACGAGCAGGACTCCCGATGCGACGAGCAAACCACCGACACCGCCGACAAGACTCAGCCCAATTGCGACGAGGAAGGTCGACACGCGCAGCGATTATGACGCGACATACCCCCGTCGTGCTCGCACGGTCAAACCTCGTCCCTTCGCTTCTACTCGGATCTCATGCCAGCGACCGTCCTTCTTCCCAGGGCTGGCGTAGCCCAGGTAGTACTGCTTGCTCAGCTCATCGGCGATCCTGGCGGTGGCGCCGGCCAGGTCCCCGAACCCACGCACGATCTCCGTTCGACCTCCGGAGTCGTCGGTCATCCGCCGGAGCGCCTCCGCGTCCACTCGTTCGCTGGTCTGCGCTCTCCCACCACGACCGAAAATCGGGGGAGTGGGTCTCTGCGGACGGCGGCCGGGAAGCGGGAACGGCGACCCCGGAAATGGGGTTCTGACTCTCGGCTGCGTACGGGTTAGCACCGCGGTGCTGTCGACACCGAGCGCGTACACGAGTACCTCGCTTTCACGGAGGGTCTGTCGGAGCTCCCCAATCTCGACGCGGCTGTTCGTGTCATTCCCGTCTGAAATGACGAGGATCGCCTTCTTGGGATGCTTGCCGATGCTGGCCATTGGCATCGCATCGGCGACGGCGTCGTACATCGCGGTGCCCCCAGCGGGTCTGACGCGTGCGACAGCGCTGCTGATGGCGCCTCTGTCGGTCGTCCACCCTTGCACCAGCTCAGGGCGGTTTGCAAACTCGAGAAAGAACAATTCGTCCTCTGCGCCGAGGAGATCGTGAACCAACCTGTCGATAGCCGACCGGGCCGCCAACATCTTGTCCGGTGTCATGCTGCCGCTCGCGTCGAGCACGAGCCCGAGGCTGACAGGGACGCGCTCGCTGCTGAAGTAGGCGACTTCCTGCTGCTCGCCGTCCTCGAAAACCGCGAAGTCTTCCTTGTGAAGTCCAGATACGAACTGGCCGTTGCGGTCCGTCACCCAGGCGGCGACATTGATCAGTTCGACGCCGCTGCGGAAGTCGGAGCGTCTCCTGAGGACGGGCGCCGGCCGTTGCGGCCGCAACGACCAAGAGCAGCGCGATCGGGAAGGCACCTGTTCGCATGGACCCCTCCAATGAGGCAAGAACCCTGCCTGACGTGTCCCTCGAATTCCGGCCGTTTTCCGCTTCCGCCAACGTTGGTGCCCAGGTTGTGGACAGCGGGAATGTCCGCTACTTGAGTCCCTCGCTGAACCGGTAGCCCTCGTGTTCCGCGAGGACACGCGCCGCGCGGAACCCCGTTGTGCTCATGCTCCCGACGACAGCTGCAGAGTCGGGGAGGTTGGGTCTCGAGCGCAGAAAAGCCAACGCCCCGGGTTTGGCACCCCCCTCGACGATCACCAGGCGGCCACCTGGTCGGAGCACACGATGTGCCTCCCGCAACGTCGCAACGGCCGCGGCATCCTGAATCGAGACCTGTTGATCATTGGCGCAATGCAGAACGATGACGTCGAATGAAGCACTTTCGAACATCAAGTCGGTGTTCGGTCGGACCTGCACATCGACCAGCGCGCCAGCCTTCTCGGCCGCCGAGCGTGCCCGTGCCGCCTCGCGTTCGTCGCGTACGACGATCACGGCATGACCGCTCAATCCGACCTTCGCGGCGATCGCGCCGACGAGCGATGGGTCTTCGATGCCCAGCTGCAGGGCGCGTTCACCCATCCGCACTCCGGTCATGGCGACGGGCAAACGTTCCAATGTCGACTTCCGGAGAAAAAACATGGCGAATTTCTAATGATATAGTGGCCGATTGTGACCGCACCACTTCATATCGCCCCTGCCCACGGCAAACTCGGCGTGCTCCTCGTGGGTCTCGGCGCAGTCAGCACGACGACGATTGCCGGCGTCTACGCGATCCGCAAGGGCCTTGCGCAACCTATAGGGTCTCTGACACAGATGGGCACGATTCGGCTTGGCAAGCGAACCGAATCGCGTACCCCACGCATCAAGGACTTCGTGCCCTTGGCCTCGCTCGACGACATCGTCTTCGGCGGCTGGGACATCTTCGAAGCGGACTGTTACTCGGCCGCCCGAACGGCCGGTGTGCTGGAGCCGGCGCAGTTGGAGCAGGTCCGGGGCGAGCTCGAGGCTGTCCGCCCGATGCCGGCGGTGTTCGACCAGCGCTACGTCAAGCGCCTGGCCGGCCCGAACGTGAAAAAAGGGAAGAACAAGCGCGACCTCGCCGAGCAGGTCGTCGCCGACATTCGCGGGTTCAAAGAGAAGCACGGCTGCGACCGCCTGGTGATGGTCTGGTGCGGCAGCACCGAGGTCTATATGACGCAGACCGCGGTGCACGCAACCGTCGCGTCGTTCGAAAAGGGCCTCGAGGAGAGCGATGACGCCATTCCCTCGAGCATGATCTACGCGTATGCTGCCCTCCGGGAGGGCATTCCCTTCGCGAACGCCGCACCAAATCTGACGGCCGACATTCCCGCCATGCTCGAGCTGGCCGCCCGAACGAAGGCACCACTCGCCGGCAACGACATGAAGACCGGGCAGACGCTGATCAAGACGATCATCGCGCCGGGCCTCAAGGCACGACTGCTCGGCGTCAGGGGCTGGTACTCGACCAACATCCTGGGTAACCGCGACGGCGAAGTCCTTGATGACCCGGAGTCGTTCAAGACAAAGGAAGAAAGCAAGAAGTCGGCGCTTGACTACATCTTTCAACCACAGCTCTACCCGGAGCTCTACAAGGACCTGTGTCACGTGGTGCGGATCAATTACTACCCCCCGCGCGGTGACAACAAAGAGGGCTGGGACAACATCGATTTGGTCGGATGGCTCGGCTACCCGATGCAGTTGAAGATCAACTTCCTGTGCCGCGACAGCATCCTGGCGGCTCCGATCGTGCTCGACTCGGCGCTCTTTCTGGACCTCGCGAAGCGATCTGGGATGTCGGGCATCCAGGAGTGGCTTTCCTTCTACTACAAGGCGCCGATGCACGCGCCGGAGCTCTATCCGGAGCACGACCTGTTCATTCAGCTGATGAAGCTCAAGAACACGCTGCGGTATATGCAAGGCGAGGAGCTGATCACACATCTCGGCCGCGAGTACTACGACTAACAACATGCGACGCAGTGGGGAGTCGTGACCGACAAGAATCGGCCCGCCGAAATCGACGACCTGCTGCAGGAAGACCGCACGTTCCCTCCGTCCGACGCCTTCCGGGCACAGGCCAACATCCGCGACGAAACGGTCTACGAACGGGCCGCCCACGACCCGGAGGGATTCTGGGCGGCGTTTGCGCGGGAGTTGGAGTGGTTCACGCCGTGGACGACGGTACTCGAATGGCGACCCCCACACGCGAAGTGGTTTCTCGGCGGTACCCTCAACGCGAGCGTCAACTGCGTGGACCGGCACGCTCGGGGCACTCGCCGCGACAAGGCCGCGATCATCTGGGAAGGCGAACCTGGCGACAGTCGCACCCTGACGTACTCAGATCTGCTCCGGCAGGTCAGCCAGTTTGCCAACGTCCTCCGATCGCTCGGTGTCGTTCGCGGCGATCGAGTGGCCCTGTACCTGCCGCTGATTCCAGAACTGGCCATCGCCATGTTGGCCTGTGCCCGGATCGGGGCCGTCCATTCAGTGGTGTTTGGCGGTTTCAGTGCCGAGTCGCTGCGCGATCGCATCAACGACGCTAAGGCCACGCTGCTCGTGACCTCCGATGGAGGGTGGCGCCGCGGTCATGTCGTTCCACTGAAGAAGATGGCGGACGAGGCCCTCGAGGGGACGCCGTCGATCCGTCACGTCGTGATCGTGCGCCGTTTCGAGGATTCATCTGCCCCCGTGCACGTCAAGGAAGGACGCGACCACTGGTACCACGAGTTGATGCAAGGAGCCTCCGACGTCTGTGAGCCGGAGCGGATGGACGCGGAGGACATGCTCTACATCCTCTATACGTCCGGTACGACAGGCAAGCCAAAGGGCATCGTGCACACGACCGGTGGGTATCTGGTCGGCACCTACGCAACGACCAAGTGGGTATTCGACCTCAAGGAAGAGGACATCTATTGGTGCACGGCGGATATCGGCTGGGTCACGGGGCACAGCTATGTGGTGTACGGACCGCTGGCGAACGGCGCGACGGTGTTGATGTACGAAGGTGCTCCTGACTGGCCACAGAAGGACCGGTTCTGGGAGATCATCGAACGCTACCGCGCAACCATCTTCTACACCGCACCAACGGCGATCCGTGCCTTCATGCGGTGGGGCGATGAGTGGCCCGAGGGTCGCGACCTCTCCTCCCTCAGGCTGCTCGGCTCGGTCGGTGAGCCGATCAATCCTGAGGCGTGGATGTGGTACCACGAGCACATAGGAGGCAAGCGATGTCCGGTCGTGGACACCTGGTGGCAGACCGAAACAGGCGCGATCATGATCACGCCCCTGCCGGGGATCACCACCTGTAAGCCAGGGTCGGCGACGCGCACGTTCCCCGGCATCGCGGCCGAAGTCAAGACCGACAGCGGCGAAGAGATCACGGTGGGCGGAGGCCTGCTGGCCCTCACCCGGCCCTGGCCCTCCATGCTGCGCGGCATCTACGGCGATCCGGAACGCTACGTGACGCAGGTACTGGAGTCGATGGACACCGGACACTTATTTCACCGGCGACGGCGCGAAGCGGGATCAGGAGGGCTACTTCTGGCTCCTTGGTCGTGTCGACGACGTGCTGAACGTGGCCGGCCATCGGATCGGCACGATGGAAGTGGAAAGCGCGCTCGTCGATCATCCTCTTGTGGCCGAAGCGGCAGTCGTCGGACGTTCCCATGAGATCAAGGGTCAGGCGGTGGCGGCTTTCGTGACGATCAAGGAAGACGCGACGCCGAGCGAACAACTCATCGCAGAGCTCAAAGAGCACGTCGTCAAGAAGATCGGTGCGATCGCGCGTCCCGATGACATCATTCTCACGGCCGACCTGCCCAAGACGCGCTCCGGCAAAATCATGCGTCGCCTGCTGCGAGACATCGCGGAGGGCAAGACGCTCGGCGATACGACAACTCTCGCCGACCCGAACGCCGTCGCGAGACTCAAGGAACAGTACGAAGACGAGCACTGACCGTCCTTCCCCACGCGCAGGCTAAAGCCTGCGCGCTACATCTCCCGTAGAGCGCATGCTCACCTCACGACGCCTTCCGTAGAGCGCATGCTCACCTCACGACGCCTTCCGTAGAGCGCATGCTCACCTCACGAGCTTTCCGTAGAGCGCATGCTTTAGCGTGCGCGGACGAATGGGGTCTGGAGATTGCCCCTCGACGATGGTAGTAATGGGCCTGTCGCATGGGGACGGGCTGTCGGCGCGAATCCGGGCACCGGTCGATCACACGCTGGGGGCGCCAGTGCGTAGGGTGATCGGAGAATGTCTCCGCCAGGCGGGGGTCGTGAGCGAAACCGACCTCCGAGAGGCGCTCGCGGAGCACGGCCGGTCTGGCGAGCGCCTGGGCTCCGTGCTGATTCGGATGAACCTCGCCTCCGAGCGCCAGATCGCAGAGGTCCTGGCACACCAACTGGGGCTCCCGTTCGCAGACCTCAGCGAACACCCGCCCGTGGCCGACGCTCTCCTTCGCATCCCGAAGAGACTGGCGCTGACCCACACGTGCGTCGCAATAGCGGTCGAGAAGAACGTGCTGACCGTCGCGATGGCGGACCCCCTGCTGCTTGAGCTGGTCCAGGATGTCGAGTTTCACACAGGGTGTCGGGTCAGGCAGGCGGTAGCGACGCGAGAAGACATCACGGAGGCGATTCGTCGGGGTTATCCCGACGCTGCGCTGGCCCTCGTTCCGCAACCGGATGCGTCAACCAGACCGGAACCCGCGACGTCAGATGCCGCACCGATCGTTGACATCGTCGGCCTGGTCATCAAGAGCGCGTTGCGAAGCGGGGCGAGCGATGTTCACCTCGAGCCGACCGAGTCTGGCGTCGCGGTACGCCATCGGCTGGATGGATTGCTGAAAGAGGTGATGGACCTGCCGAAATGGGTTCACGAGGGGCTCGTGGCTCGCATCAAGGTCATGGCTGGCCTCGACATCGCCGAGAAGCGCTTGCCCCAGGATGGTCGTATTCGCACCAGCGCTGATGGTGGGCACAGCCTCGATCTCCGGGTGTCCACGTTGCGCACGATCCTGGGAGAAAAAGTCGTCCTCCGGGTCCTTGACCACCGCAAGGGGGTGCCGCCCCTCGACACACTCGGGTTCTCCCCGGCGGCGTTGGCGCAGCTGCAGACCTTCCTGCGTCACCAGCACGGGATGATTCTCGTTGTCGGCCCGACCGGATCCGGCAAGACCACGACGCTGTGCTCGGCGCTGGCCTCGCTGCGATCCGAGCGGACGAACATCGTCACGATTGAGGATCCCGTCGAGTACCAGATACCGGGCGTCAACCAGACACAGATCAACAGCAAGATTGAACTGACGTTCGCACGGTCGCTGCGGGCGATCCTGCGCCAGGATCCCGACGTCGTGCTCGTTGGCGAGATCCGCGATCAAGACACTGCGCGCGTGGCGATGCAGGCGGCGCAGACGGGGCACCTGGTGCTCTCGACCCTTCATACGGACGATGCGCCGTCGTCCGTCGCGCGCCTCGCCGACATCGGCATCGAGCCATATGTGTCCGCGTCTGCACTGGTCGGCGTCATCGCGCAACGACTCGTGCGAAGACTGTGCATGAGTTGCCGTCGTGCGTACACGCCAGAGCCGGAAAGGCTCCGTGCCATCGGTCTCCCCGAAGCGGAAGCAGAGGGCGTTACGTTCTACGACGCCGCCGGCTGCGAGCAGTGTCGCCAGACTGGCTACCGAGGGCGCATCGGCATCTACGAAATCATGCCCGTCACCGACGAGATGCGCCGACTCATTGCCCGGAAGGTGACGGGGGCAGATCTGTGCGCGGCAGCCAGGGCCGCCGGCATGCGTTCTCTCGGCGAAGACGGTCTGCTCAAGGTGAAGGCCGGGCTGACGACACCGGAGGAGTTGCTTCGTGTCGTCACCGATGTTCGGAAGAGCGATGGTGCCTGTTCGAACTGCGGCAGCGAGGTCGAGCCGGACTTCATGGCCTGTCCGGCCTGCGGTCACCACCTCGGTGGTGGTTGCTCGAACTGCGGACGGACCATTCAGCCCGACTGGAAGTACTGTCCGTACTGCGCCGAAAGCACAGGGGCGACTCCCGACACGCAGACACCTCCAGCACTTGCACCGCGGCTGCGCGCCGTCCGGTAGACCGATGGCCATGAAGAGCTGCTACGAGGTGCTGGAAGTATCCCCGACGGCCTCGCCCGGCGAGATCAGGCACGCGTACCGTCGTGCGCTCGCTCGCTACCATCCAGACAAGGTTCAGCACCTGGGTGCTGAGTTCCATGAAATCGCTGCCGCGAAGACGGCTGAAATCACCGAGGCATACCGAACGCTCAGCAACCCGTCGGCGCGTACCGTCTACGACTCACGAGTTGCCGCGGCCGCCGCACCGTCACGGGGCGACTGGGGATTCTCGGACGATCGCGCCGAGGCGATGGAGTTGGTGCGACGGGCCGTGCTCGGACGCGTGCGTGACGCGCTTCGACAGGAGTTCGGATCCTGCAAGGAGACGCCTGTGCACGGCTTCGACGTCGCCAGCACCTCGCCGAAGACATGGAGACGACGCCAGCTGCGCTTCCTGGTCCGGATGGTTCCCGCGGTTGACGCGGCGGCCGTGGAGGACGTCGTTGCGAAGGCGCAGCGGCTGATACGCGACAACCCTCCAGAGATCTGCCTGCTCGTGATGGGTGAGGCCGTTGCTCCTGCCGCTGATCTGGGAAGGGCGATCGACGACCTTCGGAGGCGGTCGCTGCAGGCAGGCGTCACACTCATTGTCGTACCCATCGACATCAGGACCTGGTCTGCGCACGTGCCTGCCGATGCGCCATCCATGGTGCGAGCGCTCGTGCAGCGTCTGCGGGCCGCCTAGGAACCCATGCCCCTTATCGAAACCCGCGATCTGTGGAAAACGTACGTGATGGGCGAGGAGAAGGTCCATGCCTTGCGCGGCGTCTCCGTCGACATCGAGCGGGGTGAGTACGTCGCCGTCATGGGACCGTCGGGATCGGGCAAGTCGACGTTGATGAATCTCATCGGCTGTCTCGATTCGCCGACGAGTGGGAGCTACTCGCTGAACGGCAAGCGGGTCGGCGAGATGAACGACAACGAGCTCGCGCGGATCCGCAACGAAGAGATCGGGTTCGTGTTTCAGACATTCAATCTTCTGCCGCGCGCGTCCGCGCTTCACAACGTCGAGCTTCCGCTCGTGTACGCCGGGGTTGCAGCCAAAGACCGCGAGGCGAGGGCACGCGACGCGCTTGCGACCGTCGACCTGTCTTCCCGCGTCACACATCGCCCGAACGAGCTCTCAGGCGGACAGCGCCAGCGAGTCGCCATTGCACGCGCTCTCGTGAACAACCCGTCGCTGCTCCTGGCAGATGAGCCAACGGGCAACCTCGACTCGAAGACCGGCGCCGAGCTCATGGCGCTCTTTGGCCGACTTCATCAGGCCGGCAACACGATCGTGCTCGTGACGCACGAGGCGGACATCGCGGCGTTTGCTGCTCGGACGCTCTATTTCAGAGATGGTCAGCTGGAAAGAGATGTCCGGCGGCCTTCGTGACGACGTCGATGCTACTTGAGCTGTTCTGGCGCAATGGGATCGGTCAGCAACGTACGAACGGGTTCATCGAGGAGTTGCCAACGCGCCCAGTCCACCTGGACCCTCGTCGCTTCGAGTGAGACCTGTTGAAGAGGGACCGAGGGATCGAAGCAGCGGCGTAGGAGCCCTTCCGTCAACGATCGATCGGCGGCGAAACCGGCGCGTTCGATTTTGCGCGCATCGATTGGATTGATGCGACATCTATGTGTCTTCGCGGCCTGATCCAGCCCGACAATCCAGTACGCCTGACCGGCATTGTGCTCGTAGTCGGCGGGACTGCCGTAGGTCGTCGCGTACATGTCGTAGGTCGATAGCACCGGAGAGGCTTCGATTCTCATCAGCGAGACGATGGACTGCTGTCCGAGCAGTGCAAGTGACCAGAGCAATCGCGAACTTCGGCTGGCGCGCTGGAACCATCGTTACCGGCCCGTGCGGCACGGAGACTTCGCGAGCCGCCGGGCGCACGAGGTGCCACGGCAGAAACGAGAGGAGCAGGATCCACCACGCGGGCCAGTAGATACCCTGCAGCAGAACGAAGCCGGTCATCAGGGACAGCGCGCCGAGTCCCGCCGCGACACGATAGCGATACGCACGAGCGCTGACTCCGACAATGATGAGCGTTTCAACGGCGATGGCGCAGAAGGAGAGGGCGATCGCGAGTCCAGGATAGTGGCCGAGTTGAAGTCCCCAGTCGACCATCGCTTGAGGCGAATCCGAGAGAAAGTGGTATTTGACGGTTCCGTTCAGAATCCAGGCGAGACCGGTGTCTCGCATTTTCGCGAACGCAGCCGCGAAGTACACAATCCCCAGGACCAGGGCGGGAGCCCACGTCGTGTATCCATACTCCTGCGGCGTGCCGCGCGGCGCCGGATGGGCGCGCTGCCTCCACGCATCAACGCTCCACGCATCGCCCCACCTCGACCATTGCAGAGCGAGGAGCGATAGGAGAAGAGCGCAGACGGTGTGGTACGACGTCGCGATCGTGTAGAGCGTCGCCCAGCCGAGCATACCGATCGTCAGACATGCGAATGCCATCCGTGCGAAGGCTCCGACGATGAAGAGCGAGCCCCAAAAGACGAGCCACGCCGGCAGCCAGTCGGCAAGCCAGGGCGCGTCGATGAAGATTCGCAGCAGGAGCTGATGAGTCGACTGAGACGCCATTCTCTGCTTCAGCGGCCATCTCTGCAGACACTGGCCTCCTGAGCACGAGATTCAAGAGCAGTCCCCCGAACACGATTCGGAACAGCGCGACCGCCTCCGCAGAGGCGTCTGGAATTCGTCCAGCGATCCAGGATGCGACATGAGCCTTCGTGACGCGCCACGCCGTTCGAGGGTCGAGAAACGCATTTCTGGCGATGAGGATGCGCCCTTGAACGAGGCCGGGTGCGACGATTCCGAGAAGCGCGAGGCCGGCACTCGCGAGTCCGCCCAGAAAAATCAGCACCGAAATGAGTTCCAACGCGGCTGGTATCGCCGGGCGGGGTGTCAGATACGGGAGGCGAGGTGCAAAGTATCCCACCCGAAATGCCGTCCTGTGGAGGTAGTGGGTATCCTCCACGGCAGGGTCGAGGACGAGCCCCCTGACGTTCTCGTCGTCCGTGTTGATGAGGGCGTAACTGTAGGTGCGCTCGTCCTGTAGTTTCGGAAGCACAAGGCTGTGTCGCTGCTCCATGCGCTGCCGCGTGGCCTCGTCAACGGAGGGGCTCCATCGGACATGGATGTACGGCGGGACGATACCCGAACGTCAGACGAAGGGTCGCGTATGTTGCCGCCGCCATGGCCCACAACAGGAGCCCCGTCATGACGAGACGGTAGGTCGCCGATCCGGCACGAGGGCTCATGACGTCACGAGTACAACCTGAGTCGGTGGAAAATCAAGAAGGTCCTGGAATCACACCGCCGCCCAGTGCATCGGGCCAATCTCCTTGAGCGGCGCATCCCGATCGAAGGCTGCTGAATCGAACGTGACGCGCCGACGCGGCGCATCCGGATCGAGGACCGGTACGGCGCTGAGGAGTGCGCGTGTGTAGGGATGCGTGGGGTTGGCGAAGAGCGGCCTGGTGTCTCCCATCTCCACTATTTTTCCCAGATACATCACCGCCACCCTATTGCAGATGTGTTCCACGAGGCGAAGGTCGTGGGCGATGAACAGGAAGGTCAGTCTGAGCCGCACCTTCAACTCCATCATCAGGCTGACGATCTGCGCCTGGATCGAGACGTCGAGCGCGGAGACCGCCTCGTCGGCGATGATGAACGCCGGATTGAGCGCGAGCGCGCGAGCGATACCGATTCGCTGGCGTTGCCCGCCGCTGAACTCGTGCGGATACCGTGCTTGGTGTTCCCGATCGAGCCCCACGAGGGCAAAGAGCTCTTCGACGCGAGCCAGGCGCTCGGATCTGGAACCGCGGGCATGGATGATGAGCGGTTCCTCAACGATATCGCCCGCTCGCATCCTCGGGTTGAGCGAAGAGTAGGGATCTTGAAAGACGATCTGCATATGCCGGCGAGCCTGACGCATCCGCGACCGCGAATGGGTCAAGACGTTCTCTCCCCGAAACACCACCTCCCCGGACGAGGGCTCAACCAGCCGCAGGATGCAGCGGCCAGTCGTGCTCTTGCCACTTCCGGACTCTCCAACGAGCCCGAACATCTCGCCCTCCTGGATAGAGAAGCTCACGTCGTCTACGGCCTTGACGACCGACGGAGGGCGCCACAGGCCTTGCCGCTGAACGAAGTGCTTCACCAAGTGCCGTACTTCGAGCAGCGGCGTCATCGGCGCCTCAGAGGGTGCTCCCGTGGGGTGGGTCATTGCGGCAGTGAAGCACTGATGCCAGGGACGGCTGCCAGGAGTTGACGCGTGTAGTCGTGCGCCGGCGCCCGCAGGATTTGTCTGACAGGACCCTGCTCGACGAGCACGCCGCGGTGCATGACGGCTACCCGGTCGGCCATTTCCGCGATGACGCCAAAGTCGTGGGTGATGAGGAGGAGCGCAAGGTTGTACTGGGCACGCAGATCGCGCAACAGATCGAGCACTTGGGCCTGGATTGTCACGTCGAGGGCCGTGGTGGGTTCGTCAGCGATGACCAGCGCCGGATGACACGCGAGCGCGATGGCGATCATGACCCGTTGCCGCATCCCTCCTGAAAGTTGGTGTGGATAGTCGCGTGCCCGTCGCACCGCATCAGGGATGCGAACAGCGTTCAGGAGCTCGACGGCGCGGTCGTGCGCCTCGCCTTTCCCATGCCCGTGGACCGTCAGGGCTTCCGCGATCTGATCGCCGACGCGCATCACCGGGTTCAGAGCGGTCATCGGCTCCTGGAAGATCAAGGAGATCCGCGCCCCCCTGATCTGACGCATCTCACGCTCTGAGAGGGTGACCAAGTCGCGTCCCTCGAACAGGATGCGACCACCGGTGATGCGGCCCGGTGGCTGGAGGAGCTGCAGGACCGCGAACGCGGTCACCGACTTGCCGCTGCCGGATTCGCCGACGAGCCCCAGTGTCTCACCGGGAGCGACGTGGAAGCTGACATCCTTGACCGCCGCGACGGTGTGGGAAGGGCCTTCAAAGGCGACCGACAGGTTCTGAACGTCCAGGAGAGGATCGGCCATCAGCTGCTGGAAACGTCCTGATACTCGCCGAAGACCTGCCGGAGCCTGTCGGCGACTTCACCAAGTGTGGCGTGCTTTTCCGCAGCGGTGATGATCGGCGGCACGAGATTGGATCCGTCGCGCGCCGCTCGATCCACGGCGTCGAGTGCGTCCGCCCAGTCGCTTTCGCTGCGCCCTGCGCGCACGGCACGCAGGCGTTCGATCTGCTGCCGCTCGAGTGCGGGATCCATGGAGAAGGAATCGACCGAATCCCGGGTCCCCAGTCCCGAGTCACGAGTCTGAAACCGGTTCACGCCCACCACAATCGCCGTGCCTGCATCGACGGCTTGCTGCGCCCGGTAGGCCTCTTCCTGGATCTGTCGGCGGACGTAGCCCGTCTCGATCGCCGACAATGCGCCCCCGGCGGCATCCAGGCGCTCGATGAGCTGGAGGGCGTCGCGTTCGAGCGCGCTCGTACACTCTTCGATCTCATACGCACCTGCCACCGGGTCCACCGTGTTGGCCACGCCGGTTTCGTGCAGCAGAATCTGCTGAGTGCGCAGCGCGATCGTCGCGCTTTCCTCGGTCGGCAGGGCCAGCGCCTCGTCTCGGCCGTTGCAGTGCAGCGACTGCGTGCCCCCGAGCACTGCGGCGAGGGCTTGGATCGCGACACGCACGATGTTGTTGTCGGGCTGCTGGGCCGTGAGCGTACTGCCCGCCGTCTGGGCGTGGAAGCGAAGCTGCTGGGCACGCGGATCCGTTGCGCCGAACTGGTCGCGCATGATGCGCGCCCACATGCGGCGTGCGGCTCGGAACTTGGCAATCTCCTCCAGAAAGACATTGTGAGCGCTGAAGAAGAACGAGATTCGCTGACCGAAGACATTGGGGTCGAGGCCCACGTCCACCGCGGCCTGCACGTACGCCCGGCCGTGCGCGAGCGTGAATGCGATCTCCTGCGCGGCGGTGGAGCCTGCTTCGCGGATGCGGTACCCGCTGACGGAGATCGGGTTCCATCGTGGCATCTCCTGCGCACAGAACGCGATCACGTCTGTCACGATGCGCATCGAGGGCCGCGGCGGGTAGATGTACGTTCCTCGCGCGACGTACTCCTTGAGGATGTCGTTCTGCACAGTGCCGGATAGCGAGGCAAGTGCGACGCCCTGCCGCCTCGCTACGGCGCCATACAGCGCCAGCAGGATGATGGCGGTCGCGTTGATGGTCATCGAGCTCGACACCCTGTCGAGAGGGATACCCTCGAAAAGAACCGCCATGTCCTCGATTGAGTCGATTGCAACGCCCACCCGTCCGACTTCACCTGCCGCCAGCGGATGGTCGGAGTCGTAGCCGATCTGGGTGGGAAGGTCGAAGGCGACGCTGAGCCCGCTGACTCCCTGCTCGAGGAGGTAGCGAAAGCGGCGGTTCGACTCGGAGGCGGCCGCGAAGCCCGCGTACTGACGCATGGTCCATGCTCGACCTCGGTACATGTCCGGCTGGACGCCGCGGGTGAACGGAAATTCGCCTGGCGAGCCGATATCTTGTTCGAAGTCCAGCTCCTTGAGGTCCCCAGGCGCCGCGAAGTTCGGTGAAGACGGGCGCGTGGACATCAGCGTCGGGATTTTACCTTGCGGTAGAGGACGGGCTAGCGTGTGTTGTCGTCGCGTGGGGGGCGGACCAGAAGCCGATTCGTTGACACTCGTTGTCGGTGCCTCTACAATGCCCCAGTCTCCTTTGGGAGCTAAACCCCTGTGAATGAAACCTTTGGCGCTCGACACCCACTGACTGCCAGTCGCGCAGTTCGTGATCGGGAGGCGCCCCGGACCCGGCCCGGCGGCGGGTGAGGAGGACCAGGAATGGATGACGTCGTGAACCGCTTCGCAAAAGAGCTGGCCGACGCGATTGCCGCTGCTGTTGCCGAGAACCCGAAAGTTGAAGCCTGCCGCGACAAAGCCCGGGAGGCCGGGTTCGAGATGCGTGTCACTCTCGAGGCCGTCGTGGGGTTCGTGAACCGAAGCAGCGGGGGATCCGTCACCAAGATCACGACACCCGCACGCCTGCTGCCCGGGGGTCGTTCATTCGGTCTCACCACCAACGACCGCCGGTTCCTCCGGTCGTTGCGTATTGGCGCTGACGAGGCCAAGGAGCCGGTCGAGTAGGTACGGGCGTTACGTGGCCTTTCCCTGGTTGGCCACGGACCGCTCGGCATCCTTTACCGCGTCGGGATCGCCGAGGTAGAACTTTCGCACCGGCTCGAGGCTGCTGTTCAGTTCGTAGACCAGCGGGACACCGGTCGGGATGTTCAGCTCGACGATCGCCTCGTCGGAGACACCATCGAGGTACTTCACCAACGCGCGGAGGCTGTTGCCGTGTGCCGCGATGACGACGTTGCGTCCGGCACGGATGTCGGGGGCAATGGTGTCGTGCCAGTACGGCAGGAATCTCGCCACCGTGTCCTTCAGCGACTCGGTCAGCGGCAGGTCGCGGGGTGCGAGCGTCCCGTACCGCCGATCCCTGGAGGGATGCCGCGGGTCGTCTCCAGCGAGCGGGGGCGGCGGAATGTCGTAGCTTCGACGCCAGATCTTGACCTGTGCCTCACCGTGAGCGGCCGCGGTTTCTGCCTTGTTGAGACCCTGGAGTGCGCCGTAGTGCCGCTCGTTCAGACGCCACGAGCGGTGCACGGGAACCCACAGGAGATCCATTTCATCGAGCGCTATCCAGAGCGTGCGAATCGCGCGCTTGAGAACCGACGTGTAGGCAACGTCGAACGCAAATTTTTCCGCGGCCATCAGTCGCCCGGCCTCCTGGGCCTCGAGACGGCCTTTGTCGCTCAGATCGACGTCGGTCCACCCGGTGAATCGGTTTTCACGATTCCAGGTGCTTTCTCCGTGGCGAAGTAGGACGAGGCGGTGCATGACGTCAGCGGGCGGCCGCGGGCATTTGTCGGATGGCGCTGCGCCCGGCGTATCTCGCGTTCGAGCCCAGTGCCTCTTCGATCCGCAGCAACTGGTTGTACTTTGCGGTGCGGTCGCTCCGGCTCCCAGAACCGGTCTTGATCTGACCCGCCCCTGTTCCTACGGCCAGGTCCGCGATTGTGCTGTCCTCGGTCTCGCCAGATCGGTGAGAGATGATCGTCGCGTAGCCCGCCGCGCGCGCCATGGCGATGGCGTCCAGCGTTTCGGACACGGTGCCGATCTGGTTCAGCTTCACGAGCAGGGCGTTCCCAACCCCCTCCGCGATTCCCTTCTCGAGTATTTCAGGATTCGTCACGAAGACGTCGTCGCCGACGAGCTGCACCCGATCGCCAAGCGCTCGCGTGAGCGCCTTCCAACCATCCCAATCGCCCTCCGCAAGGCCATCCTCGATCGAAATTATTGGATACTGCCGCACCCAATCCGCGTACATCTCGACCATTTCGGCTGGTGTTCGCGTGGCCTCTCCGGACTTGCGGAACACATACGCGCCGTCCTTCCAGAGCTCGCTCGCAGCGACGTCAAGCGCGAGATACACGTCCTGACCCGCCCGGAAGCCCGCCCGGCCGATCGCCTCGAGAACGATGTCGAGCGCCTCGCGATTGGATTTGAGGTTCGGTGCGAACCCGCCTTCGTCCCCGACGCCCGTGGAGTGACCGGCCTTCTTGAGGATCGCGCGGAGCGCATGAAAAATCTCGGTGCCCGCGCGAAGCGCTTCCGCGAACGTCGGGAGGCCCACCGGCATCACCATGAATTCCTGCAGATCGACGCTGCTGTCGGCGTGAGCCCCGCCGTTGAGGATATTCATCATCGGCGCGGGCAGAACGTAGTCTTCCGGGGCAGTCCCCGCCAATCGGCCGAGGCACGCGTAGAGAGGTTCCCGCGCGGCAGCGGCGGTCACCTTTGCCACGGCCATCGAAACACCCAGGAGCGCATTCGCTCCGAGACGGCTCTTGACCGGCGTGCCATCCAGTTCCAGTAGCTTTCGATCGATCTCCCGTTGATCGAGATCGTGCCCCTCGAGCGCTCTTGCGATCTCCCCGTTGACGTTGGCGACGGCGGTCCGGACGCCCTTACCGAGGTACCGGGCCTTATCGCCGTCACGTAATTCCAGGGCTTCCCGTTCACCGGTGGATGCACCGGAAGGCACGGCCGCGCGGCCGAAGAATTCACCCGCCCATGCGTCCACTTCCACGGTGGGGTTACCGCGTGAATCCAGAATCTCCCGTGCGTGAATACGTGTGAGTCCCACTATCGACACCTCGCGAACCTTCCGTCAAATCAAAGGCGGGTCGCCACCGCGATCGGCGTTCGCTTCCGCCTGGAGCGCTTCTTCACTGATCGGCCCGATCAACGGCTCGTCGTCCGCAGTGACGACGACCACTCCACCTTCGGAGACGGTGTGCCGACGACGATCCTCGTCCGGGTTGTAACCTACCACTGCTCCGCGAGGGATGACGACGTCGCGGTCAACAATCGTACGTCGAAGGTGGGCATGCCGGCCCACACGTACTCCGGGCATCAGAATCGTCTGCTGAATATCGCAGAAGCTGTGGACGCGGACATTGGGGCACAGGATGCTCCCCGACACGCGGCTCCCGGAGACGATGCACCCGCCCGAGATGACCGAATCAATCGCCTGGCCGCACCGGCGCCCTTCCTGCGCGAACACGAACTTGGCCGGGGGGGCCTGTGGCTGATACGTCCGCAGCGGCCACTCCGGGTCGTAGAGGTTGAACTCCGGATTGACGTGGCAGAGGTCCATGCTTGCGTCGAAGTACGCATCGAGGGTGCCGATGTCGCGCCAGTACTTCGCCGCTTTCTTGTTCTCGTCGTAAAAGCGATAGCAATACACCGGTGCGTGTTGGATGAGCGACGGGATGATGTCTTTGCCGAAGTCGTGGTGGCTGTCCGCACGTGAGGCGTCTTGCTCCAGGGCGCGCACCAGGACATCCGCGCGAAAGATGTAAATCCCCATCGATCCCAGCGTGACATCAGGGGACGTGGGAACGGGGACCGGGTTGTCAGGTTTTTCCTGGAAACCGGTGACCCGATCCTGCCCGTCGATGCTGACGACGCCGAATCGGCGCCCCTCGGCGGTCGGCACCTCGAGAGCGGCGAGCGTCGCATCGGCGTTCTTTTCGAGATGAAACCGCAGCATCTTCGAATAGTCCATCTTGTAGACGTGATCGGCCGAGAGCACGATGACGTGTGCCGGCGCCTCGCGTGAGACGGAGTAGAGATTCTGGAACACCGCGTCTGCGGTGCCGAGATACCAGTGTTCGCCGACCCGCTTCTGTGGCGGCAGGATTTCGATGAACTCCCCGAGTTCCTCCGACACCACGTTCCATCCCATCCGGACGTGCCGGTTCAGGGAGAGCGACTTGTACTGCGTCGCGATGAAGATGTGCCGCAGCCCGGAATTGATGCAGTTGCTCAGCGTGAAGTCGATGATTCGATAGGGTCCTCCGAAGTAGACAGCCGGCTTCGCCCGCTCCTTCGTCAGGGGGTACAGTCGCTCGCCGGCGCCGCCCGCCAGGAGAATTACGAGGATGTCGTCGAAGTCCATGGTGGCTGTCGGGCCGCGGAGACAGAAGGGCTGCGATCATAACATGCGCGTCCGGGCCTTTCGGGGCGCTGAAACGCGATATCCTTAGGAACTTCTGTGGTTTTCATGGTTTGACTTGACCCTGTTTCGTGTGCCTATGATCAGGCGTTTCACCGAGGTACGTTATTTGTTCCGGAGACGCATGATGCATATTCGTCGGGTTCTCGTATTGGCCGTTGCCGCGACCACGCTGGCCACCGCGCCGGCGCTTTTCGCGCGGCAGAACAACCAACAGCCGAACCGCCGCGACCAGGAGCGGCGCAGCCAGCAGGAACAGCGCGACACACAGGCGCTCGTTCAGATGGTCGATGCCATCGCGGCTGGAAAGCAGCCGGCGCCGACAGACATCGCCGTCCAGTGGGAGGCGAATCATTTCATGCGGGGAGCCGACGGAACGACATACATTCCGTTCAGCGTGACGCTCGACGCATCCAAACTCGCGGCGCCAGGGGTTGCCCTGTACGTACGCGTCGTCAGCAAGGCCGCTGCCGCTGCTCCCGCTGCTCCCGCGCCGGCTGCGAAGGGGGCGGCGCCGGCCTACCCATGGGACAACGTGCAGTTCCTCGATGTGAAGCCGGACGGCAAGGTGGCTCGCGCCATGGCGCTCAAGGCTGGAGAATACGAGGTTCTGGTCGCGGTGAAGGAGAAGAGCCCGCTCGAGACCCAGCGTAACCAGCCTCCGTCGAAAGCTGGGTTCTTGCGCCGGGACTTGACCGTTCCCGCGTTGGTCGGGCCGGACTTGACGACCAGTTCGGTGCTGCTCGGTGCCATAGAACAGCTCTCCGCGCCCTTGACACCGGAGCAACAGCAGGAGAATCCCTACACCTTCGGCACCATGCGTGTCGTACCATCGCTCGACGCCAAGTTCAAGAAGGCCGGCGAGTTGCAGGTGTTGTTCTGGGTCTATGGGACGCAGGCGAACGCCGGCAAACCGGATCTCCAGATCGAGTACAACTTTCACCACAAGACCGCGGAGGGCGAGAAATACTTCAACAAGACCGCCCCGCAACTCTTGAACGCCTCGACGCTGCCGGCGCAGTTCGATGTCGCCGCGGGGCATCAGTTACCTGGTAGCCTGGTCGTGCCACTCGCGAGTTTTCCTGTCGGCGACTATCGCCTCGAGATCAAGCTCACCGATAAGATCTCGGGCAAGACGCTGACCCAGAACGTGAACTTCACCGTCGAGGCCTGATCGCCGGAGAGAACCTGTTGCCACACATGAACCGCCATTTCGCGCTTTTCGGCTTGGCGGCACTCATGTGCGTGGCGACGACGTCCGCCGCAGCATCTACGGGGCCGCCGCCTTCGCCCCTCGTGGGGACGGTGGCGGTCACGCCTCGGCCGGATCTGCAGGGGGTGGTGCACGACGATCGAGGCCAGCCCGTTGCTGGTGCAGTAGTCTCTGCCCTCGGCACGACCGCAGCGTCTGTTGTCTCAGATGCCAGCGGTCGTTTCGCGTTCCGCAATCTCCCTGAGGGTCCCTACCTGGTGCGCGTGCACCTCGAGGGATACCTGCCTGTTCGCTCGCACTTGGTGCAGGTGAGACGCGCGCCCAGTACCGTGGCGACCGTCACGCTGACGCTGCGTGGTGATAGCGGCCAGCCTGCAATCCTCGTCGCCGGGGTCGGTCCCACCGATCCAGATTCCGGGTCTGAATCCGAGGAAGACGGCCACGATCACGGCGAGGTCGCCTGGCGGCTGCGGCACCAGAAGCGGAGCGTGCTGAAGGATGCCGCAGTTGGGCTGGTCGATTCAGTGGGCGCCGGTGGCTCGTTGCTCGGTGACTCCCTCGGTGGTCTCGGCTGGGCGGTCGGCTCGCCAACCCGATTGGCGACCTCACTGCTTGCCGACGTGCCATTGAACGGCCAGTTCGATCTGCTCACGACGACCTCGTTCGAGCAGCCCCAAGACCTGTTGTCCATGCAGACGTGGCTTCCCCGTGGCGTGGCGTTTCTTGCGCTCGAGGCGCCGACGACGAACGGCCACTGGGCCATGCGCGGGGCCCTGACACAGGGGGATCTCTCGTCGTGGGTCGTTGCCGGATCCTATCAGCGCGCCCCAGCCACGCATCGCTACGATGCGGGTCTGTCGTATGGCGCACAGCGATATCTCGGCGGAAACGCCGATGCGCTGGCCGCCGTCACCGATGGAGGCAGGAATGCCGGCGTCCTCTACGCCTACGACGATTGGACGCTCACGCCGCGAGTCAGTGTCAGCTACGGCGCGAGGTATGCCCGCTATGACTATCTCTCGGATCGCGCGCTTTTCAGTCCACGTGCCGGCGTGACGCTGACACCGCGGGTCGGCGATAGCCTCAAGATTCGTGCAACCGTCGAACGGCGCGAGACCGCCCCTGGGGCGGAGGAGTTCATTCCGCCGCCAAGTGGCGTGTCGCTGCCTCCCGAGCGGACGTTTTCATCTCTGTCTCGTCATGGTTTCGTCGCGGAGCGGCTCGATCAGATGGAGTTCGCAGCCGAACGCGAATGGGTGGGCCTGGTTGCCGGAGTGCGGGTTTTCTATCAGACAGTTGACGATCAGATTCTGACGCTGTTTGGGCCTCCGACTCTCGGCTCGCTGGAGACGGGTCTCGGGCACTACTACGTGGCGTCGGCGGGTGACTTCGATGCGACGGGTTGGGGCGTCAGTGTGGGCCGTACGATTTCGGGGCGGATTCGGGCGTCAATCGACTACACGAACGCCGAGACGATCTGGGTTCGGCCGTCGCCGGATGTCGACGCGCTGTCCAGCGCCGCAGTCACGCGGTTGCCGAGCGACGGGCGCCTCCACGACGTGACGACGACGGTTGATGGCACAGTGCCGGTCACCGAGACGCGCGTCTTCGTCATCTACAGAGTCAATTCGCACTTTGCCCACGTGGACGGACGCGGGCAGCGCCCTGGAGCGCGCTTCGACCTGCAAGTGAGTCAGTCGCTGCCGTTCATGCAGTTCTCGGGCGCCGAGTGGGAAATGCTCGTCGGACTGCGAAGTCTCTTCCACGATGGCCTGACGGATGGATCGCTCTACGACGAATTGCTCGTGGTGCGGTCACCAAAGCGTGTCGTCGGAGGCGTGACCGTTCGGTTCTAGGACAAGGCCAGGACTGTGAATCCGTGAATCCGTCGGCGAGGTCTCGTTCAGGCGCAACAGTCCTCTGGCGCTCCCCGGTCTTGCCGGTGGTCGTCGTGGCGGCGCTGTTGTGCCTCGGCGTCGCCAACATCGTTTCCCGCGCAACGTTCAATGAAGTGGAGGACGGCGTTCTGTGGGCACAGAGTCCACAGGGTGTCGTGGCGGCCGAGGTCGCCGCCGATACTCCCGCCGCCGTTGAAGGACTCCTTCCAGGTGACCTCCTGCTGGCGATCGACGATCGGCCGGTGCAGGAGACCGCCGACGTTGAACGCGCCCTCCATGGTTCGGTGAAGGGCGCGGCGCTTCGGTACACCATTCTCCGACTCGGTGCCCGCGAAGTCGTCAATCTTCAGGTCGCCCCAATACCGAGTGGTTCGCGCCTGTTTTATTTCTTGCTGGCGACGATCGGTATTGCCACGCTCCTCGTCGGGGGCGCCGTCCGCGTGCGGTGCCCTGGCGACCCGGCGACGTTGCACTTCTTCTGGCTCTCGGTCACCTCGTTCGGCCTTTTCACGTTCTCGTTCAGTGGGCGCCTCGACCGTCTGGACTGGATCTTCTACTGGGGCGACGCGATTTCGATCCTGTTGCTGCCCGCGCTGTTTTTTCACTTCGCGCTCGTGTTCCCGGAGCGCAGCCGAACGTCGTCGTTGGGCCCTGCCGGACGCCTCTTCGTACCGATGGTGTATGCGCCCGTCCTCGCGATGGGGATCGCGCGGGTTGTCGCGTTGCTGCGCAGCGGTGTCGACGCCCGCTACTTCATTGGCGTTCTGGAAGTCCTCGATCGGCTCGAGTACGTCTATCTCGCTACGTGTTTCGGCGGCGGGCTGTTCGTGCTCGTGCGCGCCCTCGCCGAGGTCCGTTCGATCACGGCCCGACGGCAGCTTCGTTGGATCGCCTGGGGATCCGCGCTTGGCATGACCCCCTTCGCTCTCGGCTACGCCCTTCCCTGGGCGATCGGCGTCGAGCCGTCGCTTTCGATGCAGCTCACCGCGATTCCGCTGGGGATCGTTCCGCTCGCGTATGCCTCTGCCATCGTTCGCTATCGCCTGACCGACGTCGAGGTGATCGTCAAGCGTGCCCTCGTTTACGCAGCGGCGCCGGCGGCGGTCGGTGTCATCTACGTCGTGCTCTTGCAGGGCTTCGATCGCGTGGTGTCCGAGGGCAGCTCGAGTCACAACTGGGTCCTGGCGGTGGTCGTCACCGTGATCGCGCTGCTGCTGGCCCCTTGGGTCAAGCACACGATTCAGGACGTGCTCGATCGTGCCTTCTACCGCGATCGCTTCGACTATCGGCGGGCGTTGGTTGGCTTCGCCAGAGACCTGAACAGCGACCTCGATCTCAATCGGCTGTCCGAGCGGCTGGTGTCTCGCGTGATGGAGACCTTGCTCGTCGATCGGATGGCCCTGATGATCGTGGATGAGACGCGGCCGCACTTCGGGTCGGTTCGCGCGCACGGATTCGCCGGTGGTCACCCGTCGGAGTTGTCACTGGCCTCCACGATCGGCAGCAGGCTTCGCGACGGGCACATCGTCGCCCTCGACGACCCGATTGCGTCGAGTCGATTTTCGGCGGAGGATGTCGAATCCTGGCGCGACGAAGGTTTGAGCTGTTTCATTCCGTGCGTGTCGAACGAGGGGACGATTGCGGTCCTGGCGCTCGGACGGAAAGAGACAGGAGAGCCGATCAACAGCGAGGACACGGCATTGCTCGCTGCCGTCGCCGGACAGGTCGCCACGGCCCTCGAAAACGCGCGCCTGTATCGACAGCTGCACCTCAAAGCCGCAGAGCTCGATCGGCTTCGTGTATTCAATGAGAACATCCTCGAGTCGCTCGACGACGGCCTGCTCGTCGTCGACCTCGGCGATCGCGTCGTCAGATGGAACAGCGCCCTCGAAGAGCTCTACGGCATCCCACGCGTCGACGCAGTGGGCCACCGCCTGTCCGATCTTTTCGACGCTCCCGTCGTTGACGCGATCTGCGCGGCTCGCCGGGACGCGCCGGACGGGTCCACTCTGTCCAGGCTCCCGGTGGTCGCACGTCAGCGCGCGACGGGGCACACGATGATCGTGAACGTGGCCGTCGTGCCACTGCGGACCGCGGGTGAACAGTCGACGACGCCGGCGGGAACGATCGTCATTCTCGAAGACGTCACGCGACGCGTGGAGCTCGAGGAGCAGTTGCAGATCTCCGAGAAGATGGCCTCGATCGGTCTGCTGGCGGCGGGCGTCGCCCACGAGGTCAACACTCCCCTGACGGGCATCTCGAGCTTTACGCAAATGCTGCTCGAGGGGGCCGATCCTGAGGATCCGAAGACCAGACTCCTGGAGAAGATCGAACGACAGACCTTCCGTGCCGCGAGGATCGTCAACGGCCTTTTGAGCCTCTCACGCCCCCCATCAGCTCCAGGCCGCGACCTGACGGCGGTGGACATCAATGTGGTGCTCAACGACGTCCTGTCACTGGTGGAGCATCAGTTCCAGGTGCAGCATGTCAGGGTCCGGCGTGACTTGTCGGCGACTGCGGTGCCAGTCGTCGGCTCTGAACAGAAGCTGCAGCAGGTCTTCCTGAACCTGTTCTTGAACGCCAAGGACGCGATGCCCAAGGGCGGCTGGTTGTCAGTGGCGACGAGCTTGAAGGACGGGAAGGCCGTCGTGGAGGTGGCCGATACCGGGTCTGGCATTCCGAGCGAGCACCTGGCGAGGATCTACGACCCCTTCTTCACGACCAAGTCGATCGGTCGAGGGACCGGTCTCGGGCTTTCGATCAGCTACGGGATCGTGCGCGAGCACCACGGTTCGATCGAGTGCGAAAGCATTCTGGGTCAGGGCACGCGCTTCGTCGTGGAGTTTCCCCCCGCGCACAGCGAACGCTCGCTTCGAGCCGCGCACCAGTAGGCACCCCCCGTGCGGCACAAAGGCTCCATCCTCGTCGTCGACGACGAAGACATCATGCGCGAAATTCTCGACGCGTTGCTGACGCGTGAGGGTTATCACGTACGCATGGCGACATCCGGCGCCGAGGGAATTGAGCTCGTGAAGACGGTTCCGTTCGATGCGGCCATTCTCGACGTGATGATGCCAGGCATCGACGGGATCGGGACGCTGGAGGAGATCAGGAAGCTCGACGACGAGCTCCCGGTGCTGATGATCACCGCGTTCGCATCGGTGGAATCCGCGATTGCCGCGATGAAGCGGGGCGCGTTCGACTACATCACGAAGCCATTCAAGAACGATGAGGTGCTCCTTGTCGTTCGCAACGCTATTGAACGTCGTCAGCTGCGAGCAGAGAACATCGCCCTGCGTCAGACACTTCAGGCACAGCACCAGAATTTTCCGGGAATCATCGGTCGGAGCCCGAGGATGAAACAGGTCTTCGACCTGATCATCCAGGCGGCGCCAAGCCGATCGACGATCCTCATCACCGGCGAGAGCGGAACCGGCAAAGAGCTCGCGGCCCGTGCCATTCACTCCAATTCGTCGCGATCCGATCGGGCGTTTGTCACGGTGAACTCTGGAAATCTGCCGTCGGACCTCCTGGAATCAACCCTCTTCGGACATGTGAAGGGTGCGTTCACTGGTGCCGTGTATCCAAAGAAGGGGCTGTGCGACCTCGCGGACAAGGGCACTATTTTCTTCGACGAAATCGGCAACATCCCGCTCGACACGCAAGCCAAGTTGTTGCGTGTCATGCAGGAGCGCGAGTTCATGCGCCTGGGAGGCATGGAGACGATCAAGGTCGACGTCCGGATCGTTGCGGCCACCAACTGCGACCTCAGGCAGATGGTGGCGGACGGACGTTTTCGCGAGGACCTGTTCTACCGTCTCCATGTCATCAACCTCTCCCTCCCGCCTCTCCGAGATCGCAAGGAGGACATTCCGGTCCTGGCCCACCACTTCCTTGCGAAGTACGGCACTGAGAATCGGAAGGTGGGGCTCGAGCTCACAGCCGAGGCGCTCGACGTCCTCATGGACTACGACTGGCCAGGCAACGTACGCGAGCTGGAGAATGTGATCGAGCGGGCGGTGGTCCTGACGTCACAGCCACGGATCGACGCGAGCCTGATTCCGGAGAACGTACCGATCCGCACCGATGTTCCATATCCCTCGATTCATCGTGCCGCCCGAGGGGATCTCGTTCAAGGATGTCATCACCAACGTCGAGAAGCGGCTGATCGAGTCGACGCTGGAGGCGTCGGGTGGCGTTCAGAAGCGGGCGGCGGAGCTCCTGCACATCAAGCCCACCACGTTGAACGAGATGATCAAGCGGTACGACATCAAGCCGCGCCGTAAGAAGGACGAGGAGAACGACGATCGGCCCTCCTCGTCGTCGCGGCAGCGGTTGTCCACCGCTGAACCCACGCGCGAGTAGCGCTCAGCGACCTCTGGCCTTGGTCACGAGACGGTCGAAGCGACCGAGCACCGCGTCCCACCGATGGTTCTGGCGGACGTATTCGCGGCCGTTCTCACCCATCCGCTGGCGCAACCTGGTGTTGGTCGTCAACACTCGCATCGCCTCGACGAACTCCCCTCGGCTCGAGTAGTACAGGCCGGCATTGGCGCTCCGGCACAATTCGACCGATGCGGTGTTCCTCGCATTGGCAAGCACTGGCGTTCCCACGGCGAGACTTTCGAGAACCGGCTGGGCCAAGAGGTCGTCTGGGTCCGGCGCCAGCGTAATGTTCGCGGCCTCGTACGCAATCATCCGGTCGCGGTCCGGAAGCACGCCCGCCAGGCGAATGTATGGCTCCGCGGGAATACTGATGAGCTTGGCGCCCATGAGCACGAGGGCGGTGTCGCCGTCGATCGCGTTGAAACCATCGAAGTACTCGAGCATCTCTTCACAGCCGTTGTCGGCCTGGACGCGTCCGCCGTAGAGCGCGAACGAACCGTACAGTCGGTGTCGCCGCCGGAAGGGGATCCCACGGCCACCCAGGTAATCCGACTCCTCAAACGCTGGTTCAGTCTCGACGTCGTCGCCTCTGTCGTCATCGCCGGACAGCGCGTCCGCGGGGTTCTGCTGGTGACGCGGGTAGGCCTGCTGTGCCAACGTGTCGACGCCGATGCCCACTACTTCCTCGTTGACGGGGCGGACACGAAGGAAACGGTGGGCCAGGTTGCGTTCTGCGGACGAGAGGTAGCCGACCGCCTTGGCTGAGCCCAACACGTCGCTCCACACGCTGAAACGAAGCGCCTGGTCGAGGCGGAGGTACGGAAACAGGATGCTCTGGTCTGGTGCCGCGGCGATGCCGAGGACCGTGGTCGAGTGATACAACGAGAAGAAGACCACGGCGTCGTAATTGCGATGCTGGCGCTTCAAATAGTCGATGAGACCAGGCGAGGACGGGCCAAGCTGGCGAATCCATTCCTGCTCGTCGTCGCGGCCATGCGCCTCGGCCGACAGCCGTGACGACAACTCTTGAAACGCGACGTTGTCGCGAAGTTGATTGACGACGAACCGCCTGACGATGACGCCGCGAACGCGATCGGTGCCCTCGGAATATTCGTTTCGCCATGTCGCTGCGTCGCTGGCACACGTCGTGATGACGTCGACCGCATGACGCTGACAGACCTGCTCCGCGAGCAGCCGGCACGCGTGTTCGGGTCCTGATCCAATGTCTCCGCCGTACCGCGGGGTCACGAACGCGAACCTCACGCGGAGACCTCCGCCGCCGCCGGGACGTTCATGGCGGGACCTGACGGCAGATTCGCCACGACGTCGACCGCAGCCGGCGCGGTGAGCCGACGCCGGGCCAACCATCCCGGCAACGGTTCCATGGAGTTGCGCGCGGATTCGGACATCAGTCGGTCGAACATGTCGAAATACTTGCGCTCGATCACCGGCCAGCTGTAGTGGCGTTTGAAGTACTCCCGGCCGTTCCGGCCGAGTGATGCGCTCAGCGCGCGGTCGTCGAGTAGACGGTCCAACGCGGCCATGAAGTCAGTTGAGTCCTCATAGAACAACCCCGCATTGCTTCGAAGGCACTGGCCGAGCAGCACGTCGCACCGTGCGTTGGCCAGGACCGGGCGTCCGAGCGCCCACGCCTCGAGCGCGACCATCGAGAGGCTCTCGTAGTAAGACGGCATGACCAGCATTTCCGCAGCCGCCAACACGTCGAACTTGTCGCGGTCGTCGACGAAGCCGAGATGGCGAATTCGTGGGTGCGCAGGGATCGGCATCGCCGCCGTGCCGATCAAGACGAGCTCGAGATCGCGCTCGGATGCGCCGACGTATCGGAGGAAGAAATCGAAGAGTTCTTGACACCCTTTGTTCGCGTCGATCCGACCAACGTACAGAAGGAATGGCTTCGAAAGTCCGAACTTCTGTCTGGCGCGGGCGGGCGCCACCTCCGATGGAATCTCCGAACCGACCCCTACGACGACACCCGGGACATGTCCGTTGCCGGACACCGCTTCGATCGCCGCGCGCTCTTCGGGAGAGTTGTACATAATGGCGCGAACGCCCCGAAACATCGGCTGAAAGATTGCCAACCCGAGTGCCGGATCACGTTCCGCAGTTGGCACCAGGACCGCTCGTTCGGCCACGGCGCGCGCGCCGTGATAGGCGTGGTAGTAGCGGGCGCAGAACAGCACGACGAGATCGAACTCACCGCCCGAGCGGCGCAGTCTCGACACGAGGTCCGGACTCACAGGCCCTTCGCTGTCGAGCCACTCGAGTTCTTCCTGAATCGAGTGTAGTCGTAGAAAGACTCGCCTTGACCGAATGCCCAGGTCAGGGAGCTTCCGCTCCCGAGAGACGCGGAATCGCTCGACCGGAATCCCATGGACGTCGTCGAGTCCAGGCGAGAACTCGTTACGCCAGGTCACGTGGTCGCGCGCGCAGGTCGTCAGGACGCGAACGTCGCTACGTGACGACAGTCGCTCCGCGATGTATCTCGCGTGGAGCTCCGCTCCCCCACTGATATCCGCGCCATAACGCTGCACGACGATAGCCAGCTTCATCGCGACGGGCTAGTCTTCGCCGCGCTCGGCGTCCGACAGCGACATCGGGACTTGTGAGGCTGGGGTGTCGGGTATCGACGGTACAGGCGCGGCCTGTCTGTCGTCCGGCTGAAGCGCCGGTGCGCTCCCCGGTGCATCAGTCGTCTCGTTGGACTCTTCACGCATCCCATCCACGGTCAGCGAACCCGCTGCGGACGTCTCTTCGGGCGCCGATGTGGCCGAGAGGGTTCCTGGTGTACCAGTAGACAGATACTCGCCTGGCCCCGATCCGCTGCGCCGGCCCCGGCGGCGTCGTCGTCTGCGGCGCGCGACCTCGGATGTCTGGGCGTCACTCGAGGTGGCGATGGGCTCGGATGGCGCGACGTCGGTCTCAACCACCGGGCTGGCGACGGTCGGTTCAGGCCGTCCCTGAGGCCGCGCTCGATGGGCCGAACCCTCCAGGTGTCCGACCCGTCGATCGTTGAAGTCGACGCGTGCGCCCAGGGCTTCGACTCGCATCGAGAGCGCTTGCAGCTCGAGGCTGACGCGCGACACCTCGGTCACGAGTCGCTGGACGATCTCGAAGTGCAGGGCATTCCACTCGGTCTGCCGGCGATCCCGTTCAGCATTGCGTTCGGCTGTTTCGACATTGAGATTCGCTTGCAGGTGCAGCGCGCGGATGAGCGGATTCGGGTTGAAGAACAGCTTCAGCAGGGGGTTCAGCAGCCTACGGGCAAAGCGAAGTGCGCCACGGTGTGAGTCGTAGATGGTCGTGTCCTCGAACGAGAACGTCGGTTCGTTAGGGATCTTGTCTGCCACGCCCATCGGAGCCGCCGCACCGCGTCTGAGGCCGTCCAGGAGAGACGGTTTGATCGCGCGCGGGTCCAGAATCGATTCGAGACGTCGCGCGGCCAGATCTTGGATCTGCTGATTCGACAAATCGATGCCCTGGCGCTGGGCGATACGCCCGCGGATGTCGCGCATGATCTGCTCGACGTCCACCTGATCGCGGCCGGGGCGGTCGTGCGTCTGCTGAGGAGAAGACGGTCGGCGTGCCGGGCCTCGGCGGTCAGGCCCCCGGCGGGGGCGATGAGGGTTCCCTCGATGCCTATCCTGATTCTGATCCATGAATCTCAGTACTTTCTAAAGAGCTGTCCCCACTCGGTTTCCATGAACGAGCGGATGCGGGACTGGCCGATCGTCGGATACCAGATGAGGTCGTGGTACACGTTCGACGCGAACGGCGCCCACACCATCAGCGGCGAGTGGAGCAGCAGACGTTCGAGCGGCCGCAAGAATCCTCGCCGGATCATCTGATCGCCCCAGATCACCAAGGAACGGCGGGTCTGGAAGCCAAAGTTCTCATGCGACACATCGTCGCCCACCAACTCTATCTGCTGGGGGTCCGCAATGCCCAGCCCTCGTTCGTGGGCCATGCGAAGGAAGGGAATCGAGAGAGGTTCGAACCCCATCAGACGCGCCGCGATTGCATCGACCGCGACCGAGTCGGTCCCCGCGAGTATCAGGTTCTTGACCCGAGGAATCATCGTGCGAGGGCCTGCACCATCGCCGGCAATCGTCCCGTCCATGACCGTGAATATTGCCGGGTGGAGTTCCCGTTGCATGTAGAGCAGGTCCACCAGGACCTCGTGCATGTACTTGTGCGCATAGTGCCGAACCTCGCGCAGCAAGCCCCCAAACGAATTCTTCACCGAGCCGGTCATCACCGCATGGCCGTGCGTCTTGACGGTCGGCAAGTGGAGAATCTGTCGCCCTGGATAGATGGAAGGGATCTGGATCCCCTCCGGGAAGATCTCATTCAGCTTGAGGAGCGGGCTCTTGAAGGGATAGACCTGCCATTCGACCTCGGTCAACGGCGTGAAGGTCAGTCCTTGTCGCGCGAGGATCGGTTCCCAGCGATTGTTCCGGCACCCCTCGCGTGGGTTGGTGACGACCGTCTTGTTCTCGATTGGAATGAGACGCTCACGCGTGAACCCGTCGGCGAGCATCTTCGTCGTCACGCCGTCAACCTGCCATGGCTGGGACGAACACGAGGGGAAGTACTTCGTCCAGGACAGGTTCAGTTTGAGCAGGGTGTCCCGGTCGCGTGACAGGACATCCCGGTAACCAGCCAGGTCCATGACGCGACCGTAATCGTCAACGACGGTTTCCGGCCTGGTGCGGACGACCGCAACCCGTGAGGTGCGACCGAGTGTCCGGGCAGCTTGGATCGGTTTAGTGTCGGCGACTACGGGCATGACCTACCTTCCCGACGATGAATACATGAGCAGCACAACCGTGCCAACCCACATCCCGACACAGAGGAGCAGCGGCCGGTCGGACAGCAGGAGGGTCGACGGGTTACCGCCGCCTCGCTTCTGGTGCACCAGATAGAGATACCGGAAGATGCCGTAGAGCACAAACGGCACGGTGACGCCAAGATGTGAAGTTCCGAGTCGTGCCGCCGTGTCCGGGCTGGTGGCGTACACCGTGTACGCAATAACCGTTGATGCCGTCACGACTGAAATCATCTGATCGAGCAGGTACGGGCTGTATTCATCGAGGATTGGCCGGTGCTCCTCGGCGCCCCCCCCGAGCAGGATTAGTTCGTGCCGGCGTTTGCTGAGCGCAAGGAAGAGCGCGAGGAGCGTCGTACACGCCAGCAGCCAGGAACTGATCGGCACGTTGACCGCCACAGCGCCGGCGATCGCGCGCAGAACAAAGCCCGCCGCTATCGTCATGACGTCGATGATGACGAGGTGCTTCAGCGCAAGCGAATAGAGCAACAGCAATGCTGCGTACGCGGCGGAGACGCCAGCGAGCGCGGGGTTGACCAGGAATGCGCCGAACACCCCGCCTGTGACGAGTGCCGCGGCGGCGATCAGCGCAGTCGAGGCCCGGAGTTCCCCAGCGGCAATCGGCCGCAGCCGCTTGATCGGGTGTCGGCGATCTCCGTCGCGATCCCGTACGTCGTTGAAGAGGTAGATGGCCCCGGACAACGCGCAGAATAGGACGAAGGTCCACGTGGCGATGAGGGCGGCCGTCACATCGAGCAGGCGTCCGCCGAACAACAGGCCTGCGAAGACGAGCAGGTTCTTGGTCCACTGCTCGGGACGAAGAGAGGCGGCTAGTGCTGCGAGCGCGGAGCGTCCGGACGTCCCTACCACTGGACGTTCGGTGGCAGGAGGGACCTGAGTCAGGAGCGAACGCGCCATGACAGCGCGGCCGTCAGACCCTCGAAGAGGCGGAGAAGCTCCGAACGGCGTCGTCTTCGCTGTCGTGGGTTTCGAACACGGTCAGCAGCTTCGTGATCGAGAGCAAATCCGTGATGCGCTTGGTGAGGTTGAGGAGCTTCAGAGTCCCACCCTGTCGACTGACCGTCGTATACGTACGTACGATCTCACCAAGACCCGAACTGTCGATGTATGGGACACCGGCGAGGTTCAGGACGATCTTCTTGTGACCATCCAAGACGAGGCTGTTGATCTTATCTTTCAGAATCTCGTCGCCTTCGCCGAGCGTCATCTTTCCCGTGAGGTCCAGGATGATGATGTCTCCGGCCGTACGTTCCTCGATCTGCATACCCGTCCCCGCCTAGCACTCGACTCGTAAAGGTGGCGATTTTAACACACTAGACACGGGCCAGACCCAGCGGTCCGGCCCGGTGATCGTATGGTCGAATTGAGCGTTGAGCGATCCCGCCCGCGCGCGAGACGCTTCAGGCTCCCGCAAACTTCCGCTGTTGGAAGCACTCCTTGCAGAAGACCGGGCGTCCCTGGGTCGGGCGAAACGGCACCGTGGTGTCCTTACCGCACGCCGAGCAGGTGGCCTGGGTTTCAACGCGCTCGCGGCTGGCCGGTCCCGAACTGGACCGGTTCGCCCGTGACGCCTTGCACGACTTACATCGTTTGGGCTCGTTCTTGAACTGCTTGTCGGCGAAGAACAACTGTTCCCCGGCAGTCCAGATGAATTCCTCCCCGCAGTCCACGCACCTCAGGCTCTTGTCTTGGAACTCCATCGGTCGCCACCTCGTGGTCGTCGATCACGCCGACGCTACTCGGATTCGCGTCGGAGCTTCTTCCGATTGCGCTTTCGCGCCAGCGCCTGCTTGGCCCGACGCTTGTCACCCGGCTTCAGATAGAAGGAGTGCTTTTTGATGTCCTTGATGATGTCTTCCTGCTGCACCTTGCGTTTGAAGCGGCGGAGAGCGCTCTCAATGGACTCGCCTTCCTGAATCTTGACTTCAGCCACGCTATGAAACACCCCCTCACCCGTACAGGGACTCCCTGTGATGGTCCTTTGAAAAGTGCCGAATATGTTAGGCTATCACAGGCAGGCGCGGATTCTAGGCGCAACACGTCTCCGCGTCAATGAAATACTCTGGACGCATCACCAGGCAGTATTCTCCTTGCCGTTCCTCTCTAAGACGGATGCGACCCGCAATCTCGCACATCCCCTTAAATAGCTGCTGAATAGATAGTTAGCGTAAGGTTCAGTGAAAATTCTCATTGTTGGCGGCGGTGCGCGCGAGCATGCAATGGCTTGGAAGCTCGCGTCCGAGCGGGGGGTGACGGAAGTGCTCTGTGCCCCTGGAAACCCTGGCATCGCAGCCGTTGCGCGTTGCCTGGCGGTTGACGGGAGTCCCGAGTCGTTGCTGGCTGTCGCGGCCGACGAGTCCGTCGATCTCACAGTCGTGGGCCCTGAGCTCCCGCTCAGCCTCGGAGTGGTTGATTTGTTCGTTGCCGAGGGACGCCCCATTGTGGGTCCGACCAAGGCGGCTGCCGCCCTCGAGTCCAGCAAGGCGTTCGCCAAGGCGTTCATGGAGCGGCACAGCGTCCCAACCGCCCGATTCCGGGTCTGTGATTCCGCGGCCGCTGCGCTCGACGCAGTCGCTGCTGGCGATCTCGGGTACCCGCTTGTGCTCAAGGCCGACGGCCTTGCAGCCGGCAAGGGAGTCGTGATCGCCGAGGACCGAGAATCCGCTGAGCGCACGGTGCGGATGGCCATGGTCGAGCGTCGTTTCGGCGCGGCCGGCGAGCGCCTTGTCCTCGAAGAGTTTCTCGTCGGTGAGGAGGCGTCGTATTTCGTCCTCGCCGACCGCACTGACTGTATGCCCCTCTCGTCGGCGCAGGACCACAAACGCATCTTTGACGGCGACCGCGGCGCCAATACCGGCGGAATGGGTGCGTTCGCGCCAACCCCGCTCCTGACACCGGAGATCGAGCATCAAGTGCTCGACGAGATCGTTCGTCCAGTTCTACATGGGATGGAGCGCGAAGGGTATCCCTTCCGCGGGTTCCTCTATGTCGGACTGATGCTGACAGCCGCTGGTCCACGCGTCGTGGAGTTCAATGTGCGCTTTGGCGATCCGGAAGCGCAGGTGGTGCTGACTCGTCTCGACGAGGACTTGTCGTGGCTGTTGGGGTCGGCGGCCACCGGGGTTCTTCCGTCGCGCCCGGCGAGATTTCGTGACGATCGGCATGTCGGGGTCGTGCTGGCGTCAGCGGGCTATCCCGAGTCTGCGCAGGCCGGCGACGTGATCAACGGCGTAGACGAGGCGTCTTCCGTGCCTGGTGCCCTGGTGTTTCACGCTGCGACCGCCAAACGAGACGGACAACTGGTGACGGCGGGTGGGCGGGTGCTCACCGTCGTGGGCCGAGGTCCCGACTACGGAGAGGCCATCGAGGTCGCCTACCGGGCTGCGTCTTGCATCCGATTCGAGGGTATGCAGTTTCGCACCGACATCGGTCGGAGGACGCTCATCTGAGCGTGTCCCGCGCAGGCGTCATCGCATGAGTAGGGCCATCTGTTGCGCGGCGGATTTTCCGGTCCCACCATCGACAATCAACTGTCCGCATGCGGCACGGATATCGCGGCCTCGGCTCTTGCGGACCGAGACGGTGATGTGGCGGTCCGCCAGGACCTGAGCGAATCGATCGACGCGCTCGTCCGAAGGTCTGCGATACGGAATTCCAGGCGCTGGATTCAGGGGAATGAGATTCACTTTCGCCTTGATGCCGTTCAGCAGCCCAGCCAGACGCCTCGCATCCTCGGCCGAGTCGTTCACCTGGTCTAGCAGCACGTACTCGAACGTGATGCGGCTGCGTTTCTTCAGCGGAAACTGACGACACGCCTTGAGGATCTCGGCAAGGGGGTATTTGCGGTTCGGCGGCACCAGCGCCGTCCGCTGTTCGTCGGTTGTTGCGTGAAGAGAAACCGCCAGGTTCGGCATGATGGGCTCGCGCGCGAGACGCTCGAGCCCGGGTACGATACCCACGGTGGACAGCGTGATTCGCCGAGGCGACACCGCAAGCCCGTGCTCGGAGTGCAGCATGCGCAGCGCCTTCATCGTGTTGTCGTAGTTGTGCAGCGGTTCGCCCATCCCCATGAGGACGATGTTGAAGGGTCGTTCGAGGAGTCCTGTCACGGACGCCAGTACCCGGACTTGGCCGACGATCTCCCCTGCCGTGAGATTCCTGACCAGCCCCATCTTGCCCGTCAAGCAGAAGCCGCATGACATCGCGCAGCCCACCTGCGTCGAGACACAGAAGGTCATCGCCGGCGTGTCGGGGATGAATACGGATTCGATGCGACGGCTATCTCCGAGCTCCAGCACGAGCTTCCGCGTGCCGTCGACCGATCGGTCGTCGGCGACGATCTGCGGCGTTTCCGACATGAATTCGGTATCGATTTTGGCCCGCAGCGCCTGCGAGAGGTCGGTCATCAGATTGAAGTCCGTGACGTTGCGCCTGTGTATCCAGCGGTAGATCTGTCGGCCGCGAAACCGGTCGAAGCCACGTGCCTCCAGCGCCGTCTCGAGGTCGGCGAGTTCGAGGTCGGCGAGGTTGGTTCTAGGCAGGCTCATGTGTGTGTGGATGTGGTGCGGCTCGGAGCCCCGATTCTAGCAGGCCGTCGTTGCGGGACCGGATTCCTCAGCTGCTGCCTGCGCCTTCCGTGATATGATAACGGTGTTCTTCTAATCCCCTGTCTGTCAACGAGTTGCAGCGAACGCTCGACGTTCGGCATTCGAGAAGCGGACGCGGCCAGGCGACCCTATATCCCGATAGCATCTGTGGCCCCAACGACGATTACCCGCGACGTGCTTCCCAACGGCCTTCGTCTCCTCACCGAGCGGATGCCGCACGTGCGATCCGTAAGCATCGGTGTCTGGCTCACCCGCGGTTCGCGCCACGAGCCGATCGAGCAGAGCGGGATCGCGCATTTCGTCGAGCACATGCTCTTCAAGGGCACCGCGACTCGAAGCGCCGAGGACATTGCCCAGACGATCGACTCGATCGGTGGGCAGATGGACGCGTTTACCGCCAAGGAATACGCGGGTTACTACCTGAAGGTGCTTGACGAGCATCTTCCCCTGGCCGTTGATGTGCTGTCCGATATCGTGATGCGACCGGCGTTGAGTGCGGATGATGTCGAGCGCGAGAAGAAGGTGGTCGTCGAAGAGATCAAGATGGTCGAGGATACGCCTGACGACCTCGTCCACGAGCTGTTCACCGAAGGCTTCTGGCCCGATCACCCACTGGGGCGGCCCATCTTGGGCACTCGGGAAACCGTCGAAGCGCTCTCTGCCGACGGATTGCGTCAGTACTTCACCACTGCTTACAGTGCACCCAATCTCATCGTCGCCGCGGTTGGGAACATCGAACACGCGCAAGTCCGTGAACTCGTGATGCGTGCGTTCGAGGAGTTGCCAGTTGTCAGCACCCCACTAGGAGACATACCGCCCCGCGTGGTACCGCACGTGCTCATTCGCAACAAGGAGCTCGAGCAGAGTCACGTGTGCCTCGGCACGAGCGGGTATCAGCAGGATCATGTCGACCGCTACGCGAGCTACGTGCTCAACATCGTGCTCGGTGGGTCCATGAGTTCTCGGCTGTTTCAGAACGTCCGCGAGAAACGAGGGCTCGCTTACGCCGTGTTCAGCGGCCTGGTTGCATATCGCGACGCCGGGTCCGTGACGGTGTATGCCGGTTGCGCCAACAACGCTGTCGGTGAGCTCATTGACGTCGTGATCGGGGAACTCCGTCGCCTCAAGACGGAAACGCTTCCCGAATCGGAGCTTCGCCGCGCCAAGGATCATCTCAAGGGCAGCTTGATGCTCAATCTCGAGAGCACCTCGAGCCGGATGTCACATCTGGCCCGCCAGGAGATCTATTTCGATCGCCAGTTCGGGCTGGACGAGACGTTGGAAGGTGTCGAGCGGGTCACCCAGGACGACGTGCGGCGTGTGGCGCAGGATCTGTTCACCGATCGCGGGCTCGCCGCTACCGTGCTTGGTGCGGTCAATGGGCTCAAGCTGCCACCAGAGAGGCTGGCCCTCGGATAACTGTCGCGTAGATGATTGGACGGTATACAAGCCCGGAGATGGGTCGCTTGTGGAGCGATCAGCGGAAGTACGAGACCTGGCTCCAGGTCGAGACGGCCGCTGCCGAAGCGATGGCACGCGCCGGTATCGTACCCATGGAGGCCGCGCGCGACATTCGGGAACGCGGCCGGTTCGACATCGCGCGCATCGAAGAGATCGAGCAGGTCACCCAGCACGATGTCATCGCCTTTACCACCGCCGTGGCGGAACATGTCGGTCCTTCCGCGCGGTGGCTTCACTTCGGCTTGACCTCCTCCGACGTCATCGACACCGCGCAGGCGCTGCAGATGCGCGAAGCCTGCGACGTGATCCTGACGGGCCTCGACGGCCTCATGCGCGCGGTTCGTGCTCGCGCCGACGAACATCGACAGACGCCCATGATCGGACGAACGCACGGCGTGCACGCCGAGCCGATGACATTCGGCTTGAAGCTGGCGCTCTGGCATGCAGAGCTGGCACGGGACGTCGCCCGTGTGCGGCGTGCCCGCGAGACGATTTCGGTCGGCAAGCTTTCCGGCGCCGTCGGCACGTTCGCCCACATTCCACCGGCCATCGAGGCTGACACCTGTCGGACCCTTGGGCTCGAACCGGCGTCTGTCGCGTCGCAAGTGATTCAACGGGACCGCCACGCAGAGCTGCTGGCGGCACTAGCCATCACCGCATCGACCCTGGAAAAGGCTGCCCTCGAGATCCGCGGTTTGCAGAAGACCGAGATCGGGGAGGTGGAGGAACCGTTTGCCAAGGGGCAAAAGGGCTCGTCGGCCATGCCGCACAAGAGGAACCCGATCGGATGCGAGCAGATCGTCGGCCTGGCGCGGCTCGTGCGCGCGAACGCGGGCGCCGCCTTTGAGAACAATGCCCTCTGGCACGAACGCGACATTTCGCATTCATCGGTCGAGCGGGTCATCCTGCCGGACAGCTTCATCGCGCTCGACCACATGCTTCGGCGCTTCACCCGCATCGTCGCCGGCATGGTCGTGTATCCGGATCGAATGCGCGAGAATCTGGAACGTTCGCGGGGCGTCGTGTTTTCCGGGACCGTGCTACTGGAATTAGCCCGCCGCGGCGCTTCGCGTGAGCAGGCGTACGAGTGGGTGCAGAGGAACGCCATGCGATCCTTCGGCGAACAGCGGGATTTCAAAGCGCTGCTGATGGAGGATGCGGATATTTCACGCGTCCTGCCGCGCGTGGATCTGGAGCGGGCCTTCGACCTCGGAGAACAGCTTCGGCATGTTGATGACATTTTCGCGAGAGTGTTCGAGGAGGTGACGGTCTGATGCGTGCCCGTGTTTTCGTGACCCTCAAACCGTCCGTATTCGATCCTCAGGGCACCACCGTTGCCGAGGCGCTGCACTCACTGGGCTTTGCGGCCGTCAAGGACGTCCGGCAGGGGAAGTACTTCGAGCTCGACCTCGACGCAAGCTCGGCTGAGGAAGCTCGGCGGCTGGCGGCGGAGGCCGCGGACAAGTTGCTGGCCAATCCGGTGATCGAGAGCTATCGCATCGAGGTGGCTCCGGACGCGAAGGAGGCCGGCCGGTGAAATTCGCCGTCGTGGTGTTTCCGGGATCCAACTGCGATCACGACGCCTACCACGCCGTGAAGCACGTGCTCGGCCAGGATGCCGAGTTCATCTGGCACAAGGATACGAGTCTGCAGGGCGCCGACGTCGTCGTGCTCCCGGGCGGGTTTGCTCACGGTGACTATCTTCGGACGGGAGCGATTGCGCGCTTTTCTCCAGTCATGCAGGAGGTGACGAGGTTCGCCTCGGCTGGGGGCCCGGTGCTCGGCATCTGCAATGGGTTTCAAGTGTTGCTCGAGGCGGGGTTGCTGCCGGGGGCAATGCTCCGTAACCGCAGCGTCAAGTTCCAGTGTGAGCACGTGTCCTTACGGGTGGAGCAGACGGACACCCCGTTCACGGTCGAATGTCACGCGGGCCAGGTGCTGAGAATTCCTATCGCGCACGGCGAGGGCAACTACTACGCCGAGCCCGAAGTGATCGATCGGCTCGAAACGAATCGGCAGGTCGTGTTTCGGTATGTTGACGCCGGTGGCGCCGCGACGTCCGAAGCGAATCCCAATGGGTCGGCGCACAACATCGCAGGCTTGTGCAGCGAGGCCCGCAACGTCGTCGGCCTGATGCCGCATCCCGAGCGGGCGTGTGAGCTCGCGATCGGAAGCGCCGATGGTCTGGTTTTGTTCGAATCGGTCGTAAAGTCGGTCGGCCGTGGAGCGTTTGCCACCGTACGATGACTATCGCTGACGAGGTTCTTCAACGGCATGGACTGACCCCGGACGAGTATCGACGCATCGTCGAGGCCCTGGAGCGCGAACCAACGCTCACGGAGCTGGGCATCTTCTCGGTGATGTGGTCCGAGCACTGCAGCTACAAGAGCTCGAGGGTTCACCTCAAGACGCTGCCCACGACCGGAAAACGGGTGCTTCAGGGGCCCGGTGAGAACGCGGGAGCGGTAGACATCGGCGATGGTCTTGCCGCGGTCTTCAAGATCGAGTCGCACAACCATCCCTCGTTCATCGAGCCCTACCAGGGTGCAGCCACCGGGGTCGGCGGCATCATTCGCGACATCTTCACGATGGGCGCCAGACCGATTGCCCTGTTGAACTCGTTGCGGTTCGGGTCGCTCGATGAAGCCCTCGTCCGTAGGACTTTCGCGGGAGTCGTCGCCGGCATCGCGGGCTACGGCAACAGCATCGGTATTCCCACGGTCGGCGGCGAGATTGCGTTCGACGAGAGCTACACGGGAAATCCCCTGGTGAACGTGTTCTGCCTTGGGATTGCCGGCACCGACGAAATCATCAAGGGGGTCGCTTCAGGGGTAGGGAACGCTGTCTACTACGTCGGCGCAAAGACGGGTCGAGACGGTATTCACGGCGCCACGATGGCCTCAGCGGAGTTCGATGACAAGTTGTCCGAGAAGCGGCCGGCGGTGCAGGTGGGCGATCCCTTCATGGAGAAGCTCCTGCTCGAGGCCTGCCTCGAGGTGATGAAGACGGACGCGCTGGTCGGGATCCAGGACATGGGAGCCGCCGGCCTGACCTCCTCGACGTGTGAGATGGCTGGCCGTGGCGGGGCGGGGGTTGAGATCGACGTGTCGCTCGTGCCCCAACGCGAGACGGGTATGACCCCCTACGAAATCATGCTCTCCGAGTCGCAGGAGCGCATGCTGCTTGTCGTCAAACGAGGTCGTGAGGCGGAGGTCGAGCGTATTTTCGGACGCTGGGACCTCCACGCGGTACACATCGGCGAAGTCACGGCGGATCGCATGATGCGCGTGAAGAATCGAGGCGAAGTGGTCGCTGAGATTCCGACGACGTCGCTCACCGACGGAGCGCCGCTCTATCGCCGTCCGATGGCCGAACCGGCCTATCTGGCCGATGCCCGGCAGCTGTCCCTTTCGACTCTTGGTGCGCCGGGCGCTGTGCCTGATGTCTTCCGGCGCCTGCTGGTGTCACCTGGGATTGCGAGCAAGCAGTGGGTCTATCGACAGTACGACCACATGGTGCGCACCAACACTTTGCTCAACCCGGGCATGGGGGCCGGCGTCGTGCGCGTCAAGGGCACCACGCGAGCGCTGGCGCTTTCTGTCGATGGAAACGCCCGATTCGTCTACCTCGACCCGTTTGCCGGTGCGCAGCTCGCCGTCGCCGAGGCGGCGAGGAATGTGGCGTGCGCCGGCGGCTTGCCGATTGGTGCGACGAACTGCCTGAACTTCGGCAATCCCGAGCGGCCGGAGATCATGTGGCAGTTTGCCAGGGCGGTTGAGGGTATTGGAGCTGCGTGCCGCGCGCTCGACATCCCGATCACCGGGGGTAACGTAAGCCTCTACAACGAGACGGATGGAAAGGCGATCCTTCCGACCCCGGTTCTCGGTGTTGTCGGGCTGATCGAGGATGCCGCGACAGTGGTCGGCAGATCGTTCCGCGCCGAGGGCGACGCTGTCGTGCTCTTGGGGACTGGTCGTGGTGAATTGGGTGGCAGCGAGTACTTGAAAGCCATGCATGGGCTCGTGCGGGGTGTTCCTCCACTGCTCGATCTCGAGCTCGAGAAAGCGCTACAGGACCTGCTCGTTCGCGGCGTGTCTGGCGGTCTGGTCAAGTCAGCTCACGACTGCGCCGAGGGAGGCTTCGCGGTTGCGCTTGCGGAGTGCTGTTTCGGTACGGCGATGGGAGCCACCGCAGATATTCTGGAAGTCGCGGTAGCCGCCGGCTTTGGTGATGTGGCGGCGCTGTTTGGGGAGTCTGCCTCTCGTGTCATCGTGTCTGTGGATGCCGGTCGAACGGCGGAAGTGCAGGCGCTCGCGAGAGGTGCCGGGGTTGCGGCCGCAGTCGTCGGGCGCGTTGGCGGCGATCGGATTCGCATCGCGGTTGCTGGTCGTGTGGTGCTCGATGAGCTCGTGACCGACGTTGAACCGCTGTGGTCGAACGCGATCGGCGGCTACTTCGAGTCGAAGCGGGCCGTTGCCTAAGGTCGTACACTAGTCAGGAACCCATGTTCGATAAGTTCCACGAAGAGTGCGGCGTCTTCGGGATTTTCGGCCACGCCGAGGCCGCCAACCTGACGTACCTGGGTCTCTATGCCCTCCAGCACCGCGGTCAGGAGAGCGCGGGTATCGCGGCCTCCGACGGTGTCCAGATTCGTCACCGAAAAGCGATGGGCTATGTCAACGAGGCCTTCGACGCTGATTCGCTGGCCGCGCTGACCGGGAGTCTCGCCATCGGGCACGTTCGCTACTCAACGGCGGGTGAGAGCAAGCTGACCAACGCACAACCCATCGTTGTCGACAGCGTCCACGGCCAGTTCGCCATCGGGCACAACGGGAATCTGGTCAATGCCGGCGAGTTGCGCGACGCACTCGTGCGTGAGGGCGCGATCTTTCAAACCAGTAGCGACACCGAGGTCGTCGTCCATCTGTACGCGCGTTCCCGAGAAGAGGGGACGGACGCGGCGGTCGTCCAGGCCATCTCGCAGGCTCGCGGTGCGTTCTCGTTCGTGATGATGACCAAGGATCGCTTGATTGGTGTGCGCGATCCGCACGGGTTCCGTCCGCTGGCGCTCGGTCGCTTGGACGATGCATGGGTCATCAGCTCGGAGACGTGCGCGCTCGACTTGATCGGGGCGACCTACGTTCGCGATGTCGAACCCGGCGAAGTCGTATCGATCAGTGTTGCCGGCCTCAAGTCGATCAAGCCGTTTGCGCCCGCACCCCATGCGCAGTGCATCTTCGAACACGTGTACTTTGCTCGACCCGACAGCTATGTGTTCGGTGAGAGCGTCAACGAGGTGAGGACTGAGTTCGGCCGTCGGCTGGCGCGCGAGTGCCCTGTGGATGCGGACGTGGTGGTGCCGATTCCCGATTCTGGAGTGTGTGCTGCGGTGGGTTTCGCCGAGGCATCGGGTATCCCGATGCGGATGGGACTCATCAGGAATCACTACGTGGGGCGGACGTTCATCGAACCCCAGCACTCGATTCGCCACTTTGGTGTGAGGGTCAAGCTGAACCCTGTGCGCAGCATCATCGACGGACGACGAGTCGTGCTCATAGACGACTCGATCATTCGAGGCACGACCAGCCGCAAGATCGTCCGGATGATCAGAAGCGCGGGTGCCCGTGAGGTCCACATGCGTATCAGTTGCCCGCCGACCATCTCGCCGTGCTTCTACGGCGTCGATACGCCGCGCCGGTCGGAATTGATCGCGGCGACCCACACGCTCGAGGAGATCCGCAAGTATCTGGACGCCGACAGCGTCGCGTACCTGAGCCTTGAAGGTATGACCGACGCCGTCAGAGGCGGACGGTCGAAGTACTGCACGTCGTGCTACACCGGCAACTACCCCGTGGCGTTTCCCCGCGACGAGGCGGCGTACCTGCAGCTGGCGCTCAAGCTCAATCAGGAACCCGGATCGGTTGATCGACCCGGTCCGACGTTTCCGCCGGTGGAGAAGGATCCCGTCGCGAGCTGAGGCTGTGACCGACGAGCGGGGCTTCTGACCATGGACTACCAGAGCGCGGGTGTAAACATCGACGCCGGCAATGACACGGTGCGGCGGATCCGAGCACTCGCGCGATCGACGTTTACGGCAGGCGTCATGTCGGACATCGGCTCCTTTGGGGGCCTGTTTCGTCTCGATACGACCCGTTTTCAGGAGCCTGTGCTCGTCTCGAGCGCTGACGGGGTCGGCACGAAGCTCAAGGTTGCGTTCCTCGCGGGTCGCCATGACACCGTGGGCGTCGATCTCGTGAACCATTGCGTGAACGACATCCTCGTTCAGGGAGCCGAACCGCTTTTTTTCCTCGACTATCTTTCGACGGGACGACTCCTGCCCACGGTCGCCGAGAGCGTCGTCGGCGGGATGGCGTCTGCGTGTCGCGACAACGGGTGCGCATTGCTCGGGGGTGAGACGGCGGAGATGCCTGGGTTTTACGCCGACGGTGAGTACGACCTGGCCGGGTTTATCGTCGGTGCGGTCGAGCGCACGAAGCTGATCAATGGCCGCACGATCGCGGTGGGCGATGTGCTCGTTGGCGTCCCCTCGTCTGGACTCCATACGAATGGCTACTCATTGGCGAGGCGGATCGTGTTCGAGCGGCTGGGCCTTGACGTCGATAGTTACGTATCCGAACTGGGCCGCAGCGTGGGCGACGCGCTGCTCGAACCGCACCGTTCGTACCTGTCGCCGTTGCGGCCAATCCTTGAAGGCGGGCGGGTCAAGGGGATGGCGCATATCACCGGCGGTGGCATCACGGACAACTTGCCTCGGGCGCTCCCGCATGGCACAACGGCCATCGTCGACGCGTCCTCCTGGGAAGTGCCTGCGCTCTTTCGTTGGTTGCAGCAGAGCGGTGAGGTGCCGACCGCGGACATGATGCGGACATTCAATATGGGTATCGGGCTTGTGATCGTGACGGCTCGAGACCATGCGGAACAGGTGATAGAGCAGTTAGCGGCCCGGGGCAGTCGTGACGCGCGCGTCATCGGGGAAGTCGTGGCTGGTGAGCCCCCGGCCGTGAGCTACGTGAACCTCGAGTGAACCGTCGTCTTGGCGTCCTCATCTCTGGCAGAGGCAGCAATCTTCAGGCGTTAGTCGACGCCATCCGCGACGGGCGGCTGGATGCCGTCATCGCCGTCGTGATTTCGAATCGCCCCGACGCCGCCGGTCTGGAGATCGCTCGGCGCGCCGGCATCGAGACACTCTGCCTCGATCATCGGACCGCGGCGTCTCGCGATGACCACGAGAGGGCCGTTGCACGAGAGCTACGCGCGCGTGATGTTGGCCTCGTCTGTCTGGCTGGCTACATGCGGTTGATCGGCGCACCGCTCCTCGAGGCGTTTCCGCAGGCCATTCTGAACATCCACCCCTCGCTCCTTCCGTCGTTCCCCGGAATGAACGCTCAGCGTCAGGCGTTGGAGTACGGGGTCAAGGTTGCTGGCGCTACGGTGCACTTCGTGACCGAGGAACTCGACGGCGGACCGATCGTCGTGCAGCGGGTCGTCCCGGTGCTCGACGGTGACACTGATGCCACTGTGTCTGCGCGGATTCTCGTCGAGGAACATCGCGCCTATCCCGAGGCGGTCAGGCTGGTTCTGTCAGGCGGATGGCGTGTGGAAGGCCGCCGTGTCGTGAGAGCCGCTGGGGACGCACCAGTGTCAGGACGGCCACTTCCGGGGGGCAATTGATCCTGATCGGTACGTAGACCGTCCCGACCCCCCGGCTCACGAAGATCGAGGTGTCGTTCTTCGCTCCCAGACCCTGCAACACAGGGAAACGCCGTCGGGTGGCCCTGTCGAGGCCCGGCAGCACGACCTGGCCACCGTGAGTGTGACCGGACAGCACAGCGGGTATGTTCAGCGCTGCTGCCTCCGTCAGCCGTCGTGGATCATGCGCGAGCAAGAGCGTCGCACCGACCGCACCTCGTAGTACGCGTGCGATGTCTTCCGGTCGACGCGTCCAGAAACGAACCCCGGCCAGTTCCAGCGACTCTCCCCGAACGCCTAGTCGAGTTCGTGTGTCCTTGAGCACCGTGACGCCGCGCCTCGTCAGCGCTTCCGTGACCGCGCGTTCGTCGTCGTGGTTGCCGAGGATCGCGAATACTCCATGGGGCGCTTGCAGCAGCGCCAGCAGCTCAGCCACGGGTTCCACGAATGCGCGATCGCCGAAGGAGACGTAGTCGCCGCCCAAGACAATGATGTCTGGTTGCTCGGCCATGACGAGGTCCACCGCCCTCTTGACGTCCGACGCAGGAACCATGGCGCTGTGATGAACGTCGGTCAGCAGCCCGATCCGCAGGCCTTCGAGCGCGGGCGGCAACCCAGATACCGGGAGGGAGGCGAGAGTGACGCCGATCTGATGGCGGGCGTAGGCCACGCCGTAGGCGGCCGTCCCCGTCGCCGAGCCGATGCCCGTGAGGAGCAAGCCTTTGATCACCGCACGGCGGCTTAGCATGACGCCGGTTTATAGTAGCGGCTCATGGACCTTTATGGCGAGTTGGCCTGGCGCGGCCTCGTGTACGAC
>CAWHBF010000029.1:0-150000 GCA_963827515.1 uncultured Acidobacteriota bacterium | reverse complement strand
GGCTAAGGTCCCTAAGTGTGTGCTAAGTGGTAAAGGATCTGAAGACGCTTAGACAACCAGGAGGTTGGCTTAGAAGCAGCCATCCTTTAAAGAAAGCGTAATAGCTCACTGGTCAAGCGGCTTTGGGCCGACAATATAACGGGGCTCAAGCACACCACCGAAGCCGTAGAATACGCAGTCCTGCGGGACTGCACATTGGTAGAGGAGCGTTCTCTTCTGCTGTGAAGCCAGATCGTAAGAACTGGTGGAGCGGAGAGAAGTGACCCTGCCGGCATAAGTAGCGATAAGGAAAGTGAGAATCTTTCCCGCCGTAAGCCTAAGGTTTCCTGAGGTAGGTTCGTCCGCTCAGGGTCAGTCGGGAGCTAACGCGAGGCCGAAAGGCGTAGCGGATGCACATCCGGTTAACATTCCGGAACTACCTATTCCACGTTATCACGATGGGGGGACGCAGGAGGCTAACCAGGCCCACGATTGGACGTGTGGGTTGAGGCATGTAGGGAGATCCGCCAGGCAAATCCGGTGGGTCGTTAATCCTGAGGTGCCAGAGCGAGAGCCGCAAGGCTCATAAAGCTGGTGACGCCACGCTGCCGAGAAAAGCCTCTAAGGAGTGGGATGGGTACCCGTACCGCAAACCGACACAGGTAGGCGAGGAGAAAATCCTCAGGCGCAAGTGTGATCCCCCGTTTAGGAACTCGGCAAATTGGCCCCGTAACTTCGGAAGAAGGGGTGCTCCGTCTCGTGATCCGGCTTGCCTGGTGAGCGTGATGGAGTTGCAATAAAGAGGCTCAGGCGACTGTTTACTAAAAACACAGGGCTCTGCGAAGTCGAATACGACGTATAGGGTCTGACGCCTGCCCGGTGCCGGAAGGTTAAAGAGAGAGGTTAGTCGCAAGGCGAAGCTTTGAACTGAAGCCCCGGTAAACGGCGGCCGTAACTATAACGGTCCTAAGGTAGCGAAATTCCTTGTCGGGTAAGTTCCGACCTGCACGAATGGCGTAACGATCTGAGCGCTGTCTCAACGGGGGGCACTGCGAATTTGTGGTACCGGTGAAGACGCCGGTTGCCCGTCACAAGACGAAAAGACCCCGTGCACCTTTACTACATCCTAGTAGTGAATGCTGACGCAGTATGCGCAGGATAGGTGGGAGGCTTTGAACCCGGGATCTCGGTCTCGGGGGAGCCAACGGTGAGATACCACCCTTACTGCTTCGGCGTTCTAACCTCGTTCTGTTATCCAGATCAGGGACACTGCTAGGTGGGTAGTTTGACTGGGGCGGTCGCCTCCTAAACTGTAACGGAGGCGCTCGAAGGTTCGCTCAGGCTGTTTGGAAATCAGCCATAGAGTGCAAAGGCATAAGCGAGCTTGACTGCGAGACCTACAAGTCGAGCAGGTGGGAAACCAGGACTTAGTGATCCGGTGGTTCCGCATGGAAGGGCCATCGCTCAACGGATAAAAGGTACGCCGGGGATAACAGGCTGATCCTAGCCAAGAGTTCACATCGACGCTAGGGTTTGGCACCTCGATGTCGGCTCATCGCATCCTGGAGCTGTAGCAGGTTCCAAGGGTCCGGCTGTTCGCCGGTTAAAGCGGTACGTGAGCTGGGTTTAGAACGTCGCGAGACAGTTCGGTCTCTATCTGTGATGGGCGCAGGAGATTTGAGTGGGGCTGACCTTAGTACGAGAGGACCGGGTTGGACGGACCTCTAGTGTATCGGTTGTCGCGCCAGCGGCAGCGCCGAGTAGCTACGTCCGGATGGGAGAAATGCTGAAGGCATCTAAGCGTGAAACCCTCCACGAGATGAGATCTCCCAGGTCGCAAGACCTCTGAAGGCTCCTGGTAGACGACCAGGTTGATAGGCCAGGTGTGGAAGCGCCGCGAGGCGTTAAGCTGACTGGTACTAATAAGCCGTGCGGCTTGACCTTTTTTCTTTCGTCCGGAAACCTCAAGGTTTCCGGCTACACATCGCGAGACGTGTGGTCGATTTGAGCTACCGTTTGCAGGGTATTCAGTTGTGGGCGCGGCCCGCGATCCGTGGCTAATGGATCTGCGGAGTACCGCCGAGATGTTCTTTGAGATAGTTCGGGACGATCGACAGGGCGACGAGGCGTGGCTGAGAGCTGCGTTCCGCCTTGTCGGACCCCGGACAACTGACTTTTGCGATCGTCAGCGTCGGCTAGGTGCCGATGCGGGGATCACGACAAGTTTCCCGGTGGTCATAGGGGCAGGGTCACACCCGTTCCCATTCCGAACACGGAAGTTAAGCCTGCCACCGCCGATGGTACTGCATGCGTAGGTGTGTGGGAGAGTAGGTCGCTGCCGGGAGTCAATCGCAAGCCCGTCTCAGAAATGAGGCGGGCTTTTTCTTTTTCCGGCGCTGGTCCGAGGGTTCGAGGAGTCAGCTGCTGGCGGTCGCGGTGACCGAACAGGTCAGCGACGGCCCGCCCGATACTTGGTCTGTCGGCCTGATGGGAGAACACACCCGCACAACAGCTAGCCGATCCACGCCCGCCCGCCCGCGCGGTCGCAAGAGTTCGATGTGGCACTTCGGCACGGGCGAAGTCACCGTGATCCTTGCCTGCGCCCTGGCTGCTGTGTGGACGACGATCGTCGTGTTGGTCCCGTTCCGGCAACCGGTACTTGGGCGGCGACTTCATCGCAGTTCTACACGTTCGGCACCGCGGCGCGTCTCGGGCGATTGGACGATCCAGTACGACTGGCCCGCCTTTCACGCCCTGCAGGTCTCGCTGGTTCCGACATCTGATCCACATTTCTATCCGCCGACCTATCCCCCGCTCGTGCCGGCCCTCTACGCGGCACTCTCGCTCCTTCCCTTCCCGGTTGCGTACGCCTCGTGGGTTGGCTTCTCATCGGTGATGTACGGTGGTCTGACCGCCATTGCCGCCGAGGCTGCGTGTCCTGGTTTCTCGTCGGCACGTCCTCATGGCGTGCCTGCTGTTTCCACCGTTCGTGGCGCATCAGACGATCGGCCAGAGCACGATATGGCTCTGCTCGGCTTCGTCTCTGGATGGTGGGCGCTGACCCAGTCCCGGCCTTTCGCCGCGGGCCTGATGCTCAGTGTCGTCGCCATCAAGCCCCACCTCGGAATGGCCCTGGCGATTGTTCTCCTGACGATGCGGCTTTGGCGAATCGTTGGCGGTGTTCTGCTCGGTCTTGCGTTTCAGGCCGGCATTACTGTCGCTGTATGCGGACGGGAGGCGGTGGTTGCCTACGTGACGACAACCCTGCGTGTCCTTCGCGACACGACTCTCATCGAGCCCAAGGACGAGAGGTTTACGCATGCGCTCCGAATGAGCTTGGAATCCCTCGTCCCGCAGGGAGTGGCAACTGTCGGCTGGCTTACCGCAAGCGCCCTGTTCGGATGGTTGGTCGTGAGGGTCTGGCGCCAGAGCGAGGACTGGGCGCTCCGAATCTCTGCGCTTCTGCTTGCGACGCTGTTGATAAGCCCGCATGTCCTGGCATACGACGCCATCCTCTTGGCCCCAGCGACGTTGTGGCTTGCCTGTTGGGCGGCATCGACCAGACAGGCCGCGGTCATGGCTGGGCTAGTCGGTTCTGGCCGTGGCATTCGTCATACCATCCGCCAGGCTCTGGGGTATCCCTCTGACGCTGCCTCTTATGGGGTGGCTACTCTGGCGGTGTCGGGCGTCCAGAAGCCTGGCAAGCCGCCCAACGGCAAATTTGTTGCACGGGCGATTTGGCGTCTGTCGTGGCGTGACGTCAGGCGCGAGGCTGGACGACAATGATTGCTCAAGCACTCGGCGAATACGGCACCATGGCGACCCTCATGGATGGGGTCCGCTCAATCGGCTACTACCTGGCGGAGTTCGGGCGCGAGTGGGGCCTGACGGGGGCGCTCATCGTTGTCGGAGCAGTGCTGGCCTGGAAGGTGATCACCCGCGTTAAGTAGTTATCGCGACCACCTCGCGGGTGACGCCGTTCGCCATCCGTTTTTGCCGCTTTCCAGCTTCTCCCGGCGCTCTCACCGGCGCTCCACGAAACGCCCAGCCTTTACCTGGGTCCACGACCTCGCGTCCTCCCCGAAAAACACGCCCCGTCGCCCTAAGAAAGACCTTCCCGAGGCGTATTTATTCCATCCAGCGGCTGAGTAAATGTTACAGAGAACATCTTTTCTCTGAGGATGTCCGTGGCACTTTGGTTGCTCGCACTCAACGATGTGCACGAACCCATACCCGAGGCGAGCGTGAGCGCCAACGGGCATCCGCGGCTATTCGGCGACGTCATTTGGGTGCTGTTCATTGGAGCGCAGGCAGCCGATGGAGTCTTCACCTACCTGGGTCTGCGGGTGTTCGGAGTCGGGATGGAGGGAAATCCGCTAATAAGCTGGTACGCGACGACCTTCGGAGTCGGGACTGCTCTCGCCTCCGCGAAACTCCTCGCGGCGACCTGCGCGGCGTTTCTTCATCTTATTGGACGTCACGTGACGCTGGCAGTGCTCACCATCGTCTACCTGGTTGGTGCAGTCTGGCCCTGGAGCGAATTGCTGTGGCCGTAAGCCGCGATCGTCGGAGCAACCGTTCAGTTTGAGGCTGTATTTGAGGCTGTGTGCCACTCGGGGGCTGCGGTCGCCGAGCCGTCCAGCTCTTCACCCTCAAGGGGTTGGACCACCGGCTTGGGCCACGCGCCTCTGAGGGATCTCGAGGTGGTGCGCAACCAGCGAGTCGGTCCGGCCGGCCGGAAGAGCAGTCGAGGCTTCGGTGCCCGTTCCAGGAAGACGCTCGCGAGCGGGTAGTAGACCAGCGCTAGCATGCCTATGGCTTTCCAAGCTTCTGCCCCGAGTACCCAAGCCATCATCAAACCCATGGCCGTGACACCGAAGACCTCGAGGCACGCCACGAACACAGGGATTCGAAGCATCTTCCACGTCGTGGACGGCTCCGCTTCCAATGTCAGGCGTAATTCGGTGACCTCCGGAGCTCCCGGGCACGGATTCTCCGGAACTCCCGAACACGGACTCTCAGGAAACAGTCGAACGAACTCCGCGACGAGCGGCTCTGGCGGCAAGCCCAAGGCAGCTACGTACTCTCGAACGAACGCCCGGCGGAAGATGCCGTTCGGCCACCGGCTCATGTCGTTCCGTTCGAGGGCGGCCAGGAGCGAGATACTGATCTTGGTGGAATCCGCGATCGCCTGAAGCGTGATACCTCGTCGATCGCGCTCGGCCTTGAGGCTCGGTCCAAAGGCGTTACGCTCGGACATTAACGGTCCTCCACCTTGTGCATGAGCAGCCATTGCTGGCTGACGGAGCCAAGGTTGAGTCGATCGCCTGTCCCTACGCGCCGGCTCAGTGCGACGCGCAGGCCGACGACGAACACGACGACTAATGCGATCGTCAAGGTAGCGGAAATCATCCGATGCTTCGAACGATACGCCCGTCGCGGCCGATGCGCAAGAGATTTGAGAAGGGCCCTGTCGAAACTACTCGACAGAGGTATGCCTTACGCAGGCGGGCGGTGACAAAACTCCAGAAATGTCGCTCGGGACATCAGGACGATGTCTCGAGACGACAGGGCGAGCGGAGGGTTTCGGAAAGTTGACGACTACGTCGTCAGAACTTGTATCCGACGCCGACGCCTATTTGCGAAAAGTCCAATTCGCTGGCAAGTCGAAACACTCTTCGATATCGGTATCCGATGTCGAAGAACGCGTTGCCCCTAGCTATGCCGACGCCGAACGCCCCTTCCATGAGTGGTTGTGTGACACTCGTGAGCGCCAACGACAAGTCGGCTTCGCCGACTTCGAAATCATTGAACACGGCGGTTCTGATATCACCAAGGCGCGCCTCGATCACCGAGCGTCGCAAGCTGATGATGCCTCCACCCCCACCGACATACGGACGAATGTTTCCGTTGCCGAACAGGTACTTCCCTCCGGCAACGAGCGAGACGCCCCGGTCACGGGCATCGAGAGCCCAGAGGTCGCCAGTCAGTGTCGAGAGACTCGCTCCGAGCGTGGTGAAGTCATCGCGCAGGGTCTGGTCCATCAAGTTCTCGAAATATGAGAGCGTGATGTACGCCTGCACGTTCCGAGTGATGTGCTCGCCGTACTCGACCGCAAACTCCGCTCCGGCAGGCGCGGCCGTTACTCCGCCATGCCCGATGAGATATCCGTAGTCTTCCGGAACGGCTTCTCTCCCTTGAGCGCCGGTCTGAGCGGAGACGGTCGTCGCGGCAGCGAACGCGAGCACGGGGACAAGAACGATCAGATCTCATGAGATGCATCAGTGTGCTCCTGGAGTCTAACGCCGCGTCAGGCTGGTGAAGCTGTGGTGCGCTACCAAGCCCTGCTCGTTGGAAGTTGTCCGCCTCGACGTTGTAGGTGAACGCCACTCTTCCATTGTTGATGCTCGTGACGCGCACGGGTGCATCGGTTGTCGCCGTGATGGTCGAGCTCACGAATTCCAAACTCAACGACATCTCCGTTTGGACATCGGAGAGTCAGGGCAGTGGAGCACGACTCGGAACCAACGCCAGCATCCCGTTCGAGCCCACTTGCCCGCGTGTAGGTGCACGCGAGACCCGTCCCGGCCGATGCGAGTCGTGCCTCGAGCTCTCGTCCGTCTTGCGTGATTGAGAGGCTACTGAAGTTCGTCTCGCCCAACACGATTGATAAACGCATCCCCGCCACATGCCTGGGCTGCCAGCTTCTCGGGCCGGCCCGGTGCCGCCCGCAATCCCGGTGAGCTGCATCTCCCCACCCCATACCCCGCCGAGTTGAGGCAGAAACAGTGGCGTGAGAGTCGTCGGGCCAGTCGGCCCCGGAGGAACCGCCGTAAAGTTGGGGCCGCAGCCGGCGACCAGAATGGCCACGGCGAACAGGCCGGCGTGCAGATTTACACATGTCTTCATCAACAACTTCTCCTGGGCTCATACCGATTTTCCGGGTGTAAAGCCGGATGCGAAAGCGGTAGACCGCAATGGTGCAAGAGCCATGCACAGGCTCCGCACGAACGATCTTATCGGCCGATGGGGGGAGTCTGCTTTAGCGCTGATTAGATTCAGCGCCAGGCCAGAGAAATCCTAGGGAGTCGCGGCCCACGACAGCTCGAGGCGGTATCGAACTGTCCGCCCGTCCTTTAGTGCCGGCTCGAATACCCAGTTTTTCGCATTACTGAGCAGCATCATGTCCGGCATGCGCTTCGGGGTGGAGAGGAGTCTCACCCGTTCAACCGTGCCGGTTTCCGACACGATCAGCTCGATGGTGTTCATGTCCGGCTGAAAGCCGCTGAGGGTTTGGGGTGGGAGCTGCGGATACAGGAACGCGGGAGGAGTCACGTTCGAATCCGATTGGGAGTAGATCGGGGTTGCCTCGAAAGCGTTCCTCGACGTAGCCACTGCCCCTGATGAAGCCACTGCCCTTGATGGGGGCAACGGTGGCGAGGACCTCGGGGATGTCGCAGGGGGTGACGCCAAGGTTGCACGCACAGCTGATGAGACAGGGGCCGGAGCCGTAGTGCCTCCGGCGTTGCCCCGGGGATCAACGGGCAGGGCGGGAGTCGTTCGTGCCGGTCGATCAGCGGCCCCTGGCATCGTCGTCGCCGCCGCTCGTCTCCCAGACCCAGGCACGGGCTGACTGCCTGGACCCTGGTTCGTGGCACCCGAAGGCAGGCTCGTCCCGGCTTCAATCCCGTCAGACTGCGCAGTCGCGGACGATCCCGTTCCGCGCGATCCGAAGTGAATCGTCAGCACCATGCCAAGCACGACAACCGCTGCCGAAGCGGCGTACAGGATGCGGGAGTCTCGCGCCTGAGGCCGACGTACTGGCGGCTTCTGCTTGGGAGCTTCTTGTCGAGGCGTGGGCCTGAACGGCGCAGTCGCCACGGCTCTTTCGTATACAGCCTGAATGAGGCTCTGGCCGTCGGGACGAGCAAAGTATCCGAGTTCCTTCGCGAACTCCGCGATCGAGTGCTCGTCGCCCGCCGACGTCCACCTTGTGACGAGAAGTCGCAGCGGCGCCGGCATCGACCCCGTCACGGCGAGTGTGTGAAGCATCCTCGCCAGAATGGGTCCCGGTGCATCTTTGATCCCACCATTACTCACCACCACGCCGCCCACAGCAGTGATCGCGATGCGTGACATTTCAGGAACACGTTCCCGATCGCCCGAGATCAAGACCGCACACAGTCCTTCGACGATGGCCACCGCTTCCACCCACGCCACGGTGCCCAATCGGTGCAGAACCTGGTCCAGCGCCATCGGCCTACGAGCGCGGGTCAGACTTGCCGCAGGTAAGGCTTCCTTCGACTCAAGCGGGGCGGGATTGCCCTCCTGGCTCGGATCCGGATCCGATTCGGACTCGAAAAGCTCGAGGGGATCTGCAGCGTCGCCGTCGGACTGCACATCCACGAACAAGACGTCAGCGTCGAATTCCGTGTCGTTCCGGCTATTCATGAATCACTGCCGTTCAACCATTATCTGAAAGTCTTCGTATCGCATCGAGAGCCGCTGGTAAAAGGCACTTGCGAATGGCACACCGCGTCGGAGGTCCTCGAGAAGCGCGACGATCGCCGGCGTGCCCCGCAGTTGCACCGCTTTCTGCACAGCCAACATGCTCTGTGCGTAGGCGCGCTGTGCCTCTTCGGCCGTGAGGCGCGTAAACCCTCGCTCGAGTTGCGACAGCGAAATTCGGTGTGGGCCAGCGAGTGCAGTCTCCTCAACCCCGGCGCCGGGTTGGAGCATCGAGGCGAGCCCCTCGTTCAGCCACGCTGGCACATCTCGGCCGCCAATCGTGGCCACCACTGCGTGAACGAACTCGTGTGCCAGGATACGGTCGAGTTCCTCGGGCTGGTCGAGTGCGCCGCGTGTCGGAATTCGAATGGTGCCGTCGTACGACCCGGCGGCCCACGCCGGCGAGAGCGTGATGTCTCGGAACTGTTCCTCCGTGTAAAGGACCACGGTGATCGTGCGAGTCGGATAGGTCGTCAACGCCGCGCCGACCCGCCAGTACGTCTTTTCGAGCATCTCCACCGCGCGTCGCGCGATCATCTCGTCGGCCGGTCCCTGGAAGAGCACGCTGAAGTGCGCCCCGCGAGACTCGTAGGAAGCCGCGCGGACGGTCGCGTCCTTGCGCCACTGTCCGAGCTTGTCGTTCAGCACAGGCTCGTTGGGCGCGTATTTGAGCGCGGCTTCGTACGTGGAAACGGCCTCCCCCACACGTCCGGCCCTATGGTGCAGTTCGCCCAGCAAGAGCGAGGCATCAGTGTTCTGCGGAACCAGCTTCAAGGCTTGTTCGAGCCAGCTCTGCGCTTCAGCGTCCTGGCCGAGCATGAAAGCCGCGAAGCCAGCACCCGTGCACAGGGACGGGTCACTCCTGCCAGGCCCAGCCGCTGCGGTGAACGCCTCCAGCGCGTCGCCGAAGCGTCGTTCCTCGATCGCGGTCCAGCCGACGGCGGCCAGGGCGGCAGGCGAGCCCTGAAGGCCTTGCGAGAATCCCACCCCGGGGGTGGCGAGGAGGATCATGGCGAACGTCAAGGAGGCCAGACGGACAACTCCCTTCATCATTCAAGAGGGTCAGTTTGCAAGCTCAGAACCGTCCAAAGTAGTCCGAGAACCTTTGAGTTCTTGGTCTTGCGATCGAATTAGTCCGTGCTAGAGAAGACAAACATCCACCCTCTGGTATGACTCACGGTTCCCGCCAACCCAGCCAGAGCACGGGGGTTCGAATCCCGGAACGGAACGTACTGTGATCGGGGAGTTCCGGAACAGAACATCAACCCTGCCCGACAGCATGACAAAGCGTGCCACCGCCCGCCAGACTGGTAAGGGCTTCGATTTGCAGACCACATGGGGTATGCGTGGGTTCTTCATCTACCCGGTTGTCGCTCTCCTGAGCACGGCGTGGCCCTCCAGTGCGTCGCCGGCCGCATCGGCGTCGACCACGGTTCCTGCCGGAATGTGCGAGATAGAGGCGACGACCGCAGCGTCCCTCCTGCTACGCGAGGACGGTTCCCCGGTAGTCTTGAGGGAGGGTCCCAGCCAGGGTCTTGAAGAGGCGCTTCGAGGTGTCGCCGGACGCGCGACCCGTTGGATTGAGGCACCCAGCCTCCTCGTCCTGACGTCGGTGATGGACTACCAGAGTGGCGTGGGTACCGAGTATCAGGCGACGGCCGACCGCCTGTCCGACGAAGAAACGAACGCGTTGATCGCAGACCTCACTGCAGCGCTCACCGTCCTCACGGGGGGCACGTTTACGGATTTCGCAGAGGTCCGGCTGGAATCCACCCCAACTGGCGCGACGACGAGCGCGATGCGTCCGGGACACATCGTTGTCGGCCGCTATCGCGGCGTCCGCGATCAACTCAATACCATAGGCGTCGGCGGTAGGTTTCGGAGCGGGAGGGCCATCAAGGCTGGAACGGTGTTCCTTGATGCCGACTACGATCGGTCGAGCAGCCGACGGGCACTGCTACGCACACACGAGCTCGGCCATGCCCTGGGCTATGACCACGTCGATTCCCGTCCGTCGATCATGAATCCGCGCATCGGCGCAGAGATCACCGAGTACGATCGACGCGCGGCTCTCGTGGCCTTTCGAGAAGAAGCAGCGTCAGCGCCGTCGTGCCCCTTACTCTGAAGTCGCGCCAGCGGCGCGCTGACCTTTCAGAAATCGCCCCACCATGCCTGACGGGCCGAGCATATGATTAGGGGAATGCGACTCTCCGTCCTTCTCTTCTCCCTCTTCGCGTTAGCGGCCCCGGCCGCTCAAACCCCCGACCCGACGACCCTGCACGGTAGCCCTCGGATTCAAGCGCTAGACCGTTTTTCGATTCGGCGTAGAGCGGAGGCTTTAGCCTCCGCGGACACGCGCACGCTAAAGCGTGCGCTCTACGGCGAAACGCAAACCGCTCTAGTTCTGATTTGCGGATGAGCGTGGATCGTCACGCGGCACCGCGTCCGTGGGCGCGATGAGTATGCGAATACTCGCGTTCCGCGCCGTGATCGCGACTCTTGGCCTACTGGCGCTGGCCTCGCCTGGGTTCGCACAGTCCCAAGGCATCGTCACCGCCGACAGGGCGGTGATCTGGCGCACTGATTCCAGCGTGGTGGCCACCGTGGTGGATGCCGGCGTCGTGCTGGAACTGACGGGCCGCTCGGACCGATGGTACGAAGTCATCATTCCGGCGAACCTCGGTGGACGAGGTGAGAGAGGCTTGATCTCGATCACGCAGGTGAGGCTGGTGGATGGATCTGAACTGCCAGTCGAGCGCGTGCTTCGTGGCAGTGATCCGCCAGCTCCAACACCCCAATCCGACCCGGTGCCGCGACCGGCGCCACCTCCAGGGCCCGCCGTCGCGCTGCGAGGTTTCGGTCAAGCCGGGATCATCGGCTTCGCGGCCAGCGAGACCTTTGCCGCGATTACCGGTCAATCCTACGGCCCAGCCTTTGGCGTAGGGGCGCAGGTTCGGTTTCGTGCGGGACTTTACCTGCAGGTCTCCATCGAGCGGTTTCGGCAGACCGGGGAGCGCGTGTTTGTGTTCGAGGATGAGGTGTTCCCTCTTGGCATCCCGAATACCATCACGATTCAACCTGTCATAGCCGCAGTTGGCTACCGGCCTTCCTCAGCGGCTTCGATCCGGCCGTACCTCGGCGCCGGCGTCGGCAGCTATCACCTGCAGGAGGTTTCACCGTTCGATGACCCGAGTGAAGAAGTCGATCAGTGGCATCCCGGGTTTCACGCCCACGGTGGTGTCGAGTTCCTCGCTGGACGCTGGTTCGCCCCTGCCGTGGAAGCACGTTTCACGACGGTGCCTGACGCACTTGGAAGCAGTGGAGCGGCTGCCGAGTTCGGCGAAAGCAACCTTGGAGGCTGGGAAGTTTTCGCGAAGATCCTGCTGGGCCGCTAGCCCGATCCGCATCCGCCGCGGCGAAGAATCTGCCTGACCGATCAGCAATCATTCTGGAGATCCTGAGACAATTGGTCTCGCGATCGGTTGACTCAATGCACCCAGGCCGCATAATCCCGCTGAGATATAGGCGCAGCCTAACTATCTGTTGCGTAGTCCATTACACCGCGAAGGACTCTCCACGCCTCTCGTGGCATCGTTCGTGAACCAGTCACGGTCCGAGGACGACAAGATGGAACCTGTGCTGACCAAAGTGGACGAAGGCGGTGGCGCTCAAAATCTGGCCGACCGCTGGTTCCAAACGCTGGACCACCGGCAGATCGATGTAGGCACGCGCCGCTGGACGGCACGCGTGATGGGCATTCACTTGGAGGGTCAGGAAGCCTGGATTCAGATTGCCGCCGGGCGGGCGCAGGAGAAAAACCTGGTGCTACACCTCTCAGGGTGGACGACGGTCGACCAGGTCGTCGCGGCGATGAAGACGAGGTCGCTCGACGCCACCTCGTATCCACAAATCATCAGCGTCCTGCCGACCGTATAGTCAATATCCCTTCTCGCGGAACAGTTGCTGGAGATCGGCGCGCCCTCGAAGCTGCAGCTTGTCGAAGACGTGGTGCAGATGGATCTTGACGGTCCCCACGCTGATGGAAAGCCTGCCCGCAATCTCTTCATTGTCGAGTTGCAGATGCACGAGTCTCGCAATCTCCAACTCGCGAGGCGTGAGCACCGCCTCTAGCTCCGCTTCGACCTCCTGACGTCTATTCAGGCGTTCGGCCAAGTCCAGGCCGTCGACTGACAGCCACCGGCGGCCAGCATGGACGGCCCGAATGCAGTCCTCCAGCACCCGTGGCGCCATAGCTTTGAGCACGATGCCGCGGGCCCCCAGCCTCGCCGCTTCCAGGAGGACATTTTCATCCTGCACGGCCGTCAGCACGACGACGGCGGGCGGTCGATCGGGATCGAGCCGTCGCAGCAAGCTCAGGCCCTCTCCGTCCTTCAGCTTCAAGTCGAGCAGCAACACGTCCGGCTGATGCGAGACGACGGCCTGCCATCCATCAGCGACGGAACTGCAGGTGTCCACCACCTCGAACTCCGGATTGCCGCCCAAGAGCTGTTCGAGGCCGCCGAGAACGAGGGGATGGTCATCGACCATCACGAGTCGGATGGGCATGGGTTACTTCGGGTCTTTCGCGATTGGCAATTTCATGATGACGACGCTTCCCGCGTCGGTAGAGTACAACGTAAGGTCACCCTCCAGTCTGGCCACCCGTTCCTTCAACGTCAGGGGACCCGCTTTCATTCTGTTCAACCCCTGCAGGTCGAATGTCCCATGGAACGGGAAACCTCGTCCATCGTCAACCACCTCGAGTCTCACGTCCGAACTCGTTGACGACAGATCTAGGCTGACCACGGATGCATCTGCGTGGCGGGCTGCATTGATGATCGCCTCCTGCGCAAGGTGGTACACGTCGTCGCGGAGCGTCGTCGGCACGCGATCGGTTGCTCCGTTCAAATGAATATTGACCGTGAGCGGCCACTGGCGCTGGACTTGAAGGCGAAGTGTGTCCAGTCGGTCGGCCAGGTCGACGTTGCTGGTCTTGGACCGCAAGGAACTCTCGGGGCGCAGCCCGCGGATGAAGGAGCGCATCTCCAACTCACCCCGCTCGAGAAGGTTCTGCACCTCCTCGAGACCCTGCCGCGCGGCTTCGGGCCGCCGATCGAGCAACCGGCGCGCCGCGAGCAGCTGGAGAGCCGCCCCTGCCTGGGCTTGCAGCAGGCTGTCGTGCAGGTCGCCAGCCACCCGCACGCGTTCCTCGAGTGCAGCGGCCTTTCGCAGCCGCCCGAGCATCAGCGTGCTGTCGAGTCGCGACGCCACCTGACCGGCGACCAGCTCACCAACGACAAGATCGTCGATTCCCAGCTTGACCTTGTTCACGGCGAACATGCGGCCTTGGACCAGTTCACCATCGATCGACCACGATTGTACGGCCCTCATCTCGAATCGCGCCCGAAGGATCTCGTTGATCGGTCGGCAGTCACGGCGAAGGAACCCTCGGGAGGAATGCACGACCACCAAACCGCGGTCCAGGGAAGCGTCCGATGCTTGGAAACTCTTTCCTTCCAGGCTGTGCAAGACCAGCGGGCCGTAGTCCGCTTTCAATACTTCAGACCACTCGATCTGCCCACCATTCAGCCATGCCAGCTTGAGATTCCCCTGCGCGTCCTCGTTCCATACCAGAAGGATCTTCGGTGTCTCGAGGAGTGCGCTGACCTGCGACAGGATCTCCGACACGACGACCTGTGGATCGCGCCCGACGTGTCGAGGCCACGCCGCGATCTGACCAATCTCGCGCTGGAAGCGGTGCTGGTGCGCGCTGAGGATTGCGAGGGTGACGGTGATGACGGTGAGGTAGATGGTTCGGATCAGGAAAGTGCTCAGTTCAAACCCGCTGAGAAGCAGCACGTTCGAGGCGTACAGCGAGATTCCCGCGTAGGCCGCTATTGTTGCCGCCGCCGTCCACAGCGTGCCCTTGACCTGCCACCGAAGTGCGCCGCAGACCAGCAGGAAGAGAAAACAGAGGAAGAACGGACCGACAGCTGCCCTCGTCGCCGCCGCGAGGAGAGAGAAGGCCACGAAGTCGAAGAGATGGACGGCGATCGCCCAGCCGGGTGCAAATCTGATCGGCGCCCACACGAGCGCCAGCATGGCCAGGCTATAGGCGAGGTACCACGCGAGTACGTAAAGGACGAAAGCCTGAACGGGGGGCTCCAGCGGATCCACGATGACCGCGAGGAGTCCGCCAAGTGCCAAAACGACCCGCGTGCCGGCGATCAGCCACTCGACGCGGACGCGGGGGGCGAACGAAAACTCACGCTCTCGCGACGGGCCCACCCCCGCTCGCCTGGTGACAGGGGAAACGCTCAGTGCAGGAGGCCTTCCGCGGTCGCTTGAGGGCGCTCGCTGGCTTTCATGGGCGGCGAACCCGTCCCCACGGGGCTGGCAAACCGGGAGAAATCCGACACCCGTCGCCCTCCGCGCCAGTCACTACGACGCACCTCCTGCTGCCGCCGATCCCGCTGCGGAACGATCTGCGGGCCGCACCGCGACGATTCAGAAGTAATAAGGGCGGAAAGCAATGCAGGATGCACGTTCATTACTCCTTTTCGAGATCATTCGGCGAGGACTATAACAATACCGGTCCTGGTATAGATCTAACGAGTTATATCAGAGCACGAAACATACCGTCTTATAGGTTGAAAACTTAGGGGTGATCGACGAGCGCGGGCGCGAGATTTCTTCTCTTCGTCAAACTAAAATCGCGTGGCAGGGCGAATTTCAGTCGCAGGGCAGAAGAAGTCAATCAAAGTCAGACCTTCTGGCTTTGCAATTGAGGTTTATTGCGGTCACGCTGATACTGCGAGACGACTGCGCGCCGCAGCTGGTCGTTGAGCGGTCGCGATCACTGATCCGAGTGCGACTCCTGCGGGAGCCGCGGATTCAGCCCTGGCGTCGGAGCTTTCGCAGTAGAGCGAGCGCGGCCCCGCCACCGACGAGAAACATGGTTCCGGGTTCCGGCACGGAGACTGGTTCTGCCGGGTTTCCTGGCTCGTCTCCACCCGCTGTCGGTGGAACCACGTGGGGACCCGGCAACCCCGGATCGTCGGACTGAGGATTGAGTCCAGGCGGCGGATTGAAGCCGGCCGCGGCGGATTGTTTCCAGACGTCGGATCAAAACCTGGCGGTGGGTTGATCCCTGGTGGAACCCACGGAGTTGTTCCAGGAGGCCCAAACGGGCCATCCGGACCACCCGACGTCGGGCCACCGGGTGCTGGGCCAAAAGGTGTCGGGCCACCAGGTGCCGGGCCCGCAAGCCCAGGGGGGTCTGCAGGTGAGTTGCCAGCGTCGCCGGGCGATGAAGGAGGAGCAGCCCCAGGCTGACCGCCGCCGACGCTCGGCAACCCACCAAACGATGGACCTGACCCGGCGAACCCAGCGGGACCAATCCGGCCACCTGCTGGTCCAGCGGTGTTCGACGCGGGGCCAGTTCCAATCCCGGAGGATGACGCGACACCTCCCGGCTGACCAGATCCCCCTGGACCACCCAACATGTTCTGGTCAGACCCAGGCGATCCCAGAGCCGAGCGGACGGCTGCAGCAAGGAAAGGGTCGCCAGCTTGGTTCGGCTCACTCTCGTCAACGAGTCGATCGAGCTCCGCAGCATCCGGCTCGACGTCGGCGACGGGCAACATCGGCGTGTCTGAAATGCAGTTGCCGCAGCGTGCGCGAATCTCGTGTGTGCCGTCGGTCAGAATCGTTTCGCCAGCACTCAAACGGACCTTGTTTCGCGTCCAGTAGATCTGGTCGTCCTTGCGATACGACACATACGCGAGACGGTCCTGCGTGACCACTGCCGCGCGGACGGCGTCCGGTTCGAGCGATGGATAATGCGAGGACGCCACGGTGTCTCGCGCGAGGGCGTTCTTCAGTTCTGCGGGGGTGTAAGCCCCTCCCGGGATCACGGAGTGACGAAAGACAGGCCGGGCAGAAGCGGCATCAGGAGAGTCAAGACTGATCAGCTCGGGAAAGCCGTCGAAGATCACCGGGGAGTCGAGGAAATTGGCAAGGCTATGAGTCTGATTCCCGCGTCCCCCAGAGATGGTCGCCATCACTGCTGCGGCGAACAGCACCGCTGCGGCGAGGGCCACTGCCAGACCGTATCGTCTGGAACTCCTGCGTGAGCGAATTCGCCGCCGTCTAGAGGCCGGAGTCTTCATATGGTTGGATCAAGTGACCGCAACGAACGTACCGCCAGGGCCGGCTCCTTGCACAGATTTTGAGGCGAATCGCCGATGTCCCTGAATCGATTGGTGTTAACTATATCCTCAAGGATAAAGCTCGGGCGATTTCATTACGATTTTCGTAAGTGTTTGGGGCCTGAACGGCTTCAGATTGCCGGTCGCGCGGTGATGTAGTTCCGCCGCACGACGGATTTCCCGCGGGTCGTTCCCGAGGGAGAAATTGATTGAGGGAGACGAAATGAAGCACGGGTTTGTGGCTCCGCTGTTGCGGCGCTCATCGATGGCGCTGTGCATTCGGAACGGGCGGAATGGACGCGTGTTGGCCGACTCCGTACTTTCCGCGTTCGATTCGAAGACTCGGCGGGCCGGCCTGCTCGGGTACGACTCGCTTCCAGACAATCACGCGATGGTCATCGCGCCCACGAACGCCGTCCACACCTGGTTCATGCGCTTTTCGATTGACCTCGCGTTCGTTGACAAAGCGGGGCGAGTGGTCAAGACGTACCAGTCCGTGAAGCCCTGGCGGGTAGCCGGTGCTCTGCGTGCATACGCGGTCGTCGAACTCGCGGCCGGTTCGCTGGCTCGAAACGATACGATCCCGGGCGACACGCTGGAGATCACGTCCGCTGCCGACATCTGACCGGGGGAAGATAAACCTCCCCGTTTACACGGAATGCACGAGACTGTCCGGTCAGGCGTCCCTAGAAAAGCCTCCGAAAAGGGCGGTTGGCGCCGATGCGCCATTCGGCATTGACCTTGCCTTACCACCGGGTCGACAGTGTCGACTCGCGTGAGATCTGAGAGATCGAATCCGGGTTCGATTCCGAGTTCCACTTGAGCAAAGAGGTATCCATTGTCCGGTCGTCGCAGTCACCTTCGATTCGAGGTCGTTCAATCCCCGGAAGGGGTTCTGCGCGTGATGCGTGATGTGCTGGTTCAAAGTGTTGGTCGCGACGAGGTCGTCGCCATCAGTCGCGAGCCGGGCATACTGGGCGAGGCTGTCACAGTCGACGTTTCTGCAGAACAGCCGGGCTCCGGTGTGCAGGCACGCGTTGTCGAGAGCCAGCCGATTGTTGTGAACGGAACCGTCAGGCATCGCCTCCGGCTCGAAACGGTTGGGACACCATCGTGATGGAACAGACAGAGGAATCCACGCTGACAGTCACAGAACCTGTGGGGCTGCTCACGCGCGAGTTTCGCGCAAGGCTCTTGAATTTCAGCCCGTCCGGGTGCCTTGTTGAAACGCGCCTGCGTGTCGACGTTGGTACGATCGGATCACTTCAGTTCGTGATCGACGGCAAAGAGTTCGCTGACGACGTGCAGGTTGTCAGATGTCAACAGATCGAAGGTGCAGGCTCGCTCTACCAGGTCGGGGCCCGATTTCTGTGGACCGCCGCCGCGAGCAAGGGCACTTTGCGACGGGCACTCGAGCGGCCGAATCGACCAACGGGTGGGGCAAGTGCCCACCGAGTGATCTAGCCCCCCAAGGGCGACTCTGCGTTGCACAAAGAACCAGGGTTGTCAGGGATTTTTCTGCTTAAAGCGGGATTAACTCCAGGCGATATTCTCGATCCTGCATGATTCTTCACTTTTATTGAGGGATTCTGCCCGGAGCGAGACTTGCGTACCCATGGTCCCCACAGTAGGATCGGCGGCTCACGCCCCAGGGTCCTGTGTTGGGTATCCAAGAAGCAATGCCACACGAACAAGAAACCGAGCGTCCCGACTCAGGCTCGTCACGACGGGCGGCGCTCGTGGTGACCAGCCCGCAAATGATCGCGCTGCTCGAAACGGCCACGCGTGCCGCGGCGTCCGACGGCAAGGTCTTGATCACGGGCGAGAGTGGTGTGGGCAAGGACCTCATCGCTCGGCACATTCATGAGCGCTCCAGACGGAGCGCGCGACCGCTCGTGGCGGTGAACTGTGCGGCGCTCACGGATTCACTGCTCGAATCTGAACTCTTCGGTCATGTGAAGGGTAGTTTTACCGGCGCGTACCGCGACAAGCCAGGCAAACTGCAGATGGCGCACCGCGGCACCATCTTCCTGGACGAAGTTGGTGAGATGAGCCTGCGCATGCAGGCGATGCTCCTGCGCTTTCTCGAGAACGGCGAGATTCAGGCAGTCGGATCGGACGCGACCTCGACGAGCGTGGACGTGCGTGTGGTGGCCGCGACCAATCGCAATCTTCCCGAGATGATCGCGGCTGGGCTGTTTCGCGAAGACCTTTTGTACCGCCTGAGGGTGATCCACCTCGAGGTACCGGCGCTTCGCGAGCGCCGCGATGATGTTTCCTCGCTCGTGGCGCACTTCGTGGAGCGCACAGGGCGGCGAGTCACGTTCACCGAAGAGGCGATGCAGCTCCTTGTGCGGTATCGCTGGCCCGGTAATGTGCGGGAACTCCACAACGTGGTCGAACAGATGGTGTGGCTCGCCGATGGCGACACCGTTGACGTGGCTCGGTTGCCTGCACCGATTCGGGCTGTCGCGCCGACGGCCGTACCCACGAAGGAGCGCCGGTGCCAGGTGGCTGACGAGCTCTACACGGCCGTCGTGACAGGTGGCTATTCCTTTTGGGATCACATTTATCCGCTGTTCCTCTCGCGGGATATCACCCGTCACGACATGCGCGAGCTGGTGCGCCGGGGCCTCGCCACCACCCGTGGAAACTACCGGGCGCTGCTCAGGCTCTTCGGCATGTCCAACGAGGACTACAAGCGGTTCCTGAATTTTCTCGCCGCACACGATTGCCGAGCGGATTTCCGAGAGTTTCGCAACGGCACGCCCGAGGTGGCGCGGAGGCCGCAGCTCGTGCTGCCCCCGTCCCCAAAGGTGTCGGACGATCGCGAGAAGTCGTTGGCGGGGATCGGCTAATCGGGATGACGTGTCTGCGGCAGGTGCGCTACGTCTGGCGGCGGTCTGACGATTAGGGGGCTGTTGAGTTACGAAACGGTAAGACAAAAGGCCTGCAGTTGGTGGACTGAGAGGTCGATAAGTGACGTGTCGGGCTGAGAGGCGTCACTGCAAGTCATTGTATTTCAATATGATGCAGTCTGCGATGAGATTGGGGCTGAGATGGCCGTTCGGTTGCTCACATGACGGCCTGATGTCCGAGGGCAATGGGCTCGTTCGACGGTGGCTCCGTGAGGAGCACGGGCAGGATCTGATCGAATATGCGTTGCTGTGCGGGGCCGTCGGATTCGCGGGGACCGTGGCGTTCAGTTTCATCAGTACGCGCGATGAACACGACGCTACGACGAGTTGGGACAACCGCGGTGCAGCGTGCAGACTGTTGAGCTGGTGGAAGTCCCGGACCCGGCTCCGACGCCATAAGCTGACGATGGACATGCCTCAGATCTTCGTGACCGTCGTCGCGCTTGTCGTGGGCTTGGTCGCCTGTGTGACCGACGTGCAGACTCGCCGGATTCCGAACGTGCTGACGTTCGGTGCCGCCGCCGCAGCGGTCGTTGTGCACACGTTCGTGGGTGGTTTCAGCGGTCTGGGAACCTCGGTCGGCGGCTGGCTGCTGGGAGTGGCTCTGTTCCTGCCCTTCTTCGCGCTCGGCGGGATGGGCGCAGGGGACGTCAAGCTCCTGGCGGCGCTCGGTGCCTGGCTTGGCCCGCGCGACATCTTCTGGGTGGCGATCTACGCCTCCATGGCGGGTGGCGTGATGGCGGTTGTCGTGGCGCTCGGAAGCGGGTACTTGAGGACCGCTCTACAGAACGTGCGGAATCTGGTGACGTATTGGGCCCTCGTTGGTCCGCGCCCAGTGCCGGGAATGACGCTGGAAGAAAGCAAGGCACCGCGTCTCGCGTACGCCGTGCCGATTTTTGCGGGAACGGTGGTGACGGTATGGCTGCGATAAGGCGGCTCCTTCGGAGGCTGCGGGATCAGAGCGGCGCGGAGCTGATCGAAATGGCCATCGTCACGCCGATCCTGCTGATGATCCTGGCCGGTATCTTCGACTTCGGCTTCCTCTTCCGCGGGTGGGAGGTTGTGACCAACGCCGCACGCGAGGGTGCGCGGGTCGGGGTCTTGCCGAGTTACGACTGCGAGGACGACATGGGGGCAGTCGTAGCCGTTGATATCCAGTCGCGCGTCGATGCGTACATGCTGGCGTCGGGGTTCCAGACTACCGACTACACGGTGACAAGCGAGACCGGCACGGTGACGACGACCGGCGGGGATTTCACGGCGTGCCACGTCAGAGTCCACATGTTCCAGCAACTACCGTCGCTAGGTGTCATCGGACAGTTTTTTGGCGGCGCATTCACCTCGGTGCCCATAGCGGCGTCCGCGGTGATGCGGACCGAAGGAGCGGCAGTCGCACCAGCACCCTAAACCTAGAGTGGAGTAACGAACATGAAGCAGCAACGCACCGTTATCGTCATGCTTGTCGCGGTCATTACCGCCGGCATTGCGAGCTACGGGGTGTATCAGGCCATTCAGAACATGCCGGTCCGAGAAGTGGAAGTGCCCGGCGTCCAGGTGGTCGTCGCCTCGGGGTACATCCCGGTCGGCACGCGGCTGACCAAGGATCATCTGCGCATGGCGACGTTCCCCGCGCGCAACCCTGTGCCGGGTGCCTTTTCGGATCCACTGCAGGTGATCGACCGCGGTGTCGTTGACACGCTGAGCGAGAACGAACCGATTACCGCCACCAAGGTGGCTGGCCCCGAAGCTGGTTCGGGCCTTCCCCCTGTGATTCCTCCTGGCATGCGTGCCATGTCGGTTCGAGTCAACGAGGTGGTCGGCGTGGCCGGATTCGTCCTTGCCTGGAACCCGCGTGGACGTCATCGTCACGGTCAGGACGACGGTGACGGCCAGGGCGTGAAGGAGGCGATGTCCCGAACCGTCCTCAGCAATGTTGTTGTTTTGACCGCTGGCACCCGATACGACCAGGACAGGGCCAAGGAAGGTGAGGCTCAGCGTTCGACAGTCGTGACGCTCGCCGTGCTGCCGGAGGACGGTGAACGCGTTGCGCTGGCGACCAGTGAGGGCAAGATTTCACTCGCGCTTCGAAATCCGGTGGATGCCGACGAGACGAAGACGACCGGAATCCGATTCGCGTCGCTGATGAAGGGCACGGGGCCGCAGACGGTCGTTGACCCGCCGACGCGTCGAGTGGTGGCGGTCAGACCGCCGGCGCCCAAACCGGCTGCCCCGGTCGTGCCCGCCGTCTACAAGGTGGAAACGATTCGTGGCGCCAAACGTGGGGAAGAGGTGGTTCGTTAATTATGGGTACATCAAGGACTCGAGTCGCCCCGCGGGGCATAGCGTTGGCCCTTTTGCTGTCGTCGACGATGCTGGCACCGCTCGGCGCGGCCCAGGCGCCCGCAGCGGCGCAAGATGCCGTGGCTGTCCAGCAGCCGGCCGCTGCCGGACAGTTCCCGCGCGTGTCGCTGACGACCGGGCGTTCGACCATCCTTCCGACGGAGTTTGACATTACGCGTATTGCGTTGACGAACCCTGCGGTCGCCGATGCGGTGGTGGTGCGGCCTCGAGAGATTCTGGTAGACGGAAAGGCTCCCGGCACTATCAGCCTCATCGTGTGGGGTGCGGGCGAACAGAGGATCCAGTACGACCTGGTCGTCGAGCAGCCGATTGCGGCGCTCGAGCAGCAGCTCAGACAGTTATTTCCTGGCGAAGAAATTGCCGTGGTCGTCAACGCCGACGCGATTATCTTGTCCGGACGCGCATCGAGCACGCAGGTGATGCTGCGCGCAGCCGATATTGCCAGGGCGGCTGCGCCCAAGGGCAACGTCATCAACATGATTCAGGTGCCCGGTGCGAGTGATGCCCAGCAGGTCATGCTGCAGGTTCGCTTTGCCGAGGTCAACAGGCGCGCCATCACCGAGCTCGGTGCGTCAATCTTTGGCGCCAACAGGAACTGGGTCGGGCGAGGGACCACCCAACAGTTTCCGTCAGCCGGCATCGTTGACGAAGAGTTCGTCTTCGGCGACCTGCTGAATATCTTTCTCTTCAATACGAATTTCAACATGGGCACGTTGATCCGTGCCCTCAAGACAAGCGGCTACTTTCAAAGCCTCGCGGAGCCGAACCTCATTGCCTACAACGGCAAAGAAGCGAGCTTTCTTGCGGGCGGCGAGTTCCCGGTTCCCTTCGCGTCCGGAGCAGCGGGCAATGTCACCATTCAGTTTCGGGAGTTCGGTGTTCGCCTGAACTTTACACCGACCATTGCGGGCGACCTGATCAGGCTTCACGTGCGGCCCGAGGTCAGTTCCCTCGATTTCAACAACGGCATTCAGATTTCAGGCTTCCGCATTCCAGCGCTGACCATGCGCCGCGCTGAAACCGAGGTCGAGCTTCGGGATGGGCAATCGTTTGCCATCGCCGGGCTCATCGACAACGAATCGCAGACCGACGGGGCCGCCGTCCCGATTCTGAGCCAGTTGCCGATTATCGGGAACTTCTTCAAGAGCAAGGCAGAGCGACAGGAGAGAACCGAGCTGCTGGTGTTGATCACGCCGCGACTCGTGCGCGCGTTGGATCCCGACGAGGTCCCGCCGTTGCCAACGCTGCCCGGTCAGTTTCTCCCGAGCGGCGACGATATCGGTGAACAGATCCAGGGCGGGGGCGGGGCGATCGATGCGCCGCCTGCCACCGGTCGTTGAGGTCGGCACGACTTTGAACTTTACACTTTGAAGTTTGTACTTGGCTGAGGTTACACCCATGTCTTCCAAACTGTCATCGGAGCGCGGCGCCATTCTGATTCAAGTGGCGGTGGCCAGCATCGTACTGATCGCCTTCAGTATGTTCGTCGTGGACTACGGCATCATGTGGGTCAGTCGCGGTCAGGCGCAGAACGCGGCTGACGCGGGAGCGCTGGCCGGCGCTGTTGCGCTTGCGTTTGATGATTTCGACAACCGCGCGGACGACGGGCCGGCCAAACAGGCGGCTCAGCAGTTTGCGCTCCTGAATAAGGTGTTCGGCGAGGATCCGGATGTTCAGGTAGCTACGGACGTGATCTTCTATCACGGGCAACGAACCGACGAAGTTTCCGGCCGAGTGTGCCGACGACACCTGTATTCGGGTGGACGTCTACCGCACGAATGAAACGATTGATGGGATCGACCGTTCAAATCCGTTGCCCATGATGTTTGGTCAGCTCGTCGGCCTGACCGAACAGGGAGTGCGCGCAACAGCGACAGCTCAGATACTACGCAGGCAACGCGTCCGAATGCGTCAAGCCCTGGGTGGTTGCCGACCGGTGGAACGAAGGCACCCCGCCCCACCCGCCGCGGTATGGGACCAGTCGAGCCACTACAGCCTCGTGACCGATGGCGACCCAGATCCTGACGATGGTCGACGTGTTGGGACACATACGTGCCGCCCATCCGTCGATGACGCCGGCAACTTCGTATCTGGCACCGGATTCGGCGCGACAGACGACAGCCGGCGTCCTGGTGGACTATGGCTACCAGTTCATCCTGAGAATGGCCAACCCGGGCGGCGGCAGCACGCTTGGCATCAGGTCGCCCGGCTGGGTCATGACCGTTCACTTGCCGAACGACGAAGCTGGCGGTGGTCAGTGTCTGAAGTTCTGGCGAACATCAGCAACTGCACTGACGCGATCGTGGCGATTGCGGACCCCGACGATCCCTGCGACGAACCAAGTTCGGTGGAGCCCGAACTGAAGACGGGCAAATAATCATGACGTGCCTCCAGGTCCAGCCAGGGAACGCGTGGAACCCGCAGGATGGTGGCTCTCGAGGAGTGGATTGGAGCCGACGACATCGATGACCACTGGCTCGCACAATGGCGAGGGGGCTGCACGAACGCGAAAGGGTGTCCGAGCAACGCCAGCTCCCGGAGGATCATCCCGCTCGCGCTCTTCGATCCGGCGCACTACGCCGCGAGCGGTGCGAACGGCAGCAACGGTGTTGTCAAAATCGTGAATATCCTCGGCTTCTTCATCGAGGGGACCTGCTGACGGAAGCACGCAGATCGACAGCCAGCCTTTATCCACGAGGCTATCTGGAGTGCAGCCGACAGTGGCCCGGCAAACGATCTTGTCGGCAGGCTGGTCACCATTCCCGGCGTAGCGGTCGGGGGCGCAGGGACTGTCGGCCCTGCGTCGTTTACCAAAGTCATCAGGCTCATCCGGTAGGCAGCCGTGGAGCCAGTCGTATCGTTACTCTTTTTCCTTTGTCCTTTTGATTCGGTAGCAGGGTAGCCCCGTGAACCAGATAGCGATTCTCACTACAGACGACCACCTTGTCGAATTGCTCCGCACGTCGGGGTTGAGGGCAGGTCGAATAGACGCAACCGAGTTGAACGGCTTCGCGCACGCGTCGGAAGCGCCGCAGGTCCTCGTCGTGGATGCCCGCGGCCGCGATCAGCTCCCGGGTGGCCTCTCGGCCTTCCATCGCCAGCACCCGAGCGCCGGTGCGGTCCTGGTGGTGTCGTCACTCGACCCGCGTCTGATGCTCGAGGCGATGCGCGCGGGAGTGACCGAGTGCGTGGCCGAACCGTTGACGGCGCAGGCGCTGGACGAAGCCGTGCGGCGTGTGCTCACGAACACGACCGAGCCTGCGGGACAGGTGTTTGCGTTTGTCGGGGCCAAGGGCGGCGTCGGCACGACCACGATGGCCGTCAATACGGCGGCTGCGCTCGGGCGCGTCGCCAAGGGTGAGGTGCTGCTCATCGACATGCACATGGCGCACGGCGACGGTGCGGTGTTTCTGGGTGTCGAGCCGCGCTTCTCCATCATCGACGCGCTCGAGAACATTCACCGCATGGATGAATCGTTCTTTGCCGGAGTGGTCGAAAAGACCGAGACGGGTGTCCACCTGCTCGGCCTCGTCGCCCCGGCCGCGGCATGTGCCCGTTGACGCGGCGAAAATTCGTGCGCTGCTCGAAGCCGCCTCGCGGATGTACCGCATGACGGTGCTGGATGTGCCCCGGTCTGACATGACCATTCTCGACTCGCTGGATGTGGTGACCAACGTGGTGGTCGTCACGAGCCAGGAAATCGCGTCGCTCCGAAATGCAGCCAACATGGCCGAAACGCTGCGCAATCGCTACGGGACGGGTCGCGTAAAGGTGGCCATCAACAGGTTCCACCGCGAGTCGGTGATCGCCCACGCAGACATCGAACGGGCGGTCGGCGGTGCCGTCGAACACCTGATTCCGAGCGACTACCGTTCGGCGATCGAAGCGCTGAACGCCGGCCGGCCGCTGGCGATGGACAGAGAAAGCAAACTCGGCCTGGCGTTCCAGCGGTTTGCCAAGGATCTCGCCGGGCGTTGCGAAGGAACAGGTCGAACGCCCCTCTGGAGTGCTCGGTCGTTTGGCCTGGCGACGCGCGTAACGGTCAACAAGAAGGTTGAAGGATTAGCTGAATGGCCCCAACCGCGACAGCGACCGACACCCGTAACCCGCAATACCAGGCGCTGAAGGGGCGGATTCACCAGGACGTCCTGAGCCGCCTGAACCTGGATCGCCTCACCAAGACCTCACGGACCGAAGCGGAGCCCGAGATCCGGTCGGTCATTCAGGAGCTGCTCGACAAGGAGAACCAGCGCGTTCCGCTGAGCTTGTTCGATCGGGAAAACGTCATCGAAGACGTGCTCAACGAGCTGTTTGGGCTTGGACCGCTCGAGGCGCTGCTCAAGGATCCATCGATATCGGACATTCTGGTCAACAAGGCCTCACAGGTATTCATCGAGCGTGAGGGTCGTCTCGAGGACACGGACATCGTCTTTCGTGACGACCGTCACCTGATGCAGATCATCGAGCGGATCGTCAGCGCCGTAGGACGGCGGATCGACGAGTCGACGCCGATGGTCGATGCGAGGCTCCAGGACGGCTCCCGTGTCAACGTCATCATTCCGCCACTGGCCCTCGACGGGCCCTGCATGTCGATCCGGCGTTTCCGCACCGATCGCCTCGGCGCCGACGATCTCGTCGCCCGTGAATCGCTGACGAAGCCGATGCTCGACTTCCTCCGCGGCGCGGTGGCGGCTCGTATGAACATCCTGGTCTCCGGCGGCACCGGCGCCGGAAAGACCACGCTGCTGAACATTCTTTCGAGCTTCATTCAAGACGGCGAGCGCGTGGTCACGATCGAGGACGCGGCCGAGCTCATGCTGCGGCAGCGGCACGTGATCCGGCTGGAGACCAGGCCCGCCAATATCGAAGGCAAGGGGGCCGTACGGCAGCGCCAACTCGTGGTCAATGCCCTGCGAATGCGCCCTGACCGGATTGTGGTGGGTGAGGTCCGCGGCGAAGAAGCGCTGGACATGTTGCAGGCCATGAACACCGGCCACGACGGAAGCTTGACGACGATCCACGCCAACAGTCCGAGGGACGCGCTGTACAGAATCGACACGATGGTCGCGATGGCCGACCTGAACATTCCGGACAAGGCCGTCCGTCAGCAGGTTGCGTCTGCGTTGAACCTGGTGATCCAGATCAACCGAATGGCGGACGGGACCAGAAAAGTCACGTCCATCGCGGAAGTGACCGGAATGGAGCAGGACGTGATCACGATGCAGGAGATCTTCTCCTTCACCAAGTCGGGTCTGGACCAGGCCGGAAAAATGATGGGCTTGTTCAAGGCGAGCGGGATCCGGCCGAAGTGCGCGGAGCAGCTGAGTACGGCCGGGTATCCCCTGCCCATGGACATGTTCGAACACCAGCATCGCGTCGGCGGCCTGCCCCAGGGTGATCAGGCGAGACGCAGATGACACTCATTCCGGTCCTGACGTTCCTCGTGTTTTTTGCCGCCATCTACGCGGCCTACTGGGCGTTCGTGCTTCGCCCGGAGCAAGAGGTCGCGGGTGTCGCGCGAAAGCGCCTCCGGGCGGGGAAAGCAGGGGCAAGGAGGCCGCCCGGCGATCGGCGATTCTGAAACAGATCGAGGCGATGAGCTCGATCGAGTCCGTCGACGCCATGCTCCGCCGGTCGCAGTCACGCCTTCAGGGGCTGCAGACCCTGATCCACCAGTCAGGGTCAACGCGTGACCGTCGGGACGGTGATTGCCGCCTCGGCCACGTTCGCGCTCTTGGCGTTCGTAGTGGTAAACAGGTTGTTGTCGGCGGGCATGTCGGAGGTGCCCGGTGGAGCGCTCTACGCCTTCGGCGTGGCCGCCGCGGCCGCGGCTGGGGCGTTGATGATCCCGGTGAGCGTGCTTCGATTCATGCGCACGCGTCGTATGTACAAGTTTGAGGAGCAGTTCCCCGAAGCGCTGGACCTCCTCTCGCGCGCGCTGAAGGCCGGTCACGCGTTCACGACCGGCATCGACATGGTCGGGACCGAGATGCCTAAGCCGGTCGGACCGGAGTTCCGTAACCTCTACGATCATCAGAACTTCGGCATGCCGATGCCTGACGCGTTGAAGGCGTTCTCGGATCGCGTCCCCGTGCTCGACGCGCGGTTCTTCGTCACGGCCGTGCTCATCCAGCGTGAGTCCGGCGGCAACCTGTCCGAGGTGCTCGACAACCTGGCCGGAGTTATTCGCGAGCGGTTCCGCGTGAAGCGCCAGATGCGTGTCCTTTCCGCGCACGGACGGATTACCGGCTGGATTCTCGTCTGCCTGCCTCCCGTGCTCGGGTTGGTGTTGATGTCGGTGAATCCGGAGCATCGAAGAACGATGCTTGGCGATCCGCTCGGTATTCAGATGTTGGTCGGCGCCGCCATCATGCAGGTCATCGGTACCCTGATCATTCGCAAGATCGTCAACGTCGAGTACCTGAGGAAGACCCGATCATGGAAATTAGTCTCGTTCTGACGATGATCGCGATCTTCACCTCGGTGGCTCTCGTGGTGGGGTCGCTGACCTACGTCGGCCTCGAACGGTCGTCGCCTCAGACCCGCCGGCTCCGGGATCTCCTGCGCCCCCGGTCGGCTCGACAGGCGGGCGCTTCCGATCTCACCAAGCTGAATGAAGCGCCCGGGAAGGTGCTCAGCAAGATTGGCACGTTCATCCCGAAGTCGCCGAAGACGATGGGCAAGCTGCAGCGCCGCTTGGCGCTGGCAGGTTTGTACAAGGGCTCCTACGCGGTGTGGTACAACCTGGCCGAGGTCGTCTGCACCGTGATCGGGTACGTGGGGCCATCCCTGATCTTCGGGTGGTCCGCCGGATTCATGTTCGCCGTGCTTGGAGCGATCGTCGGCTACCTCACACCGAGCCTTGTGCTCGAACGGCGCATCAAGCTCAGGCAGAAGCTGATTCAGAACGGCCTGCCGGACGCGCTCGACCTGATGATCGTGTGTTTAGAGGCGGGTCTGGCGCTGGACGGGGCCTTGCTCAAGTGCTCGGACGAACTCCACGTGGCCCATCCCGACCTGGCTGAGGAGCTTCGGCTGATCAATGTCGAAACGCGAGCGGGCAAGCCTCGGCTCGAGGCGTTCAAGAATTTCGCGTTGCGTACGAAGGTGGACGACGTACGGTCGCTCGTGGCGATGTTGATTCAGACGGATCGATTCGGCACGAGCGTGGCACAGGCGTTGCGCACGCACGCTGAGGTTTCTCGCACCAAGCGACGGCAGCGCGCTGAGGAACGTGCGGCAAAGATCGGCGTAAAGATGGTCTTTCCGCTGGTATTTTGCTTGTTCCCAGCGTTCTACGTGGTCGTGTTGGGTCCTGCAGTGATCAAGTTCGTTCGGGCGTTCGGGGCTGGCGGATTTATTAACCAGGGGGGTAGGTCAATGAGTATGACGATTGTGGCCGTCTTGGCGGTCGCGTGCCTGGTGCTGTACATGATGCGTCGCCGCGCGCGCCTTGGCGCCGAGGACGACGAATAGACAGCGTCGCGCTGTCGCTGTCGACGCAATGTAGAGCGCAGGCGTCAGCCTGCGCGTGAGCGTATCACGACCAGGCTTGATGTAGAGCGCAGGCTTTAGCCTGCGCGTGAGCATGAGAGTAGAGGAATGTACCAAGTGCGAGTGGTGTTGTGTGCGACGCTCTCGGTTGTGCTGGCGGGGTGCGCCGCGCAGCGAACCGGACGCGTCGCGCCGGCGCCGGGCGAGCTCGCGGGTGCCGGTGCCCTCGACGTGGGGGCCTCTCCCGCAGAGTCGCTCGAGGCATTCATGTCGACGGTGCGGCAACGCGCAGCAGAAGCCCGTCCCGAGCGTGTCCCCATGGAAACCATCGAGGGGCAGGACCCGCGGCTGGCGGCTGCTCTTGCGGCCGCGATCGCACAGCCAGAGCCCGAAACGTACCGGTCGGTTGCGCGTGAATACAGCCGGCTGCGTATCGTGGATCGCGCGCACGACTACCTCGACAAGGCACTCGCACTGGATCGCCGTGACTGGGCCACCTACGACACCCTTGCGCGAGTCTGGCGTGACTCGGGGGCCGCGAACGTGGCGCTTGGCGATGCCCACCGGGCCGTGTACTACGCGCCGGCTTCTCCCGTGGCGCGCAATACGCTCGGCACGATCCTCCAGGCGATGGGACTGAAGAAGGGTGCGCGGGAGCAGTACGAACATGCGTTGCGGCTCGACCCGACTGCATCGTACGCGCTCAACAACCTCTGTTATGGGTGGATTCTGGATGGTGACGCTCCAAAGGCCGCGCAGGCCTGCGACCAGGCGCTGAGCCTGAACCCTGATCTGAGCGCCGCCCGTAACAACCTTGGCATTCTGTATGCCGCCGGTGGAGATTTCGCAGGCGCCAGGTCGGCCTTTGAACAGTCGGGAGATCAGGCCGTGGTCTCGTACAACCTCGGCATCATGCATTTGGCCAGACGGGAGTATCGAAAGGCGGCCGACTCCTTCGCGAATGCTCAGCAGGCGCGCCCGACGCGGGAGACAGCTGCCCGCGTTCGTCAGGCGCTGAGTCTTTCAACAGCGGGAGGAGACGAATGACGGTTGCCGCAGCGACGGACTTGGGCGCCGAGCGCGTGACAGAGGTGTTGGACCTACACCCCAGGGCGCCGCGAACCCTGGAGGAAGCCGGGCTCACCCACGATTTCGTCACGCAGCTTCTGCTGAAGGTCATGCACTTCGGGTCCGATTACACAGGACTCGATCTCGCGAAACGCGTCGGTCTCGAGTTTTCCGTCGTCGAGCCGGTTCTGGAGTTCCTGAAACGATCGCACCAGTGCGAGGTCTACGGAGGCACGTCGATCGGCGCGCCGTCGTACCGCTATCGCATCACCGACGAGGGTCGCCGCCGGGCGTTGCTCTTCCTCGAACAGAACCGGTACGTCGGCGTCGCGCCGGTACCCCTGCGCCAGTACCGGGAGTACATGGAGAAGTACCGCGCGGCCGCTCCGCGCACGGTAACTCGCGACCGGGTTCGCGACTCTTTCGCGCACCTGGTCATCAGCCAGAAGGTGCTCGATCAAGTCGGTCCTGCCGTGGCGGCCGGCCACTCGATGTTCGTGTACGGGCCGCCCGGAAATGGCAAGACCGTCATCGCCCAGGCGATCCGGAATCTCCTGGATGGAGAGATCGCCATTCCGCACGCCCTCGAGGTCGAAGGTCAGATCATCAAGTTCTATGACCCGGTGAACCACGAGCCTCTGGGCGAAGACGCCAGCATGAACGGCGAACTGATGCGTGGAAGCCAGCCCGACGGCAGGTGGGTGAGATGTCGTCGGCCGATGGTCATGGTCGGCGGCGAGTTGACGCTCGAGGCGCTGGACCTGGCGTATTCCTCGACCATGGGCTTCTATAACGCGCCAGTGCAGGCCATGGCGAACGGTGGCGTGCTCGTGATCGACGACTTTGGCCGCCAGCACTGCTCGCCGCGTGACCTGCTGAATCGCTGGATCGTCCCACTCGAAAGCCGCGTGGATTTCCTGACGCTGCAAACCGGGCAGAAGTTCGACTTGCCGTTCATGGTGCTCGTGGTCTTCGCCACCAACATCAGGCCGGCCGAACTCGTGGACGAGGCGTTCCTGCGCCGCATCCACTACAAGGTGTTCGCGGAGAGCCCCACGCGGGAGGACTTCAACCAGATCTTCGAGAACTACTGCCACCATCGCAATCTGACGTACGACCCCGCCATGGTGGACCATCTGCTCATGAACTACTTCCGTCCGCGCGGTATTCAGATCCGCGGCTGCCATCCACGAGACCTCATCGAGCAGGCGCTCGCGCATGCCGAGTACGTCGGGCAGCCGCCGCGCCTGACGAACGAGCTGCTGGAGGCCGCGTGCGCCGGCTACTTTGTAGACGACACCGAGAACGCCACCGTTCAGGGCTGATGTTACGGGTCATTCTGGTCCTGGCGGCCCTCATCACGGCCGCCAGCGGCCACGTGTCGCTCGGCGCCCAGGCCGCGGCGCCCGCACTGAAGATCACGTCGCCGCTTGGTCGAACCGGACTCCCGGGGACGATCCGTATCGTCGCCAGGCTCGAGGGCGAACAGCCGGACGAACCGCCGCACGTCAGCTTCTACATCGACAAGCTCCACCTGGCCGACGATTCAGATGGGCCGCCGTACGAGGCGCTGTGGTCCGACGACAACCCGTTCGAGCCACGCGAAATTTCGGTTCGGGCGGAGTTTGCCTCCGGTGCCGTGCTCACGGACGCGCTGGCGTTAAACGCGCTCGTCGTGACCGAAGCGGTCGAAGTCACCAGCATTGCGATCGAGGCCTCCGTCGTTGACCCGAAGGGGCGTTTCGTGCGCGACCTGACGGAGTCTGATTTCACACTGCTCGAGAACCTCGAAGAGCAGGAGATCGATCTCGTGTCGCAACGGCGGCAGCCGGCGCTGTTCGCCCTGCTGGTCGACAGTAGCCAGAGCATGGCCTTGCGGTATTCGGCCGTGCGGGCCGCCGCGAGCCAGCTCCTCGAGCCTCTTCATCCGGACGACGCCGTGATCGTCGCGCCGTTCGCTCGCGAGATTACCACCGTGACCGGTCCGACCAGCGACCATGCGACGGTGCTCGAAGCCATCAGCGCCATACAACCGACCGGTGGCACGGCGATTCTGGACGCGATTCAACAGATGGTCACAGGCCTGCCGTCAGAAGGCTACGAGCGTCGCGCCGTGATCCTGATCACTGACGGCTACGACGAACACAGCACTGCGCAGTTCGACGCGACGATTGCCGCGCTGCGCGCGAGCGACGTCACGATGTACGTGATTGGCGTGGGCGGTGTTGCCGGCATCTCGCTGAAGGGCGAGAAGCTGCTGTCGCAACTGGCCGAGCAGACGGGCGGGCGAGCCTGGTTCCCCAGGGACAGGCGTCGGCTCGTCGAGGCGTACGCCACCACGGCCGAGGATGTGCAGCAGCGGTACCTGCTGACCTACACGCCCACCAACCAGCGGCGGGACGGCACGTTGCGAAAGATCACGGTGAAGACCCGGACCCCCGACCTGCGTCGTCCGCGCGCGCGAGAGCTATACGGCGCCGATGGCCCCTCCGATCCGGGCTTCTCTGGAGTTCACCGCCATCGGCGAGGGTCAGCAATCGGCAGCCTTGATGCCGGAAGACCTCGTCGTCCTGGAGGACGGCGTCCCGCAGAAGGTGGACGCGTTCCAAGAGGCCGTGCTGCCCGTGACGTTCATGCTTGCCCTCGACTCGAGCGGCAGCATGATCAGGAGCGCCGAGCGGGCGCAGGAGGCCGCCCGTGGGTTCGTGGGTGCCCTTCGTCCAGAGGATCCGCTGGGCATGATTCTCTTTGCCGATCGCGCCGAGTACATCCATTCACCGATGGTGCAGCGGGACGATTCACTCAAGGCGATCGACGGCTACAAGGCCAAGGGCGGGACGGCTTTATACGATGCCGTCTATGACTCGCTGGCGCAAATCGCCGACGTGAAAGGCCGTCGCGTCGTCGTCGTTGTGTCGGACGGTCGAGACGAGAACGCCGCATCGAACGGCCCGGGCAGCCTGCGCGCCTGGGAAGACGTGGTTCGAAAACTCGAGCAAACCGACGCCACGGTCTATCCCGTGGGCGTTGGCACGAACGTCGACAGAGCCAGACTGCAAGAACTGGCGGACCGATCTGGCGGAACCGCGTACTTTCCTCAAGACGTGACCGCGCTCCTGGCGGATTACCACAAGATTCTCGACGAACTGCGTCGTCGGTACGTCGTCGGGTACGAATCGACGAACCGCGTGCGCAACGGGGGGTGGAGGAAGGTGGAGGTGAGCGTCCGTCAGCGTGACGTGACGATTCGGAGCCGCGGCGGCTACTTCGCACCGGCTCAATAGGCACCTTCTGCTGAAATCCCGCCTGACGGCCCATGCCGTCGTTCTGCTCGTCCTTTGGCCGCTGTTGACCATCGCCTCGGCGACCGTCGAAGCGCGGCTTGTGCCCTACATCTCGCTTCCGTGGGTCCACGCACTCAGAGGCTCGACGGTCGGTGTGATTCTGCTGCTCCCGGATTTTCTGCTCATCGGAAGCGGGCTCCTCATCCTCTCGATCACGGTATTCAGTTGGCTGGGTCGCCGTTCGGTCGATCGAGTCGTGCCGTTTCGCCGACTGTGTCTCGAGCCGGCCGCCATGTTGGCGGCACTCTTCTGCGGCGCCTGCGTGTGGTATCCAACCCTTCTCAGTCACGCCACGCTTTCGGTGTTCTGGGCTCTGCCAAGCGCTGTGGTGTTTGGCCTGTTCGTGTTCATCGGTGTCAGTCTTGTGTATAACGTGGTTCCTCGTGGAAGACGTCTGACGCTGGCACTGGTACTCGGAACCGTGGGGCTCGTGATGCCGGCGGCTTCGATGGTCGCCTCCGCAGCGACGGGAGGCGAACGGCAGCCGTCCGAGTTGGTGCTGCTGGGCATAGACTCGGTTGCTCAGACGGATGACGTTGAGGCCCTCCGCGAGTTCGTGTCGTTGCACGATGGCAGTTGGTACGAACGCGCGGTTGCACCGGGGTTGCTCACGAATGCTGTGTGGGCCAGCGTCATGACCATGAAGCCGGTGCGCGAGCACCGAGTGTTCCAAACGTTCCAGTCTTTCCCTGCTGGCGAGGCCCGCCTCGTCACGAACGCCCGCGCGGCTGGGTTCTACACGGTCTCCGTCTTTTCAGACCAGCTCACGTGTGCGATCGGGTCCCAGGCTGGGTTCGACGACGACCGAAGCGGCCCTATCGGGTGGCGGCAACTCATCTTGGCAATCGTACAGAACAGCAGCGTGTTCCTCCCTTTGTTCCGGCCGCTCATGCCGCGAGCGGCATGGTCGGCTGCGCCTGCCAATCACGCTGGAACCTTTACCTACGACTTGGATCGTGAAGTCCGGGAGATCCTGACGAGCGGTGCGCCTGGACGACGCACCTTCGTCGCTGCCCACCTCACGTACTTGCACCTGGCGGTCTATCCCAGAACTGTCGATCTGTCATGGCATGAACTGTCGCGCGTGGCTCGAGCGCCGGCGGCGTCGCTGCGCGACCGGAGCTTTTTTTGGGAAGACACCGACGCGCCAACGGATCCGGTGCAGCTCCATCGGTGGAAGCTAGCCAGGTTGCAGAGGGTCCTTGTTTCGGCGGTGGACCGAACGAGGTTTATTGAGCGGGGCGGCAGATTGTTGATGTTCTCGGATCACGGCGACCGCGTGGGTCTGGCGCCGGACACCTTCACGGACCCGAAGTATCACCACGTGGTGCTCGCGTCGATCGGCCTTCCGGCGGCGGGCGTAGACCAGCCCAGGTCGCTGCTGGATATCGGTTCGTTGTTGGGTCTTGCTCCGGCTCATACCTTCGATCCCGTCGTGGAGTTCGCCACCCCCCCGGTATCGCTCTGGCCAAAGCTCGCCGCGACGGCCCGGCCGCGATGGTCTGGGCAGATCGATGCCGATCCGGAGCTCCTGGGCCTCCTCTTCAAGGACCTTCGAAGCTATCGTCCGTGGACCACACCGGCGAGCGCAGGCGCGGCGCAGGTGCCATCCAACCCATAAAGGCGGCTGCGACCGGTCATGCAGCGTAGTCTGGCCTGACAGCAGATTTCTCCCGGGCCCAGACAATACGGGCACAGAAAGGCGACTTTTGTAATGGAGGTCCAGCGAGCGGTGACACAGGAACATTACCAACAAATCGTTTATTCACAGTGACTTATCGCATCTATATCGGCCCTGGTAGAGGCTGGCAAGGGCATTGCTCATTAAGGGATCACTGCGCGGGTCACGACGACCAAGTTTTTGAACTCTCTCTTGTGAGGCTTAGAAAAATGAAGAATCTGATTGCTCGTTTCGTTCGTGAGGATGAAGGCCAGGACCTGATTGAGTACGCGCTGCTTGGCTCGTTCGTCGCGCTGGCAGCATATGCCGGGGCCAACTTCCTCGGCACCAACCTCAACACCTGGTACACCGGTATCGGCAGCGCCGTCAGCGGAGCGGCATCCAACATCCCCACGATCACGTAGCGCTTTCTCCTCCGTCATGACGTCCGGCGCAAACCGCAGGTTCCTGCGCCGGACGTCCTCCTCGATACCTTCTCCCGAACGCCCTAATTCGGCGCCCGCACGCCAGAGCTAGTAGGGTGCTTTCCAGTTGTACGTAGTGGCTGGCTTCAGCCGGCCTTTCTCGGTCCGCCTGGAAGGCGGACACTACGTACAACTGGAAAACCGGCTCTAGCGGCGGTGCCTATCGTCCTGCATGGAGCGGCGAGAGCGCAGTGCAACTGCGTTGAAGTGTTTCATAATCAGCCGCGGACGCAGGGGTTCGCCTCCGATGATCACAGGGATCTCGGCCCTGCCGAGCAGATTGAGACATGCCTAGACTCTTCGAGGTCCTGCTCCCGGGTCTCTTTTCACAGCCAATCCAGCTGCTCGAGGTCGTGGTGGCCCTGTTGCTGGTCCTGACGCTTCGGTGGCGACCCGACTGGCTGCGCCCGCTGGCGGGACTTTGGAGGCGCTTGGCATCGCGCCCGGCCCTTAGCCTCGCGTGCCTCGCCCTCGTATTGGGCGCGGCACACTTCGCGATGGAGTGGAACCAGCCGCGTCGCGGGCCCCGCCTCCACGATGAGTTCAGCTACTTGCTTTCGGCAGAGACGTTTCTCGAGGGCCGGCTCACCAATCCGACCCCTCCAGAATGGCACGCCTTGGAGACGTTCCACGTCAACTTCTCCCCCACCTACAATTCGATGTATCCGCCCGGACATCCAGCCGTATTGGCGCTGTCGTGGCGCTGGCTGGGTCACCCGCTCTATGCGAACTGGATCCTCGCACCCCTTCTCGGACTCGCCATTTGGTGGATGTTGGCAGCCTGGATTCCTCGGCGCTGGGCACTGCTGGGCGGTGCCCTGGTGGCCTTGCGCCTGGGACTTTTCGGGTACTGGGCGGAGTCGTACATGACCGGTGCACTGCCAGCCCTCTGCGCGGCTATCTTCGGGGGCGCGGTGCCGCGCGCCGTCCGTCGGCCCTCTGCCGGGACTCGCTGCATGCGTGGGATTCTCCCTAGGCGTGATGTTCGGCTGCCGGCCCTTCGAGGCCGTCGTCCTCGCGGGGGGGGCCATCCCCATGGTCTGGCTGCTGCGCCCGAAATCCGGGTTCAGACCCCTGCTCGTGCCCGCTCTGCCAGGCCTCGCCATCTTCCTACTTGTTGTTGGCGCCATCGCGTACCGACAACGTGGCGCTGACTGGCAATGCCCTCCGCTTCGGCTACGACTTGAACATGGAACGTCAGGGATACGGGGTGTTCCCTTGGTCGCGCACGATTGGGACTGAAACCGAGATCACGCCACGCCAGGCGACGTTCTACGAAAGGACGCGTTCTTCCGCCGCCTTCGCCTGGACTCCAGGCGGCTTCCTCCTCTCGCGGATTCGGAACGTTGGCTCCGCTTGGGTATTCCTCATCGGGCCGCTCCTGAGCCTGGGACTGTTTCAGTGGCGGCGCAGCCTCGGCGTGCGACGTTTGCGGCCGGCGCTGCCTGGCCTGCTCACGTTTGGGATCGTGGTTGCCTTGAACCCGTGGCCCTTTCCGCATTACTACTCCGGTGCGTTCGGTTTCATGCTCGTGTTTGCTGTGAGCGGTATCCGCGCGTGGTGTGTACGCCATCGCGTGTCCGCGTCACTGGCGGCCGGTTCGCTGCTGGTCGCCGCAAGCGTGGTCCTGGCTGTTCGCGCCGTCGCAGGTGCGGACGTATCGCCACCCTTGGCCGTGCCGGTTCCCTGGCTTCCCTACAACACGCCGTTGGGTTTTGAAGCGCGCCAGACGCTCGCAACGGAGGTCGCAGGCGCGGCCCCCGCGTTGATCTTCGTCCGTCACAGCGCGGCCGATTCGAGTCCGGAGAATTGGGTGGAGGATTGGGTCTACAACGATCCGAGTCCAGTTCGATCGCCGGTTGTCTGGGCCAACGATCGCGGCCCCGAAAGCAATGCGCGCACCGCTCGGGCGTACCCGGGACGTCGCTGGTTCTGCGTCGAGATCGAAGGCGGCCATCCACGGCGTTCCGATTGCGCACCTTGGATCGCTCTCGCGTCCGCTGTCGATCCTGCGGAGCTCTCACGACCGTGAGCCCCCGGCGGGTCGGTGTGACCGCTCGTTTCCTTACGCCGGCGGACGCTGCCGCCAGTCGCGAACATCGCTACGCCGCTGGCTGTCCTGAAGGATGAAATCGATGTCCGGCGTTGTTTCGGCGACCACGAAAACCTGATACGAGAAGATCGACTTGCTAACGTGGATGAGCAGCTGGTTGATCGCCATCGCTGTCCTGCCGAGAAGGCCGTTGCCGAGGACCTTGGGAAACGGTGCTGGGACACCTCGGATCTCCTTGATGCGGAACCCCGTGTCCGTGAGCAATTGGCGGAGCGACCGGAACGTGAACAAGCGTGTGTGGGTACGATCGAGGATGCCGGCCTTGCCGTAGTTGAATTGGCCGAACAGAAGCATCAGCCGCTGGACGAAAAACGCGATATTGGGCGTGGTGATGATCACCGTTCTCTGCGAGTAGTCGAACTCTGCGCGGAGGCGACTCAGGAACTTCTCGGGACTCTTCAGGTGCTCGATCACGTCGAGGAGCAACAAGAAGTCGTACCCGTGAATGTCGAATGTGAGCTCCTCATCGAGATCCTGTGTGAACACGACAACGTCGGAGCCGAGTGGATCCGACGGCGTGAACTGATCGACCACGGCCACGCGACAGCCCTGCTTCACCAGCTCCTTCGCAAGACCGCCCGGACCAGCGCCAATGTCGAGCACCGCGGCCCCCTCCGGAATCGCGTCAAGCGCAAACTGGTGACTGCTCGCATAGCCGAGCTTCAAGTCGTAATGGGCGTTCTCCTGGTCAAGAAGGGGATCGAAGCGGCGCTGGTAAAGGAGGCCTGCACCGATGGGCGACGTTCCGCAGCGTCGCCAGCAGGACGTCCTTGGCGTACCTCATCCCGTTCGACACGGCAGATCTCGTTGCCGTAGTACGTCGGGATCGGCAGTTCGACGATCCGCTGCTCTGCGTTCAACAGCTGGATGATGATCTCCGTGTCAAAGTGGAAGACGTTCGAATTGAGCCGGTATGGAATCTTCGCCAGCGCCGCGACGGAATACACGCGATATCCGCTGTGGAACTCGGTCAGGCGCGTGCCGAGCAGCAGGTTCTGCGTCCAGGTCAGAATCCGGTTTCCCAGGAACTTGTAGAGCGGCATGCCGCCTCTGATGGCGCCGAATCGGGTCATCATCCGACTGCCGAACACGGCGTCGGCGCGGCCCTCGCTTCAAGGGCGCTACCAGCGTCGGCAGTTCCTCTGGTGCGTATTGGCCGTCACCATGCACCATCGCCACGAAGTCGAAGCCCTGGCGGATGGCGAACGCGTAGCCGACCTTCTGATTGCCGCCATAGCCGAGGTTGAACTCGTTCCGAAGAACGGTCATGGCAATCTCAGGGTGCGCGTTCCGGTACAGGCGCCCGATCTCATCCGTGCGATCGCTCGAGGCATCGTCGACCACGAGGATTTCGCAGTCGTACTCGTCGAACAGGATCGGGGGATTCGCTCGAGGACCGGTGTCAGGGTCTCTTCGGCGTGGTAGGCAATGACGAAGACAAGTAGTCTGGGCCTACGATCGTGGGACATGGCGCTCCGCGACTTGGTACACGAGCAGGCTCATGGCGAACAGGAGAGCGCCCGCAAGCGTATCCATCATGTAGTGAATGCCCATCAAGAATGTGGCCAGAATCAACAAAGTGTTGACCACCATCATCGGGGCCACGAGCCACCACCGCTTACGGACCGCCCGGGTCGCAAAGAGTCCTGCTGCCGTGTGAAACGAAGGATATGAGATCAGGCCGTCGAACTCAGCCCAATGCACCACGGTCAGGGTTCCATCGTGAAATCCGTTCACCTGTGTGACAACTCGCGCAAGATCCTGGGGCGTGGTGTAGGCGAACCATTGATATGGACCGGCTACCGGCCAGAGTGCTGAGGCGACCAGCGTTACGATCAGGCAAAAATGGAAGTGGAACACGTACTCCCACATCGCCTCACGCGCACGCAGGAGCCTCATCACCGGAATGGCGAGCAATAACTGTAAACTCAGCGTTCCATAGGCCCAGCGGAGCACGGTGAGCAAGCGCGGATGCTCCTTCACCCACGCCAGAAGGACGGACACGTCGATGCCAATGGCGGCATCAGCGTGGGCCAAGGTCTCGTCGACGAAGGGCCGACCGATCGCGAGCGCACCGTACTGCCCAGGGGCCACAATCCACGTGACAGCGTTCATCAAGAAGAACGCGAGTGCCGCCTCGGCTGTGATCCATGCGCGTCGCGGGCCAGGCGAGATGACGAATGACACCCAGATCACGAGGCAGATGGCCGGCAGGGAGGCATTTACGACCGTCTCGCGGTCGAAAAACATCGAGAGGCCGCGTGCCCGGTAGACGACGACCGTGAGCGCGAGAACGGCCGCCTGCACGACGAGGCAGCCATAGGCCACTCGGTTCAGACCAAGATCGTGACGGCTAGGCCGCTGGACTGCCATACCTCGACCACAAGTCAGAGACGGGAATAGGGCCGTGGCGTTGATCGTCAGGCATGGAGCCGCTACCTTCCTTTGTCGGTTTGTCCGAGCCGCCCCTGCAATTCTCCTTCGCCGTCACGTCTGTCTTGCCGGTGCCGACGCGAGCCAGCCGTTCCCTGGTAGTCGACTCCGACCTCCCGCTGGTTCGCGTCGTGCTTGCCGTAGACTTATCGCCAATCGTCGGCCAGGATCGTCGAGGTGGAGGTGCGCGTGAGCAGTCTGTGGTCCGAGGACGACGTTCCAGTCGGTCCTGATTTTTGTGGTGCTCGCGGCGCTGGCCCTGCTAGTCTCCCGCGCAGGCCGACACATGGACCCACCTGCGCACGGGGCGAGAGATCTGGACGACTGGCGTGCCGATCGGCATTGAGCGGTTTTCGTTCACCTCCGCGGGCGTGCCTTGGTACAACCATGAGTGGCTCTCTCAGGTGCTCTTCTACGGCGTGTACGTCCTTGGTGGGCCTCCGCTCCTCACCCTCCTCACGGCAGGCTGTGCCTTCATCGCCGCCCTGACGACGTGGCGAACCATGCGGGGAGCATACGAATCGAGACTCGTCCTGCTGGCCCTGCTGGTGGTCCTGTTACCGGCGGGTTGGGCAGTTCGGCCGCAGGCGCTCAGCCTGCTCCTGTTGGTGGTCGCCTTGCAATTGGCCATTCGCGATCGACTGGAATGGCTGGCGCCGATGATGGTGATCTGGGCCAACGCGCATGGCGTCGTGCTGTTCGGCGTGCTCATCGCCATCGGAGCCGCGGTTGACGCCGTCGTGTGGTCCCACGATCGCCGGCGCCGTGCCGTCGTCGTGGCGGTGCTGTGCGTGGCTGCCCCGCTCGTGTCGCCGCTGGGGTGGCATTACTGGCCGCGGGTTGCCCAGACCGTTTCAGAGTCACGGCTCGTCGGCATTCAGGAGTTCCGATCAGGATTTGAGCTGTCTGCCCTGCCGTTTTGGGGACTCTTCGTCGCGCTCGGGGTCGCGGTCGTTCGCCGCGCTCGGACGTTGGGACGGCTGGACAAGGCCGATCGACAGATGGCGATGCTGGCCCTGGTGCTGGGCGTTGCCAGTGTGATCTCCATCCGCAACGCTCCGTTCTTTGCGCTCGTGGCGGCCCCGGCGCTCTCTCGTCTGACGAGTTCGTCGGCTCGCCAAGCCAGGAGGCGACCGGCCGGTGTCGGAGCGCATCGCCCTGCTCGTGTTGGCTGTGGCAGTGGCGGCAATCGTTGTCGTGCGCGGGTGGCAGGACGGTGGGGCGCGATTGGGATGGCAGCCCGTCAGCCCAATGGCGGCGCGTGCGATCCAATCGTGCCCGGGGCCGATGTTCAACACCTATTACGCCGGCGGGACCGCTCCTGTGGTTTGCGCCCGAACAACGAGTGTTCATCGACGGAAGGGTGGAGGTGTATCCCGTTCCTCTCCTGGAGCGCAGCCGCCGAGCGGATCTGTTTGGTGAGTACCAGCAATTGTTTGCCGACTACCGGATCCGATGCGCGGTCGTCCCGACCGACTCGCCCATGGCCACGGCACTGCGTGGGGATCAGTCTGCCGAACGTCTGTACGCCGATTCGCAATGGACGGTGTTCGTCATCCAGCCGGCATGCCGTAGACCTGTCTCGGCCAGTCGCTTCGAGCCTGTCTTGCTCTGTTCTTTCCGCTCCCGGTGATGCACGCCAGTGCCGGCTTACGATCGACGCTCCGATCTGCGAGGTTGACGGATGACATAGATCGGCCTGGCTTTGAGCTCGTCGTACATCTGTGCGAGATAGGCGGCAATCACACCGAGTGACAGCAGGATAAGGCCCCCCAGACCGACGACCGTAAGGATCACGGTGGTAAACCCTGTGACCGCGCTCCCGCGCCACCAGTTCCAGAATGTCTGGGCGCCCAGCACCGCATCGAGGATCAACGTGACAAGGCCAAGCCACGCCACGAGGCGAAGAGGCGTGGACGTGAAGGACACCAGGTTGCGCACGGCGTATCGGACGAGCGTAGTTGGTCGCCACTTGGATGCCCCAGCCACACGCTGATGGACGTGCAACGGCACGCGGGCGACGCGGAAGCCGACCCACGCAACGATCCCTCGGAAAAACCTGTGACGTTCCGGGAGTTGCCTCAGCAGATCCACGACCTGTCTGTCGAGGAGCTTGTAGTCGCTCGAACCGTGCAGCTGCTGCCCCGCCTGCTCCCCCATGAGCGCATAGAAGAGGTTCGCGGCCAGGCGGTACGGCATGGGCTCGCGTCCTCGGTCGGCCGACGAGGCCTTGACGGCGTCCACTACGTCGAACCCCTCGTCCCACTTCGCGACCATTGCCGGAATGAGACTCGTCGGATGCTGGAGGTCGGCATCCAGGAAGATAACCGCCTGTCCGTGTGCGGTATCGAGGCCAGCCGTCAGCGCAGCCTCCTTGCCGAAGTTCCGCGAGAAGCGAACGAGCACGACGCGATCGTCCTTCTGCGCGTAGCGCTCTACCTGGCCAGTGGTGTCGTCGCTCGAGCCGTCATCCACGCAAATGATTTCCGCCGGTCGTCCGAGCGCATCGAGCTCCGCAGCAACCCTCGACATGATCTTCCGTGACGTTGGGCGCCTCGTCGTGCATGGGAAGCACGACGCTGATCTCAGGTGTGCGGCGCGCGTCCAACCGGGCTCCGGAAGCGGCGAAAGCAGGCCGCGGGACGTCCGTCATGTCGGCTCAGCAATCGCAGCGACACGAGACGACTGCCTCGCCTGGTGGGCGGCCAACACAAGCCATACGGCCGAGGCTGGGCCAACGACGGACACCGGCGGAAGCCACGAGAGCCCCGCGGCCGTGGTCATGACTCCCCACGAGTACAGCCATTGTTCGCTGCACCAGACTACCGCAAGCAGTGTGGCCACGACGAGCCATGGCCCTCGCCCCCAGCGGTCCCGCTCAGCCCACCAGACCGTTGCCGGAACGGCCAGGACCAGCGCGTCATAGAACGACGCGTACGGGTTTGCCGCGACAGCCAGCAACAGGCCAATCCCCAAGTGTCGAAGGGGCGAACCCGGCGCTCGCCAGGCGAGGACCGCCGCCACGACCAATGCCACCGCAGCCAACTCCCACGCGATCAGCGTCAGGCTGCTCTTGCCCAGCAGGCCCTCCAGGAAGCCGCGGAGAGTGATGAGCTTCCGCGGGTCGTAGGTCGCGAGCACGTCCGTGTTTGCGGTCGACACCTTGAGGAAATCCACCCAGACTTGCAGTCCCAATGGGAGCGTCAACGCGCACAGTAAGAGTGCGACGCCCGCCATGGCCGCCGCCCCCTTCCATTCCCTGCGCACGATTGCCATCAAGCCAAAGACGATGCCCCAGTTCGGCTTGATCGCCAGGAGCCCGAGCAACGCGCATGCAGGAATCGCCTGCCCACGGCTCCACAGCGTCGCGGCGCCGACGACGCAGAGCATGATGAGCGCACTGCTCTGGCCCGTGATGATTGTGGACAAGGCCGGGGCGGACAGCACGATCGCCAGGAGCCACTCGCGGCGCATATGACGAAACGGTTCGAGCCGTTGAAGCAGCCAGAGCGACATGGCAAGTGCCAGCACTTCCACGACGGCTAACACCGCGTAAGCCCACCCTTCGGGCAGCCACGCGAGCGGGGCAACCACGATACAAAGCAAACGGCGGATAGCGCCAGAAGTACCCGGGATTGAGCGCCTCGTCTCCGATGCTGTACAGGTGGGTCCAATCTCCCGCAACGAAATGATCGGCCACGATTTTGAGGTGGAGCCAGTCGTTGGGCACCGGCCCACTGTGCACGACCGTGGTCAACCACATCGCGGGGAAGATGGCGTGCAGGGCAAGAAACGGGAAGAGGAGGGTACGCAAGGTGTCAGACCGGCGGCCGAGCATCGAGGAGATGATATGCGGTCCCAGTCTGGCGACGACCCCCAGCGTCAGGGTGCGTCTGCGCCAACTCGACGGCTGAGCCCGAGCGGAGCACCCACAGCAAATTGCTCCTGTCGAGGTCGTCGCTACACTCCGTCATCGGGCCTTTCGACGCGCTTCGTTGGATCGTCTCACGTCGTTCGCCGTCGAAGATAGAATCCCATGCGCGCTGCTGGATCCACGCAAGACCGAGCGCGATGAGTGCGATTCGGTCGAGAGGCCGTTCGGGGTTCGAGTGCTCTTTCGCACCACAATTCCCCTAATCTGACCGGCGTCCTCCGACAGCCTGTTCTCACCGTACGAATGGCACCGTGTAGAGAAGGAGCATCTCGAAGGTCAACACTGCGCAGCCGAGAGTGGTCGTCGCGCCGAAATGGTCCCAGCGGATCACAGAAACGCTGAGTGGCCATATGAAATACCAGGGGTAGGCGATTGGCGCCCCGACAAAGATCAGCGTCAGACAGAAAAGCGCCCAGCAAGAGAGGTATCGGCCGGCAACGTTGGATCGCCACAATATCAGGCTCAGCGCAGTGAAGACGAGCAGGACCACCGCGAGGCGCTGCGGCACAGCGCTCGGCCCAGCGGGGGTCGCCGAAGGACTTCTTCCCTCCTCGACGCGCCTCCCCATTCGTGCTTCCTGATTAACTGCCGCTTTGGCGCTCGAATACGGTTCGGATTCCATCGAAACCCCGCAGTTCGGCGCGAAACGTGGCATAGCCGAGCACGCTTGGCGCCAGAACGAGGGCCAAAGCCAGAGCCACCGTGGTGAATCGCTCCCGTGGCGGTTGCCGCCGAACCTGCTCCAAGATGACCCATGGGACGATCGACGCAGTGACGAACTTAATCCCTGCTGATAGTCCCAGAAGCGCATAGCCGATGCCCGGTCGACGCTTCTGACACAAGGCGATGCCGCCCAGCATCAGCGCAACCATCAGGACGTCGTTGTGACCATTCCCAGGCCCTTCGATCAGAAGGACGGGGTTGAAGGCGACAGCCAGGAGCGCAAGCTCCGCTTTCTTTCGATCATAGAAGCTCGCGATCTCGCGAGCGCTGAGCGCGGCCAGAAGAAGCGCCAGGCCCGCCAATAGCTTCAGCGCCACGATCTGCGCCCATAGACCCGCGTTGCGAAGCACCATGATCACGGCCGAGACCAGCGCGATCCAGATCGGTCCGTGCGAGGACGTCGCCGCGACCGGTGCGACCATACCAGCCGGATCTTCGAGCGCTCCCAGGCTTTGGAGCGTGTGCGTGTAAGGACTCCAGCCGTGAAGGATCGACATCCGGCCCCACCCTGCATACGCATACACGTCTGAAGATAACGACGGAGGAAACACCACCGCAAGCAACAGCACGATGCTACCGATGACCGGTAGCGTCGCACGCCCCAACCCAGCGCCGTAGCGGTGGCAACTGAACAGCAACACTCCGTACCCGAGCCATGCGCCGACAATCAGGCACCTGAACGCCCATACGAACGCCGACACGCTCAAGGGCACAGAGTGGAGCGTCGAAACAACGCTTTGAAAATGCGCGATACCAGCGTGATTCACGGCGGGCCGGTTATTGAACGATGGCGGCATCAGATACTGCAAGCCTGCCAACCCGACCACCGAAAGCGTCACTGTCAAGACGCCGCACGCTGTGAGCGTCCGGGGTGAAAGTCTGGGCATCTGCAAGGAGAGACCTGTCGACGGAAGTGTACCAGCAGTAGTGAGGACAGGTGCCCGCGTGCGCTGACCGTGCGGGGGTTCGTCGGGCGTCAGGAGGGCGGCGCGCCTGGCGGCGTCGGCGCAGTGGTCCACCGTCGCCGCAGGAGCGTCTCGACGAGCGGCAGGTCGCCGACGTTGGGGCGCCTGAGCACCATCACGAGACAGGGCAGATAGACGCACCAGATGGTCCAGACGCCGCTGGCTGCTACCCATTCCGTCGCGGAGGCATAGGGTGCTCCGACCCATGAACGATCACGGCGAGCGTGGTTCCGGTGAGCAGGACACGCTTCGCGCCACGTCTGCGGCACCAGAAAAAGCGGGAGCGTCTCGTAAGGGAGAAGGTGTGCGGGACGCACGCCATCGCGGCGAGCAGGCGCGCTTCGGGGCCGGCGCCATTTCCATAAGGCAAGCAGCACGAGCGCTCCGCCAGGAAGGGTCAACGCCGAGATGGTGTTCGGCGCCTCACGCAGGTTCGGGAGCCATGACAGTGGCCATGCCGGCCAGATCAGCACGCTGATAGCGACCAGAGACCAGGACGAGACCGGCGACACGCCACGTCGGCCGGTAGGCAAACAACCAGATCGCGGCGGTCGGCTTGCACGCGAGCAGCCACCCGCCCCACGGGAGCAGGGCGCCGGCCATGAGCAGCGGCGGCCACCATTGCGTCGCCTGCACGGCTTGCAGGAACGGCGTCGAGACGAAGAGCATCAGGGCTGGAGTCGCGAGCCGTTCGCGCGTGACGGCCCAGGCCAACAGTCCGCTTCCCAGCGCCACAAATACCGTATGCAGCCAGATTGCGGGCATCCAGGCGAACGGGATGAACAGCAGGACTGCGGTGAACGGGTACAGCGACGGCGCCGGCATTGCCCAGCGCTCCGAGCGTCCGACCACCTCATAGGGATTGAAGCCCTCGGTGAAGGCTTGCGCCGCGTACACGACATCACTCAGATCGCGGATGGCCGTTGGCTGGCGTTGTTCCAGCCACCAGCTATAGAAGCCGGCGGTGGCGGCGATACAGCCGGCGAGCAGGAGTCGCGCGCGAAGCGTCGTCATACCTTGAGGGGTTGCCTCGCCGCAGTCATCGCGGCCGTATTATCGGCAATATCGGCCGGGACGTTTGCGGGGTATCGGTCGGAAGGGATGACGAGGATAGGCCCTCCTAGGCAACCAGTGCGCGCACTCGACCGGGAACATGGATCTCAATGGTAGGCTCGAAGTCTCGAGAGATCCGTTTGCGAACACAGGAACATCGTCGTGAGCAACAACTTGACTGGGGTACGTACGGTTCCGGATGCTGCTCAGGTGAGTAGCTGGTCGGGGCGCTGACGTGGCTCGTAGCACACTGCGCCGTGTCGCAGGCCTGTTTCGGCGCACGCCGCTGCACCCGCAATGGTTGTTGGGCTCGGAAAGTACGAGGGCCGATTGTCTCGCAGGGATCGAATCCGGTCGTGTGCTGGACATCGGGTGCGCCGATCGCTGGGTGGAGCGACAGCTCTCGTCGCGTTGCAAGTATGTGGGCCTCGACTCGCCAATCACCGGTGTGCAGATCTATCGGTCACGCCCAGACGTGTTCGCAGATGCCAGTCAGCTGCCCGTGGCGGGTGCATCAATCGACGTGGTTGTCATCTTTGAGGTCGTCGAGCACCTGCGCTATCCGCGAGAGGCGCTGTGTGAAATCGCCCGCGTGCTCAAGCCTCAGGGGCGGCTCTTGTTGACAATGCCGTTTCTCTACCCGATTCACGACGCCCCGCACGACTATCAGCGATTTACCATCCACGGCCTCGCCCGGGAGATGGAAGCCGCAGGGCTGCACGTGGATTCGGTGGAGCCCTCTCTCGGCGCGGCCGAGACCGCAGGTCTTGTCGCGTGTCTTGCGCTGGGCGGAATGGCGGTCGAGGCCGCGCAACGCCGGAGCCCCGGCTTGCTTCTCGTCCCGCTGGTGGCGGTGGCCATCCCGATTATCAATGGGTTGACCTGGCTTGTGGCACGACTGCTGCCGTCGTGGTCCGCCGTGACTGCCGGCTACTCGCTGAGGGCACGCAAGCCGTGAGTGAGGCTCCCGCCCTCGTGCTTGTTACCACATCGTTCCCAACTCGGGGCGACGGCAGCGAAGCCGCAGGTTCCTTCGTGTCCGATCTGGCCGAGGAACTCGCGCGGCACACACCTGTGCGCGTCGTCGCGCCAGGTCCGATCTCGACACGCGAGACCCGCTCCGACGGCGTAGAGGTATTTCGATTCGCCGTGCCCGTCAAGCCGCTGTCCACGCTCGAGCCATGGAATCCCGTGGATATTCTGGCGATCCGACGTGTGCTGCTCTCAGGGCAGGCCGCCACACGCAAGGCGGTGCAGCACGGGCCAACCGCGCACATTCTCGCTCTTTGGGCCCTTCCATCTGGCCACTGGGCGCGGGGTACCGGAGTGCCGTATTCGGTCTGGACCCTGGGCAGCGACATCTGGTCGCTCGGACGGATTCCTCTCGTCCGTTCCTATCTTCGTCGTGCTCTACGCGACGCACGCACGTGCTATTCCGATGGTCTCAAGCTGCTCGAGGACACTCGACGCATCGGCGGTCGCGAGGTGGAGTTTCTTCCCAGCACCCGACGCATCGAGCGCACTCGCACCGCACCGCTCAAAGCCGCGCCGCCGTATCGGCTCGTGTTCCTCGGCCGCTGGCACCCCAACAAGGGCGTGGACTTGTTGATAGATGCTTTGAGGCTGCTGAACGACGACGACTGGCAACGCATCGACACGGTGGAGATATGCGGTGGTGGGCCACTTGATGCCATTGTGCGAGGCGGTGTCGAGGCTTTGCGCGCGGCTGGCCGGGCGGTTGAGGTGCACGGCTTCCTGAACAAGCGCGCCGCGGAAGATGCCATCCTCCGCGCCGACTATCTCCTGATTCCCTCGCGTATCGAGAGCATTCCCGTGGTGTTTTCTGATGCCATGAAGCTTCGCTGTCCGGTCCTTGCATGCCCGGTTGGCGATCTTCCGGACCTGATCAAGAGCGACGTCTGCGGCATGTCAGCCGACCAGGTGTCAGCCGCATCGTTCGCCGATTTGGTTTCGCGTGCGCTGACACATCCCGTCACCAGGTTTTCTGCTGGCCTCTCGGCCTGTGCCGAGCGGTTTAGCCTCGAGGCCTCGGCGCAGAGGATCTCTGAAGTCGTATGGGGTGGTGGCGGTTGCCTGAAGACGCTGAGTCGGCCGACGGGCAGTGGCTCGTGACCTCGCAACCTGGCGACGACTACTTGTGCTGGGTGCGGGACGGAGCGAGGTTGCTCGCTGCTCCGGCATGGGCTGCTGGGCTGCAAGCACTAGGGGCAACATCCCTGTTTGCGTGGAGTCCGCGTTGGAAGATGGGGGCGCTCATCGCGTGCTTCCGTCGCGGCCCGGTCCGTATTGGTGTCATGGGTTTTCCAGTGGCGGGTCTGGACTGGGATCTCATGCCAGATACGCAATTGACCGCGGCTGCGCAAGACGTCTGCAAACTGGCGCGACTCGATCTCCTGCGGGTGAATAGGTCGATGATGATAGACCTTGATCCTGGTGCCACGCTCGCGCGTCCGGATGCGTGGGTTGGTGACTTGACGCGTTGGAACCCAAACAATTCGAGACGTCTTCGCAAGGATCTCGCATTTGCGCATCGGGCTAACCCGTCCCTGCAGATCCTGCCGCGCTGCGTTGATCCCGACGTCTGCTACCGGCTCTACGCTTCAACCATCCGTTCACGCAGAGGCAACCTGCGCTACTCAGCCAGTTACTTCCGGTCCCTGGTGCACGTCGCGGAGGGCACCAATTTACTGCGACACTTCACGGCGGTTGACGCCGATGGAACAATCCGTGGCTTCGCGGTCTTGGCGATGCATGCCGGCTGCGTGTACTACCTGCACGGTGGAAGCGACGAGAAGGGCAAGCGGGAAGGCGTCACCGATCTGTTGCTGGCGGTGATGGTACGGGAATCTGCCGGATGCGCCCGTTTCAATCTGATGGCATCGCCTTGGGACCAGCCCGGCTTGTCCCGCTTCAAACACAAGTGGAGCGATCACCGGGGGTTGGCGGTCACCAGCGATTTCGCTGGAAGTCTGATGGGGAAAGCCGCCAGACAAGTGCTGCGCTGGCGGTCTCGGCACGAGCGCGAAGCAGCGCGTGCCGCGGGTGAGGATCCCGTCGAGCCGTGATCCCGCGGTATCGGTCACCGTTCGGGATCCGGTCAGTGCTGGCAGGCGCGATCGGGCGCAGGCGGCGTGTCACCGCGATCCCAGGAATCTCCGCACGTCGTCGTCAGCCGTGGCTCGTACCATCGGCGTCAGATGGGCTGGTTGCGGTGCTACGCGGCATAGCTGCACACGGGACGGTCGTGTTGCCAGCGTATACGTGCATACGCGTAGTCGATGCGATCCGGTCGGCAGGCTGGCTCCCCGCGTTCGTCGATTTGAATCGCGTGACACTGGCGATGGACGTTGGCGGCGTGGCGACCCAACTCGATCGTTGCGCCAGGCCCGCCATCGTGTTACCTACGCACTTGCACGGCACCCCGGCTGTGTTGGCGGAGTTGAGGCAGGTCGCCGACACTGCCCGCGTCCTTCTCGTTGAGGATTGTGCGATGGCCCAAGGTGCTCAGCAGCACGGCGTTCCTGTCGGGACGGTTGGTGATGTGGCGATCTTCAGCTTTGGCCTGGGTAAGGTCGTCAGCGCCGGATTTGGCGGAGCAGTTGTGGCGGATGACGCGCTGACCCTGGTGCCGGCCTCACGCACAGTAGGCGCATTGAGAAGTTCGCTGCACTGGGTCAGCCGTGCGGGCTGGTGTGGTCAGGCCCGCTTCTTGGCGCAGGAGTGGATCAAGCGCCTTCTTCGGCTTTCGCCCCCTGCGCCGCACAGATCGGATTTCGTGGCCACGCGGTTGTCACCCGCTGCTGCCGATTGCCTTGCGTACCTGCTCGCCGATCCGTCACTCGCCACGATGCTCGACGAGCGCCGGCGTCGCAGCGAACATTGGCGACAGTTCGTGGTGGGGCTCGACTCTGAGCGTGTACGCACGTTTGCGGTCGCGCCCGGTGACAGTGTTTGTTTTCCCGGTCTGCCGCTGCTCGTGAATGATCGCGAGTCGTTGCGTGCGCGACTGTGGTCGGCCGGGGTCGATACTGCGTGTTGGTTCGACTATTGTGCGGCTGCTGTGGATGGTGCGACCGAAGTGTTTCCTCACGCCCAGTGGATTGCCCAACACATCCTGCTCGTGCCGATGGACCCCACCCTCGATCGGGCGGAGGGACCGGTGCGGCAGTTGCTGGCCGACTACGCCCGCGGCAATTGACCGCGACGTCGTCCGCGTATGCGTGCAGCGATCAGCCGAGCCATCTGAACACTATCGCGACGTATGCCACGGATCGTTCGGCTGCGGTAGTTGCGGCGGTTGTCGAGACCCAGAAAGAATAGTCCAGGCGAGTCGACCGATTCCCAGTCGTGGCACAGCGGCAGGCCGTCCTGATCCGTGTGGCGGACGGCAGACCGAAACGGCGCGAGCACCGGCCGGTAGCCGGTCGCGTGGATCACCAGGCCGGGCCGTATCGAGCTGCCGTCGTGGAATTCAACCATGCCATTCCAGATTCGCTGAATCGCCGGGTGTACGGAGATACGTCCCGCCTCGAACAGCCTTCGAGAACGTCCGCCGTCCATGACCGGAAATGACGGCAGTCTCAGTCGCGGCTTTACAGCGATCAGGCCCTCCTCGTAGAAGTAGTACGCGAAGTCCTTGAGTGCGCCGAAGACACCATCCTGTCTGAACTCGACCGCCGAACGAGTCGACAACGCGACGACTATGCCTTGGTCGTGTAGTTCGACCATCAGCTGCCCGGCGCTGATCCGACGGCCGACAATCAGCACGGGCTGTCCCCTCGTCAACGAACGAACCGCCTCGGGCCCCCGGTAGTTGGCGGCGTGTATGGTTGGCACGGATCCGTCGCTTTCGTATGCGGGTTCAGGACCGGAGGGACAACCGAAATAGCCAGTTGCGCAGACGACGATTCGAGCCGTCACGGTGCCGGCCGACGTCGTCACGGCGAAACCGGTGTCGTTGGCGACGGGAGTGATCGCGAGCACGTCGCAGTGCTCCGTCACGGCGATGCTGTGACGCTGTTGGAACCGCTCCAGATAGCGCGCGAAGTCCTCGGCGCCGACTTTGGCGAGCGGAAAGTGGCGAAAGACATCTCGCAGTCCAAACACGTTCGTCCACCACGGGCTGACCAGGCGGAGCGTTGGCGGCATCGAGTGCCACGAGGCCGCGACACGGCTGCGTTCGAACACGCAATGATCGACTCTCATTTTGCGGAGCTGATGCGATACCGCCAGACCAGCCGGTCCGGCTCCGACGACCACCGCATCGATACGATCCGGCAGGGGCGACGGTATCGAAGTTCATCGCCTGACGAGGTCGAAGCGCACGTCGCAATAGTCCCAAGGCAGCACGCCGATCGCCCGTCCAATCCAACGCTCCAGTGTCCACAGAGCTGGGAAATGCACTTACAGGCACGAGTCCCAAACGGACCGCGTAAATACTCGGTATCCGACCGTAGCGCACGATGGTGGTAGCGGTGACGGTGAAGCCCGCCTGAGCGAACAGATCACAGAAAGCCAGCCTTCGTGCGCCGATGCTGCCACGCGATGCTGGTCGATCGTTGCGCGCTGACGAACTTGTTCGATTGCTACCAAGCGCCCGCCGGGACGCAGGACCCGGACGATTCTCGCGAAGAACGTCCCGTCAAGCTCCGCATCCTCAAGGACGTGGTTGAGAACAACGTACGTGACCGCTGCATCCACACTCGTCATCAGCTAGCGGCAGGTGCATGCCGTCGTAGCGTACGAACAGAGCCGATCTACCAAATTGCGCGTTCCCGAGCCCGACTCAGCAGGCCGGCCGAGATGTCCACACCGATGACCTTTCGCCCGGAATCCACGAGGGCTCTTGGATATTCCGCCCGTGCCGCAGCCGAAGTCGAGTACTCGGCGCATCGTAGACCCGAAAGGCCGAGGCTCTCCGCGATCGAATGGTTGCGCAACGCCGGCGATGTAGCGATTCTTGATGCCACGAGTGTCACCGTGGATCGATCACCGACGCATCCGGGGCAAGTGACCGACAGCTCGCTCCCAGTGCTCATCTGCTGGTCGCTCATCGCCCCGGCGTTCGCGCAAAAGCGATCGACTCCCCACGCCAATGGGAACAAGCGCTGCGTCCGCCAGAGTGAACAATAGGCGCGACAACATGCCCAGCACCGATCAGACGTCGGCTCGATCCACCGCCAACTGGCTGCCGACCCACAGGAACAGGGCCTCGCGCACGACCAAGCCCGAGGGCATCAGCGACCGCTAGGTTCGCTACCAGTGATGCGCCAGCGTAGCAGCTGCCGAGTATCACGGCATCCTCCGACCGGCTGTGATCCGCCTGGAAGCATCAGCGATCCAAAAAAGGAAATACGGAACCCATTCGGCCAGCAGCAAAAGCGAGGCCGGCAGCGCCGCATGGCCTGAGGGCGTCGGCGAGCGCCGGCACACTTCGTGCAGACGACGGTATTCGCGAGCGCTGCCCACGGCGAGTATGCGCTCGGGTGATGTGTCGTCGATGGGCTACCCACATCAGCTGCCACCGACGCTGTCAACATGGCAATTGCCAGAACCGTTCTGCTCAAACAATCCAGACTGGCGGCTGCGGTGAGCACAAAGACGGTCAGTGCGTTGGTGTGCGAGCGTCTGAACGATGTTGGCCACGACGATCTTGGTGCGCCGGGTACCTGTCCGGCGAGCTGCGTAACCTCGTACACGACACCCAGTACCTTGCCAGGCAGGTATCGATGACCTGCGAGGTGGCGTACGCGCTGACGATCCTTGAGGCCGGAGGGGCATCGACTATGGCCGAGTCGGCGCATAGCGACAACGTGATACACCGACTTCAACGCGAGCATCACGACGATCGCCGTCGTCGCTTCCAGCAACACGCACCGGCCGCAATCGCGCCAGGGCTGATTCGAGTTCCTGAGCCTTGCCGGGCGACGTAGTAGCCGAGGTAGACGATAGCCGCGCACAGCAGCGCCGCGCTCCGCAAACCTTCTGCGCAGCGTTTTGCGAGGCGGTTCGACTGATGCGGCGACAGGCGCTTCTGCTGGTTCGGTCACCGTCGGCTCACGTGTTCGAGGCCAACGACCGTCGGGTGGCGGTCACCACCCGCTCCACATCGGCGTCGTGAGCTTCGGCCGAGATTGCGGAGGCTCACGGTCTCGCGGCCGATTCATCGCATTCGGCCACTGTTCGGGCGCCAGCCGAATCGCTGCTGGTAGTACGGATGTTCGGGGATCGCACAGGTAGTGCACGCCGGTGCCGATGCCCGTTGGCTGTCATGCGCTCGCAGGAACTCGTCGCGCGCGATGCCGCAGCGCGCTCGGTCGATCGAGACCGTGTACAGGTGATAGGCGTGGCGGGTGTTCGGCTCCGGCTCGGCCGGCAGACCGATCGGGCAGCTCGGCGAAAGCCTCGCTGTAGCGCTTCCAGATCTCTCGGCGGCGCTGCCAGTTCTGCTCGACGCGGGCCAGCTGGTGGATGCCGATCGCGGCCTGCAGGTCCATCATGTTGTACTTGAAGCCGCCTCGACGACCTGGTAGTGCTTGTAGCCCGTCGTCGCTGAAGCGGTTCCACGCGTCCTTGCTCATGCCGTGCAGGGCCAGCACCTTGATGCGGGCGACGTGTGCCTCGTCTTCGCGGCAGGCATCATTCCGCCCTCGCCCGTGATGACATTCTTGGTCGACGTAGAAGCTGAAGCAGCCGAAGTCGCCGAAGTGCCGGCCTTCGGCCGTGGTACTCGGTTTCGATGGCGTGCGCGCAGTCTTCGATGACCATGCAGGCTGTGCTGCTTCGGCGAGTCGCCGATGCGCATCCATGTCGCAGGCCGGCCGGCGAAGTGGACCGGCAGGATCGCGCGGGTCCGCGGGGTGATCGCGGCCTCGATCGCCTCCGGGTCGATGTTCATGCGTGCGCGGGTCGACGTCGGCGAGCACGGGCGTCGCCCGGCGTGGATGATCGCGTTGACGGTCGCGCAGAACGTCAGCGGCGTGGTGATGACCTCGTCGCCCGGCCTCGAGCCCGGCAGCGACCATGCTCACGTGCAGTGCCGCGGTGCAGGAATTGACGGCGGCCACATGCGGCGGGATCGGTACCCTTGTACGGCGCAAAGTCCCTCTCGAACCGGGCCACCCGAGGGCCGGTGCCCAGCCATCCGGAGCGCAGGCAGGATTCGACTTCCTGGATTTCTTCCTCGCCAACGAGCGGCGCACCAAAGACGATGAAGTTGGGATCACTCATGGGTGTGCACTTTCGTCTCCCAGCTCTAGAATCCGGCGTAGATTGGTCCCACCGGCGGGGGACGCATCGGAACACCCTGAACGCTGCCCGTACGGAGGACCACGTCTTGTGTGACTGGTGAGCGCAACAACACGGAACCCGATTCGAGTTTCACCGTCGAGCCGGGCGTGTAGAGCGAATCTCCGATGACGACGGGCCCCTGGCTCAGGAGTCGATAGGTGCCCGCCACGAGTACCTCCCACACCATATCGACATCCTGTTGAAGGTGCATCGCCCTTCCGGCGACATAGACAGGTCCCCAGTACGACACGAAGTGCTCTCTGCGATACCGCTGCATCCTCTGCCAGCAGCAGCTGTCCGCTCCCGTCATCCGTTGCGCTCGGCTCCGCGAAGACGGAGGAGAGCGCCGGCGAGTTCGTGAGCAGAAACTTCGGTCCGTGTGCACGAAGCACGTCGGCGAACACCGGTTGTCCCGCCTCCCGATAGCTCTGAATGCCCCAGGTGCTCATGAAAAAGCCGGCCCTTGGGAAAGGAACCAATCATGCCGTTACGGTCGATGTAGGGCACAGGCTCAGGAAAAATCTCGTGAACAGCCCGAATGACTTGCCGCTGCTCCGTGGTGCCATCGCGAAAACGGAGCGCGACGCTGGCTGCAACAGACCCCGCGATGACGAGCGTCGCCACGAGGACGACAGGGACGCCCCGGCGCCCACTTATCCGGGGATTGAGTCTCACTCTGTCGCAACGCGAAGCCGCACAGCACGAGCGCTGGCGGCATGAGCATGACATAGAGGTACGGAAAGGCATTGCGGTAGAAGAGGAGCGACAGCAGAGGCAGCGTCAGAGCAAGCAGTGACACTGCCGTCGAGCTCCTCGGTTCTCGAACCAGAAGCCTTCGGCTGAGTGTAACCACGGCGTATGTCAAGAATGCCCACGCGACGAGATTGCCGAGAACGCTTCCCAGAAAATAGACGAAGTCCTGGAAAAAACACATCGCGTTTGATCACGGTCGTCGGCGGCCGACTGGAGATAGGTCGCCGAATCAAGGCGCGGTTGGACCTACGATCGTGCCGCGGTGCCAGAGGTACAGAGTCCAATGGTCGCGGTGACCAATACGCTCACGACAAACAGGAACACCTCTCGACGGGCCCTGAGCCAGTTCGGTGCCTGGCTGAGTTGACCAACAGTAGGCCGAGAGTTGGCAGAAAGAATACGCTTTTGATCGGTGATCAGCAACGCCAGCGCGACGAAAAGCGCACCGGCACTGAGTGCGAGGACGCGGTGAGTTCTACGCTGCACCAATACCAGGGCGGCCATGAGCGAGGAATATTACTGAGACCGTCGGCCCGGAACGACGTCCCATGGTTCAGGATGTTCGAGGTACGCCGCGCAGCAAAGGACGGCGAACGAGGGCTCCATTCGACGGAAGCGACTCGCCGCGTAAGGTTGTAGACGCATGCGCACGTGCCGGTGAGCAGCACGAGGTAGACGGCTCGCGCGACGATTACCTGAGCGACCTCGTGCCCGTCGTATCGCGGTGAGCCAACCGAAGAGGTGAACGTGGAACGTTTGCAGAGGAAAGGCGAGGGTGCCTCTCGCGTGGTCATAGACGAAGGAAAGAAAGTAGAACTCATCCCAATTGACGTTCTGGTGCAGCACGAAGTGCACGTGGGCGACGAGGGTCAGCCCGAGGATAGCGAGGAGGAGTCTCCGATCGATATGGGCCGCCGAGAGAGCCGGCTGACCGGGGGTCGTTTCAGGCGTCACTCGGGGAGAAACGCCGGACGGCTTATCGGTCATCGGTGGCAGCGAGGCGCTCCGCCTCCAATGGCGACCGTTGCGACTGCTCCGCACTGGCGTGCGAGAGATGTTCGTGACCTTCAAACGAGGCGCCGGATCCGCGTGGATCCAGTGTGGGCCGTCCTGGGGACGCCGGCCAGGACCGTTCGAGCCGCCGCACCTTTTCGAGCGTGATCTCGATGAGCTGTCGGTTGAAATTGATGAGATCTGCCACGAGGCCGACGAGGAATGTCACACATCCAAGAATGACGAGGACGCCGCCCAGCACAAGCGACTGAATGTGTCCCTCAGAATCCCCGCGGGCCCAGAAATAGAGAAATCGAAGAATCGGGATTGCGCCAGCCGCGAACAGCACCGTGCCAAGCGACACGAATGTGGCGAGCGGCTTGTACATCGCATACATCCGCACCATCGTCGCGCCGGAACGCAGGATGAAGTGCGGCACGCTTTTGAACAGCCGAGACGGTCGCGTGGGAGCGTTCGTGTTGATGGGGACCGATGCAACCGCCAGATTCTTGCGCCCGGCCTGAATCAGCATCTCGATCGTGTAGCTGAACGGCGAGATGATGTTCAGTCTGCAACGCCGCATGTTTTGAGATGGCGCGAAAGCCGCTCACCGTATCCGGCACGTTCGTGCCGGACAATGCACGCACAGCCCAGCTACCAAGGACCTGAAGCTTCCGCTTGAGTGGCGAGAAGTGACTGGATGTCCTGTGTTCGCCGGTCCCCGACCACAATGTCCGCCTCACCGTCGAGAATCGGTTGGATCAGCCTGGCAATATCACGGGCATCGTACTGATTGTCGCCGTCCGTGTTGACGATGATGTCCGCGCCGAGCGCGAGGCACGTATCGAGGCCCGTTCGGAACGTTCGTGCCAGCCCCTTGTTGTTCGTGTGTCGAACGACATGGTCCACCCCGAGTTCCCGCGCCACCGCCACTGTGCGGTCGGTCGAGCCGTCGTCGATGACGAGAATTTCAACGCGATCGACGCCGGCGATCTGGCGGGGAATACCGCGAACGACGTCGGGAAGCGTGCGCTCCTCGTTGTAGCAAGGGATCTGGACGATCAGCCGCAGGGGACGTGGTGCGCGAGGGAGCGACGGTAGCTGGGACATGCGCTCACCCTAATATCCGGTCGTGAGGCTCGAGTTGTATTTGCAGCCGCTCTCGAGCCCGGTGTCTAACTGCACCCTATCACCGCATTTCCTCTATCGAAACGTAGATTACCTCGCAGTAGAGGGCGCTGGAGGTCCCTGGACCATGCAATTCTACGTTTCCGCATTGCGCACGAGCTTTGCAGCGATCACGCCGTTCGCTCGAGTGTGAACGCCAGGTCATTGCCCATGAATGCACACCCACCCTCCCTGTCCGTGCTGGTTCCAGCGTTCAACGAAGAGCGCACGAATGAACAGTAGCCTACATTCCCGGTAACGGATTCTTCGGGGGTAACCTTCCTTGGAGTTCCTTGGAGGCACATGTCCGACATCCAACCGGGCCGCGCAAGGGCGACCCCCACGCTTGTGCCTGTCGTCCCGCTCCTCATCATCGGGGTCCTCTCGGTGCCTGTGGAGTGTGGTGGAGGTTGAGGAGCGCTCGTCCTGCGCGGCATCGCTGAGGATCGGGTTGCCGCCACAGGTGCTCCAACTACCTGGCCTCCTCGGTGGTCTTGCGATGCCAGAGGCTGAGCGCACCATTTTCGTTCAGCATCGTGAAGACCTTTCCTATTCGTGTTTTCTCGTCGGCCCCGAATTCCCAGCCGAGCAGGTACCTCCACGATCAGGGTATAGCTCCCACGCGATTGTTGTGGGCGCCGCCTCGAGTTGGCCGAAGACGGCCAACGACGGGTTGTGCTTGAAGCGGACGAAAAACTGTTGGCTTTGCGCCAGGTAGTTGTCTACGTCCACACAGCCGTGTTGGGCGCAGTAGTAAGAAGTCGCGTGTGCGAGTGGGTCAATGGGGCTGTCCGCGGACTGCCACGATAGCCGGCCACGAAATGGCCGCGCACGGTATCGAGGGGCAGGGACGTGACAAACGTCTGGACTTGATACGATGCGATTGAGAGCAGCACGCCATTCGCCACAGATGTGGCTGAGGAGCGGCTCAGCGACGGGCACCACGTGTGCTCCCCGGCAACAAGCGCCTGCCGAGGAGCCGCCACGGTGTGAGCAAGGATTCGAGCAGGACGCGCGACGAAAGCTTCGAGGCTCCCGCTCGACGTTCGACAAAGATAATCGGGACTTCTGAAATCCGGCACCCGCTCATGTCAGCGGCAAACAGCAGCTCGATGAGAAACGAGTAGCCCTGGGAGCCGCAATCGGCGAGACGAATCCGCTGCAGCGCCTCTCGGCGCCAGCAGCGAAAGCCGCTCGTGCAGTCCTGCGGTCCAAGACCGGCGACGGCACGCACGTAGCGATTGGCACACGTGCTCAAGATAAGGCGCCGAAGGGGCCAGTTGACCACGCTGACGCCGTTGATGTATCGCGACCCGATGACCAGCTCGTGCTCGCGCGCGGCGTCGAGCATATCGCCAAGATATGCGGGGTCATGTGACCAGTCTGCATCCATCTGAAAGATGAACGGAACGCCCTGCTGGAGGGCATGCTGCAGCCCGTCTCGATACGCACTGCCAAGTCCGAAGTTGTTCCGCCGATGCAGCACCTGTACGACACCAGCGAACTCGCTCGCCAGGCGATCAGCGACGTCACCGGTTCCATCGGGGGACTCATCGTCGACGACCAGCACGCCGAAGCCGGGCCGCTCGACGATCTTCCTCACAATCGACTCCAGGTTGCCGATCTCGTTGTACGTGGGCATCACAACGAGCGCCTGGAGTGATGCGGCAGTCACTTCACGCATGATCACCTGAGAGGTCCGTCATGTCTACCACAGGTCCGGACGGCGAGCCCACCGAATAGCAGCCGCGACGCACATCTGTCGTGGAGTTATTGACGTGTGAAATGAGACAGCCGGATAGGCGATCCAGTCCAGCCCAGCCAAACTCGACTCGGCACTTGCGGGCTTTCCGTGCGAAGGAATGGTCAGTGACGGCGGCGACGGCTGTAAGCGCTATGCACCCCGCCGGAGTTGCCTGCGCACGAAAACGTGTCATGCCTCGCATCACTGCCGAGGAGGACACCGCAGTACAGAGCACCGACCGGCTCCTCTCCGAGGCAAGAAATAAACGGCCGATTCTCTCGCAGGGGTCTGTTCGTCGCCACACAGCCACAATCAAGGCATAAGGCCCGGCGTTTCTCCAACGCCTCTGCGAATCTCTGCTCGACCATGAGCTGATGCCAGAAAGCCGGCCGGAACAGCCAGAAGCGCATACAGGACCGCCGCGATCAACAGGCTCGCGTTGATACCGATCGACATGGAGATCGCGACCGACGCGATCGAGGCGAGCACACCGCACGCGCCGTTGACGCCCCACATCCAGGCAGTGGCCTGTTCCGAGCGCCTGCTGACCAGGCGCATCCCCACGGGGAAGCAGCAGCCGAGCAGCAGCGACAGGGGACCCGTAAACAAAACCACTGTCAGCGTGCGGACGATGATGCCGTATGGTGTCAACGCGAGCGTCACGGGGCTGAGTGCAGCAATCTCCACGAGAACGGATGCTCGAGTCTGACGTATCCTTGCCTCACCCGTGGTGAGATCACCGAACAGCGAGCCTGGTTGGCGCCCCGCGAGGAATTCCGCCGGATTCGCTGAGTCCGGCTGAACCTAACCATTAGGATTCTGCCATGATTCGTTCATGGCAACCACGCGAACCAAAGACTCTCCAGCAAGCGATCCTGTTCTTCTCGCACTACGCGAATTGCCACCGGGCCGTCGATCGAAATCCGTTGGCCCGATGGCGTCGTGAGCTGCCCGCACTTGCGGATCCGAGAACGTCACCTACCTGGAGAACGCAGCGCCGTTGGAAGTGCTACGAGAAGCACCCCAGAGCGCAGTTCTCCCTGAAGGTCGGAACCATCTTCGAGGATTCCGCGATCGGCCTTGAGAAGTGGCTGCCCGCGCTCTGGCTGCGTCACCAACTGCAAGAACGGCATCAGCAGCTACGAACTGGCCCGCGCGCTCGGCGTCACCCAAAAGACCGCATGGTTCATGCTGTCGCGTCTGCGTCTCGCCCTTCAGGCCGAGCACTGGCGGCAAGATTGGCGGCGACGTCGAAGCCGACGAAACCTTCATCGGCGGCAAAGCGCGCAACATGCACGCGGCCAAGCGCAAGCGCCTCGGCATCTCGCAGAGCCGTTCGATGATCGGCAAGGTCGCCGTCATGGGCCTGCTCGAGCGGCACGGCGAGACGGGCAGCCAGAGTCCGCACTCGAGGTCATCAGCGAACCGGAAGAAGCATCAGCTTGAGCAGCATCGTCACCGAGAACGTCGAAGCCGGCGCGACGCTCTACACCGACGCGCTCCACTCCTACGACCGCATGGCCGCACGCGGCTACATCCACAGCGTCATTGACCACGCCGAAGCGTACGCGGACGGGCAGGTCCACACCAACGGGCTGGAGAACTTCTGGAGTCTCCTGAAGCGTGCCCTCAAGGGCACCTACGTGTCGGTCGAACCGTTCCATCTGTTCCGCTACCTTGACGAACAAGCGTTCCGCTTCAACAACCGCAAAGGATCTGACGCCATGCGTTTCGCGCTCGCGCTCAAGGGCATTCTCAATCAAGCGCCTCACCTACACTGCGCTCACCGGCTCGGAGTTGCCGCAAACGTGCTGAAAAAAGCTTCCCGTCAGCTCAGCCACACCGCCACCCATGCTCGAGTCTGACGTATCCTTGCCTCACCCGTGGTGAGATCACCGAACAGCGAGCCTGGTTGGCGCCCCGCGAGGAATTCCGCCGGATTCGCTGAGTCCGGCTGAAGCCGGACACTACGTACAAGCCGTGTTTCTGTCACATCAGGGCTAAGGCCTCACGAGTAGCCCGCCGAGGCGCGCAGCCCGCTGGACCAGGCTTCAGCATGTTTTGAAGCTCGGGAGGTAACTTTCCCTGGAGGGCCATGTCCGACATCCAGCAAATCGCTGACCGGCCGGGCCGCGCAAGGGCGACCCCCACGCTTGTGCCTGTCGTCCCGCTCCTCATCATCGGGGCACTCTCATCCGGAGTTGTCATCTGGGTCGCGCTGACGTCAGGGCTCTACAGCGACTTCGTCGTGTGGCACGAATCGGCTCGCGCGTTGCGGGAAGGGCGCGACATCTATTTCACGCCGGTCAGTGGGCGTGGGTGGCGCAACATGAATCCACCGCAGCAGGTTGTCCTGATGGCGCCTCTCGCGTGGCTCTCCGTCAGGGACGCCCTGATTGCCTGGTGGCTGATTTCTGCGGCTGCCATGGCCGGCTGCGTGATCCTCTGGCGAAAGGCGCTGCCGCAGGGATGGCCGCTGGCTCTTTTCGCGCTGCTGTTCGCGTCCCCCGCGGGCTACCTCAACGTCCGCTATGCGAATCAATCGTGGGTGATGGCGTATGCCGTGACCTGGGCATGGGTTGCCTGGCGCCAGCAGCACTACCGTCGCGCCGCCTTCATCCTTGGCGCGGCCGCCAGCATCAAGCTGTTCCTCCTGGCCACGTTGCCATACCTGTGCTGGCGCCGCCGTTGGACCGCTGTCGGCTGGTACCTGGTCGGCGTGGGCACGGCGGTGTCGGTGGGCCTTGCTGTGTGCGGCCCCGGAGCGTTTCGCTCCTGGTTCATGGCGCTCCAAGGGCAGACATGGCAGGGTCAGGGTCTCAATATGTCAGTGTTGGGCTTGTTCACACGAGCCCTCGCGCCTCGCTTCGGCGATTACGAGCCGGTGGTCGTGACGCCAGATCTGATTGTCCCGCTCTGGCTTGCAGTATCGGCTCTCCTTGCCTGTGGCGTGTGGTGGAGGTTGAGGAGCGCTCAGATATGATGACCTCGATATGGCGGCTGTGTTGCTGTGCATGCTCCTCGTGACCCCGTCGGGATGGGTCTACTATCTGCCTTTGGCCGCCGGCCCGACTCGCAAGCGTCGCAGCAGTCGCACCGCGATCCTGGTGGTGGGCTGTGGGCTCGCTTGGCGCTTCTCTTTCCGTACCCACTCCTTGCGATGGGTCAGCCGTCGGCTTGGGCAACGATGACCATCGCCTCCTCCTACTTCTGGGGCGGCGCAGCGCTGTTGGTGGCGGTACTCCGAACTGCGGGGTGGTCACATTCAGCGCCAGGGGTCGTCGAAGTTCTCCGATCCGTCTTAGCCGGCCAGCGGGACTGACGCGTGGCCTAGAATACGAGGCACCATGACGGCGCGCAGCGCGGGATCACTCGTCGCGGACGTGCCGCTCGAGCACACGCCGCAACGGCGTATGGCGGTGGTCGTGCTGAACCATCGCACGGCTGAGGACACCTACCTCGCTGTGTCGTCCCTGATCGCCTCAGATAGGCCACCAGATCACGTCATCGTCGTGGACAACGACGTGGCCGACGAGTGCCGTGCACACTTTTCGCCGCCCCTAGACCACTTTTCAATTCGACGTAGAGCGGAGGCTTTAGCCTCCGCGGACACGCGCACGGCTGAAGCCTGCCTCTACGGCGAAATGCAAATCGCTCTAGCCCAGAACCCCGAGTCCCGAGCCCCGCGTACCGAGTCCCCAGTCCCGAGTCCCCAGTTGACGTATCTTCACACCGGCCGCAATCTCGGCTTCTCCGGTGGGATGAACGTGGGCGCTCGAGCAGCACTGGAGGCAGGCGCGGACGTGGTCCTTCTTGCCAACAGCGACATCGTCGTGTCACCTCACTGTCTCGAGCGGCTCGAGTCGACGCTGAGCAGCCACACGGGTGCAGGTATAGCGGGTCCGCTGGTACTGTCTCGTGCGCGCCCAGATCGCGTGGCCTCGGCAGGCATCAGCTACAACCGCCGATCAGGTCGCATGCGCGTGCTGGGTGTGGGAACGAAAGCAATCGACGCGTCACCGGAATCGCGCAAGGTGGACGCCGTCAGCGGCTGCCTGATGCTGGTGACCCGTAAGGTCCTTGACACCATTGGATTCCTGGACGAGCGCTACTTCTTCGGCTTCGAGGACCTGGACTTCTGCCGCAGGGCGGAAGCCGCTGGGTTTTCCACGATCCTCGTGAACAGCGCCGTGGCGTATCACGAAGGCGGGCGGTCGATCGGGCCGGCTTCCTCGCGTCGATGGTATTTCGGCGCGCGGAATCATCTGCTCCTGGCCAGTCACCGTGAAGCAGGGGAGGGTCAGGGCGCCAGGGCCTTGCGCCTGTCGTGGGTGGCGGCGCTCAATCTGGCGCACGCGTTGACGGCGGATGCCGGCTCACTTCCGGCCAGGCTCGCAGCCACCACTCGCGGGGTTCGTGACTATTTGAGCGGCTGCTACGGGCCGGATCCGGCGGCGTGAGCACGCGACTCTCCTCGATGCGGGCTTCGGGGTCTCGCGTGTCACAACCAGCGCGCGGCTCGTCTGCGCCCCTCCCGGTCATCGCCTGCTTTGTGGCGCTGTTCGCGGGACTCCTGTACCTGAACGCGTTGCGAAACCCATTTGTCTACGACGACTATCGCCTGATTGTCGAAAACACTTCTATCCTGAACCTGCAGGATCTGCCCGGCATCGTGTACCCCTATATGACGCGGCCGCTGGTCAACCTGTCCTACGCAGTGGATGCCGCCATGTGGGGCCGACAGCCGTTTGGCTTTCATCTCACGAGCGTGCTGCTGCACATGCTCAATGTTGGGCTGGTCGTCTACGTCGCATGGCTGGTCGCGGAGGATAGACGCCGGCAACGGGGGCAGTTTCTCCCGGCGACCGCGTCCTCGGTCGTCATCGCGACAGCGACGGCGACCCTTTTCGCGGCGCATCCGCTCATGACGCAAGCGGTTGGCTATATCAGTGGCCGATCCGAGGTGCTGTACGTCGCGTTTTTCCTGCTCGCGTTTCTATCCGCGAGGTACTGGATGGTCCATGGAGGTACCCAGTGGTGGCTCGCGACGATCGGTCTGTGGGTCTTCTCGCTCCTGGCGAAAGAGACGGGGGTCATGCTCGGGTTCGTGCTCCTCTGCTACGACCAATTCGTGCTCGACGGAGACTTAGAACAAAAGCGCAGGCGATTGTTGACGCTTCACCTGCCGCTTCTCTCCATGGCGCTGCTAGCCGGGGTCGTGCGGGTCGCTGTATTGACCGAGGTCGAGTATCCCGGTCAGTTTCCGGGCGACTGGCGGTTCACGCTCGTGGCGTTCGATGTGTTTTGGCGGTATCTGTCGCTTGTGATAGTCCCGCAGAACCAGACGATTTTTCACGAGATTCCCGCGATCGAGAATCCGTTTGCCCCCGGGGCGCTCGCAGCCGTGGTCGGGCTCGTCGCGCTCCTGGTGGGCGCGTGGCGGCTCAGGGCGTGTGCACAGTGTCGTGGCACTCGGTTGCTTCTGGTTCTTCCTCTTGCTTATCCCGTCGAGCGTGCTCTTCGCACTCGGCCGCGGCGAACCGATGGCGGAGCATCGTGCATACGGGGCCAGCATCGGCGTATTTCTGGCCGTGGGCTCGGCTTTCGGGATGCTGTGGCACCGGCTCGACGCTCGGGCCCCGGTATGGCGATGGCTGCTCTGCGGGCTGTCGATGCTGTTCGCGGTCCAACTGGGCGCACGGACGATCGTTCGCAACGAGGTCTGGTCCGATCCGGTGAGGTTGTCGGCTGAGGCCGTGAGCATGTCGCCGGATCATTGGATGCCCCGACTGCTTCTAGGCGAGGCGCTCCGGACCTCCGGCCGGTGTGACGAGGCGGTCACAGAGTACCCGGAGGGCCATCGCGCTTCGCCCTCGGGACGAGTTCGGGTACACCAAGCTTGCCGCCTGCCTGATCGGCACAGGACGACTGGATGAAGCGGTCGCCGCGTTCGAGCAACTCGAGGCAGTGAGTCCGCTGTCACCGCAGGCCACTACAGGGATGGGTCTGCTGTCGCTCTTGCGCAACCGCCCAGCCGAGGGACGCGAATACTTCCTGCGGACCCTTGAGCGCAACCCCTCCGACCCTCAGGGGCGCCAATTGCTGGCCTTCGTGGATGGAACCCTCAATTCGGAGGAAACGACCGCCATCTGCGCAGAGTTCAGACGTCTGGCCACCGCTTTCGTCTCAGAACGGTGCATGCCGGAGGACGCTAAGAGGACCGTGAACTAGTCCTGGTCAAACACACAGCGGGCCGAGATCGAAATCCGTGATTCAGGCGCCTTTTGTCTTCAGAAATCTGCCTACTGACGAAGGTTGTCTATATCTTGGAAGTTGCATTTCAGTCACAAATATTGCTCTTGCGAGTTAGCACGGCGCACCGGGTGGCATGGCTACCGGCTTGCACCCGAACGCTGCGGGCGGCTGCTTGAGTTCTCCGGCTCCTCCGAAACGCCATGTCCACGATGCAAGTGTCGCCCTCGACTGACCGCTCCCAGTTCCCCGCCGCCGTTCGGCATCGGTCCTGGGAGTGGCTGTTGGCGTTGCGTCGACGGCTGAACATCGACCTCGAGATCGTCGACGACAAGCAGGCCCCGCTGCTCACGCCCACGCCCCCCCCGATTTCGGCCAACGTTCCTGGTCTACTCGCCGCCGGGGCGCCCGCCCTCCGCTTGGCGCTGACGACCATGCTCCAGACTGGCACCAGGCAGGCCTTGAGTATCGATTCGGTGCAGCTGGTCTGCGTACCCTTGACCGTGGGTCGTGTCGTCGAGGGCGCCCTGATCCTCGCCCAGCAACGCGCCGACAGCGTGTCGGCCGAGCGGGCCCGCGGCGCATTGGAACTCATGGGATTTTGGCTGTCCAACGCCATTGAAGCGCACCTGGCCAGCCCATCCTCCGAGGAAGGCGACCTTGACCGGCTTTCGTCGCTCTGCCGTCTTCTGGACGACTCGAAGACGCACCGGTCCGATAGGGAGATTGTCACGGCGTTTGGCGAGGCCCTCGCGATTTGGCACGACCTCGAGGTCTATGGCTACATCGAGACGGCTCGCGGTGAATTCGTCCGGGAAGTATCGCTGGCGGGTGTCGATTTGGCGAAGAGCCCGACGGCCATCCAGCGGACGTCGCTACCGGACGGTACGCGTATCAGCCGGATCTCCCGGCTGGACGTCGAGCGTCTTGGGTTCTCCAACGACCAGGACCTGGTCATGATGCGGCTGGCGGAGACGGCGGGCGCATGGGTGATCGTCGTGTGCGGCGCCATCGCGTCGAGTGACCTGCCACGTCTCGGTCGCTACCTTGCCCTCCTGGAACAGTCCATCGGGCGCGCCAGCGGGGCCTCGACGTCCCGCGTCGTCGCGTCGATGGCCAGGCACCTGCTCGACGATGGCCAGCCGACCGATGGGCAGGCGCGTCGTGCGCTCGATGAGGTCGAGCGCGCGCTCGGCATGTCATTCGCCGCGCTCACGATCTCCTCCGCGGCCAGCGTTTCCCTGCTCAGCGTTGGCTCGGCTCCCACCCCCGCCGAGGCCGGGGACGCGTCAGACGGGCGCCATCTCACGATTGTGCGCCGTCTGCCGCAGGACTACACGATGGTGCTGGTCGCGGAATGGTCCGTCGCTCGTCGCGTGACACGGCATGAGCATCGGGTGGCGCACGCCGCCGCGGACCTGTTCGAGTCGTGGGCACGGCGACTCGTGCGTCAGTCGAAGGATCCAGGGGAGCGCCGGGCAGCACCCCGGACGTACGACCAGGATCTCGAGCAGTTCGCGTCTCGGGCCGTCGAAGGTGGCGTACCGGTCACGGCTGTCGTGTTGTCATTCAGCGACAGCGTTCTGCGGCCGGGGGTCACGCAGACCCGGATTGGGCGGCTACGGGAGCAGGTGCGTCCCACGGATATCGTCGGGAGGCTGGGCGAGGGGGAAATTGGCATGCTGCTGCACAACACCCCCGGCGGCGAAGCACGGGCCGTGACGGCTCGTCTGAGGCGAGCGCTTCAGGAAGTCGACGACCTCGAGTCGTCGGTCAGGGTGTCCGTTGGGTTTGCGACTCGCGAGCCTGGCCAGCCAGGGGGGGAGCGCTCGCGCAGCAGGCGCGCGAGGACGCCCTTCGCGATACTCAGGAATCGCGTCAGTGAACGGGTGCCAGACGGTATGAAAGCACTTGGCGATCGGCGGGAGCAGATTCGGCTCGAGGTCGTGGGCTCGTTGTGGGGAACCCTCGACGTGAACAGACGGGCCCGGGTGGTAAATGTCAGCGGCACCGGCGCCCTCATCGCATCGCCAGTTCCTGTAGCCGTCGATTCCACCCAGACGGTGAAACTGACGCTCGAAGGGCGTGAGTTCACGCTCACGGCGCGGGTTCGCCACATGAAGCAGGTCGATAGCCCCACCGACGACGGGACCCAGTACCAGATCGGTCTCGAGTTCCTCGAGACGTCCCCAGCCCTCTCCCTCGCCCTCGGCTAGGCCTTCGATTCGACGTAGAGCGGAGGCTTCAGCCTCGCGGACACGCGCACGCTGAACGTGCGCTCTACGGCGAATGCAAACCGCTGTAGGACTCAACGCTCGATAAGCCTCCCGCCGGTCCCACAAACACTGCGGTTCCCGGTTATTCCTGTGAGAAGTTGGTAAACTCGGGACTATAAGTTCCAGAGTGGCAGACTTTTGTTGACCACCAGACGCCGAACCTTTGGCGCTTAAAGTTCTACCCCATAGCGACATACAGAAGATCTTCCTAGAACTGGCGACGGGTTTGCACCCGTCCGGTCCCGAATGGAAGAACGGCGCAAGTCTCCGCGACGAACGGTTCAGGGCGGAGTCGCCATTGTTCCCACAACCACTAACGTCCAGTTACTCGATGTGAGCGTGGCTGGGGTGTTGTTGCAGTCGGACCAGATGGTGGAAGTAGGCTCCGAAGGCAGTCTGAGCTTGACGCTCGACGGGTCGCCGTTCAGAGCGAGTGTTCACGTCCAGCGGGTGGCGGCAAAGGGTTTGGAGGACGGATGGCGCCTTGGTGCGAGGTTTGTCGCCCTGAGTCCCGATGACCGCCGGTTGATCGCACGCTTCATGGCCCCGTAGGCCGAGGATTTATTGTGGAGGGAAGCGTAAAAGTCAGTCCGATCTCGGCGATGCGTTCGAAGACGCACGTCCAGCTTGTCGGGCAGAGTCCGGCGATGGCGTCGCTGCAACAGGAAGTGGATCGCGTGGCGCGGTCCGATGCCAAAGTCCTGATTACGGGCGAAAGCGGCGTCGGCAAGGAAATCGTCGCCAAGAGCATTCACGCGCGAGGCCCGCGCGCGACGAATATCTTCGCCCCGGTCAATTGCGCGGGGCTACCCGAGACCCTGCTGGAATCCGAGCTCTTCGGCCACGTCAAGGGGAGCTTCACCGGCGCCTATCGCGACAAGCCGGGCAAGTTGGAAATGGCGCACATGGGCACGACGTTTCTCGATGAAGTGGGCGAGATGACGTTGCGCATGCAGGGCTTGCTGCTGCGGTTTCTCGAGACCGGCGAGATCCAAAAAGTTGGTTCCGAGGGCGCGGGCCGCAACCTCAACGTGCGGGTCATCGCGGCGACCAATCGCGATCTGCGGGACATGATCAAGCTGGGGACGTTCCGCGAGGACCTGTTCTACCGGCTGAACGTCATTCACATCGTCGTCCCGCCGTTACGGGAACGACGCGAGGATATTCCGCTCCTCGTGGCAGAATTCCTCGAGCAGTTCCTGGCGCAGAACCGGTCGTCGATCACGACGGTGTCGCCGGAAGCGATGAAGGTGCTGACGGAGTATTCGTGGCCGGGGAACGTCCGCGAGCTCGAGAACGTCATGGAGCGGCTCGTCGTCACGGTTCCAGGCCCGACGATCGAGGTCGAACACCTTTCGTCGGAAATTCGCGTGCAGGACCGGGTGGCTTTGCGTCCGAAGCGCGAGCGCCGACGGACCGTGGCCGACGACCTTTATAAGCGCATGATCGAGCAGCACGAGTCTTTCTGGACGACGGTATATCCGCTGTTCATGGATCGGGAGATCACGCGTGCGAATGTCCGCGAAATCGTCCGGCGCGGCCTCGAAGAGGCGCGCGGCAACTACAAGATCGTGGCGCGTCTCTTCAACATGGAATCGCGTGACTACAAGCGGTTCCTGAACTTCCTCAGAAAGCACGACTGCCAGATTCCGTTCAAGGACTATCGGTAGGGAGTTCGGACATGGTGCAGATGAAACGAGTGAGCACACGCGAACTGATCCTCGCGTTGTCGGGGGCGATCTTGGTCCTGGCGACGCTGGGGGCCGGCTCGGCTCTAGCCCAGGGGGCCACACCGGCCGTGCCGGCGCCAACAACTGCGCCAACACCGGCAGGGGCACCTGGCGCACCCGCTATTCCAGCGGGCGTTGTTCCACCCCCCGGTTACGTCATCGGTCCGGAGGATGCCCTCTCGGTGGTGTTCTGGCGTGAGAAGGACATGTCCACGGACGCGGCTGTACGGCCCGACGGCATGATCACGGTGCCGCTGCTCAACGATATCCACGCGGCAGGGCTCACCCCGGATCAGTTGCGGGAGCGTATTCAGACCGCCGCCGCGAAGTTCGTGGAAGACCCGACTGTGACGGTTGTCGTCAAAGCCATCAACAGCCGGAAGGTCTTTATCACCGGTCTGGTGGCCAAGCCGGGCCAGTATCCACTGGCGGGGCCGACCAGCGTGATGCAGCTGATTGCCATGGCAGGCGGCCTCCAGGAATACGCCGACAGCAAGAAAATCCTCATCATGCGCACCGAAGGCGGGGAGCAGGTGGCCAAGCCGTTCAACTATCAGGACGTGCTGAACCGGAAAGAACCTGAAGCAGAACATCGACCTGCTGCCTGGCGACACGGTCATCATTCCGTAGCTACCAGGATGAAACCGTTTCTGGTATCGATGTTCGTAGTGTCGGCCCTTCTTTGCGGCCGACGGGGCGGAGGCGCAGTGGCGGCCGGAGCGGCCGTACCGCGGACTGTTCGCCGGAGCGTGTTGGCGAAACCTCGACAGCTGCTGACAGCCACGGGATCGTTGGGCACCGGCTGGAGCGACAATCTCGCTCGTCGATCCTGGAACTGGCGAGAGTCTTCTCGCCCAGCGAGGCCGGCCAACAGTTCAAGGGTGCTGTGCAGACTGTGTCGGGCGTGCTGTCCTATTCGCTCAACCTCGAGACCGTCGGGTTCGGCGCATCGGTGGGCACGAACGGGCGATACTACTCCAGCCGGCACGAGTCAGTTCGTCAGACGCGACTACGCCAACGTCGGGACCTCGGTGGTGTTGGGAGCAGGCTTCTCAGCGCACGGGGCAGCGAGCTATCAGCCGTACAGTCTGTAGTCGACATATCCCGAGCTGTTCGAGCCGGGCCTCGACGACCCCTCGTTTGTTGACGAAGACTTCCCTTCTTCGGAGGAGCACTTCCTGTCCTATTCGGCGGGGGTCGACCTACTCGCGCCGCATCTCGCGCCGCATGTCCGTCCAGGCCGGATACGACTACCACGTGCGGCCGCGAAGCCGCAGGGCGAGGCGGATCGGTACGCGAGACAGACCATCGGCGGCGCCGCCTGACCCGCGACGCTTGGGAAGGGCCTCGGCTGCCCACGCAGGGTACATCTATTCTCGAGGCGCTCTACGACGACGAGGGAGATGACTTCGGGCATCACACCATCGACGTCGGCGTGGATTTCAACCGCGCACTCTCGCTCTCCCTCTCCCGACGGACGATGCTTTCCTTTTCAACCGGGACCGCGATCTACCAGACGGCTGAACCCGACGACTTCACTTTCAGCTGATCGGCGCGGCGCGCCTCAGCCACGAAATCGGCCGCACCTGGAATGCGCACTGTCTCGTACGACCGCGGTTTCAGTCTCACCGACACCTGGGCCGAGCCAGTATTCTCCGACTCCGCGACCGCCGGCGTGGGGGGATTCATCGCACCCAGGACGCAGCTTCAGTTCAGCGGAAGAGCGCTGTTCGGCGGCGGCGTCTCCGGCAGTTACGGAGACATCCAGACCATGAACGGCAGCGGCGAACTCTCGTTCGCACGTGTCACGGCATGTCAACACGGCGCTGACGTACGTCTACTACCGTCATGCAGTTGGCTGACGATGTCGCCCTTGTGCAGGGCTTTCGCCCATGACTATCGACGGACAGTCCATTCGCCTGTCCGTGAGCGTGTGGGCTCCGCTGTTTCAACGTGCGAGGAGACCCTGATGCTTCCCGGCAAGATATACCGACCCGAAGACTACGTGGAGATTCTCTGGCGGCGGAAATGGTTGGGGATCGTGCCGTTCGTGGTCGTTGCGCGTCGCGACCGTGATTGGGACGCAGTTTCTGCCCGAACAGGTACAGATCGGATGCTCGGATCCTGATGATCCCGCAGCAGGTGCCGGAGAGTTTCGTCCAGCCGACAGTCACGACCAGTCTCGAGTCCAGGCTGCAGGCGATTAGTCAGCAGATTCAGAGTCGAACCCGGCTCGAGCGCATCATCCAGGAGCTGAATCTGTACGAGCGAGAGCGTACGCACGATGATCATGGAGGACGTGATCGAGCTGATGCGGCGGGACATCTCGATCCAGATCCCCCGTGTCACGGGGCGGGAACGAGCCGGGTCCTTCACGGTGGGGTTCGCTGCAGATAATGCGCGCACGGCGATGCAGGTTACCGAGCGGCTTGCGTCGCAGTTCATCACCGAGAGCCTGCAGGACCGCACCGTGCAGGCGGACCAAACCAGCCAGTTCCTCGAGACGCAGCTCGAAGAGGCCCGGCGGAAACTGGCCGATCACGAGCAGAAGTTCGCCCAGTTCAGGCAGAGGTATGCAGGCGAGCTTCCCACACAGGTGCAGTCGAACCTGGCGGTCATGCAGAGCACGCAGACCCAGCTGCAGGCCGTCGCCGACACGATCAACCGCGACCGCGACCGTCAGCTCGTGCTCGACAAGAACGATGGCCGACCTGGTGGCGATCAACGCGGCGACACGAGCGGGACACGCCACCGAGGGATCAGGCAGGCGGTCCCCCCGACGGCGGCGGAGCAGCTGGAGGCGGCTCGCGCGGCCCTTCGAGGCGCTCCAGCTGAGGCTCAAGCCCGAGCATCCGGACGTCGTGCGCGCGATGCGCGTCGTGCGCGAGCTCGAGGAGAAGGCAGCGGCCGAGGAACTGAACGCGCCGGTCGGCGTCGGGGTCATGACTGCGCGTTCCACGCTGGCGCCTGCGGATCTGAAGCGGCTCTCCGAGATGCAGGCGGAGCGCGAGAGTCTCGACAGGCGCATCGCGCATAGCCAGGCCGAAGAGGCTCGGCTTGCAGCGCGTGCTCGCCGACCTATCGCGCCAAGGTCGAAGCCGCGCCAGGTCGCGAAGCGGAAGCGACCGAACTGATGCGCGACTACGAGACGCTCGACGCGCAATATCGGACGCTGCTTGGCAGAAGCCAGCAGTCGAGGATTGCCGCGGATCTCGAGCGTCGTCAGATTGGCGAGCAGTTCAGGCTCATCGATCCGGCTCGCCTGCCGGAGCGGCCGATCAGTCCAAACCGGGTCCGTCTCAACATGATGGGCGCGATGGCGGGGCTGGCGCTCGGCCTGGCGCTTGATTGCGCTCGTCGAGTATCGAGACACGAGCTTCCGCACCGAAGACGACTTCACGCTGAGCCTCGCGCTGCCGGTGTTGGCTGTGATTCCCGCGATGGTCACGCGTCCGGAGCGCCAGCGTGCGAAGAAGCGGCGCCTGGTCGCGGTGTCGGCGTCGCTTGTGGCCATGGCCGGCGCCATCGCGGTCATCGTCTGGAAGATCGACGACATCGCCAACTGGGTTCGCTGATGTACGAGTCCTTTTTCGGGCTCTGCTGAGCGCCCGTTCGATCTGACGCCGAATCCCCGGTATCTGGTGCTGACCGACGCACACCGGGAGGCGCTCAGCAACCTCGAGTACGCGATCGCGAGCAGGAAGGGTGTCACCCTGCTGCTGGGTGAAGCGGGCACCGGAAAGACCACGATCATCCGCACGGCGATCGAACGCCAGCCGGAGCGGGTGCACTGCGTGCATCTGCAGAATCCGGCGCTGCATCGGACCGAGTTCGTCGAAATGCTGGCCACCCGGTTCGGGCTGAGCCCGCGGGCGGCTGCAGTCCAAGACGATCGTTGCTGCTGGAGCTGGAGGCGCTCCTCGCGGCCCGCAATGCGAAGCGGCGAGTCCAGCGTGCTGGTCGTCGACGAGGCCCAGAGCCTTCCGCTCGAGTTTCTCGAGGAGATACGGCTGCTGGCGAATATCGAGACCAACGACGAGAAGCTGCTGTCGGTGATCCTGGCCGGTCAGCCTGAGCTCGCGGATCGGCTGAACGAGCGGTCGTTGAGACAACTGAAGCAGCGGGTGGCGCTGCGGTGCCAGTTGAGTCCGCTGACGCTGCAGGAAAGCTGCGCATACGTCGCTGGACGGATTCGCGCGGCCGGGGGCGTCGGCGCGCAGACGTTCACCCGCGAGGCGGTCACGCTCATGCACGAGCGATCGCACGCGGCATCCCGCGCACGCTCAACGTGATTGCCGACAACGCCTTGCTGACGGCGTTCGCGACGGCACGACGGCCGGTCAACACGAAGGTGGTGCTGGAGGTGTGTCGCGATCTGGACCTGCAGGGTAGCAGGCGAGGACGTCTCGCCGCCCGCGCCGGCTCGCCACCGCGGCGCGCGGACGTGGCGCCGCGGCGCCACCGGGCCCCGCTCGGCTGATCACGATGGACTCCGGTGGGGCGCCGACGCGACGCGGCCGCCGCGCCGCGTGACCAGGCGCGGGGCCGTGGCCCGGGATCAAGCGGCGCAAATTCTCGCTGTTCCGAACGGCGTGGATAAGGGGAACCGAATGAGTCGAGTTGATGAAGCGATGCGGCGGGCGGCCGAAGGTGCGAAGGACGAGAATCAGGACGTGGATGTCCTGAACCCGATCGTGGGAGCAGGATGCCGCGACGCTTGCCGATGAGGCCTTTCCCGACGAGACACCCGACCGACAGCCTGTCGCACCCGATCGCGGACGCCCGCCGGAGCCTCCGCGCCGGAGACCGGCGAGCGTTCCGCCGGCGAGCGACGGACCGACCAAGTTGACCGTCGAGCCCGAGGAATCCGTCGGAGCACCGGTCCCACGAGCGGTTCGCCGAGGGGACGTTCGAGAAGATCGTGGGCGACCGGCGGATGCCGGCGGTGTGCAGGGAACAGTACCGGCGGTTGGCCGCGGTGCTTCACGACGCCCAGGCGACGAATCGGACGCAGGTGGTCATGGTCGCCAGTGCGGTCGCTGGCGAGGGCAAGACGCTCACCGCCGCGAACATCGCGCTGACCCTCAGCAGTTCGTATCGAAAGCGCGTGCTCGTGATCGACGCCGATCTGCGCCGGCCCACGATGCACAAGGTGTTTCGGATCGAGACGTCGTCGGGTCTGACCGACGGGCTGGATCCCGCGGCCAACAAGCCGCATCGTCGTGAGGCAAATGACGCCCAGGCTGGCGCTGCTGCCGGCAGGACGGCCCATGACCGATCCGATGGCAGGCTTGACCTCTCCGCGCATGCGGCAGTTGATCGATGAAGCCCGCGAGATCTTCGACTGGATCATCGTCGATACGCCGCCGCTCGTCCTGCTGCCCGACGCGAACCTGCTGGCGTCGATGGTCGATGCGGCGCTGCTCGTGGTCAAGGCCGAATCCACGCCGCACGCGATGGTCAAGCGCGCGATGGATGCGATCGGCCAGATCCCGGCTTCTTGGCGTCGTGCTGAACTCAGCGACGGTCGGTCCCGCATGGGGGCTACGGCACGGCTACGGCTACGACTACGCCCCTCCCAAGAGCGAGATCGTGAGCCCCTAGATGCTCGCCATCACGCGCGTGCTCACGGGCCGATCGGTCGGGCTGGTCGCCTTTGAGACACTGCTCATCGTCGGCGCGATCGTGTCGGCGGCGTTCGTCCGGTTCGGGGCAGACGCGCCCGAGTTCATCGCGCGCTGGCGATGGCATCGTCAGGTTTCTGGTCGTCGCGGCGGTTCTGCAAGGCATGCCTGTACTACGCCGATCTGTACAACATCCGGACGCTCGCCGACCGGCGGGAGCTGTTCGTGCGGCTCGTGCAGGCACTCGCGGTCGGCTCGTTCCTGCTCGCCGGGCTCTACTACGTCCTGCCGACGCTTGATCATCGGCCGCGGCGTGATCGTCATCGCGGCGCTGTTTCTCGTCGTCGCTGATTCCCGGCTGGCGGCTCGCTGTTCGAATGGCTGAGCAGGAACATGCGGCCGCGCGAGCGGCTGCTCCTCGTCGGCACCAGCGCCGCCGCGGTCGATCTGGCGCGCGAGCTGTTCGAGAGACGCCACGAGCTGGGTGTCGAGATCGTCGGCTTCGTGGATCCCGATCCCGCTCGGGTGGGCGCGCCGGTCATCAATCCCGGCGTGATCGGCACGATCGAGGACATTCCGTCCATCGTCCGAGCGAAGAGCGTGGACCGGGTCGTCGTGAGCCTGGCCGATTCGCGCGGGAAGCTGCCGATGGACAAGCTCCTCGAGATGAAGCTGGACGGCGTCACGTTCGACCATCTCGCGTCGATCTACGAGCAGTACACGGGAAAGATCGCCGTTGAGAACCTGCGGCCGAGCTGGCTGATTTTCTCGCCGGGTTTCAAGAAGTCGCGCCTGCTCTCCGCTGTCCAAGCGGCTGATCGACGTCGTGGTCGCCGGCGTCGGCCTCGTGCTGACCGCTGCCGCTCATGGCGCTCGTCGCCCTGGCGATTCGGCTCACGTCGAAGGGCCCGGTGCTGTACCACCAGCGCCGCGTCGGCCTGCAGGGACGGATCTTCGTCGCTGCACAAGTTCCGCTCCATGCGTGAAGACGCCGAGACGCGAACCGGACCTGTCTGGGCCGTCCAAAGAGGGCGACACACCGGGTGACGCCGCTCGGATCGCATGCTTCGTCGGACCCGTCTCGACGAGCTGCCGCAGCTCTGGAACGTGCTTCGTGGCGACATGAGCTTCGTCGGTCCTCGGCCCGAGCGTCCGGAGTTCGTGAGCGAGCTGACGAAGCAGATCCCGTTCTATCGGTCAGCGGCACGTGCTGCGGCCAGGCCTCACCGGCTGGGCGCAGGTGCGCTACACCTACGGCGCGAGCGTGGAAGACGCGCTGCAGAAGCTGCAGTACGACCTGTTCTACATCAAGCACATGTCGATCGCGCTCGACCTGTTCATCATCTTCTCGACGATCAAGACCGTCCTGCTGCGAAAAGGCGCGTGATCGTGGCGCCAGCCCAGGTACCGGTGACGCACGCCCGTCGTGAACGCGATGAGCATCGACGTCGAGGACTACTTCCACGTCAGCGTGTTCGACGGCATCGTGCCCCGCTCGACATGGGACGACATGGAGAGCCGCGTCTGTCGCAACACGGAGCGCCTGCTCGACATCTTCGACGAGTTCAAGGTCCGGAGCACGTTCTTCGTGCTCGGGTGGGTGGCGGAGCGCCACCCGCAGCTCGTGCGCGCGATCGCGCAGCGCGGGCACGAGATCGCGTCGCATGGCTACGCGCACCGCCTGATCTACGACCAGACGCCCGAGGCGTTCCGCGAGGACGTGCGCCGGGCGAAGGCGATCATCGAGGATGCCGGCGGGTGCGCCGTCGGTGGATACCGCGCGCCGAGTTATTCGATCACGCCGCGCTCGCTCTGGGCGCTCGACATCCTGATCGAGGAAGGCTACTGGTACGACGCGAGCATCTTCCCGATCCGGCACGATCGCTACGGGATTCCGTTGTCGCCGCGCGAGCCCTTCTCCATGCAGCGCCGTGCGGGGCCGCTGATGGAGGTGCCCGGATCGACCGTGCGGCTCGGTCCGCTCAACCTTCCGGTCGGCGGCGGCGGTACTTCCGCATTCTTCCGTACGAGTGGACGCGCTGGGGTATTGCGCATCTCAACCAGACGTAGAGAAGCAGGCCGGCGGTCTTCTATCTCCATCCGTGGGAGATCGACCCCGAACAGCCACGCCTCCACGCCGGCTGGCTCGGCCGCTTTCGCCACTACCGTCACCTGGCGGAAACGGAAGGCCGGTTGAGGAGGTTGCTGACCGATTTCGCCTTCGGGACGATCGGGGCCTTGCTGAGCACACGGGCTCGCGTGACGCCCACGGGCAGCTCGTCCCTCTGACGCTGCCATACGTATGGTGATCACCGTCGCCGGGGCCGTGGCCTCGCACGAGGTCGGCGTCGCCGGCAGGACTCCGCATCGTCGTGCACGACCGGCCGTCGCGCGAGCCTGCGACGAGTACGTCGCGGCCCATCGCGAGGCGTCGGCCTATCACTCGCCGGCATGGCTCGACGTGATTCATCGTGCGTTCGGCCACGACACGCGGTATCTCGTGGCCGAATCGGCGGGTGCGATCTGCGGCGTGCTTCCGCTCGTGTTCTTCAGGAGCCGCCTGTTCGGCCGGTTCACCGTGTCCGTGCCGTTCGTCAACTACGGCGGCGTGCTCGCCGACACACGCGAAGCGGCGCGCGCGCTGCTCGATCGCGCGATCGAAGAGACGCGCAGGGCCGGCGGCACGCATCTCGAGCTGCGTCACTACGGCCAGCAGATGTTCCCCGAGCTTGCCCGCACGGCGCCACAAGGTCGCGATGGAGCTGTCGCTGGCAGAGCACGCCCGAGCGAGCAGTGGCAGGCGCTCGACCGAAAGCTGCGCAACCAGGTGCGCAAGGCGGAGAAGAGCGGGCTCGACGGCTGAGGAGGGCGGCGTCGAGCTGCTCGACGGCGTTCTACGACGGTCTTCGCGCACAACATGCGCGATCTCGGAACGCCGGTGTACGGCATGCAGCTTCTTTCGCGAGGTGCTGTCGGCGTTCCCAGACCGCACGCGTGTGTTCGTCGTCCGCCACGCGGGGCGTCCCGTCGCGGCATCCATCGTGCACTGGCGCGGGCGCCGCGATCGAGGTTCCGTGGGCATCGGCGCTCCGCGAGTTCAACCCGCTGTGCCCAACGTGCTGCTGTACTGGCGCATGATCCAGTTGGCGATCGGCCGACGCTTGCGCCACGTTCGACTTCGGCCGCTCGACGCCGAACGAGGGGACGTTCCAGTTCAAGAAGCAGTGGGGCGCGGTAGCCGCGCCAGCTCGTCTGGGAATACTGGACGGCGCCAGGGCACGCGATTCCCAGACCTGAGCCCGGCGAACCCGAAGTTCGGTCTCGCCATTCAAGCGCGTGGCAGCGCCTGCCCGTTGCCGGTGGCGACCGCGCTCGGACCGCACATCGTCCGGAACATCCCGTGATGGACATGCTTGCGCTGCTGCTGTTGGTCTCGCTCGCGTGCGCTCGTTTACGTCTACGTGGGCTATCTCGCTGCTGCTCGCGGCGCTGGTCTGGATCCGCGGGGCGCGGCCGATTCGTGCGGCGCACGATCACGCCCATCGTTGACGCTCGTCATCTCCGCGTACAACGAAGCGGCGGTCATCCGAAAGAAGATCGAGAACGCGCTGGCGCTCGACTACCCCGCGGAGCGTCGTCGAGATCGTCGTCGTCTCGGATGCGTCCGACGACGGGACCGACGAGATCGTCGAGGAGTATGCCGTCGCGTGGCGTGAGGCTCTTTCGCCAGGCCGAGCGTCGAGGCAAGACCGCCGGCCTCAACGCCGTGCTGCCGACTGTACGCGGCGACGTCGTCGTCTTCTCCGACGCGAATGCGATGTACGCGAAGGACGCGCTCCGGATGCTCGTGCGCAACTTCGCCGATGCCGAGGTCGGCTGCGTCACGGGCGAGGCGCGGTATCTGCCGCGGGGCGAACGCGGTCGCGGACGTGGGCGAGCGGGTCGTACTGGGGCTACGAGATGCAGATCAAGCGCCTCGAGACGGCACTCGGGCTCGATGGTCGGCGGCGACGGCGCGATCTACGCGATCCGACAATCGCTGTGGCAGACGCTGCCCGAGAACGCGATCAACGATTTTCTGAACCCGCTGCAGATCGTCGCCGCCGGCTGGCGAGCCGTGTACGAGCCCGACGCCGATCTGCTTCGAGGAGACCGCCGGCGAACGCGCTGCTGAGTACAGACGTCGCGTCAGAATCGTGAGTCGAAGCTGGCGCGCCGTCTTCCAGGCGCCGGGGTGCTCAACCCGGTCCGTGTCGGGACTCTTCGCCTGGTCGCGTGATGTCGCACAAGGTGCTCCGCTGGTTGTCCGGGTTGTTCGCGGTCATCGCGGCGCTCTCGCGCTCTTGGCTTGTATGTCGAAGCAGTCCGGCTCTGGCCGGTGGCCTGCTGTGGCGTGGTCTTCTGCGTCGCGGTGGCGTCTCGCGATATCCATAGGCGCGTCCGTCGCACGGCGGCGATGCTCGGCTATTTCGCGGTGATCAACGCCGCGTCACTCGTCGGGGTCGCCAAAGGGCAGCCTCGGCCAGGTGTCGGGCGTCTGGTCAACGCCGCGGGCATTGGCGCATGAGACCGCCCGATCGCCTGCGCGCCCGTGCTCCCGATCGGCGTCTCCTTCTCGGTGCTGGCCCTGGCATTCCGCTAGCGTGCGATGGTGTTCACAGCCGCTCGGCTCGCATGACGTGCGCCTCGTGGTCTTCTGGGGCTCCGCGGGCCGCTCGTCGTATGTCTATCTCGGCTACCCCGTCGTGCTCGCTGCGCTGAGAGCCATCGCCCGAAGGCCCGTCGCCAAAAACGACGATGGAGCCGACGGTATGTCTGTTCATCGCCGCGCACAACGAAGAGGCGGTCATCGACGCCAAACTGCGCAACGCGCTAGCCGCTCGACTATCCCGCGGATCGACTCGACATCGTGGTCGCGTCCGATGGTTCGCGTGACGGCACGAATGACATCGTCCGCCGGTTCGCGCCCCGTGTGCGACTCCTCGAGTTTCGCCGCGGCGGGGTAAGATCGCCGCGATCAACGAGGGACTGCTGTCGATCTGCGAGCGAGATCGTCGTCTTCTCCGACGCGAACACGTTCCTGGAGCGCGACGCCGTCCGGGCGCTCGTCCGGAACTTCGCCGATCCGAGGTAGGTGCTGTCGAGTGGCGATGTCGCGCTGGTGGGCGATCGGGCGGCGCTCGGTGCGCTCAGAGGATCTCTACTACCTCTACGAGCGCTGGATGCAGCAGGCCGAATCGGACATCGGATCGATGATTGGTGCTGACGGGGCGCTCTATGCTGTCCGCAGGGAGCTCTTCGTCGCCGCCGCCATCCGACACCATCCTGGACGACATGGCGATTCCTATGGCCATCGTCACGTACGGGTCACCGGGTCGTGTTCGAGCCAGCCGCGCGCGCCTACGAACAGGGGTCGGAGACTGCGCGGGAGGAGTTCGCGAGGAAGGCACGTGTGGTTGCCGGCGCCCTGCAGTTCATGGCACGACGTGACAGCGCGATGTCGTTGAGCACCCCTCAACTCATCTTTTCATTTATCTCTCACAAGGCGCTGCGCTGGCTTTCCCCGGCGTTTGCTGCGTGCGCATTCCTGGCCTCGGTGATGTTGGCCAGCACCTCCGCGGTATATGCAGTGGCCGCCGCGGCGCAGGCGGTTATTTTCGCGGGCGGTGTTGCGGGGTGCGTGCCAGTGCTGCGGCGCTCGAGTCTGATCGCGATCGCTCACTACTATTGTTTGGTGCAGGTTGCGGCGGTCGTCGGATTCTTGCGGGGCCTGACTGGCCGCCAATCGGTGTTGTGGGATCGGTCCGCGCGCGTCCAACGCGAGGCGCCGTATCACGCTCCTGGGGGTGGGCATTGAGTCCGGTTGAGAGCCTGGAACTCCGACATTAGTCTCCAACTTTGCGGATTTTCTGGCCCCTGTCGGCGGTATGGACTCGCCATCACGATCAGAATGGCTCCAGTCGTCAGGATTCGAGGGGAATTATAGTGCCGAGATCTGGCTGATTCCTTGCGACTTGTTCCGTGATTCGGTGACCGATTCTCATGTCTCCACTTACATCCCGAGGGCTCAGACACCGTTCCGCGCCGCTGGCCAAGACAGCGATGCTGCGCTTTGGAGGCTACGCTACGGTCCGGCGTCTCTTTCCGAGCCGCAACGTGGCCATTCTCCGTTATCACGCCATCTGCGGTCCGGAAGGGCACTCCTACGCGGATCCCTCCATCTGTGTCTCGCCCGCGGCATTCGAACAGCATGTTCGGTACCTCGCCTCGCACTACTCGGTCCTCCCGCTGCCGGAGGTGGTGCAGCGTCTCCAGGATCGTCGTCCGCTTCCATCAAACTGCGTTGCGCTCACGTTTGACGACGGGTATGAGGACAACCTCGCCGCGGCACGAACCCTGGGCCTGTACGGGCTGTCGGCGACGTTCTACATCACCGCCGGGTGCATGGCCGACGGAGAGCCGTTCTGGCCTGCCGAGGTGCGCGCGTTGCTGCGAGCCATCCCCGGTCCTCGACTCGAGCTGGCAACACCCCAGTCGAACATCCAAATCCCGCTGGCTGTGGAGTCCGATCGCCGAGCGGCGGTCAGGACCGTGAGCAAGCTGTTCAAGGCGCATCCCATTCCGGTACGCGAACGCCTGCGCGATCAACTGCGGGCGGCAGCTGGTAATCCTCCAGTACCTTCACCCATGTTGGGGTGGGACCAGATCCGCGAGATGGCGCGTCTAGGGATGACCATCGGCGCGCACACCCTCACGCATCCGAATCTTCCGAATGCTGGTCTCGACGACGCCACGGCCGAGATCACGGGCTCGAAACAGCGGCTGGAAGACGTTCTGGGCGCGCCGGTGACGATGTTTTCGTATCCGAATGGCGGAGCAGAGCGTCACTACACTCTTGAGCTGCAACGTGTCGTTCGAACAGCCGGGTACGCCGCGGCCACGACGTCACGCAACGGATTCGCACGATTGCAGAGCGATCCGTATGCCCTGGAGCGACTGCAAGTGCACGAGCGCCTCGAGGACTTGGTCTTTGCTCTCGAGGTGGAGCGCTTCGTGCTGGCGCCGGGCCGATGACCATGACCGTAGACGAGCTGCTTCGGCGTTCTGCACGTCGCGCGCCCGATTCGGTGGCGGTCATCGAGACGGGCGGCTCGCTGACCTACGGGCAGCTCGAACGGCGAGCAGATCAGGTGGCATCCGCGCTCTCGAAAGCTGGCGTCCTGCGCGGCGAACGCGTCGTGCTGGCACTCGAGAACTCGAGCGCGTTCATGGCGTGCTATTTCGGAATCTTGCGGGCGCAGGCCGTTGTGGTGCCGCTCGCGTCTGGGCCGCGAAGCGACCGTCTCACTGCCGCCTTATCCGACTGTACGCCCGCCGCGTGCATCGTCGACGAGGCGACGTGGCCCACCGTCGCAGCGAGTCCTGTTGCGAGCACGCTGCGAGGATACTTCGTTGTGCCGCGACGGATGTTGTCGGCGCCGAACGAGTTCGCACTCGAGGGCGCGACCTCAGGAATCAGATGTGAAGAGGGGCCGCCGGACCCGTCCATGGTCGCCCGAGACGACGTGGCGGCCATTATTTATACGTCAGGAACCACCGGGGCGCCTCGAGGCGTCATGCTGACGCACGCGAACATCTGTGCGAACACGGCGTCAATCGTCGAGTATCTCGAGTTGTCCGCCGCCGATCGCGTCATGGTCGTGCTGCCTTTCTATTACGTGTACGGGTTGTCGCTGCTCCACACGCATGTTGCCGTCGGCGGCAGCGTGGTGCTCGACAACCGGTTCGCGTTTCCGAACGTCGTGCTGAAGGGTATGCGCGATCAGGCCGTCACGGGCTTCGCCGGCGTACCTTCCACCTTTGCGATGCTGCTCCATCAGTCCAGTCTCCGAAAGATGTCGTTCCCCATGCTTCGATACGTGACCCAGGCTGGTGGGCCGATGCCTTCCGCGCGGGTGAGGGAATGGCTGGAGGCGCTCCCAGGGGTTCCGTTCTACGTCATGTACGGCGCCACCGAAGCGGCGGCACGACTGGCCTATGTCCCTCCGCCGGAACTCACGCGTCATCTCGGTTCGATTGGTCGGGCGATTCCCGGCGTGGAGCTGCGTGTGAGACGCGAGGACGGATCGGCCGCTGACGTTGGAGAGGTTGGTGAACTGGTGGCCCGTGGTCCGAATATCTCTCCCGGGTACTGGAACTGCCCCGAGGAAACACATGCCCGCTTCGGGCCGGACGGCTATCTGTACAGGGGACCTGGGCTTCGCCGATCGCGACGGCTTTTTTGTACTTGGTAGGGCGTCGACACGACATGATCAAGGTTGGCGCGCATCGCGTAAGCGCGCAGGAGATCGAAGAGGTCCTGCACGAGCACCCCGCCGTCCACGAGGCCGCGGTGGTGTCCGTCGCGCACGATCTGCTCGGCGAAGTGCCCGTGGCGCATGTGGCGCTCCGGGAGGGAGCGGCGGCGGGAGAACCGGAACTGGTGGCCTTCTGCCGCGGCCGGCTCGCGGAGCACAAGGTACCGACACAGGTGGTGTTTCACCGCGAGCTGCCGAAGAGCGGCGCCGGCAAGATCGACAAGCGCGCGCTGGGGGTCGGTGCGCAGACGGAAGTGGCGTCATGAGGAACGGGGTGCGAAGTGATCGGGGACAGACATGTCTAATCTAGCGATTGTGAAGGCGAGTCGTCAGGCCAGCGAGACCACGGACCCAGCCGGCGCCAGGTTCGAGTTCGGCCGCAACTGGGCTCAGTTTCTCGAACTGCTCGACGAAGACCGCATCGAGCACGCCGAAGCATCGCTGGCGGACATGCTCGGGACCCGCGAGTTGAAGGGGAAGTCGTTTCTCGACATCGGCTCCGGCAGCGGTCTGTTCAGCCTGGCGGCTCGGCGGCTGGGGGCGCGCGTGCATTCGTTCGATTACGACGAGCACTCGGTCAAGTGCACGTCCGAGCTGCATCGGCGGTACTTCCCTGGAGATACTGACTGGACAGTCGAGCGAGGTTCCGCTCTGGACCGCAAGTATCTGGGCTCGCTGGGCCTCTTCGACGTCGTCTATTCGTGGGGGGTGTTGCACCACACAGGCGACATGTGGGGGGCGCTCGAGAACGCCCACGGCCTGGTCAAGACGGACGGTCTCCTCGTCCTTGCGTTGTACAACGACGCCGGTGGTCGAAGCGTGCTGTGGAAGAGCATCAAGCGTGCCTATCTCGCCGTACCTCCGCCGCTGCGTCCCTTGTTCGCGGGGCTGGCTATTCTGCCGGGTGAGTTGCGAATGGTCGCGAGTGCGGTCGCGAAGGGTCGACCGATGGAATACGTCGAGTTGTGGACGAAGTACGCGGAGAAAAAGCGCGGAATGAACCGATGGCGCGACGTCATCGATTGGGTTGGTGGCTATCCGTACGAGTATTCGAGAAGCGACAAGGTGTTCGACTTCTATCGAGAGCGCGGTTTCGTCATGCGACGCTTCCGGTGCTCGGCTGGATCGCTGGGCTGCAACGAGTTCGTGTTTCAGAAATGGTAAAGCGCGACGACACTGCGGGAGGCGGCTCCATGGCCGCTCAGGCCTCGAGTGGGTGGGAGGATCAGGAGAAGCTCCGGTTGTCCGAGTTGGCGACTGAGCTTCGATCGGAGATCCTGCAACGCTGGCGCACGTACTACGAGGACCGGGCGACCGGGGGCGTGCCGATCCTGACGCTCACGCCTCGCCAGTGTGGCTTCTCCGCGATATTCAGGTGCGACCTCTCGTTCCCGGACGCCGAGGGGAGAGAAAGCCTGATCATCAAGATACGCCGAGAGCGCAGGAATGGGCCCTTCGTGCGCAGCGAGCTCAGCGACGCGACGATGTCGCTCAGTCTTGCCGAGTACAAGGAACATGTCAGGGCACATGCCTTCTTCGCCGAAAACGGCGATGGATTGTCGGTCGTACGACCGCTCGATTTCATCGAATCCTTCAATGCGCTCGTCGTGAACCATGCCGTCGGGATGGATCTGTCGAAGCTCGTGCGAGCAGGCAGCCCGATCGTCCCGGGAGCGATGCGGAGGTGCGGGGCGTGGTGGAGGCAGTTCCACCACGACCTCCACGATTCGCGCGGCCGCGCCTGGAATCCGGAAACCGTGGATACCGCGGTCGATCAGCGTGTACTGAGATTGCGAGGCGTTGGTGCCCCAGCGGACGTCCTGATGACGCTCCGGGAGGAGATCGGCGCGACCGCACGCCGAGTGCCTTCGGCACAGGTGCCCGTAAGCCTGGTCCACGGCGACTGCAAGTTGCGTCATGTCTGGGCGACGGCCGAGGGCATCCAGGTGCTCGATTTCGGGAACACGAAAACCGGCGACTCCTGGATGGACCCGGCCGCCCTCGTCGTCGAGCTGAGTCTCTACTCGCTCTGGAGCCGGCGCATCGATTCCGGGCCGCAGGTCCCGGACATCCGTACACTCGTCCACTCGTATTTCGGCGGACCTCCGCCGCCGTCGTTCTCGCTCTACGTCGTCGATTGCTTTTTGAAGAAGTGGCACCGACGGCTTCGCAGTTGGGGAGCCGGTCCGGGCATGACGCGGCTCCGCCGTTCCCTGCAGACGGCGGGCCTCGACAAGCCCCTCGAACGGCTCTACATCGACCGATGGTTTACCACGCAGATCCGTGCATGGCTCTCCCTGGCCGAGGGTCGCCCTCCTGAGTGGCTGCGAACGGTCGCCGAGTGAGCGACCTGCCCATGGCCGTGGCAGCCAAGTCGTGACGCTCGTGGTGCGAGAGGTCGATATTTCGACTGAGATGCCGGGCCTCGTCGATGTGTTCAACAGGGCGTTCAACGTTGTGATCCCGAGAGAGAGATTCGACTGGCTCTATTGCCGCAATCCGGACGGACCGTCGACCGCGTGGTTCGTGACCGACGATCGCACGGGTGAGGTGGCTGGGTGTACCGCCGTGTTTCCGAGACGGATCCAGGTGCGTGGCCAGCGGACGGCTGTCGTGGGGTGGAACTGCGGAGACTTCTGCATCATGCCTCGGTACCGGGCCGGGGGAGCGGCGATTGCCTTGAGGCGAGCCGCCCGCACCGCCGTCGACCAGGGAGTGAGGCCGTTTCTCTACGCGCACCCGAACGAGCGCATGCTGCAGATTCACATCCGGGTGGGCCATTCTCCGCTCGGTCGCATGATCCGGTTTGCCCGTCCGACGCGGCTCGGTCCCCAGGGAATCGTCGGTCGGTTGGGCACGCTCGGGCTGTCGGTCGTCCGCCCAGATCGACTCTGGCCTGGGATGGACGACTACGACATCGAGTCGAACTCGCTTCCCGTTGAGATAGACGACCTGTTCGAGCGCGTTCGTTCGACGCTCGGCACCGCGCTGGTTCGCGATGTCCGGTACCTGTCGTGGCGTTTCATCGAGTGCCCGACGGATGAGTACCGCTTCGTCCTCGCGAGGCGGGGGTCCCGGCTCACCGGATATCTCGCGTTCTGCGTTTCGAAGGATCAGCTCCAGGTCAAGGACTGGCTGGGCGAGGACACGAGGGCTGTCCGGACGTTGTTCAGCGCGGCGATCGATCAGGCGTTCACGGCTCAAGTTGCGTCGGCATCCGTTACGATGCTCGAGACGCATCGCGACCTCGGCGTGATTCGCAGTCTGGGTTTCGCGAGGCGTGCCGAGAGCTCTGTGACGATCACCTACGCACCCGAAAGCCTTCCGTGGCGCGCCGATGTCGCGTCGGCGGATGCGTGGTACATGACCGTGGGCGACCGTGATGTGTAGCTCGGAAACAGGAGGGAGCATACGTGGACGTTGAAGCGGTCGTGCGCAAGTTCTTGACAACCGAGTTGGGGAGGGACGTGTCACGGGTCGGACTGGACGACTCGATGCTCGAATCAGGCACGATTGATTCGGTCGGCGTCATGCAGCTGGTCGCGTTTCTCGGAAAGACGTATGGGATCACCGTGGAGGACGACGACTTGACCCCCGAGAACTTCGACACGATCGGGGCGATTGCCGCGTTCGTCGCGCGGCGTCAGGCGGGTGCGCGTGGGTGACCGATGATCGACGGCCAGACCCTTCGAGCTCCGTGGGGCGCATGGACTGGGACGAGTATCGATCTCGTCATGCCGCCGGGCTGGCAGCCCATTGAGCTGACCATGCGCGATGCACCCGCTCTGACGCCGGCTGAACTCGACGGCGCACTGGACCATCCCGTTGGCGCGCCCGGCCTGGGCGCGCTCGCGGCGGGGAAGCGGCGGGCCGTGATCGCCATCGACGACATGACGAGGCCAACGCGCACGGCGCCTCTGATCTCGCGCGTCGTGTCAAGACTCGTGGCTGCGGGGATGACGCTCGACTCGATCACCGGTACTCATCGCGGTTGGCGCGCATCAGGCGGCGACCCCGGAAGATGTTCGCGTCAAGGTCGGTGATCTGGCCTCGCGCCTGCGCGTGGTGTCGCACGACCCGATTGACGGCGTCGAGTCGGCCGGTGTGTCGTTGGCCGGTAAGCCGGTGAGCGTAAACCGCGAGTTCCTGGCCTCCGACCTGCGCATTGGCATCGGCGGGGTGATGCCGCACCCGTTCGCAGGATTCAGCGGCGGCGGCAAGATCGTGTTGCCTGGCCTGTCGGATCTCGACGGTGTCGTGCGTTCGCATAAATACGCCCTCATGGGCTTCGGTGGAGGGCTCCAGATCGAGGGGAACAGGTTCAGACACGACATGGAGCGCGCTGTTCGTGAGATCGGCCTCGATTGGAGTGTGAACGTGGTGTTGAACGGGCGGTGCGAGACCGCGGCACTCGTGGCAGGTGATTTCGTCGAGGCCCACCGGGCGGCCGCGGGTCGTGCCTTCGAGATTGGCGCCACCGAAGCCCCGCGGCAGCCGCTGGATGCCCTGGTCCTCAATGCCTATCCCAAGGATTCGGAGCTGCTGCAGGTGGAAGCTGCGCTCGTCGCGGTGCGCGCGGGAATGACGAGGTGGCTGCGGCCTGACGCGCCCATCGCCTTGCTGGGAGCCTGCCCGATGGGGATGGGCTCCCACCAGCTGTTTGGTCCGGGAGGCCGTCTGTTCAGGAGACCAGTCGCCAAGGGTTATCTGGCCGACCACACGCTCCACGTCGTATCGCCGGCCACTCCTGACGACGCCTCTCGGGCGGCGTTCTGGGAGGGTTACCCGTACCACGAGCGGTGGGAATCTTGTGTCGCTGCCTTCGCTGCGGCGCTGCCGGTTCGACCGGTGGTAGGGTTCGCGTTCTGCGGTCCCCTTCATGTGCCCCTGCCGATCGACGGGAGACGACTTGAAGAAGGTTGCCAGCAACCTTCGTGCCGTCGCTGACGAGGAAGACCAATGAGTCTGATGCTCCTGGCTTGGTGCGCGATTCTTCTCGTCCTAGTGGTCAGGTCCCTGGGTCGGCCTTCGTACGCGATCGGCGTGTCATGCTTACCTTCTTCGCTCACCCTCAATTCTGGTGGTGGGGCGACCCCATTGAGGGGTTCCGCTGGAACTTTCTCGCAGGTGTCCTGTTGGTCGCGACACTGTTGATTTCAAGGGCCAAGCTCACAACAAGCGGCGAGCGCCCGCTGTCCACCAACTGCGTCGCGATCCTGGTGTTCATGGTGCTGAATGCCGTCATGGTGCATGTGCTGTTCTCGGTGAACCCAGTGTCGAGTCTCGAATGGCTGACAGCACGTGTGAAGTTCATCGCTCTGTTCTTCCTGATTCAGTACGCCATCAAGGACGAGGATGACTACAGGATCGTCGCCATGTCGATCACCCTTGGGATGGCTTACATCGGCTACGAAGCGACGATAAATGAACGCGGATCGTTCAGCGGCGGCCGGCTGGAGGGTATTGGCGCCGCGGGAGTTACCAGTTCGAACCAGCTAGCCTCGCTGCTCATCACGGGTCTTCCGCTTGCCGTCACGCTGCTGTTCACCCGCATCAGGAATTGGATGAAGGCGCTGGTGCTGGTTTGCTGTGGATTGACCTTCAACGTGGTGTTGATGTGTAACTCTCGTGGAGCGTTTCTCGGTCTGCTGCTAGGCGGATTCGCATTTCTCTTCATGGCATCCGGGCCCGCGAGAAAACAGTCAAGGCGAATTATTGCGCTTGCCGCAGTAGCCACATTCTTGCTCCTTGGCGATCCGGAGATCCTCCCACGATTCCTCACAACCTTCACCACGGAAGGGCAGCGAGACACCTCAGCCCAGAACCGACTGGTGTTTTGGGCTGCCGCACGTGAAATGATCCAGGACTACCCGCTCGGGTCGGGAGGAAATTCGTTCTCAGAGGGGCGAGGCTGGCGGTACAGAAGTGGCACTGCCTCGCTGCCCGGCGACGCCCAAACTGTCCGCGATACGCGTGCCATTCATAACGGGTATCTGACCGAAGCAGCCGATTGGGGTCTTCAGGGTTTTGTGCTCATGTTGCTGTTTCTCGGAGCGATCTGGCTGACGCTTCGACGTGGCCGCCAGCTCGCCCTCTCGGCTGGCGATGTCTCGTCGGTGATGATCTTTGCTTCAATCTCGGCATCTCTCGTCGCCTGGATGGTGAGCAGCGTCTTCGGCGACTACCTCAACGATGAGTGGGGCTTCTGGACGGCGGCCATCGTGTACTCCTATTTGCGCGTGCGCATGTTCGCTCCGGCAACAGGCCATCCGTCTCCAGGTGCGGTTGCGGCTGCCGCGACGCAGGAATCGGTCTGGTCTCCCCCGTTGCCTCACGGAGTCGCTCGATGACAGCTGCGAGTCCTGCGCCCAGACTATCGGACGCCATGAGTGCTCTGCTCGACCGGCTGCGTGGCGACAGTGACCGGGTATTCGGGACCGGACATATCGAGATCGTTCCCTTAACGTTCGAAGTCCGGGAGTCGTCCGAAGTTGCGCGCATTCGGGTTACATCGTCGGTAGGCATCCAGTTTGTGTTCGCGAAGATCTTCAAGCCTCGACCAGGAGAAGTCGGGTTGACCCCGACTCTCGACAGATTTCGCAAAGACTACGACGTCACGAGACGTGCCTTTGATGCGATGCGGTCCACCAGCGAGATTCGGTGCGTGGAGCCCATTGCCTGCTATGAGGATCTGCTTGGGGTCGTCACACAAGAAGCTCGCGGGCGCCCGCTCAGTGCCGTTATCACACGCAGTGCGGCATGGCCGGTAACGGCCTCGCTCATGCCTGTCGAAGTTGCGCTCCTCCGAGTTGGGCGATGGGTCGCGACATTTCAGCGGATCGCGCCGGACGCTGAACCGTCGAGGATGAGCCTCGATGGTACGCGTCGTTACATCGACAGTCGGTTAGAAAAACTCACGAGACTGCCGCGGGCGCGGTTCAGCCACGCTGACAGGCGCGATGTCTTGACTTTTTTCGATTCTCGCGCAGCCGAGGTGTCGTCCATTGATCTTGTCGATGTGCCGGTGCATGGCGATATCGTTCCTTCCAACATAGTCGTCGCTCCAGACTGTGTGACGGTGCTCGATTTTGGGATGACGGCCCGCGGAGTAGGTACCTGGATGTCGCACGGCTTTGCACACAGCTGGAGTTTTACACAGCGAAACCGCAGGACCGGCCACAGGTAATGGCTCGTTTACAGCGGTCCGTGCTCGCTGGATTCGACGCCGGTCTCCGGGCTGATAACCCGTTGTTCGAAATCTGCACCGTCCAACACGTCGTCTGTCATTTGTTGAGTCACGTGCGGCAACCTCGTCCGTTTCCCGCCAGCTTGTATGCGAGACACCAGTGCCGCCATCACCGCCGCTGGCTTCGCGAGAGGGCGCGAGAGGTGAAGGCGCGCGTCGGCGCATCCACGATGGGCGATAGTGCGGAATGACGTATGACGGCTATCTCCGCTCGGGTTTGCGAGCCGCCTGAGGAAGCTCCGTGCCATGTCGGTCGACGAGGTATGGACCCGGCTTCGTTACGAAGCCTACTGTCAGCTCGAACGAACCCGTCATACGCGGGGCGCATTGACACACGCACACCGCCTGCGGGATGGCGTTGGTCCCCGCACTTGCCCGTTCGTCGAATTGGAGGTCCTCACTCCTCGGTGCACGAAGGGAGCGGATGGCCCGCTTCTTTGCTGGAGTGGAGCAACGAGACGAGACACGGGCGCTGTTTCTGACGCGATTCCCTGCTGAGCATCGGCGCGCGATCGAGGAGGCTCGGCGTGTTCTTCGGGGCGAGTTCGCTTTCTTCGGTCACACATTCCGCTACCCCGACGGTATCGATTGGCACGCCGATCCAGTGACGAAAGCGCAATGGCCGCGCGTTTATCACCGCGACGTTCCGATCGATGGAGGAAACGTTGGGTTCGGGGACGTGAAACATGTATGGGAGCTTGGGCGGCAGCAGTTCGTTATCGACCTCGCAAGGCCTTGTGATCGATCGGGACTCTAGCGGTGCGGCAGCGACTCGGCAGCTTGTCATCGGCTGGCACGCGGAGAACCCCGTCGCTACCGGAGTCGGCTGGTCCTGTGCACTGGAACCAGCATTTCGGGCATTGTCGTGGCTCTGGGGCTACTTCCTGACGTTGGATGATCCGGAGTTCGATGCAGACAGCCATGTCCAGTGGCTGGAAGCCTTTCATGATCACGGTAGGTTTCTCCATCGGCATCTCGAGGACGATGCGAGCCCTTTCAATCATCTGATTGGGGAGGCCTGTGCCCTCTACTGCCTCGGCGTGCTCTTCCCAGAGTTCCGCGAGGCACGGATGTGGCGCGTACGCGCCCGTCACGCGCTCGAATCCGAGCTGCCTCGCGAGTTCTATTCGGATGGCGGGTCGGCTGAGCAATCGACTTTCTATCATCACGCCACGACCGGGTTCTACCTTCTCGCTGTGTTGCTTGCACGCGAGAATGGGAAGGAGTTCTCGGACGCGGTTTGGGCAGCCATCGAACGAGCCATAGAGTTTTCTACGTTCCTGCAGCAGCCAGACGGAACCACTCCACGCATCGGCGGAGCTGATGATGGGAACCGATTCGGCTCGAACAAGACCGCTCTGGGACTTCCGGCCATACCAGGCAATTGGAGCAGTGATGTTCGGCCGATCGGATTTCAAGGCAGCCGCGGGCCGCTACTTCGAGGATGCTCTCTGGCTACTTGGCACCTCGGGTGCGCAACGGTTCGACGACCTGAACGCTGAGCCGCCAACGCCACCGTCCAGAGCACTCGAATCGAGCGGCTACGTCGTCATTCGAAACCGCTGGGCACAAGATGGCGATTACCTCTGCTTCGACTGCGGCGAGCAGGCTGCTGGCCTGCGTCGCGACAATATTCCCAGTGCCGCACACGGCCATGCCGACTGTCTGTCGATCATCGTCTGGCGCCACGGTCACCCGGTTCTCGTGGACGCCGGTTTCCATTGTACAACGGCCCAAAGGCCTGGCAAGATCACTTTCGCGAGACCGCCGCCCATAGCACGGTGAGGATCGATGAAACGCACCAGGCGCGGCACGTCAACAAGATGGCCTGGTCACACGGACACTGCAAAACTCGAAGGGCATCGGCTACAGGGGCCCGATAGTTGGGTCGTCGGTAGTCACGACGGTTACCGCCTCCTCGAGCGCGGTGGGGTCGTCCATCGTCGCGCGGTCTGGGTACGGGAGCGAGGCTATGTCATCGTCGCTGATTTCCTGGAAGGAGCAGGTACCCACGACGTTGAGCTGACTTACCAGTCGCTCTGGGCCACTTCGTCTTGCTGAGGCGCACGCGACGTTCGAAGAGCGAGTGGACCTCCATTGGTTTTCGCAGGTCGAACTGGTCGCCCAACTGCACGAGGGAGGTCCAACGCCGGACGGAGGATGGATCGCGCCTAGTCTCGGCCTAAGGACTGCGGCACCGCGCCTTGTTCTTGGCGCTTACCTGCAGCTTCCGGCGACGATCGTTTGCATCATCAGCGACAGCGCCCCACAGCCGCTCGACGTTTCCTCCGTCGCGATGACAACCCCTGGCCCAATTCGGATTGCCGGTGGCGGCTGGACGGAATGGTGCTCGTCAAAGGACTCGGGGATGGAAGCGCTCACGGATTGGACACCGACGGACTCGCGGGCGCCTGGACTCACGGGGACGGTCGCTTCGCCGCCGACGGGCACGTCGGCGGAACGTTCCAAAGGCCGTGAAGATCCTGACCACCATCGCACGATGGCGGACGGTGCCGAGGGAATTCACATCCGCGAGATTGTCTTGGCGTTGCGAGCGCTGGGGCACGAGGTGCTCGTCGAGGCGCTTGCGGGGGATTCCATGCTAGCGGGCGTCGCAAGGGCGTCTCCCCTGGGCGTGTTGCGGAAGTTGATTCCAACCTTCGTGTACGAGCTGGCGGAACTGGGTTACAACGTCGTGGGCTACCGACGCTTGATGGCTGCGATTCACGAGTTCAAGCCTGATGTGATCTACGACCGGTACAATAGTTACAGTACCGCCGCAATGCGAGCCGCGAGGCGAGCGGGGCTACCGCTCTTGCTCGAAGTCAATGCCCCGGTTGTGTACGAGCGGAGCGTCTACGAGCACCTGCGCCTCTACCTTCCCTGGCTTGCCCAGCGATACGAAACGAGCATCTTCACCGGCGCGGACCGGATTTTTGTCGTTTCGACCCCTTTGAAGCATTACCTCGTGGAAACGCTTCGCATCGACCCACACAAGATCATGGTGCTGCCCAACGGCGCGGATCCGGACGTGTTCGCTCCCGCGGACGGGAAGGAGGTCCGTCTTCAATATGGGATCGAGAATCGGACCATCATTGGATTCGTCGGAATTCGCGTCCGTGGCACGGCGTGGATCTTCTCCTTGATGCTTTTTGCGATCTGCGAAGTCAGTGTTCCTCAGTACACCTGCTCATTGTGGGCGATGGTCCGGTACGCCACCAGCTCGAAGCGCAGGCTCGTCGACTAGGACTTGTTGGAGCAGTTACCTTCACCGGCAGGGTCAACACGCCGAGGTGCGCCCCCACGTTGCGGCTATGGACGTCTGTGTGAGTCCGCACTCGACCTTTTATGCGTCGCCCATGAAGGTTCTCGAGTACATGGCGATGGGGAAGGCCGTGATCGCACCCGCGATGGACAACATTCGCGACCTTATAGGCGACGGCCGGAATGGTAGGTTATTCGAGCCGGGGATGACCAAGACCCTGACGGCAGCAATGCGGGACCTGGTTGAAGATGTCCAACTGCGCCGCACCCTCGGTGAAAGGCACGGCGTTCAGTTGTTGACCAGTTCAATTGGCGCTGCAATGCACTGCAGATCGTCAAGGCCGCCGGAAACCTGATCGGATCGACTACTGGCGGCTGAATCGTTTTCGGCGACAGAGCAATCCTCGACCGACACTGCGCTAGCTGAACTGCAGAACGCCGCTTCCGCTCACTCTGACGGTAAGCACTCCGGTGTTCGACGCCGTGCGAGTGGGTGTAGCAATGATTAGCCCGCCCTCTGACACAAGTGTCCGTGTCTGATCTGGGGGCAGGTTGACGAGCACCACGAGCGTAACCCCGGCTGGAATGGAGACGTTCCCTGAGCTATGCCGCCCGTCTCCTTGGCGAACACAACTGCGCTCGCACCGCATCGTGCCGCCTCGCTGCCGGGGTCGCTGTTCAATCCCGTTGCTGCGTCTGGCGTGGCACTCGCTGCCATCACATCGGTCGCCATCAAGAAACCAGTGTCACGAGTCACTGTAGTTGGGGAAATCGCGACAGTGAAAAGGCCCGCATAAGCGCGCTTGTCCAACCCCTTACTCTGTACCACTCTCCATCCAGGCCCATCCATCCGCCATATTCGTTGTAGCCCGGTTGCCCTTCCGCGAGGGGCTCATCGAGACTCTGCGCTGTTGTACCACCGCGCTTGGTCACCACCGCCCCCGCACCGCTGGGAAGCAGCCATGTCACGGTGAGCCTTGCCCGCTCCTGGAGTAGCGTCCTGTGGTTGGTAACATTGTCGGTCGTCATGTGAGTCGCGCCGGCGTAGTTCCAATGATTTGGTCCCAGCGCCTTCCATCTGAACTTTCCGCCGTCGGTCAGAGAGGGATCCGACGTCCCCCCCCACGGTTCAACCGCTTTCTCGACGCCATCAATGGTCACTTGCGGCGGGCCTGGGCACAGGTTGTAACGCGGGCTGAAACTTTGTATCGAGTAGTGTGATCCGGCTGTACGTGAAGATGCGCTCGTGGTCGGTGCCATCCCCACCGCGCTCTACCACAACGAACTCGCGCGTGAAGGCGGACAGCTTGCGCTGGTTCTTGGCAGGGTTGCCATACTGGGACTGCGCTGCCGTTGTAGGAACGCAGCAGGTCAGAGGTAATCGCTACCACCTTGTCGCCAGCGAACCAGTTCGTCACTCCCCCAAAGTCCGTCAGCGGGTCGGCCAGAATTTGGTCCCTACCTGTGCGGGTCCCACCTGCACCGCGAATTCCGCCCTCGTCATAGTCGTCCCGGTTGACCAAGGTCATAGGGGGCCACGGTGGTATCACGAACGTCACCGTCCCGTTAGCGCCCCATGTCGCCTTCCGGCTGATGGGCCCGTGTGACGCCGAGCCACGCTGGATCAGAAGCGGCCCTGCGCGATGCACATGCCAGGAACCGTTTTGCTGGACCCCCGTTTCGTAGTTGTTGACCCAGTACCGATGATGGTGGTACGTGATTGCCGACGCCGTGGTTTCCATCGTTGCCCCGAGGTCGGACTAATCGTCGTCCATTCCAGGGTGCCGGGCCACCAGCGACGGACTTTCGGAATTCCTGCCACGGACGGTTCGACAGGCGTGGCTTCTTGCGCGTTGAGAATCAGCCACGCGGGGAAACTAAAGAAAGTATAGGTCCCACCTCGAGTCGGGATCGGGCTGCCGTTGGCGATGCCGTTCATGTCGATCACGCGACGCAGGCTGCGGGTCTTGTCTCCTGGGAAGGAGCGAGTCCACTCATGCGCCAGGTAGCCAAAGAAGGCGCCTTCGGTGCTTGCCAGTGTCGCTTGGTTGCTGTACCAACTGGCATTCGACAGCGCGACTTTTCCGGGGAGCACTGCCATCGCCCAGAGGATGTGGGCACCGACATTCAGGCCGACGCTCTTGTATTCAGCCGGGCCTTCCTGGTGCACGCGATCCATAAAGTTCTTGGCCCCGCGCGCCGCCAAGGATGGGTGGGGGATTGTGAACTGCCGCACCAGCTGCGCAGAGTCTCGCAGATGGATGCTGAATCGATCAAAGGTATCGGCATCGGTATAGCCGCCCGCGTTCTTCAATGTCAGCAGGCACGAACAGAACCCAGCAAAGCGCGGGACGTCCCCCGACCACTCGTAACCGCTGCCGGTTGCCCAACCCATCCAGTTCTGGCTCTCCACTGCCGCGATCGTTTCGCTGTACGCGATTGGCAACGTCGTTTCGGCATCGTCCAGGACGATCGCCGAAAAGAACTTGCCTATGTGCTCGTTGCTGGCACCACCATCCCAATAATTTCGACCGGATACCCACTTGCCCTTGTCGTAGCCGGCCCGGATCCATCCTTTGAAGTCAAGTTGTTGCTGGGTGGTCAGATCGGGGGGGAAAAATCGTAGATCAAGGCGATCCCGGTCGCGTGCGATCCACTTTGGCCCGTCTTATACCGAGGAGCTGTACACCCCTGCGAGAATCTTGTCGACATAAGCCTGCCGCGTAGAACCCCATGTCAGCCCCTGATCCCCCGTCCCTCGGACACACGCAATGCACGCGGCAAAGGCGAGCGCATAGACGTCAGTGACGGGGCTCGCCGTCCATTTCGTTCCCGCCCCGGTTTCAAACGCGAAATAGCGGTCTGCCAACGCTCGCGAAACGCGGCGTCCCGAGCCAACTGCGATCGCAGCGCTGTGAGGGTTGAAGGACTCAGAAAGGTGCGTGGATAGACCTTGCGCGCAATAGGGCTATCCGCCGCAGCTGCTTGCGGCGAGATCCTCAGGTTGCGCGGCGCAGTCAGCTGAGCTAAGGCCTCGGCCGAAAGGAGCCCAAGAGGAATCGGTATTCCCAGAAGCCACCGCAAGGCCTCTCTCCGATTCGAACCCGATTTTTCCTGTTCGTCTGACATGACTTCTCCTTACGCGCGGCCGAACCTCTCGAAGTCGGCACCGGAAGCACTGTATCGTTGCGGCCAACGAGCGATGCGGCGTGAGGGGGGCGAGACCCTAAACATTACGTCGTCGTTTCCCGATTGGCAATACAACTACCGAAGGCACCAAACTGGGTGTCGTTCCCAGCAGAAATCACCGTGGCGATTCAGCCGTTCTCATCGCTCACGCGATAAGGGAAGATCCGCTTGAGTTTCTGGGCGAGTGGTGCCGGCAGGATCATTGCCGCGAAGCCCCTGTCTTTCTGCGAATCTGCTTTTTCCATCTAGCAATTTTCCTCTCCAGCGGCGATCGCCTCGGCACGTACGCGGACGGCGATGCCATCATGTTCTTCCACCATGCGCGAACGCTCCTCTTCAACACTGCCTCCGCGGAGCGGCCGACCGCATCACCCCTGCGGTCGTTACCGTCGATCAGTCAAGGCCAGCAGGATTCCAGAGCATGTTATGAGGAATCGGGTCCCTGTGGCCTTTGCATCGGCGTATCTCGTTGGCGCCAGAACGCACCCAGTGCGCCGGAGGTGGCCAGACCAACCGGCCCAACTTCATGAGGCTTAGGAGGTTGACGCCGGAGACGTAATCGATCTGTTGTCGACGGATCGTGAAGTTCAGTTCGACCCCGTCGTACATCATCACGTAGTCGTTGCCGTCTGGATGGGCGTATTGGCTGTCCCAATACGCCAACGTAGGCTGCCGGCGGACCGGTCCTTCAACGAGAATGATGTGTGATGCGGCTTCTGAAGTATGCCTTTCGCCGCGGCCGATGAGTGTACACGTTCTGCCTGTGGCTTTGCGCGTCCATTCGAGTGGGTCCCGCCAGTCTTGGAGGTGGGTCTGACCGCAGGCGCCTCGATCCTCGGCATCGGGGACCTCGATGATCATCCGAGCACTCATCTTGGACAGGTCCTGAACCACTTGTGCTGGGTCGTCGAACCAGTGAATGATCGAAAGGAGAAGTGTCAAATCGAACCAGTCACACACTTTCACCCAGTCTCGGGATACCTGAGCGTTGAAAGCGGCGTTGATGACACAGACACGCGTCATCCCGTGCGACCGCACAATTTTGGCTTGCTCCTCCGCGTTGATCTGGTTAGCCTCGAGAGAAACGACCCCCACCTGTTCGCTTTGCAGTGCCATGCGAATGCCGAAGTAGCCGAGGTTGCTTCCAACATCGAGCACCATGCCTGACGAAGGCACAATGCTCTCGATCAGCTCCACCTCCGCGCGCATTCCCGAATTCCAGCCGACACTGAGCCGGATAGAAAGCATCCTGATACTTCGCCACGTGCCTGCCCTCCCAGATCTACAAAAGAAGCCGACGAATGCGGGACACGTCAGTGCCGGCCGCATCAATTCGCAGGGGCTGTCAACGCCCGGCAGTAATGAGCCTTGGCCCAGTCCGCGCGGTTCTCTCATCATCGACTCTCGCTGCCACTGCGTCAGACAATCCGTAGGGCGCGCGCCGGAGCGAAGTCACCGTGTCTGCCGAGATCGAGGACGACGTGGTCGGCGCGCAGCCAGCGCTGGATCCCTGTCAACGACTCAATCCTCTTGCCAATCACAACGACGTCGGTTGCGGAGATGGCTCCCTCGAGATCCGCGGTGAGCAACTCCTCGATATGAGGCAGGACCCGCTCCAGGTATTCACGGTTCTTGCCCATTACCGCTGCCAAAGATACGTCAGGGTCGACGATCGACAACTTGTATCCGAAGCCGATCAACCGCTCCGCCAAACGCACGAGTGGGCTCTCTCGGAGATCATCCGTGCCTACCTTGAAGCTCAGGCCGATGAGGGTCACACGCCTGAGCCCGAGTTGTGCCAGCAGGTCAGGGACGCGGGCGAGGTGCACGTCATTGCTCAGTAGCACCGAGGATAGGAGCGGCACATTCGTGTCACGGTGTTTGGCAGCATAGACAAGCGCTCGAAGATCCTTTGGCAGACAGGATCCGCCGAATGCACAGCCAGGTGTGAGGTAAGCAGAGGACACGTTCAGAACACGATCCTGTTGGAAGACCCGCATTACAGTCAGTGCGTCAACACCGCAGTCGTGACAGAACGCCCCGATCTCATTGGCGAACGCCACTTTCACAGCGTGGAATGCATTGCTTGCGGTACCTGACCATCGCTGCGGCTTCCAATGACAGTTTGTGCACGGGCGCCGCTATGCCGGCGTACACGCTCTCCAGAACCTGTCCGCTCCATTCATCCATTTGGCCGATCACGGTGAACGGCGGCGATCTGAAGTCCTCGATGGCGCTGCCCTCGCGAAGAAACTCCGGATCGGCGCAGACACCGAAATCGACACCCGCGCGTTGCCCGCTGGCATTCTCCAGTGCGGGGATGACCTGTTGCACGAGAACACCCGGGAGCAACGTGCTGCGAATGGCAACCACGTGACGTGAGCCGCTTCGTTGGCCAAGTCCTGTCCCAATCTCCCTGGCGACGTGCTCGATGTGGGATGTGTCCAAATCGCCATTGGGCTTACTCGGCGTACCACGCAAACCATCGAGACATCGGTGTCGGCGATTGCCTGGGCGGCGTCGTCCGTAACGGTGAGCCTGCCGGTAGATGTAGCGGCGCTCAGTAGTGCATCCATCCTGGTTCGATATGGCGACCGACCCCGACCGACCATGTCCCGCTTGTCGCGGTTCACGTCGACGCCAACGACGTCGTGACCAAGATCCGCAAGACAGGCAGCCGAGACGCAGCCAACATATCCGAGACCGAACACAGCGATTCTCATGGTTGGATCAACTGCTCAGCGAGAAGTGACGCGAAGACCGTCGAGGTGCATCGTTCGCGAATACCGACCGCGCAAGGTCACCCCAATCTTGATCTGCGGACAACTCATGCGAAGTCGGACCATGCTTGAATCCGGCGCCCAATCGATTGGAAAAAGGCCTCGGTGTCCGCCCGCAGCGAATCTGTACTGTTGCCTGGAGTTCATGCGTGAGGCCTGTCTTTCGGCCTGGTAGCGGTGAGCCCTGCAGTTTTAGCCACCGTCGCGCTTGCCATGGGAGCATCTTTTCGACTCCAAGTGTCCTTGCGACTGTCAGCGAACGAGGGATCGCGCGTTTCTTACTGCTCACGTTGAACGCAGCGTCGATCGCAGGAGGAGTGTACGAACCGTCCACGCCGAGAAAGTTACACACGGCGCGAACCGTCTCGGCCGGGTCCGCAACCATCTCCTCGAATACCTGAACCAGGATTTGGTCGGCGGGGAAGACTTGATGATATTGAGACAGTTGCAGGTGATATCGGCTGATATCCAGATAACTGGCTTTCTTCGTGGATAGCGCGGGCGACGGCGTGACTCCCGGCCCTCCGCTATGTTGTGCACGTATTGCGACCAGATACGCTCGACGGGGTTGCGCACCGTATACGAAACGTGCGTCCGGCACGATCGACTGCACCCGAACGGTACGCCTGGAAACGGGGATACTTCGTATACGCGGTGGAGGCTTCGAAGCACCAGCGCTCCCCTTGCCGCGCGTCAAAGAGACCAAAGAACTCCTCACTCAGCTTTTCCGACCTTTCGGATCGCGGAACACGCGCGGCTCCTTCCTCGGAGAGGCGTAAGCTGTGGGTGATCACTGAGTACTTGTACAGACTGGTCGTCCCGCCTTCATGCCCCAATGATGAAGAAATCCCGCGGCTCGATACCCGACATTACCCCGCCGACCCCACCGATTGCGATCTGGCCTCCGATTTATCAAGGCCTTTGAAGGTGTAGCCGTACGCATCAGCTCCGGCCGGAAACGTACTTTACAACCGTCGAGCGCCTGCCGAGTAGTAGTCCCGGTAACTGCCGCTTCGCTGGGGTGTGATGTTGACGTTCGGGATCGTAATGTCCTCGGTCACACCCAGACGGCCCCGCATCACTGCATCGAAGTCCGCCTGCAGGCGCTCGAATCGCAGCACGATCTCGACACCTTGCGTGTATCGGCCGTACAGAGATCTTCGACCCTTTCCCCGGAACCGATCGAACGCACCCACCGTGTAGCGTTTCGTGAGCCATTCCTCGAAGGTGTGTGTACGGCAGAACTCCATGTCCTCGACATACCCGCGCACTTGATGAATCCACGAGGTGGGGTCGTCCAGTAGTTCCCGATATTTGTCGCGCTTCTTCACGTACAACGAGACAGCGAGTCGAACGGGTTCCGCACTGTGACAACCGTGGTGAACTGCCGCCGATAGTCAACGGGAATTAGGCCCTCGTCCAGTAGCTGCAGGATCGAGCAGTGCTTCCGTGACATGCGAATCTGGCCCTGTGCGTCAAAGAGGTGTTCGTGGGCAGCAGTTCGCCGCTGAAGCGCTCGACCAGCAGCTGCTCAAGGGCGGTGCATCCCGTCCGCGGCGCTTGAATGAATAGGAGCCTATGACTCCGACAGATTATTGCCATGCTATCTGGATCGCGTCAGGCAAAGAGACGCTTTACCACACCGACGAAGGTTGCGGGCAAAGGGCGTCGCGACCATGGCGAGGTCCGGTGCAGATGCGCGACGCGAGCCCGCCACGAATTCGAACGCACCGTCCTGGGCACGTAGAAGATACGTAACGGTCGGGACAAGAAGGGCAATGTCTTGAGCGACCAGGGATATCCAAGGCCGTAGTCCATCCTGACATTGTCTTCGTCGAATGAACGGGCGTAACGTTCCGCAGTCTCCACCCTGGTCACGAGCAGTTTATTGAAACCCGCCGCCACGGCGGAGTCTCTCGGGTGTGCTGTCGAGGAATCGTATGACAGCCTCAGTGACACCAGGCCACTCGGATCGAAAGGGATCGTCGATTAGGATCGCTCCTTCCGGCCGGGTGCATGCCGCGGATAGTCTCAAATCGCCGAGCGCTTCGTCAGCGTTATGCCCGCCATCGATATGAAAGAATCTGTCTCGCCGCCAATCTCGTCGGGAGAAAGTTGCGACGAAGGCTTGGCGAAGACCTGGAGCCGGTCGTGGGCCTTCCCGAAGCGCCGCATGTTCGAGTTAAACTCGGCCCGATCGCCCGCGCCCGAGCGTGAGACGTTGCCGACCTGTTCGCCGAACAGATCGCAGACCCCGAGAGCTTCGTTGCCGCCCAGCATATGGGATAAGAGGACGGCACTCCGTCCTCGGTGACTCCGATCTCGAACAGATCTCCTGACACGCCCATCTGCCGTTGCACTTCGTCGATCCAAGCGAACAGCAACGCGGCTTCGAATGAGAACCATCCGTGGATCTGCCGACACCTCGCTGCCGCCTCCATGGCGACGAGCGGCTTCATTGCTCCTGTTTCCGAGACCGCTTAGTCACGTCCCCGAAGCCTCTCCCTGAGCGTCTGCTCAGGCAGTTTGTGTATGCGTATCTCACTCTGTCAAGCTTTCAGCCAGTTGTTGGACAAACGCCAACATACTAAGCAAGACGTATTCCTGGCTCGTTATAGCCGCCAGCCATTCTGTCACTAGGGTTGCCCAGAACATCTGGTGCCTTGAGGGGTTCACGGACCCCGCCGTAAGAAAGAAGTCTGCTCATCCGTGTATTTTCCAGGACTTCGCCCGAGCTGGATCGGACGCAAGTCGAGCCAAAGTCCTTCCGATACTGAACTCTGGAGCCATGCATGGCACACCCCATGCACAAGAAAAGAAGACATCTCCCACCCATGATCGAGCAATTCGAGGCAGCGAAAAGATGGGTGTCAAGCGGTATCGCACCCAGTCCAGCGGCAGATCCGGCTGTAAAGAGTCCTCGGGAGCCTCGTCGTGGCTGAACCTGTGGCTCTTATCCTCGAAGTCGCGTCTTATCCCCCGCCGCGGTCGGGCTGGGCAGTACCCAATCGAGTTCCTCAAGAAGCGACTGGAGGAGGACGGACACAAATGCGTGGTGTTAAACGTCGGAAGTAGCCGACGTATCCCAAGCACGGAATACGAGTCAGTCCTGAGCGGCGGCGACCTGCTGCGAAAACTCTGGAGGTACCTGTCGCAGAGGGTTCGTGGTTCACGCGCACACGAACGGGGATTCCATCAAGGGAGCTATGCTGGCCTTGGTCGCAGAAGTCGTGAACTTCGTGCGCGGCCGTCGCTGTTATCTCACCTTTCATGCTGGTGCCATTCAGCGGTTATTTCCTCGCTCGCGCGCGTGGTATCTCACGCCCTTGTACTGGACGCTCTTCACCATCCCTCGACGCGTGATCTGCAATAGCGAGGCGGTGAGGCAACGAATCCAGAGCTATGGGGTGCCGGCGCGCAAGGTGGTGGCGATTCCGGCCTTCAGTCGCCAGTATCTTGAATTCACGCCCGCCGCTTTGCCATCCGAGGTGGAGGAGTTCTTCCAGCGATTCTCCGCGGTCGTGTTCACGTCCCGTAAGGATGCGACCTCTGTTCTTTCCACTGACGATGATCGACGGCATGTCGCAGGTGATGGGGCGACGGTCTGATGTCGGTCTGGTCCTGTGTGGCGGGTTGAGTCACATGGAAGACTGGCTTTGGCGGGATGTGCAGGAGCGCATTCGGGCACACGGCCTCGAAGACCGAATCTGCCTGGTCGACAATAACGATCACCAGACGAATTCCTCACGGCCTTGACAAGGTCGGCACTTTATCTGCGCACGCCTATTACGGACGGCGTCGCCTCTTCGGTTCTCGAAGCGCTCGCCCTCCGCATCCCGGTGGTCGCGTGCGAGAATCGGCGCGCGCCCTCCCGGCGTCGTCACCTACGGCGCCGAGGATGCCGATGGTCTCGCGGCGAGCGTGGAGCATGTTCTCAATCACAGGAATGACGTGGTCGCGGGCATGCGGCAACTCGACGTGACAGACACGTTGCTGGACGAGGTGGCGCTCCTGACAAAATGGCGCCCCGAGGCAGTGGCGTTATGGAAGGTGAACGGGGTTCTCAATGGCGGTAGCGTACATCTCCTGGGCGCCACACTGTAGTCGCAGCGACTACACCGCGCGTGAGCTCGGAGGTGTTTCCCATATGGTCTATTGGAAACGGCTCGGCAGCCGGCCCACGACGATCCTGCTCAAATACATCGGCCAAGCCTTCCGTCCGTGGCGAATCCTCCTCCGCGACAAGCCGGACGCCGTGTTTGTCATGTCGCCCCCGGTCGTGGCGGGTTTGGTGGTGTTTCCCTATTGCGCCATCCGACGGATTCCGTTCGTGGTCGATGCGCACACCGGCGCTTTCGTAGATCGCCGCTGGCGGCATTTTCAGGGACTCCAGCGCTGGCTCTGCCGGCGAGCGGCCACGACGATCGTGACCAACACGCACTTGGAAGCCCTCCTGGCGACGTACGGCGCCGATGCGACGATTTTGCCGGATGTACCCGTAAAGTCCCCGGGAACCGACGTTACGGCCAATGCGGGCGCCTTTGTCGTGGCCGTGATCTGTTCGGCTGCGACTACGACCAGCTGCATCATCTCATTTTGACGCCCCCATAGCTTTGCCAGACATACCTTTCATCGTCACCGGCGACGTCCGTAAGATGAGCCACCTCAACTGAAACTCCCAGAAAACCTGGTTTTAACCAGGTTGCTCGAGCGATATGGCCCATGGGCGACTCCTTCGAAGCTCGGGAGTCGTGATGGCCCTCACAACCGGTAAGCACAAGATGTTACGTGCAGCATACGAGGCCATATATCAGGGCACGCCAATCATTATTTCCGACTCACCGATGTTGAAGGAGGAATTTGGTCGAGGAGCCATCCTCGTGGAGAACTCTGCTGAAGCAATAGCAGCCGCCGTGCGCGAGATGCAGGTCCAGATCGAGCGGTATAGACGTGAGGCCCTGGAGCTTCGCACCCTCAAGGAACGTCGCTGGGAGAAGAACAGACAGCAACTGCTAGGTAAGCTCGGAATCGGCCAGGAAGCGAGTCCACGCACGTGCGGCCATCTGAACCTTGCGAGAGGGGGGCGTTCGACCTCGTCGCCGTCGGCGACATTAGTCTTGGAGATGCGGCTCAAGGTGTTGGCGGGGGGGTCCATGCGACCTTCGAGCGCGTGCGAGAGGTCAACCCGCAGTATCCCTTTGAGCACACCGCGTCGCTGCTTAAGGGTGCCGGAATCGTGTTCGGGAACCTGGAAACCGTTATTTCACACCAAGGCTTGGTCCGTTCGAGCGCGTTGTCCATGGAGATGCGCGGGCATCCCGACATGGGGGATCGCCTCGTTCCGGCGGGCTTCAACGTGCTGAATGTTGCGAACAATCACATGATGCAGCATGGCGCTGCTGCGTTTGCCGACACCGTCGAGTCGCTGCGACGTCGGGGTGTTTACGTCGTTGGGCTCGCAAGTCCGACCCATCGTGAATGCGTCCCTCAAGTATTCTCCGTGCAGGGAGTGAGTGTTTGCATACTCTCGTTTGCCTTCGAGCAAGACAAGATTGCCTGTCGCGGACCTGTCGAGTACACATTCGGGCCCGACTGCGACATGGCGCGTCAAGTGACGATCGCCAGGCAGACCAGCGACGTGGTGATCTGCTCAGTCCACTGGGGCGTTGAATTCGTACAGGCATCCTGCCGTTGCCGAGGAGGTGCTGGGACGGCAGTTGATCGACGCTGGCGCGGATCTCGTAATCGGTCACCATCCGCACGTCGCACGGAGGGTCGAGGAATACGGTCGTGGCCTCATTGCGTATAGCCTTGGAAACTTCGTGTTCGACCAGTCGTGGAATCGATGGCTTCGCACCGGGTTGGTGCTACGAGTGCGCCTCTCCAGGCATGGTATCCAAGGGTTCGAGACGGACTGGGTGCTGATTGGTGACGATTACCAGCCAGCGGCCGATGCGGGCCGAGGAGCGCCGCGCTGCGGATGAGGCCTTCGCGGCACTTCTACCGCGTCCCGAATGGGTGTCCCAGGACCACGACTATACCCGCCACTACGAGACGCTGGTTGCGAGCAATCGGCGCGAGAGCCATCGACATTTCGTTCGAAACCTACCCAATCGCCCGTTGAGCTACACGGTGCAGACACTCTTGCGAACGGCGCGGCGGAAGGTCGCGGGAGCGATAGGTGCGCGCACGTGAACCCACGGATACGAGAAGGCACGTAGCATGCGTGCGCTCTTCAAACAGATCTACCCGTATTTTCCAGTTCCCGTTCAGAATCTTGGGATCTCCGCATTCGGGTATTTTTACAAGCGCGAGCGCTTCGGGGGTGAGTTCCAGCCGGCGCTGGCGGGCTTTCTCTATCGGTCGCTGGCCGATCGATGGCCGTGTGCCGGATCATACAGTTGATAGCACGCTGCGCGACGTGCTTCGTCGCGCGTTGGACGCACCTTACTACCGAGAGTGTTGGGACACGGCTGGCCTTCGCACTACAGACCTCGAACGCATGACGTCGGATACCCTTCATCGTCTGCCGATTCTCAAAAAGCAGGACCTCCGCCGAAGTCACCATGGCCTTTGTTCCGAATCGCGGGACGCCCCGGTACGCGAACAACTGCTGAGCTACTTTTCAAGTGGGAGTACCGGCACTCCGATTCAAGCGATTTGCACACGCGCTGGCCAGCAGCGATTCGCGGCCGCGCGTGAGGCGCGTTCCTATCGGTGGGCGGGAACGAGCATCCGCCGACCACGTGCGATGATCGGGGGGCAACCTGTCGTGGCTACCGGTCGAGCAGAGCCTGCCCGTTTTACCGGTACAACTTCGCTGAACGACAAGTCTACTTCTCGGCTTACCATATCGCGCCAGCCACGATCGCCAGTTACGTCGAGGGATTCAACCGCTACAGGCCGGAGAGCGTCACGGGTTACGCGTTTTCGCAGTTCGTCGTGGCGCGACTCATGCTCGAGCAGGGGCTTCGACTCAGCTTTATGCCGCGCGCAGCCGTGACGTCGAGCGAGCGGCTTGACCGATCGGTGCGTCAGACCATACAGCAAGCGTGGGGGTGTCGAGCGTATGAGGAGTACGGTTCTGTCGAGAACTGTGGGTTAGCGACTGAATGCGAAGAGGGCAGCCTCCACGTGAGTCCGGATTTCGGAATCGTTGAGGTCGTCGATGATCGCGGCGACCCGGTCGGCCCTGGTGTCGAAGGACGCGTCCTTTTCACGGGTTTGCTGAACGACGCGCAGTTTCTGATTCGCTATGAGATCGGCGACACGGCGATGTGGAGTGACCACACGTGCGCGTGTGGCCGCAGTCACCTCCCCTGTGCTCGCAGCCGTCACCGGCCGGGTGGAGGATGTGGTGGTGGGCTCAGACGGCCGCGAACTCGTTCGTTTCCACGGCATCTTCGTGGGCCTGCCTCACGTGCTCGAAGGACAGGTTGATCCAGGAGGCGCTCGAGCAGTTTCGCGTACCGTGTGATCACCGAGGACGGCTTTGGCGACGCTCAGATACGCGAGATTCAGAGAAGGTTTGACGACCGACTCGGTCCCGTCCACGTGACAGTGGAACGGGTGTCTGAACTCGAGCGAACCGCCCGAGGGAAGGTCCCCGCAGTCATTAGCCCTTTCTTGCCCCCAAGGCTCACAGCAGCGTTCCGCCAGTTTCCTGAGGTACCCGCGCATATGACCATCACCGTGACCGAGGTCCAGAGACAGAAACCGGATGATCGCCGTCTGAGGGACAGCTACGACAAAGAGGCAGCGCAGTATGACGCGCTGAGATACGAGTCCACCGAGGGCAGGTTCTTCTCGAATCTTGAGCTCAAGGTGTTGCAGTCCTGGATGCCGCTCGGACCGGGAAAGAAGATTCTCGACATGCCCGCTGGGACGGGTCGCCTGAGTCTCGCACTCAGTCAACACGGAGCGACTGTGGTCGGTGTCGACATCAGCAGGAACATGTTGGCCGCGGCAGATGCGAAGGCGCAGGAAGAGCGCCCGAGACACACGCATTTCGCGCAAGGAAGCGGTGTCCAACTCCCTTTCGCGGATGACACGTTCGATGCGGTTACATCGTTCAAATTTTTTCACTTGGTGCCGAATGACCGCAAACCGCTGTTCATCAGAGAGATGACGAGAGTCCTCAAGCCAGGCTGTTCTCTCATCGTGGAGTTCAATAGCCCCTACTACGGTGGCTTCCTGGCGGCCTTCCGATACTACTTTCGCAAGAAACGGCCCGGTGGTATGCGGAAGAAGTGCCTGTTCCCCGATCAGGTTTCGGCCTTGTTCCAGGGCCTTGAAATTACACGGAAGTGTGGTGTCAAGCTGCCTGCCTCCGGCGCGGTGGCGACCGTGTTGGGAACGCGGATGACCGAGGCGATTGACCTGTGGTTCGGCCGGTTGCCTGGGCTCCGCTACCTCGCGTACGGGATCATCATCGAAGCTCGAAAGCCGACCGCCTGAGGACGACTACCTTTCGGGCGGTCGGTCGCGATTGAGGAGCGCCCGAGCAACTCGACGGATGTCCTCGTGCCCCGAGCTTCCGGGATCGGTGCCAACAGTGACGAGATGCGGAAACAGATCCGGTAACGCTCGGTAGCGTCGTACGATAGTTCTCACATAGTGCGGGGCATACTCAGGGCGCCGCATGGAAATCGTTTCGTCAGCAGCAACGAGCAGAATAGCGAGGTCAGGAACGGGGATAAGCCGTCGAAGCGCGTGCGCGCAGAGACAGCTCGGAGTGAAGTCAGATCATAATGCGCGAGGTTGTCGTAGAAGTAGCGGTCAAGGATGTCGCATCGGGAGGCGGCACCCACGCCAGAAAAGCGGAACGCCAGGATCCGCACTGCATAGCCAATCGTAAGAAATGCCGTCAGGCGACGCGAGGTGGAGCCCTTACCCGGCCGATTGTCGCGGTCGCTGCCTCGGCTTGTTCATTGACCACGCCATGTTGGTGTTGCGGTCTCTTGAAACCGAACAGCCTGAGATAGCGGAAGCGAAGGCGGCGGGGGGCGGATCGTCCTTGGCGAGGACCTCTGCGACGATGGCCGAGGCTGTCGATTTGCCGCTCCCAACCATCCCTGAGATGGTGATCAACATAGCGTGGGCGTCACGAGGAGGGGGCGGGTGCCGTGCCCGTCGCGACGTGATCCTGGTACGTCATTCCTGTGTGATTCTGAGTTGAAGCGAAGCCTCGCGGCCGATGGTCGATGAAGGTTTGAAACCACTGCTCGAGCATGAGCAGGTTCCACAGTTGGTCGTGCCACGGGCTTTCCCAGCCGTGTGCTCGTCCAGCATTCGGCGCACAAGCGTAAGGTCGAAGAGCCCGCGTGTCGCACCCGGCCCTGTCAGCAGGAGATCCGAGGTCATCTCGCGCAAGTCCGTGCGGAGCCAATGTTCCAAAGGTACGCCGAAGCCCATTTTCTTGCGATGCAGGATTTCAGGAGGGAGCAGGTCTTTCGCGGCGCGCCTGAGGATGTACTTGCCCTGGTTGCCCCGCCGCTTCAGATCGAACGGCAGGGTGGCGGCGAATTCCATCAGTTCATGATCCAGTAGCGGTGAGCGACCCTCGAGCCCATGCGCCATCGTCGCGATATCTACCTTTGTGAGCAGGCAGTCTGGCAGGTAGTTGTTCACGTCGACACTGAGCATGGCGTCACCGAAATCAATGGTGTCGCTGGCAGCGAATGCATCGAGCAAGATGCGTTCGGAGTCACCCCGAACTACGGCTTCCCGAAGTTCGCCGATGCACAGCCGGAGCTTTAGCTCAGGTGTGAAGTGCATCATGCGGCGCGCGTATCGCGTCTCGCGTGAAACCGATGCCCGAGCAGCCCACCGGTGAGCACGTGCAAGCAACGTGTCGGTTCGCGTTCCTTGTGGGAGATGACCTATCAACCCGAGCGCGGCGCGGCGAACAGCCGAAGGCAGGTGATCAAATCGTTCAAGCCGCGAGTTGGTCGCGTATCTGGCGTAACCGGAGAAGCTCTCGTCTCCACCATCGCCATTGAGAGCGACGGTCACGTGCTGTCTGGTGAGCTGGGACAAGTAATACGATGGCACCGCCGACTCGTCGGCGTAGGGCTCGTCGTAGTGCCAGGCCAGGGAGGGGATGATCACCGCGGCGCTCGGCTGGACGATAAACTCGTGGTGATCGGTTCCGTACCTCCGCGCCACGAGACGCGCGTAGGGCAGTTCGTCGTAATCCTTTTCATCAATCCGATCGAGTACGTCTTGACCGGCGTCCCTGACATCTGGGCCATCAGGGCCACGATCGCGCTCGAATCGATACCACCACTCAGGAACGCGCCGAGGGGAACGTCGCTGATGAGACGAACGCGGATCGCTTCCTTGAGCCGATCCAGCAATTCACGGGTGGCTTCCTCCTCGTCAATTCGCTGTTTTGGGGTGTAGCGCAAGCGCCAATATCGATGCAGTTCGACTTCGCTCCGCACGATCAGATAACTGCCCGGCGGCAGCTTCTGCACCCCCTGAAACGCCGAGGAAGGACTGGGCACGTACTGGTAGCTGAGATAGTGGGATAGCGCCTCGAGATTCGGAGATGCTGAAAACGACGGCTCGCCAAAAAACGCCTTGGCCTCAGAAGCGAAAGCGATTCCGTCTCCGTCCACTCTGTAGTGCAGCGGTTTCTTCCCGATTCGGTCGCGCCCTATGAAGAGCGATCGGTCGCGTGCGTCCCAGATTGCGAAGGCAAACATGCCCCTGAGCCGCGACAGGCACTCGGGACCGAACTCCATGTATGCAGCGAGTAGGACCTCGGTGTCACTGCGACCGCGGAAGCGGTGGCCGCGCGATTCGAGGTCGCGACGAAGCTCGGCGAAATTATAGATCTCGCCGTTGAATACGACCGTTGCTACACCGCTGTCGACAGATAGTGGCTGCCTGCCAGTTGTGGTGAGGTCGATGATCGAAAGACGGCGATGCCCCAGACCGATAGGACCGTTCACGAATACGCCCGCCTCGTCTGGGCCGCGGTGTGCAATGAGGTCGCACATTGCAACGATGTGGCCGCGATCTACAGGCCGCCCCGTCCGAAAGTTGTAGCGTCCAGCGATGCCGCACATGCTCAGTTATCCTCAGCGGCGACGGAGTCGCGGCCTTCGCGCCGCGCGTGCCATGACCATAGCGCTTCGACGAACGGCTGAACGACACGATTCATCGAGAAGGTCTCCACGGCTTCCGTGATGGCCCGGTGTCTTTCGTCGGCAGGCACCCCGAGATAGGCCTGAATTGCGCTCGCGAGATCGGGACTGGCGCCGGTACGAAACGTCCGCCCGAGGAGGGGTCGAGCGTCCAACATTTCACGAAAGAACGGGAGATCGGATGCAATGACTCCAGCTCCTAGAGTCCAGGCAGCGAACAGGACGCCGCTTCCCGTGACGGCCCGATACGGCAGGAGAACCGCATCGCTGGCGCCGACCGCGTCGGAGAACTCGGCTTCAGTCAACGCACGCGGGATAGCGACGATGGTGCGGCCACTCGATTCGGCTCGTGCGACAAGCCCGGCTGTGTCGAAGTCGCGATGCGGTTGTCCCCCGACGAGGAGTTGCACGCGACCGCCAAGTGACTCGACGGCATCGCATGCCAGTTCCACCCCCTTGTAGGGGCGCAGTAGGCCCAAGCAGCTCACAACCGGAATGTCATCTCGTAGCCCGAACTGTGCACATGCCTCGTGTCGCGCGCGCGGGGGAGGGTAGGCGCCTGCATAGCTACCGTGCGGGATCACTAGAATTGGGATGTCGTGGCCGTACTCGCGTCGAAGGTCAGTGGCTGTGCTGGTGCTGAAGCAGAGCAACAAATCCGAGTGGTTGGCGAGCTCGCGGTATCCCCACCGATCGATAGTCGACACCCCCTCGTGATGCGCCATGTTATGCACCGTCCACACACGCATCACACCGCGCTTGCCAGCGGTATCGAGGAAGCGACGAAGGCGATAAACTCCACGAGCCGAGCGCGCAGTGACCCACGCTGCAATGTTGTCGAGTCGACCCAGTCGCCTCCCTCTCCAAATGCGCTCGGGCCAGTGGATATGTAGGATATCCACGGCGCTGCCGTCCCGGTCTAACCACGCACGATTGGGAACAAGCCTGCCCGTGTGTTCGATTCCATGCTGCGCCACCGCTCGATAGAACAGCTCGACGTACGGATTGCCAGGGTTACGGTCAGGGTAGCTCGCGATGCGCAGCCTGGCACGTGAGGACCTGTTGGGAGACACATCCACGGTCACGACGCTCCTGGGCCTGATTCTCTCGATACAGGTCGTACTCTCGCAATGAGCCGACGGATTCGTGGTGGAACGATGTCGTTGAGCACCTCGTCCACCAGATCCTGCAGCACTGAGACACGCGCGAACAACATGAACGCTGCCCAGAACACGCCCCCCGCAACTGCCTGCAGAATCAGAAGAATCCAATCCTGGATGGAAGGCACGAAGTGCCGTGCGCCGACAGTTGCGGCGGCAACCGCGGCCGCAGTGCCCGCGGCGGCGAGGCCACTCAGCCGCAGCGGAGCAATCAGTTCTCGCCAACTCAGGCCGACGACCTGTCGCACCAAGCCTTGCATCAGGAACGCCAGAATCGATGTGGCCAGCAGTACCGCCACAGCCGCGCCCTGAATCCCCCACTCGCGGAAGGCGAGGATCAGGCTGACGATCAACACAACCTGCGCGATCTTTCGCCACACCTCGCCCCAGATTTGACCACTAGCTTGAATGGCGGAACTTGCATAGGCCGTCAGGAGGCGCATGGCTCCGGCAGCGCAGAGAAACTGGAACGGAACGACCGCCGGGAGCCACTGCTCCCCGAACACGACCAGGATGAACTCCCGAGCCGCGACGATGAGGCCGGCAAATACAGGCAGAGTCAGGATGGTTCCGGCCAGTGCCACCTTGGCATAGGCCCGCACAAATCTCTCTCGCTCGTCTTGAATCACCGCGAAGATGCGAAGCATGACAGTGGAGCCAAACGACAATCGATTGGACAGATTGTCGGCTGCATTGAACGCCTTGTCGTAGAAGCCCAGCGACGTGACACCGAACAGGCCACCGACAATCAGGCTGTCGAGATTCTCGGCCGCGTACGTCAGAGGCGTTTCGCGTACACGCCCAGACCGAATGGGACAGTCTCCGCCAGCCCACGTCGAGTGACCGCCAGCGACGGACGCCAGCGGCCGAAATAGACCTTGCTGCAGGTGGAGGCAGTATTGGCAACGATCTGCGCAACAAGGAGCAACCAGTAGCCCCACCCGGCCCAGGCCATGCCGACGGCGATCGGCATGAAAACAGCGGGCGTGCGTCCATTCGACCAGTGCCATTTCCTTGAACTTCATGTCGCGCTGGAGAACTGCGTACTCGACAGCGCCAAAGAAGTTGACCAGAAAGATCGTCGACGCAATACGCACAGCTCCGGTCACGCGGTCGTCGCCGTAGTACGCGCGCTATCGAAGGAGCGGCGACCATGAGGATGGCAAAGGCCAGCAAGCCGAACACGAGATTGATGACGAACACCGACGCGCGATGCTCTTCTCGGACGTCTTTCATCCTTACCAGCGCTGTATTCAGGCCCATGTTGCCGAGCCTCTTGCCAAGCTGAATAAAGAAGGTACGCCGCAGCGGCCATGCCGAAATCCGCCGGCGAGAGGAGTCTCGCCAGCAGAATGGCCGTCGGCAATGCAGAGGATCTGGGTGACGGATTCTCGACCCACCGCCCACAAGGCGCCGACTTTGGCGGTCTTGCCGTAATTCTTTCGCTTCACTCGTCCCGGCGGGTCACCGACGCCATCGTTGCAGTACTCGGGGTCATCTACTGTTGCGCCCTGTTCAATCACACATCGTCCTTGCGAGGGTTTCGAGCGGTTGCCACACCCTCAGGCGCATCCAACGTTCGTCCTCACGGCGGGCATCAATGCGATCCCCAACATGGGTCACCCACTGCGCCAGGATTAACCCGGGGATCATTTCGGGTTGGAGATCGACGCGCCGCATATAGTGCGCCATCACTGGGTCGGACCCAGCACAAGCCACATCGCGCCAGATATCGAGCCACGCGTCGAAACGCTGCCAACGCGGGTGCGAACCTGTTTCACCCGGAATCGGCATCAACTGCAGAAGGTCGAGAAACGGCAGGCCCTGTGCCATCGACACTTCCCAGTCCACCACCGCTGTGAGTGTTCCACTGGCGTCGAACAAGCAGTTCGAGTCGGTGAAATCGCCGTGCGTTCGCACGAGCGGGACGAGACGGCCTCGAAGACTGGCCTCACAAGCCCTGACGACCCGTTGGACTTGCCGTTCCGCGTCAGCGGAACCACAAGCGCGTGCCACGCGGCTGGCCGGTTCACGGACGAGACGCGACATGGCGTCCTCGTCCATCATCGTTCGTTGCACCGTCTCGGCATGCAGGCTGGTAATGAAGTCGACAGCTTGCATTCGCCACTTGCCGTCGCCCGGCCCGCCCGCTGATTGTGGCCCAGGCTGCCCATCCAGGCATGATTCGACGTAGTAGGTGTACGCGGCATGCCGCCCCTGCACGGCAGCCACCGGTACTCGGCCCACGATGGAATCCGCCAGAGGCGCGTCATGCAGCCACCGGAGCGCCTCGAAATTGCGTGTCGCTCGAGCCAGTGCGATCGGGCTTCGGGCGATACGCACGACGTAGCGTCGCCCGTCCGTCCCCGAAACGAACACCGCTGTCTTGCCGATCTTCCGCACCGCCACGCGATCGATGCCGAGCGCCGTGCCGCACGAACGTGAGACGTGGGCCACCATCGCTTCAATGGCCTGGGTCTCACGTCGCCCCGACGCAGCTACCCGCAGCACCAGACGATCCGCCGTACCTTTGGATGCCGATGCACTACTGTGGTCCTGACCCACAATGCGGAGACCCGCGATCCGATCGCCGTCGAGTTCGACAACCCCGGCCGTCTCTGCCCGCATTCCAAGTCGCGTCGCGGCCCGTCTCCAGCGGTGTGCGCTGGGCCGTCGGTACTCGCGCCACATCCAGGGCCGTCCGGGTACGAGGCGGTGCCCGCAGACCAGGAGTACGTCACCCTGCCGGCCCGTCGTCCGGCAGGCTTCCGCGACCATTCGCTGCAGGTCCGTGTCGTGTGCGCCACGGGACAATGCATCCCCGTCAATCACCGCTCCGCCCAGCGCGCCATCACCAAACGGCCATGACCGAGCGTAGTCAGAAGGCTTCCGCACGAACTGCGCATCGCCCAATGGCCCGCGCGAGAGCCAGGCGAATGACCGGCTCGAGACGAACAGCCAGGGTTCCGTGCGGTCGATCCCCCCACCGAGGAGCGGCAGCGCCGACCATCCGAGCAGATCTGTACCGCTGGGCGTCTCCTGGGCCGCAATCGCCGATGAGCGCCCCGAACAGGGTTCCATGGGATTCAGACGACCCCTTCCTGAGGTTCGCGCCCATCTCCGGTCGCTCTCGCGCCCGCGCCCGGTCCCAGCACATCGTCGTACAGCGATTGCAGGCGCAGAAGCATCGTGTCCATCCCAAAACGGGCCCGCACTGAAGAAGCCGCGCGATCGGCCACGTCGCGATGCCGACGGGCGTCGGTCAAGTACGAGAGGAGGGCGACTGAGAGTGCGGCCGGATCGTCCGCAGGGATCAAGGTTCCGAGATCGCCGCTGGTGACGATCTCCGGAATGCCGCCTACATTGCTTGCGACGACGGGACAACCTGCGGCCATGGCCTCGATGACCACCTTGCCGAACGGTTCCGAGCGTGTGGGGAGCGCGAAGACATCGAATGTGCGCATGAAAGCCGGCACGTCTCGACGGTATCCCACGAACCGGACGTGCTCACCGAGACCGAGACTGTTCGTGAGGCGCACGCATTCGGCCTCGTACTCCACTTCGTCTGGTGGCGCGCAGCCGACAACCACCAGAAGCGCCTCCGGCACGCGTGCGATCACTTCAGGCATAGCGGCGATCAAGGTCGTCACGCCCTTGCGCGGGACGAGCTGCCCGACGAACCCGATGACCGGCCGAGATGCGCCGATCGCGAGCTCGTCACGTCTCGTATCCCGTTCCGTGTCATATCGTGACAGGTCCACGGCGTTGTACAGAGTCATGGTCTTCGCGCGAAACGAGACATCGTTGCGAAACACAGCGGCTGAAGAGTCGGAGTTACAGACGATGCGCTGCGCCACGTGATAGGCATAGCTCGACTGCGGATCCTTGACGACGTTCCTGACGTGCTGGACGTACGGGACGCCGGCAGCCACCGCCGCCTGGACGATGCTTCGTCTCGACGCCGATGTATTGCCGTGCACGAGCGCGATCCCCTCGGAACGCAGCCAACGCCAGTGCAGTGGGACTTCGAGCAGGAATCGGTGAAACTCCTCACGGGTCGGCCGATGGATCCCCCGAACCAATACGGGGATGCCCACGTCCCGGAGACGTGCCGGGAGTTCGCCCTCCGTTGGGCACATCACGATGGGTCGGTACCGGGCGGAGTCCAAGTTGGTCACGACGTCGATGAGCGATGTCGAGCTGCCGCCGTGCGCAGTGCTCCACGAATTCACAAAGAGGATCGCGCGCGCCGGTGTTCTGGTCACGACAACGTCTCCTGTGGCGTGCGCACGCGTGTCCGTGGTGGAGCCGTATGCGGCGCGACGTCGCAATAGAACGACTGGTAGCGCTGCACCATGCGATCCAGCGAGAACTCGTCCCGCGCACGCGTTCTGGCGGCCTGTCCCATCCCCTGCCGCAGTGACTCCCCACAGATCAGAGCGTCGAGCGCATGCGTCAACCGGGCGGCGTCTCCTGGTGGTACGAGCATGCCGGTGCTTCCATCGATCACCATCTCATCAGCTCCGCCGACGGCGGTCGCGATGATGGGCAACCCGGACGCCATGGCCTCGAGCATCGTGTTCGACATGCCTTCGGATTTCGAGGGCTGGACAAAGATATCGATCCCGGCGAATACGGCCTCGACGTCGGGGCGGTGGCCAAGAAGTCGCACGGTCCGCTCGAGCCCCATGCGGGCGATGCGTTCGTCGAGTTCACGCCTGAGTGGGCCTTCGCCGGCAATCACCGCAAACACGTTGCGGCCTCGTGTCCGTAACGTGTGGACGGCATCGATGAAGGATGCGTGATCCTTGACATCCACCAGTCGGCCCACGGCTCCGAGCACGACCGTCCCGGCGTCGGGTGCTCCCAATGCCGCCCGAGCGGCGGCGAGCCGCGATCCAGAAAAGCGAGCGAGGTTGACGCCGTTGCGAATGACGCGGATCCGATCGAGAGGAAACCCCACGTCCTGGGACATGCGCTCGGCCAATCGCGAAGATACCGAGAGGAGCTGGTCGGCGTGTCGCCAGGCCCACCGCTGGGCGCGTATCTGCCGCGGTCGCAATTGGAGCGTGCCGTGTTCACCATGCGCGATCACGGGAACCCGCGCCAGCCGGCCGGCGACCAAGCCCTCGAGCAGCGTTCCCCACGCGTGTGTATGAAGCACGTCCGGGCGTTCCCGTCTGAGGACGCGGTAAATCTTCCAGACGATACGGGGATCGTTACCCGGTCGGCGGTTCAGCTCGATCACGGACACGTCGCCGCGAACCATGGCCGACATGCCTGGATCGGCCGGAGTCGTGCTGCAGATCGAACTGGCGATGCAACGGGGATCCAATCCGTTCACGATTTTCAGGACTCCGTGCTCCATGCCGCCCTGGCCCAGTGTGAACACCAGGTGCATGACTCGAATGGGTCTCACCGGACCTGGGGAGGAGTTGTTCGGGCTACTCATCGACCGTCCGGGAACGCCTGGCAAGCATCATGCGCTCCCAATAGCGGATCAGGCGAAGGAAACTGTCCCGAGTGGGACCGGAGAGCTCGTCCGGGCGCAGCCACGGGCCGCCGTGAATCTGGAGTCGCTGATTGCGAAAATCGTAGAGGGTCAGGCCTGTGCTGTCGCGGAACCCGATTTGGCGCGGTCGATTCACGTTGCCGAGGTACTGGAACACTTCGCGGTTGGTCGATGGACGGAGTCGAGGCACCGGTGGCACCGTTTCGGGACTCCTCAAGGCGTCGCCGATCGCATCGCGGAGATCGACATGGCCCAAGGGCTCTGACAATACGATCGGTAGATTCGTGACGATGAGCGGGACACGTGTCTGTACCTCGTTCAGCATATGTCCGTGGCCGAGGAATCCGTCATCGAACAGGCTCTCGCCGTGGTCGGATGTCACGATGACCGCTGGCTCTATTCCGCGCGCTTGCCGGACCTGGTCGAGCACGTGACCGATGGCGCGGTCCACGTTGGCCGCTGTATTCATGTAGGTTGCCCACAGTGCGTCGCGCTCCTCAGGAACGATGAGGCGCCTGGGCAAACGTGACTCCGATGTGAGCGATTCGATACCGTCGTGTGAGTAGGGAAAGTGCGTATCGTGAAAGTTCACGTACAGGAACAAAGGCCGATCCCGAGGAAGACGACGCTCGAGAGATTCACCGACATGTTCCTCTACCACGGTGTACGGCACGGCAAGGCTACCGGCGGTGGTGAACGTGGAGTACCGCCGCTCGCGATCGGAGCGGGCGTCGAACGACACATCCGCGCGAGTAAATCCGACGTCGTAGCGAGGTCCGCCAAACGACTCGTCCTGGCCAGAGATGTACGCGGTGGCGTACCCATTGGCCTTGAAGTCGTCGACCAGCGTCTTTTGATCGCGGATCCCCGCGAGGCTGCCCGAGAACATGTGGAATCGCGATTGCGCCGTGTAGCCGTTGTGCGAGTAGGCCTGCTGCAAGGAGACCCCTCGCGCGGCGAGACCGTCCATCACCGGCGTGACGGGGCGCCCCTCGAACCGGGCGCCCAGGAGATCGAAGCGGAAGCTTTCCAGGCCCACGAAGACGACGTCGGGGCGACGGAGCCACGGCGCGGCCACGCTCGGCTCATCGTACGGCAACACCTCTCGAGGCAGATCGCCGGCGACACCGTCCTCGTCGATTCCATTGCCCGGAACGTCTACTGCAAAGGGATATACGAGGGCGTTTCTCCAGTCGGGATCGGAAAGGCGGCCAGCGACGCCAAACCCGTCGTCGTCGACGTCGGTGAGCCGATCCATGACGAGCGCGAGCGCCTTGCCCGCAGGCTTGCGCAGCACGCCGTTGGCGATGCGGTCGTTCGCGGTGATCGCCACAGCGGTCGTCGCGAGGGCTGCGCACAACACCAGTCCGGGTACCAACAGAGCCTTGAATTGTGGCCGGCCAACTGGAAGGCCTACTTCTTGTCGGTTGACCAGCCAGATCACTCCTGCGCACCCCAGGACCCCGGTGGTGGCGATCATGAGCGGGAGCACCAGGTAGGAAGAGGAGACGGCCATCCACTCGCCCAGGTCGCCACCCGTGAGGTCGAGCATCAATTGCAGGTCGAGCGCGTCACCGAGGTACCGGACGAGTTCGAACTCGACGACGTCGGCGCCAATCAACACAACCACGCCCGCGATGAAGCCAGCGACAACGGAGGCTCTCGGGCGCACGCCACGGCAAACCCACATGGCCAGGCAGGCGAACAGCCCCACAATGGCTACATCCATGAGAAAGGAGATGAGGAGAAACACGGCCACGTCACCGGGGCCGGTGAGGTGATCGGTGCTGAGGAACCCACCCGTGAAGTAGCTCTCGCGGCGCTGAATCAGCGCCGAGTCGAACGCCGAGACCACAGCACCCCCTGCCAGGCTGGCGATGCACCAGCGGCGGAGGAACGGCTGGGGATGAGTGGCTGCCAAGCGTCGTGTCACTACTGTTGGGATCAAGAACTGTTGGGACCAAAATTACCGCGGACTTCCGACCGGATCTCAGTAATGTAATCGAGAGACAGTCGTCTGGACTTTACCGGCAAAGGTGACGCCACTTCTACCCTGACGCCGGGAGCCGATCTTGCTAGGATTGAGTTCTGGCGACCTTGCATCAGCCCTGATGACGTCCCAGAAGTCATTGAATCACTAGACTTTATGCTTTCGAGCGTGCGATGAGTCTCAGAAAGTCGGCCTTGTCGTTGCTGGCCTTGGCGATGGCCGTAGCCGGCAGTGCCAGCGAGGCGACGGCAAACGACTGGTTCGTCGCTGTCGGGGGAGGCGGATCGGGCATCAGCACGTCACCGTTCGGGCGTATTCAGCAGGCGCTTGATGTCGCACAGCCCGGGGACACGATCACCGTCGGTCCTGGAACGTATCGCGAGTCGCTGCAAACCGCTCGCTCTGGTACCGCAGCGCTCCCCATCCGCTTGCGCGCGCAGGCGGAACGCGGGACGACGATTGTGACCTTCGCTGGTCGCGTACTCGCCGTAAACCACGCGCACATCAGCGTCGAGAGGCTGGTACTCGACGGTCAGTACAGCCCCGCGGATACGGTGGTCGTGGCGACCGCAGCCAGTTTTTTTGCGCTACAGAACACGGAAGTCCGTCGATCCAGTCGCGATCTGATCGATATCCGGGCTCCACAGGGAGTGCTGATCGAAGGCTGTCTGATTCACCACGCCCTCAACGCGACCAATGGGCGAACAGACGCGCATGGCATTGTCGCCGGCGCGGCGCGCGACCTGACGATTCGCGATACCGAAATTCACACGTTCTCCGGTGATGGATTTCAGATCGACCCGGGTCGGTCCTCGCCAGGATGGGACAGGGTCACGATTGAAGGTTCCAGGATCTGGCTCGCGCCCTTGCCGGTCGCTGAAAATGGGTTCCCGGCTGGAGTTGTTCCCGGCGAGAACGCCGTCGATACCAAAGTTGGTTCGACGATGCCGAGAGCGACAATCACGATTCGGGACACGACGGCGTGGGGATTTCGCGCAGGGCTGATCGGGAACATGGCCGCCTTCAATTTGAAGGAGGACATCAGCGCGACCGTGGACCGCGTGACGGTGTACGACTCCGATATCGCTTTTCGACTTCGTGGCGCCGGCACCGACACGACAGGCGCATGGGTCACCATCAAGAACGCGGTGGTCTACAACACGGCGAGAGCCTTTCGCTATGAGGACGACATCGAGAATCTGAGGATCTGGAACAGCACGCTCGGACGAGATGTCCCGAGCCCGTTTCAGGCAGCGGAGTCCGGCAGCGCCGGATTGGAGGTACGAAACCTGCTCGTCCTGGGTACGCGACTTCCGTCAGTCGCGTCTCATCCTTCGAATCGTAGCGCACCAGCAGACGCGTTCGTGGACGCGACCGTTCACAACTATGCGTTGGCCACTGGTGCGGCGGCTATCGATTCTGGGATCGCCATTCAGGACGTAGGCAGCGATCGTGCGGGCGTGAGACGTCCCCAGGGAGGTGCCTTTGACGTCGGCGCGTACGAGTGGCTGCCTATCGTTGAGGTCGAACAAGATCCTGGGCCAAGGCGCCGCCAGGGTCGGTGATGTTCGCCTTGCTGGCGCGGGATTTCCGCGAAATCATCGCCGAACTGAAGGACTATCGAGAGCTGCTCTGGCTCATGACTCGGCGGGATATCGTCATTCGATATCGCCGAGCGGTCCTGGGATTCGCCTGGGCGATCTTTACTCCGGTCGTGAATATGGTGGTCTTCACCATCGTGTTCAATCGGGTGGCCAAGATTCAAACCGATGTCCCGTATCCAGTATTCGCGTACGCCGGCCTCCTTCCCTGGAGTCTCCTGTCGTCGTCGCTCAAGGCAGCGATTGCTTCGCTGGTGTCCAACAAAGGGCTGGTCTCGAAAGTGTACTGTCCCCGCGAGCTCTTTCCGTTGAGCAGCATTCTCGTCGCGGGGGTGGATTTCGTCGCGGGAGCGACCGTGCTGGCCGTGCTCATGGTCTACTACGCAATCGCACCGACATGGACGATCGTGTTTCTTCCAGTGATCCTGCTGGTCCAGGTCATGTTCATGACCGGTCTCGGGTTCCTGCTTGCGATCGCCAACCTGTACTTCCGCGACGTCAAGTACCCTGTTTGACGTTGGCTTGTCGCTGTGGATGTTTGCCACGCCCGTGGTCTATCCGGTGCGCGATATCGATGGACTGGCGGGCATCATCGTGAACGCCAACCCGATGACGCCTATCATCGATGGTTACCGTGCGGTGCTGCTCGGTGGTCAACTGCCTGACCCTGTCGCTTTTACCGCGGCCGCGGGTATCTCCTTCCTCCTCTGTGTCGTTGGGTGGGTGGTGTTCCATCGCGCCGAGTACACATTCGCGGAGAACATCTGACGTGGCCGATTCCGGTGTGTCGTTCCATCGCGTCTGGAAGCGCTTCCGTCGCGGTGAGCGCCACAACGCCCTTCGAGACTTGATTCCGGCCATTCTGTCTCGAGCGGTTGGCAGCGGTACTGATTTGAAGCGAGATGAGTTCTGGGCACTGCGGGATGTGTCCTTCGAGGTACCTCGGGGCGAGGCCTTCGGAATCATCGGACCGAATGGCGCAGGCAAATCGACGGTGCTAAAGCTTCTGACCAAGATCATGCGGCCGACTGCCGGCACCTGTGAGCTCAGGGGCCGTGTCGGCGCCCTGATCGAAGTGTCCGCGGGCTTTCATCAGGACCTCTCCGGTCGCGAGAACGTGTTCCTGCAAGGCGCCATCATGGGGATGAAACGAGAAGAGGTCGCCCGGAAGTTCGAGCAGATTGTCGATTTCTCCGGGGTCTCAGATTTCATCGACACCCCTGTAAGGCACTACTCGAGTGGGATGAACGCCAGACTCGGGTTTTCCGTTGCCGCTCATCTCGATCCCGAGATTCTGATCATCGACGAAGTTCTGGCTGTCGGAGACCGTGCGTTCCAGCAAAAGGCCTACGATCGAATCCAGGAGATCGTCAATCGCGATATCACCGTGGTCTTGGTTTCGCACCAACTCGAGCGAGTGGCTCAGCTGTGCTCGCACGCTGTGCTGTTGAGCCAAGGCGAAGTGACTTGTGCGGGTCCGGTTGACGAGGTGATCTCGGCTTACGTTCGAGGATCGGGTGAATCGACGTTGAGCACACCAGACGCCGCGCTTCGCTATGACCGCCTCGACCGCCTGTCCTCCGATGAGATTCCTTCCGGAGACTGGCTGGCGCTGTCGCTGTCTGGCATGGTGCTCGATGGGACACGTGTGGGCGATACCCTCGGCATCGGAATCGTGGTGAGATCGATGGCATCCGGGGCGCAGGTGTTCTCGGTCAACTCGGACGCGCTGCAGGAGGCGTTGCCGGCGAGCGGGTCCTTTGTCGCTGACATCGAGCTGCAGATGAACGTCACCCCAGGCCTGTACAGTGTCCACGCGGTCGTGAAGAAGCGCCATACACGACGGACCATCCAGGGTGGTCCATGGGTGAGCGTCAGGGTTTCAGGTGCGACGGTCGCAGGTGGTGTTGCCCAGATGAACCCTCGAATCAAACTCCGGGGGAGCGGCCCCTCGGGAGCATTCGTTTCCTAGAGCAGGCCATTCACACCCGTTCTCTGGTTCGGTGCATAGCCGTCTCGGAGGCTGGCACAGAACACGCAATTTCCGCACAAGATGATGCCGGATCGGACGGAGAACATGCGCTTTTCGAGTGCAGGCCTGGACAAAAGTCTGTTGATGTCGCGACCTTCGTCTGTGTCCTGCTAGAGAAACGCAGAATTCATGGTTTCCGATTCACTGTGGACGACGTTCGCTGAACTTGGGCAACGTGTTCCGGAAGTTGAGGCCATCCTTTCACCAGGTCGCCAGTCCCTTCGGTTTCGCGATCTCCCCTCCCGAATCCAGAGCGTACGTGAAGAGCTCGGTCGTCTCGGCATTGGTCGTGGCGTTCGTGTCGCCAGCCTCTTGCGTCGCAGTCCCGAGACGGCCGTGTGCTATCTGGGTGTTACGGCCTGTGCGACCTACGTTCCCCTGAACCCCGACTTCACCGAGGCGGAGATCACGCGATACCTCACGCAGCTGTGTCCGGCCGCATTGATACTTCCGGAGGGACACGGTCACGTCGCACGGGGGTGTGCTTCCGCTCTCCGGATCCGTGTCATCGAGCTCGTCTCGAGAGTCAGCGATCCCGCAGGTACCTTCTCACTCCAGAGTGTCGGGTCCGTCGAGTCGCCGCAGTCGGTCTGTGGATGGAATACGGAGGAGGACATTGCGCTCGTGCTCCTGACATCCGGATCCACGGCGGAGCCGAAGGCGGTTCCCTTGAGAGTCCGACACCTTTTGACATACGCCCGGGCAGCCGGCTTGCACTTCCGGCTGACGGCAGACGACCGTTGCTTGCATGTCATGCCGATGTTCCACGGTCACGGCCTGAAGTCGAGCCTCCTGGTGCCGTTGGCAAACGGGAGCGGCGTCATCATCTCTCCGGATTTCGACGTTCCGACGTTCTTCGAACAGCTGGGGGCTATGCGTCCCACCTGGTATTCTGCGGTTGCCTCGATTCATCAGGCCATCCTTGCCCGAGTGGACGACTATGGTGATGTCGCGCGGGGGACGCGGCTCCGATTCATCCGTGCGGGGTCCAGTCGGCTCGATCCCGCGCTCGCTGCCGATCTCGAACGCGCGTTCGGAGCGCCAGTCGTTGAGCTCTACAGCATGTCCGAGACGGGCAACCTTACCGCGAACCCTCTGCCTCCCGCGGTTCGAAAGCCAGGCTCGGTGGGTCGCCCGATGGGAAACGAGGTTGCCATCGTCGACCACGAGGGATCTTCTTGGGGCCCCATCGAGAGGGTGAGGTCGTAGCGCGCGGACCGAGTGTGTTCGACGGCTATCTCGATCACCCCGCCGCCAACCAGGCGGCGTTCATCGATGGATGGTTCCGCACGGGTGATCTCGGTCACTTCGACGACGAGGGCTACTTGACGCTGACGGGCCGCATCAAGGACGTCATCGTCCGCGGTGGTGAGAAGATCAGCGCCGCGGAAGTTGAGGGTGTAATGCTGCGCCACCCGGGGGTGAGTGAAGCCTGCGCCTTCGGATTTCCGCATCCAAGTCTTGGTGAGGAAGTCGCCGTGGCCGTGTCGGCCAGCGGTCTGGTGAGCGAGCTGGAGTTGGTGGCCTTCGCGCGCGAGTACCTGGTGAGTGTCAAAGCCCCAAGACGGATCTTCGTTCTGAAGACGTTGCCGAAGGGGCCTGCCAACAAGGTACGCAGGTTCGAGGTGGCCGCGCACTGCCAGGCGCTTGCAGGCGTGAGGAGACGCTCGACTCGCGAGACACGTGCCTCGTGGACGCCACTGGAACAAGACATCGCCAGGATCTGGAAAGAACTGCTGCGAATCGACGTCGTTGAACCTGACGACGATTTCTTCCTGCTGGGAGGAGACTCTCTCAAGGCGGCGGAATTTCTTGCGCGACTCCATCGGCGGTATCGCGTCTCGCTGGGTCTCGGTGCGATGTTCGAGGATGAGGCAACGGTATCGGGAATGGCGCGGGTCGTGGAGCGCGCCCGTAGTGACACGTCGCATGCATCGATGGCTGCGAAGAATCTAGTGCCAATCAAAGCCAGCGGTACCCGCGCGCCATTGTTCGTGGTGCCGGCAAAGGCCGGAACGCCAATTGGGTTCGTCCACCTCGCGCGACTCCTTGACGCTCAACAGCCGGTGATCGGCATCGAGTTCAGGGGCATGAACGGTTTGGATCGACCTCTCGCCAGAATGGAAGACATTGCGGCGGACAACGTCGCTCGGATACGGATGATACAGCCTCAGGGTCCGTATCTCTTGATGGGTAACTGCTTCGGCGGCTGTGTCACCTACGAAATGGCCCGACAGTTGGAGGCGGCGGGAGAGATTGTTCGCTTGTTCATGTTGGACGCTCCTTCGCCCTTCTCTGATGGAGAAGGGCGGCGCCGCGGCAGTCCGGTGCGCGGTACCCCGGGCTGGAAGCTCTTGACGCAGTATGCTCTTGGCCGGATGAGGAAACACGTTACTTCCCTGATGGAACTGCAGGGGTCTGAGCGCACGGCCTTCCTGCGCGAGAAGATGGCCGCAACCCTTGCCATTGTCCGAACGCGCGACGTGTTCCGCGGCGACCGCCGTCGGTTTGGCCGCCGCGCTGTTTACGCCGCGAATCGTCAAGCGAGCCGAAACTACGTACCCGGTCCCTTCGCTGGACGGGTGGTTCTGTATCTGACGCGCGACCGCGAAACCGAGAGTCAGCGAAGCCGTCGTCTTGATTGGCTGAGCCTGGCGCCACAAATCGGTGCCCCAGCCTACATAGGGGGTCGAGGCTCGGGCCGCAGCATGCTCACTCCCCCCTACGTGTATGAACTGGCCAACGCGGTGAACAGTGAGTTGGAAGCCGCCCGCGCGGATGAGGGGAGTCGCGGTCCCAGTCGGGCGCCGCTCGTGAGGGTCGAGAAGGCGCCATTGGTTCGGGAGCCTACTAGGAGACCGTCGTGATCGACCTGCACATGCACACCACCGCGTCAGATGGGACCTGCACGCCGGAGTCGCTGGTGGAGCGCGCCCGAGACGTCGGCATCCGCACGATGAGCGTCACCGACCACGACACGATGGCCGCCGTGGCACCAGCGACCGCCGCGGCCGCCGCCGCATGGCATTGACCGTCATTCCCGGTATCGAGATCACGGCAGTCGCATGGTGGCCGTGACGTGCACGTACTTGCCTACTTCATATCCGAGGATGCGCCTGGGCTTCAGGATCTCCTCGACATTGCAGCGCCGCAATCGCATCGAACGGGCTCGAGCGATCGCCGAGCGCCTGGCGGCTCTTGGTGCGCCGATCGATGTTGCTCCGTTGATCGAAGGCGCCACAAAGGGTGGTGGGAAAGCCGCTGGCGCGGCCGCAGATCGCGCGGGCCCTCATCGCCGCCGGGCACGTCGGCACTGTGGCGGAAGCGTTCGACAAGTACCTGTCCGAGACTTCTCCCGCCTACGTTCCGCATCGGGGCGCGTCGCCGGCAGACGTCGTCGAGCTGGTGACGGCAGCTGGGGGTCTCGCGTCGCTCGCCCACCCCGGCTACACGAAGAAGGACGAGATCATTCCCTCTCTCGTAGCCGCGGGGCTGGGCGCGATCGAGGCGTATCACAGCTCCCATGATCTCGCCGACGCAGACACGCTACCTGGCGCTCGCCGAGCAGCTATGGCGTTGGTGTCACGGGCGGATCCGACTTTCACGGCGAAGGCACGCGGCGCGTCGGAGTTCTTCGGCGTGACGAACCTTCCAGTCGATCGCTTCGAGGAGTTGCTGGCCCGGGCAGGCCACGTTCGGGCAGGCTGACCGGTCCGCGCAGTGCTGCAGTCAGCGAGTCTGACGGTTGGTCCGCCGAAGGCTAGACTCGTACAGACTGAACTGCTTCAGCGTGCGCGACATGCCTCAGAGAACGGCCACGATGCCCGCGTTTCTCAGCCGCGCCAGAATGGTGTCGGCCGCCTGCTCCGGCGTCAGCTGCGTGGTGTCGATCCGTCATCTCCGGAGCTTCCGGCACCTCGTACGGCGAGTCCACACCAGTGAAGTTCTTCAGCTCGCCGCGACGCGCCTTCTTGTACAGGCCCTTCGGATCGCGCGTCTCCGCCACCTGCGAGCGGCGCGTCGACGAACACCTCGAAGAACTCGCCCTCGTCCATGAGCCCGCGCGCCATGCGGCGCTCGGCGCGGAACGGCGAGATGAACGAGACGAGCACGATGAGCCCGGCGTCGGCCATCAGGCGCGCCACTTCCGCGACGCGGCGGATGTTCTCGACGCGATCGGCATCGGTGAAGCCGAGATCCTTGTTGAGGCCGTGACGCACGTTGTCGCCGTCGAGCAGGTACGTGTGCCGGCCCAGTGCGTGCAGCCGCTTCTCGAGCAGGTTGGCGATGGTCGACTTGCCGGCGCCCGACAGGCCCGTGAACCAGACGACGCAGGGCTTCTGTCCCTTCAGCTCGCGCGCGCGCCTGCTTGTTGACGTCGAGCGCCTGCCAGTGGACGTTGTCGGAGCGACGCAGCGCAAAATGCAGCAGCCCGGCGCCGACGGTGGTGTTCGTGATGCGGTCGATGAGGATGAACCCGCCGAGATCGCGATTCTCGCGTGTACGGCTCGAACACGATCGGGCGGATCGAGCTCGAGCGCGCACACGCCGATGTCGTTGAGCTCGAGCTTCTTGGCCGCGACGTGCTCCAGCGTGTTGACGTTCACGCTGGTACTTCAGCGGCGCCACGGTGGCGCTCACGGTCTGCGTCGCCGATCTTCATCAGGTACGACCGGCCCTGCAGCATCGGACGGTCGTGCATCCAGATGATGGTCGCCTCGAACTGATCGGCGACGGCAGGCGGCGCGTCAGCCGCGGCGAGCACGTCGCCGCGGCTCACGTCGACTTCGTCGGCGAGCGTCAGCGTGACCGACTGCCCGGCGACCGCGGCCTCGACAGTCGCGGTCGCCGCCGACGATGCGGGCGCACGTGGCTCTGGCGGCCCGACGGCAGCACGCGGACAGCGTCGCCCACCGTCACGCCCCCGCTGACGATCAGGCCGGCGAAGCCGCGAAAATCGGCGTCGGGCCGGTTCACCCACTGCACCGGCAGACGGAACGGCTGCGCCGCGAGATCGTCGCCGACGGCGACGTTCTCGAGGTGGTGCATCAGCGTCGGGCCGCTGTACCAGGGCATCCTGGCGCTCGGCTTCGACGACGTTGTCGCCGTGCACAGCGGACATCGGAATGCACGTGACGTCGGTCGATACCGATGCGCGCGGCGAACTCGCGGTAGTCGCGCTCGATGTCGCGTGTAGATCTGCTCGCGAGTAGTCGACGAGATCCATCTTGTTGATGGCCAGCGACGACACGGCGAATGCCGATCAGCGACACCAGATAGCTGTGCCGTCTTGTCTGCGTCAGCACGCCCTTTCGGCCATCGACCAGGATCACCGCCAGGTCGGCCGTCGAGGCGCCGGTCACCATGTTGCGCGTGTACTGCTCGTGGCCCGGTGTATCCGCGACGATGAACTTGCGCTTGTCGGTGGAGAAGTACCGGTACGCGACGTCGATCGTGATGCCCTGCTCGCGCTCGGCCGACAGGCCGTCCACCAGCAGCGCGAAGTCCAGCTCGTCGCCGCGCGTGCCCACCTGCTTGGAGTCAGCCGCCAGCGCAGCGAGCTGATCCTCGAAGATCATCTTCGACTCGTACAGCAGCCGGCCGATCAGCGTCGACTTGCCGTCGTCCACGCTGCCGCAGGTAATGAAACGCAGCAGGCTCTTGCGCTCGTGCGCGCGCAGGTAGGCCTCGATGTCGGTGTCGATGAGGTCGGAGACGTGCGCCATCAGAAGTATCCCTCGACCTTCTTCTTCTCCATCGACGCCGACTGGTCGTGATCGATGACGCGTCCCTGGCGCTCGGAGTGGCGGGTGAGCAGCATCTCCTGGATGATGGCCGGAAGCGTGTCGGCGTCGCTTTCGATCGCGCCGGTCAGCGGATAGCAGCCGAGCGTTCGGAAGCGCACCCGTCTCAGCGCAGGCGTCTCGCCTGGCTCGAGCGGCATGCGGTCGTCGTCCACCATGATGAGCGTGCCGTCACGCACCACGACCGGCCGCTCGCGCGAGAAATACAGCGGGACGATCGGGATGTTCTCCAGGTAGATGTACTGCCAGACGTCGAGCTCCGTCCAGTTCGACAGCGGGAACACCCGGATGCTCTCGCCCTTGCGCATGCGCGCGTTGTAGAGTCGCCACAGCTCCGGGCGCTGCTGCTTCGGGATCCCAGCGGTGCTGCGCGCGATCGGATCGAGAAGATGCGCTCCTTGGCGCGCGATTTCTCCTCGTCGCGTCGGGCGCCGCCGAACGCGGCGTCGAAGCGATAGTGATCGAGCGCCTGCCGGAGCGCCTGCGTCTTCATGATGTCGGTGTGCAGCGCCGACCCATGCGCTGAACGGGTTGATGCCCATCTCGAGCCCCTCGCGATTGATGTGCACGAGTAGATTCGATGCCCGAGCCGCGCGCGCGGTCTCGTCGCGGAAGGCGATCATCTCGCGGAACTTCCACGTGGTATCGACGTGCAGGAACGGAAACGGCGGCTTGGCCGGATAGAACGCCTTCAGCGCCAGGTGCAGCATCACCGAGCTGTCCTTGCCAATCGAGTAGAGCATCACGGGCCGCTCGCACTCGGCGACGACCTCGCGCATGATGTGGATGCTCTCCGCCTCCAGGCGCTGAAGATGGGTCAGTTCGGCGGTCGTGACAGGCACCGGCGAGGTGTGGGATCCGGCGAGTGTGGTCATGCGAGTGTTCTGTGACCTCCGCTATCAGGGTGATGGTAGTGCGAATCGTGACGGCTTGAGGGCAGCAGGATCCCCGTGTGAACCCAGGGGAGCGCAACCTCGAAGCATCCGTTGAGCATCGTTTGCCTCGGAAAGCGTCGTGACACAGTGCGCGTGATTCGGGCCGCAAATGTGCGGGCGTGTGCGTCAACGTTCTCGATCACCACGTCGTGAAAGTCCATGTACTCGCCGGTGATCGGGTGGAGGCACTTGAAGATCGACTCCTTCGCAGAGAAGACGAATGTGAAAGCCTCGTTCTCGCTCATGCCGGCGGCGCGCGCGCGCGCCGTTTCATCCGGACCACCGACAAGGTCAGCGAGGTCCTGCGCCTGAGACTCCGACACGACGGGCTCGGTATCGATGCCAAGCGCTTCGACGTCGGTCGTGAGCGCCACGGCCGCCGAGACGAAATCGTGCGTATGAGTAATCGAACCGGTGGTGCCATCCGGCCAGCACGGAGCACCGCTGGCGGCACGGCCAACCTGGCAACCCTCAAAGCGATGGTCGAGCGCCGTCAACGCCTTCATTGCGCAGTATCGACCCGCCCGGAACTGCAGCTGGCGTCGCGGTCCTGCACGCTCCAGACCCTGTGGAAGTCCGACCTGTGCCACCTCAGGTGGCAACGGGTGCTCGAGCAAGAGACGGACCTCGTGCGCGCAAGCAGGTAGGAGGACGGCGGGACCAACGTGCATGGGTTTGACTGACCTCCACAGCAAGTGCGCGACCACCAGGGCCGGCAGCGGAATCGCCCTAACTGCTTGATACTGAGTCTCGCCCGGCCACTCGTTCAAGGTTACGGTCTTACCTTACTTGTTTCTCCCGGAATAAAGTTCTGCCGCAAGACGGACAATACACAGAGCGAGGGCTCGTTTCGTGCGTCCCGTGGGCGGGCGCCCGGCCCTGGAACTACAGGGGCACCACGCCATATCGGAGCAGGTAGTAGAGTCCGGCGAACCACTCGTAGACCACGTACGCGCGGTCGTACGGGGCAGCCCACCAGTTCGAGGGTTGCGCGGGCGACGACACAGTGGCCGGCTCGATGCCGACTTCCACCCGGGAGCCCTCGAATATGGAACGAAACACCGCCAGCGACCGTCTCGTGTGATAGGGAGTCGTGACGATGAGCAGGCGATGGATTGGGGTTCGATGAACAAGTGCTCTCGCGGCGAGTGCTTCGCCATAGGTGCCAGGCGATGTCAGCGGAATGATGCGGACCCTTTGGGGCGCGACACCGAGACGTTGCAGACGGTCAAGACGTCCGTTGCAATCATGGCAATTGTGCACCGTGGCCGGCTGCGGAAGCGTAAGGATTACAAGCGCCGCAGGGTTCGCGTGTGCCAGCTTCGCGGCCGCAGGTAGCCGCTCCCATTCGTGGCTTGCCAGTGAGATGATCGCGTCAGGGCGCTGCAGCGGCCGGGCTACAACCAGGAGGGTCCCGGCGCTGCGAGCGCCTAAGCCGAAGGCAAGCAGCAGACTTCCCACGATTAGAGCCAGAAACCGGGGCTTTCTCACTGAAAGCGATGATACTGCCCCTGGCTCCATCGAGCTCCGGCGCACGACGAATCCGAAGGTTCAATTACGAATCCAGTTGAGTCGGATATCGTTCCGGAGGGAGTACTCGCCTTCTGCGGATCCTTGCACCTGGAAGGACCGTGGCACGGCAGTTGCCCCAAACAGTTGATACCACGTCCTGCCCGTGGCAGTATGCTCACTTCTCGGAAGCTCAGATGAACGTGCGTTCACTCTTGCTCGCGTTCGCCAGCGTGCTCTCTGTCGGCTCGGCCGCACTGGGTCAGACACAGCCGGTGACGCTCGAGTGGGACCAGAGCCTCGAGCCGTCGTTGGCCGGCTATGTCGTGTACGTAGGCAACGCCTCCGGTACCTACGACGAACAGCACGACGTTGGACTGCGGACATCCTTCGTCTACACCAACGCGGTACCCGGACGGCCGTATTACTTCTCAGTCGCGGGTTACACGCCCGGCCGAAACGTTGGACCGCGTTCGGAAGAAGTCCTTTTCCTGACTGGCACGGGAGTGGTGCCTTCCTTCCGGTCACCGACGAGCAACGAGCGCCTCGACGAGGGATCGAAAGTTGCCCCTGCTTCGTCCGCGGGTATCGGTGGTGGTCGCGCGGTGTGTGTCGGGGACGCCATCTGCTACCGTCTCGACACTCTCGCGGTTGTCGCCGGGACCGCGACTGATCTGACACGGACCCCGGATGGGCGAGTGCTTTTCGTTGAGAACGAAAGGCATGTGCGGGCCATCGAGGGTGACCTGCTGGTACCGGAGCCCCTCCTGAGCGCCGGAAGGTCAGAGACCTTCGCTGGTCTGGTCATCGACCCAGGATTTGTGGACACGAGGTTCGCCTACGTGGGTGTGGTAGAGACCGCTCCCGATGGCGACCGGCAGCTCAGGATCGTTCGCTATCGGGAGTTGGCGAACGTATTTGGTGAAGGCGCGGCGCTGGTCGTCGGGTTGTCGCTGCCCTCCGAGGGTCGTCCGTCGCTGTCAGTCGACGATGCTCGGCGGCTATACGTTGCCATGCCCATGGCACGCACGAGCGAGGCACGCCCGACTCGTTACGGAGGGATGCTGCTGCGGTTCGAGGGTGACGGGACGACTGTCCGCGACGATGGCGCTGGTGCACCGGTTTTCTCACTCGGATATGCGGATCCGGCCTCGCTGACGTGGAGCGGCGTGGGCAACAGGTTGTGGCTGGCTGGAAAGGGGGCTGACTGGTTCGGGCCTCTGGCGCGGCTCTCGTTGAACTCTCTGCCGGGTGGCTCTGCCGCGGTTCCCGAGTCCGTCGCTTTCGCAGGCGACGCGGTCACGAGTCTTACAAGACCCGAACCATCGTCCGGTCGAGGAGCAGACCCCGAGGCTCTCGTTCTGGTGGACGAGGTGGGGGGCGTGTTTCGGATTGCCCTGGCGCCGGGCGGCATCGCGGCGACCCCATGGATTGCCCCGAATGACCTGGGCGACCAGGTAGTGGCTGCAATCGGCAGCGTGGACACCGAACTCCACCTGGTGGTCAGAAACAGTTCGGGCCCTGGCGCTGTTTCGTCCAGAATCGTTCGACTTCGACGCCGCTGAGGCCAGACCCGCGGCACGAGTGTCACGGGACGTTCAGTCTTTTGTCTTCCTGGAAGTGCCTTTCCAACTTCACAGCCTCCTCGTTCTGGACAGGTTCCAGCTTCGGTGAGTGATACAGCTGCTGAATCGGGTGGTGGACTCCATGGGTCCGGTCCTTGCGTCCGGTGGGCGGTATGATGCGACGAGGAACGAGTTGCTCCAATGAATAACCAGACCTTTACGGGCGGCATCATCGCCGGATTGGCTATGACCGGGGTCCTGGTGCTGTTTCCCGTGCCCGCTCGGGGACAATCGGCTGAAAACGTCGCCCTCGTCATCAACGACAACAGCCCGGATTCTCAGAGAATCGGCCAGGCCTACGCCGCCGCTCGGTCGATTCCCGACTCGAACATCTTCCGCATCCGCACGGCACTCACCGAAAACGTCGACCGAGCGATTTACGACCAGACCATCGAGGGCCCGCTCGCCCGGGCGATCGGCCGTGCGCGTTTGCACGACCGCATCTTGTACGTCGTTCTGACCAAGGGAGTCCCCCTTCGCATCGATGGGACCAGCGGAGAACAGGCGACCATCGCCAGCGTTGATTCGGAACTCACGCTGCTCTATCGACGAATGACCGGGCAGATCCTCCGGCCCGAATCCGCAGTGATGAATCCCTACTTTCTCGGAGATCGGGCGCTCTCGGAGGCCCAGCCGTTCTCGCACCGTGCGTCCGACATTTTTCTGGTCAGTCGTCTCGACGGGTTTACCGTTGATGAGGTCCTTGCGCTGATCGACAGAGGGGTGTCGCCCCAGAAGGGCGGCCGCGTCGTGCTCGATCAGCGGGACGCCCTCGTCGATCGCACCGGCGACACGTGGCTGGAGCTCGCCTCGAAACGGTTGACTGAGCAGGGCTACGAAGGCGAAGTGATCCTGGAAAGTACGCCGAAGCCCGCGCGCAATGCGACGGACGTCCTGGGGTATTTCTCCTGGGGATCGACCGATCCCCAGAACCGGGTGCGATCCTTCGGGATGACCTTTGCGCCTGGCGCCATCGCTGCGACCATCGTGGGGTCCGATGCGCGGACGTTCCGCGAGCCTCCGGCGAACTGGGTACCGACCGGGGATCCGGCGAACCGTTCGGGCTGGTTTGCCGGTTCGCCCGAGTCGCTGACCGGAGATCTGATTCGCGCCGGAGTCACCGGCGCCGCGGGGTACGTATCTCAGCCCTTCTTGAGCGGGACCATTCGGCCGCAGATCCTGTTCTCCGCATATGTCAAGGGGTTCAGTCTGGTCGAGGCGTTCTACCTCGCCATGCCCGTGCTCAGTTGGCAGACCGTGGTCATTGGCGATCCGCTGTGCGCGCCGTTTCGCGGGGAGACGCTGTCGCGATCGGATCTGGAGCCCGGCTTAGACAGCGAAACCGAGCTTCCGGCCCTGTTCAGCCGGCGGCGACTGGACCTGGCCCTAACGGTTTCTGCCGGGGTTCCCGAGCAGGCGATTGCCCTGACTCTCCGGGCGGAGGGCCTCGCGGCGCGAGGCGATTCCCCCGCGGCGCGCAAGGCGATTGAAGGGGCGCTGCAATCGGCTCCTCGACTCGTGCCAGCCATGGTCATGGGGGCTGCTCTGGATGAGTCGGCGGGCCGTCGAGAAGAAGCGATTGACGCCTATCGGCGGATCGTGGAGATCGATCCGAATCATGTGATGGCGCTCAACAATCTGGCATACGCACTTGCCGTTCATCGGAAGATGCCCATGGAAGGGCTGCCCTTTGCCCGGCGCGCGGTCGCTGCGGCGCCCACCAACCCGACCGTCCTCGATACTCTGGCCTGGATCCAGCACCTTCTGGGCGACCATGCGAGCGCGGCCAAGCTCATGGCAGAGGTGGTTCGCTCAAACACGCTGAACCCAGACCTCCGCTTGCACGCCGCCGTCATATTTGCCGCATCCGGCCAACGGGCGCAGGCACAGACCCAGCTGGCTATAGCTCTGAAACTGAACCCAGCCCTTGCCAGCACAGCCGAGGTCAAACAGCTTCAGACGCAGATCGCTAAGTAATTTCCCCGAAGTCGCCTAAACGCCGCCTTCGCGGATAAAAGACTTCTTTTTGGGTGAACTCTTAGAGTGATATGGTCCGCATTTCTTGATGTTCTTGAGATTTTCTGGGTGGACCCGGAATTGCACAGAAGCGACCGACGACGGACGATGTAACCGTCGCATGAAGAAAATTGAACAACACGTTGGTGTCGATCGAGGGGACGGAGATGAGAAAACTAGTTGCGACTGTGTTGTTGACTGTGGGGCTGGCCTGGGGCTCGGCTGCCTCCGCGGCTACTTTGACCCTCCTAGACACCCGGGGTGTCGGCGCATCGACTTGGACGCTGGAGGTCGAAGACGGCTGTCAGTTTAATTGCGATGTCACATTGAGTGTGTTGTTCAACAACGCCTACACGGGCCAGTACATCGACGCTGTTCAGTGGGTGGTCTCGCAGCCGCCTGTTTCGCCCACCTCGGTGACCTTAGACTCAACCACCGCCGGTGCGGTTGCGGATTGGGACTTCGACATCGACGAAAGCCTGAACGCCAATCAGTGCGGCGGGGGCGCGTCCGATGCCGTCTGCGGTGCGTGGATTAGCGGAGGTACCGCTGGCGGGTTCGGGCCGCTCGGCGGGGCCGGCTCGACGTTGACGTGGGCCTTCACGGTCAACTGGGACGCCCTGTTGACGGTGGCGACCAGTGGCAACATCCGGGCGGCTTTCAACACGTCCGAAGGCAAGAACTTCAACATCTTCTCGCCCGGCGGCGGCACGTTCACCACCGACGATCCGAACACAACCGACGAACCGACCACGACCGACGATCCGCAAACGACCGACGAACCGACCACAACCGACGCGCCGGAGCCGGCAATCCTGGGTCTGCTGGGCGCCGGCCTTTTGGCGGCCAGTCGCAGGATGCGGCGCCGGAAGCTGTAACGGAGGCGACCGCTCGAGGGGGCGTCTAGCCGCTCGAGTGTCCAAGGTGATGTAGCAACGGCGGGCCAATTGGCCCGCCGTTTTTTTTGCCTGTACGCAACTCCAGGAGTCGCAGGAGTTGGCGCAGGGCCTTATCATCTGGTGTCGATCGCACCCGGAGTCCCTGGATGTCACTCAAGCAGTGGGCGCTTTCTGTATTCTTCGTCTGGCACCTCATTGCAACGGTGCTGGGGGCGTTTGCTTCGTCCGACGAAGAGCGAGCCGTCGTCGTATCGTCGCAGCCCCCAATTGATCCTCTTGCCGCAATCGTCACGCCTGTCCTCGATCGGATTGCGGCAGCGGTGGCGCCCTTTCCCAGTGCGCTTGCGCGCATCTCCGGACCGTTTCGGAGTGTGACGAATTTTTATCTGCAGATTACCGGGCTGGGTCAGAACTGGAAGATGTTTTCCGGTCCCCCGAAAGTCCATCAGTACATGCGAGTCCGATACTACGTGGGGCCTCGCGGAGACATCGGCGGGTTCCCGGCCAACCCAGCCTGGTTCGCGACCGAATTGATACAACCCGCGCACCGGGAAGATCAGGTGCGCTTTCTGCAGTCATACCGGGACTCATTTAGTGACAAGGCCATGGCGATCGCCTTGTCACGATTTCGGCGTGCTCGAGATCCTGAGCTGATCAGGCCGAACACGACGTCCGCAGAGTTGCCTGACGACCTCGCCCCAATCGCCCGCTATTTCGCTCGCCGCTTTGAAAGTCGAAACCTTCGTCCGGACGAACATGTCCTGCGCACAGAGGTTTGGTACGGGGAAGCTCCAATACCTCTTCCAGGCACATCCGATCCCGCGAGCACCGCAGCCAGGTGGGCCGTGCTTCGCGCGTACTATCAGGGACCCGTCGAAGACAACTTCGGCCGCCCTTACTATCCGGTCTATCACAATGCAGAAGATGAGGCGGACATCTTCTGGATACTGGAGTATTTCGAACCGTGAACTCCAGCCAGACGACATGCACTTAGGACAACCAGATCCTCCGTCGGCCCGACAATCCCTCGTCAGCATGTGGGAGCGATTCTGGTTTGCCAACGTACCTTCCGAGTCGGTGGCCGTCGTTCGGATCGCGGTTGGCGTGGCCGGCCTGGTCAATCTGATTGGCTTTACGCCTGTGGAGATGTACTGGCTCCCGGATGGAATCACTCCACTCCCAGGAGAGGCGACTGGATTCCGGTCGCAGCTCCTTACGTCGGGTCTTGGCGCAGGCGCGGGCGTGGCGTTGCTGCTCACGCTGTGTGCGGCGTTTGTATGCATGACGATAGGCTTGCTTACGAACTCCTTCGTCTTGATCTGCTTTGTCGGAAGCCTCTTGCAGGTGCACTGGAATCCGCTGCCTATGACCTCTGGCCAGGGCGTACTGCTCGCCGCCCTGTTCTGTCTGGTCTGGGCAGATTGTGGCGCCAGGCTTTCAATTGATGAGCGGCGGAGGCCTCGGTCCGACATCGATGAAGGGGCTTTTCAACCGATCTGGCCTTTAAGGCTCCTCCGCGCGCAAGTTGGGTTGATCTACGCGACGTCCGGGTTCTTCAAGCTCCTTGGATCCGCGTGGCGAGATGGGTCGGCCGTCTACTACACCACGGCGCAGAACATTTTCGGGCGCATCTTTCACGTCTATCCCTTTCCGACAGATCTCAACTGGGTGCTCACGGCCCTCACCTACGCCACCCTGCTATGGGAGCTGAGTTTCCCACTTCTTCTCTTGAATCGATTTACGCGCCGGGTGGCATTGATTACCGGGGTAGGAATGCACTTGGGTATCTGGGCGACGATGGAGGTAGGACCGTTCACGTGGATGATTCTCGCCACGTACGTGGCCTTTCTTGATCCCCCCAGCGTTCAGCGAGCCGTGGCGAGGTGGAGATTTGGAACTCGCCGCCAGCCCGAGATCGTCTTAGCGAGTGCTGAGCTACCCAGCTCAGGGCCCATACCCCCTTCGTAAGCTGCGGTCAGCGGGGGCTTCGACCGCAGCCGCATTTCTTGTGTTTCGCCGAACAGAAGCGTTAGCGGCAGATACGTAATCCCGCCTGGGTCTTCTGCCGGCCCATACAGGCAAAGCCTTATTTTGCATTTACTTGCGAGCCGCTCTGCCATGCCGCCCGCGCGTGGCGCACAGCTTGCGCTAGCACCTGTCCGTTCACGGGCCTCCAGGCTCTGATTGTTCTCCCGGGCTGCCCCGGTTCGCGAGGTGTGACTTTTATGAAGACTGCATTGGCGCTGTTCACGATATGCCTGACCGCCGTCACGGCCAACGCATCGGGTGGTCCCCCGTTTGACCCTGGCGAACGCGCGAAGAGCGCCGCCAAAGTGGTCGTCGCGACAGTTTCCGACGTGGATTCAGCTTTTGGGGAAAACGAGTTCGGGGATCGTCTGATTCTGTCGCACGTGACGATGCAGGTGGACGAGACGATGAAGGGCGCACACGAAGCCTCGATCGTCGTGACCATCGAGGGTGGGACGGTCGGAGAGGTGACCCTGGACGTGTCCGACATGCCGAAGATGGAGAAGGGAGGGCGCGCCGTGTTGTTTCTTTCGAGCGCCCCCGACGGGAAGTACAAGCCTTCCGGGCGAGGTGCGGGGGTGGTGGAACTCGACGCCAAAGGCCGCGCGGTCGGAACCGATCTCACAGTCGATGACATTCGCGCCGCTGTCAAAGCGGCCAGGGGGAATCAGTAGCCATGACAGCGATACGAACGCTCACCGCCGTCACGGCGATCGTTGTAATTACGGCATCGATGACCCCCACGCGTGCCTACGTCACCTACGGCAAGTGGGGCTCGATGAGCGCAGCCTTCTACGTGAATCCTGCCAACGCGGACCTTTCGCAGAACGCGGCAATTTCTGGCGTGCAGGGTGCGATGGCGATATGGAACACGCAGGCCGGCACGCCGTTCAGGTTCTCGTACGCCGGCCAGGTGAACGACACGTCGCTCGCTAACGACAAGAAAAACGTCGTCCTGTTTCGAAACCAGAGCAACGGGAACGCTATCGCGTCAACGTACTCGTGGACCAACAGCGGCATCCTCGTGGACTCTGACGTCGTGTTCTGGGACGGCGCCTTCAAGTTCTTTACGGGTTCCAGTGGCTGCGTTGGCGGGGCCTACATCGAGGACGTGGGCGCGCACGAGATGGGACACGCGTTGGGACTAAATCATTCGACTGTGGCCGGCGCCACGATGACTCCTGGCTACTCCGGCTGTTCGATGACGCAGCGGACGCTGGAGAGCGACGACATCGCGGCCGCCAGGAGCCTGTACGGCACGAGCGGTAGCACGACAGATACCCCGCCAACGGCGACGATCGCGGCACCCACAAGCGGTACGACTGTGCCATCAGGAACAGCCGTGACGTTCTCGGGATCGGCGAGCGATACCCCAGACGGGAACGTGTCAAGTTATCTGGTGTGGCGCTCGAATCTCGAGGGACAGATCGGCCTTGGTGCTTCGTTCTCCAAGGCATTGACGGTAGGGTCGCACACGATCACCGCCACCGTGACTGATAGCACGGGTCACACGGCGTCTGTTCTCAACACTGGTCAACGTCACATCCGGCAATACGGTCCCTGTCGTGACCATCGCCAGCCCGGCCGGTGGCTCAACGGTGACGGCCGGAGCGTCTGTAACGTTCTCGGGCTCCGCTAACGACACGCAGGACGGTAGTCTCACGAGCGGACTCGTGTGGCAGTCGAATATCGACGGGCAGATCGGCACGGGAGGAAGCTTCACGCGAGCGTTGACGGCAGGAACCCATACGATCATCGCCAAGGTCACCGACAGCGGAGGGGCGACCGGCCAGAGGTCCATCACCGTCACCGCCTCGTCCCCCACGACATCGACCGGACCAAGGCTGTCAGCGCGTGGGTACAAGGAAAAGGGGCTCCAGAAGACGGCCCTCACCTGGAGCGGTTTGACGGCGACGAATATCGATGTCTATCGCGGCAACGCGAAGGTCAGCACGACGGCCAACACGGGATCGGCGATTGATCACATAGACAAGAAAGGCAACGGGTCGTACACCTACAAGGTGTGCGCCGCCGGAACCTCGACCTGTTCTAATTTGGAGAGCGTGACGTTCTGATGTAACAAATCAGGTCATGAGGCCGAGCCATTGGCTCGCCTCATGACGTTACACTGTGAGTCGATTTTCTCGTCCCCATCTCCTTCGCCGTGTAGGAAGTTCACCGCTGAACCCCACGGTTCTCCACTCGCTTATCGCTAAGTCAACACGTCATAACGATTTGCGTGGTTGGCAAGGGCCTTGCCTCCCCTCCTGCGGCTCTCCGCTCCCCGACAGATTCTTGAAGACTTTTTCTACGCTCGGCAAGGTCCCTAGACGTACCTGCGGCGTGGAGGTGTGACTGTGATGAAGACTGCATGGGCCCTGCTTGTGACGTGTCTGACGGCTGCGTCCGTCAGTGCGTCCGTCGACCCGCCACTCGACCTTGTCGACCGCACCCGAGGCGCGACGAAGGTCATCCTCGCGACCGTTATCGACACGGACGCGGCATTTGGGGAGAACGAGTTTGGGGATCAACTCATCCTGACGCAGGTGACCATGGAGGTGGACGAGACGATGAAGGGCGCGCACGAGGCCGGGGTGGTGGTGACGATCGAAGGTGGAACGATCGGGGACCTGACCCTGGACGTCTCCGACATGCCGAAGATGAAGAAGGGGCAGCGCGCGGTTCTCTTCCTGACGAACAGCCCTTCCGGTACCTATGTGCCGTATCGCAGAGGTTCGAGCGTGATGGAGGTTGACGCCGACGACAAAGTTACCGGTACAGGCCTCACGGTCGATGAGCTTCGCGCAGCAGTGAAGTCGGCTCAAGCTGCGGGCGGTCGGTAGCATGCAGCGGATGAAAGCGCCTGCTGCCGTCGCCATAGCCATCGCGTGCATCGCGACACTCGCCCCGGCGACATTGGGATACAGCACCTACGCGAAGTGGGGCAAGCTGGAAGCATGGTTCTATGTGAATCCATTGAATAAGGACGTCTCGTCGAGTCAGGCGATAACCGCCCTGCAGTCTTCGATGAATGTCTGGAACACACAATCCGGCACGCCGTTCCGGTTCTGGTACGCCGGTCAGGTCGGCGACACCACAACATCAAACGACAAAAGGAACGTGATTATCTTTCGTAGCAGCACCAATGGCGGAGCGATCGCATCGACGTACTCCTGGACAAACAGTGGCGTGCTCGTCGACAGTGACATCGTCTTCTGGGACGGGGGGTTCAAGTTCTTCACAGGCTGGTCGGGCTGTACCAGTGGCGTGTACATCGAAGATGTCGCCGCACACGAGTTGGGGCACGCGATGGGGTTATTGCATTCCACCGTGAGCGGCGCGACCATGACTCCTGGCTACTTGGGGTGCACGACGACTCAGCGGAGTATCGAGAGCGACGACAAGGCCGGCGCCCAGAAGCTGTACGGCACCAGCGGGGGCGCGACGAACCCCGCAGCGTCGAACACCGCACCGTCAGTGACCATCACCAGCCCCGCGAATGGCATCTCGATAACAACCGGCACCAACGTGACCTTCACTGGCTCGGCGACGGATACGCAGCAGGGGAATCTCACGACCCTTCTTGTATGGAGTTCGAACCTCCTTGGGCAGATCGGGACGGGTGGCAGCTTCACGCGCTCATTGACGGCGGGCACCCACGCCATTACCGCCACCGTGACCGACAGCGGCGGCCTGACCACGCAACGCGGCATTACGGTATACGTCGCCGCCGCCGCTGCTGCCACGAACACGGCCCCCGTGGTGACGATCGCTAGTCCGGCGAACGGCCTTTCGGTTCCAACGGGGACTGCTATCAGCTTCTCCGGGTCGGCGAGTGACACGCAGCAGGGCAATCTGACGAGCCAGCTGGTATGGCAGTCGAGCCGTGACGGACAGATAGGCACGGGCGGGAGCTTCACACGCGTGCTGTCAACAGGCACTCACACCATCACCGCTACAGTGACCGATGGGGGGGGCATGACGTCCGCGGCTAGCAGGTCCGTGACCGTGACGTCCGGCACCACCACCACCAACACGGCCCCGTCCGTGACGATCAGCAGCCCGGCCAACGGCATGACGGGGACGGCAGGAGTTCCGATCACATTTGCGGGGTCGGCGAGCGACACCCAGCAGGGAAATCTCACGAGTCAGCTCGTGTGGTCGTCAGATCGGTCCGGACAGATCGGGACCGGGGGTAGTTTCGCGACGACCTTGAAAAGCGGCACGCACGTTGTTACTGCCAGGGTCACCGACAGCGGCGGCCTGACCACCCAACGGGTGATTACGGTGTATGTAGTGATGCCGGCACTCTAGTCCGCTTTCCAGTTGTACGTAGTGTCCGCCTTCAGGCGGACCGAGAAAGGCCGGCTGAAGCCGGCTGAAGCCGGCCACTACGTAGAACAAGAAAGCGCGCTAGAGCCGGCTTCCTAGCGCCCTCGGCCGTCAGCCTCACTAGAAACTGAGTCTCAACGCGGCGACGAAGTGCGAGTTGCGGTCGAACTGGCCGAGAAAGTCGTCCTCCTCGCCCAGGATCACAACCTGCTTGAGTGTGAGGCGCCATAACTCACCAACGGCCTGGGAGAACTCCCCCTCGATGTAGTAGCCGTCGCCGTTCTGTCGCCCGACTGCTTCGACGGCGACGGTGCGTCGGGGGTCCACGGCATAGGCCATGCGCGCGATAAACGAGCGGGCGAGGCTGCGCTCAGGATCGAACGCGAGCGGCGGGTCCTCGCCCGTCACGATTTCCCCGGCATATCCCGCCGTGAGGAGCCATTCCCCGACTTGCCGTTCGATCTCCGCGACGTAGAGCCCGTACTCGTCGAAGGTGTGCTCTGGTGACACGAAGTACGCGCCTTCGGCTTTGAGCGTGATCCAGCGAGTCGGGACCGCGAACTCCGCTCCGTACGAGCGGATGCGCGGATACGTGCGCACGAGAGAGACCACGGTGCCGGTGGCGTCGAGTGGGCGCACCTCGATCTCCGGGTGGTGGTTGAATCCATCGACGTACGACAGTCCGGTCTCGAAGCGGCTGCCGGTATGTCTCCACCGAGCCCCTGCTTGGCCGCGATTCGTAAAATCGGAACCGAGATCGATGATCGATACGCCTGCGGCTTCCGCCGGTACGATGCTCCAGCGTTGGGTCAGCAACGGCATCCGGCTCGGAGTGAGCTGCGACAGCCAGACCCCCTCAATCGTTTCCGGCCCCAGTTGCAGGGTCGCCCGCCCACCGATGACCGGGAGGAACTCCGTGTCGATGACGTTCGTGTAGTCGCGGGGCGCGAACCGGTCGATCGGATTCAGCACGTCCGCTCGTGCCCAGCGGATGAACTGCTTGCCGAGGTCCAGCGTCAGGCGGCCAGCCGTGACGGTCGCCGCGAGGCGCCGAACTGAAATTCGTGGGGGCCGCGGGCCACGATCCTCCCAATCGACACGCCAGACGTCTTCGACCTGGTCGTGTGTGTTGGCTCTGAAATCGCCGCCCGCCACGAACTGCAGCCAAGACGTCGGCTTCGCGATCAATTCCTGACGCCAGAGCAGGTCGGCCACGGCCTGCGTGGTGTCGTTGGGCGTTTCCTGGGGAAATAGCAGGCCCTTGGTTTCGATGAAGCCGGGTGCCCATGGCACTTGCGCTGCCAGAGGAGAGCACCAGAGGAGGATCGCGATCGTGAAGACGAGTCTGCGTGTCAATCGTGTCAATTTCGAAGGGCCTGTACTGTGAAGTCGGAGTCGTTGAGGGACAGGTTGTATTGAACCTTGTCGAGTGCGAGTCGTGTGCGGCTGCCGCGACGGAGGTCGGTCATGACCATTTCATGAGCGGTCGCGATTCCTTGAATCACACGGAACTTCGACGACTGCAGCCGCCGCACGACCTCGTCCTTCACATACGAGTCGATACGGACGGTGGTGTAATCGCTTTTCTGAATCCATAGAATTTGCTTCGTGTACTGTGACGACCGCGTCCGCCTCGCGATCGCCTGAATCTTCCACGCGGCAACGCCCTCGATCGTCTCCTCGTCCAGCAGGGTGTGCTCGTACTGCGCAGCGACCCGTTCCTCGAGGTCTTCGAAACTGAAGTCAGTACCGAAGAATCTCGTGGACCGATCTTGCAGCGCGATCCGGCGATCGCGTTGCAGCGCCGGCGTCCACATCCATTGGTCCGACGCCCTTTCGGCGTGGTTCACGATGAGCAGCGCGACACCGGCGACCTCCGCGGGCTCGGTGAAACGGATGATGGTCTTGCTTCCTCCGTGCGCCCCGAGGCGCTCGAAGATCCATCGTTTCTCCGACGTCTTGCTGTCGGCACTGAACGATTGCAGCAGCCCTGCGTATCGCTCCGACCCGGTCGTCGTACGGCGCTGAGCCTCGTCGACAATCTGCTGTGCGTCGTCTGCGGCCTCGAGTGGCGTGACGGATTCGGGCGCGCATATGAGGAGGCCCGCGGTTGCGAGCAGCATGAGGATCGTCTTATTCATAGGCCAACGCCTCCACAGGAGAACGCCGTGCCGCTGCTTCGGAAGGCCAGAGAGCCGCGATGAAAGCAGCGGCGAGCATGATCGGAACGAGCGCGAGCATTGTCGAGATTGGATACTGGTAGTCGAGGCGCAGGCCTACCGCATCGCGCTGTACGATTTCGAGGAGGTAGTACAAGTTGATGGCGCCGAGGACACCGCCGAGCACGAGGCCGATGACGGCCACGCTCGCGGCCTCGAGCCAGATTGCGCCGCGAATCTGCCCCCGTTGAGCGCCGACGGCTTTCAGCACGCCGAGCTCGCGCCGACGGTCGGTGATAGACACGGTCAGCGTGTTGACAATGCCGAGGATTGCCACGAGCACCGCGATGCCGATCTGCACGTTCATCAGGCTGAACCATTGATCGGCGATCCTGAGGACGTATTGTCGCGCCTCTTCGTTCGTGAGCACGAACACATGGCGTTCTCCCGTGAATCGGTCGATGATTCGCTGCCTGACGTCGGCGATGTTGGTTCCGGGTTCGAGAAACACCCGAAAATCGCTGACGGTGTCGTCCTGCCAGTACTGGAGGAAGACGGATCGGTCCACGAACACGGTGCCTTGCTGATCGACGAAATCCACGATGATGCCGACGATCGGGAGGCGAAGCGTGCCGTACGGCGCCGGAATCTCCACCGTATCACCCAAGGTCAGGTCGTGGAGCTGCGAGAAGATGTCAGCCACGATCACGCCTTCCCCGGCCGCTGCCTTGTCATACATTTCGTCAACGGTACCAGCGACCGGCTCGCTCTTCGCGGTGTGCCGCACGCTGTTCATTTCAACGGCGGCCACCATCGCGGGCTTGCCTCGGAACGTGATGCGGTTGTTGCGAAACATCTGAACACGTTCGATGCCTGGCAGTTCTGCGATTTCCGGCGACATCGCGGCCGGGAACCTCGTGGTGCGTACGTCAAGACGCTGTGACGGCATGACGAACAGATCCGGATTGAGGGTGGTGTCCAGCCATTGCACGATCGACCCGTACGCACCGCGCGCCATGCCGCCGAAGGCGATGATGAGCGCCAGCGACAGCATCAGCGCGGCGACGCTCCCCGAAGTCCGTCGTGGCGCCTGGATGATGCTGTCGGCCGCAAGGGCGCCTTCCACCGCGCGGATGCGTGTGAGAACAGGCCGCAATGCCCGCGTGAGGCCGACCGTCAACATAGGTCCAAGGAGCAGCGCCATGGCGATCGTGCAGGCGTAGCCCGCGAAAAAAAGCACCCTGGACTCGCTTGCGATCACACAGCCAATCGACACCACGCTGAGGACCAGCGCCAAGGCCAATCGGAAGCGGTTCTCCTCGGCCGACAGGATCTGATGACTGCCCTTTTTGAGTGCCTGAATGGGGTCGACGCGTGCAGCGCTTCGTGCGGGGATCGCGGCGGCCACCACGCTCGTGAGCATGCCAATCGCGACCGCCACAGCCATCACGATCGGATCGGTCGCTACATCGGCCGCTTGTTTGGCCACGCCATACAACTCACCAACCAGCGTGCTGATCGCCGATGCGATGCCCCTCGCGATGAGGGCGCCAGCTACCAGGCCGACGAGCGAGCCGACCAGGCCGAGGACCATGCTTTCTGCGAGAAACAGGCCGCGGACTTGGCCCCGGGTGGCGCCGAGAGCGCGCAGGATTCCGATCTCGGCGCGGCGTTCGGTGACCGATGTGGCGAACGAGTTGTAGATGATGAACATACCGATGAAGAGCGCGAACACGCTGGAGATGTTCACCATCATCGTGTAGCCCGCGACCATCGCTTCGGCCTGCCGTCCACGTCCAGCTGGAGGCTGGACGTCGAATCCGGAGCCGAGAAGCCGCGTCAATTCCTCCTCGGCCTGGGCGAGCGTGGTGCCTGGGGCGAGCGCGAGGTCGATACGGTCGAACGTTCGCCCGCGTCCGAACATGTGCTGCGCCGCGTAGACATCCATGATTGCGATGTTGCCGCCGAACGCACTCGCCAGGCCGGAGGCTCGCATGATGCCGCGAACGACGAAGGCCTTCTCGCCATCGGCCGTCTGCAGCGGCAGGTGACTGCCAACACGGAGTCCGTTGCGGTCGGCGAGCTCGTTCGACACGATGAGCGAGTCCGGCTGTGCGAGAAAGATCAGAGGGTCGTCCACGACGCCCTCATCTCCGCTGTCGAGGTCGTGGTCGCGCAGACTGCGATCGCCCGTCATGTCGACGCCGAGCACGAGCAGATCGCCTTCGCCTTGCAGGTCCGGATCCACCACGGCTTCGATGATGGGGACCGCCACGCGCACGGTCGCTGAGGCCTGGACCTTTTCGAGGACGTCTTCTCCGAAGCCGGCTTCGCCGGCGGTAATCTGCAAGTCCGTTCTGCCCGCAATGCGATCGATCGTCTGCGAGAAAGCCAGGAGTACGCTCTGGTTCGCGGTATACATCCCGACGAACACCGCGATGCCAAGTACGACACCGGCGGTGGTCAGCACCGTGCGCAACAGATGACGCCTGGCGTGCGGCCAGCTCAGGAGGACGAGCAGTCTCACCTGGTGAGGTCCTTGGAAATCCTGCCGTCCCTCAACTCAACTGTGCGTTCGCAGCTTTGGGCCACGGCGGCGTCGTGGGTCACGATCACGACGGTGGCCTCGAGGCGTGTGTTGAGGTCGCGAATGAGCGCGAGGATCTCCTGACCCGTCCGCGTGTCCAGGTTCCCCGTAGGCTCGTCGGCGAGCAGGATGGGCGGGTAGATCGACAGCGCGCGCGCGATCGCCACGCGCTGCCGCTGCCCGCCGGAAAGTTCGTCAGGACGATGCCGCACACGATCTTCCAGTCCGACCAGCGAGAGCAATTCGCGTGCTCGATCCGTGACTTTCCGGCGAGGCCACCCGCGCAGGTGCAGCGGCAGGGCCACGTTTTCGAGGCAGGTGAGGGTGGGCAGCAGGTTGAAGAACTGGAAAATGAAGCCGATCTTGTCCCTTCGCACCAGCGTCAAGGCGTCGTCCGACAGTCTTGCGAGAGATTCGCCTCCGACCTGAATGTCACCCGACGTGGGCCGATCCAGCCCTCCAACGAGGTTGAGCAGCGTCGACTTACCAGACCCCGACGGGCCGACGATCGAAACCATCTGCCCAGCAGGAATCGCAAGGTCGACGTTGTCGAGGGCGACGACCCCTTTCTGGCTCTCGAACCGCTTTGTGACCCCGTCGAGCTGAATCATCCTGTCAAAGTATCGGGCTGTTCAGAAAACAACTGCAATTGTTGTCGACAAACGGGCTTAACGCGATTTGTTGTGGAATGAAATCGGTGTGAGGGGTGACTTTCCTTCAGGGATTGGCGTTGAGCCTTCTGACGTAAAACTGGCGCAATTTGTCGGGACCCGCAAATCGCACCTGGTTCATTGGATCTCGCTGATGTCTTTGGTCAACCTATAGGGTGACTTTCGCCACCGTCCCTTGACTATTACCCTCTTGTAATTTCTGTGTAACTAATTATAAACAAGAAGTTTATAGCTCACGATCTATCAGCCGACGTCGTCGTCCCTTACCCGGCATCGTACGTGCTAAGTAACCGCCATGTGCCCAGTCCGAGCGTTTCGGCTGGCGTGGAGCCTCTTGGGAGCATCGCAGATGAAAAAACTAACGAACACTCTAATGCGGGGCCTGGTGGCTCTGACGGTGGCTGGCCTCGGTTTGGCCGTGACGCCGAGCATCGCACGCGCTGATGTATTTCTCGTTGACGAAGGTGCAGTCGATGGCGCCAACGATGTCGACCTCCTCGCGGGAGGGATTACCGGCAAGTATCAGGAAGATTTGAATCTTGACGGGCTCGGCAATTTCACGGCCACGTTGGTGGTTCGGTTTACGGCATACACAGATGGCGGCACGCCGCCTGTGCCGCTTGTTGACCAGATTGGCGCCTTCGAACCGGGAGAGGCTAGCGGCGCCAACCTCTACAGCCTTTACGCGCTGGTAACGGTGCAGGGCACTTACAGCAATGTCGTTCTGGTTCCTGGTGTGCAGGATCTATTTAATTTCCAGGTTACGGACGCGACCGCCAACGTGTACGTGGACCCGCTCCGGGACACAGTTCTGAACTACGGGTCAGCGAGTGCCACGAGCGGAGAGACCGAGGACATGTACATCCTAACTGCTAATACGACGGCGCCGTTTCCGCAGTCTTTTGGCGCTGTCTTTACAGACACTGCCGGTACGGTCCTTGGTGGTAACTACGCGCTCGTCTTCACGGATCCGACGCTGATCAATCCTGACGGGCCGCTCTACTGGCCTGGGCTGGTCGGGTTTACTCTGTCAGGAACCGCCAGCGGCGATGTG